>NZ_JADWYM010000017.1 GCF_022414535.1 Streptomyces sp. MUM 2J
CCTCGATGATCTGGCTCAGAGAGCTCACCCGGACCACCTGATGATCACAACCACATACGCTCCCTAGCCGCCGAACTCCTGCAGGCCCTTCAGCGCCTGGTCCAGGAGCGCCTGGCGGCCCTCCAGCTCGCGCTCCAGTCTGTCGGCCCTGGACGTGTTGCCCTGGGCGCGCGCCTGCTCGATCTGCATCCGCAGCTTGTCCACGGCGGCCTGAAGCTGGCCGGTCAGACCCTCGGCACGCGCGCGTGCCTCCGGGTTGGTCCGGCGCCACTCGGCCTCCTCGGCCTCCTGGATGGCCCGCTCGACCGTGTGCATCCGGCCCTCGACCTTCGGCCGGGCGTCCCTGGGCACATGGCCGATGGACTCCCAGCGTTCGTTGATCGAGCGGAACGCGGCGCGCGCGGACCTGAGATCCGTCACCGGCAGGAGCTTCTCGGCCTCCTCGGCCAGCTCCTCCTTCAGCTTCAGGTTCTCCGCCTGCTCGGCGTCGCGCTCCGCGAACACCGAACTGCGCGCGGCGAAGAAGACGTCCTGGGCGCCGCGGAAGCGGTTCCACAGGTCGTCCTCGTGCTCGCGCTGGGCGCGGCCCGCGGCCTTCCAGTCCGCCATCAGCTCGCGGTAGCGGGCGGCCGTCGGCCCCCACTCCGTCGATCCGGACAGCTCCTCGGCCTCGGCGACCAGCCGCTCCTTGGCGCGGCGGGCCTCCTCGCGCTGCGCGTCCAGCTGCGCGAAGTGCGCCTTGCGGCGCTTGGAGAACGCCGACCGGGCATGCGAGAAGCGGTGCCACAGCTCGTCGTCGGACTTGCGGTCCAGGCGCGGCAGCCCCTTCCAGGTGTCCACCAGCGCCCGCAGCCGCTCACCGGCCACCCGCCACTGGTCAGACCCGGCCAGCTCCTCGGCTTCGGCGACCAGCGCCTCCTTCGCCTTGCGTGCCTCGTCGGACTGCCGGGCCCGCTGTGCCCTGCGTTCCTCACGGCGCTTGTCGACGCTCTCGACGAGCTTGTCCAGCCGGGCCCGCAGCGCGGCCAGGTCACCGACCGCGTGATGGGCGTCCACCTGCTCGCGCAGGTGGTCGATGGCGGTCTGGGCGTCCTTCGCCGACAGGTCGGTGGTCTGCACGCGCTTTTCGAGGAGGCCGATCTCGACAACCAGGCCTTCGTACTTGCGCTCGAAGTAGGCCAGCGCCTCCTCGGGGGAGCCGGCCTGCCAGGAACCGACGACCTGCTCGCCGTCGGCCGTACGCACGTACACGGTCCCCGTCTCGTCGACGCGGCCCCACGGGTCGCTGCTCACAGCGCCTCCTCCACATGATGCCTGCGTGGGGCCTTTGCGCCCCCGGGCATCGTCCACAGTTTCGTCACCGCCAACATAGGCGACCGGCGGGTTGCCTGTCCGCATCCAGCGGCACCGAAATTTCGCCGCAGGTCACGGAGGTCTTCAGGATTTCGTGACCGTCGCCCTGTTGATCACCACGGTCGCGTTCGGCGCGGTGTTCATCGTGGTCGGGTCCGCAGGCTGGGCACCGGCCGCCGCGATCTTCTTCAGCACCGTCATCCCTTCCTTGGACACCGTACCGAAGGGGGTGTAGCTCGGCGGGAGCTGACTGTCCTCGTACACGAGGAAGAACTGGCTGCCGCCGGTGTGCGGCTGGCTCCGGTTGGCCATCGCGACCGTGCCCGCCGGGTACACGTTGTCCTTCAGGGAACTGTCCTTGAGGTTCTCGTCGGGGATCGTGTACCCCGGGCCGCCCGTGCCCGTGCCCGTCGGGTCGCCGCACTGGAGCACGTAGATGCCGGAGTCGGTGAGCCGGTGGCACTTCGTGTGGTCGAAGAAGCCCTTGCCCGCGAGGAAGCTGAACGAGTTCACGGTGTGTGGAGCGGCCGACGCCTTCAGCGCGATGTCGATGTCACCGCACGTCGTCTCCAGCTTCATGGTGTACTTGGCCGACTTGTCGATCGCCATCGCCGGTTCCGTCTTCCAGGTCTCCGACCTGGCCTTGCCGTCGGCCGGCTTCGCGCACGGGTCCTTCGGCTTCGCCGAGGCCGACGGCGTGACCTCGGCGCCGGCGTTGGCCTTGCCGTCGTCGCCCTTCAGCACGCCGGTCGTGTACAGCGCCAGGCTGCCCACCAGAACCACGCCGAACGCCGAACCGATCACGGAATTGCGGATCCGTGACTTGCGCCGTGCCTCGGTGCGCCGCTGCTGCTGCCGCAAGAACTTCTCCCGGGCGAGCTGACGCCGCCGCTGCTCCTGGCTGACCACCGGGTGTACTCCTCAATTGCGTCTCGTACGTCGACTGGGGCGCGTGCGTCAGTTGAGCCGATCGCCTGCGTGTGCCCCGTACCGTATATGGGTTCGCTGAGGAATCGGCAGCGCCGGTAGGCTCTGACAGCAGTTGCAGCCGACCAAAACCGCCCTGTACCGACACAACGAAGGACGATCGTGCTCATTGCCGGGTTCCCCGCCGGGGCTTGGGGGACGAACTGCTACCTCGTCGCCCCCGCCGCCGGTGAGGAGTGCGTGATCATCGACCCGGGCCACCAGGCGGCCCAGGGAGTCGAGGAGGCGCTGAGGAAGCATCGGCTCAAGCCCGTCGCCGTCGTCCTCACACACGGCCACATCGACCACGTCGCCTCGGTCGTCCCCGTCTGCGGCGCGCACGACGTACCGGCCTGGATCCACCCCGAGGACCGGTACATGATGAGCGACCCCGAGAAGGCACTCGGCCGCTCCATCGGGATGCCGTTGATGGGAGAGCTGACCGTGGGGGAGCCGGACGACGTCCGTGAGCTGACCGACGGCCGCGAACTGGAAATCGCCGGGCTGAGGTTCTCCGTGGCACACGCCCCGGGCCATACCAGGGGGTCGGTGACGTTCAGGATGCCCGAGACCGCGGAGATCCCGCCGGTCCTCTTCTCGGGTGACCTGCTGTTCGCCGGCTCCGTCGGACGCACCGACCTTCCGGGCGGCTCCATGGAGGACATGCTCGCGTCGCTGGCCCGCGTGTGCCTGCCGCTCGACGACTCCACCGTGGTGCTGTCCGGCCACGGCCCCCAGACGACCATCGGCCGGGAGCGCGCCACCAACCCGTATCTGCGGCAGGCGGGCGCCGGCCAGGGAGCGACCGAGACTCCCCGACGAGGAATGTGACGAGACCTTCCGTGAGCACCTTCAAGGCCCCCAGGGGCACGTACGACCTGATCCCGCCGGAATCCGCGAAGTACCTCGCCGTGCGCGAGGCGATCGCCGCCCCGCTGCGCAGCTCCGGCTACGGCTACATCGAGACACCCGGCTTCGAGAACGTCGAGCTGTTCGCGCGCGGTGTCGGCGAGTCCACCGACATCGTGACCAAGGAGATGTACACGCTGCGGACCAAGGGCGGGGACGAACTCGCCCTGCGCCCCGAGGGCACCGCCTCCGTGCTGCGTGCTGCCCTGGAGGCCAACCTGCACAAGGCCGGCAACCTCCCGGTCAAGCTCTGGTACTCCGGCTCGTACTACCGCTACGAGCGCCCCCAGAAGGGCCGCTACCGCCACTTCTCCCAGGTCGGCGCCGAGGCGATCGGCGCCGAGGACCCGGCCCTGGACGCCGAGCTGATCATCCTGGCCGACCAGGCGTACCGCTCACTAGGCCTGAGCGACTTCCGCATCCTGCTCAACAGTCTCGGCGACAAGGAGTGCCGCCCCGTCTACCGGGCCGCGCTGCAGGAGTTCCTGCGCGGCCTGGAGCTGGACGAGGACACCCGCCGCCGCATCGACATCAACCCGCTGCGGGTCCTGGACGACAAGCGCGAGTCCGTGCAGGAGCAGCTGACCGGGGCGCCCCTGCTGCGCGACTACCTGTGCGACGCCTGCAAGGCGTACCACGAGGAGGTCCGCGAGCTGATCGGGGCGGCCGGCGTCGCCTTCGAGGACGACGCGAAGCTGGTGCGCGGCCTGGACTACTACACCCGTACCACCTTCGAGTTCGTCCACGACGGTCTGGGCTCCCAGTCCGCGGTGGGCGGCGGCGGCCGGTACGACGGCCTGTCGGAGATGATCGGCGGGCCCGCGCTGCCGTCCGTCGGCTGGGCCCTCGGCGTCGACCGGACGGTGCTCGCGCTGGAGGCGGAAGGTGTCGAGCTCGCGATTCCGGACGCCACGTCCGTCTACGCCGTCCCGCTCGGCGAGGAGGCCCGCCGGCTGCTGTTCGCCAAGGTGACCGAGTTGCGCAAGGTCGGCGTCGCAGCCGACTTCGCTTACGGCGGCAGGGGTCTGAAGGCGGCGATGAAGGCCGCCAACCGCTCGGGCGCCCGCTACGCGCTGGTACTGGGGGAGCGCGACATCGCCGAGGGCGTGGTGCAGCTCAAGGACATGGAGTCCGGGGAGCAGACCGCGGTCGGCCTGAAGGAGATCGTGGCCGAACTGGAGGCGCGGCTCGGCTGACCCGCGCTCACGCAGGGCGCCGAAGACCTCATGAGGGGTCTCGGCGTCCTCGCCGTCCGCGGTCCCGAGCCGTTCCGGCCCTGGCCGGATCCGATCGGCGGGTCCCCTCCGCACGAACGTCCTTATGCGGAGCGAACGGTGCGCACGCGTACGCGTGCGGCACAATGGCCGGTGCCCGAAGAAGGTCCCTCCACCTACAGACGGAATCGGCGTGATGAGCAAGACGACAGTCAAGGACGTCTCCACCGAGCCCGAACCGCAGCCGGCCGAGGCCGCGGCCCCGAGGACGGCGGGCGGCAGCCGGGCCTTCGCGGTGCTGCTGCTGATCACGGGCGCCGCCGGGCTGCTCGCCGCGTGGGTCATCACCGTCGACAAGTTCAAGCTGATGGAGGCCAAGCTCGACGGCAGGACCTTCGTCCCCGGGTGCAGCATCAACCCGGTCGTCTCCTGCGGCAGCGTGATGGAGTCCGAGCAGGCGTCGGTCTTCGGCTTCCCCAACCCGATGCTCGGCCTCGTCGCCTACGGCATCGTCGTCTGCGTCGGCATGAGCCTGCTCACCCGGGCCCGCTTCCCGCGCTGGTACTGGCTCACCTTCAACGCCGGCACCCTCTTCGGTGTCTCCTTCTGCGCCTGGCTGATGTTCCAGTCGCTGTACCGGATCAACGCCCTGTGCCTGTGGTGCACGCTGGCCTGGGTCGCGACGATCATCATGTTCTGGTACGTGACCTCGTTCAACGTCCGCAACGGCTTCCTGCCCGCGCCGCGCTGGGTGAAGAGCTTCTTCGGCGAGTTCACCTGGGTACTGCCCGTGCTGCACATCGGCATCATCGGCATGCTGATCCTCACCCGCTGGTGGGACTTCTGGACCAGCTGACCGCCCCTGGGAGGATTGTCGGTGCGGTGTTCTAGGGTTTCAGCGTGGAGCCCGATCTGTTCACCGCCGCCGCCGAAGACCGCCGGGAGAAGGACCCCACGGCCAGCCCCCTGGCGGTCCGGATGCGTCCGCGCACCCTCGACGAGGTCGTCGGCCAGCAGCACCTGCTGAAGCCGGGCTCGCCCCTGCGCCGACTGGTCGGCGAGGGCGCCAAGGGCCCGGCCGGACCGTCCTCGGTGATCCTCTGGGGTCCCCCCGGCACCGGCAAGACGACCCTGGCGTACGTGGTGTCCAAGGCCACCAACAAGCGCTTCGTGGAGCTCTCGGCGATCACCGCCGGCGTCAAGGAGGTCCGTGCGGTCATCGACGGCGCCCGCCGCGCCAGCGGCGGCTACGGCCAGGAGACCGTCCTCTTCCTCGACGAGATCCACCGCTTCAGCAAGGCTCAGCAGGACTCCCTCCTCCCGGCGGTCGAGAACCGCTGGGTCACCCTGATCGCGGCGACCACGGAGAACCCGTACTTCTCGGTGATCTCCCCGCTGCTCTCCCGTTCCCTCCTGCTCACCCTCGAACCCCTCACCGACGACGACGTCCGCGGCCTGCTCGGACGGGCGCTGACCGACGAGCGCGGCCTGAAGGACGCCCTCACCCTTCCCGGGGACACCGAGGAGCACCTGCTGCGCATCGCCGGCGGCGACGCCCGCCGCGCGCTCACCGCGCTGGAGGCCGCCGCCGGAGCCGCCCTCGACAAGGGCGACAGCGAGATCGCGCTCGGCACGCTGGAAGAGACAGTCGACCGCGCGGCGGTGACGTACGACCGCGACGGCGACCAGCACTACGACGTCGCCAGCGCCCTGATCAAGTCCATCCGCGGCTCGGACGTCGACGCCGCGCTGCACTACCTGGCCCGCATGATCGAGGCCGGTGAGGACCCCCGCTTCATCGCCCGTCGGCTGATGATCTCAGCCAGCGAGGACATCGGCCTCGCCGACCCGGGCGCCCTGCCGATCGCCGTCGCCGCGGCGCAGGCCGTCGCCATGATCGGCTTCCCCGAGGCCGCCCTCACCCTCAGCCACGCCACGATCGCCCTCGCCCTCGCCCCCAAGTCCAACGCCGCCACCACCGCGATCGGCGCAGCCCTGGACGACGTACGGCAGGGCCTGGCCGGGCCGGTCCCGCCGCACCTGCGCGACGGGCACTACAAGGGCGCCGCCAAGCTCGGCCACGCCCAGGGATACGTGTACCCGCACGACCTGCCCGAGGGCATCGCCGCCCAGCAGTACGCCCCGGACGCCCTCAAGGACCGCACCTACTACACGCCCACCCGGCACGGCGCCGAGGCCCGGTACGCCGACGCCGTGGAGTGGACCCGGAAGCACCTCCGTCGCAGGCGGTCCTGACCGGCCTGTAGACTGGCCCGGAGCGCCGAGTCCCGTGCCGTCAGAGCGGGACATCCGGCCGGAGCCCCCAGTGGGTTCCAGGAGCGTCGCGCACCGTCGATCGGTGTCGCGGGCAGCCCACCACCACCCGGAGTTCCGGAGCGGTCGGTGGGCCACTCGCGTGCTGCACGTATGTGCCCAGACCAGGGGAGCGGCTGCCCGGCAGGTCCCACGTGGACCCGGCGGGATTCCCCGGCTGCGGAGGCGACCTCCCCCGACTCTGACAAGCCGGAACAAGGAAATGAGAGACAGTGGCGAACCAGTCCCGCCCCAAGGTCAAGAAGTCGCGTGCCCTCGGCATCGCGCTGACCCCGAAGGCCGTCAAGTACTTCGAGGCCCGTCCCTACCCGCCGGGTGAGCACGGCCGTGGCCGCAAGCAGAACTCGGACTACAAGGTCCGTCTGCTGGAGAAGCAGCGTCTGCGCGCGCAGTACGACATCTCCGAGCGCCAGCTGGTCCGCGCCTACGACCGCGCCTCCAAGGTGCAGGGCAAGACCGGTGAGGCCCTGATCGTGGAGCTGGAGAAGCGCCTCGACGCGCTGGTCCTGCGTTCGGGCATCGCCCGCACGATCTACCAGGCCCGCCAGATGGTCGTCCACGGCCACATCCAGGTGAACGGCAAGAAGGTCGACAAGCCGTCCTTCGTCGTCCGTCCCGACGATGTCGTCCAGGTCCGCGACCGCAGCAAGGACAAGACGCTCTTCCAGATCGCCCGTGAGGGTGGCTTCGCCCCCGACGGCGAGACCCCGCGCTACCTGCAGGTGAACCTCAAGGCCCTGGCGTTCCGCCTGGACCGCGAGCCGAACCGCAAGGAGATCCCGGTGATCTGCGACGAGCAGCTCGTCGTCGAGTACTACGCCCGCTGACCCCAGCAGGCGCCGGTACCACCTCAGCCCGCCGTCTCCCCGCCCTTCCGGGTACGGGAGGCGGTGGGTTCGCGCGTTCCGGCACCTGTGCGGCCGTGCGGCCCACGTGGTGCCGGAAGCCCGTCCAGGGAACGCTCCCGCCCCAGCGCGCGGGCGACGGCCGCCTCGTGTCCCAGCAGCCGGCCCCGCCCCACGCACTCCTCGTACCGTTCGTCGCCGAGCCGGCCCCGGGCCGCCTTCTCGCACAACTCGTGCGGGACGTTGAAGTGGGCCGAGCCGAACAGCGGCAGCCCCACCGAAGGCCACATGCGGCTCGCCGCGCCCTGCAGGACGGCGGCCTCCACCGGATCGCCCTCCGCGACCGTCACCAGGGCCAGCAGCTCCACGGCCAGCACCGAGCCCAGCAGATCGCGGAAACCGTGCGCGTCGGACAGGCACGCGCTGAGCAGGGTGCGGGCGCGCCCCAGCTCGCCCTCGGCCCACGCCGCGTACCCCAGCACGAACAGGGCGTACGCCCGAGCCCACCGCTCCCCGTGGTCGTCGCACGTACGGCGCACGCCCTCGCACAGTCGCACCGCCTCCGGCAGGTCCCCCAGGAACGCCCGCGCCATCGCCAGCTCGACCTGCCCCATGAGCACGTTGCTGTTCAGCTCGCCGATCTCCCGGTAGCGCTCCAGCGCCGAGCGCAGCAGCGTCTCCGCACGGCCCATGTCGTCGCGGACCAGCGCCAGGCAGCCGGAGCGGTGCTCGGCGTACGCGGCGGCGGTGGGGTTGGCGAAGTGCTCGGCCCCGTCCCGGCACGCGGTGAGCGCCGCCAGCGCGGGCACCGTGTCACCCTGCAGGATCGCCACGTAACCCAGCACCCACAGCGCTTTCAGCCGCGACTGTTCGTTGGCCGTCCGCTCCGCCTCCAGCCCGACGCTGCGCTCCAGCCAGTAGCGTCCCTCGGGCAGCCGGCCGCAGCCCACCCACACGAACCACAGCGAACCCGCCAGGTACTGGCCCAGATGTGCCTCGCCCGGGTCCGACAGGCAGTGCTCCAGTGCGCTCCGGAGGTTGGGCAGCTCCGTCTCGACGCGCGCGGCCACCTCCGCCTGCCGCGGCGAGAACCAGTCCAGCTCGCACCAGGTGGCCAGACCGACGTACCAGTCGCGGTGCCGGCTCCGCAGCCGCGCCGCGTCCCCGGTGGCCTCCAGCCAGTCGGCGCCGTACGCCCGGATCGTGTCCAGCATGCGGTAGCGCACGCCCGCCGGGGTGCCGACGCGGGTGACCACCGACTGGGCGATCAGCTCCGCCAGCACCTCCAGCACATCGTCGGCGTGGAGTCCGTGCCCACTGCACACGTACTCCACGGCCTCCAGGTCGAACTGCCCGGCGAACACCGACAGGCGGGCCCACAGCATCCGCTCCGCAGGGGTGCACAACTCGTGGCTCCAGCCGATCGCCGTGCGCAGCGCCCGATGGCGCGGCAGGGCGTCCCGCACCCCGCCCGCCAGCAGCCGGAACCGGTCGTCGACCCGCTCCAGCAGCTGCCGCGGCGACAGGGCCCGCAGCCGCCCCGCCGCCAGCTCGACCGACAGCGGGATCCCGTCCAGGCGCCGGCACAACTCGCGCACGTCGGCATCGTCGGCGACCGTCACCCCCTGTCCGCGGGCCCGTTCGGCGAAGAGTTCCACCGCCTCGTCCTCGGCGAGCGGCGCGAGCGGGAACAGCCGCTCGCCCGCCAGCCGCAGCGGGCACCGCCCCACGGCCAGCACCCTCAGCTCCGGCAGCCGGCCCAGCAGGTCCGCCACCAGCTCCGCGCACGCCTGTGCCAGGTGCTCGAACCCGTCGACGACCAGCAGCAGTTCGCGGCCGGCGAGATGCGCGCGCAGCGCCTCGCGGGGGTGCCGTGCGGTCTGGTCGGTCAGCCCCAGCGCCTCCACGACCGCGTGGTCGACGAACTCCGGGTCGCGCAGCGGCGCCAGCTCCACCCTCCTCCAGCCCCCGCTCGCCGCCCGTCCCGAGGAGTCCGCCCCGCGCGCCCGTGCCCCCCAGGCCGCGGCGGCGCGTGCCGCCAGGCGCGACTTGCCGATCCCGCCCGGGCCGGTGACGGTCACCAGCCGCGCCGCGTCCAGGGCACGGGCCAGTCCGCGCAGCTCGGTCGACCGCCCCACGAACGCGTCGGGTTCCAGAGGCAGGTCGCCGTCCGGGGCGGCACCGCGGCGCTGATGGTCTCGCATGGAACACGGAGCGTACTGAACCGTGTTCAGTCCGTACAATCGGCTCCGGTGCTCCCGCCCGCCCCGGCCTCAATCCGGTACGGAGCCGCCGCCTTGTCGCGATAGGCTCGGGCCACTGTTTTCGATGTTCAGGCACGTTTCAGGGAGCGGGTGCACACGGTGTCGGGTGGAGAGGTTGCCGGGATCCTGGTGGCCGTCTTCTGGGCGATCCTGGTCTCCTTCCTCGCGGTGGCGCTCGCGAGGCTGGCCCAGACGCTCAGGGCGACCACCAAGCTCGTGGCGGACGTGACCGATCAGGCCGTCCCCCTGCTCTCCGACGCCTCCTCGGCGGTGCGCTCCGCGCAGACCCAGATCGACCGGGTCGACGCGATCGCCTCGGACGTCCAGGAGGTCACCTCGAACGCCTCCGCGCTGTCCACGACCGTGGCCTCCACCTTCGGCGGCCCCCTGGTCAAGGTCGCGGCGTTCGGCTACGGCGTCCGCCGTGCTCTCGGTGGGCGCAAGGAGGACGTGCCCGCCAAGTCGCCCCGGCGTACCGTGATCGTGGGCCGCACCGTCCCGCCCTCCCGGCGGGGCAAGCGGAAGTGAGGACTGAGACCGAGCGATGTTCCGCCGTACGTTCTGGTTCAGCACGGGTGTCGCCGCCGGTGTGTGGGCCACCACCAAGGTCAACCGCAAGCTGAGGCAGCTCACGCCCGAGAGTCTGGCCGCCACCGCGGCCAACAAGGCGCTCGACGCCGGCCACCGGCTCAAGGACAAGGCGGTGGGCTTCGCCCTCGACGTCCGCGACAACATGGCCCAGCGGGAGTCCGAGCTCCAGGAGGCGCTCGGCATCGAAGGGAGCCCCCTGCCCGCACCCCGGCGGCACGCCGCCATCGAGAACCACGACACGCAGCAGACCTACGTCGTCGAGACCACGACGGCGTACGACCGGAATGAGGACCACTGATGGAGTCGGCTGAGATCCGCCGCCGCTGGCTGAGCTTCTTCGAGGAGCGCGGGCACACCGTCGTCCCTTCGGCGTCGCTCATCGCGGACGACCCGACTCTGCTTCTCGTCCCTGCCGGCATGGTGCCCTTCAAGCCCTACTTCCTGGGCGAGGTCAAGCCGCCGTTCCCGCGCGCCACCAGCGTGCAGAAGTGCGTGCGCACGCCCGACATCGAAGAGGTCGGCAAGACCACGCGGCACGGCACGTTCTTCCAGATGTGCGGCAACTTCTCCTTCGGCGACTACTTCAAGGAAGGCGCCATCGAGCTCGCCTGGGAGCTGCTCACCGGTCCCCAGGACAAGGGCGGTTACGGCCTCGACCCCGAGCGCCTGTGGATCACCGTCTACCAGGACGACGACGAGGCCGAGCGGATCTGGCACGAGGTCGTCGGCGTTCCCAAGGAGCGCATCCAGCGCCTGGGCATGAAGGACAACTACTGGTCCATGGGCGTTCCCGGCCCGTGCGGTCCCTGCTCCGAGATCAACTACGACCGCGGCCCCGAGTTCGGCGCCGAGGGCGGTCCCGCCGTCAACGACGAGCGGTACGTGGAGATCTGGAACCTCGTCTTCATGCAGTTCGAGCGAGGCGAGGGCATCGGCAAGGACAACTTCGAGATCCTCGGGGACCTGCCGAGCAAGAACATCGACACGGGCCTCGGCCTGGAGCGCCTCGCCATGATTCTGCAGGGCGTGCAGAACATGTACGAGATCGACACCTCCATGGCCGTCATCGACAGGGCCACCGAGCTGACCGGGGTCCGCTACGGAGACGCCCACGGCTCGGACGTCTCCCTGCGCGTGGTCACCGACCACATGCGCACCGCCACCATGCTCATCGGCGACGGCGTGACGCCGGGCAACGAGGGCCGCGGCTACGTGCTGCGCCGCATCATGCGCCGCGCCATCCGCAACATGCGCCTGCTGGGCGCGACCGGCCCGGTGGTCAAGGACCTCATCGACGTCGTCATCGCCATGATGGGCCAGCAGTACCCCGAACTCATCACCGACCGCGAGCGCATCGAGAAGGTCGCCCTCGCCGAGGAAGCCGCCTTCCTCAAGACGCTGAAGGCCGGCACCAACATCCTCGACACCGCCGTCACCGAGACCAGGGCCTCCGGCGGCACCGTGCTGCCCGGCGACAAGGCCTTCCTGCTCCACGACACCTGGGGCTTCCCGATCGACCTCACCCTGGAGATGGCCGCCGAGCAGGGCCTGTCCGTGGACGAGGACGGTTTCCGCCGCCTGATGAAGGAGCAGCGGGAGCGCGCCAAGGCCGACGCCCAGGCCAAGAAGACCGGCCACGCCGACCTCGGCGCCTACCGCGAGATCGCGGACGCCGCCGGCGAGACCGACTTCATCGGGTACGGCGACACCGAGGGCGAGTCCACGGTCGTCGGCATCCTGGTCGACGGCGTGTCCTCGCCGGCCGCCACCGAGGGCGACGAGGTCGAGATCGTTCTCGACCGCACCCCGTTCTACGCCGAGGGCGGCGGCCAGATCGGCGACACCGGGAAGATCAAGGCCGACTCCGGTGCCGTCATCGAGATCCGCGACTGCCAGAAGCCGGTGCCGGGCGTCTACGTCCACAAGGGCGTCGTCCAGGTCGGCGAGGTCACCGTCGGTGCCAAGGCCCACGCCTCGATCGACTCCCGCCGCCGCAAGGCCATCGCCCGCGCCCACTCGGCCACCCATCTCACCCACCAGGCCCTGCGTGACGCCCTGGGCCCGACGGCCGCGCAGGCGGGTTCCGAGAACCAGCCGGGCCGCTTCCGCTTCGACTTCGGTTCGCCGTCCGCCGTGCCGACGGCCGTGATGACCGACGTCGAGCAGAAGATCAACGAGGTGCTCGCCCGCGACCTCGACGTGACCGCCGAGGTCATGGGCATCGACGACGCCCGCAAGCAGGGCGCCATCGCCGAGTTCGGCGAGAAGTACGGCGAGCGCGTCCGCGTCGTGACCATCGGCGACTTCTCCAAGGAGCTGTGCGGCGGCACCCATGTGCACAACACCGCCCAGCTGGGTCTGGTGAAGCTGCTGGGCGAGTCCTCCATCGGCTCGGGCGTCCGCCGTATCGAGGCCCTGGTCGGTGTGGACGCCTACACCTTCCTCGCGCGTGAGCACACGGTCGTCAACCAGCTGACCGAGCTGATCAAGGGCCGCCCGGAGGAACTGCCCGAGAAGATCTCCGGCATGCTCGCCAAGCTGAAGGACGCCGAGAAGGAGATCGAGCGGTTCCGCGCCGAGAAGGTGCTCCAGGCTGCCGCCGGTCTTGCGGAGTCCGCCCAGGACGTGCAGGGCGTCGCCCTGGTCGCCGGCCGGGTCCCGGACGGCACCACCCCGGACGACCTGCG
Organism: Streptomyces sp. MUM 2J; assembly: GCF_022414535.1. Lineage (GTDB taxonomy): Bacteria > Actinomycetota > Actinomycetes > Streptomycetales > Streptomycetaceae > Streptomyces. The sequence continues at coordinate 13,164 of NZ_JADWYM010000017.1, forward strand.
CAAGCTGGTCCTCGACGTGCGCGGCCGCATCCAGGGCGGACGCGCCGCCGTGGTGGCCCTGTTCACGGTGAACAACGGCAAGCCCCTGACGGTCGTCGCCACCAACGAGGCCGCCCGCGAGCGCGGCCTGAAGGCCGGCGACCTGGTCCGTACGGCCGCCAAGACCCTCGGCGGCGGCGGTGGCGGCAAGCCGGACGTCGCCCAGGGCGGTGGCCAGAACCCGGCCGCCGTGGGTGACGCCGTCGACGCCGTCGAGCGGCTCGTGGCGGAAACGGCGAAGTGATGCGCCGAGGCCGCCGACTCGCGATCGACGTCGGGGACGCCCGCATCGGGGTCGCCTCGTGCGACCCCGACGGGATCCTCGCCACCCCCGTGGAGACGGTGCCCGGCCGGGACGTCCCGGCCGCCCACCGCCGGCTGCGGCAACTGGTGGAGGAGTACGAGCCGATCGAGGTCGTCGTCGGGCTCCCCCGCTCCCTCAAGGGGGGCGAGGGCCCGGCCGCCGTCAAGGTCCGGGGCTTCGCCCAGGAGCTCGCCCGCACGGTCGCGCCCGTTCCGGTGCGGCTCGTCGACGAGCGCATGACGACCGTCACGGCCGGTCAGGGGCTGCGTGCCTCCGGTGTGAAGGCCAAGAAGGGCCGGTCGGTGATCGACCAGGCGGCGGCCGTGATCATCCTCCAGCAGGCGCTCGAATCCGAACGGGTGTCAGGCACAGCGCCGGGCGAGGGCGTCGAAGTGGTCATCTGATCGCGATACGGTAACGTTCCGCGCGATGCGGCGGTGTTCGAACAGCCGCCGCACAGAGAGAGGCGGAGCCGGAGCCGGCCCTGGAGCCGCGTGACCGCCGCCTCGCGGCTCTAGGGGATCGATGACTGAGTATGGCCGGGGCCCGGGCTCCGAACCGTGGCATCCCGAGGACCCGGCGTACGGGGACGGTGGATGGGAAGGGCAGCAGGCCCACACGGGCCACCAGCCTGCCTACGGCGGCCAGCCGCAGTACTACCCGCAGCAGCCGCAGCAGGGGCAGCAGACCGGTTGGGACCAGCAGGGACAGCAGACGGGCTGGGATCAGCAGGGGCAGCAGACCGCTTGGGACCAGCACGCACAGCAGACCGGCTGGGATCAGCAGGGGCAGCAGACCGGCTGGGACCAGCACGCCCAGCAGACCGGTTGGGACCAGCGCTACCACGGCGGGCATGACCAGCAGCCCCACCACCAGGGCGGCTGGGACGGCACCGGCACGCACGCGCAGATGCCCTACCCGCCCGGTCCCGGCGATCCCTACGGGCAGGAGACCGCCTACGGCGGCGGGCAGCCCGACTTCTACCAGACCCCCGACGCCTACCCCCCGCCCCAGCCGCCCACCCGCAGGCGCCCGGAGCCCGAGGCCCGGCCGGACTGGGACCCGGACCCGGAGCCGGACGAGCACGCCCTCTTCACGGACGGTGACGACGAGGACGACGGCCGCCCCGACAGCGAGCCGGAGGACCGGCGCGGACGCGCGGAGCGGCGGGGCAGGAGCGGGGGCAAGGGCAGGAAGCGCCGGAACGGCTTGGCCTGCCTGGTCGTGCTGCTGGTCTTCGGCGGTGGCCTCGGCGGCGTCAGCTACTTCGGCTACCAGTACTACAAGGAACGTTTCGGCGACGCGCCGGACTACGCGGGCGACGGCATCAGTGACACGGTGACGGTCGAGATCCCCAAGGGCGCGGGCGGCTACGACATCGGCCGCCGGCTGAAGGCGGCGGGCGTCGTCAAGAGCGTCGACGCCTTCGTCTCCGCGCAACAGCACAACCCCAAGGGCAACACCATCCAGGCCGGCGCCTACATCCTGCGCAAGCAGATGTCCGCGGCGAGCGCCGTCGCGATGATGCTCGACCCCAAGAGCCAGAACAACGTGCTGGTCACCCCGGGCGAGCGCAACGCCCACGTCTACACCGCCATCGACGACAAGCTCGGGCTCGCATCCGGCACGACCAAGAACGTCGCCCTGAAGCAGTACAAGAGTCTCGGACTGCCCGGCTGGGCCAACAACCACGAGGACATCAAGGACCCGCTGGAGGGCTTCCTCTACCCGGGCACCTATCCCGCGGCCAAGGGCATGAAGCCGGAGGCGATCCTGAAGTCCATGGTCTCCCGCGCCGACGAGGCCTACGGCAGGTACGACCTCGTGGCCAAGGCCAAGGAACTGAAACTGGACGACCCCCTCCAGGTCGTCACCGTCGCCAGCCTCGTCCAGGCCGAGGGCAAGACACACGACGACTACCGCAAGATGGCCGAGGTCGTCTACAACCGCCTCAAGCCGACGAACACCGAGACCAACCAGAAGCTCCAGTTCGACTCGACCTACAACTACCTCAAGGGCGAGAGCAACATCCACATCTCCGAGAAGGAGATCAACAGCAACAAGGACCCGTACAACACGTACACCAGCAGGGGCCTGCCGCCCGGGCCCATCGGCAACCCGGGGGAGGACGCCATGAAGGCGACGCTGAACCCGACGCACGACGGCTGGCTCTACTTCGTGGCGACCGACGGCGAGCGCAACACCGAGTTCGCCAAGACCTACGCCGAGGCCCAGCGACTCAAGGACAAGTTCAATGACAGCACGGGCAACTGACGCCCGCCGGGCCGCGGTCCTCGGCTCGCCGATCGCCCATTCCCTCTCGCCGGTCCTGCACCGCGCGGCCTACGCGGAGCTGGGCCTCGAAGGCTGGACGTACGACCGCTTCGAGGTCGACGAGGCAGGACTGCCCGGCTTCGTGGACCGGCTCGGAGCCGAGTGGGCGGGGCTGTCGCTCACCATGCCGCTGAAGCGGGCAATCATCCCTCTGCTCGACGAGATCAGCGGCACCGCCGCCTCCGTGGAGGCCGTCAACACGCTCGTCCTGACCGAGGACGGCCGCCGTGTCGGCGACAACACCGACATCCCCGGCATGGTGGCGGCGCTGCGCGAGCACGGCATCGACCAGGTCGACACGGCCGCCGTCCTCGGTGCCGGCGCCACCGCCTCCTCCGCGCTGGCCGCGCTGTCCCGCGTCTGCTCCGGCGAGGTCACGGTCTACGTCCGCAGCGGGGCCCGGGCCGCCGAGATGCGGCAGTGGGGCGAGCGGCTGGACGTCGAGGTCCGCACCGCCGACTGGGCGGACGCGGCCGAGGCGCTGCGGGCGCCGCTGGTGATCGCCACGACCCCCGCCGGTACGACCGACGCCCTCGCCGCCGCCGTACCGGAACGCCCCGCGGCCCTCTTCGACGTGCTCTACGATCCCTGGCCCACCGGCCTCGCGGCCCGCTGGTCCATGTCCGGCGGGGCCGTCGTCGGCGGCCTGGACCTCCTGGTCCACCAGGCGGTCCTCCAGGTAGAGCAGATGACCGGGCGCTCACCGGCGCCGCTGGAGGCCATGCGCCGGGCCGGGGAGAAGGCGCTCGCCGACCGCTGAGGCCGGTCTCCCGCGTCCGCCTGCTGGACCGGCGGCCTGCGCCGGGTCCCGGACGTGGGAGGATCGGAGGTGGCGGGCCAGGGCCGCGCACCCGGCCACGCCGTCGTCGTACGCGAGGACGCGCCTACGACGGGCAGTGACCAGGGCGCGAGCACTGAGGAGCATCGTTGAGCAGGCTGCGTTGGCTGACCGCGGGGGAGTCCCACGGTCCCGCACTTGTCGCGACGCTGGAGGGCCTTCCCGCCGGCGTGCCGATCACCACGGAGATGGTGGCCGACCATCTCGCGCGGCGGCGGCTCGGCTATGGCCGTGGTGCGCGGATGAAGTTCGAGCGGGACGAGGTCACGTTCCTGGGCGGGGTGCGGCACGGCCTCACCCTGGGCTCCCCGGTGGCGGTCATGGTGGGTAACACCGAGTGGCCGAAGTGGGAGCAGGTCATGGCGGCCGACCCGGTGGATCCGGCGGAGCTGGCCGAGCTGGCGCGCAACGCGCCGCTGACCCGTCCGCGGCCGGGCCACGCCGATCTGGCCGGGATGCAGAAGTACGGCTTCCACGAGGCCCGCCCGATCCTGGAACGGGCCTCGGCCCGTGAGACGGCGGCCCGGGTGGCGCTGGGCGCGGTGGCCCGGTCGTACCTGAAGGAGACGGCCGGGATCGAGATCGTCAGCCATGTGGTGGAGCTGGCCTCCGCCCGGGCCCCCTACGGGGTGTACCCGACACCGGCGGATGTGGAGCGGCTGGACGCGGACCCGGTGCGCTGTCTGGACCAGGACGCCTCGAAGGCGATGGTCGCGGAGATCGATCAGGCGCACAGGGACGGCGACACGCTCGGTGGTGTGGTGGAGGTCCTGGCCTACGGTGTGCCGGTGGGCCTGGGGTCGCACGTGCACTGGGACCGGCGGCTGGACGCCCGGCTGGCGGCGGCGCTGATGGGGATCCAGGCGATCAAGGGTGTGGAGGTCGGAGACGGCTTCGAGCTGGCGCGGGTGCCGGGTTCGCAGGCGCACGACGAGATCGTCACCACGCCGGAGGGCATCCGGCGGGCCTCGGGCCGTTCCGGTGGGACCGAGGGGGGCCTGTCGACGGGTGAGGTGCTGCGGGTGCGGGCGGCGATGAAGCCGATCGCGACCGTGCCGCGGGCGCTCAGGACGGTCGACGTGAGCACCGGCGAGGTGACGCAGGCCCATCACCAGCGGTCCGACGTGTGTGCGGTGCCGGCCGCGGGCATCGTCGCGGAGGCGATGGTGGCACTGGTGGTGGCCGACGCGGTGGCGGAGAAGTTCGGCGGCGACAGCGTCCCCGAGACCCGCCGCAACGTGCGGTCGTACCTCGACCACCTGCACATCCGATGAGCGGGCCGCTTCTGGTCCTGGTCGGCCCGATGGGCGTGGGCAAGTCCACCGTGGGTCGGCTGCTGGCCGAGCGGCTGGGCGTCGGCTACCGCGACACGGACGACGACATCGTCGCCGCCCAGGGCCGCGAGATCTCCGACATCTTCGTGGCGGACGGCGAGCCGGCCTTCCGCGCGATGGAGAAGCAGGCGGTGGACACCGCACTGGCCGAGCACCAGGGTGTTCTCGCCCTCGGCGGCGGCGCGGTCCTCGACGCGGACACGCGCGCGCTGCTGGCCGGCCACCGCGTCGTGTACCTGTCGATGGACGTCGAGGAGGCCGTCCGGCGCACCGGCCTGAACGTGGCCCGGCCGCTGCTCGCGGTCAATCCGCGCAAGCAGTGGCGCGAACTCATGGAGGCCCGCCGTCCTCTCTACGAGGAGGTCGCCACCGCGGTGGTGCCGACCGACGGGCGGACCCCCGAAGAGGTGTCCCGAGCAGCCCTGGACGCAGTGGAGTTGAAGGAAGCATGAGCGAGTCGGTGACACGGATCCAGGTGGGCGGCACGGCGGGTACCGAGCCCTACGACGTTCTGGTGGGCCGGCAACTGCTCGGCGAACTCGCCGGCCTGATCGGCGACCGGGCCAAGCGGGTCGCGGTCGTCCACCCCGAGGCGCTCGCCGAGACCGGCGACGCACTCCGCGCCGACCTGGCCGGGCAGGGCTACGAGGCCGTCGCCATCCAGGTGCCCAATGCGGAGGAGGCCAAGACCTACGAGGTCGCCGCCTACTGCTGGAAGGCGCTGGGCCAGTCCGGTTTCACCCGCACCGACGTCATCGTCGGCGTGGGCGGCGGCGCGACCACCGACCTGGCCGGGTTCGTGGCGGCGACCTGGCTGCGCGGGGTGCGCTGGATCGCCGTCCCGACCACGGTCCTGGCCATGGTGGACGCCGCGGTCGGCGGCAAGACCGGCATCAACACCGCCGAGGGCAAGAACCTGGTCGGGGCCTTCCACCCGCCGGCCGGTGTGCTGTGCGACCTGGCGGCACTGGACTCCCTCCCGGCGCACGACTACGTCTCCGGTCTCGCGGAGGTCATCAAGGCCGGCTTCATCGCCGACCCGGCCATCCTGGACCTCATCGAGTCCGACCCGGAGGCGGCCCGCACACCGGCCGGTCCGCACACCGCGGAACTCGTCGAGCGGTCGATCCGGGTCAAGGCGGAGGTGGTCTCCTCGGACCTGAAGGAGTCCGGGCTGCGGGAGATCCTCAACTACGGCCACACGCTCGGCCACGCCATCGAGAGGAACGAGCGCTACAACTGGCGGCACGGCGCGGCGGTCGCCGTCGGCATGCACTTCGCGGCGGAACTCGGCCGTCTGGCAGGCCGGTTGGACGACGCCACCGCCGACCGCCACCGCACCGTCCTGGAGGCGGTCGGGCTTCCGCTGCACTACCGCTACGACCAGTGGCCCAAGCTGCTGGAGGCCATGAAGGTCGACAAGAAGTCCCGCGGAGACCTGCTGCGCTTCGTCGTCCTCGACGGGCTGGCCAAGCCGACCGTGCTGGAGGGCCCCGACCCGGCCGTTCTCCTCGCCGCCTACGGCGAAGTGGGCCAGTAGGTACCGGCAACGCCGTTTCCGCCCGATTCCCTCTCCGGACAGGGCACTTCACACCGCCCCCGGCCGTTCACCAAACGACGGCCGGGGGCGGTACGGTTCGGTAGCGAGAGCGGGTTCGCCCCCGCTGCCAGCAACGACCGCCTGTACGAGACGGAGTGGCACCGGATGCAGCACGCAGTGGGTTCTCCGCTGCCGCCGCCCCACCAGCCGGGGCAGGGACCGGCCGCCGGCTGGTCGCCGGCCGCACATCTCCCGGGTGCCCGGCACCCGGGCACCCAGCAGGGCCCGGCGCCGGTGCCCCCGGCCCCGGGCTACCCGGGCCCGCCCCCTGCGACCCCGGTGCCGCCGGCCCCGCCGCAGCAGGTGCCGCCGTCGCCGGACACCACCGGCCATGTGCCGCTGCCTCCTGCGGAGCCCGTGGGTGCCCCCGACCCCTCCGCCACCACGCTCGCCGTGCTGCTGATCGGACCAGCGGGGGCCGGCAAGACGAGCGTCGCCAAGTTCTGGGCGGATCACCGCCGGGTTCCCACCGCTCACATCAGCCTCGACGACGTGCGCGAATGGGTCCGCTCTGGCTTCGCCGACCCGCAGTCCGGCTGGAACGACCACTCCGAGGCCCAGTACCGCCTCGCCCGCCGCACCTGCGGTTTCGCCGCGCGGAACTTCCTCGCCAACGGCATCTCCTGCATCCTCGACGACGCCGTCTTCCCCGACCGCCCGGTCGTGGGTCTCGGCGGCTGGAAGCGGCACGTGGGCCCCGGCCTGCTCCCGGTCGTGCTGCTCCCCGGTCTCGACGTCGTGCTGGAGCGCAACGCCGAGCGCTCCGGCAACCGGCGCCTGACCGACGAGGAGGTCGCCCGCATCCACGGCCGCATGGCCGGCTGGTACGGCTCCGGCCTGCCGATCGTCGACAACTCCCAGCTCGACGTCCCGCAGACGGCCCAGGTCCTGGACGACGTGCTGGCCCGGTCCCTGGCCAGTCCGCCGAACTGGTGACCAGGCGGTCCGGTGACCACGGGGGAGAGGTGCCGTCGGTCGGGCGGGCCGCCGGACGCCACGTCCTCACCCGGCGGGCGGGTCCGGCGGGCGCCGTAGCCCGAACGGCACTCTCCCAACCGGCACAAAACGCCCGTCGCTCCTACGCTCGTCTCATGTCCGAGGTGTACGCCGCTCGCCGAACCCGCCTCCGCGAACGCTGCCAAGCCGGCGGCAGCGCCTCCGCGCTGGTCTCCCGTCCCGCCAACGTGCGGTACCTCGCGGGTGCCGCCCCGCACGGTGCCGTGCTGCTGCTGGGCCGCCATGAGGACGTCCTCGTCTGTGCGGGACCGCCGGACGACCGGGCGGATCCCACCGGCCTGCCGGACCAGGAGCTTCGCCTGCACGCGCTGCCCGGTCCCGGCGGCGACCCCGCCGTCGCCGCGGCCGGTCTCGCCCAGGCGCAGGGCGTCGACTCACTCGCCCTGGAGGAGCACCACGTCACGGTCGCCCGGCACCGTGCGGTCCGTTCCGTCGCGCCCCGCGTGCGTCTGGCCGACCTCGGCGGTGCCGTCGAACAGCTGCGGATCGTCAAGGACGAGGAAGAGATCTCCTTCCTCCGCATCGGGGCGGAGATCGCCGACCAGGCCCTCGGGGAGCTGCTGGAGTCCATTCTCGTCGGCCGTACCGAGCGCCACCTCGCCCTGGAGCTGGAGCGCCGGCTGGTCGACCACGGCGCCGACGGGCCCGCCTTCCCCACCTCGGTGGGCACCGGCCCGAACGCCGGCCGCCGGGGCCACCGTCCCACCGACCGCCGCGTGGAGGAGGGCGACTTCCTCTCCGTCTGTCTGGGCGCCAACTACCGCGGCTACCGCTGCGAGATCGGCCGTACGTTCGTGATCGGCACCGCGCCGGCGGACTGGCAGGTCGAGTTGTACGACCTCGTCTTCGCCGCTCAGCGTGCCGGACGCGAGTCCCTGGTCCCGGGCGCCGCCTACCGCGACGTGGACCGGGCCGCTCGCCAGGTGCTGGGCTCCGCGGGGTACGCGCAGGGGCTCCTGCCCCTCACCGGGCACGGGGTCGGACTCGAAATCGACGAGGACCCTCAGTTGACCCCCGCCGCCATGGGTAAACTGGACGCTTGCGTGCCGGTCACCGTCGAACCGGGGGTCCACCTCCCGGGACGGGGCGGCGTCCGGATCGATGACACGCTCGTCGTGCGCCCCGAGGCGGACGGCGGACCCGAGCTACTCACCATCACGACCAAGGAGCTGCTCGCGCTCTAGCCCTGAGCTGTGCGCCTGCCCCGTGGTCGTCCACGTCAGTCCAGGAGATTCCGCAACCGTGGCTTCCACGAACGACCTCAAGAACGGCATGGTGCTCAAGCTCGAAGGCGGCCAGCTCTGGTCCGTCGTCGAGTTCCAGCACGTCAAGCCCGGCAAGGGACCGGCCTTCGTGCGCACCAAGCTCAAGAACGTCCTGTCCGGGAAGGTCGTCGACAAGACCTTCAACGCCGGCGTGAAGGTCGAGACGGCCACCGTCGACAAGCGTGACATGCAGTTCTCCTACATGGACGGCGACTACTTCGTCTTCATGGACATGGAGACCTACGACCAGCTGCACATCGAGCGCAAGGTCGTCGGCGACGCCGCGAACTTCCTGGTCGAGGGCTTCACGGCGACCGTGGCCCAGCACGAGGGCGAGGTGCTCTTCGTCGAGCTGCCGGCCGCTGTCGAGCTGACGATCGCCGAGACCGAGCCGGGCATCCAGGGCGACCGCTCCACCGGCGGCACCAAGCCCGCCACCCTGGAGACCGGTCACCAGATCCAGGTCCCGCTCTTCATCACCACCGGTGAGAAGATCAAGGTCGACACCCGCTCCAGCGACTACCTCGGCCGGGTGAACAGCTAACCGTGGCTGCCCGCAACACGGCCCGCAAGCGCGCCTTCCAGATCCTCTTCGAGGGCGACCAGCGCGGCGCCGACGTCCTGACGGTCCTCGCGGACTGGGTCCGGCTCTCCCGGACCGACACCCGGCAGCCGCCGGTGAGCGAGTACACGATGCAGCTGGTCGAGGGCTACGCGAAGCAAGCGCAGCGGATCGACGAGCTGATCGCGCAGTACTCGGTGGGCTGGACGCTGGACCGGATGCCGGTCGTCGACCGCAACATCCTGCGCTTGGGCGCCTACGAGCTGATCTGGGTCGACGAGACCCCGGACGCCGTCGTCCTGGACGAGATGGTGCAGCTGGCGAAGGAGTTCTCCACGGACGACTCGCCCTCGTTCGTGAACGGGCTCCTCGGCAGGCTGAAGGACCTCAAGCCCTCACTGCGCCGCGAGGACGGCTGACCGAAGGCCTCCCGCATCAAGACGCCGATGGGCCCGCAGCAGGCACGCTGCGGGCCCATCGGCGTCTCGGTGCGCCCCGGTGCGCCTCCCGCCGGTCCACCGGGAGGCGCACCGGGGGCCCGGGAGGCGCCCCCAACGCCGCCGGGGTGGCCGCAACCACTTGGTTCCGGCCACCCCGACGGTACGTTTCTGCTCAGGTCGGCAGCGCTCAGCTCTCCTCGTGGGAGACCGCGCGACGCGCGTCCGCGTCCAGCACGCCCCAGCTGATCAGCTGCTCGGTGAGGACCGACGGCGACTGGTCGTAGATGACGGCCAGCGTGCGCAGATCGTCCTGGCGGATGGAGAGGACCTTGCCGTTGTAGTCACCGCGCTGCGACTGGATCGTCGCCGCGTAGCGCTGCAGCGGGCCCGCCTTCTCCACCGGCACGTGGGCCAGGCGCTCCAAGTCGAGGACCAGCTTCGGCGGCGGCTCGGCGGCGCCGCCCGGGGTCGTGCCCGGGAGCAGCTCCTGCACCGGAACGCCGTAGAAGTCCGCCAGCTCGGCGAGGCGCTGCACGGTCACGGCGCGGTCGCCGCGCTCGTACGAGCCGACCACGACCGCCTTCCAGCGTCCCTGGCTCTTCTCCTCGACACCGTGGAGGGAAAGGCCCTGCTGGGTGCGGATGGCCCGGAGCTTGGCCCCGAGCTGTTTGGCGTATTCGCTGGACATATAGCTCCCCGGCACTGTGTCGACGCGGCGGGACTGTGTTCCTGCCGCGCGGCTGGTAACTCACTGTGAGGTTACGCAGCGTGATTCTCCTGCGTCAAGCCGAATGGTCCACACCGACGCTTCCGTGGCAGTGACACCTGATTGCGCCGGAGGAGTGAATCGATGCCCCTCAGGGGGGTAATCGGGTGTGTCGCTGCGGCCTGCTACCGTAGGTGGCGCAATCCCGACGTCCTTTAAGGTCCGTCCCGTGAGGCGGAGAAGGAGGTCCGTTTCGTATGGACAAGCAAACGACCGATGCGCGGCCCGTGCTCGAAGGCCCCGACATCGCGCGGGTTCTGACCCGCATCGCCCACGAGATCGTCGAGCGTGCCAAGGGCGCCGACGACGTGGTGCTCCTCGGCATTCCGACCCGGGGCGTCCACCTCGCCCAACGGCTCGCCGCCAAGCTGGAGCAGATCACCGAGCGCAAGGTCCCCTGCGGTTCCCTCGACATCACGATGTACCGCGACGACCTGCGCATGCACCCGCCGCGCGCCCTGGCCCGCACCGAGATCCCCGGCGACGACATCGACGGCAAGCTCGTCGTCCTCGTCGACGACGTGCTCTTCTCCGGCCGGACCATCCGCGCCGCCCTGGACGCCCTGAGCGACATCGGGCGCCCGCGCGCGGTCCAGCTCGCGGTCCTCGTCGACCGCGGCCACCGCGAACTGCCCATCCGCGCCGACTACGTCGGCAAGAACCTCCCCACGTCGCTGCGGGAGACGGTCAAGGTCCACCTCGCCGAGGAGGACGGTCGCGACACCGTACTGCTCGGCGCGAAGCCGGCCGCCCGGTAGCACGCCGGGCGCGGCACCGCACGGCCACCCGGTGTGCCGGGGCATGCGCCCGTCTGCCTCAAATCTCCCGATTGAACTGCCTTACGGAGCCTGACAGATGCAGCGTCATCTCATCTCGGCCGCCGACCTCACCCGTGACGACGCCGTCCTGATCCTCGACACCGCCGAGGAGATGGCCCGGGTCGCCGACCGGCCGATCAAGAAGCTGCCGACCCTGCGCGGCCGCACCGTCGTGAACCTCTTCTTCGAGGACTCCACCCGCACCCGGATCTCCTTCGAGGCAGCCGAGAAGCGGCTGTCCGCGGACGTCATCAACTTCACCGCCAAGGGGTCGAGCGTCTCCAAGGGCGAGTCCCTGAAGGACACGGCCCAGACCCTGGAGGCCATGGGGGTGGACGCCGTCGTCATCCGGCACGGCGCCTCCGGAGCCCCGTACACCCTGGCCAACTCCGGCTGGATCGACGCCGCCGTCATCAACGCCGGCGACGGCACCCACCAGCACCCCACCCAGGCCCTCCTGGACGCCTTCACCATGCGCCGCCGGCTGGTCGGCCGGGACGCCGGGACCGGCCAGGACCTGTCCGGCAAGCGGATCACCCTCGTCGGCGACGTCCTGCACAGCCGTGTCGCCCGCTCCAACGTCGACCTGCTGCACACCCTCGGTGCCGAGGTCACCCTGGTGGCCCCGCCCACCCTGCTGCCCGTCGGCGTCGGGGCCTGGCCCTGCCAGATCTCGTACGACCTCGACAGCACTCTGCCCAAGTCCGACGCGGTGATGATGCTCCGGGTCCAGCGCGAACGCATGAACGCCGCCTTCTTCCCGACCGAGCGTGAGTACTCCCGCCGCTACGGCCTCGACGGCGACCGTATGGCCCGGCTGCCCGAGCACGCCGTCGTCATGCACCCGGGCCCGATGGTGCGCGGGATGGAGATCACCGCCGACGTCGCCGACTCCGACCGCTGCACCGCGATCGAGCAGGTCGCCAACGGCGTCTCGATCCGGATGGCGGTCCTGTACCTGCTGCTCGGCGGCGCCGTGATCGAAGCGAAGAACGTACCCGCCGTCACCCCCACCCGTACCGAGGAGAAGTAAGAACCATGAGCAAGATCCTGATCCGTGGTGCGAAGGTGCTCGGCGGCGCGCCGCAGGACGTGCTGATCGACGGCGGGACCGTCGGGGCCGTCGGCACCGGGCTGTCCGCCGAGGGCGCCGAGGTCGTCGAGGCCGGCGGCAAGGTGCTGCTGCCGGGCCTGGTCGACCTGCACACCCACCTGCGCGAGCCGGGCCGCGAGGACTCCGAGACGGTCCTCACCGGCACCCGCGCGGCGGCCTCCGGCGGGTTCACCGCCGTGTTCGCCATGGCCAACACCTTCCCGGTCGCCGACACCGCCGGCGTCGTCGAGCAGGTCTGGCGGCTCGGCCGGGAGCACGGCTACTGCGACGTGCAGCCGATCGGCGCCGTCACCGTCGGCCTGGAGGGACACAAGCTCGCCGAGCTGGGCGCCATGCACGAGTCGGCCGCCGGTGTCACCGTCTTCTCCGACGACGGCAAGTGCGTCCACGACGCCGTGATCATGCGCCGGGCGCTGGAGTACGTGAAGGCCTTCAACGGTGTCGTCGCCCAGCACGCGCAGGAACCCCGCCTCACCGAGGGTGCCCAGATGAACGAGGGCGTGGTCTCCGCCGAGCTGGGCCTGGGCGGCTGGCCGGCCGTCGCGGAGGAGTCGATCATCGCGCGGGACGTGCTGCTCGCCGACCACGTCGGCTCCCGCGTCCACATCTGTCACCTGTCGACCGCGGGCAGCGTCGAGATCGTGCGCTGGGCCAAGTCCCGCGGCATCCAGGTGACCGCCGAGGTCACCCCCCACCACCTGCTCCTCACCGACGAGCTGGTGCGCACCTACAACCCGGTCTACAAGGTCAACCCGCCGCTGCGCACCGAGCGGGACGTGACGGCTCTGCGCGAGGCGCTCGCCGACGGCACGATCGACATCGTCGCCACCGACCACGCCCCGCACCCGCACGAGGACAAGGACTGCGAGTGGGCCGCCGCCGCGATGGGCATGGTCGGCCTGGAGACCGCGCTGTCCGTCGTCCAGGAGACCATGGTCGACACGGGCCTGCTGGACTGGGCCGGCGTCGCCGACCGCATGTCCGCCAAGCCCGCGCAGATCGGACAGGCCGCCGGGCACGGCCGTCCCGTCTCGGCAGGTGAGCCCGCCAACCTCGTTCTCGTCGACACGGCCTACCGTGGCCGGGTGGACCCCGCGGGCTTCGCCTCGCGCAGCCGCAACACCCCCTACCAGGGGCGTGAGCTGCCGGGCCGTGTCACGCACACCTGGCTGCGGGGCAAGGCCACGCTCGTCGACGGGAAGCTCACGTGACACCTGCAACACTGCTCGCGGCCGGATACGCGACCGGCTTCGCCGCGGAGAAGAAGTCGGCCGACGTGACCGACTGGGCCGCCCGGGCCGGCTGGGTCGTCGGCCTCGCCCTCTTCGTGATCCTCGTCTACTGGCTGATGCGCGAGGGCTGGAGGTGGCGCGGCACCCTCCAGGGTGACCTGCCGGAGCTGCCCGGCGCGCCGGACGAGCCGGGCGAGGCGAAACTGACCATGAGCGGCCGCTACCACGGCTCCACCACCGCCGGTCAGTGGCTGGACCGCATCGTGGCCCACGGTCTCGGCACCCGCAGCCGGGTCGAGCTCACCCTGACGGACGCGGGCCTGGACGTCGTACGCCCCGGAGCGGCCGACTTCTTCGTCCCCGCCGCCGCGCTGCGGGGAGCCCGGCTCGACAAGGGCATCGCGGGCAAGGTGCTCACCGAGGGCGGACTGCTGGTGGTGACCTGGGCGCACGGCGACAAGCTGATCGACTCCGGCTTCCGGTCCGACCGCGCGGCCGAGCACACCGAATGGGTCGACACCCTGAACCAGATGACCAACAAGACGGAAGGCGCGCGATGACGACCTCCACAAGGGGAACCGCCAGGGTTCCCGCGGTTCTCGTCCTGGAGGACGGCCGGGTGTTCCGTGGCCGTGCCTACGGGGCCGTGGGGGAGACCTTCGGCGAGGCCGTGTTCTCGACCGGGATGACCGGTTACCAGGAGACGCTGACCGATCCGTCGTACGACCGGCAGATCGTGGTGGCGACGGCGCCACAGATCGGCAACACCGGGTGGAACGACGAGGACGACGAGTCCCGCCGGATCTGGGTGTCGGGGTACGTCGTGCGTGACCCGTCGCGGATCGCGTCGAACTGGCGGGCCGGGCGGACGCTGGACGAGGAACTGGTGGGCCAGGGCGTGGTCGGTGTCAGCGGCATCGACACGCGTGCGCTGACGCGGCATCTGCGGGAGCGCGGTTCGATGCGGGCGGGCATCTTCTCGGGTGGGGCGATCGCGTCCGAGGCGGAGCTGGTGGCCCGGGTGCAGGCGCAGCCGCGCATGAAGGGGGCGAGCCTGTACGAGGAGGTGGCGACGCGGGAGGCCTACGTCGTCCCGGCGATCGGTGAGAAGCGGTTCACGGTCGCCGCCGTCGACCTGGGCATCAAGGGCATGACCCCGCACCGCATGGCCGAACGGGGCATCGAGGTGCACGTCCTGCCCGCCACCGTCACCGCCGACGAGCTCTACGCCGTCAACCCCGACGGGGTCTTCTTCTCCAACGGTCCCGGTGACCCGGCGACCGCCGACGGCCCCGTCGCCCTCATGACCGCCGTGCTGGAGCGCAGGACGCCCCTGTTCGGGATCTGTTTCGGCAACCAGGTCCTGGGGCGTGCGCTGGGCTTCGGCACCTACAAGCTGAAGTACGGTCATCGGGGTATCAACCAGCCGGTGCAGGACCGCACGACGGGGAAGGTCGAGGTCACCGCGCACAATCACGGGTTCGCCGTGGACGCGCCGTTGGACAAGGTCAGTGAGACCCGGTTCGGCCGTGCCGAGGTGTCGCACGTGTGCCTGAACGACGACGTCGTGGAGGGGCTGCGGCTGCTGGACCAGCCCGCCTTCTCCGTGCAGTACCACCCGGAGGCGGCGGCCGGTCCGCACGACGCCGCCTACCTCTTCGACCGCTTCGTCTCCCTGATGGAGGGCCAGCGTGCCTAAGCGCACCGATATCCAGTCCGTCCTGGTCATCGGCTCCGGCCCGATCGTCATCGGTCAGGCCGCCGAGTTCGACTACTCCGGTACGCAGGCGTGCCGGGTCCTCAAGGCCGAGGGCCTGAGGGTGATCCTCGTCAACTCCAACCCGGCGACGATCATGACCGACCCGGAGATCGCCGATGCCACCTACGTCGAGCCGATCACGCCGGAGTTCGTCGAGAAGATCATCGCCAAGGAGCGCCCGGACGCCCTGCTGCCGACACTGGGCGGGCAGACGGCGCTGAACACGGCGATCTCGCTGCACGACAGCGGAGCGCTGACGAAGTACGGCGTGGAGCTGATCGGCGCCAGGCCCGAGGCGATCCACAAGGGCGAGGACCGCGACCAGTTCAAGGAGGTCGTGGAGGAGGTCCGCCGCAAGACCGGCCACGGCGAGTCCGCCCGCTCGGTCATCTGCCACTCCATGGACGACGTCCTCAAGGGCGTCGAGACCCTCGGCGGCTACCCCGTGGTGGTCCGCCCGTCCTTCACCATGGGCGGTGCCGGCTCCGGCTTCGCCCACGACGAGGAGGAGCTGCGCCGCATCGCGGGGCAGGGCCTCACGCTGTCCCCGACCACCGAGGTGCTCCTGGAGGAGTCGATCCTCGGGTGGAAGGAGTACGAGCTGGAGCTGATGCGGGACAAGCACGACAACGTCGTGGTGGTCTGCTCGATCGAGAACTTCGACCCGATGGGCGTGCACACCGGTGACTCGATCACGGTGGCGCCGTCGATGACGCTGACCGACCGTGAGTACCAGATCCTGCGGGACATCGGCATCGCGGTGATCCGTGAGGTCGGTGTCGACACCGGTGGCTGCAACATCCAGTTCGCGGTGAACCCCGAGGACGGCCGGGTCATCGTCATCGAGATGAACCCGCGCGTCTCCCGCTCCTCCGCCCTCGCCTCGAAGGCGACGGGTTTCCCGATCGCCAAGATCGCGGCGAAGCTGGCCGTCGGCTACACCCTGGACGAGATCCCGAACGACATCACCCGGGAGACCCCGGCCTCGTTCGAGCCGACGCTGGACTACGTGGTCGTCAAGGCGCCGCGGTTCGCGTTCGAGAAGTTCCCGCAGGCCGACTCGACGCTGACCACCACGATGAAGTCGGTGGGTGAGGCGATGGCGATCGGCCGGAACTTCACCGAGGCCTTCCAGAAGGCGCTGCGGTCGCTGGAGAGGAAGGGCAGCCAGTTCACGTTCGTCGGCGAGACGGGCGACAAGGACGCCCTGCTGGCGGCGGCGGTGCGTCCCACCGACGGTCGGATCAACACCGTCATGCAGGCCGTTCGGGCGGGTGCCACGCCGGAGGAGGTCTTCGAGTCCACGAAGATCGACCCGTGGTTCGTGGACCAGCTGTTCCTGATCAAGGAGACCGCGGACGAACTGGCCGCCGCGCCGGAGCTCACCGCCGATCTGCTGGCCGAGGCGAAGCGGCACGGGTTCTCCGATCAGCAGATCGCCGAGATCCGCGGGCTGCGCGAGGACGTGGTCCGCGAGGTCCGGCACGCGCTGGGCATCCGCCCGGTCTACAAGACCGTCGACACCTGCGCGGCGGAGTTCGCCGCGAAGACGCCGTACTTCTACTCCTCCTACGACCAGGAGAGCGAGGTCGCCCCGCGCCAGAAGCCCGCGGTGATCATCCTGGGGTCCGGCCCGAACCGGATCGGGCAGGGCATCGAGTTCGACTACTCCTGCGTGCACGCCTCCTTCGCCCTCTCCGAGGCCGGGTACGAGACCGTGATGGTCAACTGCAACCCGGAGACCGTCTCCACCGACTACGACACCTCCGACCGGCTCTACTTCGAGCCGCTCACCCTGGAGGACGTGCTGGAGATCGTCCACGCCGAGCAGCAGGCCGGCCCGGTGGCGGGCGTGATCGTGCAGCTGGGCGGCCAGACCCCGCTGGGCCTGGCGCAGGCGCTCAAGGACAACGGGGTGCCGATCGTGGGCACCTCCCCGGAGGCGATCCACGCCGCCGAGGACCGCGGCGCCTTCGGCCGCGTCCTGGCGGGGGCGGGCCTGCCCGCACCGAAGCACGGCACGGCCACCACCTTCGCCGAGGCCAAGGCCATCGCCGACGAGATCGGCTACCCGGTCCTGGTCCGCCCCTCCTACGTGCTGGGCGGACGCGGCATGGAGATCGTCTACGACGAGAGCCGGCTGGCCGCCTACATCACCGAGTCCACCGAGATCAGCCCCACCCGGCCGGTCCTGGTCGACCGGTTCCTCGACGACGCCATCGAGATCGACGTCGACGCCCTCTACGACGGCCACGAGCTCTACCTCGGCGGCGTCATGGAACACATCGAGGAAGCCGGCATCCACTCCGGCGACTCCGCCTGCGCCCTGCCCCCCATCACCCTGGGCGGCTTCGACATCAAGCGCCTGCGCGCCTCCACCCAGGCCATCGCCGCCGGTGTCGGCGTGCGCGGCCTGATCAACATCCAGTTCGCGATGGCCGGGGACATCCTCTACGTGCTGGAGGCCAACCCGCGCGCCTCCCGCACCGTCCCCTTCACCTCCAAGGCCACCGCCGTGCCCCTGGCCAAGGCCGCCGCACGGATCTCGCTCGGCGCGACCATCGCCGACCTGCGCGCCGAGGGCCTGCTCCCGGCAAGCGGCGACGGCGGCGAGCTGCCCCTGGACGCACCGATCTCGGTCAAGGAAGCCGTGATGCCCTGGACCCGTTTCCGGGACACCTCGGGCCGCGGGGTGGACACCGTGCTCGGCCCGGAGATGCGCTCCACCGGCGAGGTCATGGGCATCGACTCCGTCTTCGGCACCGCCTATGCCAAGTCCCAGGCCGGCGCCTACGGCCCCCTGCCCACCAAGGGGCGCGCCTTCATCTCCGTCGCCAACCGCGACAAACGCTCGATGATCTTCCCCGCGCGTGAGCTGGTCGCCCACGGCTTCGAGCTGCTGGCCACCTCCGGGACCGCCGAGGTGCTCAAGCGCAACGGCATCAACGCCACCGTCGTCCGCAAACAGTCCGAGGGCCCCGGCCCCCACGGCGAACGGACCATCGTCCAGCTCATCCACGACGGTGAGGTCGACCTCATCGTCAACACCCCCTACGGCACCGGCGGCCGACTCGACGGCTACGACATCCGCACCGCCGCGGTCGCCCGCTCCGTGCCCTGCCTCACCACCGTCCAGGCCCTCGCCGCCGCGGTCCAGGGCATCGACGCCCTCAACCACGGCGACGTCGGCGTCCGCTCCCTCCAGGAACACGCCGAGCATCTGAACGCGGCCCGCGACTAGGGGGTGTTGGGAAAGTCCCGCACAGCACCCGCACCGGACTTTCGAAACACCCCCTGGCGGCCGACGAGAGGGACACCGCCGGACGGTGTCCCCCTCGTCATGGGCCCGAACCGGTCACCAGGTTTGTTGAGGACACACTGATGTACAAGATCTTCTTCCGTCTGTTCTTCCGGCAGATGGATCCCGAGCAGGCCCACCACCTGGCCTTCCGCTGGATCCGCGCGGTGGCCCGCGTCCCGGTGCTGCGCACGTTCGTCGCGGCCGTGCTGGCCCCCCGCCACCAGGAGCTGCGCACCGAGGCCCTGGGGCTGCGCATGCACGGGCCCTTCGGTCTCGCCGCCGGCTTCGACAAGAACGCCGTCGCCATCGACGGGATGTCGATGCTCGGCTTCGACCACGTCGAGATCGGCACGGTCACCGGGGAGCCCCAGCCGGGCAACCCCAAGAAGCGGCTCTTCCGCCTGGTGTCCGACCGCGCGCTGATCAACCGCATGGGCTTCAACAACGAGGGCTCGCTGGCCGTCGCCGCCCGCCTCGCCTCCCGCACGCCCGTGTTCAGGACGGTCGTCGGCGTCAACATCGGCAAGACCAAGGTCGTCCCCGAGGACGAGGCGGTCCACGACTACGTGAAGTCGGCCGAGCGGCTCGCACCCCACGCCGACTACCTGGTCGTCAACGTGTCGTCGCCGAACACGCCCGGCCTGCGGAACCTGCAGGCGGTCGACCACCTGCGCCCGCTGCTGACGGCCGTGCGCGAGGCCGCCGACCGCACGGTCACCACGCGCCGCGTGCCGCTGCTGGTGAAGATCGCGCCGGACCTCGCCGACGAGGACGTCGACGCCGTCGCCGACCTGGCCGTGGAACTCGGCCTGGACGGGATCATCGCCACGAACACCACCGTCGCGCGTGAGGGGCTCGGCCTGACCTCCCCGCCCGACCTGGTCGCGGAGACCGGGGGGCTCTCGGGCGCCCCGCTGAAGGAGCGTTCCCTGGAGGTCCTGCGCCGCCTGTACGCGCGCGTGGGCGACCGGATCACCCTCGTGGGCGTCGGCGGCATCGAGAACGCCGAGGACGCCTGGCAGCGCATTCTCGCCGGAGCGACGCTCGTCCAGGGCTACAGCGCCTTCATCTACGAGGGCCCCTTCTGGATGCGGGCCCTGCACGAGGGACTCGCCGCGCGCCTGCGCACCAGCCCGTACGCCACCCTCGCCGACGCCGTCGGCGCCGACGCAAGGAAGGCCGTATGACCCCCTCCGAGCCCTTCGGCGCCCGACTCCGCCGCGCCATGGACGAGCGCGGCCCCCTGTGCGTGGGCATCGACCCGCACGCGTCCCTGCTCGCGGAGTGGGGCCTGGACGACGACGTCGCCGGCCTGGAGCGGTTCAGCCGCACGGCCGTCGAGGCGGTCGCGGGCCGCGTCGCCGTGCTGAAGCCGCAGAGCGCCTTCTTCGAGCGGTTCGGCTCACGTGGCGTGGCCGTGCTGGAGAAGGCGGTCGAGGAGGCCCGGGCGGCCGGAGCGCTCGTCGTCATGGACGCCAAGCGCGGCGACATCGGCTCCACCATGGCCGCGTACGCGGAGGCCTTCCTGCACAAGGATTCCCCGCTCTTCTCGGACGCGCTCACCGTCTCCCCGTACCTCGGCTACGGCTCACTCCGCCCGGCCGTCGAGCTGGCCCGCAGGACCGGCACGGGCCTGTTCGTGCTGGCGCTGACCTCCAACCCGGAGGGCGGCGAGGTGCAGCACGCCGTGCGCGCGGACGGCAGGAGCGTCGGCGCGACCGTGCTGGCCCACCTGGCGGCCGAGAACGCGGGGGAGGAGCCCCTGGGCTCCTTCGGGGCCGTCGTGGGCGCCACACTCGGTGACCTGTCCTCCTACGACCTCGACGTCAACGGCCCGCTCCTGGCGCCCGGCATCGGGGCGCAGGGGGCGACCCCGGCGGACCTTCCGAAGGTCTTCGGCGCCGCGGTGCGCAACGTCGTGCCGAACGTCAGCCGGGGCGTGCTGCGGCACGGTCCCGACGTCGTCGCGCTGCGTGACGCCGCGGACCGCTTCGCGGAGGAGGTCCGGGCCGCGGTCGCCGGCGGCTGAGCCGTCCGGCGCGGCTGCCGGGGGACGCTTGGGACCTGATCTCGGCCGGTCTGGGTCTGGATACATTCTCAAATCAAGGGCAATATGTCTTAAATGTCCGGCCTGATGGAGGCTGACCAGGACTTTTCCTCTGTTCTCGCTGACTCTGGCGGACTTGACCGCTAGTCTCCGACGTGAGTGAGCGGGCAAGCGTGTTGCTCGTGGCTCCCCTGGTGTGGGGCGACTAGGTTCCTCACCGGTCCGTATCCGACAGTTCGACATCCGAGGTGACGTAGGCGTGGCTCTTCCGCCCCTTACCCCCGAACAGCGCGCAGCCGCGCTCGAAAAGGCCGCCGCGGCTCGCCGGGAGCGGGCCGAGGTCAAGAATCGACTCAAGCACTCCGGCGCCTCCCTGCACGAGGTCATCAAGCAGGGCCAGGAGAACGACGTCATCGGCAAGATGAAGGTCTCCGCCCTGCTCGAGTCCCTGCCGGGCGTGGGCAAGGTGCGCGCCAAGCAGATCATGGAGCGACTCGGCATCTCCGAGAGCCGTCGCGTGCGCGGCCTCGGTTCCAACCAGATCGCCTCCCTGGAGCGTGAGTTCGGCAGCACCGGCGCCTGATTCCGGGACCCTGCCGGGACGGGAGTCCCGGGCACTCCGGGATTGCTGGAATAATCGCTGCATGGCTGTAACACCCCGGGGGACGACCCCCGAGCCCCCGGACGTACGTCCGCGGCTGACCGTGCTCTCCGGCCCTTCGGGTGTCGGCAAGAGCACGGTCGTCGCCCATATGCGCAAGGCACACCCTGAACTCTGGCTCTCGGTGTCGGCGACGACCCGCAAGCCCCGTCCCGGCGAGAAGCACGGGGTCCACTACTTCTTCGTCACCGACGAGGAGATGGACAAGCTGATCGCCAACGGCGAGCTGCTGGAGTGGGCCGAGTTCGCCGGCAACCGCTACGGCACGCCGCGCGCGGCCGTGATCGAGCGGCTGGAGGCGGGTGAGCCGGTTCTGCTGGAGATCGATCTCCAGGGGGCCCGGCAGGTCCGCGAGTCCATGCCGGAGGCGCGGCTGGTGTTCCTGGCCCCGCCGTCCTGGGAGGAACTGGTGCGCAGGCTCACCGGCCGGGGGACCGAGCCGCCCGAGGTGATCCAGCATCGCCTGGACGCGGCGAAGGTCGAGCTGGCCGCCGAGCCCGAGTTCGACGAGACCCTGGTCAACACGTCGGTCGAGGACGTGGCGCGCGAGCTGCTAGCCTTGACGGACGTTGTGTGATCAAAACTGGTCACCCTGACTGTTTTTTCCCATCCATCGGAAGGTAGAGCGTGTCCTCTTCCATCTCCGCGCCCGAGGGCATCATCAACCCGCCGATCGACGAGCTCCTCGAGGCCACCGACTCGAAGTACAGCCTCGTGATCTACGCGGCCAAGCGGGCCCGCCAGATCAACGCGTACTACTCGCAGCTCGGCGAGGGCCTCCTCGAGTACGTCGGTCCGCTCGTGGACACGCACGTCCACGAGAAGCCGCTCTCGATCTCCCTGCGCGAGATCAACGCGGGGCTGCTGACCTCCGAGGCCATCGAGGGCCCGGGCCAGTAAGTCATATCTGCACACCGCAGTGGGTTTTTCCACAGGCCCGGCAGCACGACTGCCGGGCCTGTGGTGTGTCATGGGTACAGACGGTTTCCGAGGTCCGGGAGAGACGGTGGACAAGCCGAAGGTCGTTCTGGGGGTCAGCGGCGGCATCGCCGCCTACAAGGCGTGCGAGCTGCTGCGCCGGTTCACCGAGTCGGGCCACGACGTACGCGTCGTCCCCACCGCCTCCGCGCTCCATTTCGTCGGTGCCGCCACCTGGTCGGCCCTGTCCGGCAACCCCGTCTCCGCCCAGGTCTGGGACGACGTGCACGAGGTGCCGCACGTCCGTATCGGCCAGCGGGCCGACCTCGTGGTGGTCGCCCCCGCCACCGCCGACACGCTGGCCAAGGCGGCCCACGGCCTCGCCGACGACCTCCTGACCAACACCCTGCTCACCGCCCGCTGCCCGGTGGTCTTCGCCCCCGCCATGCACACCGAGATGTGGGAGCACCCGGCCACCCGGGAGAACGTGGCGACGCTGCGCCGCCGCGGCGCCGTCGTGATCGAGCCGGCCGTCGGCCGCCTCACCGGGGTCGACACCGGGAAGGGCCGCCTGCCCGACCCGGCCGAGATCTTCGAGGTCTGCCGCCGCGTCCTGGCCCGCGGCGCAGCCGAGCCCGACCTCGCCGGCCTGCACGTCGTCGTCAGCGCCGGCGGCACCCGAGAGCCCCTCGACCCGGTCCGCTTCCTCGGCAACCGTTCCTCCGGCAAGCAGGGCTACGCCCTTGCCCGCACGGCCGCCGCCCGTGGCGCCCGCGTCACCCTGGTCGCCGCCGACACCGGTCTGCCGGACCCGGCCGGCGTCGACGTCGTCCCGGTCGGGACGGCCGTGCAGATGCGCGAGGCCGTGCTGAAGGCCGCCGCGGACGCCGACGCCGTGGTCATGGCCGCGGCGGTCGCCGACTTCCGCCCCGCCGCGTACGCCACCGGAAAGATCAAGAAGAGGGACGGCCAGGAACCGGAGCCCCTGGTCCTGGTGCGGAATCCGGACATTCTCGCGGAGATCTCTGCCGATCGGGCCCGCGAGGGGCAGGTGATCGTCGGCTTCGCCGCCGAGACCGACGACGTCCTGTCCAACGGGCGTACCAAGCTGGCGCGCAAGGGATGCGACCTGCTCGTGGTGAACGAGGTGGGCGAGCGCAAGACCTTCGGCTCCGAGGAGAACGAGGCCGTCGTGCTCGGCGCCGACGGCAGCGAGACCCCCGTCCCACACGGCCCCAAGGAGATTCTGGCCGACACGATCTGGGACCTTGTGGCCGAACGGCTGGGCTGAATGCCTCATTCGGCTCAAGAAACGCTCGCGTCTCGCACATTGGCGCGTGGCGGCCCTGTTCAAGGCCGCTCGGCATTGGGCAGAATGCCCGTGCCGCAGGTCACAGCGCTCCCGAGAGGCGAGACAGGGGGGCCGGTGGCCTGACGCGACCGATAAACTGTTCTCGGACGACGCCGGGTGCAGCCCCCGTCCGTCCACCAATGATCAGCCAGCAGCCGCTGCAACCCCAGGGAGCGTTGTGTCCCGTCGCCTGTTCACCTCGGAGTCCGTGACCGAAGGTCACCCCGACAAGATCGCTGACCAGATCAGCGACACGATTCTCGACGCGCTTCTCCGTGAGGACCCGAATTCCCGGGTCGCCGTCGAGACGCTGATCACCACCGGCCTGGTGCACGTTGCCGGCGAGGTCACGACCAAGGCCTACGCGGACATCGCCACCCTGGTCCGCAACAAGATCCTGGAGATCGGGTACGACTCCTCCAAGAAGGGCTTCGACGGCGCCTCCTGCGGCGTGTCGGTGTCCATCGGCTCCCAGTCGCCGGACATCGCGCAGGGCGTGGACACCGCCTACGAGTCCCGGATCGAGGGTGCCGCCCGCACCGGCGACACGGACGAACTGGACCGTCAGGGCGCCGGCGACCAGGGTCTGATGTTCGGCTACGCCACCGACGAGACCCCGACCCTGATGCCGCTGCCGATCTTCCTGGCGCACCGCCTGTCGAAGCGCCTGTCGGAGGTCCGCAAGAACGGCACCATCCCCTACCTGCGCCCGGACGGCAAGACGCAGGTCACCATCGAGTACGACGGCGACAAGGCGGTCCGGCTGGACACGGTCGTGGTCTCCTCGCAGCACGCGAGCGACATCGACCTGGACTCGCTGCTCGCCCCCGACATCCGTGAGTTCGTCGTGGAGCCGGAGCTGAAGGCCCTGCTCGACGACGGCATCAAGCTGGACACCGAGGGCTACCGCCTGCTGGTCAACCCCACCGGCAGGTTCGAGATCGGCGGCCCGATGGGTGACGCGGGCCTGACCGGCCGCAAGATCATCATCGACACCTACGGAGGCATGGCCCGCCACGGCGGTGGCGCCTTCTCCGGCAAGGACCCGTCCAAGGTCGACCGTTCGGCGGCGTACGCGATGCGCTGGGTGGCCAAGAACGTGGTGGCCGCGGGTCTCGCCTCCCGCTGCGAGGTGCAGGTCGCGTACGCGATCGGCAAGGCCGAGCCGGTCGGCCTCTTCGTGGAGACCTTCGGCACGCACAAGGTGGAGCCGGAGAAGATCGAGAAGGCCATCGACGAGGTCTTCGACCTGCGTCCGGCCGCCATCATCCGCGCCCTGGACCTGCTGCGCCCGATCTACGCCGAGACGGCCGCCTACGGTCACTTCGGCCGTGAGCTCGCCGACTTCACCTGGGAGCGCACCGACCGCGTGGACGCCCTGCGCGAGGCCATCGGCCTGTAGGAGCCCTGTCCTCCCCGGGGCCCGGCCCGTCTGCTCGTCGGGGCCGGGCCCCGGCGCACACCGCGGGGCGTGGCCGCCGCACAGCGGTGGTCCCCGTCCCCGGCGCGGCCGCAGGGGCCGGGCGCCTGCCGCTGTGAAGGCTCCGGACCCTTCGGACGGAGCGTCCCGGCAGGAGGCGCGGTGAATCCGGAACACGCGCCGCCGCCGGACCGGACTCGGGAGGCCCCGGCCGGTCCCGCGGCAGCGCGACGCTGTCAGCGGCGTTTGGTAAGAATGCAAACGTGAGCAGCGAGAACGGGACCGGCAGCGGCGGCGGCGAGCAAGCGCAGCCGGAGCAGCTCGCGCTCATCCGGGAGACCGTGCGCAAGGCCAGGACGCCGCGGGCCAAGCCGCGTACCTGGCGAGGGGCCGAGCTCGCCGCCGAGCTGCCCGTCGCACGGGTGCTCGTCGACAAGGGTGTGCTGCACCTCGACCGCTCTTTCGACTACGCCGTCCCCGCCGAGCTGGACGCCGACGCGCAGCCCGGGGTGCGGGTGCGCGTGCGCTTCGGCGCCGGACGGCACCGGGTGCGCGAGGGCCGCCGCGAGGGCGGCGGGCTCATCGACGGATTCCTTATCGAGCGGCTCGCCGAGTCCGACTACTCCGGACCGCTCGCCGCGCTCGCCCAGGTCGTCTCGCCCGAGCCGGTCCTCGGACCGGAGCTGCTGGCCCTGACCCGGGCCGTCGCCGACCGGTACGCGGGCAGCCTCGCCGACGTGCTCCAGCTCGCGGTGCCGCCCCGCAGCGCCCGCGCCGAACAGCAGAACTCGCCCGCCCCCCTGCCCGCGCCGCAGCCCCCGGAGCCCGGCTCCTGGACACGCTACGAGCGGGGGGCCGCGTTCCTTGAGGCGCTGGCCTCGGGGGCGGCGCCGCGCGCCGTGTGGAACGCGTTGCCGGGGCCGCAGTGGAGCGAGGAGATCGCGCGTGCCGTCGCCGCCGCACTCGCCTCGGGGCGCGGGGCGCTCGTCGTCGTCCCCGACGGGCGGGCCGCCGCCCGCGTCGACACCGCCCTGACCGCGCTGCTCGGCCGGGGACGGCACGCTGTCCTCACCGCCGACGCCGGACCGGAGAAACGCTACCGGGAGTGGCTGGCCGTACGGCGCGGATCCGTGCGGGCCGTGGTCGGCACCAGGGCCGCCATGTTCGCGCCCGTGCAGCACCTCGGGCTCGTCGCCCTCTGGGACGACGGCGACGACAGCCACAGCGAGCCGCACGCCCCGCAGCCCCACGCCCGTGAGGTGCTGCTGCTGCGCGCTGCCCAGGACGGGTGCGGCTTCCTGCTGGGCGGCGTGGCCTGCACCGTCGAGGCCGCGCAACTCGTGCAGAGCGGGTGGGCGCGGCCGATCGCCGCCGTGCGGGAGCAGGTGCGCGCGGCGGCTCCGCTGGTGCGGACCGTGGGGGACGGCGACCTCGCCCGTGACGAGGCGGCCCGGGCGGCACGCCTGCCCACCCTCGCCTGGCAGGTGGCCCGGGAAGGGCTGCGGCACGGCCCGGTCCTCGTCCAGGTGCCCCGCCGCGGCTACGTGCCGCGCATGGCCTGCGCCCAGTGCCGCGCCCCGGCGCGCTGCCGCCACTGCTCGGGCCCGCTGGAGGCGCGGGACGGCGGGGCGCTGTGGTGCGGCTGGTGCGGGCGCGAGGAGGGTTCCTGGCACTGCCCGGAGTGCGGGTCGTTCCGGCTGCGCGCCCAGGTCGTCGGAGCGCGGCGCACCGCCGAGGAACTGGGGCGGGCCTTCCCCGCCGTCCCGGTGCGCACCTCCGGGCGGGAGCACGTCCTCGACACCGTGCCGGGAACGCCCGCGCTGGTGGTGAGCACCCCCGGCGCCGAGCCGGTCGCCGAGGGCGGCTACGCGGCGGCGCTGCTCCTGGACGGCTGGGCCATGCTGGGGCGGGCCGACCTGCGGGCCGGGGAGGACGCGCTGCGCCGGTGGATCGCCGCCGCCGCGCTGGTGCGACCCCAGTCGGCGGGGGGCACCGTGGCGGTCGTCGCCGAGGCGACGGCACGGCCCGTCCAGGCGCTCGTGCGGTGGGACCCCGTCGGGCACGCGGTGCGCGAGCTGTCCGAGCGGGCCGAGCTGGGCTTCCCGCCCGTGTCCCGGATGGCGGCCGTCTCCGGGCCGATGGAAGCGCCTGCGGAGTTCCTGCGCTCCGTCGAACTGCCGCCGGAGGCAGAGCTGCTGGGGCCGGTCCTGTTGCCCGTGACGGCCCCCGGCCGGCCTCGGCGGGCCGCGGGGCCGCCGCCGGGGGAGCAGTGGGAGCGGATGCTGGTCCGGGTCCCGCCGGGCCGAGGGGCCGCGCTGGCCGCGGCGCTGAAGGCCGCTCAGGCGGCACGGACGGCTCGCGGCGGGGGCGGGGAGCCGGTGCGAGTGCGCATCGACCCGCCGGACATCGGCTGACCCTGCGGCAGGTCCGCCCCTGCATGCGATCGCCCTCCCGGAGGGCATGCCGGGAGGGCGGGTGAGGTGGCGTCAGCCGTTACGGGGGCCGGGAAACGCGGTCGGGCGGACATCGTCGCGCAGGGCCGGGCTACCGGTCGTCGACTGGGTCGGCATCGTACGGGCGGCCGGGACCGTGGGGACGGCGGGCAGGCCGGCGCCCACGTTGACCGTGCGCGTGCCGGAGGGCTCGGTCGAGCGCTCGGCCTCGGCGGCCGCCTGGGTGGTGGCGCGCCGGGAGCCGTAACGACGATGGACGGCCTGCTTGGTGACGCCGAGTGCGGAGCCCACCGCGTCCCACGAGAAGCCGAGCGAGCGGTCGAAGTCGACCGCGGCGGTCACCAGGGTCTCGACACTGTCCCGCAGCTCCTGGGCGAGACGGACGGTCGGGGCGGGGGCTCGCCCGTAGACGACGAAGCCCGTGGCGGGGCCGGAGCGGCGCGGGCGGTAGACGTTGCCCAACTGTGCGGTGAGCGTGCGCAGGGCGTCCACCTGCCGGCGGACCCGCTCGATGTCCCGCACGAGCAAGTGCAGGCTGGCCCGCGCCTGGGCGTCGTGGGATGCATGGTCGGCCATGAACAAGCCTCTCGAACCGGCGTTGAAGAGAAAGGGGTCAACTCTTCCTTGACCAACGCGGATCCGCTCCGCGGGTCACGCACAGGGGGCGCGAGGGCACAGGCCCACGCCCCCCGTGCACGGTGGGCCTGCGGGCGGCGGCTCCCGGGCGGTGGCCATAGACTGGTGCGCTGCCCGTTCACATCCCCGCCGAGAGGTCCGTGCCCCTCATGAAGCTC
The DNA here is from genome assembly GCF_022414535.1 of Streptomyces sp. MUM 2J. Lineage (GTDB taxonomy): Bacteria > Actinomycetota > Actinomycetes > Streptomycetales > Streptomycetaceae > Streptomyces. Next base: position 41,531 of record NZ_JADWYM010000017.1, read on the forward strand.
GTCTTCGCCGGTACCCCCGAGGTCGCCGTTCCCGCTCTGGACGCTCTGCTCGCCTCCGGGCGGCACGAGGTGGCCGCCGTCGTGACGCGGCCCGACGCACCGGCCGGGCGGGGGCGCAGGCTGGTCGCCTCGCCCGTGGCGGAGCGGGCGGAGGAGGCCGGGATCGAGGTGCTCAAGCCGGCCAGGCCGCGGGATCCGGAGTTCCTGGAGCGGCTGCGGCAGATCGCGCCCGACTGCTGTCCGGTCGTCGCCTACGGTGCCCTACTGCCCCGCGCCGCCCTGGACATCCCCGCCCGCGGCTGGGTCAATCTGCACTTCTCGCTGCTGCCCGCCTGGCGCGGCGCCGCCCCCGCGCAGCACGCCCTGATGGCGGGCGACGAGATCACCGGAGCCTCCACCTTCCTGATCGAGGAGGGCCTCGACTCCGGGCCCGTCTACGGCACGGTGACCGAGCGGATCCGGCCCACCGACACCAGCGGGGACCTGCTGACGCGGCTCGCGTTCGCCGGGAGCGGACTGCTCGCCGCGACCATGGACGGGATCGAGGACGGCACGCTGAAGGCGGTGCCGCAGCCCGCCGACGGCATCACCCTCGCCCCGAAGATCACCGTCGAGGACGCCCGGGTCGAGTGGGCGGCGCCGGCACTGCGCGTCGACCGCGTGGTGCGCGGCTGCACGCCCGCGCCCGGCGCCTGGACGACGTTCCGCGGCGAGCGGCTCAAGCTCGTCCAGGTGGCCTTGCGGCCCGAGCGCACCGACCTCGCCCCGGGCGTCCTGGAGGCCGGCAAGAACAGCGTGCACGTCGGCACCGGCTCGCACGCCGTCGAACTGCTGTGGGTGCAGGCCCAGGGGAAGAAGCCGATGAAGGCGGCCGACTGGGCGCGTGGCGTCCGCATCGGCGCGGGGGAGCGGCTCGGCGCCTAGCACGCGGCGCAGGGCACGGGCCGTCCGCCGGGCGGGACCGGGGTGGCCCGGCACGCGGAGAGCGGCGGGGCACGGGGACGGCGAGGCGTCCCCGTGCCGTGGCCGAGGGACGTGCCCGCCGGACCGCGCCGACCCGCGCCCGCTGCGGTGCCCCGGCGGGCGGCGTGGCTGCGCGGGAGGCACCGGGCCGGGTGGTCGTGGCCGCCGGGGCCCCCGGACGTAGGCTGGGGGCAGATCCCTTCCTCACCTCCGGAGCACCTTTTTCGTGAGCGACACCCCCGGCACCTCCCGCCGGCCCCGCCGGCCCGGCAAGCCCTACCGCCGACCCAAGAAGGACCCCGTCCGCGTCCTCGCCTTCGACGCGCTGCGCGCCGTGGACGAGCGGGACGCGTACGCCAACCTCGTACTGCCGCCGTTGCTGCGCAAGGCGCGCGAGCAGGAGGGCCCCGAGCAGTTCGACGCCCGGGACGCGGCGCTGGCGACCGAGCTGGTGTACGGCACGCTGCGGTGGCAGGGGACGTACGACGCCGTGCTGTCCGCCTGCGTCGACCGGCCGCTGCGCGAGGTCGATCCGCCGGTGCTGGACGTGCTCAGCCTCGGTGCGCACCAGCTGCTCGGGACGCGGATCCCGACCCACGCCGCCGTGTCCGCCACCGTGGAACTGGCGCGGGTGGTGCTGGGTGACGGACGGGCCAAGTTCGTCAACGCCGTGCTCCGCAAGGTCGCGCAGGACGACCTCGACGGATGGATCGCACGGGTCACCCCGCCCTACGACGAGGACCCCGAGGAGCATCTGGCGGTCGTGCACTCGCACCCGCGCTGGGTCGTCTCCGCCCTGTGGGACTCCCTGGGCGGCGGACGCGAGGGTGTCGAGCGGCTGCTGGCCGCGGACAACGAGCGGCCCGAGGTGACCCTGGTGGCCCGGCCCGGCAGGGCCACCACCGAGGAGTTGCTGGCCGAGGAGGCCGCCGTACCGGGGCGCTGGTCGCCGTACGCGGTACGGCTCACCGAGGGCGGGGAGCCCGGTGCCGTCGAGGCCGTCCGCGAGGGGCGCGCCGGTGTGCAGGACGAGGGCAGCCAACTCGTCGCACTCGCCCTGGCGGCCGCCCCGGTCGAGGGCGGCGACCGGCTGTGGCTCGACGGCTGCGCCGGTCCCGGCGGCAAGGCGGCGCTGCTCGGGGCGCTCGCCGCCGAGCGGGGCGCGGCACTGCTGGCCTCCGAGAAGCAGCCGCACCGGGCCGGGCTGGTCGCCCGGGCGCTGGCCGGGAACCCGGGGCCGTACCAGGTCGTCACCGCCGACGGCACGCGGCCGGCCTGGCGTCCCGGCACCTTCGACCGGGTGCTGGTGGACGTGCCCTGCACCGGTCTGGGCGCCCTGCGCCGGCGCCCCGAGGCACGGTGGCGGCGCCGCCCCGAGGACCTGGACGGCTTCGCGCCGCTCCAGCGGGAGCTGCTGCGGATGGCGCTGCAGTCCGTGCGCGTCGGCGGTGTCGTCGGCTACGCCACCTGCTCGCCCCACCTGGCCGAGACGCGGGCGGTCGTCGCCGACGTGCTCAAGCAGATGCCGGACGCCGACCTCGTCGACGCCCGCCCGCTGCTGCCCGGTGTGCCCGACCTCGGCGACGGCCCCGACGTGCAGTTGTGGCCGCATCTGCACGGCACCGACGCGATGTACCTCGCGCTCATCCGGCGGACCCGCTGACCTGTGAGGGCTCGGCCGTGGCCGCACCGTCCTCGCGTGCGAGCCGGTGCGGCCACCACACCCTGGGGCCCGTGTCCAGGAAGAGCGCCGTCACCAGCACCGACCGCACCACGAAGGTGTCCAGCAGCACGCCCAGCGCGACCGCGAAGCCGATCTCCGCGAACGCGACCATCGGCAGCGTGCCGAGCGCGGCGAACGTGCCCGCCAGCACCAGCCCGGCCGAGGTGATCACCGCGCCGGTCGCCGCGAGGCCCGTCACCACGCCGGCACGCGTGCCCCGGCGGGCGGCCTCCTCGCGGATGCGCGTGGTGAGGAAGATGTTGTAGTCGATGCCGAGTGCGACCAGGAACACGAAGACGAACAGAGGGAAGTCCGTGCTCTCGCCGGCGTAGTCGAAGACGTACCGGAACGCCATCGCACTCAGCCCCAGCGCCGCCGTGAACGACAGGACCACCGTGCCGATCAGCAGCAGCGGCGCTATCACGGCACGCAGCAGCACCGACAGGATCAGCAGGACGACCACCAGCACCAGCGGGATGATCACTCTGTCGTCGTGGATGGTCGCCGCGTCCATGTCCAGCAGGGCCGCTGTGCCGCCACCGACCTTGGCGTCGGCGCCGGGGACCGCGTGCACGGCGTCCCGCACCTGCTCCACGGTCTGTTTCGCCGCGTCGCTGTCGGCCGGTGCGGTCATCGTGGCCTCGAACAGCACCCGGCCCTCGTAGGACGGCTTCGTGCCCGGTGGCAGACCGAGCGACGTCGGGACCACGCCCGGGGTGCCGGCGACCGCACGGCCGACCTCCCGTGCCTGGGCCTCGTTGCTCACGATGACGAGCGGGCTGCCGCTGCCCGCGGGGAAGTAGCGGGCCGACACCTCCTGCCCGACGATCGAGTCGGGCCTGCCGGTGAACGCGTCCGCGTTGCCGATGCCCGCCGCGCGCAACTGGAACAGCCCCAGCGAGCAGATCGCCAGCGCCACCGCGGTCGCGACCCACACCGCGCGCGGGCTGCGGGCGATACGGCGCCCGGTGCGTGCCCACACGCCCCGTTCGGTCGGGTCGGCATCGCCGAAGTGCGGGACGGCCGGCCAGAAGATCCACCGGCCGGAGACGACCAGCAGGGCCGGGAAGAGGGTCAGCATGGCCAGCAGGGCGACCGCCACGCCGATCGCGGCGACGGGTCCGAGGCCGCGGGTGGAGTTCATCTCGGCCGCCAGCAGTACCAGCATGCTCAGCACCACCGTCGCTCCGGAGGCGAGCACCGCCGGGCCCGCCCGGTGCAGGGCGAGCGCCATCGCCTCGTGCCGGTCCTCGTGCCGGCGCAGCTCCTCCCGGTAGCGGGCGACGAGCAGCAGCGCGTAGTCCGTGCCGGCACCGAAGACGAGGACCGTGAGGATGCCCGCGCTCTGGCCGTTGACGGTCAGGCCCCCCTGGGTGGCGAGGAAGTAGATCAGCGCCTGCGCGGCGAACAGCGCTGCGGTCACCGACAGCAGCGGCACCAGCAGCAGCGTCGGGCTGCGATAGGTGATCAGCAGCATGACGACCACCACGCCCATGGCCGCCAGCAGCAGCGTGGAGTCGATGCCCTCGAACGCCTCGGCGAAGTCCGCGGACGTGCCGCCGGGCCCGGTGATGTGCACGGCCAGGCCGCTTCCGCCGGTGCCGACGACGCCGCGGATGGAGTCGACCGCCGGGCCGATCCGCTGCCAGCCCTTCTCGTCCATCGTGATCGGCACGTAGATCTGCGCCGCCCGAGGGTCGGCCGGCCGGTCGTAGACCGGACCGCGTGTCTCCGCACCCCGGATGCCGTGATCGTGCAGCTCCTTCAGACCGCGCGCGTCCTGCTGGATCTGCGCCCGGTCCGCGGCGGTGAGGCCGCCCTCGCGGGCGTACACGACGACGGCGGGGATCTGCTCGGGCCGGAAGTCCTGGGAGATCTCCAGCACCTGCGTGGACTCGGCGGAGCCCGGCAGCCACGACTGGGCGTCGTTGTCCTGGGCGTCGGTCAGTTTCTGCGCGAAGGGCGCGGTGATCAGCAGCGCCAGCACCCACAGCCCCAGGACCACCCACTTGGCACGCCGTCCGCAGACCAGGTGCGCGACGCCCCTGTTCCCGGTCATGACCACCCCCGGCACCCGTCGCAGCATGGCACCGCGGCCGGGGTTCCGTAAGGGCCGGGGGGCGTTCCCGCGGGACCGATGCGGCTCAACCCCGCACGGCATGGCAGGCTTGGCCCATGGCCGCGCAGATCAACCCCAGCATCCTGTCCGCCGACTTCGCCCGTCTCGCGGACGAGGCGAGGGCGGTCGAGGGAGCCGACTGGCTTCACGTCGACGTCATGGACAACCATTTCGTCCCGAACCTCACGCTCGGTGTGCCGGTCGTAGAGTCCCTGGCCCGTGCGACGGACACCCCGCTGGACTGTCATCTGATGATCGAGGCGCCCGATCGCTGGGCGCCCCAGTACGTCGAAGCGGGTGCCGGATCCGTCACCTTCCACGTCGAGGCGGCGACCGCTCCGGTGCGGCTGGCCCGGGAGATCCGTGCCAAGGGCGCCCGCGCCTCCATGGCGCTGCGGCCCGCGACGCCGATCGAACCCTACGAGGACCTGCTCCCGGAGCTCGACATGCTGCTGATCATGACGGTTGAACCGGGCTTCGGTGGGCAGGCGTTCCTCGACATCATGCTTCCCAAGATTCGGCGGACCCGCGAGTTGATCAGCAAGCACGGCCTCGAACTGTGGCTCCAGGTCGACGGAGGAGTGTCGGCCTCGACCATCGAGCGGTGCGCCGACGCCGGCGCGGACGTCTTCGTCGCCGGCTCGGCGGTCTACGGCGCGTCCGACCCCGCCGACGCGGTCCGTGCTCTGCGCACGCAGGCGGAAACGGCCACCGCCAAGGCATCCTGGGCATGTGCCCACTGACCCCGCGAACGGGTTCTCGGCCGGGCGACGACTGGGCCAAGGAAACGTGAACGGCGGCCAGCAGGGCTGATCAAGCGCGCCGGATCTGCAAGGATGAACGGCGAATCCAGAGTGTGAACAGAAGTGAGGAGATCGCCGTGTCGGGTATGTCGGCGGGCCGGTCAGCCATGCGGATGGGACCCGCTGAGCTGGTGCAGGCGGCGGCCATGGCCCGCCGCTTCTACCTCGAGGGCAAGTCCAAGATCCAGATCGCGGAGGAGTTCGGCGTCAGCCGCTTCAAGGTGGCCCGGGTCCTGGAGACCGCCCTTGAGCGGGACCTCGTACGAATCGAGATCCGCGTGCCGGCCGAACTGGACGCCGAGCGCTCGGACGCGCTCCGCGCCCGCTACGGCCTCAGGCACGCCGTCGTGGTGGAGTCCCCGGCGGACGCCGAGGAGACCCCGGACCCCGAGAACCTCGGCGAGGTCGCGGCCGACCTGCTCGGGGAACTGGTGAACGAGGGCGACGTCCTCGGCCTCGCCTGGGGCCGGTCCACCATCCACATGGCGGCGGCGCTGGACCGGCTGCCGCCCTGCACGGTGGTGCAGCTGACGGGCGTGTACGACGCCGGGACCGCCGAGCGCGGCTCGGTGGAGGCGGTGCGCCGCGCCGCCCAGGTGTCCGGGGGTGACGCCCACCCCATCTACGCGCCGATGCTGCTGCCGGACGCGGCCACCGCGACGGCGCTGCGCCACCAGACCGGGATCGCCCGGGCCTTCGAGTACTTCGACAAGGTCACGGTCGCCTGCGTCTCCATCGGCTCCTGGGAGCCGGGCATCTCCACGGTGCACGACATGCTCAGCGCCGAGGAGCGCGCGCACTACGCCTCCCTCGGTGTCGCCGCCGAGATGTCCGCGCACCTCTTCGACTCCGAGGGCCGGCGCGTCGGCCGGGACCTGGGCGAGCGGTGCATCACGGTCAAGGCCGACCAGCTCCGCCGCATCCCCGAGGTCGTCGCGATCGCGGGCGGGCAGCGCAAGGCGTCGGCGATCGACGCGGTGCTGCGCTCCGGTCTCGTCACCAGCCTGGTGACGGACACGTCCGCGGCGGACTACCTGATGACGGCGGGTCCGGCTCCGCGTCCGGCCCTCAACCGGGCCGACCCGGACGGAGCCTGACCGGCCGCGCCGGCCGGTCACGGCGGTGGCGGCCGGCGGACCTGAGGACCGGGGGAGGGGCCGCGACGGCGCCGGCGGCATGCCGCGGCGGCTCGTCCCCGGGTGGCGGCCGGCCCGCACCGGCCGCGATGTCTCGTCGGATCCTCCACATGGTCGCTGACAGTTCCTGGACGTTACGACCAGCGGTCGCGTTCGCCCTGACATGGGACAATGAAGTACGTGCTCTTTCCCCCTGGCTGACCTGTCCGGGGGCCGCCTCTGAACGACTGGGATGTGCAGCACGTGCGTTTCCTCAATGACATCCGGCCCGCCTACGACCTCACGTACGACGACGTGTTCATGGTGCCGAGCCGCAGCGCGGTCGGCTCCCGTCAGGGCGTGGACCTCGGCTCCCCGGACGGCACGGGCACCACGATCCCGCTGGTCGTCGCCAACATGACCGCCATCGCCGGCCGCCGTATGGCGGAGACCGTGGCCCGTCGCGGCGGCCTCGTCGTGATTCCGCAGGACATCCCGATCGACGTCGTCACGGACGTCGTCTCCTGGGTGAAGAGCCGCCACCTGGTGCTGGACACCCCGATCGTGCTGGCCCCGCACCAGACCGTCGCGGACGCGCTGGCCCTGCTGCCCAAGCGGGCGCACGACGCCGGTGTCGTCGTCGACGAGGAGAACCGCCCCGTCGGTGTCGTCACCGACCGTGATCTGACCGGCGTCGACCGCTTCACCCAGCTCGAGGTCGTCATGTCCAAGGACCTCCTCCTGCTCGACGCGGACATCGACCCGGGCGAGGCCTTCACCAGCCTCGACGCCCACAACCGGCGCTACGCCCCGGCCGTCGACAAGGACGGCAGGCTCGCCGGCATCCTCACCCGCAAGGGCGCCCTGCGCGCCACGCTGTACACGCCGGCGGTCGACGCCCACGGCAGGCTGCGCGTCGCCGCCGCCGTCGGCATCAACGGGGACGTGGCGGGCAAGGCCAAGCAACTGCTGGACGCGGGGGTCGACACGCTGGTCATCGACACCGCGCACGGCCACCAGGAGTCGATGATCGCCGCGATCAGGACGGTCCGCGCGCTCGACCCGCAGATCCCGATCGCGGCAGGCAACATCGTCTCCGCAGAGGGCGTCAAGGACCTGATCGACGCGGGCGCCGACATCATCAAGGTCGGTGTCGGCCCGGGCGCGATGTGCACCACCCGCATGATGACCGGTGTGGGCCGGCCGCAGTTCTCCGCCGTGCTGGAGTGCGCCGCCGAGGCCAGGAAGCACGGCAAGCACGTGTGGGCCGACGGCGGTGTCCGCCACCCGCGCGACGTCGCCATGGCGCTCGCCGCCGGCGCGTCCAACGTCATGATCGGATCCTGGTTCGCCGGCACCTTCGAGTCGCCGGGCGACCTTCAGCAGGACGCCGACGGCCGCCTCTACAAGGAGTCCTTCGGCATGGCCTCCGCGCGCGCGGTGCGCAACCGTACCTCGGAGGAGTCGGGCTACGACCGGGCCCGCAAGACGCTGTTCGAGGAGGGCATCTCCACCTCGCGCATGTTCCTCGACCCGGCTCGCCCGGGCGTGGAGGACCTGATCGACTCGATCATCGCGGGCGTGCGCTCCTCCTGCACCTACGCCGGTGCCTCCAACCTGGAGGAGTTCTCCGACCGCGCCATCATCGGCATCCAGAGTGCGGCCGGTTACGCCGAGGGCAAGCCCCTGCACGCCAGCTGGAGCTGATCCGGCAGCCGCCTCCCACGGCCCCCGCCGCCCGCACCGCGGGACGGCGGGGGCCGTCCGCGTGCCCGCCGCCTCCTGCGTGCGGGCGACGGGCGGCCTGTCCGCCGTCACCCGGGTGCTTCGGAGTCCGGCCGGCCGTCGGGCTCGTGTTCTACTTCGTATACGGCTACCGCCGGTCCGACCTGCCGCACCCGAACCATCCGAGAAGTGAACGACCCACTGTGCTGAACGATCTCGACGAACGCATCGTGCACGCCCTCGCCGAGGACGCCCGCCGCTCCTACGCGGACATCGGGCAGCTCGTCGGCCTGTCCGCGCCCGCTGTGAAACGGCGCGTGGACCGGCTGCGCGCCACCGGAGCCATCACCGGCTTCACCGTCCGGGTGGACCCGGCCGCACTCGGCTGGGAGACCGAGGGGTTCGTCGAGATCTACTGCCGCCGCAACACCTCGCCGGAGACGATCCAGCGGGGCCTGGAGCGCTACCAGGAGGTCGTGGCCGCGTCGACCGTCACGGGCGAGGCGGACGCGGTCGCCCAGGTCTTCGCCTCCGACATGCGCCACTTCGAACGCGTCCTGGAGCGGATCGCCGGAGAGCCGTTCGTGGAGCGCACCAAGTCGGTGCTGGTGCTCTCACCGCTGTTGCGGCGGTTCTCCTCCGGATCACCGGCCTGACCCCCTCACCCGCACCGGCCGTGCCGGCGGCCGGGCCGTGTGGGCCGCGTCCGCCTCGTCCCGGCGCGGGCCCGTCCCCCGCGCACCACCTCGACGGGCGGGTCCACGCGTCTCACCCCCCCCGCGTCCGCGCGTCAGCCGGCCGTCTTGCGGGCCAGCGCGTTGTGGTCCATCGAGTTGTGCACGCTGAAGCTCACCGCGTCCGAGCGGTAGCGGTCGTCGGACCACTCCACCGGGCGCCCCTCACGGGTCGTGGTCACCCGGCGGACCCGCAGCAGCGGGCTGGTCCTGCGGACGCCCAGCAGCTCGGCCTCCCGGGCGCCCGCCGCCACCGCGTCGATGACGTGCTCGCCGTAGGCGAAGACCAACCCGGTGTCGTCGTAGAGCCGTTGGGTCACTGACGGGCAGTCGGGCTCGATCGCCTCGACCGCGGGCGCGATCCAGTCGGCGTACACGGTCCGTTCCAGCAGCACCGGTTCACCGTCCAGGCCGCGCACCCGCAGGACGTGCAGCACCGGTGTGCCGGACGCCAGTTGGAGACGTACCGTGTCCTCGCCGGCGGCCGGGCGGTACTCCTGCGCGACCACCCGACCGGTCGCCTCGCGCCCCATCGCCCGGGCCCACTGGGCGAAGCTGCGCAGCTCGGCGAAGCTCTGGCTGCGGCGGCTGGCCAGCACCACCCGGCGGGCGCCCCGGCGCGAGCCGATGAGGCCCTCGGCGGTCAGCGCCGCCACGGCCTGGCGGACCGTGCCGCGCGAGACGCCGAACCGGGCCGCGAGCTCCGTCTCGGTCGGCAGCAGGCTGCCGACCGTGTACTCCTCGCGGCCGATCGCCCGGCGCAGGGCGTCGGCGATCTCCTCGTGTCGCGCCGTCATGCTTCCACCTTCGGGTCGTTCGCTGTGCACAGCGTGACCAGCGTAATCGAGGTCCGGTGGTGATCCGTGTCAGCCCGGAGTGTGCACATATTCAGGGCTTGGCGTTTGGCGGCCGTTCACGGTGGGGACATCTGCGACGGGCGTACTGAGGCCAACTTGTTCAGACAAGTTGGCCACCTCGGGTGGCCGGGAACCGGTGCGCCCGTGCGCACCGCCGTACCTCCGCCCCCGGAGGCGCGTCCCCCGTGTCCACCCGACCTCCCCGCACCCCGCGTGTCCTCCTGGAGAAAGCCGTGACCGTGTCCCTGCCCAGAACCGCCGTCCCCGGTGCCCTCGCCCTCCTCGCCGCCCTCGCGCTCAGCGCCTGCGGCGCCGCCCCCGACGACGCGTCGACCGCCGCGGGCGGCAAGAGCGCCGCCACCGCGGCCTCCGCAGCCGACCTCGGCGGCATGGACGCTCTCGTGGCGGCGGCCAAGAAGGAGGGCACGCTCAACGCCATCGCCCTGCCGCGCGACTGGGCCAACTACGGCGCGCTCATAGACGGGTTCGAGAAGAAGTACGGCATCCACATCGCCGTCGAGAACCCGGACGGCTCCAGCCAGGACGAGATCAACGCCGTCACCTCGCGCAAGGGCCAGGACCGTGCCCCGGACGTGCTGGACCTCGGCAGCTCCTTCGCCCTCAGCGCCGCCCAGCAGAACCTCCTCGCGCCGTACAAGGTGCAGGGCTTCGCGGACATCCCCGAGGGGCAGAAGGACGCGCAGGGCCGCTGGTACAACGACTACGGCGGCTACATCTCCATCGGTTGCGACGCCAAGCGGGTCAAGGAGTGCCCCCAGACCTTCGCCGACCTGCTCAAGCCGCAGTACAAGGGCCAGGTCGCCCTCAACGGAAACCCCACCAAGTCGGGCTCGGCGTTCGGCGGGGTGTGGGCCGCGTCCCTCGCCAACGGCGGCTCCTTCGACGACATCCGGCCCGGCCTCGACTTCTTCGCCAAGCTGAAGAAGAGCGGCAACTACACGCCCGTCGAGTCCACGCCCGCCACGGTCGAGAAGGGCGAGACGCCCATCAGCATCGACTGGGACTACCTCAACGCCGGGTACGCCGACGAGTTCCGGTCCAAGGGCGTCGACTGGAAGGTCGCCGTCCCGGCCGACGGCAAGTTCTCCCAGTACTACTCGCAGGCCGTCAACAAGGACGCCCCGCACCCCGCCGCCGCCCGGCTGTGGCAGGAGTACCTCTACAGCGCCGAGGGCCAGAACCTGTGGCTCAAGGGATACGCCCGCCCCGCGCTGATGAACGCCATGCAGAAGGCCGGCACCCTCGACAGCGCGGCCGCGGCCAAGCTGCCCGAGGTGGCGGGGACGCCCTCCTTCCCGACCGAGGCCCAGCAGGGCAAGGCCAAGACGGCCGTCGCCGCGGGCTGGGCGAAGGCCATCTCCGGATGACGGCCGCCCTCACCGAGGCCGCCGAGGCGCCCGCCGCTGCCGCCCACGGGCAGCAGCGGCGGCGCCGCGCCACGGGGACGCTCGCCGTCGTCCCGCTGCTCGTCCTCGCCTCGGTCGCCTTCGGGATCCCCGCCCTGGCCATGCTGAACGGCGCCTTCACCGTCCGGGAACCTGCCACCGGCGCCACCTCCTACACCGCCGCCAACCTCACCACCTCCCTGCGCGGTGCCTACCTGACGGCCCTGCTCGGCAGCGTCAAACTGTCCGGCGTGTCCGCCGCCCTCGGGACCGTGCTCGGCCTGCTGCTCGCCCAGGCGGTGGTGACGTCCCGGTTCCGGGCGCTGCGCGAGGCCGTGCTGACCGCCTCCGGCGTGCTCGCCAACTTCGGTGGGGTGCCGCTCGCCTTCGCGTTCGTCGCCACCCTCGGCAACGCCGGTGTCCTCACCCAGAGCCTGGGCCTGAGGGACACCGGCTGGAGCCTGTACAGCTTCTCCGGTCTGACCCTGGTCTACCTGTACTTCCTCATCCCGCTGATGGTCCTCACCATCACCCCCGCCCTGGAGGGACTGCGCGTGCAGTGGCGGGAAGCAGCCCAGAACAACGGAGCCACCCCGGTGCAGTACTGGCGGCACGTGGCCCTGCCGGTGCTCGCGCCGTCCCTGCTCGGCGGATTCGTCCTGCTCTTCGGCAGCGCGTTCGCCGCCTACGCCACCGCCGCCGCCATGGTCGGCAGCTCCGTCCCGCTGGTCACCCTCCAGATCGCCGACGCCCTCTCCGGGAACGTGCTGGTCGGGCAGGAGAACGTGGCGCTGGCCCTCAGCCTGGACATGGTGGCGGTCGCGGGGCTGGTCATGGCCGTGTATCTGCCCCTGCAACGACGGAGCGCGCGATGGCTCGCCTGAACCCCTGGCGGTGGGCCGTACTCGGCCTCGCCGCCCTGTACTTCCTCGTCCCGCTCGGCGCGTCCGTCGTGTTCTCGGTCGACGTGGACGACCACGTCACCTTCGACGCGTACAGCAGGATCCTCGGCACGGACGGATTCGGAGACAGCCTGCTGCTCGCCCTCGAACTGGCCGCCGCCACCATCGCCCTGGTGCTGCTGGTGATGGTCCCCGCCTCGGTCGCGCTCCGGCTCGGCGCGCCCCGGCTGCGCCCGGTCGTCGAGATCGTCTGCTCGCTGCCGCTGGTCGTGCCGCCCATCGCGTTCGTCGCCGGGATCAGCACGGTGCTCAAGTGGGGGCCCGAGCACCTCGCCCGCACCCCGTTCTTCCAGACGATGGTGGCGATCCAGAACCCGGACTTCCCCGTCGTGCTCGTCCTCGCCTACGCCGTGATGGCCCTGCCCTTCGTTTACCGGGCCCTGGACGCCGGACTGCGCGCCGTCGACGTGCCCACCCTCGTCGAGGCCGCCCGCAGCTGCGGCGCGAACCGGACGCAGGCACTGCTCCGGGCCGTGCTGCCCAACCTGCGCGGGGCGCTGCTGAACGCCTCGTTCCTCACCCTGGCGCTGGTGCTGGGCGAATACACCGTCGCCCACCTGCTGGGCTACCGGCCCTTCGCGGTGTGGATCGTGGACATCTCCGGTGCCCAGGCGCAGATGTCCGTCGCCGTCTCCGTGCTCAGCCTGCTCGTGACCTGGGTGATGCTCCTCGCCCTCGCCGCCGCCGGCGGCCGAACCCGAACCACCTCCCGGGGATGAACCATGACCGTCACCACCACCGAGAAGACGATCGCCGAGAAGGCGGCCTCCGTCGAATTCCGCGGCCTGCGCCGGCAGTTCGGGACGACCACGGCCCTGGACGGCCTCGACCTCGCCGTCCGGCCCGGTGAGTTCCTCGCCCTGCTAGGCCCCTCCGGCTGCGGCAAGACCACCGCTCTGCGGATGCTCGCCGGGTTCGAACACCCCGACTCCGGCGAGGTGCTGGTCGACGGCGAGGACGTCACCCGCGTCCCGGCCCATCGCCGCGACGCCGGGATGGTCTTCCAGTCGTACAGCCTCTTCCCCCATCTCGACGCGGTCGACAACGTCGCCTTCGGGCTGCGCATGCGCGGGGTCCGTAGCGCCGAACGCCGCGCCCGGGCCGCCGAACTGCTGGAGCTCGTCGGTCTCGCCGACAAGGGCCGGCGGTTCCCGCACCAGCTCTCCGGCGGTCAGCAGCAGCGCATCGCCCTCGCGCGGGCCCTCGCACTGCGCCCGCGGGTGCTGCTCCTCGACGAACCGCTGTCGGCGCTCGACGCCAAGGTGCGCCTCACGCTCCGCGAGGAGATCCGCCGCCTCCAGCAGGAACTGGGCATCACCGCCCTCTTCGTCACCCACGACCAGGAGGAGGCGCTGTCACTCGCCGACCGGGTCGCCGTGATGCACGCCGGACGGCTCGAACAGTGCGCCGCGCCCGCCGAGCTGTACGGCCGGCCGGCCACGGCGTTCGTCGCCGAGTTCGTCGGCACGATGAGCCGCGTCCCCGGGAAGCTCGCCGACGGGCTCGTCGAGGTGCTCGGCCGACGGCTGCCCGTCGACGGCCCCGTGCCCTCGGCAACCGACGTGGACGTGCTGGTGCGCCCGGAGGCCGTCGGTGTCCGCGCCGACGCGGGCTCCGGGGCCCGGGTGGCCGCAACGGCGTTCCTGGGCGCCGCCACCCGCGTCACGGTGCGGCTGGCCGACGGCACGGAGGTGAAGGCAGACCTGCCCACGCACGAGGCGGCCGCCCTCGGCGCCGGCACCGAGGTGACCGTGTCGCTGCCGGACCGCCCCGTGCTGGTGGCGGACCGCGGCGGCAGCTGACCCCGGCCGGCCCCCCGCCCCGTCCTGTACACCGTCCTCGACGGTCCCCCCCCACGTACGCATCCGAAAGAGACAACCGTGACCCGACTCCCGCTCCAGGCCGTGCTGTTCGACATGGACGGCACGCTCGTCGACACCGAGCGGCTGTGGTGGGAGGTGGTGGAGCACGTCGCCGGCCGGCCGCTGACCGAGGCCGACCGGCCGCAGGTGCTCGGCCGTCCCGTCGAGCACACCGCCGCATGGCTGGCCGAGGCCACGAGGACGCCCGCGGCGCGGCTCGCCGAGACGCTCCACCGGCAGTTCGCCGACCGCGTCCGCGCCGGTGCCGTCCCGCGTCCCGGCGCCCTGGAACTGCTCGACGCCCTCGCCCGCGAGGGTGTGCCCACCGCCCTGGTGACCGCCTCCTCCCGAGCCGTCGCCGACACCGTCCTGGCCGCGCTCGGCGCCCACCGCTTCGCCGTGTCCGTCACCGCCGACGACACCGAACGCACCAAGCCCGCGCCCGACCCCTACCTGGCCGCCTGCCGGGCCCTCGGCGTGGACCCGGCGCACTGCGTGGCCGTCGAGGACACCGCGACGGGTGTCGCCTCCGCCGAGGCGGCGGGCTGCGCGGTGCTCGCCGTGCCGTCGCTCGCCCCGATCGACCCGGTACCGGGCAGGACCGTCCTGGAAGGTCTGGACGACGTCACCCCCGAGCGCCTGCGCGGGCTGCTGCCGTACCGGCTGCGGATCATGACCTGGAACCTGTGGTACGGAGGCACGAAGGTCCGCGACCACCGGGCCAAGCAGATCAAGGCCATCAAGGAGTCCGGTGCCGACGTGGTCGGCCTCCAGGAGACGTACGGCACCGCCGCCGAGGAGCTCGCCGACGCCCTCGGCTGGCACCACCACAGCGCCGGCGAGAACCTCGGCGTCATCAGCCGCCACCCGATCACGCACCGCCTCGGCGACCCGGACGTCGGCTTCTACGGCGCGGCCGGGGTCCGCGTCCGGGTCGGGGACCGCGCGGCCGACGTCTGGACCGCCCACCTCGCCCCCGAGCCCTACGGCCCCTACGGTGCCGCCTTCCACCGGCTGCCCGCCGAGGAGCTCGCGGCGCAGGAGGAGGAGCGGCTCGCCCAGATGCGGGACACCCTGCAGCGGATCGGCCGGTCACGGGCCCCCGGGGTCCCCGTCGTCCTGGTCGGCGACCTCAACTGCCCTTCCCACCTGGACCGGCAGGACGCCGCCTGGCCGGTGACCCGGGCCGCCGAGGACGCGGGGCTGGGCGACTCCTACCGGCAGGCCCACCCGGACCCCGTCCGGGACCCGGGGCCCACCTGGTCCCCGGTGCACTCCGAGCACGAGGACGGCAGCG
Source organism: Streptomyces sp. MUM 2J (assembly GCF_022414535.1). GTDB lineage: Bacteria > Actinomycetota > Actinomycetes > Streptomycetales > Streptomycetaceae > Streptomyces. The sequence continues at coordinate 57,097 of NZ_JADWYM010000017.1, forward strand.
GGCGCCCGGAGCCGCAGGACCGGATCGACTTCGTACTGCACCGCGGGCTGACCGTGCTGGACTCGCGGACGCTCGTCACCGGGCGCCTGCGGCCCTGGCCGGACGTCGCGGACAACGACTGGCCGTCCGACCACGCGGCGGTGATCACCACGTTCTCCCTGCCCGGGTGAGCGGGGCCGGTCGTGCGCACACCGGCGCACGACCGGCTTTCGCGGTGCCGTACCTGGTGGCGGCGCTGCTGGTCACCGCACCGCGGCGGCGGTCGCGGGGCGCGCCGTGACGTCGCGGTGTCACCGGCGGTAACCATTGCGGGAGCCGACGGGCATCCCGTAGGTTGTGCCGAACCTCCGCGACCTTACTGACTGGTAACACCGGTAGGTGCCTCATGCGTTGGCCCTCAGGCCGCCTCACCACCGTCCGCGCCCGTATCGTGGCGCTCGCCCTCGCCCCGGCGGTCGCCCTGATGATCCTGTGGGCCTTCGCGATGGTCTCGGTCACCGGCGAACTGCGCTCCCTCGTCCGGCTCCAGGGCGTGTACGAGGACTTCGGCACCCCCGTGGACACCGCGATCGGGCAGATCCAGATCGAACGGCGCCTGTCGGCCGCCTACCTGGGCGAGGACCCCGGAACCGCGTCGCCCGCGGCGCTCCTGGCGCAGCAGCGGCACACCGATCGGGCGGTCGACGCCATGCGGCAGGCGATCGACGGGGGCGACCGCGGCCGCCTCACCGGCCGGCAGCGGCAGGTGCTCGACGCGATGACCGCCGCCGCCGGCCGGCTGGACGGGCTGCGCGCACGCGTCCTGGCCCGCACCGTCACCTGGGACGGCGCCGTGGACGACTACGACGACCTGGTGGAACCCGGCTTCGACGTCCAGTCGGCGCTCACCGCGCTCCAGGCCGGTCAGCTGGCCCGGGAGGCGCAGGTCGTCACCGAGCTGGTACGGGTCCGCGAGTTCGTCTCCCGTGAGGACGCGCTGGTCGCCGGGGCCCAGGCCGCCGGCGGCCTCACCGGCCGGCAGTACGACGCGCTCACCGCGACCGTCGAGGACCGCCGCGTCTTCGAGCGGACCTACGTGCCCGACCTGCCGGCGGACTCCCGCGGGCTGTTCGAGGACTTCCAGCGCGACGACCTCCACCGCAGCCTCGTCCGCAGTGAGGACGCCCTGCTCAGGGCGGGCGCCCGTGGGGCGGGCGACGCCGTCACGGCCGGGACCTGGCGCAGCACCACCGACCGGGCCGTCCAGCGGTACATGGAGCTGTGCACGCGTGCCGCGGAGAACTCCGCGGCACGCGGCCGGGCCTTCGCCTACCGGGAACTCGCCAAGGCCGTCGTCGTGGGGGTGGTGGGCCTCACCGCGGTGGGGCTGTCGCTGTGGCTCGCCGTGCGCGGTGCCCGCCGCGTCTCCCGCCGCCTGGACGCCCTCCGGGACGCGGCCGACCTGCTGGCGTCCCGTCAGCTCCCCGACGTGATGCGCAGGTTGAGCGCGGGCGAGGAGGTCGACGCGGTCGCCGAGGCGCCGCCGCTGGCCGGCACCGGTGTCGGCGCCGACGAGATCGGGCAGGTCGGCCGGTCCTTCAACGCCGCCCGGCTGGCCGCGGTCGAGGCCGCCGTACGGCAGGCCGCACTGCGGCGCGGCCTGTCGGCCGTGCTGCTCAACATCGCCCGCCGTAACCAGGCCCTGGTGCACCGGCAGCTCAAGCTCGTCGACACCCTGGAACGGCGCGCCGAGGACCCCGACATGCTGCGCGAGCTGTTCCGCATCGACCACCTCACCACCCGCATGCGGCGTCACGCGGAGAGCCTGATCATCCTCTCCGGTGACGTTCCCGGGCGGCGTTGGCGTCGCCCGGTGCCCGTCGCGGAGGTGGTCGCCGCGGCCGTCAGCGAAATCGAGGACTACGCGCGCGTCGAGGTCCCGCCGATGGACCCGGTCGGGGTCGCCGCCGACGCCGTCGCGGACGTCGTCCATCTGATCGCCGAACTCCTGGAGAACGCCACTGCCTTCTCACCGCCGCGCACCCGGGTCACCCTGCGCGGCGGGCGGGTCGGCGCCGGCTTCGTCCTGGAGATCGACGACCGCGGGCTCGGCCTCGACACCGACCAGCTCGACGAGGCCACGCGCACCCTGACACGCCCCGACGACTTCGACCCCACCCGCCACGACCGCCTCGGCCTCTACGTCGTCGCCCGCCTCGCCGCCCGCCACGCCATCGAGGTCACCCTCCGCCGTTCTCCGTACGGCGGTACGACGGCGGTGGTGCTCCTGCCCACGTCCGTGCTCGCGGAGACGGATCCGGGGGAGCCGGGCGAGCCGGGGATGCCCGGACGGCTGGGGCCGGGCGAGCCGGCGGCCCCGGGTTCCGGGGCCCGGGAGGACACCTCGTGGGCGAAGGCGGCGCCCGCCACCCCGGCGCAGGAGGCCCCGGCGCACGAGGGCCCTCCCCGGCCTTCCCCCGTGCCAGCCGACCCGCGGCCGGTACCGCTGCCGAGCGGCAGCACGGACGACCCGTCGGCCGGCCCGCACCCGCGGGATACGGTCCTGCCCCTGCGGCGCAGGACCGCCCCGGCGACCCGTGGCACAGCGCCGGACGGCGCGCGGGCCGCGACGGAACCGCGGCGCACGGACCCCGCGGACCCCGCGGACCCCGCGGACGCGGTGAGCCCCCCACGGGCCGGGAGCGGATCCGGGAGCGTGAGGGCCGCCGAGGCGGCCGGAGACGGGCGCGGCGCGCGGGCGACGGCGACCTCCGACCAGCCGGACGCGGCAGGGGCGACCGGGGCCGGGGAACGGGACCGGCGGACCGCGCCAGGGGAACGGGACCGGCGGACCGGGCCCGGGTCCACGCAGGGCGACGACGCGGCCGGGAGCCGGCGGCAGGACCCGGTCGCCGGGTTGGGGCAAGGCGCGGGTGCCGGTGTGTCCGTGCTGCCCACCCGGATCGGGCAGGCCTCGCTCGTCGCCGGGCTGCGGACCGATCCGCCGGCCGCCGACCCGGGTCCGGGTCGCGAGCGCAGTGCCGAGGACATGCGGGCGATCCTCGGGGCGTTCCAGCGCGGTCTGGGCCGGGACCGCGGCGACGCGCCCGGCGGCGCCGCGACCGGGGGGCCCGCGGACACCGAGAGAGAGACGGACAGCGATCATGCGCCCTGACCAGAGCGACCAGCAGCCCGGCACCGACCTGGGCTGGCTGCTCGACGACCTCGTTGCCCGGACCGACCACGTGCGCCACGCCCTGCTGCTCACCGCCGACGGACTGCCGCTGAGCTGGACGGGGGGCATGCGCAGGCAGGACGTCGAGCACCTGGCAGCGGTCTGCTCCGGCTTCCACTCCCTCGGCCGCTCGGCCGGCGACCGGTTCGACGCCGGCGGGGTACGCCAGACCATGGTCATGCTGGACGACGCCTACCTCTTCGTCAGCCCGGCCGGTGACGGCAGCCGGCTGGCCGTGCTCAGTGAGGCGCAGACCGACGTCGGCCAGCTGGTCCACGAGATGGCCCTGCTGGTGCGCCGTCTCGGCAGCCACCTGAACGCCGCCGCCCGCTCGGCCCCCGGGGCCTGAACCGGTCGTGAGCGACGAGCACTGGTTCGAGGACGAGACCGGGCCGATGGTCCGTCCGTACGCCGTGACCGGCGGTCGCACCCGTCCCTCGACCCGGCTCACGCTCGACCTGATGGCGTGCGTCACGGCCGTCGCCGCGGACGACGTGCCGGCCGTCGACCACGCCCGGGCGCGCGTGCTGGCGCTGCTGCGCGGCGGGTCCCGCCCCGTCGTCGAGCTTGCCGCGGACGCCGATATGCCCCTGACCGTCGTCCGTGTCCTGCTCGGCGACCTCGCCGAGGCCGGTCTGGTGCGCGTCGACCCGCCGCGCCGCGCACCGGTGGGCCCGCACGCCGATCCCGAACTGCTGAGGGAGATCGCGGCACGCCTGCGGGAGCTGTAGGGAGGGTGCGCGGAACCGCAGGTCCGGGCCGCGCAACGAATCACCGCGGGACCCGGCGGGGACGCAACGAACCGTTCACCGGTGTGCAACGGCTCCTCCTTGTCCGGCCGAGCCGGCCGACCGTACCGTCTAGGAGGTCCCCCGAACCCCTCCGTCACCGGTGAGGAACACGCATGCGCACCGCCCTGCTCCAGAGCTCCGGCCGCCCCGGCTCGACCGCCGAGAACCTCAAGGTCCTCGACGAGGCCGCGGGCCGGGCCGCCGCCGCGGGTGCCGGGCTGCTGGTCGCGCCGGAGATGTTCCTGACCGGCTACGCGATCGGTGACGACATCGCCCGCCTCGCCGAGCCCGCCGACGGCGACGCCGCCGCCGCGGTCGCCGGGATCGCCGGCCGGCACGGCCTCGCGGTCGCCTACGGCTATCCGGAGCGCGACGGCGACACGGTCCACAACTCCGCCCAGCTGATCTCCGCCGGCGGAAGCCGCCTGGCGAACTACCGCAAGACCCACCTCTTCGGCGGCTTCGAGCGCGACCACTTCACCCCGGGCGAGCAGCCGGTCGTCCAGGCCGAGCTGGGCGGCCTCACGGTCGGGATCATCATCTGCTACGACGTCGAGTTCCCGGAGAACGTCCGCGCCCACGCCCTGGCGGGCACCGACCTCCTCCTCGTGCCGACGGCGCAGATGCACCCCTTCCAGTTCGTCGCCGAGTCACTCGTCCCCGTCCGGGCGTTCGAGAACCAGATGTACATCGCGTACGTCAACCGGGTCGGTCCCGAGGGCACGTTCGAGTTCGTCGGCCTCTCCACGCTCGCGGGCCCCGACGGGACCGCCCGCACCCGGGCCGGCCGGTCCGAGGAACTCGTCCTCGCCGACGTCGACCCGGTGTTCCTGACCGCCTCCCGGGAGGCGAACCCGTACCTGCAGGACCGCCGCCCCGGCCTGTACGGCTCCCTCCTCTGAGCCGCCGACCGGTCCGATCCGTCCCCAGCCTCCCCCGTTCCACCTCGCGCAAGGAGTCCGTACCCCATGACGTCCACGGTGCCCAACGCCGTCGAGCACACCGACGAGCAGCAGCCGCCGATCACCATGTTCGGCCCGGACTTCCCCTACGCCTACGACGACTTCCTCGCCCACCCCGCGGGCCTGGGCCAGATCCCCGCGACCGGGCACGGCACCGAGGTCGCCGTCATCGGTGGCGGCCTGTCCGGCATCGTCGCCGCCTACGAGCTGATGAAGATGGGCCTCAGGCCCGTCGTCTACGAGGCCGACCAGATCGGCGGCCGGCTGCGCACCGTCGGCTTCGAGGGCTGTGACGACTCCCTGACCGCCGAGATGGGCGCGATGCGCTTCCCGCCGTCCTCCACCGCCCTCCAGCACTACATCGACCTGGTGGGCCTGGAGACCAGGCCGTTCCCGAACCCGCTCGCCGAGGCCACCCCGTCGACCGTCGTCGACCTCAAGGGCGAGTCGCACTACGCCGAGACCATCGACGACCTGCCGCAGGTCTACCGGGACGTGGCCGAGGCCTGGAACCGGTGCCTGGAGGAGGGCGCCGACTTCTCCGACATGAACCGCGCCATGCGCGAGCGGGACGTACCGCGCATCCGGGAGATCTGGGCGCAGCTGGTCGAGAAGCTCGACAACCAGACCTTCTACGGGTTCCTCTGCGACTCCGAGGCGTTCAAGTCCTTCCGGCACCGCGAGATCTTCGGCCAGGTCGGCTTCGGCACCGGCGGCTGGGACACCGACTTCCCCAACTCCATCCTGGAGATCCTCCGCGTCGTCTACACCGAGGCCGACGACCACCACCGCGGTATCGTCGGCGGCTCCCAGCAGCTGCCGCTGCGCCTGTGGGAGCGGGAGCCGGAGAAGATCGTCCACTGGGCGTACGGCACCTCGCTCGCCGGGCTCCACGAGGGCGGCAAGCCGCTGCCCGCCGTGACGCGGCTGAACCGCACCGCCGGCAACCGCATCACCGTGACGGACGCGCGCGGCGACATCCGTACCTATCCGGCGGCGATCTTCACCGCCCAGTCCTGGATGCTGCTGTCGAAGATCGAGTGTGACGACTCGCTGTTCCCCATCGACCACTGGACCGCCATCGAGCGCACCCACTACATGGAGTCCTCGAAGCTGTTCGTCCCCGTCGACCGGCCGTTCTGGCTGGACGAGGCCGTGGACGACCAGGGCAACCCGACCGGCAGGGACGTCATGTCGATGACCCTGACGGACCGCATGACCCGCGGCACGTACCTCCTCGACGACGGCCCGGACCGGCCCGCCGTCATCTGCCTCTCCTACACGTGGTGCGACGACAGCCTCAAGTGGCTGCCGCTGTCCGCGAACGAGCGGATGGAGGTCATGCTCAAGTCGCTGGCGGAGATCTATCCGAACGTCGACATCCGCAAGCACATCATCGGCAACCCGGTGACGGTCTCGTGGGAGAACGAGCCCTACTTCATGGGCGCGTTCAAGGCCAACCTGCCCGGCCACTACCGTTACCAGCGGCGCCTGTTCACCCACTTCATGCAGGACCGGCTGCCCGCGGACAAGCGGGGCGTCTTCCTCGCCGGCGACGACATCTCGTGGACGGCCGGCTGGGCCGAGGGCGCCGTGCAGACCGCGCTGAACGCGGTGTGGGGCGTCATGCACCACCTGGGCGGAGCGACCGACGCGACCAACCCCGGCCCCGGTGACGTGTACGACGAGATCGCGCCGGTGGAACTGCCGGAGGACTGAGCGCCGCTCACAGACCGGCGGTCCGCGCCTTCTCGTACACCTCCGCCGCGGCGTCCCTGAGTTCACGGGCGTCGCGGAGGGTGGTCTGGAGGTCGACGAGAACCTCGTCCACGCCGTGCTCGGCGTAGGCCGCGAGGTCCTCGACGATCTGGTCGGCGCTGCCCTGGAAGGGCTGCCGGTCACCGCCGTCGTAGGCCTTCGCCGCGTACAGGGTGTTCACCCGCAGCACCCGCTCGATCGGCCGGCTGCGACCGCGCTCGGCGGCGAGGTCCTGCAGCCGGCGCCACCCGGCGGCGTACTCGCGGGCCCCCATGGCGACCGGGATCCAGCCGTCGGCGTGGTCCACCACCCGCGTCAGCGCCTTCGTGCTGCCGGCGGTCAGCAGCACGGGGATCGGGCGCACCGGCTTGGGCCCGACCACGGCCGGCGCGATGGTGCTGACCCGGCCGTCGTAGGAGACCGGGTCCGGGCCCCAGACCGCCCGGCACACGCCGAGCACCTCGTCCAGCGCCGCGCCGCGCTCCTCGTACGGCAGGAAGGAGGCGGCCGCGAACTCGTCCGTCGACCACCCTGTGCCCAGGCCCGCGACCACGCGTCCCGCGCTTGCGGCGTCCAGCGAGGCCAGGGCCTTGGCGAGCTGGAACGGCCCGTGCAGCGGGGCGACCAGGATGCCGGTGCCCAAGCGGACCCGCTCGGTGACCGCCGCGGCCAGGGTGAGGGTGACCAGCGGATGGGCCATGCCTCGGTACCAGTCCGGCCACGGAAGGCCGGGGACGCCGTACAGGCCCTGGTCCGGGGAGGTCGGAACCAGGGCCCGCTCGTACACCCACACGCTGTCGTAGCCGATCTGTTCGGCGGTGCGCGCCACGTCGGTGACGTCCTGGGCGAGGTCGTACTGCCGCAGCTGGGGAAGACCGAGTCCGAGACGGATGGCCATGAGGGATTGCTCCTTCGCGATCGGTATGCCCCATCGGCCAACGTACAACGTGTCCCGCGGGGCGCCAGTCGGGCCCGGATCAGTCCGGCAGCGGGGTGAGCAGCATGCGTCCCGCGAAACCCACCGCGGCGTCCAGCCGTTCCGTGAACTCCGCGGCGACGTCCTCCAGTTCGCGCAGTGCCCACAGGGCCCGTGCCCCGGCCCAGGCGGCGTCCCGGGCCCGCTCCAGGCTCCAGGAGGCCAGCAGATGGGTGAGCGGGTCGGCGATCTGCAGCAGGTCGGGTCCCGGCATCAGATCGTCGCGGACGCGTTCCTCCAGCGACAGGAGGAGATCGCCCACCCGGTCGAACTCGTCTTCCAGGTCCGCGGGAGCGCAGCCGAGGACTCGGCAGGCGTCCACGACGGCGAGCGCCAGGTCGTGGCCGATGTGCGCGTTGATCCCGGCGAGTGCGAACTGCAGCGGCCGTACGCCGGGATGGCGGCGGAACTGCAGCAGGGGGCGCCAGCAGGCCGGCGGGCGGTGATCCCGTCCGGCCGTGTCCACCGCCGTCAGGTACCGTTCGGCGAATCGCACGTCCAGTGCGATCGCGGCCCGCGCGTCGGGGAAGTCACCCGCGTCGATGCGCCGGTCCACCTCCTGCGTCACGGCGAGGTAGACACGGTTGAAGACGGCGACCCCGTCCCGTGCCGGAAGGGCGGCGTCCAGGGCGCGCATCCGCGCGATCACCGCGTCGACGGGAGTGGTGAACTGTTCCAACTGCGCCATGCCGGAAGGGTCCCAGCCCTAGGCTTGCCGGCGTGGCGGGCGGCCCGGCGCTTCCCCGGAACGGGGGAACGCGCCTGTCGCACGGGAGAGTGACGCACCGGGACGTGGGGGCGGAGGCCGGCGCCGGGATCCGGCGGGAACGAACGGGAACGCGCCAGGGAGAGCCTGGAACGGTCCGGGGATGAGGAGGGGATGCGACCGTGTCAGGTTCACGTGGCGTGCGGCCGACCGCCCGGCGGGCGCAGCGCAGGAAGGCGGGCCGGCGCCATGCCATGGTCGCGGCGGCGTCCGTCGTGGTGGCGGTGGGCACGGTGACCGGGATGATGTCCGCGCTCGACGAGCGGCGCGGTGCGGTCGAGGCCCGTCCCCGGGTCAGCGACTCGCCGCGCCCCGACACACCGCCCGTGACACCGCCGCCCGCCCCGGCCCCGGCCCCGGCCTCGGCGAGCGCGACGGCCCCGGCGCCGTCCGCGCCGAAGGAGGGCCCGGGGACCCCGTCCGCGACCCGGGGGACGAGCGGACCGCGCCGCGCCGCCCCGACCGGCCGGCTCTACCTCCATCCCGACTCGCAGGCCCTCGAATGGGTCCGCGCCCACCGGGACGACCCGAGGGCGCCGCTGGTCGGGTCACGGATCGCCGACCGGCCGGCGGCGGTGTGGTTCGCCGACCACGACCGGGCGACCATCGCCTCCCGGGTGCGCGCGGTCACCGCGCGCGCCGCCGCCCAGGGCCGCGTTCCTGTCCTCGTCGCGTACGCCGTCCCTGGCCGCGACTGCGGCGGTGCCTCCGAGGGCGGCGCGCCCGACACCGCCGCCTACGACGCGTGGATCGACGGCTTCGCCGCGGGGCTCGGCTCCGGCGAGGTCATGGTGATCCTGGAGCCCGACTCGATCGCCCAGGCCGACTGCCTGTCCGCCACGGAACGCGCCGAGCGCTTCGCCTCGCTCGCGCGGGCCGGGCGCGTGCTGAAGGCCGCCGACCGGCGGGCGCGCGTCTACTTCGACGCCGGCCACTCGGCCTGGAACCCGGCCGCCCAGCAGGCGGCGCTGCTGCGCCAGGCCGGCGCGGCCTCGGCCGCGTCCTCCGACGGCATCTTCAGCAACGTCTCCAACTTCCACCGCACGGCCGACGAGATCGCCTACGACCGCGACGTCCTCGACGCCCTCGGCGGCCCCGCCGGGCTCGGCGCGGTGATCGACACCAGCCGCAACGGCAACGGCGCCCCGCCGGACGGCGCGTGGTGCGACCCGGCGGGCCGCGGCCTCGGACGCACTCCGACGCTGGACACCGGCGAGGCGCGCATCGACGCCTACCTGTGGGTGAAGCTGCCGGGGGAGTCGGACGGCTGCCGGGGTGAGCCGGGCACGTTCAGCGCGTCGTACGCCTACGACCTGGCGCGCTGAGCCGGCCTGCGGCTCCGGCCGCGGGGGCGCCCGGTGCCGTCCTCGCGCCGGGTCCGCGGCGCCGCCGCGCCGGCGGGGGACGTGCCCTCGTCCGGCAGCGGCTGCCGCGTCGCGAGACGGGTGGCTCCATCGGGCTCACCTACGGCTGCCGCCCCTGCCCGGCCGACGGCGCCACCACCTACGCGCGTGGCACCGGGTACTGGTCCGGCTCGACCCGGTCACGCTGCGCCCGGCGCCGTGGAGCGAGGAGTTCAGGACCGTGGGTCGGGAACTGCTGCGTCCGACGGACGCCTGATCTTCGGCCGGTCCCGGTCACCCGCCCCCAGCACACCCGCGAACGCGGCGACCCCGCCGGCCAGCACCGTCACCAGGCCGAAGGAGACCACCAGGCTCGTGGCCTGGGCCAGCCCGCCGATGGCGCCCGGTGCGATCAGGCCCGAGGTGTAGGTGATGGTGGCGACGCCGGCGATGGCCTGACTGGGCTGGGGGCCGCTGCGGCCCGCCGCGGCGAAACACAGCGGTACGACGACCGCGATCCCGAGACCCACCAGCGCGAAGCCGGTCATCGCCACCGCCGGATGGCGCGAGACGACGATGAGCAGACCGCCGAGCACGGCGAGGACACCGCCCGCGCGCACCGTGCGCACCGAGCCGTAGCGGTCCACCACCCGGTCGCCCGCGATCCGCGCCACGGCCATGGTGAGCGTGAAGGACGTGGTGCACGCCGCCGCGAGCCCCGCCGAGGTCGCCAGGCGGTCGCGCAGGTACACCGCCGACCAGTCCAGGCTCGCGCCCTCGGCGAACACCGCGCAGAACCCGACCGCGCCGATCAGCAGCGCGGACCTCGGCGGCAGCGCGAACCGCGGCGGCGGGTCCTCGTCCTCGGCCGGCTGCAGGTCCAGCACCCAGGTGCAGGCCCCCACGCCGACGGCGGTCAGGACCACGGCCGCCAGCGCGTGGTGCAGCCGGGCGTCGGATCCCAGGTGGGCGGCGAGTGTCCCCGCGGCCGAACCGATCAGGGCACCCGCGCTCCACATGCCGTGGAGTCCGGACATGATCGAGCGGCCGAGGCGGTTCTCGACCTCGACACCGAGCGCGTTCATCGCCACGTCCGCCATGCCCGCGGTGGCCCCGAAGGCGAACAGCGCCACGCACAGGGCGAGCAGATCGGGGGAGAGGGCCGGCAGGGCCAGCGACAGCGTCCACAGGGCGATCAGGCCGCGCAGCGCGTTCCTGGCCCCGAACGTGTGGCTGATCCGTCCCGCCAGCGGCATCGACAGGGACGCGCCGAGTGCCGGGCACGCCAGGGCCAGCCCCAGTTGACCGGCACTCACCCCGGCGTGGTCCTGGATCCACGGCACCCGCGTCGCGAACGACCCGGTCACGGCGCCGTGCACGGCGAACACGGCGGCCACGGCGTACCGGGCCCGCCGCACATCGCGCAGGTCGTAGGGCACTGCCTCCATGATTCCCCCTCCCCGGACCGTGCCGTCCGGGTTTCCGTGCCGCCCCGCGCGTCCGGCGCTTCGGCCCGGACACAGCCCGGGTCCGGCCCGCGCGGTTCCTGTACCGGCTTCCGTGCCGACGCGCGTAAATTATCAGGATCCCTTCCTGATGGATAGCGATATCATCCGCCCATGCCCGCATCACCGAGCACGGCCCGCGTCATCAACGACCGGCTGGCCCTGCGCCTCCTGCAACAGCACGGCCCGCTGACAGCGGGGCAGCTGAAGCAGCGGACCGGCCTGTCCCGGCCGACGGTCGCCGACCTCGTCGAGCGGCTGACGGATGCCGGGCTCGTCGCGGTGGTGGGGGAGGCGGGCGAGCAGCGCCGCGGACCCAACGCCAGGCTGTACGGCATCGTCGCCGACCGGGCGCACCTCGCGGCCCTGGACGTGCGCACCGAGGGTGTCGCCGTCGTCGTCTGCGACCTGGTCGGCCGGGTGCTCGCGGAGGCGTCCGCGCCGATCGGCGGCGAGACGGGGACGGGCCCCGCCGTGGAGCAGTCGGTCGCCCTGGTGGAGCGGGTGGCCAAGGAGGCCGGCGCGGAGGTGCTGCACACCGTCGGTATCGGCGCACCCGGCCTCATCGACCCCGCCACCGGAGAGCTCCGCGACTCCACCGGGCTGCCCGAGTGGCACCGCCGGCTGGTGGCCACCCTCCAGGAGCGGCTGCCCGCGGCCCGCATCCGGGTGGAGAACGAGACCAACCTCGCCGCCCTGGCCGAGCAGCGCGACGGCGTGGCCCGCGACCGCGAGACCTTCGTCCTGCTCTGGCTCGGCCGGGGCACCGGCGCGGCCGTGGTCCTCGACGGCCGGCTGCGCCGCGGCGCGTCGGGCGGCACCGGTGAGATCGGCTTCCTCCCCGTGCCGGGCACGGCCACCCTGCCGTCGGCCACGGACTGCGGCGGCGGCTTCCACTCCCTGGGCGGGGCGCGGGCCGTCGCGGACCTCGCCGCCGCATACGGGCTCACCGTCCGTGCCACCGGAGGAGAACCGCACGCCGCGGCCCTCGTGCGCCGGGCGGCGGACGACGGGGCAGCGGACGGCCCGCACCACCGAGCCGCGCCGGCCCGCGAGCCGGACCCGGACGGGACGGCGGACCGCCGTGAGGCTTCGGCGGGCCGGGGCCGCGGCGGGGAAGGGCCAGCGGGGCACGGCGGGCACGAGGCGGGCGCCGCCGGCTTCCTCGACGCCCTCGCCGACCGGGTCGCCCTCGCCGCCGCCTCGGTGGTGGCCGTCCTCGACCCCGGCTGCGTGGTACTCGGTGGCGAGGTGGGACAGGCGGGCGGGACCGTGCTCGCGGAACGCGTCGAGCGGCGGCTGCGCCGTCTGTCCCCGCTGCCCACCGAGGTCCGGCCGTCCGCCCTGGGCGGCACGGCCGTGCTGCGCGGCGCCCTGCTGACCGCACGGGACCGCGCCCAGGACGACCTGTTCACCACCGGCGACCGCTGAGGCGACCGCCGAGGGGGCCGGCCCGGGCAGCGGGGACGACGGGCCGCGCATGCGCTTGTGCGGGTGCGGGCCTCGTGCCTCACCCCGCCACGGGCGTGCCGCGGCGTGGTGGAGGGGCCCGGCGGCGGGCAAGGGCCGTCGTCACCGCCGCCGGGCCGGTCCGTGGACGTGTTCAGCAGGCCCCGAGGTCCTGCCACACGCCCCATGCACCGGTGGTACCGGGTTCCTCACCCTTCGTCCACCACTCGGCCTTCCAGGTGTGCCCCTGGTGCGACACCACGCCGCCGCCCGTGTACACCGTGGTCGACGACCACGCCGCGGCGGTGCAGTTCCCCGTCCCGCCCGTCGGCGTCGGGGTCGCCGTGGGCGTCGGGCTCGGGCTCGCCGTCGTGCTGGGCGAGGGGCTCGGTGCCGGCGTGGCCGTCACCGGGTCCACCACGGTCGTCCCGCGCGCCAGGTCACCGGCCAGCGCGTAGCTCTTCCCACCGAACGCCACCGTCCAGTTCGACGGTGTCGAAACCGGTAGGTAGTACACGAAGTCCACGGTCACCGACGCACCGGGCGCCAGCGTCTGCCAGCTCGGCAGCTTCAGTGACACGCGGTGGTAGTCGCCCTTCAGACCACCGACGTTGTCCCCGGTGTGGTCGCTGCGGACGACCGTGGTACCCCACCCCGACTGGTCCTTGGCGTTACCGGGCGCCGAGGTGCCGTAGTCGAACTGGAACTCCGTGCCGCCCGGCAGGGTCACCGACGTGTTGTTGGTGATCGTCAGCTTGGGGCTGATGGGGTAGTTGGAGTCGCCGAGCGGGAACCGGCCGAAGTCCACGTCGATGTCCAGCGCCTCGCTCGGCAGGTCGATCGTCGAGCGCTTCGCGCCGTAGGGGGAGGCCGACTTGAACTTCTCGTACATCGCGGAGGTCAGGGTCGAGCCCGGCTCGTACTGTCCCTTGGCCGCGTTCCAGGCGTAATCACCGGCCAGCTCCCACACCATCGTGCCGCCGATGCCCCGCGAGACGACGTAGTCGGCCTTGGCGTTCACCGACTGCTCGTCCTCGGTGGACAGGAAGACCTTCTTCTGGGCGTTCCACAGCCAGGGTGCGACCAGCGCGGCGTCGTACTCGCGGGCGTAGGTGCCGGTCAGCGTGGTGTCCGCGGGGAAGCCGTACCGGGTGACGTAGTCGCCGACGATGCCCTTCTCCAGGTTCTTGGCGTGCCACATCGGGTTCGAACCGGCGGGCGCCTCGCGGCCGTCGGCGTCCAGGTCGTGCCACAGGTTGTCGATGCCGGTGGCGCCGTCACCGCACTTGGTCAGTCCCGAGCCGGCCGGGCAGGCGGTGGTGGCCGCCTTGCCCCACAGGCCGTCGGTGCCGCCGGTGACGTTCTTGAATCCGCGCGTGTAGTACGGCAGGCCGATGTTGATCCGGCCCGCCGGCATCGACCCGCGGAAGTAGTGGTAGGCCCAGTCCGCGTTGAGGTAGCCGATGCCGCCGTACTGGGACGTGGAGTACACGCCCGCCGCGGCGAGTTCGGCGTCCCTGCCGTCGTCGAAGAGGGAGGCGTTCGGGCCGACGTACTCGTTCCAGGCGCCGTGCAGGTCGTAGGACATGATGTTGACGTAGTCCAGGTACTTCTGGACCTGGAAGGTCTCCATGCCGCGCAGCAGGTATCCCGAGGAGGGGGCCGCCACCGACAGCAGGTAGTGCCTGCCGTCCGCCGCGCCCGCGCGGTCGAGCCGTTCGCGCAGCGTCTTCATCAGCGCCGCGTAGCCCTTGACCAGACCGGCCCGGCGGGCGTTGGACAGGGACCGGTCGAGCGGGTTGCCCGCGTCCTTCATGGACGTCGGGTACTCGTAGTCGATGTCCACGCCGTTGAAGCCGTAGTGGCGGACGAAGTCGACCGCGGAGTCGGCGAAGGTGTCGATGCCGGCCTGGTTGACGGAGCCGTCGGCGTTCGTCGCCATGGAGTAGAAGCCGCCGGAACCGACCCGGTTGCCGCTGTCGTCGAAGTAGCCGCCGGTCTCCGCCCAGCCGCCGACGGAGATCAGCGTCTTGACGTTCGGGTGCTGCTTCCTGAACTTGTTCAGCAGGTTGAAGTGGCCCTGGTAGCGGTAGTCCGGGTCCATCTCCGCCCCGGCCACGCCCGGCCAGGTCATCCCGGTGGCCGCGTTCGTGGGGCCGTCGGCGCCGACGGAGATCTTGTTGCCCGCGTCGACGTGCGCGAAGGCGTAGTTGATGTGGGTGACCTTGTCCCACGGGATGTCCGAGGCCAGATAGGCGGGAGCGCCGTCCTTGCCGGTACGCCATCCGGTGAAGTAGCCGATCACCCTGCGCTGGTGGTCGGCTCCCATCCTCTCCCGGCCGGACGCGTCGTAGACCGAGCAGTAGGGCACATCGACACCCGGTGTCTCGTACAACCCGTCCGGGCGGCAGGACTCCTGGTCGGCCGCGTGCGACACGGTCGCCGGGAGGCCGGTGAGCAGCAGACCGGCGACGGCCGCGGCGGCTGTGAACAGGGCGGGTCTGAGGCGATGACGTGAGGGGGACAGCACAGTCGGTTCCTCTCCACGGAAGTTCCGCAGACCCTAGAGAGGACTAGACCAGTGAGTCAATAGGTCTGTACCAATCTCAACCAGGGTTCCCCGGCCGCCTGTTGCCCGGAGCGGTCACGTGCGGGGGTCCTGCCGGCACGGGCTGTGAGCCACCCCACACTCATCCCTCGTATGGACGCGGACCGGGCGTGGCACACTGGCCCTGTAGCTAAAGCAGCGCACTCCGGGGTCGGTGAAAGTCCGAACCGGCGGTTACAGTCCGCGACCCGGTCGCTTCCAGCGGCCGGTTGACCAGGTGAAATTCCTGGACCGACGGTTAAAGTCCGGATGGGAGGCAGTGCGCGGCGGGCGGGCATGCGTGTGTGCCGCCGAAACGGCTCGTCCCTCTCGGGACGGGTCCGTCCGGCGTCGCCTCCCGTGTCCTCGCCCGTACTTCCTGTCGTCGACGACAGGCCCCGGAGTCCGTGCCCGACAGAGGCAGGAGGACCCGGGAAGTGTTCACCGGAATCGTCGAAGAGCTGGGCGAGGTCACGGCCGTCGAGACCCTCGACGACGCCTGTCGCTTCCGCCTGCGCGGCCCCGTCGTCACCGACGGGGCGAAGCACGGCGACTCCATCGCCGTCAACGGCGTCTGCCTCACCGTCGTCGAGCACGACGGCGACGAGTTCACCGCCGACGTCATGGCGGAGACCCTCAAGCGGTCCAGTCTCGGCGCCCTCGGCGTGGGCTCCCGCGTCAACCTCGAACGCCCCATGGCCGTCGGCGCCCGCCTCGGCGGGCACATCGTCCAGGGCCACGTCGACGGCACCGGCGAGATCCTCGACCGCAAGCCCTCCGAGCACTGGGAGATGGTCACGATCTCCCTCCCCGACGAGCTCACCCGCTACGTCGTCGAGAAGGGCTCCATCACGGTCGACGGCATCAGCCTCACCGTCGTCGACGCCGGTCCCGACCACTTCACCGTCAGCCTCATCCCCACCACCCTCGCGCTGACCACGCTCGGCCTGAAGCAGCCCGGCGACCCGGTCAACCTGGAGGTCGACGTCGTCGCGAAGTACGTCGAGCGCCTGCTCGGCGACCGCGCGCAGCCCCCGCGGCGCGGCGAGGAGGCGGCCCGGTGACCTGGCTCAACTCCGAAGCCTTCGTCCTGTTCGGCCAGCACATCATCTGGTCCGACATGGCCGGCAACATCCTCGGCCTGATCGCGCTCGCCCTCGGCTGGCGCCGAGCCCTGTGGACCTGGCCCGTGCAGTTCCTCTCCGGCCTGGTGCTGTTCATCGCCTTCTACGGCCACCTCGCCGGCAGCGCCGGCAAGCAGGTCGTCGTCATGGCCGTCGCACTGTACGGCTGGTGGCAGTGGCGCCGCGGCAGGAGCGGAGCCGACGACGGCCGGATCGCCGTCCGCTTCGCCTCCCGGGGCGAGCGCGCCGCGATGCTCGCCGCCGCGGCCGGCGGCACCGTCGCCGTGGCCCTGCTCTTCACCGCCTACCCGTCCCTGTCCTGGGACCCCTGGCCGGACGCCTACATCTTCGTCGGCACCGTCGTCGCCATGTACGCCCAGGCCCGCGGCATGGTCGAGTTCTGGTTCGCCTGGCTGCTCGTCGACCTCGTCGGCGTGCCCCTGAACTTCGCCAACGGCTACGCCTTCTCCGGCTTCGTCTACGTCATCTACGGCGCGCTCGTCCTGTGGGGCATGCGCGACTGGTGGCTGCGCTCCCGCCGGACCCCGCAGCCCGTCCTGGAAGGAGCGCCGGCATGACCGCCCGCCCGTCATCCGCCACCCTGAACGAGGCACCCGCCACCGTCCCCGCGGCCCCGCCGATCCTCTACGGTGCCGAGGCCGTCGAGGACCTCACCCTCGACCCCGTCGCGCAGGCCGTGGCCGACATCGCCGCCGGCCGCCCGGTCGTGGTCGTCGACGACGAGGACCGCGAGAACGAAGGCGACCTCGTCATCGCCGCAGAGAAGGCGACCGAGGAGATCGTCGCCTTCATGATGAGCGAGTGCCGCGGCCTGATCTGCGCCCCCATGGAGGGTCCGGAGCTGGACCGGCTGCGACTGCCGCAGATGGTCGAGGACAACACCGAGTCCATGCAGACCGCCTTCACCGTGTCCGTCGACGCCGGCGCCGCCCACGGCGTCACCACCGGTATCTCCGCCTCCGACCGCGCCACCACCCTCCAGCTGCTGGCGAGCGGCACCGCCGAGCCGGCCGACCTCGTCCGTCCCGGCCACGTCTTCCCGCTGCGGGCCCGGCCCGGCGGGGTCCTCGCCCGCAACGGCCACACCGAGGCCGCCGTCGACCTCGCCCGCCTCGCGGGCCTGCGCCCCGCCGGCGCCATCGTCGAGATCGCCGGGGAGGACGGCCGGATGCTGCGTCTTCCCGAGCTGGTCCCGTTCGCCCGCAAGCACGGCCTGACGATCATCTCCATCGAGGACCTGATCGCCTACCGACGCTCCCCCGAGCTCCCGGCGTCGCGCGAGCAGGTGGTCCCCCTGCGCGAGCCCGGCGTCCGCCGCGAGGCCGAGGTCACCCTGCCCACCGCCCACGGAACGTTCAGGGCCCACGGCTACCGCGCCACGGCCGACGGCGTCGAGCACGTCGCCCTCGTCCACGGCGAGATCGGCGACGGCGAGGACGTCCTCGTCCGCGTCCACTCCGAATGCCTCACCGGCGACGTCTTCGGATCCCAGCGCTGCGACTGCGGCCCCCAGCTCGACACCGCCCTGGACCGCATCCAGGCCGAGGGCCGCGGCGTCGTCGTCTACCTGCGCGGCCACGAGGGACGCGGCATCGGGCTGCTGTCCAAGCTGCGCGCCTACGAACTCCAGGAGCGGGGCCGCGACACCCTGGACGCCAACCTGGAACTCGGCCTGCCCGCGGACGCCCGCGACTACGGCGCCGGCGCGCAGATCCTGGCCGACCTCGGCGTCCGCAGCGTCCGCCTGATGACCAACAACCCCGACAAGAGCGACGCGCTGCTGCGTCACGGGCTCAAGGTCACCGGACGCGAGCCGATGCCCGTCACGGCGGGCGAGCACAACCTCCACTACCTGCGCACCAAGCGGGACCGGATGGGGCACGACCTGCCGTGGCTCGACGCGGCCCCCGCGGTCGCCGGCACCTGCGGCAACCAGTAACACACCAGCGAGGAGACACACGAACGTGAGCGGCAAGGGCGCACCGGAACTGTCCGTACGCAATGCGGGTGACCTGCGGGTCGCCGTCATCGCGGCGCAGTGGCACGAGAAGGTGATGGACGGTCTGGTGGACGGCGCCCTGCGCGCCCTGCACGAGGTGGGTATCGACGAGCCGACCCTGCTGCGGGTCCCCGGCAGCTGGGAACTGCCGGTGGCCGCCAAGGCCATGGCCGACCGTGGCTACGACGCCGTCGTCACCCTCGGCGTCGTCATCCGCGGCGGAACCCCGCACTTCGACTACGTGTGCCAGGGCGTCACCCAGGGACTCACCCAGGTGTCCGTCCAGACCGGGGTCCCCGTCGGCTTCGGCGTGCTGACGTGCGACACCGAGGAGCAGGCACTGGACCGGGCCGGCCTGGACGGCTCCAGCGAGGACAAGGGGCACGAGGCCGTGACGGCGGCGGTCGCCACGGCGGCCACCCTGCGCTCGGTATCCGAACCCTGGCGCTGAGGAGCGGCCCGCACCGCGTAGGGTAAGGACCACCATGTCCAAGAAGACGTTCGAGGAGCTCTTCACCGAGCTCCAGCACAAGGCCGCCCAGGGCGATCCCGCCACCTCCCGCACCGCCGAACTGGTGGGCAAGGGCGTCCATGCCATCGGCAAGAAGGTCGTCGAGGAGGCCGCCGAGGTCTGGATGGCCGCCGAGTACGAGGGCAAGGAGGCGGCAGCCGAGGAGATCTCGCAGTTGCTGTACCACGTGCAGGTGATGATGGTCGCCCGCGGGATCTCCCTCGACGACGTCTACGCCCACCTGTAAGCCGCCCGCCGCCACAGCCGCAAGAACACTCCCCTTCACGCAAAGGAAGCCGATCTCATGCTGCGCATCGCCGTCCCCAACAAGGGTTCACTGTCCGGCCCTGCGGCGGAGATGCTGCATGAGGCCGGCTACCAGCAGCGCCGCGAGTCCAAGGAACTGCGGATCGTCGACCCGGAGAACGAGGTCGAGTTCTTCTACCTCCGCCCCCGCGACATCGCGATCTACGTCTCCTCCGGCCGCCTCGACATCGGCATCACCGGCCGCGACCTGCTCGTCGACTCGGGCGCCGGCGCCGAGGAGATCCTCCCGCTGGGCTTCGCCCGCTCCACCTTCCGCTTCGCCGCCAAGCCGGGCGCCGTCGCCGGTGCCGAGGACCTCAAGGGCAAGACCGTCGCCACCTCCTACGAGGGGATCGTCGCCAAGCACCTGGCCGACCGCGGTATCGACGCCTCCGTCGTGCACCTGGACGGCGCCGTCGAGACCGCCATCGAGCTGGGTGTCGCCGAGGTCATCGCCGACGTCGTCGAGACCGGCACGTCGCTGCGCAACGCCGGCCTGGAGGTCTTCGGCGAGCCCATCATGACGTCCGAGGCCCTGGTGATCCGCCGCACCGGGGCGGACACCGGGGAGCCCAAGGTGCAGCAGTTCCTGCGCCGCCTCCAGGGTGTTCTGGTCGCCCGGACGTACGTGATGATGGACTACGACATCCGCGCCGAGCACCTGGAGGATGCCGTCGCCATCACGCCCGGTCTCGAGGGGCCGACGGTCTCGCCGCTGCACAACGAGGGCTGGGTCGCGGTCCGCGCCATGGTGCCGACCAAGGAGGCCCAGCGGATCATGGACGACCTGTACGCGATCGGCGCCCGGGCCATCCTGACCACGGCCATCCACGCCTGCCGTCTGTGAGCACCCCCGCCATGCCCGATTCTCGCGACACCTCCGACCGGCCCAGCCCGCCTGCCCTGCCGGTCACGTTCCGGCCCGCACGCACCCGGGCCGTCCTGGTCACCGCCGGAGTGGTGATCTTCGTGGTGATCTCCGCCGTCGGGCTGCTCCTGGAGCAGCTCGGCCCGGGGGAGAAGCTCAGTTTCGTCCTCACCGGCGCGCTGGTCCTCGGCGTCCTGCTGTGGCTCTCCAGGCCGAAGGTGGTCGCGGACGACGGCGGCGTCACCGTCGTGAACTTCGCCGGCACCCGCCGTCTGGCCTGGGCGGAGATCCTCAAGGTGAACCTGAGGGTCAGCGACCCCTGGGTCTTCCTCAACCTCAGCGACGGCACCAGCCTGCCCGCGCTCGGCATCCAGCCCGGCATCGACAGACAGCGCGCCATCGACGATGCGCGCGCCCTGAGCGCGCTGGTCGAGACCCGGTCGATCGCGGAGCCGGACAGGGGCGCCGGGGCGGGCCCGGAGCAGGATCAGGGCTGACTCGGGGGCGCCCGCCCTGCCGCACCCGGCGGAATCTTGACTAATCTGGGGGCAGAGGTCTTTCGCTGTGCCTCCGCCCCTGAGCGCCGCCCCGGCACCCAGGGGCTCCTTCTACCCGAGGAGTGACCCTCTCCGGCGATGGACGGATCGTCCTGCAGTACCTGCGCCACCCCCTCCCGGCATAACGCGGACCCACGCCGCGGACATGCGGAGGCGGTGGCATCGTGACCCTCTCCCTGCTGCTCCTGGCAGCCGCATTCCTGCTCATCCTCGCCAACGGCTTCTTCGTCGCCGCCGAGTTCGGCCTCGTCACGGTCGAGCGCCCGGAGGCCGAAGAGGCCGCCGCCGAGGGGGACCCCCGCGCCCGCTCGGTCGTCGAGTCGCTCAAGGAGCTGTCCTTCCAGCTCTCCGGCACCCAGCTCGGCATCACCATCACCTCCCTCGTCGTCGGCATGCTCGCCGAACCGGCGCTCGCCGGGCTGCTGCACGGCCCGTTCGCCGCGATCGGCATACCCGAGGGCGCGGTCGGCGGTGTGGCGGTGGTCGTCGGCATGCTGTTGGCCTCCGCCGTGCAGATGGTGATCGGCGAGCTCGTGCCGAAGAACTGGGCGGTCTCCAAGCCGCTGCAGGTCGCGCGTTTCGTCGCCGGCCCGCAGCGGATCTTCTCCCGCCTGTTCCGGCCGGTCATCGCCGGACTCAACGCCGTCGCCAACCGTCTGGTCCGCGCGCTCGGCGTCGAGCCCGCCGAGGAACTGGCCTCCGCCCGCACCCCCGGCGAGCTGGTCTCCCTGGCCCGCCACTCGGCCCGGGCCGGCGCCCTGGAGCAGGACACCGCCGACCTGTTCGTACGGACCCTGTCGCTCGGCGAGCTGACCGCCCAGCACGTCATGACCCCGCGGGTCAGGGTCAGCGCGCTCCAGTCGTCGGCGACCGCCGAGGACGTGGTCAACCTGACCCGGGCCACCGGCCTGTCCCGCTTCCCCGTCTACCGGGACAAGATCGACGAGGTCGTCGGCATGGTCCATCTCAAGGACGCGCTGGCCGTCCCGGTGCACGACCGCCTGCGGACCCCCGTCGTCCGGATCGCCCGCCGTGCGCTGCTCGTCCCCGAGACGCTGCCCGTGCAGCCGCTGTTGGCGCGGCTGCGCAGCGAGCAGCCCATCGCCGTCGTGGTCGACGAGTACGGCGGGACGGCCGGCGTGGTCACCCTGGAGGACATCGTCGAGGAACTCGTCGGCGAGGTCCGCGACGAGCACGACGGACACGACCTGCCCGAACTCGCGGCCGTCCCGCCCGAGGACGGCCGGCCCGCCTGGGACGTGGACGGCAGCTGCCGGGTCGACATCCTCCAGCGCATAGGACTGGACGTACCCGAGGGCCCCTACGAGACGGTCGCCGGCCTCGTCGCCGACCTGCTGGGCCGTATCCCCGCACCCGGTGACCGGGCCGAACTGCCCGGCTGGCGGCTCTCCGTGCGCCAGGTCGGCCACTACCGCGCGGAGCGTGTCCGCCTGGTGCGCACGGCTCCGGTCGTGAACGTCATGGAGGCCGCCCGGTGAGCGCCCTCCAACTCGTCTTCGCCGCATTCCTCGTCCTCGCCAACGGCTTCTTCGTCGGTGCCGAGTTCGCGCTCGTCTCCGTCCGGCGCAGCCAGATCGAACCGCTCGGCACCGCCCGGGCCCGGCAGGTGCTGTACGGCCTGGAGCGGCTGCCGCAGATGATGGCCGCCGCACAGTTCGGTATCACCGTCTGCTCGCTGACCCTCGGCGCGGTCGCCGAGCCGACGGTGGCCCGTCTGCTGGAGCCGGTGTTCGAGTGGATCCACCTGCCGCACGGCGTGATCCATCCGCTCGGCTACGTCATCGCCCTGGCGGCCGTCGTCTTCTTCCACCTGGTCATCGGCGAGATGGTCCCGAAGAACCTCGCCATGGCCGCTCCCGAGAAGGCCGCGCTGTGGCTCAGCCCCGGCCTGGTCGCCTTCGCCCGCCTGTGCGGGCCGATCACCGTCGCGCTGGGCGCCTGCGCCCAGGCGATCCTGCGCCTCTTCCGCGTCGAGCCCAAGGACGAGGTCGAGGCCGTGGTCACCAGCGAGCAGCTCAACCGGCTGCTGGAGGACTCCGGCCAGGCCGGCCTCCTCGGCCCCGAGGAACGCGAGCGGCTGGAGGACGCCCTGGAACTGGGCTCCCGCCCGGTGACGGACGTCCTGCTCCGGAGCGAGTCGCTGATCACGGTCGGTCCTTCGGTCACCCCGGGTGAGATCGTCGACCTGACCGCCCGCACGGGCTACTCCCGGTTCCCCGTCGCCGCCGAGAACGGCGCCGCCTTCATGGGCTACCTGCACGTCAAGGACGTCCTCGACCTGGAGGACTCCGACCGGGCGGTGCCGCAGCGGATCTGGCGGCCCATGACGACCCTGCGGGCCGAGCTGCCGCTCGACGACGCGCTCACCGTGATGCGCCGTGCCGCCACCCATCTGGCCCAGGTGGCCGACGCGAACGGCAAGGTGCTCGGTCTGGTCGCGCTGGAGGACGTCCTGGAGCTGCTGGTCGGCGAGGTGCGGGACCCGGCGCACCGGGAGGAACCGGAGGAGCAGGTCCTGACGAGCTAGGGGGTGTTCCGAAAGTCCCGCACAGCACCCACGGCGCCCGGCACGCACTCTCGCCGCACCGGGCGTAAGCCCGAGTACATCCGGTACGAGGTCTTACGTCCGGCACGCCGAGAGCACGCACCGGACTGCCGGGACACCCCCTAGTGCCACGGCAGGTGGCGTTCGCCCGTCACCGAGCGGTGTCCGGTGCGTGCTCTGGACACCGCTCGGTACCGCACAGGACTTCCGCGGATCCCCTGGGCCCCGCTAGGCCGGATCCTGCGGTCCCCGCCCCGACAGCACCTCGCCGTACGCCTGCATCAGGTCCGGCAGCCGCAGCGTGGCCAGGTCGTCCCGGGACAGCGGTCCCGCGTAGCCGGACAGCCGCAGATCGCGGTAGGCGCAGCTCTTCTCGTACAGGGTCCGCAGGAACCGCCCGTTGCCCAACTCGTCGATCCATCCCTGGTCGACGACGTGACCGGCGATCGAGAGCAGCTCTTCCAGGGCCTCCTCGTCCCACTGGTCGCCGTTGTCCGCGGCGAGCACCTTGCCGATCTCGGCCAGTTCCAGGGGCCGGTAGGAGGGGAAGTCGACGCGGGTGGTGAAGCGGGAGGACAGCCCGGGGTTGGCGGCGAGGAGGCGGTCCATGCCCTCGGGGTAGCCGGCCAGGATCACCACCAGGTGGTCGCGGTTGTCCTCCGCTCGTTTCAGCAGTACCTGGAGGGCCTCGTCGCCGTAGGCGTCGCCCTTGCCGTAGCCGGAGTTGGACAGGGCGTAGGCCTCGTCGACGAAGAGGACGCCCCCGAGCGCGGAGTCGATCAGTTCGTTGGCCTTCACGGCCGTCTGCCCGAGGTACTCGCCGACCAGGTCGGCGCGCTGGGCCTCCACGAGGTGGTCGCCGCCGAGAAGCCCCAAGGCGTAGAAGACGCGGCCGAGGATGCGGGCGACGGTGGTCTTGCCGGTGCCGGAGGGGCCGGAGAAGACGAAGTGGCGTTTGGGCGGTTGGACGGGGAGTCCCTGCCCGGCTCGCAGGCGGGCCATGTTCAACTGTGCGGACAGCGCCTTGACCTGCCGCTTCACCGGCTCCAGGCCCACCATGCGCTCCAGTTCGGCGAGCGCTTCCTCGAGTAAGCCCGGGTCCGTGGGTCCCGCCGGCAGCGATACCGGCGGCACGGACGTCCTCTCGCGCACGGCCGGGTCGACCGCCGACGGCAGTGGTCCGCTGGGCGGCTCGGGGTCGGACACCTTCAACTCGCGGCCCTCGGTCCCGAAGAGCGGATCGAGCCCGTCGGTGCCGTCCAGCAGGTCCCCTGCCGTACCGGTGAGCGTGAGTGCCGTGAGGTCGGCCGGGTCGTCGTAGCCGTCGCCCTCGGCGATCGCCGCGAGCCGGGCCGCGGTGTCCATGAACGCGGGGTCCACGCGGTGCACCGCCCGGTACAGCGGCAGGGCGGCGGCGGAGCGGCCCGTGCCCTCCAGCGCCCGGGCCAGCCAGTACCGCAGCTCCTTGCGCTGCGGCTGTTCGCTGCGGCACCGCATCAGCGCGGCCGACAGCAGGGGTTCGGCCTGCCCGTACATCTCCAGGCGCACCCGGGCCATACCGCCGAACAGCCCGGCCTCGATACCGAGCAGGGGATCGTCGAGCAGTGGGTCGGTGTGCCGTACCAACTGCTCCCAGTCCTTGACCAGATAGGCGCGGCAGGCGTGCAGGAACCGGACCTGCTGGTCGGTGTCGACCGGGGGGAGCCCGGCGAGGGCCCGGTCCAGCTCCGGGACGTGGCGTCCGTCGAGCCAGTGGGAGGCGTGGGCCAGCAGCAGGTCGCGGGGGCTCTCCAGCACCGGCTGCACCCACCAGCCGAGCCAGTACCAGGAGTTGAGGGCGCGGCGGTGCCGGGCGCGCTGCTCGCCGAAGCGGTCGCGGTGGCGGTACATCCGCAGCAGCGCGGTCGTCGTGTCGACGCGCAGCGCGTGCAACCCGAGCCAGCCGTCGGCCATCCGGGGATCGATCCGCACCGCCGTCCGGAACTCCTCCTCGGCCTGCGGATAGGCGCCCATCGCGTAGGCGTCCACGCCTCGCAGCCAGGCGAGCTCGGCGGGTGCCTCGGGGCCCTGCGTGCCGAAGTCCATCACGTCCCCCACAAACCGTGCCCCCGTCGGTGTGCCGGCCCGCTGCCGCCGGGCCGGCTGCGTTCGTCGAACCGCTGTGCCGCGGACCGGAGTTGCAAGGCGCGCGCAGCCGTCCGTAGGTAGCACCGAGGGCATCGTACCTGCGGGGGCGCCGCCCATCGAAGGGTGCCGCACGGGCCGTTCTGCGAGGTGGCGGCGGACGGCGAGCACCCGGGCCGGTGACCGAGCGTGAGCGTTCGGCGTCATACGGCGCACACGGACGGGGGCGTGCGGACACGCAGGCAGGACGAAGCCCCCGATCACGGGGGAACAATCGGGGGCTTCGCGTGAGGGGGCGGCTTCCACAGCCGCACATTGAGAACGTAAGTCGGGTACGGCCCCCTGGTCAAGCACAGTTGGAGGACTCCCGGAACTTCCCGCGCAAGCGGTTTCACGGTTTCACCACACGGCGGGTGGTCCGTCACCGTGCGTGAGATTCCGGCCGTCCGAGGCGGGTCCCGGCAGCATGTCGTACCCCTGTGCCACCTGCCGCACCAGAAGATCCGCGTACGGCCGGGACGGATCCTCGGCGAAATGCCGGCGCTCGGCGCGGACCCATCCGGCCCAGAACTCCCGCTGCTCCGCTCCGTCCCGCTCCCGCCCGCGCGCCCATGCCTGCGCGGGAGGCATCTCCATCCACAGCAGATGCGCGAGGTGCGGGCGCAGCGCACGGCGGCCGGCGCCGACGCCCTCGACGACGACGACCGGGGCCGGCGGCAGGGGCCGCGGCGCGGTGAAGCGGCGCTCGCGCCAGTCGTAGGGGGTGTAGTGAGCCGTCCCGGCACGGGCGAGCGGCTCGATCACCTGCTCCCGCAGCCGCCCCGTCCACGAGAACAGCTCGTCGTGGCAGGCGAGGTCGTCGAGATGGAGGACCGGTGCGCCACCGAGCGCCTCGGCCAGCCGCCCGGCGAACGTCGACTTGCCGGACCCGGCGTGCCCGTCGACGCCCACCAGCCGGACCGGTCCCAGGGAAGGGGGCAGGCTGCGCAGCAGGGTGGCGAGGTGCTCGATGGTCGTTCCCCCGGGTGTGCTCGGGTGGGTGCGCCGGAGAGTCTACGGGGCGCCGCGCCGGACGGCCGAAGATCACCCGGTTCGTGCCGATGCGCAGGTCACGCCGGTGGTGCAGGCCGATGCCGGTGTGTGTGGCGTGGGTCGGAGTGCCGGCAGGACCGGACCCGGCGCGCCATAGTTGGCGCACGCACCCGCACATGACCGCACGCACGCGCACGCACCGCGTACGCACCCACATGTGACACCCACCGGACCGCCCGACCCGGACACCTGGGGGTTTTCCCGCCATGAGCAGAACCGAACAGCCTTCCCGCAGAACCGTCCTGACCGCGGCGGTCGCCGCCGCCGCGGGGGTCGGCGGGGCGGACCCGGCGACGGCCGGCACCCTGACCGCCGCCGGGGACCGCGATCCGGACCCGGTCCGCCGGGTCGATCAGCACACCTGGACCACGTACGCCGACTGGTGCGCCGGTACCGCTCACGGCACCCGCGCCGTCGCAGGCGCCCGGCCCGGCATCGTGATCGGCACGGCCGCAGGCACCCTCGACCACACCGACCCGCACACCGGGCGGACGGCCACCTGGGAGTACGCCACCTGGACCTCGCCCGTGCACCGGCCGGCCGTGCCCGCCACCGAGGCCATCGCCTCCTGGAACGCGCACACCCCACCCGGCACCTGGATCCAGGTCGAGCTCCAGGGGTCCTACCCGGACGGCACCGCCACACCCTGGTACGTGATGGGCCGCTGGGCGGCCGGCGACACGGACATCAGGCGGACCTCCGTCGACGGTCAGGGCGACGGCAGGAGCACCGTCTGGACGGACACCCTCGCCATCGACGACCCCGCCTCCGGGCTGCGCCTGGTCTCCTGCCGGTTGCGCCTGACCCTGTACCGCCGGCCGGGGCAGGAGACCACCCCGACCGTGTGGCGGCTGTTCCTCATGGGATCGGACGTCCCTGACCGGTTCACGGTCCCCGCCTCCACGCCCGGCCCCGCCCGCGAGCTGCGCGTGCCGCGTTACTCGCAGGAGATCCACAAGGGCCAGTACCCCGAGTACGACAACGGCGGTGAGGCCTGGTGCAGCCCCACCTCGTCGCAGATGGTCATCGAGTACTGGGGAGGCCGGCTCACCGAGGAGCAACTGTCCTGGGTCGACCCGGCCTTCGCCGACCCCCAGGTCTGCCATGCTGCCCGCCGGTCCTACGACCACCAGTACGGCGGCTGCGGCAACTGGCCGTTCAACGCCGCCTACGCCGCCACTTTCGAAGGGGTGCAGGGGGTGGTCACCCGGCTCGGCTCGCTCAGGGACCTGGAGACGCTGATCGCGGCCGGTATCCCGGCCGTCACGTCCCAGTCGTTCCTCGACGAGGAGCTGACCGGCGCCGGATACGGCACCTCCGGACACCTGATGGCGGTGATCGGCTTCACCAGCGACGGCGACGTGATCGCCAACGATCCCGCCTCGCCGAGCGACGATGCGGTGCGGCGGGTCTACCGGCGCCGCGAGTTCGAGAACATCTGGTTGAGGACGAAGAGGTACGACGCGAGCGGGCGGGTCAGAAGCGGCACGGGCGGCGTCTGCTACCTGTACTTCCCCGCACACCCGACGCAGGGCCAGCGCGAGGCGCTGGCCGCGGTGGGCGTGCGCTGACGCGGTCCGGTGGGCCCGGCACTCCCCGAACACGTCGTACGACGGGGCCTGGTGACGCTGGCGGCGGTGCTCGTGACCCGGCCGGGCCCACCGTGGTCCCGGACGGCGGACTGCTGTGACCTGAGGCATACCCGACCTGCCATACTGCGGATGTCCCGCCGCCCGTAGGAACTCAGGGTCGAAATTGAATATCAGCCGTCAGCACGATGTCGCTGCACTTCCCCGGCCGCTCCCGGCAGGGGGAACCCCCATCCGGGCGCGCGGTACCGAGCGCTCGCTGGCACGCCGGGCCGAACTCCTCGCGATCGGGCGGAGGCTGTTCGCCGACACGTCGTACGACGCGCTCTCCATGGACGACATCGCCCGGCAGGCCCGGGTCGCCAAAGGACTGATCTACTACTACTTCCAGTCCAAGCGGGGCTACTACCTGGCCATCATCCAGGAATCCGTCGCCGACCTGGTGTCCTTCGCGGCGAGCGGTCTCGAACTGGCCCGGGTGGACCGGGCCCACCGCACCGTCGACAGCTACCTGCGCTACGCCGAGACCAACCAGGCCGCCTACCGCACGATCGTCAGCGGCGGAGTCGGCTTCGACGCCGAGGTCCACGCGATCCGGGACTCGGTGCGCGAGGCGGTCGTCGCGACCATCGCCGAGGCCGCCTACGGCCGCAGTGACATCGCCGCGCCCGCCCGCATGGGCCTGCTCGCCTGGCTGTGCGGTGTCGAGGGCGCCACCCTGGACTGGATCGACCACCCCGAGCTCTCCCGCGACACCATGCGCGAGCTGCTGGTGAGGACGCTCGGTGGCACCCTGCGCGCCATCGGGGAACTCGACCCCGCCTATCCCGCGCCGGAACCGGCCCGCCGCGACCTGTAGCGACGGACGCCCGCCCCGTGGCCCGGGCCGCCCCTTGGGGCGCCCTCACAGCGTGGCCGCCGCCCGGCTGCCTTCCGTGGCCGGTTCCGGCGAGGAGCATGGCCGTGCGCCCCGGTGCTCCGCATCGTCGGGTGCGCCCACCGGATCCTGACGGCCGTCGCCTGCCGTCGCGTGGCCCCGCACTCCGCTGAACTGCCCCGGCCGCACCTGAGGCGCCGCCAGCCGCACCCACTCCGGGTCGTGGTGGCCCGGCAGGGTGCGGCCCCGGTCGGCCCAGGCCCGCATCATCTCGCGGTAGATGGGCGGGTCGGGCGGTCGCGGAGCGGTCGGCGGAACCGATTTTGCGGGTGCCGGGACGAAGAAGAGCCGCTGACGCCCGGTCGCCGAAGTGGTGGGGGTCATGCCGGGCCAACGCGGAACCGGGCGGGCAGGTCACCGGCCCCGTGATTCGGCCGTCAGTTCGCGGGCTCCCCATGGCGCGAGTGCCGCAGGCCGACCTGATGCGACGTCAATCGCGCCGCGTGGTGGCGGGTTCGGGACGGGCGAGGGTTCCGTGGGCGTTTCCGTTCCGCTCCTGCGCCGGTGCCGCGCCTGCTCCGTGCGTGCACGACCCCGTACGGCACCGGGTGGGGATCGCGGCGCCTCGCCGGCCTTGCGCCGATCCCGCACCACGGCCTTCTGCAGTGCCGCGGTGCGGGGCGTGCGTGGAAGCGTGGCAGGAGCCGTTCAGGCGGCGTCGCGGCGCATCGCGGGCACGCGCATCGGGCGCGAGCCCGGGCCGCCCACGTGGGAGAAGGGCTGCGTCCGCCAGTCGAGCCCCCGAGGCAGCGTCAGCAGCAGGGCGGTGTCCTGCTCCTGGGGTTCGAAGCTCTCGTCGGCGGGCCGGGCGTCCGACGCGCGGCGGCCGGTCCCGGCACACACCGTGAGCCCGAACGGGTTCCACGGCGAGGCGCACAGCGCGTGCTCCGGCAGGGCCTCCTCGTCCGCCAGCAGTGCGATGGGCTGGGCGCAGTCCGGGCAGATCACCCGGTACATCTCGAAGGTGTCGTAGGCGTCGGTGTCGTCGTCGCCCCCGTCCTCCACGTCGTAGGCGTCGGGTTCGACGCCCTCCGGCTCGGGCTCGGCGGCCGGCTGCTGCCGCTTGGACACCGAACGACCTGGGCGCTTAAGACTCTGCATGGGATTCTCCCCCTTGTGCTGGGCCGTGAAGGCGCTGCGGCCTCGACCACAGCAAGCACTTCCCGCCCCGTCTCCGCGGTAATCACGAGACCATTACGGAGCCGGCCCGGGGGGTGTGGTGTTGGTCACATGCCGTGTGCAGGTGCCCGGCGGCCCCCGTCCCGCCGGCCCTCACCCTCCCGCGCAACATCACGAACCGGGTGTGACCCGGGCCGTGCAGGTATCCGAGGAGATCAGCGGCACTGTAGGTTCTTGCGCCATGGAGGAGCTGGACCGTCAGATCGTGCAGCTGCTCGTCAAGGACGGGCGGATGAGCTACACGGACCTGGGCAAGGCCACGGGCCTGTCCACGTCGGCCGTGCACCAGAGGGTGCGCCGGCTGGAGCAACGCGGCGTCATCCGCGGATACGCCGCCGTCGTCGACCCGGAGGCCGTAGGGCTGCCCCTGACCGCCTTCATCTCGGTCAAGCCCTTCGATCCGAGTGCCCCCGACGACATCGCCGACCGGCTGGGCGGCGTGCCCGAGATCGAGGCGTGCCACAGCGTCGCGGGCGACGAGAACTACATCCTCAAGGTCCGCGTGGCCACGCCGCACGAACTGGAGGAGATGCTGGCGCGGGTCCGCTCGCTGGCCGGCGTGTCGACCCGGACGACGGTGGTGCTGTCGACCCCCTACGAGGCGCGGCCGCCGCGCATCTGACCACGCCTGCGGGAGCCGCGCGCCCGGTCCGCCAGGGTGCGCTGTCGCCGGCGGCGGCGAACCGCGGACGGCGCGCGGTGTCCGCCGGTCCCGCCCGACGCCGGACCCTCAGCTGCCGGATACGGCGTGTGCGGCGGGCCCGCACACCGTCGATGCGGCGTTGCCCCAGGTCGCCCCCTGTGCGCGCACGGGGCGACCTGGGTGCGAGACGGTATCCGCCAGGCGCGAGACTGGTGCCCATGAGTGAGAGTGCCGCCCAGCCGAAGACCGTCCTCCTGCGCCGCGGAGAGGTCCACAGCCCCGCCGACCCGTTCGCGACGGCCATGGTCGTCGAGCGCGGCCAGGTGGCCTGGGTCGGCTCCGAAGGCGCGGCCGACGCCTTCGCCGACGGCGTCGACGAGGTGGCCGACCTGGACGGTGCCCTGGTCACCCCGGCGTTCACGGACGCGCACGTCCACACCACCGCCACCGGCCTCGCGCTCACCGGCCTGGACCTGTCGGCCGCCCCCGGCCTGGAGGCCGCCCTCGCCGCCGTCCGGGACTTCGCCGCCGCCCGCCCGCAGGACCGGGTGCTGCTCGGCCACGGCTGGGACGCCTCCCGCTGGCCCGGAGGACGCCCGCCGACCCGGGCCGAGCTGGACGAGGCGACCGGCGGACGTCCCCTGTACCTGTCCCGCATCGACGTGCACTCGGCAGTCGTCACCACCGCCCTGCTGGACCTGGTGCCGGGTCCGGGCGCGGCCGGCCGCCCGGCCGACGGCCCGGTCACCGCGGACGCCCACCACGCCGTGCGCGCCGCCGCCCTCGCCGCCGTCACGCCGCAGCAGCGCACCGGGGCCCAGCGTGCCGCCCTCGCGCACGCTGCCTCCCTCGGTATCGGCACGGTCCACGAGTGCGGAGGCCCCGAGATCTCCTCCGAGGACGACTTCACCGGCCTGCTGGCCCTCGCCGCCGAGGAACCGGGGCCGCGGGTCGTCGGCTACTGGGCGGAGCAGAACGTCGGCAGAGCGCGGGAACTCGGCGCGGCCGGCGCCGCCGGCGACCTCTTCGCCGACGGAGCCCTCGGTTCCCACACCGCCTGCCTGCACGAGCCGTACGCCGACGCCGCCCACACCGGCACCGCCCACCTGGACGCCCGCGCGGTCGCCGCGCACGTCGTGGCCTGCACCGAGGCCGGACTCCAGGCCGGATTCCACGCCATCGGCGACGCCGCCGTGGCAGCCGTCGTGGAGGGGATGCGGGCCGCCGCCGGAAAGACCGGCCTCGCGCGCGTCCGCGCCGCCCGGCACCGTGTCGAGCACGCCGAGATGCTCACCCCCGAGACCGTCGCCGCTTTCGCCGAGCTGGGCCTGACCGCCTCGGTCCAGCCCGCCTTCGACGCGCTGTGGGGCGGCGAGGAGGGCATGTACGCCCAGCGCCTGGGTGTGCGGCGGGCCCGCACCCTCAACCCGTTCGCCGCGCTGCTGCGCGCCGGCGTTCCGCTCGCCTTCGGGTCCGACAGTCCCGTCACCCCGCTGGACCCGTGGGGCACGGTCCGGGCGGCCGCCTTCCACCGCACCCCCGCGCACCGCATCTCCGTCCGCGCCGCCTTCACGGCTCATACGCGCGGCGGCTGGCGGGCGGTCGGACGCGACGACGCGGGCGTCCTGGTGCCCGGCGCGCCCGCGGACTACGCCGTGTGGCGCACGGGCGAGCTGGTGGTGCAGGCTCCCGACGACCGGGTGGCCCGCTGGTCCACCGACCCCCGCTCCGGCACCCCGGGCCTGCCCGACCTCGCGCCGGGCCGGGACCTGCCCGTCTGCCTGCGCACGGTGGTCGGCGGGCGGACGGTGTACGTACGTCCGGGCGAGTGATCCGGCGGACGGGCACGGCTCCCCACGGGTGGCGGTGACGCGTCGTACGACCTGTGCCTCCACCGCCCTGACCAGCAACGCACGGGTCGAAGCGCAGGTAGGGCGGCTGTTGACAGAGGACGGTCCGGGGCCGGTAGGTTCGCCCCGTCCACCGCCGGACGCCCGACCGGGGAACGTCCGCCCACTCGCCGAGCGCCGCTGGGTCAGGGAGCCAGGCTCAGCGCCCGCGCCGGCGGGGGAACGCTCCGACCGGTCGGGGAGGTGTGACCCGGGTGGGGCCCGGGCGCTCAGTAGACAACGGCCTTCGGGCGGTCCGCAGCCAGCGGGTCCCGGGCCGGCCCGAAGGGCGCCGGGCCCCCATCCGCAGCGCGGACCGTCGACGGCCCGCCGCCTGCTCCGCTCCGCCCGGTACATACAAGCCCAAAGCCGTGCACCTACCCCGCTTTTGTGGATTCGACACCACCAGACGAACGTCCGGTCACGTCATCGCAGGCCGAGGCCACTATGGTGGACCTCTGCGTACGGACATGAAGGGGCAGCAGTGAACGACGGCGACGGGACCCTCGCGGCGAAGGCCCAGGGGAGGCAGTTCGGTCCGCTCGGCACGGCATTGGTGATCATCCCGACCTACAACGAGGCGGAGAACATCAAGGCCGTCGTCGGCCGGGTGCGGAAGGCGGTCCCCGACGCGCACGTCCTCGTGGCCGACGACAACAGCCCCGACGGCACGGGCAAGCTCGCGGACGAGCTGGCCGCCGACGACGACCAGGTGCACGTGCTGCACCGCAAGGGCAAGGAGGGCCTGGGCGCCGCCTACCTCGCGGGCTTCCGCTGGGGCATGGAGCACGACTACGGCGTCCTCGTCGAGATGGACGCCGACGGCTCCCACCAGCCCGAGGAACTGCCCCGTCTGCTGACCGCGCTCAAGGGGGCGGACCTGGTCCTCGGCTCCCGCTGGGTGCCAGGAGGCCGGGTGGTGAACTGGCCCAAGTCCCGCGAGTTCATCTCCCGAGGCGGCAGCCTCTACTCCCGCCTCGCGCTCGACCTGCCGCTGCGTGACATCACCGGCGGTTACCGCGCCTTCCGCGCCGAGACCCTGAAGGGCCTCGGGCTGGGCGAGGTCGCCTCCCAGGGCTACTGCTTCCAGGTCGACCTGGCGCGCCGCGCCGTCAAGGCCGGCTACCACGTCGTCGAGGTCCCGATCACGTTCGTCGAGCGTGAACTGGGCGACTCCAAGATGAGCCGCGACATCCTCGTGGAGGCGCTGTGGCGGGTCACGGCGTGGGGCGTGGGGGAGCGGGTGGAGAAGATCACCGGCAAGGTGAAGCCGGCGCCGCCGGAGCCGCACGGGAAGGGCTGATCACCCGCTTATCGCCCATTGAGTGCGGCCCGGGCACACTGGAGGCATGACGACTGGCGCTCCGACCCCTTCCGGCCCCTCGGCCCGGCCCCGCCGCTCCCGGCTGCGCACCTTCCTGCCGCTCGGCGTCGCCCTGTGGGTGGTGCTGGAGATCTGGCTGCTGACCCTGATCGCGGGCGCGACGAGCGGGCTCACGGTCTTCTTCCTGTTGCTCGCCGGACTGGTCCTGGGCGCCGTGGTGGTCAAGCGGGCGGGGCGGCGCGCCTTCCAGAGCCTCAACGCGGCGATCCAGAGCGGTGGCTCCCCGGCAGGCGGCAGCGGCAACGGGTTCATGATGCTCGGTGGCCTGTTGCTGATGGTCCCGGGTCCGGTCTCGGACGTGGTCGGTCTGCTCCTGCTGGTCCCGCCGGTCCAGAAGGCGCTGGGACGGTGGGCCGAGCGTTCCTTCGACCGCCGGCTGCGCGCCGCGGCCCCCGGCAGCTTCGGCGGCGCCTTCCAGCAGGCGCGGATCCACCGCCCCGACGGCAAGGTCGTACAGGGCGAGGTCGTCCGGCAGGACGAGGAGCCGGGCGACGCCCCGCAGGAGCCCCGGCCGCCGCTGACGCGCTGATGCCGCCCCGGCGTGGGGCCGGGGCGGGTCCGGCGTGCCGGCGGGTCCGTCCTCGGGCCGGGCACGCCCGCCGTCCCGCGGTGTGAGCGGCGCAGAGACACGCGCACGCCGCGGGCCGCCCCTTCTTCCCGCCAGGCTCCGCCGCCGGTGACCCGTACGCGGGCCACCGGCGGCGCTCCGTTCCGGGGCACCGGCGTGCCCCGGCTTCGCCGCGTGGCAGCCCGAGCGGTGGATCAGGGCACGCAGAGGACCGCGCAGAGGACCGCGGGTGCGGTACGTGCAGCACGTACCGCACCCGCGGTCCTCTGCGCGGTGCTGTGACCCGTCCGAGCCGTGTCGGGACTAGGCGCTCTTGCGGCTGTCGCGGGGATGGACCGCGAGGTTCATCGCCCCCGAGCGGAGAACCGCGAGCCGCTCCGCGAGGACCTCTTCGAGTTCCTCGCGGGTACGCCGCTCCATCAGCATGTCCCAGTGCGTACGCGCGGGCTTGGCCTTCTTCTCCTCGGGCCCGTCGCCGTCCACGAGGAGTGCCTGGGCTCCACAGACCTTGCACTCCCACTCCGGCGGGATCTCCGCCTCGACCGAGAAGGGCATCTCGAAGCGGTGCCCCTTCTCGCATGCGTACTCCACGGCCTGGCGCGGGGCCAGGTCGATGCCGCGGTCCGTCTCGTAGCTGGTCACCACGAGGCGCGTGCCGCGAAGAGCTCGCTCACTCATGAATCGTGCCTCCCGGGCTTGTCGCCCACAGGACAGGTGTCGCTGTCGTCGTCATCCGGTCAACGTCCGGTCGGCGGTAAAGATTCCCGTTCCGATGTCCCGTTCCGGGTCGTGCGTCGCCGTCGTAGCCGCAGCCTTGTCAACCAGTGCGTACCCACAGGCGCCCGGTTTGTCACGTCTGTGAGGAGATGTCACCCAGCGCCTTGTCGCCTTTGACGCGCAGTAACGGTACGTCTGGCAGGCCAAACGCGTACACTACCGCCCTTTCGCCCGGAGCGCTAAATCCTCTCGGGGACCGGATTCCCCGCGTCGCCGATCGCACGCCGCACCGGGACGCGTGCGAGCAGCACGAACCCGATCACGAAGAACGCCACCAGGGAGATGATCGCGTCCCGGTAGCTGCCGGTCAGCTGGTAGGTGAGCCCGAACAGCAGCGGACCCAACCAGCTCATGCCTCGGTCGCTCATCTCGTACGCCGAGAAGTACTCGGCCTCCTTCCCGGGCGGCACGAGGTGGGAGAAGAGCGAGCGGGACAGGGCCTGGCTGCCGCCCAGCACGAGCCCGATCCCGGCCGCCAGCACGAAGAACCAGACCGGCACCCCGGCCGGCAGGAAGTACCCGGCACCGAGGGTGAGCGTCCAGGCCACCAGCGAGCCGAGGATCGTCCGCTTCGCGCCGTACGTCCGCGCCAGCCGGCCCATCGCCAGCGCGCCCGCCACCGCCAGCACCTGCACCAGCAGCACGGCGGCGATGAGCGTCGACTGTCCCAGGCCCAGTTCCTCCGAGCCGTACACCGAGGCCTGCGAGATCACCGTCTGGATGCCGTCGTTGTAGATCAGGTACGCCAGCAGGAAGGCGAGCGTCAGAGGGTGGCGGCGCATGTCCCGCACGGTCGCTACCAGCTGCCGCATCCCCGGCAGGGCGGCCTCCCGCGCGGGGGCACGCCGGTCGCGCAGCCGGCGCAGCGGCACGAGCGCGAAGGCGCCCCACCACAGACCCGCCGAGGCCAGGCAGATGCGTACCGCCATGGTCTCCGAGACCCCGAAGCCGTCGTGGCCCAGGTACAGGGCCAGGTTCACCACGAGCATCAGCGAGCCCGCCGCGTACCCGAAGGCCCAGCCGCGGGAGGAGACCGCGTCGCGCTCCTCGGGCGGGGCGATCTGCGGCAGGTAGGAGTTGTACAGCATCATCGCCACCGACTGGGCGGCGTTCGCCACCACCAGCAGCACACCGCCCAGGAGGTAGCGGTCGCCGCCGAGGAAGAACATGCCCGTGGTCGCCGCGGCGCCGGTGTACGCCGCCGCGCCCAGCAGCGGCTTCTTGCGCCCGCTGCGGTCGGCGGCGGCGCCCACCAGGGGCATCACCAGAACGGCGACGACCACGGACAGGGACACCGCGTACGGGAAGAACGACCCCGCGCGCACCGGGATGCCCAGCGGGTGGACGTACCCGTCGGCGTCCGCGGCCGACTTCGCGATCGAGGTCAGATAGGGGCCCAGGAACACGGTGAGCACGCTCGTCGAGTAGACGGAGCACGCCCAGTCGTAGAAGTACCAGCCGCGCTGCTCGCGCCGCCGGTCCGTGGCCTCGCCGGCCGTCCTGGCCCGCACGGTCTCGGTGTCCACCCGTGCCCTCGCTTCCCCGCCGAAGATGTCCGTGGCAAGGGTGGCGGGGCGCCGTCCGGGCGGTCAGGCCCAGACGCCGCGCTCCTGCATGACCTCGCGCAACGTGTCGATGTGATCGGTCATGATGCCATCGACCCCCAGGTCCAGGAGCCGGTGCATCCGATCGGGTTCGTTGACGGTCCACACGTGGACCTGGAGTCCGAGCGCGTGAGCCGCCCGGACGAAGCGCCGGTCGACCACCGGGACACCGGACTGCCTCTCGGGGACCTGCGCGGCCACCGCCGAGCGGCGCGGGGCCACGGGCAGCCCCCAGGAGCGCAGGCGCAGGCCGAGCACACCGCGAGTGCCGTACGACGTGGCCAGGCGCGGACCGGCCAGCCGCTGGGCACGCACCACGCGCGCCTCGGAGAACGAGCCGACGCAGATCCGGTCCCAGGCGTTCGCGCGGGCGACCAGGTCCAGGAAGGGGCGGAGTGTCGACTCGGCCTTGAGATCGACGTTCCAGCGCACCTCGGGGAAGGTCTCCAGCAACTCCTCGAAGAGCGGCACCGGCTCCAGGCCCGCGACGCGCGCCTGCCGCACGTCCGCCCACGGCAGGTCGGCGATCCGTCCCGCGCCGTCCGTCACCCGGTCCAGCGTCGTGTCGTGGAAGGCGACCAGCTTGCCGTCGCGGGTGATGTGCACGTCGGTCTCGATGTAGCGGTACCCCGCCTCGACCGCCCGCCGGAACTGCGCCGCGGTGTTCTCCAGTCCGTCCGCCGTCCCACCGCGGTGGGCGAAGGGGATGGGGCCGGGATGGTCGAGGTAGGGATGGCGTATCAGGGTGGTCACCGACGCAGTATCGCTCCCCGGGGTGTCCCGGTGGCAACGACCGTGCTGCCGCCCGTTGCCGGCGGGACGGCGAACAGCCGCAGGAACACCTGGGCGAGCGGGCCGATCGCGACGGCGTAGAGCAGGGTGCCCACGCCGACGGTGCCGCCGAGGGCGAAGCCGGTCACCACGACCGCCACCTCCACCGTCGTGCGCATCAGGCGGATCGAGCGGCCGGTGCGCCGGTGCAGCCCGGTCATCAGCCCGTCGCGCGGGCCCGGACCGAACCGGGCGGCGATGTACAGGCCGGTGGCCACACCGTTCAGCAGGACGCCGGTCAGCAGGAGCGGGATCCGCACGGCCAGGCCGTGCACCCCGGGTACCAGCGCCAGGGTGCCGTCCATGGCCAGGCCGACGACGAAGACGTTGGCGACGGTGCCGAGGCCGGGCCGCTGGCGCAGCGGGATCCACAGCAGCAGCACCGCCGCGCCCACGAGGATCGAGACGATGCCGATGGTCAGGCCGCCGAGTCGCGCGAGGCCCTGGTGGAGGACGTTCCACGGCTCCAGCCCGAGGTCCGCGCGGACCAGGAGCGCGGAGCTCGCGCCGTACAGCGCAAGGCCGGCAAAGAGCTGGACGAGGCGCCGGGCGGCGCGGTCTGGACGTTCTGGCATGGACAAAGGTGCCCCCCGGGATGGTGATGGTGGCCTGACGCATGTCACTCTGTGGCTTGGAAACAAACGCCATCCATGGCCAATTCGGGGAAGGTGGACTGGTGACCATGGTGCAGTGGACCTCTGCGGTGGGCGCCTCGCAGCTCGCCCGGCTGCTCACGTCCCAGCAGGAGCGGCCCGCGGGCCCCGGCACGCGCCGCCCGCCCGCCTACCGCGCCCTCGCCGACGGTATCCGGCTGCTGGTGCTCGAAGGCCGCGTGCCCGTGGCCGCCCGGCTGCCCGCCGAACGCGAACTGGCGGTGGCCCTCTCCGTCAGCCGCACCACCGTGGCCGCCGCGTACGAGGCGCTGCGTTCGGAGGGCTTCCTGGAGTCCCGGCGCGGCGCCGGCAGCTGGACGGCCGTACCGGCGGGGAACCCGCTTCCGGCGCGCGGCCTGGAGCCGCTGCCCCCGGAGGCGCTGGGCTCGGTGATCGACCTGGGCTGCGCCGCGCTGCCCGCGCCCGAACCCTGGCTGACCCGTGCCGTGCAGGGCGCCCTGGAGGAACTCCCCCCGTACGCCCACACACACGGTGACTACCCGGCCGGCCTGCCGGCGTTGCGCGAGATGATCGCCGAGCGCTACACCGCGCGCGGGATCCCCACCATGCCCGAGCAGATCATGGTCACCACCGGGGCGATGGGTGCCATCGATGCCATCTGCCACCTGTTCGGGGGGCGGGGGGAGCGGATCGCCGTGGAGTCCCCGTCGTACGCCAACATCCTCCAGCTCATGCGGGAGGCGGGGGCGCGACTGGTGCCCGTCGCGATGGCCGAGGGCCTTGCCGGATGGGAGCTGGACCGCTGGCGGCAGGTGCTGCGGGAGGCGGCACCGCGGATCGCGTACGTGGTCGCCGACTTCCACAACCCCACCGGCGCCCTCGCCGACGAGGACCAGCGCCGGGGGCTGGTGGAGGCGGCCCGCTCGGCCGGGACCGTGCTGGTCGCCGACGAGACGATGAGCGAGCTGTGGCTCGACGAGGGTGTCTCCGTGCCGCGGCCCGTCTGCGGCTTCGACCCCGCCGGGTCGACGGTGATCACCGTCGGCTCCGCCAGCAAGGCCTTCTGGGCGGGCATGCGCATCGGCTGGGTGCGCGCCGCGCCCGACGTGATCCGCAGTCTGGTGTCCGCACGCGCCTACGCCGACCTGGGCACACCGGTGCTGGAGCAGTTGGGGGTGAACTGGCTCTTCAGCACCGGCGGCTGGGAACAGGCCGTGGAACTGCGGCGCGGCCAGGCCCGGGAGAACCGGGACGCTCTCGTCGCGGCGATCCGGCGGGAGCTGCCGACATGGGAGTTCGAGGTGCCCGGCGGCGGCCTCACCCTGTGGGTGCGTGCCGGGGGACTGTCCGGCTCGCGCCTGGCGGAGGCCGGGGAGCGGGTGGGGGTCCGGGTCCCGTCCGGCCCTCGCTTCGGGGTGGACGGGGCCTTCGAGGGCTATGTGCGGCTGCCCTTCACCGTGGGGGGCGCGGTGGCGGAGGAGGCAGCGGTGCGCCTCGCCGCGGCGGCACGGCTGGTGGAGAGCGGGGGGACGGCGGGCACGGGGGCGCCGCGGACGTTCGTGGCGTGAGCCGGGGCGCCGCGCGCAGGGGCCGCCGGGTGCGTGGGTTCCACCCGGCGGCCCCTGCGGTCGGCTCCTACGTCGTCTCCGCGACGGCCGCCTCCGTGGGCGCCGGTACCGTCTCGCCGTCCGCCGGCGTCGTCAGCGGCGGCAGCAGCTCCAGTACCGCCTGCCGGTGCGCGTCGCTGGTCGCGTCGTCGTGGGGGTCCGGGGTGGCCGGGACCTGGAGCCGGTGCACGGGGCCGCCGCCCAGGCGGGCGTATCCGCGCCCCGGCGGCACCTGAGCGACGGGTGTGGTCTGCGGGCGTGCCCCCAGCACGGCCTCCAACTGCTCGCCCGTCGCCGGCCCGAGGACGACCCGTGCACGGGTGTGCTGCCGGATCGCGTCGCCGAGCGCGTCGGCGCTGTCGAACTGTTCGGCCACGACGACGGTGACGCTCGCCGCCCGGCCGTGCCGCAGCGGCACCTGGAGCAGGGACTGCGGGTCCTTGCGGCCGTCGGAGGCGGCCAGGTGGGAGAAGGCGCTCGGGCGGTCCACGAGGATCCACAGCGGTCGCCGGGTGTCCTCCGGTGGGGGCTGGCCCTCCTGCCGGGCCCGGTTGGCGGCGATCAGCCGGCGCTCCGCCTCCGTGGCGGCCCATTCCAGGCTGGCCAGCGCCCCCGACAGCCCGCACTCGACGGCCAGGACGCCGTCCCGGCCGGTCAGGCAGGCGTACTCGCCGGTGCCGCCGCCCTCGACGACGAGGACGTCGCCGTACGGCAGGGCCTGGAGCGCGATGGAGCGCAGCAGGGTCGAGATGCCGCTGCCCGGCTGGCCCATGACCAGCAGGTGCGGCTCGGTGGAGCGGATGCCGGTGCGCCAGACCACCGGCGGGACGTCGCGCTGCTCCTCTCCGTAGCCGAGGGGGAGGGTGCGCTGCACCTGGAGCGGGTCGGTGAAGCCGAGGACCGTCTCGCCCGGCGCGGTGACGAACCGCTGGGCGGCGATGTCGGTGGGCAGCGGGGGCAGCACCGTGACGGTGAGTTCGTTGCCCTCCTCGTCCCAGGCGAAGTGGTACTCCCGGCCGCGGCCCGCCTTCGCGGTGAGCAGCTGCTCGACGCGTGCGCGGGCCTCCGGCTCCCCGTCGGGGAAGTACGCGGGGTAGCGGATCAGCAGCTGGGCGACACGACCCGTCCCGTCGAACTCGTACGAGGGGAACGCCTTCTCCCACTCGCCGCCGTGGCCGTACAGCGGGGCGGGGTCCTCGGCCGCGGAGAAGTAGGGGACGAGTGCCTCGTACAGCGACCTCAGGCGCTGCGTCTGGGACTCGTCGGGCCCCTCGGGGGCGGGCGGGGTGCGGTCCCGGCCCTGCCAGGCTGCCGCCGCCATCAGGGTGATGACGGCGAGCAGCGGTCCGTACGGCGCCAGTGCCACGACCAGGACCACCGACGCCACCAGGAACAGCAGCGGTCCGCGTCTGTCCTTGGGGGTCTCGGTCCACCTGCGCCGCCCGGCCGAGGCCAGCCGGCGCAGACCGCGGGTGATCGTGATCAGTGGATGGAGGACGTCGGTGGCGCTGTCGGCCGCCGTCCGGGCCAGCTCCCGGCTCCGGGCGATCTGCGTGCTGCCTGTGCTCAGGATGCGGGGGAGGGGGCGCCGGGCCACTGCAGTCTCCTCACGGTGCGTACGGACGAAGGGGGCGGCGTCAGAACTTGATGCCGCCGAGAAGGCTGGCCAGGCTCTCGCCGCCGGCCTTGATGCTGGGCGCGATGGCCGTGCTGGCGAGGTAGAAGCCGAACAGGGCCGAGATCAGGGCGTGCGACGCCTTGAGCCCGTCCTTGCGGAAGAAGATGAACACGACGATGCCGAGCAGGACGACGCCTGAGATGGACAGGATCATTGGGGCTCTCCTGGTGTTCGGTGGGGACAGTCACCATGAGTACTTCCAGGATCACAGCATGTATCCATACGATAAAAGGTGCAAACGGGGGAATTTCTTGTCTTTTCCCTCGTTCGGTGGAGGCTCGGTTGGGCCGCCTGAGCAGCGAAGTTGCGTCGAACGGGTCCCGTGGTGATCTTTGCCGCGGACGGGTCCGGCCATGTGCCCGCGGAGCCAGTACCCTGGCGATTCACCTGAACGGCGGCACATGAGAGGTAGCCCGATGAGCGAAGCCCCCGACCCCGAGGTCGTGGAGCTGGCGACCAAGATCTTCGATCTGGCCCGGCAGGGGCGGACCGAGGCCCTGATGGCGTACGTCGACGCGGGCGTTCCGGCCGACCTCACCAACGACCGGGGCGACTCCCTGGTCATGCTCGCCGCCTACCACGGCCATGCGGACGCCGTCCGCGCGCTGCTGGTCCGCGGCGCCGCGGCCGACCGGGCCAACGACCGAGGTCAGACGCCGCTCGCGGGCGCCGTGTTCAAAGGCGAGGCAGAGGTGATCAAGGCCCTGCTGGAGGGCGGGGCCGACCCCCGGGCGGGGACACCCTCGGCCGTCGACACGGCGCGCATGTTCGCCAAGGCGGACCTGCTCGAACTGTTCGGCGCCGACTGACACGACCGTGCTGCGGCGACGCAGCGCGCGCGATCCGACCAGGCAGGACGGCAGGACGGGGGGAGGCGGAACGGGGCCGCCGGAAATTTCGGTCGCGGTAGGCGGAACCACCGAGTCATCATGACGTCGTGATTCACGGACACGATGGCTGGGCAGGTGTTGCCGCACCGCGTGGACCGTGATCGGTCCGCATGGGCCACCGACGAGAGGCAGAGGAAGATGGTCTACAGCAAGCAAGAGACGGCGGGCGCTCCGACGTGTTGTCGCGCGACCAGGTAGTGCGTGTTCTCCGGTTGCGTCGACGCTTGATGTGAGGCTGTTTCCCATGTTCGATCCGGTCATAGCGCCCAGCGGCACCCTGCTCGGCCTCCTCCAGAGGGGACGCGGCGACGGGACGCTCCACGCGCTCACCGCCCCCCGTGCCGAGGCCCTCGCGGCCCTCAACCACTGCGTGCTGCGCGATCCCCGCCACGACTGGCAGGTGGAGAACCGCTCCCTGTACTACGCCCGGCTCTTCCTCGACCTGAGCGGCGAGCTGGACGAGATCGAGGCGCACCTCTTCGACGTCGAGGACGTGTTCGACACCGACGAGTCACGCACCGGCCTCGCCCTGGCCGTGCTCGGGCACCTCGCCTCCTACGGCAGGAGGGACGCCCTCGACCTGCTGCGCAGGTACGCCGCCTCCGGATCCAACTGGGCGTGGGCCCTGGACGAGCTGGCCCTGCGCGACGACGACTCGGGACTGCGCGCTTTGGCCGTGCCCGTCCTGACCCGCTTCGCCACCGACGCCGAGGGCGAGGCCGAGCTGGCCGCCGCCGTCCGCGACGCCTTCGAGCCGCGGCCGTGGCGTCTGTGGGCCGAGGACCCGCGCGAGGACGTCTCCGCCCGTGTGCGCGCCGCCCACGAGGCCGGCTGTTTCGACCGGTGGCAGCGGCAGATGCGGCCCACCGGCCCGCGCCCGGGATGGAGCGTGAGCGCCGTCTTCGACTGGGCCCAGCAGGGCCTCGAACGCGGCGCCGCGCTGCACGTGCCCGCCGCCCGCTGTCTGGGCGCGGTCGCCGGCCCCGAGGACCGTCCCGAGATCCTCCGGGCGGCCAGGGACGGCGTCGACGGCGCCCGCAGCACCGCGCTGCGCTACCTCGCCGACGGCGACGACCCCGAGGCGCTGGACCTGATCGAGGGCGCCGCCGCCGACGGGTCGGCCGCCGTCGTGGACGCCGCCGTCGACGCCTTCGAACGCATGCGCAGCGCCGCCGCCGTGGACCGGGCCCGTGCCTGGGCCGGCAGGCCCGACCTGCTCGGCGCCGCCGCCGGCCGCGTGCTCGCCTGCCGCGGCGGAAGCCAGGACCGCGACCTCGTCCTCGCCGCCCTGCGCGAGGCGGTGCGCGGTGAGGGCTGCGACGCACCGACCCTGTGGACCCTCGTCGACGGTGCCGGACGCCTGGGCATCGCCTGCGCCGCGCCCGTGCTGCGGCACGTCTACCGCGAGACCGCCTCCTCCCATCTGCGCGGCCGCTGCGCCGGCGCCCTCGCCGCCACCGACCCCTCCTTCCCG
This sequence comes from Streptomyces sp. MUM 2J, assembly GCF_022414535.1. Taxonomy (GTDB): domain Bacteria; phylum Actinomycetota; class Actinomycetes; order Streptomycetales; family Streptomycetaceae; genus Streptomyces. Next base: position 101,280 of record NZ_JADWYM010000017.1, read on the forward strand.
ACCGGATTCGCCGTCGAGTGCCTGTGGGACTGCGAGGAGTCCACCCGCGAACTCGCCGCACGGCACGCCGAGACCGGCGACGCCCGTGTCGTGGAGCGGCTGCGCCGCCTCGCAGCCGACCCCGCCGAGGAGGCCGAGGTACAGACGGCCGTACGCAGCCGGATCGGTCCGGACCCGGCCGCCATGTGATCCGGGACCCGAGCGCCGGGCGTCCGCCGGACGCCTGCGCGCCCGCCGGGTGAACCCGCGGTGACCGGCGGGACGTGCACGCGTGGACACGGTCCGACGTGCCCGGGTGCGCAGTGCAACGCTCATGGGACGTTCCTCGTCCGGAAAGATCCACTTTGACGCGGCCACGTCCGGCGCGGCGACAACACCCGTATGCGTGTCGTCATCGTGACCGAATCCTTTCCCCCCGATGTGAACGGCGTGGCCCACTGCGCGCTCCAGACCGCCCGGCATCTGGCAGACCGCGGCCACCTTCCGCTCGTCGTCGCGCCGGCCCCCGCGCCCGGGAACAAGACCGACGCCACCGGGCCGTGCCCCGTCGTCCACGTGCCCTCCCTGCCGCTGCCCGGCTACCCCCAGGTCCGCGTCGCCCTGCCCAGCCGGCGCCTGGCGGCGGCACTGATCGGGCACCGTGCCGACGTCGTCCACCTGGCGAGCCCGTTCGTCCTCGGCGTCCGCGGCATGGCGGCCGCCGCCCGGCTCGGTGTCCCCGCCGTCGCCGTCTACCAGACCGACCTGGCCGGATACGCCCGCACCTACATGGGCGCCGGCGAGGCCGCGGCCTGGCGACGCATACGCTCCGTCCACGCCGCCGCCGACCTGACGCTCGCCCCGTCCAGCGCCGCCCGCGACGACCTGGAGGCACACGGGGTGCCGCGGGTCAGGCTCTGGCCGCGCGGCGTGGACACCGTCCGTTTCCGCCCCGACCGCCGCGACGAGGCACTGCGCCGCGCGCTGGCGCCCGGGGGCGAACTGCTCGTCGGCTACGTCGGGCGCCTCGCCCCCGAGAAGCACGTCGAACTGCTCGCCGGCGCCTGCGCCCTGCCCGGCGTGCGGGTCGTGGTCGTCGGGGACGGGCCCAGCCGCCCCGGCCTCGAGCAGGCGCTGCCCGGCGCCGTCTTCCTCGGCCGTCGCACCGGCGACGACCTCGCGCGGATCTTCGCCTCCCTCGACGTCTTCGCCCACACCGGTCCCTTCGAGACCTTCTGCCAGACCGTGCAGGAGGCCATGGCCAGCGGAGTGCCCGTCGTCGCGCCCGCCGCAGGCGGCCCGCTCGACCTGGTCGCCCACGGCCGTACCGGGCTGCTGGTGCCCCCGCACGACGCCGCCGCCGTCCGTGACGCCGTCGCCCGGCTGGCCGCCGGACCGGAGCTGCGGGCCGCCTACGGCACGGCCGCGCGCGCCATGGTCGAGGGGCGTACCTGGGCCGCCGTCGGCGACCGTCTCATCGGCCACTACGCGGACGTCCTGGCCGCCCGGCAGCCGGTGGTGGCGGCCTGATGTCCCTGAGGATCGTGCGGCTCGCCAACTTCGTCGCCCCCGCCTCCGGCGGACTGCGCACTGCCCTGCGGGAACTCGGCAGGGGCTATCGGGACGCGGGCCACGAGCCCGTCCTGATCGTGCCCGGAGAGCACCCGGACGACCGTGACACCGACCAGGGCCGCGTGATCACGCTGCCCGGACCGCTGCTGCCGGGCACCGGCGGCTACCGGGTCCTCGTCGACCGGAGGCGGGTGGCCCGGCTGCTGGAGGAGCTGGCGCCCGACCGCCTGGAGGTCTGCGACCGCACCACCCTGCGGTGGACCGGCAGGTGGGCGCGGCGGGCCCGAGTGCCGGCCGTGATGGTCTCCCACGAGACCGCTGACGGAGTGCTGCGCACCTGGGGACTGCCCGAGCCGGCCGCCCGGCGCGCCGCCGACGCCCTCAACATCCGCACGGCGCACACCTACGCGCGCGTGGTGTGCACCACCGAGTTCGCCGAACGGGAGTTCGTGCGCATCGGCGCCCGCAACGTCGTACGGGCTCCCCTCGGCGTCGACCTGGACGAACGGCATCCGGTGCTGCGCGACCCGGTGCTGCGCGCCCGCCACGCGTGCGCGGACGAGGTCCTGCTGGCCCTGTGCTCCCGGCTGTCGGTGGAGAAGCGGCCCGGCACCGCACTCGACGCGCTGGCCGAGCTGCGGCGCCGCGGAGTGCCGGCCGTGCTGGCGGTGGCCGGGGACGGGCCGCTGCGGGCCCGGCTGGAGCAGCGGGCGCGGGAGCGTGCCCTGCCGGTCGTCTTCCTCGGCCACGTCGCCGACCGCGCCCTGCTCGGTGCGCTCCAGGCGTCCGCCGATGTGTGCCTGGCGCCCGGCCCGGCCGAGACGTTCGGGCTGGCGGCGCTGGAGGCGATGGCGTGCGGTACGGCGGTGGCGGTCAGCGCCTCCTCCGCGTTGCCGGAGGTCGTCGGCTCCGCCGGGGTGGCTGCCGCCGACGACGGCGCGTCGTTCGCTGACGCCGTGCAGACGCTGCTCGGGCGTCCCGAGCGCGAGCGGCGGGAGGCGGCACGCGCGCGTGCCGAGTGCTTCGGCTGGGGTGCTGCCGTCGAGGCGTTCCTCGCCGCGCACGACGCTCCCGTGGCGCGGCGCGCGGTCCGTGCCGCAGGCCCCGTGGAGGCCGCGGGGCCTGCCCGTCCGGCCGGTGCCGCCGATCCCGCCCCCGTGGCCGGTCCGGCCGGTCGGGCCGATCCGGGGGGTGTCGGATGAGACCGGTCCGCTTCGTGGCGCTCGGCGACTCGCTGACCGAAGGAGTGGGCGATCCGGTCGGTGGGGGATGGCGCGGCTGGGCCGCGCTGCTCGCCACCGCGCTCGCCGAGGAACCGGCGGAGTTCACCAACCTCGCCGTCAGCGGCGCACAGACGCACGACGTCCTCGACCGGCAGCTGCCGGCCGCCCTCGCGTGCGAGCCGGACCTGGTGTCCGTGGTCGTCGGCGTCAACGACACCCTGCGCTGCACCTTCGACATCGGGGCCGTGGCCACCCGCCTCGACCGGGTGTACGGCGCCCTCACCGCACAGGGCGCCGTTCTGCTGACCGCGTGCCTGCCCGACCCCGGCTCGGTGCTGGGGCTGCCGAGCGCCCTCGCCCGCCCGCTGGCCCGGCGCCAGCGCGCGGTCAACACCGTCGTGCACGCGCTCTCCGACCGGTACGGCGCCCTGCACCTGCACGCCCACGAGGGCGCCTGGGTCACCGACCGCTCCTTGTGGAGCGCCGACCGGCTGCACCCCGGCGAGCGGGGGCACCGCCTGCTGGCCGTGCGCTTCCACGCGCTGCTGACCGAGGCGGGCCGCGCGACCGGGACCGCCCCCTCGTCCGAACCCGACTCCCCGGCGCCGACGCGCACGGCCGGCCTGTGGTGGCTGGCGACCGCCGGTACCGGCTGGGTGGCCCGGCGCTGCACCGACCTTCTGCCCCAACTGCTCACCCTCGCCGCCGGCGAACTGCACCACCGTGCCCGGGGCACGAGCGCCCGCCTCGACCTGAGGGCCTCGGCCGCGGTGTCGGCGGCGCTCGCGGCCCTGTCGGCGGCGGAACTGCCGGAGACCGCCGAGGTGGCCTGAGCCTCCTGCCCGCCGGCGGCGTCAGCGGCGCCGTACGGCCACGAAACGGAGCGGGGTGCCCGGCCTGGCCTGCGCGGCGGCCGCCAGGTCGGCCGTACGGACGACGGCGACCACCGGGTAGCCCCCGGTGGTGGGGTGGTCGGCGAGGAACACGACCGGCCGGCCGTCGGGCGGGACCTGTACCGCCCCCAGCACCATGCCCTCGCTGGGCAGTTCGCCGGCACGGGCGCGCTCCAGCGCCGGGCCCTCGGTGCGCAGCCCGATCCGGTTGCTCGCCGGCGACACCCGGTACGGATGCGAGGCGAGGGTCCGCAGCGCGGCCGGGGTGAACCACTCCACGCGCGGACCGGGCACGACCCGCAGGACCAGTTCGGCCGGGGGGCCGGGCTGCGGCGCTGCGTCCACGTGGCGGTACACAGCCGCGGGGCGCCCCAGCGGCAGCACCGCGCCGGGGGTGAGCGGCGCCGGCCCGAGCCCGGAGAGCAGGTCGCAGGAGCGGCTGCCGAGAACCGGATCGACACGGATGCCGCCCGAGACGGCGACATAGCTGCGCAGCCCCCGCACGGCCGCCCCGACCTCCAGCACGGCCCCGGCCGGCACGCGCACGGGCGCCGCCCAGGCGACCGCCCGGCCGTCCACCGTGACCGGGCACGGGGCACCCGTCACCGCCACGGTGACCGCCGAACGCGGGCGCACGGCACACCCGTCCAGCGTGGTCTCCAGGACGGCCTCCTCCGGCGCGTTGCCGACGAGCCGGTTGGCGAGCGCCGCCGCCGGCGCGTCCAGCGCCCCGGAACGGGGCACCCCGAGATGGGCGTGGCCCGGGCGGCCCCGGTCCTGCACGGTCGTCAGCGCCCCGGCCCGCACGACGGCCAGGGCACGGTCCGTCACGTCGCAGCCCCCGTGCGCACCCTGACGAAGCGCACGCGGGTGCCCGGTGACAGCAGCGCGGCCGGCACGCGGGCCGGGTCCCACAGCACGGTGTCCGTGGTGCCGATCAGCTGCCAGCCGCCGGGGGACGAACGGGGGTACACCCCCGTGTACGACCCGGCCAGTGCCACCGAGCCGGGCGGGACGGCGGTGCGCGGCGTGGCCCGGCGCGGAACGGCGCAGCCCGCCGGCAGGCCGGTGAGGTAGCCGAAGCCGGGCGCGAAGCCGCAGAAGGCGACCCGGAACTCGGCCGCGGCGTGGATGCGGGGCACGTCCGCATCGGCGACGCCCCAGTGGGCGGCGACCTCGGCCAGGTCGGGGCCGTCGTAGCGCACCGGGATCTCCACCGTCCCATGCGGCGGCGGGGCCGGGGGCGGGAGCGCGCCCTCGGTCAGCTCGGCCGCCAGCCGGCCGGGGTCGGCCAGACCGTCGAGCAGCACGGTCCGGGCCGCGGGGACGATCTCCCGGACCGTGATCCGGCCCTGCTCGCGGCGGCGGACCAGCTCCGCGTGCAGGACCTGCGCCTGCTCGCCCGAGGCCACCTCGACGAGCAGGGCGTCGTCACCGACGGGAAGGGCCCTCATGCGAAGGCCTCCACCGTGACGCCCGAGGCCTCCAGGCGGGCGCGCACCCGCCGCGCCAGGTCCACCGCGCCCGGGGTGTCCCCGTGCAGGCACAGGGAACGCGCGCGTACCGCGACCGTGACGCCCGAGCGGGCCGTCACCGCCCCGTCCCGGGCCAGGCCCACCGAGCGCTCCACCACCGCCTCCGGATCGCTCACCACGGCGCCCTCCCGGACGCGCGGCACGAGCGCGCCCTCCTCGGTGTAGGCGCGGTCCGCGAACGCCTCCGCCACGACCGGCAGTCCGGCCTTCTCGGCGACCTCCAGCAGCCGGGAGCCCGGCAGCCCGAGCACGGGCAGGGAAGCGCCGGCCAGCAGCACACCGTCGACGACCGCCCCCGCCTGCTCCTCGTCGTGCACGACGCGGTTGTACAGCGCGCCGTGCGGCTTGACGTACGCCACGTGCGCACCCGCCGCGCGGGCGAAGACCTCCAGTGCGCCGATCTGGTAGGCGACCTCGGCGGCCAGTTCGGCGGGCGGCACGTCCATCGCGCGCCGCCCGAACCCGGCCAGGTCCCGGTAGGACACCTGGGCGCCGATCCGCACGCCCCGCCCGGCCGCCAGTTCGCACACCCGCCGCATGGTCACCGCGTCCCCGGCGTGGAACCCGCAGGCCACGTTGGCGCTGGTGACGACGGACAGCAGCCGTTCGTCGTCGGTCAGCCGCCAGCGGCCGAAGCCCTCGCCCAGGTCGGCGTTGAGATCGATCGACGTCATGGGGTTCCGATACTCCTCGGTGTCTTCCGCCCGTCCCGCACCGCACCGCGACGGCGTGGGCGGAGGCAGCGGCGGGCCGCCCCGGTACGGCCGCCGGGAGCGTGGACGCGGGTGGACGGTCGCCGGTGCGGCGCAAGCGCCGCACCGGCGACCGGTGATCGCCCCCGCGGCGGACGCCCACGCGTGCGGGGACCGCGGGAGAGGGAGCGTGCGCAGGGGCCCACCTCGCAGACGGACGACGGACGGTGCCCCCGTGGGAGCCGTGCGTGGCACCGTAGAGGATCGTTCAACGATCCTTCAATACCGACGTTGTCCCGGCTCCTTCCCTGCGCTTGAATTCCGGGCATGGCAGAGCAGGCGGCGTCATGGGCCGACGACCGCGTCCTCCTGGGGCGCACCAGCACGGCCGAGCGGGTCTCCGACATCCTCCGCGGCCGGATCACCGACGGGTTCTTCCCACCCGGCACACGGCTGTCGGAGGAAGGCATCGGTGGGGCGCTCGGCGTGTCCCGCAACACGCTGCGCGAGGCGTTCCGCCTGCTCACCCACGAGCGCCTGCTCGTCCACGAACTCAACCGGGGCGTCTTCGTCCGGGTCCTGACGGTCGAGGACGTGGAGGACATCCACCGCACGCGCGCCCTCGTCGAGTGCGCCGTCGTGCGCGGGCTCGGCGAGCCGCCGTACGTCCTCGACGCGATGGCCGCCGCCGTCGCCGAGGGGGAGCGGGCGAGCGCCGAGGGCGACTGGAAGGCCCTGGGCACCGCCAACATCCACTTCCACCAGGCCCTGGTCGCCCTGGCCGGCAGCGAACGCACCGACGAGGTGATGCGCAGCGTCTTCGCCGAGCTGCGCCTGGCCTTCCACGTGGTCGACGAGCCGCGGCGGCTGCACGAGCCCTACCTCGCCCGCAACCGGCAGATCCTGCGCATGCTCCGCGACGGGAACGCCGCCGAGGCGGAGCGGCTGCTCGCGGTCTACCTTCAGGACTCGCTGGAACGGATGGTCGAGGTGTACCGGCGGAGGGTCGGGGACGACGGGTCCGCTCCCGGCTGACGCCCCGGCCGGCGCCGGTGGGCGAGGGGACGCGGGAGCCCCGGGGGGCACGAGGAGGACCGCGGACGCCCGGTGGCCGCGGCACGCCGGGGCCGGACCCCGGGGTGCCCCGCCGCGGGCAGCCGATCCGCGCCGTTTGGGTCGTTGTCGGACCGAGGACCTACGCTGTGCACCGTGACTTCGCCTGCTTCGACGGACCGTGTTCCGCCCCAGCTCAGCGCGGGGCCGCGCCCCGCCCCGGGCCCGGCCGCCGACGAGGGGCTGGCGCGGCGGCTGCGCGCGCTCGCCTGCACCGCGCCGATCCACGACCTCGACGCGCGCAAGGCCAACCTCGCCGGGGCGTACTCGGTCTACGGCATGGCGGAGATCGCCCTGGCCGCGATCGACCTCGTCACGCTCAACATGGACTTCGACACCGGCGCCGACCACGACCAGATCGTCGCCCGCCTGGTGCCCCGCGCCGCCGCCCAGGCCCCGCACCACCCCGCAGGCGAGCACGAGCGCGTGGCCCGCTGGGTCCTGGAGAACCTGATCAACGTCGGCAGCGTCGACCGCGGCTTCCGCGCCGCGTACGGCACGTTCGCCGCGGACGGCAGTTACGTCCGCCGCGACTACGACTTCAAGCTCCTGGAGGAGGTCCCCGGCCCCGGCGGCACGGTGTACCTGCGCACCACCGACGAGGCGGTCAACGTCCTGGTCGGCGCCCTCGACACCGATGTCACCAGCGCCCAGATCGCCGCCGAGGTCAAGCTGGAGGTGCTGATCAGCCGCGGTCGGCTGGCCGACGCCCAACTCGCCGCCGAGCAGGCCCGGTACCGGACCGTGCAGTACTCCGAGACCCTGCGCAGGGCCCTGGAGGCCACCCGGCGCAACGTGCGCGCGGTGGACTGGCTCGACGCCGTCCCCGACATGATCGCCGAGGCCCTCGACCACGTCGCCGACCGCTACCGGCACGAGAACGCGATCCTCACCAACATCCGCAAGGCCCGTGACGAGAGCGAGGACCCCGAGCACAAGCGGCGCGCGGCCGAGCTGGTCGACATCGTCAAGGACTGCATCCGCCGCCACACCCAGCTCCAGTCCCGCCTGCTGGAGGCAGGACCCCTCTTCCGCGCGGAACAGGACCGGCAGGCCTTCGCCGCGCCCGCGTCAGCCGCCGGGATCGACCTCTACGGGCACCTCCTCGCCCCGGTGTTGCCGCTCCCGCTGGAGCAGGCCACCCGCGTGACCGACGCGTTCTTCGCACGCGGCACCGGCCTGCGCACCCCCGTCTCCGTGCGGGTCGCCGACCTCGTCGACCTCCTGCTGACGCCGCCGGTGGAACGGGAGCACCTGGGCGCCGAGATGCCCGAGCCCGACCTCGTCGCCACGCCCGACGACAGCCGCTTCAGCGAGGAGCAGCTCGCCGCCGCCATGGCCCTGCTCGACCTGCCCGCCGACGCGCCGCGCCGCCTGTCCGGCCTGCTCGCCGAGGCCCGCCGCAAGGACCCGGAGCTGCCTTACCTGGTCGCCCTCATCGCGGTCCACGCGGCCAGCCCGGCCGTCGGCACCGCCTACCGGCAGGGCGAGGAGAAGCTGCTGTTCGCCGTGGACGACGGGACCGAACTCGACGACCACGAGTTCGGCGGCGCCGACCTCATCGTCGGCACGGCGCTGCTCGACGCGGCCGGCATGGCCGCCGACCGGACGGAAGCAGCATGAGTGACCAACCGCGCGACAAGGAGCACCAACCGTGACCGAGCACGTCGACCGGAGTGAGCCGGAGGCCGCCGCCGCACCGGTGAGCGGCGCCCTCACCCCCGCCGACGCCGCCGACGCGGCGCGGCTCGTCGCCTGCGGGCTCCAGCCGAAGCTGCAGCCCGCACGCGACCAGGAGTACACCGACCTGCTGCGCCGCTACCGGGAGGACCCGCCGTTCGCCCGGCTCGCCGACGCCGTCGCCGCCGGGCTCGGCCTGGTCGTGCTGGAGGTGTCGCCCCGCGCGGGAATGGCCGTGACCGCCGCCGAGGACTCGGTGTTCGCCGTCCGCATGGGCGACTACGCGCGCCGCACCTCCGCCGACTCCGGCGACCGGTTCCTGCACGGGCTCGCCCACCTCGCCGTCGCCGCCATGTCCTTCCCCCGGCCAGAGGACCTCGCCGACGACGGCTACATCGGCCGTGTCACCGTCAACGGCGTCGACGCCTTCGTCCGGCAGGCCTGCCGCCGCCTGGAGGAGCGGGCCGCCGAACAGGGCGAGAACACCGACCCGGCGACCCACGCCCCCGGCCTGGAGGCCGCCTGGCGGATCTGGGCCAGACGCAGCGCGACCGGTGCCACCAAGGACGCCCGCCGCCTGGCCGGTTCGACCACGGGCATCGTCGGCAAGGCCGTGGCCTTCCTCACCGACTCCGGATTCCTGCAGCGGACGGGCGACGACAACGGCGGGACGTACCGCACGACGGCCCGCTACCAGCTCCAGGTCCGCGACATGGCCGGCAACGCCGCCATGGCGGAACTGCTGGAACTGGGTGTCGTCCCGGTCACCGACGGCACCGCGACACTGCTGCCCGCAGAGCACACCGACGACCTGGAACTGGTGGCCGACGCCGGGCTGCCGTTCCATTCCTGAACTGCACCCGCGCCCCGCACCACCGCCCCCCTCGAACCACCGCACCTTTTCGAAGACTGACGAGAGTCCGCCATGTACGAGCTGTCCCGGGTCCGCCTCTACTCCATCGGGCCCGCCGGTGCGCGCTACGCCGACACCGTGCTTGACCTGCGGGGTGTCGGCGCCGTCGTGCCCGAACCCGCCCCCACACAGGCGGAGTTCTTCGAGGAGGAGCCGGTCGGCCCGCCGCGCCGCCCCGCGCCCGCCGGGGTGCTCTTCCTGGAGAACGGCGGCGGCAAGTCCGTCCTGCTGAAGCTCATCTTCTCGGTGATGCTGCCCGGGCACCGCAACACCCTCGGCGGCGCCAGCTCCGGCGTGCTGCGCAAGTTCCTGCTCGCCGACGACTGCGGACACGTGGCCCTGGAGTGGCAGCACGTGCAGACCGGCGAATGCGTCGTCGTCGGCAAGGCCAGCGAGTGGCGCGGCCGTCAGGTCTCCAACGACCCGCGGAAGTTCGCCGAGGCCTGGTACTCCTTCCGGCCCGGACCCGGGCTCTCCCTGGACAACCTGCCCGTCGCCGAGTCCACCGCCGTACGGCCGTCCGTCGAGGGGCAGTCGGGGGCGCAGGGCCGCCGCCGCACCATGAAGGGCTTCCGGGACGCCATCACCGAGGCCGGCAAGGCGTACCCGCACCTGGAGGTGCACTGGGAGGAGACCCACGAGCGCTGGACCGAGCACCTCGGCGAACTCGGCCTCGACCCCGAACTCTTCCGCTACCAGCGGGAGATGAACGCCGACGAGGGCGAGGCCGCCGGCCTGTTCGCGGTGAAGAAGGACTCCGACTTCACCGACCTGCTGCTGCGCGCCGTCACCGACACCCGCGACACCGACGGACTCGCCGACCTCGTCGGAGGGTTCGGCAACAAGCTCGGCCGGCGCGCCGAGCTGATCGCCGAACGGGACTTCACCGCCGGCTCCGTCGATCTGCTCGGCCGGATCGTCGAGGCCGCCGACGCCCGCTCCCGCGCGCGGGACGTGCACGCCGGAGCCGAGCGCCGCACCCGCGTCCTGGGCCGGCGGCTGTCCGCGCGGGCCGCGAGGGAGCGGGCACGGGCCACCGACCTCGCCCAGCGGGTCACGGCGGCCGCCTACGCCGTCACCCACTCCGAGGGCGCCCGCGAGCGCAGCGCCCTGATCGCCGCCGAACTCGCCTACCGGCACGCCTCGCTGGCGCTCGCCGCCGCCGAGAAGACCGCCGCCGCGCAGAAGCGCGAACTGGCCGACGCCCGCACCCTGCACGCCGCCTGGCAGGCCGCAGAGGCCGTGCTGCGCCACCGGGCCGCGGCCGACCGGGTCGCACGGGTGTCCGCGGCGATCCGGGAGGCCGAGCGGGACGCCGCCCCCGCGCTCGCCGCCCGCGCCAGGGCCGCCGTCGACCTCGTACGCGCCCTGCACGCCGCCGCCGCGAGCGCCGAGGACCTCGCCAACGAGCAGGAGGAGCGCTCCGCCGCCCTCCAGGAGGTCAGCGACACCGCCTACCGCGACTCCACCGGCGCCGCCACCGAGGCCCAGCGCGCCCGCAGCGAGGCCGGACACCTGCGCCAGCGCCTCGCCGAGGTCGAGCAGGAGACCGCGGAGGCCGTCCGCGCCGGCTGGCTCGACGACAGCGCCCCCGACGCCGATCCCGCCCGCGCCGCGCTCGCCGCCAGCGATGCGGAGAAGTCCGCCGTCGAAGCCTGGGACACCGCCCGCGAGGCCGCCCGGCGCGCGACGGAGCACGCGCGCGAGACGGCGTCCTCCGAGTCCCGCGCCGAGCTGACCGCCGCCCGCGCCGCCGACGCCGCCCTCGCGGCGGACCGGGCGTACGACGGCGAGCGCCGTACCGCTCAGGCGCTGGCACAGGAGGAACGGCTCGCGGAACTCCTCGGCCTGACCGACGCCCGCCCGGCGATCCCGCAGCCGCGGCAGTCGGGGGACGACAGAGGACAGGGCCCGCTCGGACCCGAGGAGCTCGACCGGTTCGCCGACGAGCTGCGCGGACTCCTCGACGACGCCGTCGCCAACGCCGAACGGCAGCTGTTCGAGCTGCGCACCGCCGCGGCCGACGACGCCCGGATCCTCGGCGCACTCGGCGACGGCGGGCTGCTGCCGCCTGGTCCCGACGTCCTCTCCACCGTCGAGTACCTCGGCGAGCACGGCGTCCCCGCCCTGCCCGGCTGGCGCTACCTCGCCCAGGCCGTCGACCCCGCCGACCACGCGCGTGTGCTCGCCGCCCGCCCCGAACTGGTCGACGGCGTCATCATCACCGACCCGGACTCGCACGTACGCGCCCGCGAGGTGCTCGGCGAGGCGGCCCTGCTGCCCCGTTCCGCGGTCGCCGTCGGCACGGCCGCCGCACTGCTCGCACCGCCCCCGGCGTCCGGCTCGGACGCCTCGGGCGGCTCCGACGTGTTCCTCGTGCCGCCGAACCCCGCCATGCACGACGAGCACGCCGCCGACGCGGAGCGTCAGGCCCTGCGAGCGCGGGCCACCGAGCGCGACGAGGAGATCCGCAGGCTGGCGGCCCGGCTCGGCAAGGACCGGGAGCTGGCGGCGCGGCTGGCGTCGTGGCGCACCGGCTGCCCGTCGGGCCGCCTCGTGGAGCTGGCCGAGGCCGCGCGCGCGGCGCGGGCGTTCGCCGAGGAGGCCGAGGCCGATCTGGCCGGGGCCCGCACCGAGCGGGCGGAGGCGGAGGAGACCGCCACCGAGGCAGCCCGGCTGCGCGACGAGCGGCAGGAGACCGCCCAGCGGGCCAGGCGGGCCGCCGACGCCCTGGCCGGGCTTGCGTTCCGGCTGCGCGAGCGGGCCGCCTGGCAGGCCAAGCTGCGCGAACTCGCGGACGATGCCGCCGAGTCGGAGGCGCGCGCCCAGGCCTGCCTGGAACGCGCCCGTGCCGCCGACGAGGACCGCCGTGCATCACAGCGGGGCGCCGACGACGCCCGCCGCACCGCGCGTGCGCTGCGCGGCGAGCGTTCCGAGATCGCCGGTGCTCCCGACGACGTGCCGGAGTCCGACGCCGACGCCCCGCAGGTGTCCCTGCCCGCCCTGCGTGAGGCCTACCGGGCCGCCTCCCACGTGTACGAGAAGGTGGGCGTCGGCGCCGACCTGCGCGCCGAGCAGGCCCGCGCGGAGAGCGACGAGAGCGCCGCCCGCGCCGAGCTGGACCGTTTGAGCAACAAGGTCCGCACGCGCGCGGAGCAGCTCCTCCAGTCCCCGGACGGCTCCGACGGGCCGTCCCGGCAGGCTGCCGCCGCGCGCGCGGAAGAGCTGGTGCAGCTTCTGGAGACCCGCATGTCGAACGCCAGTGAGCAACTCGGCCGGCTGCGCGGCGAGGCCGAGCGGCATGCCCCCGAGGACGGCGAGGCCCACACCGGGCTGCCCGACGAACTCGTGCCGCGCGACGCCGACCACGCGCAGGCCCTGCTGCGCACGGCAGGCACCGAACTCGCCTCGCGCACCGAAGCGCTGGAACGGGCCCGCGAGGCGCACGCCGAGCTGCTGGGGGCGCACCGCGCCGCCGAGGACGCGGCCGGCGGCTTCGACGAGAGCGCCGCCATGCTCCGCGACCTGCTGCGCGAGCACACGTCCGAGGAGGAGCCGGACGAGCCGGAGCCGTACCCCGGCACCCTGGAGGAGGCACGCCGGGCCGGCGCCGAGGCACGCCGCTCGCTGCGCGGCTGCGCCGCCGATCTCTCCGCCGCCGAGGCCGCGGTCCGCGAAGCCGCGGACGTGCTCGTCCGGCACGCCAACTCCACCCGCTACGAGCAGGTCCGCACCCCTGCGCGGCAGCAGATCCGCGAGCTGCCCGCCTCCGCGCTGCCCGAGCACGCGCAGAAGTGGGCGGACGCCTTCGCGCCGCGGCTGCGGGTCCTCACCGACGAACTGGCACAGCTGGAGCGCAACCGCGACTCGATCGTGGACCGCCTGCGCGGCCTCGTCGAGTCCGCCCTGGCCACCCTGCGCTCGGCCCAGCGCCTCTCCCGACTGCCCGAGGGTCTCGGCGAGTGGTCCGGGCAGGAGTTCCTGCGGATCCGTTTCGAGGAGCCCGACCAGGCCACGCTCACCGAGCGGCTCGGCGAGGTCGTCGACGAGGCGACCCGCGCCGCTGTGAAGAAGAACTCCGACCTGCGGCGCGACGGAATGTCCCTGCTGCTGCGGGGTGTCGCCGCCGCCCTCCAGCCCAAGGGCGTCGCCGTGGAGATCCTCAAGCCGGACGCCGTGCTGCGCGCGGAGCGTGTCCCGGTCGGGCAGATGGGCGACGTCTTCTCCGGCGGCCAGCTGCTCACCGCCGCCATCGCCCTGTACTGCACGATGGCCGCCCTCCGATCGAACGACCGGGGCAGGGACCGGCACCGCCACGCCGGCACGCTCTTCCTCGACAACCCGATCGGCCGCGCCAACGCCACATACCTGCTCGAACTCCAGCGGGCCGTGTCCGACGCCCTGGGCGTCCAACTGCTCTACACGACGGGCCTGTTCGACACCACCGCGCTCGCGGAGTTCCCGCTGGTCATCCGGCTGCGCAACGATGCCGACCTGCGTGCGGGACTGAAGTACATCAGTGTCGAGGAACACCTGCGGCCGGGACTGCCCCAGCCGACCCCGGCAGGAGAGGCCTCCCACAGCGAGATCACGGCCACGCGCATGTACAGGCGACCGGCGGCGGCGACGTCCTGAGGGGCGGGGGCGACCCGAGAGGCGGACCGTCCCACGGGACAGTCCGTCCCGAGCGGCGCACCGCCTCGCCCCGCCCCCTCACCGTCCGCCCCACCGGGCCCGTGACGGCCCTTCTGAGGGGGCGAGGCGGCCGGGAGCAGGGAGAGCCCTTCACGGGTGGGAGAGTTGCCCGGTCCCGCCGCCGCGACGTATCCGGCCCTGCCTCCGCTCGGCGGCCCGCTCCTGCCGGCGGGCCCTGCGGCGTTCGCGGCGAAGGGCCCGCGCCGTGCTGCTCGGGACCGACACCACACCGTTGCGCTGATTCCACACCTGGCGTGTCACCCACACGTCCAGCACACCCCAGGTGGCCACCACCGTGCCCGCGATGCTGCCCAGCGTCATCGGGAACGCCAGCCAGGACCCGGCCAGTGCGCACAGCAACGCCACCATCGCCACGATCAGTGTCACGGCGACGACGAGGACCGCACGGACTGCCGCCGTGCGGACCGGGTCGGGCATCCGGCGGCGCCGTGCGGGCTCCTCCACCCACAGCGGCCGGTACCGGCGCGGCTCCCGGGGCTGAGCGCATGTGGTTCGCCCCCCGGCGCCCTCCGTCCGCGTGTCGTGATCCGGCGCCTCGGCAGGCCGCCGCACCGTCGAGCGTGCCGCCGCGCCGTCCCCCGGCGTCTGGTGCCGCTCCACCGTCCCCATCAACGTGCCCCTCCCCACCGCCGGGCAGACCACTCGACAGGTGTCCGACTGACACCGTCTTCCCCTTGAGTGCCCGGCTTGCGCTGCTTCATGCCGACCGAGTGCGGGATGCGGCTCCTGTGGCCGATTCCGCCTCCGTTTCCTGTAGAGAAGGACGCACGGCACACCGTGAAGATTCCCTGACCGGGAAAGAAATCCGGCCAGTCGCCCCGTGAATGGGCCCGATCCGGACGCGCGCAGCCACGGGAGCCCCGGTAGGCAATCTCCCGCAATGCCCGGACAACTCCCCCTGTTGTGAGTCCAGTACGGAAGTGCAGCTTCCGGACGGGTCTTCGAGTTGGCTGTGTGGCGGTAGTAGGCTCGCGCCGTTTGATGACGCACATGCGTGCCCCCTGCCCGTTGGGGGTCGAGCTGGGGGAGGCCATGCGCTTTCGCGGGAAGTCGATCCGCCGGAAGATCGTGGCGCTGCTTCTCGTGCCGCTGGTGTCCCTGACCGTCGTCTGGGGTTTCGCCACGGTGCTCACGGGACGGGAGGCGAGCCGGCTGTTCGACGTGTCGTCCGCGGTCCAGAACATCGGATACCCCCTTGACGACGCCGTCCGGGTCCTGCAGCAGGAACGCCGCCAGACCCTGGTCCATCTCGCGGATCCGCGGGCCTCCGACACCTTCTCCGCCCTGCGCCGCAACCGCGCCGCCACCGATCAGGCCCTGGCCGTGATCCGCCGCAACGCAGCGGACCCCGACGTCCGCGACGACCTCGACCAGGACGACAACGAAGCCCTCACCGCCGTGCTGGACGCCTTCGACGGTGTCACCTCGCTGCGCCGCAGCGTCGAGGAGGGCACCGTCACCCGGGCCCAGGCGTTCGACCTCTACAACCGGCTCGTCGACCCCTGCTACACGCTGCTGGCCACGCTCGACGTGGTCGACGACGCCGAACTGGACAATCAGTACCGCGCCCTCGTCAGCACCTCCCGCGCCCGTGAACTGCTCTCCCGTGAGGACGCCCTCCTCGGCTCCGCCCTGGTGGTGGGCGAGATCTCCCGCGACGAGATGCGCGCCGTGCTGAACCTCGTGGCCCAGCGCGACGCCGTGTACGGCCTCAGCCTGCCGCAGCTGCCCGCCTCCGAGCGCGACCGCTACGAACGGTTCTGGAAGAACGCCACCACCGCCCCCCTGCGCACGGCCGAGCAGGCCGTCGCCGCCACCGCGCCCGGCGGCATGCCCCGCGGCGTGACCGCGAAGAACTGGGACACCGCGGCCGGAAACATCCTCGACGAACTCGGCACCCTCGACGACCAGGCCGGCGAGCGCTATCAGGACCGCGTCCGCCCCGTCGTCATGGACGTGATCCTCAAGGCCGTCGTCGCCGGCTTCCTCGGGCTGGCCGCCCTGCTGTTCTCCCTCCTGCTGTCCGTGCGCATCGGCCGCGGCCTCATCCGCGACCTGCGCCAGCTGCGCCTGGAGGCGCACGAGGCGTCCGGTGTCCGCCTGCCCAGCGTGATGCGCCGGCTCTCCGCGGGCGAGCAGGTCGACGTCGAGACCGAGGTGCCGCGCCTGGAGTACGACAGGAACGAGATCGGCGAGGTCGGCCAGGCACTCAACACCCTGCAACGCGCCGCCGTGGAGGCCGCTGTCAAACAGTCCGAACTGCGGGCCGGCGTCTCGGAGGTCTTCGTCAACCTCGCCCGCCGCAGCCAGGTCCTGCTGCACAAGCAGCTCACCCTCCTCGACACCATGGAACGCAGGACCGAGGACACCGGGGAACTCGCCGACCTGTTCCGGCTCGACCACCTGACCACCCGTATGCGCCGCCACGCCGAGGGCCTGGTCATCCTCTCCGGCGCCGCCCCCTCCCGGCAGTGGCGCAAACCCATCCAGCTCATGGACGTCGTCCGGGCCGCGGTCGCCGAGGTCGAGGACTACGAGCGCATCGAGGTCCGCCGGCTGCCGAGGGTCGCCGTCACCGGCCCCGCCGTCGCCGACCTGACCCACCTCGTGGCCGAGCTGCTGGAGAACGCCACCGTCTTCTCGCCGCCACACACGGCCGTGCAGGTCGTGGGCGAACGCGTCGCCAACGGCTTCACCCTGGAGATCCACGACCGCGGCCTGGGCATGGGGGCCGAGGCACTCCTGGACGCCAACCTGCGCCTCGCCGAGACGCCCGAGTTCGAACTGTCCGACACCGACCGGCTCGGGCTGTTCGTGGTCAGCAGGCTGGCCCAGCGCCAGAACGTGCGGGTGTCCCTGCAGCCCTCGCCCTACGGCGGCACCACCGCCGTCGTCTTCCTCCCCGACGCGCTGCTGACCGACGACGTCCCCGACACCAACGGCATCGGGTTCCGTCTCGACCGGCCCCAGGCCGCCAGGGAAGCGAAAGCGGGGGAGAGCCGCCGGACCGCGCTCTCCCGGGCGCCCGTGCGTCTTCCCGGCCTGTCCGCCTCGCTCCTGGACGGGCCGATCGAACTGGAGGGGCCCGTCGAGCTGAGCTCCCTTGACCCGTTCCCCGGCGCACTCGACGACACGGAGGGCGAGGGAGACGGTCTCTTCCGCCCGCGACGCTCCCTGGCCCGGCCGCAGGACGACGACACGGCCGCGGGCGACCGGCCCGACGACCCCGTTCCGCTCTCCCGCCGCCGAACCCCCAAGCTGGTCAGCTCCCACGGCCGCCCCGTCGGCGACCATCGTGGCCGCCGCGCCGAGCCGGAGGAGGAGCAGCCGGACCGGTCCGGAGCACGCCGATCCTCCTCCGAGGGCCCGCCGCCGCTGCCCGCCCGACGTCTCGGCCCCTCGATCCGGCCCCACCGCGGCACCGACTTCGGCGGCGGGCCGCCCGAGCCCGGCCCCACGGCGCCGGCGAGCCCCGGCCCGTCCGCCGACGCACCCGCGCTGCCGAGGAGGACGCGCCCCACCGCGGGCCCCTCCACCGGTCCGCCCGACGACGCGCGGGAACCCGGCCCGAACCCGGGCGGGACGGCGCCGGTCGAACCCTCCACCGCACCCCTCGCCGGCGGATCCGACCGATCCGGCGTGCCCGGGGCCTCCGACAGCCGGGACACGCCCGGCCGATCCACCGACACCGCCACGTCCGACCACGACGACACCGACCTGCCCTCCGGCCGGGCACCTCGGGAGACCGGTGCCGGAACGGGATCACTGCCCCGCCGCGTGCGACAGGCCAGCCTGGCGCCGCAGCTGAAGCAGGACCCCGCCCGGCGCACCGAGGCACGCGCCGAGCAGCCCGCCGAACGGGACGCCGACGCGGTACGCAGCCGTATGGCCTCGCTCCAGCGCGGCTGGCGGCGCGGTCGCGAGGAGAACCCCGAGGGCGACGCCCACGGCGGCACGGCACCAGAAGAAACGACCAAGGGGGATGCAACATGACCACACCCAGGGTGAACGGCCACACGACCACCGAGGGGGAGCTGAACTGGCTCCTCGACGAACTCGTCGGCCGCGTCGCGAACATCCGAAAGGCCCTCGTCCTGTCCGGCGACGGCCTGCCCACGGGGGTGTCCAAGGACCTGGCCCGGGAGGACAGCGAGCACCTCGCCGCCGTCGCCTCCGGGTTCCACAGCCTCGCCAAGGGCGTCGGCCGCCACTTCGACGCCGGAGGCGTCCGGCAGACCGTCGTCGAACTCGACGAGGCCTTCCTGTTCGTCACGGCCGCCGGTGACGGCAGCTGCCTCGCCGTCCTCGCCGACGCCGAGGCCGACATCGGTCAGGTCGCCTACGAGATGACCCTCCTGGTGAAGCGGGTCGGCGTACATCTGGGTGCCGCTCCGCGTACCGATTCGCTCGCGGGCGGGTAGTGGGAGGGCATGAGCGCAGAAGGTCAGGGACCAAGCCACTGGTTCGACGAAGAGGCCGGGCCGGTCGTCCGTCCGTACGCCATGACGCGCGGACGCACCAGCCACGCGGCGCAACACCGCCTCGACCTGATCGCGGTGGTGGTCGCCGAACCGCACACGGACGATCCGGAAGCCGATTCCGGTCTGTCCCCGGAACACGTCGACATCGTGGGCCTGTGCCGGCAGACCCCGCAGTCGGTGGCCGAGCTCGCCGCCGAGCTCGATCTGCCGGTCGGTGTGGTGCGGGTCCTCGTCGGCGACCTCGTGGACGGCGGCTTCGTCCATGTGAACCGGCCGGTGCCGCCTGCCGAACTGCCCGACGAAAGCGTTCTGCGCGACGTGATCAACGGCCTGCGGGCGCTGTGAGCAGCGCGGAAGCGAGGTGAGGTGATGACAGGCTGGCAGTTCTGGGTCGATCGGGGCGGCACGTTCACCGACATCGTGGCGCGGCGCCCGGACGGACGCCTGCTGACATGCAAGCTGCTGTCGGACAACCCCGCGCGGTACGCCGACGCGGCGGTCGCCGGCGTGCGTGCCCTGCGGGCGGACTCCCCGGACCCGGTGGAGTCCGTGCGCATGGGGACGACCGTCGCCACCAACGCCCTCCTGGAGCGGACGGGCGAGCGCACCCTGCTCGTCGTCACCCGCGGCTTTCGGGACGCCCTGCGCATCGCCTACCAGAACAGACCCCGTATCTTCGACCGCCGCATCCGGCTGCCGGAACTGCTGTACGAACGGGTTGTCGAGGTCGACGAGCGCATCACCGCCGACGGCACCGTCCTGCGCGCCCCCGACCAGGACGCCCTCGCCGGCCCCCTGCAGCAGGCGTACGACGACGGGATCCGCGCCGTCGCGGTGGTCTGCATGCACAGCCACCTCCACCCTGCCCACGAGCAGGCCGTGGGGCGCCTCGCCGCCGGTATCGGCTTTCCCCAGATCTCGCTGTCGAGCGAGGTCAGCCCGCTGATGAAGCTGGTCCCGCGCGGGGACACCGCCGTGGTCGACGCCTACCTGTCGCCGGTGCTGCGCCGTTACGTGCGGCAGGTCGCCGACGCGCTGCAGGGCGTCCGGCTGATGTTCATGCAGTCCAACGGCGGTCTGGCCGAGGCCGGGCAGTTCCGCGGCAAGGACGCCATCCTGTCCGGGCCGGCGGGCGGCATCGTCGGGATGGCCCGCATGTCCCAGCTGGCCGGCCACGACCGCGTCATCGGCTTCGACATGGGCGGCACCTCCACCGACGTCTCCCACTTCGCCGGCGCCTACGAACGGGTCTTCACCACCCGGATCGCGGGTGTGCGGCTGCGGGCGCCCATGCTGGACATCCACACCGTCGCCGCGGGCGGCGGCTCGGTCCTCCACTTCGACGGTTCCCGCTACCGCGTCGGGCCCGACTCGGCGGGCGCCGACCCGGGCCCCGCCTGCTACCGCGCCGGTGGACCGCTCGCGGTCACCGACGCCAATGTGATGCTCGGCCGCATCCAGCCCGCCCACTTCCCCGAGGTGTTCGGGCCCGACGGCGCCCAGCCGCTGGACGACGCCGTCGTGCGCGAGCGCTTCACGGCCCTGGCCCACGAGATCCGCGCCCGCACCGGCGACGACCGCACACCCGAGCAGGTCGCCGAGGGCTACCTGCAGATCGCCGTCGCCAACATCGCCAACGCCGTCAAGCGGATCTCCGTGCAGAAGGGCCACGACGTCACCCGCTACGCACTCACCACCTTCGGCGGCGCCGGCGGTCAGCACGCCTGCATGGTCGCGGACTCCCTCGGCATCCGCACCGTGCTGGTGCCTCCCATGGCCGGCGTCCTCTCCGCGCTCGGCATCGGGCTCGCCGACACCACCGCGATGAGGGAGCAGTCCGTCGAGGCACCGCTGGAGGCCGCGGCCATGCCCGGCGTCCTCGCGACGGCGGACGACCTGGAAGCGGCGGCCCGTGCCGAGCTCCTGGCCGAGGACGTGCCCGCAGACCGCATCCGCGTCGCCCGGCGCGCGCAACTGCGCTACGACGGCACCGACACGACCCTCACCGTCGAGCTCACCGACCCCGCCGCCATGCGGAAAGCGTTCACCGCACGTCATCGGGCCACGTACTCCTTCACCCTCGACCGCCCGGTCGTCGTCGAAGCCCTCTCCGTCGAAGCCACCGGCCTCACCGACCCCCCCGATCTCTCCGCCCTCGCCCCGTACCAGGGCGGCACCGCCGCACCCGAGACCGTCCGTCTCCACGCCGGCGGTGCCTGGCGCGACGTGCCCCTGCACCGCCGGGAGCACCTGCCTCCCGGCCACGTCGTCACCGGCCCCGCGATCATCACCGAGTCCAGCGCCACCACCGTCGTCGACGACGGCTGGCAGGCGGCGGCGAGCGACGGCGGCCATCTGGTGATGGAACGCGTGACGGTCACACAGAGTTCCGATCTCGACACGGAGGCCGATCCCGTCCTGCTGGAGGTCTTCAACAACCTCTTCATGTCCATCGCCGAGCAGATGGGCGCCCGGCTGGAGTCCACGGCCCAGTCGGTCAACATCAAGGAGCGGCTGGACTTCTCCTGCGCCCTGTTCGATCCGGACGGGAACCTGGTGGCCAACGCCCCGCACATCCCCGTGCACCTGGGGTCGATGGGCACCAGCGTCAAGGAGGTCGTACGGCGCCGCGGCGGGGCCATGCGCCCCGGCGACACCTACGCGGTCAACGACCCGTACCACGGCGGCACCCACCTGCCGGACGTCACCGTCATCACGCCCGTCTTCGACACGAAGGGTGACCGGATCCTCTTCCACGTCGCGTCCCGCGGCCATCACGCCGAGATCGGCGGCATCGCCCCCGGCTCCATGCCCGCGGGCAGCCGAACCATCGAGGAGGAGGGCGTCCTCTTCGACAACTGGCTGCTCGCCGACGACGGCCGGTTCCGCGAGCAGGAGACCCTCCGCCTGCTCACCGATGCGCCCTACCCGTCCCGCAACCCGACGACGAACCTCGCCGACCTGCGTGCCCAGATCGCCGCCAACCAGAAGGGCGTCGAGGAGGTCGGCCGCATGATCGGCGAGTTCGGCCTCGACGTGGTGCAGGCGTACATGCGCCACGTCCAGGACAACGCCGAGGAGGCCGTCCGCCGTGTGATCGACGCCCTCGACGACGGTGAGTACGCCTACGAGACCGACGCGGGCGCGATCATCCGGGTCCGGGTCCGCGTGCACCGCCGGGAGCGCTCCGCGACCATCGACTTCACCGGGACGTCGCCGCAGCAGGACACCAACTTCAACGCGCCGGTCTCCGTGGTCGTCGCGGCGGTCCTGTACGTCTTCCGCACCCTGGTCGCCGACGACATCCCCCTCAACGACGGCTGCCTGCGCCCCCTGCGGATCATCGTGCCGCCCGGGTGCATGCTGGCGCCGCAGCCGCCCGCCGCCGTCGTCGCCGGCAACGTGGAGACCTCCCAGGCGATCACCGGCGCGCTCTACGCGGCCCTGGGCGTCCAGGCGGAGGGCTCCGGAACGATGAACAACGTCACTTTCGGCAACAAGCGCCACCAGTACTACGAGACCGTCGCCTCCGGCTCCGGCGCCGGTGACGGTTTCCCCGGCGCGAGCGTGGTGCAGACCCACATGACCAACTCGCGGCTCACCGATCCCGAGGTTCTGGAATGGCGGCTGCCCGTCCTCCTGGAGGAGTTCTCGGTACGCCGCGGCAGCGGCGGCGACGGGCGGTGGCGCGGCGGCGACGGAGCGGTGCGCCGCATCCGTTTCCGGGAGCCCATGACCGTCTCCACGCTCTCCCAGCACCGCCGCGTGCGACCGTACGGCATGGCGGGCGGCGAGCCCGGCGCTCTGGGCGCCAACAGCGTGGAGCACACCGACGGCACGGTGACCCGGCTCGGCGGCAGCGACGCCGCCGACGTCGCGCCCGGCGACGTGCTCGTCATCGAGACCCCCGGCGGCGGAGGCTTCGGCCCGCCGCCGGCCGACCCCCCATCGAGCAGGAGAAGAAAGCGATGATCCTCGGGCGTTCCGCGCGTGGCAAGCCCCCGGTCGAACCCGTCACACTCAAGATCCTCGTGGCGGGCGGCTTCGGCGTGGGCAAGACCACTCTGGTCGGAGCGGTCAGCGAGATCCGGCCCCTGCGCACCGAGGAAACACTCACCGAGGCCGGGCGCACCGTCGACGACACGCAGGGCGCGGAGGCCAAGCACACCACCACCGTGGCGATGGACTTCGGCCGCATCACCCTGCGCGACGACCTCGTGCTGTACCTCTTCGGCACGCCCGGCCAGGAGCGGTTCTGGTTCATGTGGGACGAACTGTCCGAGGGCGCCCTGGGCGCCGTCGTCCTCGCCGACACCCGCCGCCTGGAGGACTGCTTCGCCGCCGTCGACTACTTCGAACGCCGCGGCATCCCCTTCGTCGTCGGCGTCAACTGCTTCGAGGGTGCCCCGCGTCACCCGGCGCAGGACGTGCGCAGGGCACTCGACCTCGACGACGACGTGCCGCTCCTCCTGTGCGACGCACGTGAGCGCGCGTCGGTCCGGGACGTCCTCGTCGGCGTCGTCGAACACGCGATGACCTGTGCCGCGGACCGGCGCGAGGTCGTCACCGGGTGACGGGCCGCGGGCCTTCGGGGGCACCGCCCCGGAAGGGCACCGGGGCCCCCTCCGGGACCGCGCCCGCGGCCCGTGTCCCCCGCCGGGCGGGGTGCGGCCTGGCCCGAGGGCACTCCGACCCTGCGCGCGTGCCGGGGCACCGCCCGGCGCCGCCCGCACGGACGGGGCCCGCCCCACCCGCTCCACACGCGTGTGCCTACGCCTTTTCCTCCTCCACCCAGCCGAAGCTCCTCTCCACGGCCTTGCGCCAGTTGCGGTACTCGCGGTCGCGCACCGCGGCCGACATGGACGGCGTCCACTCGGCGTCCTTCTGCCAGTGCGCCTTGAGCTCGTCGAGGTCGTTCCACACCCCGGTGGCCAGCCCGGCGGCGTAGGCGGCACCCAGGCAGGTGGTCTCGGAGACCCTGGGCCGGACCACCGGCACGCCGAGCACGTCCGCCTGGTGCTGCATGAGCAGACCGTTCCTCGTCATGCCGCCGTCGACCTTCAGGGACGTGATCCGCACGCCGGAGTCCTGGTACATGGCGTCAACGACCTCACGCGTCTGCCAGCTCGTCGCCTCCAGCACCGCCCGCGCGAGGTGGGCCCTCGTCACGAAGCGGGTCAGCCCGGTGACGACTCCGCGCGCGTCGGAGCGCCAGTACGGCGCGAACAGCCCCGAGAACGCGGGCACGACGTAGGCACCGCCGTTGTCCTGCACGCTCCCCGCCAGCGTCTCGATCTCATCGGCCGTCCGGATGATGCCGAGCTGGTCGCGGAACCACTGCACCAGGGCCCCCGTCACCGCGATCGAGCCCTCCAGGCAGTACACCGGCGCCTCACCGCCGATCTCGTACCCCATCGTCGTCAGCAGTCCGCTCTTCGACTGCACCGGCCGGCTACCCGTGTTGAGCAGCAGGAAGCTGCCGGTGCCGTACGTGTTCTTCGCCGTCCCGACGTCGAAGCACGCCTGACCGAACACGGCGGCCTGCTGGTCGCCCAGCGCGGAAGCCACCGGCACCCCCGCCAACTGCCCGACCGCGGTGCCGTACACCTCGGACGACGACCGGATCTCCGGCAGTACGGACTCGGGCACGTTCATCGCCGCGAGAAGGGAGGAGTCCCACTGGAGCGTCTCCAGGTTCATCAGCATGGTCCGGCAGGCGTTGGTCACGTCGGTGACGTGCCGCCCGCCGTCGGGGCCGCCCGTGAGGTTCCAGATCAGCCAGGAGTCGACGGTGCCGAAGGCGATCTCACCGCGCGCGGCGCGGGCCCGCAGCCCCGGCACGTTGTCGAGCAGCCAGGCCACCTTGGGTCCGGAGAAGTACGTGGCCAGCGGCAGGCCGGTCTGCTCACGGAACCGGTCCTGCCCGTCCGTGCCGCCCAGCCGGTTGCACAGGGCGGCCGTCCGGGTGTCCTGCCAGACGATCGCGTTGTGCACCGGCTTGCCGGTGGCGCGGTCCCACAGGACCGTCGTCTCGCGCTGGTTGGTGATGCCGAGTGCGCTCAACCGGTCGGCCCGCAGCCCGGCCCTGGCCAGGGCGCCGGCGACCACCGCCCGCACCTTGGCCCAGATCTCCGTGGCGTCGTGCTCGACCCAGCCGGGCTTGGGGAAGATCTGCCGGTGCTCGCGCCGGTCGACGGCGACGATCGCGCCGTCGTGGCCGAAGATGATGCAGCGGCTGGAGGTGGTGCCCTGGTCGATCGCGGCGACGTACTTCTCGGAGTGGTCCGTCATGGCTGCCCCTTGGGCTCGTTTCAGAAGGCTGCGTTGCGGAGGAGGCCCGCGAGCGCCCCTCCGACCGCGCTCCCACCTCCGGGACCCAGGTGTGATCCCGGACGGGGGAGCGCTTGTTCTCGATCGGCGGGAAGGCGTGCGCGAGGCGCGGGCCGAGGTCGCGCACCGGGTTGAGGGCGCAGCCGGTCGGCCCGTCCGGCGAGAGGCCGATGCCGACGACGGGCGGGGAGACGATCAGCGCGAGCGTCGCGGACCCGCCGAGGCCCTCGGCCATGCCGAAGGCCACGACGCCGGGACCACGGCCGAGGGCGATCACCGCCCGTCCGGATGCCCCGGCCCTGGAACGCCCGAGGGCGACGGCTGCGCAGGCACCCGTGCCGGAGACGACCAGGATCGCTGTGCCGACGATCTCGCCCGCGAAGACGTCTCCCTTGCGCATGGCGGCTCCTGGGCCCGGCCCGGGGCGTTCGCCCCGGTGCTGTTGCAGGGTGCGTTTCCACGACTCCCGCGGTGTGGCGCACCGGGGGGCGGCAGGGCCGGCGCCGTGCCCGGCATCCGCGTGAAGGTGCGTGACAGCCGAACCGCCCGGGGAACAGAGGGCCGTGGCGCAGGCGGCCCGTGGGGCGCAGTGCGTGGATACACCGAGCGGGTGCGGCGATGTCGGCCGACACCGGGAAGTGTTCACCGGCACCCCCGGGCCGTCAAGGACGCCGACCGCCGCGACCCGCACCACCCACCGGTGAACCGCCGCTCCACCGGGCGGAGTTGGTCACCCACCCCGCCGGGCGGATCCGGACCCCGCCCCAGGCGGCCGATCGCACCGAACCCCGGCCCGCTCTCCGGTGCCGCGCGAAGTGCCTGACGCGGCACCAGGGGCGGGCGCCGGCGGGACACCCGCCGGTGCCGCGCGCAGGGCACCCCGGCGCCCCTTCCGCACCCGCCCCGGCCCGCACGGACGTCCCGCACCGGCACCGCGCGGCCCGGTCGTGTCCGCGCCGGGCCT
>NZ_JADWYM010000018.1 GCF_022414535.1 Streptomyces sp. MUM 2J
CCACCGTCATGGACCTCATCCAGGCCAAACTCCCCACCCCGCCCACCGAGGACTGAGCCCGCAGGCGGCCGGCCGCCTCGGCGGCGCGGACGGCCCTTTGGCGGTGGTGGCCGGGATGCCGGGAGGCACGAAGGCGCCGGACGGTGATGAACGCCGTCCGGCACCGCGTGCCTCTGTGCTCAGGTGCCGAGGGCGTCGGCCAGTCCCGCGCGGCCGGTGATGCCCAGCTTCCGGTAGGTGCGGCTCAAGTGCATCTCCACGGTGCGCAGTTCCACGAACAGCTCCTCGGCGATCGCTCTGTTCGTCCGGCCCTGCGCGGCCAGGAGGGCGACGCGCCGCTCGGACTGGGTCAGCGCCGCCGCACTCTGAACACCCTTCGCGTCCTGGGACGCGGGGCGGTAGCCGCTGTCGAGCAGTTCCTCCTCGGCGTCCCGGACGATGGACGTCGCCCCGCACCGCCGGGCGACTTTCAGGGCCTGTTGCAGGTGGGTACGGGCCGCGTCCGGCGCCCCCGACCGGACGAGCAGCATGCCGCAGTCCAGGAGTGCCTGCGCGTAGGCGTATCGGCAGTTCGTCGTCTCCAGGAGCGCGACCGCCTCCCCCAGCAGCCGTGTGCCTTCGTCGCCGCCGGCGACGACTCCCGCCGTGCGCAGAGCGGAGCCGATGGTCTCGGGAACCCCCCAGGCGCGGGCCAGCCGGAGCTCCTCGTCGGCGAGCCGACGTGCGGGCTCGTGCTCGTCCAGCAGAGCGTGCGTCAACGCGGCCTCCGAGCGCCACGGCAGGACGGCCGGGTCTCCCATGCCGCGGGCGCAGGACCGTTCCCCGCTGTCCAGGAAGTCGGCGAGCGCCTGACGCAGCCGTCCCTGCGCACGTCGTACCCTGCCGCGTACCAGGGTCGTGAAGTCGTTCGCCCAGTGCGGTGCCAGGGCGCCGTTGAGCCCCTTGTGCTCCAGCAGTCGGTCGGCCTCGTCGGCGCGTCCCTGCCTGACCAGGGCATCGGCCCACATGGCCACGCTGTGGTTCGCCTGCGTCCGCGCGCCCACGCCGCGCAGTGCCTCCAACGCCGTGCGGGCGTCCCGGAGGCAGTCGTCCACGTTGCCGAGGCGGTGGTGGACTCCGGCCCTGAGCGTGTGGACGTATCCCCGGGCGAGTCCGGAGCCCTTGCCCCGCTGCCGCTCCATGCTGGCCTCGACACGGGAGAGGGCGAGTTCCGGACGGCCGGCGACCGCCAGGGCCAGCACCGCACCGGTGTACACGAAGGACGCGTCGCCCTTCGGCGCCACCCCGTGCGCCAGTGCCCGCTGCGCGTGGGTCACGGCGCGCCGTGCCGTGCCGCCGGCCATGATCTCCCGCAGGGCGAGCAGTGCTTCCAGAGCCTGCTCGGATGCGGTGCCCGGGGCCGGCCGGGCGCCGAGGTCCTGAAGGCGGTCCAGCACGGGGGCGTCGAACGAGCCCTGCGTGATCTGGGCGTAGACCAGGTCGACTTCGGCCCGCAGGGCGTGGTCGGGATCGAGTGGCCGGAGGTGATCGACGGCGTCGCGCAGTACCTCGATACCCTCGGGATACCGGTTGAGGGCGAAGAGGGTCGTGGCGAGCGACCGGGTGGCCTGTGCGTGGGTGCGGGGCGGGAGCCTCAGCTGGAGGCTGCAGCGCAGGCTGCGGACGGCGGTGCGGGCACACCGCTCCAGTTCGGCTTCCCCGAGCGAGATGAGGACCGACGCGCGGACGTCGTCCTGCAGCGGCTCGCGCAGCACCCGTCGCAGGCAGGCGATGCTGCTGTCGCCGTCGTGTCCCTTGACCGCTTCGGCGGCCCGCAGCAATGCGTCGGTGACCCACTGCTCTCCCTGGCAGCCGCGCAGCAGATGCGGGGTGAGCGAGTCCCAGGGCGCACCGGTGTCCAGCAGGAAGCGAGCGGCCCGGGTGTGCAGCTCCCTGCGCATGCTGGGCGGCACCGCGTCGGCGACAGCGGTGGTCAACGCGGGGGCGGGGAAGCGCGGCCCCTGCGGGGTGTGCACCAGGATGCCGAGGCGGTCCAGTGTGTGCACGGCGTCTTCGACGGTGCCCTCGTCCAGGGCGGTCGCCCGGGCGAGGAGGCGCAGGGAGGGCTGGCCGGACAGGACCGCGACGGCGAGAGCGGTGCTGCGGACCTCCTCGCCGTGCGTGGCGATGTCGGCCAGCACGGCCCGCCCCAGTTCCCGGGGTACGTGTTCCGAGACACGGGCAGCTGTGAGACCGCCGGGAGCGGTTCCGGAGGCCCGCACGGAGCCCAGGACGCCCTGCACGACGGAGGGGATTCCCGCGGTGGCTTCCCAACAGGCGCGAACGAAGGCGGGCTCCGGATCGGTGCCCAGCTCGCGCTCCGCCATGGCGCGCACCTCGTCCACGCCGAACGGGGTGAGGGTCAGATGGTGGTCGAAGCGGGGGAGCAGTTCCCCGATCACCTCGCGTCCCGGGGCGGCGCCGGCGTTCGGTACCAGTGCGGCGATGACGGCGGGCCGCGACCCCGCTGGGCGCAGCAGGAGACGGCCCAGCAGCCGCAACGAGGCACCGTCTGCGACGTGGAGGTCGTCGATCACCAGGACGCCCGGTCCCTCGCCGGGGGAGCAGAGGCGTTCCTCGGCCCGCACCAGGTTCTCCGCGTCCGTGAGGACGACGGAGCCGTCCCAGGAGGCGAACATGCGGCGGATCAGGTCGAACTCACGGTCCGCCGGGTCACCTGCCGCACGCAGTACCCGCGCCTTGTGACCCGCCGCTCCTTCTGCGAAAGCGCGAAGGAGCGCCGACTTTCCGAACCCCCTGTTGCCCCGCACAAGCACCCTATTGCCGTGAGCGGGCGAGGATATGAGTTCATCCAGGGCCGTGAGCTCCTGCTGTCTTCCAGTCAACACGGTGGTCCATTATGGAGGGTTCATCGGCGCCCTTGGCACGGGCCCGGCCCGTCGGAGTGTCGTGGAACCGAAGTGTTGCGATGCTTCGGTGGGCCTGCGGTGTCCACAGCCCCGTATTCGTGGTGGAATCCATCTGCCGCAGCGGCGGCCCGATGGACAGGGAATCTCGCACCGGCACCGACTGTCACCAGGGCTGTACTGTCCGTTGGCCCAGGTGCCGGTGAAACACATACGGGGGCTACAGGTGAGCGAGAGAAATGCCACCGCATATTGCGTCGGAGCGTGGACTCTTGCGGGGTCGGTGATATTCACCGGATTGGTGATGGGAGGCGTGTACGGCTCCGAAGCCCTGCTGTCCCTCGCTATTCCGGCCGCAGGCTCAGTCGTTGGCGCCTGCATGGTCACACGCAGTTTCAGGCAGTGAATTCACCGCATGGGCACCACGCGACAGCGCTTCGCATTCTGCACGGGCCCGACGCCGACACGGACGGCGCCGGAGGCCGGCCTGACGGAGCGTCGGGTGGACACGGTGTGCACTTGCCGCACCATCGGTGCGACGCTCCGTCCGTTGCCCGCGGCAGCCGATGCCCGGCATGGTGCTGACATGCGCGATACGGCCGAACACGACGCGGGGACGCGTCACCGCATCCGGCGCGGGCCGCGGCCCCGCAGGAGCCCGTCCGAACACCATGAGCCCGCCCAACGGCAGGATGCGATCGTGGGCCGATGGCGCGGTCTCCTGGACGTCACATGAAACCTCCCGCCGCGGCCAGGCGACCACGATTCACCACCGGGCGCGCCCCCCAGAAGATCACCACCACGGACGCGATCCTGTCGGCCCTGGCGGTCGGCTATGCCCTGGTGGTCTACTTCGCCGTCGACACGGACCCGGACGCACCCGGCGCACGGCCGATCACGGACTGGCTCTTCATCTCCTGGGTGAGCGCCGACGTCGTGGCCGGAGCGGCGATCCTGACACGGCGCAGATGGCCCGTCCTCCTGGCGCTGGCCACCACGGCGGCGCGCTTCGTCACCGGATCCGTCATGACCGTCCCCATCGTCTTCTACACACTCGTTTCGCAGCGCCGCTACGCGTGGGCCACGGCCGCTGCGGCAGCCGTGTGCGCCACCTTCGTCCTCGACTTCATGGACATGATGTTCTATGACCCCGGCATCGGCCCGGCCCTGGCAGCCGTCCGCGGATTCGAGGAGATCGGGGTACGGCAAATGGTGCCGTTCGTCATCGTTCCCGCGTTGGTGGCGGTCACCGTGCGGGAGCACCGGCAGCGCATCGACAGCCTTCACACGCACGCGGCACAACTGCGGCGCGAGCAGGAACTCGTCGCCCAGAACGCCGTACTGACCGAACGGGCCCGGATCGCCCGGGAGATGCACGACTCGGTCACCCACTACGTCGGATTGATCATCCTGAGGGCCGGAGCCCTGGAGGTGACCGCCGCCCGCGAGCCGGCCACCGGCGAGGCCGCGCAGCTCATAGGCGAACTGGGCCGCCGCGCGATGCAGGAGCTGCGGGACCTGCTGCAGGTGCTGCGCACCGGTGCCACGGGGCCGCACCCGGCACTGAGCCGGGTGGGGGAGGAACCCTTCGAACCGGACCTGGCCCGGCTGCTGGGCACCGCCCAGGAAGCCGGGATGCGCGTGTCCTGGAGTGTGGACCCACGCATCGAGCAGTGCGATCCGCCCCTCCGCCAAGGTCTCTACCGCATCGTCCAGGAGGCCCTGTCCAACGCCGGCCGCCACGCGCCCGGCGCCGAGGTCGATGTCGCGGCGACCACGGAGGGGGAGGTCCTGAAGCTGACGGTGCGCAACGGCCGCGCCGAGCGGGCGGACGCCGCGCACGGGCCGGCGACCGGCAGCGGGGGACTGGGCCTCAAGGGCATGCGCGAGCGGGCGCAGAGGCTGGGGGGAGAGGTGACGGCCAGGAGCACACCGCAGGGAGACTTCCTGGTGCAGGCGCTCATACCGCTGCGGCGTCTCTCCGGCGCCGGCCAGCCCTGACGCCGCCGTCCGCCCACGGCCGCCGTAACGCCGTGGGCGGACGGCGGCCGGTCGCCGTTCCCGCGCTGTGGCCTGCCCCGGTGACGGATGCGGGGCGCGCGGTCACCGAGGGCGTCGTCGGCCGCGCCCGGATCACGATTGGGAAATGTGGGCACCTGTCACGCGGCGATTCCCTATGGTGACTACGCGTTGCCCGGGCAACGCTCGGTAAGTGTGCGTGCGCAGGGGGGAAGCATGGAAAGAGAGGGGCAGCCGGCCCTCGTACGGTCCGCGGCGGTTCGGGGGGTGCACACGCTGGTGCAGCCGTCGTACCCGCTCCCGCCCGGCCGCCGCAGGCCCATGGTCTTCGTCGAGGGGGGACACGGCACCGGGAAGACGACACTGGTGGACTCCATCGTGTCCCAGGTCAACCAGTACGTGCCCTACGGGCGGGTCGACTTCACCGAGCCCGAGCGCGACGACCTGCCCCAGACCCTCTCCGTCCTGGCACGGCAGCTTGCCTGGTACCGGCCGCGCTACCGCAGACTGCGCTTCCCCCGGCTGCTGATCGGGCTGCTCGTCATGAAGCAGGATCTGAGCGAGTTCGACTTCGAGCGAGCCAGGTCCGAGGTGTCCCAGCTCCTGCAGCAACGGCGCGGCGGCGGCTGGCCGCAGCAGTTCCTGATGGAGATGACCGGCAACCCCGCCGAGGTCGATATCCCCATGGGGTTCGCCACCCTCGCCTTGCAGATACCGCTCAACGCCCTGGTCAACCTCGCGGGTTTCACCTTCCCCGGCCGTGCCCAGCGGTGGTACGGGCACCGGGACCGGGAACTGGTGGACGACCCGATCGACACGCTGCTGGAACTCAACACCTGGGCCCGCGACGCCGAGGCCGACCCGACCAGGGAACCCGGACGATCAGCACGTGGCCGCGTGGACGCGCTGCTGTGCGAAGCGTTTCTGGCCGACCTGCGGGACTGCCCGCGGCGCGTCCACGCACTCCCCACCCCCCTGTTGTTGCTGGACAACGCCGACGCCGCCGCCGGACTGGCCTTTCTGGGCCGGCTGTTGCAGGCCCGCCCCGCACTGCGGCCCCAGGAGCGCCCCGAGCCGCTGACCGTGGTCGCCACCGGAAGGAGCGAGCTGCCCGACATGGCCGAGACCACGACGGCACCGCTGGAGGACCTGCTCGGTGCCGCTCCGGAGAGGCGGGGCGGGGACTCCCCGGCGTGGCTGAGCTACCGGCTCCCGCTGCTGACCCTTGCCGAGGTGCAGACACTGCTGAGCCGGCCGACCGGCCGCGGGGGCGCCGACCGGCGGCTGGCCCGGCTCGTGCACGAGTTCACGGGCGGGCACCCTCAGGCAGTCGGCCTGCTGGCACAGGTCGCGGGACGCCGGGGACCCACGGCCCGCAGTGTCGCCGAACTCCTCGCCCGTCCGGTCACCGAGAACCATGGTGAACCAGCCCCTCCAGGCGCAGGTGGCACCCCGGCGGCGGGCCGGGAGCCGGCAGCCGGAGAGTATCTGCTGCGCCGCCTGCTGCCCGTCGACGAGGCACAGATCGACGCCCATGCCACCTGCTCGGCGGCACGGAGCGAGGAGGACCGGCTGTGGCTGAGCCACCAGAGCGACCTCGTGAACACGGCCTGGGGCGAGACCATCCGCCGGGACGACAGCTGGGACCAGTCCGGCGGCACGAGCCCCGCGGTGCTGCGGCGGCTGCTGCTCCGCGACCTCGCCGCACGCCCCCCGGCGCACCACGCCGACTGGTCGACGGTGCACGACCGGTTGCGGGGTCGCTGCCGACGCAACGGAGACAAGGCGGGCGAGCTGTACCATCGCCTGGCCATGGACGACCTCTCCACGGTCGCCCTGGAACTCGCCCGTCTCCTGCCCGACATGGCGGGCGACTCCTGGCTGGAACTGCTGCAGACGGTGGCGCGATCCCCGTTCCGGGCGGCAGAACACCAGGACCTGAGCCCCAATGACCAGTTCCACGAGCAGGTCAGGGACATACGCGTCACCGCGCCGGACGACACCGTCGCCGAGACCACGCGCCTGCTCGCAGCCCTGCGCATCGTCAGCGACCCCTCGGGCGGCGTGGAACGGAGATTTCTCTATGCCCAGATATCGATCACCCTGGACCAGCTCGCACCTCAGAGCCCGGACGGACTCGTGGCACTGTCACAAGCCGCGGCCGAGTACAGCGCGCAACCGCCGCTGTGGTAACGACGCCGACATCCGAGGAACGCAGGAGCGCACATGTCTGATCTCGTGGGCGGAGCAAGCTTCAAGCCCCGGCCCCGGCGCTACAGGAAGCCGCTCCTGCTCAGTGCCGGAGTCGTCCTCGTGGTACTCGCCGCCTGGCTGATCGTCGCGCTCCCGGACCGCCTCGACTGCGGCGGTTCGCAGCTGACGCGGCACGGCGGCGAATGCGTCGGGGTCACCGACGGTTCCTTCGTCTTCGTGCCGGACGGCGCCGATGACCTGGGGAAGAGGTTCCGGGACATCCAAAAGCTGATCAAGAAGGAGAACGACCGCGTCGCGTCGGAGGAGAAGAACTACGTCAAGGTGGGACTCCTCTCGACCCTGACGCCGACGGACACCGGCCCGCAGTCACCTCGACGCGTACTGCACTCCCTGGAAGGCGCGTACACCGCCCAGATGAGGGCCAACCACACCCAGGAACTCGGCGACCGCGCCCCGCAGGTCCAACTGCTCCTGGCCAACGCGGGCAGCCGCTACGAACACTGGGAACCAGCGGTCGACCAACTGATCTCCATGACCGACGACAGTGCCCCTCTGGTCGCCGTGGTCGGACTCAGCATCAGCACCACGGACACCCAGGCCGCCGCGAAGCGGCTGTCCGAGCACCGGATACCGATCATCGCTTCGTCGGCGAGTGCCGACGGCCTGAACGCGAGCACGATTCCCGGGCTGATCCGTGTCACGGGGAGCAACACCGACTTCGTCAGCGCACTGCGTCACTACGTACGGGACCACGACAACCTGAGCAAGGCCATCCTGGTGGCGGACGACGACCCCCCCGACCTGTACGTCGCCACCCTGACCGACGCCTTCGAGAAGTTGATGAAGCGCG
This sequence comes from Streptomyces sp. MUM 2J, assembly GCF_022414535.1. GTDB lineage: Bacteria > Actinomycetota > Actinomycetes > Streptomycetales > Streptomycetaceae > Streptomyces. Next base: position 7,990 of record NZ_JADWYM010000018.1, read on the forward strand.
AACTGGGCTCCAGGCCCGTCCAGCCCTTCCACGGCACCACCATCGAGGAGGACGCCCCGCCCGCTCTGGTCGACACCGCGGTGCGCAACATCTGCCAGGCCCATGTCGACATGGTGCTCTTCTCGGGCCGTACCGGCGACCTGGACAAGTTCGTCGAGGCGCTCCACCACCGCACCTGCCGCCCGGATCCGATCTCCGTGCTGTTCGTGGAGACCGGGCCGGCCATCGCGAAGGACGAATGGGCGCGTCTGGGACAGGACGGCATCACCGTCGTCCAGGCGTCGGCCATGGATCCGGCATGGACGCGGGACTCCGGTACGGGACCCGGCGCTCCGAGGGGTTTCCACGATTTCTACGAGCAGTACCGCACCAGGATCCGGTACGCGGACGACGTGGAGGACGCGTTGCAGGACGGCTACGCCGTGGCGAACCACGATGCGCTGGTGACCGCCGTACGGGCCATCCGCATCAGCTACTCCGAGGACCCCGAGCAGCCCATGAACCAGGTTCGGGTCCGCAACGCCCTCTTCCTGCTGAACCTCGACAATGAAGTGGAAGCAGCCAGCGGCACGCTCAGCTTCGCCTCCGGCCGCAACGGCGATCCGGGAAAGAAACCCATCCCGGTCATCGAGACGCCCCCCGGACCCGACCGCCCCAGCCTCTACACCACCCCGGAGCTGTGACGAGCACGCATGACCGCGGGGCCGTCGCCGCCTCGCAGTCCGAACCGTCCGCGCACGGGACGCCCGGCGTACCTTCGGCCTGGGACTCTGCGAAAGTCCCCCTGAACGGGTGAAACAACGCGTCCTGATTTGTGCCGACTTAACGCTGATACACAGAATGTGGCGCGTGATGATCACGACGATGACGAGTGCCAGGTGCTGACGCACCAGGACACGGAGGCGGGTCCGGGCCGTCGATTGCCCGGAGTGCCGACCGGAGCCTGGACCACCCGAGCCATGTGCACGGCTGTGGAGTCGGGGCTCGTGGACACGGAGGTTCCGGCCGCGCGCCCCGTCGGGACGACCGGAGAAGCCGGGGGAGAGGAGTGATCCCGCAGCTGACGCCCTACGTCCTGGCCGCAGGCGCCCAACGGGGCGATTCCGACGCGGTGTTCGAGGCCGACTCCGGACGCCGCATCAGTCATCGCGAACTCGGTGACGCCGTGCGCCGGACCGCGGCAGACCTTCTGGGACGGGGGGTGCGGCAGGGTGACGCCGTGGGGTTGCGCCTGTCGAACGGCGTCGACTTCGTGGTCGCGTTGCACGCCGTGCTGACGACGGGCGGCAGCGTCGTCCCTGTGAACCCGGTCCACACGGCCGGTGAAGCGCAACGGCAGCTGGAACGCGCCGGAGCCGACTGGCTCATCGACGCCGTGGGCGGCAACGGTACGCGGGCCGCACCGCTGAAACGGCTGACCGCCCCGCCTTCCGGCACACCCGCCGCTCCCCCTCGGGCCGCCGAGACCGGGGCCTGCCCGCCCGCGCGGGAGGCGAGCGCTCCCCCTCGGGAAGCCGGAACGGCCGTGCTCGCCTCTTCCAGCGGGACGACCGGCTTGCCGAAGACGGTCCGCCTCAGCCACGGCAACATGATCGCCGCCCTGGCCGCCGGCACGGCCGCCCTACCGCTGGCCCCGGATGACCGGGTGCTCGCCGTTCTGCCCTTCGCCCACGCCTACGGCCTCCAGGCGGTGCTCCATCACACCCTGCGCTGCGGCGGCACGGTCGTCACCCTGGCGAGGTACCGGCCGGAACCGGCGCTGCGGGCGATGGCGGAGCACGGCGTAACCCGGCTCTTCGTCGTACCGCCCCAACTGCGCACCCTGTGCGCCGGGCAACGGGACGCCCCGGTGAACCTGGACCGGTTGCGCGCCGTCGTCACCGGAGGCGCTCCCGTCCCGCCCGGCCTGGTCGCCGATGCCCGTCGGGTTCTCGGTGCCCCGGTGCTGATGGGGTACGGCCTCACCGAGACGTCCGGGTACGTCGCGGTCGCCGCCGGCGAGGACACAACGGAGCCGGGGCGGACGGCACGGGTCGTCCCAGGCGTGGAGCACCGGGTGGTCCGCGGGGAGTTGTGGGTGCGCGGTCCCCAGATCGCGCGCGACGCCGTCGACGCGGACGGCTGGCTGCACACCGGAGACCTGGTGTCCCTGGAGCACGGCGCGCTGCGTGTCACCGGCCGGTGCAAAGAGCTGATCAAGGTCAACGGATACCAGGTGGCCCCGGCGGAACTGGAGGAGCTGATGCAGCGGCACCCAGCGGTCGCCGACGCCGCCGTGGCCGCGGTCCCCGACCCGGCCACGGGCGAGGCACCCGTGGCCTACGTCGTGCTGCGCGCCCCGGCGGCGGACGCGGAACTCGCCGCCTTCGTCAACGCCCAGGTCGCGCCGTACAAGCGCGTCCAGACTGTGCACCGGGTCGAGGTCATTCCCCGCACCGCCTCCGGGAAGATCGTCCGCAGGCTGCTCACCGTGCCGGCGGAGCCCCGGTGACCGCCGCGGTCCACACGGCGCTGGTGACGGGCGGCAGCCGCGGTCTGGGGTTCGCCGTCGCACGCAGGCTGGCGCAAGACGGCGTACGCGTGGGTCTGGTGGCGCGTTCGGAGAGCGGCGTCCATGACGCCGTCACCGCACTGCGCCGCGCCGGCTGCACGGTGTACGGCCGGGCCGCCGACGTCACGCGGGCCGACGTCCTGCGGACGGCGCTGGACGAGCTGCGCGACGAACTCGGCACAGTGGACCTGCTGGTCAACAACGCCGGAGTCGAGGGGCCGTTCGGGCCGCTGTGGGAGTGCGACCCCGACGCGTGGTGGGCGGCGATGGACACCAACGTGCGCGGTGTGCTGCTGGCCACCCACGCGCTGCTGCCGGTCATGCTGGCCCGGCGCACCGGACGGATCGTCAACCTGGTCAGCCACGCGGGGGTGCACCGCTGGCCGCACGTGTCGGCGTACTCCGTGTCCAAGGCCGCCGTCATCAAACTCACCGAGAACCTCGGACAGGAACTGCGCGGCACCGGCGTCCACACCGCGTCCCTGCACCCCGGCATCGTCCTCACCGGATTCACGGACGCCGTCCTCACCGGGGAGGCCGACCCGGCGACATGGCGCGGCCGGGCCCACCTGTGGCTGCGCGGGCAGATCGAGGCCGGTCGAGGCGTGCCGCCCGAGGCCGCCGCCGACGCCGTCTCCGTGCTGGCCCGGCGGCTCACCGAGACCTTGTCCGGTGCCTACTTCACCCCCGAAACGGTCGCCCGCCTCGCGAACGACGGAGCCCCATGACCCCCCGCCCCGCCGCACCCACGGCCATCCCCATACCGCGCGACGATCGGGATCTGCGTCACCGGAGCCCCGGCTCGCCTGGGCGGAGCGCGCCGCCTCACTCCCTCCGGCTCGGAATCGATGGACGTCTATGTTGACGCCTGTCGATACAGGTGTCATGCTGGCACCTGCAAGAGATCGACAAATGTCGAAACAAAGGGGAACCTCGTGAACGCGCTCTCCGCGGACCAGCTGCCCGTCGTGGTCGTCGGCGCCGGTCCCGTCGGCCTGGCTGCCGCCGCCCATCTCGTTGAGCGCGGCATCGAGCCCCTGGTCCTGGAGGCCGGCCCGGCGGCGGGCAGCGCCGTACGAGACTGGTCGCACGTCCGCCTGTTCTCGACCTGGGGTGAGGTCATCGACCCGGCCGCCGAGAAACTCCTCGCCCCGACCGGCTGGGTCCGCCCCGACACATCTGCCTACCCGACCGGCGGCGACTGGGCCGAGCGCTATCTGCAGCCGCTCGCCGACGCTCTGGGCGACAAGGTCCGCTACGGCGCCGTGGTGACCGGCGTGGCCCGTGCCGGACGCGACCGCGTCGTCGACTCCGGCCGCGACGAGCAGCCCTTCACCGTCCACACCGGGTCCGCCGACGGCCGTGAGGAGCGGATCACCGCTCGCGCCGTGATCGACGCCTCCGGCACCTGGTCCGTCCCGGGCCCGATGGGCGCCGACGGCCTGCCCGCCCTCGGAGAGAAGCCGGCCGCAGCCCGTGTCTCCTACCGTGTTCCCGACTTCAACGACCCGGCCGTACGCACCCGTCACGCGGGTAGGCGCACCGCCGTGGTGGGCTCGGGCGCCTCGGCCTTCACCGCCCTCGCCCTCCTCGCCGACCTGGCGAAGGAGGCGGACGGCACACACGCGGTGTGGATCCTGCGCCGGGGCATCGGCGCGGGCACGTACGGCGGCGGCGAGGCCGACCAACTGCCCGCGCGCGGTGCGCTGGGCCTGCGTGCCAAGGGGGCCGTGGAGGCGGGCCACGCGAGCGCGGTCACCGGCTTCCGCACCCGGGCCGTGGAACGCCACGACGACGACCGGCTCGTCCTGGTCGCGGAGGACGGCCGCCGCACCGACAGGATCGACGAGGTCATCGTGCTGACCGGTTTCCGCCCCGACCTGTCCTTCCTCTCCGAGGTCCGCCTCGGCCTCGACGAGCGCCTGCAGGCGCCGGCCGCCCTCGCCCCGCTGATCGACCCGAACGTCCACTCCTGCGGCACGGTCTCCCCACACGGTGTCAACGAGCTCTCCCACCCCGAGCCGGGCCTCTACCTGGTCGGCATGAAGTCCTACGGCCGCGCCCCGACCTTCCTCGCGATGACCGGCTACGAGCAGGTCCGCTCGATCACCGCCGCGATCGCGGGCGACCAGGAGGCCGCCGAGCGCGTCGAACTCACCCTCCCGGAGACAGGGGTGTGCGGCGGCGCGGGCCTCTTCGACGCGCCGGAGAACACCGGGCAGTCCGGCAGCGGCTGCTGCGCCGCCCCCACCGCACTCCGGATCGGCCACCCTGGTGCTCCGGCCAGTACCTCCGGCGGCTGCTGAACTCCCCACCACCCAAGGAGGTTCGCCGTGAAGTCCCGTGTACAACTCGCACTGCGTGTCCCCGACCTCGCCGCTTCCGTCGCCTTCTACACGAAGCTGTTCGGCACCGAGCCCGCCAAACTCCGCAGCGGCTACGCCAACTTCACCATCGCCGAGCCGCCGCTCAAGCTCGTCCTCATCGAAGGCACCGCAGGGGAGGCCACCCGCATGGACCACCTCGGCGTCGAGGTCGAGAGCACCGACGCCGTCCGGGCCGCCGCCACCCGCCTGGGCGAGGCCGGCCTGGCCACCGACGTGGAGAACGACACCGCCTGCTGCTACGCCCTCCAGGACAAGGTCTGGGTGCACGGCCCCGGCCAGGAACCCTGGGAGGTGTACGTGGTCAAGGCCGACTCCGACACCCCGACCAGACAGCAGGGCAGCACCTGCTGCGCCACCCCGGCCCAGGCCGACACCGGCTCGCAGGAGCGGGGCACTGCGGGCGGCTGCTGCTGATACCGCCGGTGACCGGCCTCCACGTATGTGGGGCCGTGACCGACCGGACACCGGTCACAGCCCCGCGCTGCTCTGCCCGCCCGTTGCGCCACCACGCCTACCTGCGCTGGCGCAACGCCGATGAACGCGGCCGTGATGCCGCCGACGGGTTCCTTCGCCCTGTTCGTCAGCGGTTCAGCTGGTCCAGTCGATGTGCACGTCGGTGACGCTGGAGAACTTCCACCATCCGTTCCCCGTGTGGGTCCACTTCTTCGGGATGCCGCTGTAGGCGCCCCAGTAGACGGTGCCCCAGGGGATGTAGAAGGCGTCGATGTCCTTGTGCTGCGGTGTTCCGTAGACGCTGTGCGGCTTGGCGTAGGCGATGGAGTCGGAGCGGCAGTGGCCGGACGTCTGGTAGGCCTGGTCCGGTCCGGACCCGACCCAGTTCAGACAGACCTTCACGTTGTGCGTCGTGTTGTTGTAGAGCGTTCCGCAGATGACGACGAACCGGCAGCCGCTCAGGGGGCGGACCTGGCCGGCGGGCGACGCCTGCGCGGGAGTGCTCGCGAGCACCGTGGTGAGCAGGGCGCCGGCACCGATCACGGTGCCGAGTGTGGTACGCAGGTGCATGACTGGCCTCTCGTACTCGGCCGCGCCGCCCGCGGGGTGGCGCGGATGTCCCGTGTGCCGTCGGATCACGGCGCGTCGAGCGTGCCGGTCTGTGAACTGCCGGGCAAGGCTTTCGCGTCCCTGACAAGGAGAGGGATGAAACGCACGTTCTGACGTGCCACGACACAGCGCGCTGGGACGCCGGAGCGGGATGGCCACAGGGGGAACCAGGGATGCCGGACCTGGCCGGACGTTTGCACGAGCTCAAGCAACGCAGCGGTCTCAGTTACGCCGGACTCGCCACCCGCTGCGGTATCAGTGCTTCCGCTGTGCACCGCTATTGCCGGGGCCAAGTGCTGCCGGACAGCTACGGGATGGTGGAGCGCATCGCCCGGGTGTGCGGGGCCGGACGGGACGAGTTGGCCGAGTTGTACCGGCTGTGGGAGCACGCCGACGCCGCCCGGTCCACGGCACGCGGCGATGCCGTCCCCGAACGGGTGATCGGTGACGCCGTCGCCGACACCGAGCCTGCCGCGCGAAGGGCGTCACCCCGTCAGCGGCTCCGCGTCGTGCGATGGCTCGGGGCCGTCGGCTGCCTGCTCGCCGTCGTGATGGTCGGTGCGACCGCGTCGTCCCCCGTCCGGCACAACGCTGCCCGGCCCGAGCAGAACGTGCCCGGGCCCGCCTGGTCGCAGTATCCGGCTGCGGTGCCCGGCTCGTTCTACGGGGTGACCGTGAACAGCGGCAGTGGGGCGATGCCGACGTTCCGTGTGGGGGCGGTTCGGCTGTGGGACAGCGGGTCCCGCTGGGCATTGGTCGAACCGGAGCGCGGCCGGTACGACTGGAGCGTCCTCGACCGCCTGGTCGACGGGGCCCGGCAGGTGCACCTCCCGGTCCTGTACACGTTCGGGGGTACGCCGTCCTGGGCCGCCCCCGACGCACCGCCGGGCCCGTACACCGACGGGTCGCGCGCTGCCCCGCCCGACGCCGTGGACGACTGGGTCCGCTTCGTCCGGGCCGTCGCCACCAGGTATGCGGGTCGTATCACGGCCTACGAACTGTGGGTGCTGGCCCCCTCCCCGCACTTCTTCACCGGCGACGCCGCGACGCTCGCGCGGATGACCCAGCGGGCCAGTGCCGTAATCCGGCGGGCCGATCCGCGGGCCACGGTGGTGTGCCCGTCCATCGGCAAACTGTGGGAGCCTCCTTCGCGTCGCTTCCTGCGCGACTTCGCAGCGGCCGGCGGCTACCAGTACTGTGACGCCGCTGGTGTGAAGCTGTATCCACGCCACGAGGGCGACACCCCGGAGACCTTCGTCGGTCTCGGCCACGTGATCGACCGGACCTTCCACGAGGCCGGAGTGCATCCGCCCCTGTGGGACACCGGAACCACCTACCGCATCCCCGAGGACCGCCCCCTCGACCAGGCCCACGCCATCGCCTACGCGGCACGCTTCTACCTGATCGGCATGTACCTGCGCTACGAGCGCATGTACTTCTACAACTGGGGTGGCACGAAGATCCCACTCGTCCTCCAGGCAGTGGGGGGCGGACCGACCGCCGCCGCCCGCGCCGTGGACAGGCTTCAGCGATGGCTGACCGGCGCCCGCATCACGTCGTGCGGCCACGGGCATCAGGACGGCCTCCCCGGACAGGTCTGGGAGTGCCGGTACCTGCTCGCCGCGCCCCATGGCGGCGGGCCGGTCCCGGCCGTCATCCGCTGGACCGAGTCGGGGACCGCGGCCATGCCCGCCGACCGCGGCGCGCGCACGGTCCGGTCCCTGGACGGCACCTCCGGCCCGGCGCCGCGCACACTGCGGATCACCGAGCAGCCCGTACTGATCACTCTGTCCTCTGCCGGCTGAGCGCCGCGAAGGGCACCGGACGGACAGCGGGGCGCGGTCGGCGGGAAGCGCTTCCACGACGAGGCGTGGACGACGCGTGTCGTGAACTGCGCTGCCGACCCGGCGAACCCGTGCGGTCGGACACTGGTCGCGGCATCCCTGAGACGGGGCACGAGGTCGGCGCCCCTGGCCGGGGGGAGCAGTCGCACGCCGACGGCGGTGCCCCCGTCCGGGCTGCGGCCCGGACGGGGGATCCCTTGGGAGGTGGCGGGGGGTCAGGCGGTCGGCGTGGAGACGGCTTCGGCCGCGGCCTGTCCCGAGTCGGTCGGGGTGACTGTCACGGGCTCCTCGTCCCTGGCCAGCCCGTTGAAGATCAGGTTCAGCACGATGGCGGCCGTCGCACCGAGCGTGACACCGCTGTTCAGCAGGGAGGAGAGGTCGGCGTTCATATGCTTCTCGAAGAGCACCGGGACCGTGGCCGGCAGGAGGGCGAAGGCCAGGGACACCCCCACGACCAGCGCGTTCCTCTCCTCTCTGAGGTCGACCTTGGACAGCGTCTGGATGCCGGCCAGGGCGACCATCGCGAACATCACGGTCGCCGCTCCGCCGAGCACCGCGTTCGGTATCGAGGCGACGACGGCGGCGGCCTTGGGCAGCAACCCCAGGACGATCATGAAAACACCGGCGGCGACCACGACGAACCGGCTCTTGACCCTGGTCATCCGCACCAGCCCGACGTTCTCCGCGAACGCCACGTACGGGAAGGAGTTGAGGACGCCGCCCAGGGCTGTGGCCGCACCGTCGGCGCGCAGGGCACGCGCCACGGTTTCGCTGTCGACCTTCTTGTCGACGATGCCGCCGACCGCGTAGGTGTCGCCGGTCGTCTCGACCATGGTGATCAGCATGACGATGAGCATGAGGAGGATCGGAAACCACTGGAACTTCGGCATACCGAAGTGGAACGGCGTCGTGACCCCGATCCAGTCCGCGCTGCTCACATCCCCGAAACGCACGTCCCCGAGGAGGTAGGCCGCGACGGTGCCGCCGACCAGGCCGAGCAGGATCGCGATGCTGGAGAGGAACTGCCTGCCGACCCTCATCAGAACGAGGATGAAGAGCATCGTGCCACCGGCGTAGGCGAAGTTCTTCGGGTCACCGAAATCCGGGCTGCCGAGCCCTCCGGCGGCGTCGTTCAGGCCCACCGGGACCAGTACGATGCCGAGAACCGTGATGACCGTGCCCGTCACCACAGGCGGGAACAGCCGCATCACCGCCCCGAACGCCCTGGCGGGCAGCCAGGCGAAGGCGAAGGTCGCCAGACCTGCCGTGATGACGGCTCCGTAGACCACCAGCAGGGCTGCGGTACCGCCCCCGGCACCGAGCCCGATGGCGATCATCGGCGACACGGCGGTGAAGGTCACGCCCTGGATCAGGGGCAGCCGTGCGCCGATCCGGCCGATCCCCCATGCCTGGATGATGGACGCGATTCCGCAGGTGAACAAGTCCGCGTTGATCAGGTAGACCAGTTGTTCCGTGCTGAGCTTCAGCGCACCGCCCACGATGATCGGGACGATCACCGCGCCCGCGTAGAACGCCAGCACGTGCTGGAATCCGTAGAGTGCGAGCCTGGTGGCCGGAAGGACCTCATCGACCGGGTGGGTGCTCCGTTCTCCGCGACCGGAGAGCAGGGCTGCGACACGTGCCATCTCTGCCTTGCCTTTCAAGAGGTAGGTGATCGAGAAGGGCCCGGCCATCCCTGATCCGTCAGTGTCGTCGGCGGCCTCAGGGCTGTCCGTGGCGGTTCACGTCGTCGAAGTCTCACTGGTGACGGCAGCGGCATCTCGTCGTGTGGCCGAAATAAAACCCCCGTGAGCTGTGCCACGAACATTGGCTACATGCACAAAATGTCGCCCCCGATGCCGCGACGTTTCGCATGTTCGTCCAAGACCCTGGGGCGGACCAGGTGCGGAAACGGGCCGCCGAGGCCGGGAACCGCCGGTCCGCCCGGCGCGGAACCGCTGGTCCGCGCGGCCTGCAGGGCCGGATTCCGGGGCGGCGCGTCAGCCGGCAGGGTCCGGGGGTGCGGCGGGCGACCTGCTCCGGGGCCCCCTCGCCGGCGCTGCCGGGCCGGCCCCTTCCCGCCCCGTCCGGCTCACCGCCCGTTCGCCCGGAGATGACCGGTACGTGGCCACGCCATGCAGGTGCCTTGCGCGGTGACCAGGGGCGCCGTCCGGCAATCGCGACACGTCCCTTTACATCACGGCAGAGGCATGCTGACATGCACACGTAAAGGCATTCGGGAGTGCGGGCGGGTTCACCGCCCGTCTGCCACACGCTCAAGCAGCCCACGCCGCAGACCCCGTGCACTCCGCGACCCGTACCTGCGCCGCCGGACAGGCAGGCGCGTTCCACGGACGACTCCGCACCGTTCCGCGCACCTGCGAGGAGGATGGACATGAGACCCGTATCCGCGCTGACTCGTCTTCCCGTGGCGGCCGCCGGCTGCCTGGCCCTCGTCGGGCTGGCCGCTGCACCCTCGGCCGCGGCAGAGACGCCCCTCACCTTCGACTGCCAGGCGAAGCCGCCGATCGTCTCGGCGCAGACCTTCGACCTCGGCGCTGGGGTCGAGGCCACGGCACCCGACAGCGTGCCGTCCGGCAGCGCCTTCAGCGTCGCTCTCGCCCCCGCGCCGCTGACCGTGCCGGGCTCGGTGAACGGCTACACGGTCAAGGCGATCAAGGACATCAAGCTCAGGGCCGTCATGCCGACCAACGCGACCTTGACCGACGAGAGCCTGTCCGGAGGATCCGGGACCGGTTCGGGCACCCCCAGCGTCGCCGTCAGTGGGGGCGAGATCGTCATGACCGTCCCCGGCCCGATCAGCGGCGGCAGCACCTTCACGCTCCCCACCCTGACACTGGACCTTGTCGCAGGCGCCCCTGGCGGCACGGTCACCACCCGGATCGCGGGCACCTCCTACGACAACCCCGGTCTCACGTTCACGGCCCGGGTGCCCATCCTCTTCTTCACCGCGGACGTACCGACGTCGTGCTTCTCCTCGCCCAGCCCCGTGCTGAGTTCCACGGCCGTCAGCTGACACAGGCCTGCCCGGCGGCGCGAGGCATCGCGACGGCCGGGCAGACCCGAGCCGCCAAGGCCACCGGTAGATCGCCCCGAACGCCACCCCTGACCGTCGCCGGACCGAGGGCGGGCGTCCCCGATCGCCGGAACCGGCCCTGCTCGCCGTGGTGATCGCCGATGCGGTCGGGCAACCACTCACGCCGGGTGTGGTCTCGGCCCGACGGCCGCCGGCACGGCGCCGTGTGCGGGCCGTCCCCGGCCGGCGGTCAGCTCACGACCACTTCCGCCCACCGGCTGGTCCCCCCGAAGTGCTCCCGGACGCCGCACCGGTCCGACAGCGCCATGACGATGTCGATACCCCGGCCGTGCTCGTCCGGGGCGGACTCGGATGCCGGCCGTCCAGCCGCCGGCGCAGGTCCCATGTCGGTCACCTCGACGCGCAGTACGGTGCTGCGCCCGTGCCCCAGGAGGCGCGACAGCCGCAGCGTCGCCGGGGGCAGCGCGTGGACGACCGCGTTGGTGAGCAGTTCCGAGGCCAGCAGGAGCACGTCGTCGACGACGTCCGCACAGAGGTGCCAGCCGGTGAGGGCCGCGCGTACGCGTCGGCGGACGGCCGGGACGGCCACGGCGGCGTGCGGCAGCGGAATGACGTGTTCGGCCTCCTCTTCGGCTTCCTCGCAAAGCGCCGCTTCCTCGCGAGGAGCCGCTTCCTCGTCGGGAAGCACAGTGCCGACCTGCGTCACTGTCATGTGCCCTCCTCCGGGTCGCGCTGCCGGCCAGCAGAAGACCGGGCGTGATGGCACGCTACGGAGCACGTCGCGACCGGTCAATGAACAGCGGTCGGCATTACCGAACGCCGGTCCCCGAATCGGCACGCCGGTCGTACGATCGAGTCATGGTCGGCCCTGTGCAGTCCATAGAAAGGGCAGCCGCGATCCTGCGTCTGCTCGCCGCCGGTCCGCGCCGCCTGGCACTGGGCGAGGTGGCGTCCTCACTCGGGCTGGCCAAGGGCACCGCTCACGGGATCCTGCGCACGCTGCAGCACGTGGACTTCGTCGAGCAGGACGCGGCGACCGGGAAGTACCAGCTGGGGGCCGCTCTGCTCCACCTCGGCACCAGCTACCTGGACGTCAACGAACTACGGTCGCGCTCCCTCAACTGGGCCGACGCCCTGGCCGCCCGCAGCGGGGAGGCCGTCCGCCTGGGCACGCCCCTGGAGGGCAAGGTGCTCATCGTGCACCACGTCTTCCGGCCGGACGACACGCTCCAGACCCTGGACGTGGGCGCACTGCTGCCGCTGCACGCCTCCTCACTCGGCAAGGTCCTGCTGGCCTTCGGAGCCGCGCCGATCGAGCCCCTGCTGACGGCCGGACTGGAGGCGTACACCCGGCACACCCTGGTGCTCCCGGAGGACCTCAACCGGGCACTCGGCGAGATCCGAGAGCTCGGCTGGGGGGCCGAGGCACAGGAAATGAGCATGGGTGACGCCGGAATCGCCGCACCGATCCGGGCCCACGGCGGCCTCGTGGTGGGCGCGATCGGGGTGTCCGGACCCATCGAACGGATCTGTGACACCCAAGGCCGGCCCCAACCGCCCCTGATCACCTTGCTCCGGGAGGCCGCACGGGCGATCTCCAGAGACCTGGGCGCGGCCCGCTGGTAGGTCCCGGCGGCTCCGCCAAGCATCGGAAGGCAGGTTCGATCATGGTTGCACGGTATGTGATGTCCATCGACCAGGGCACCACCTCCACCCGATGCATCCTGTTCGACCACCGAGGACGGCTGGTGTCCGTCGCCCAGCGCGAACACCGCCAGTACTTCCCCCGGCCGGGCTGGGTCGAGCACGACGCCGTCGAGATCTGGCGCAACCTCCAGCGCGTGGTGCCCGAGGCGCTGTCCGACGTCGGCATAGACGCCCGGCAGATCGCCGCCGTCGGGATCGCCAACCAGCGGGAGACGACCGTGCTCTGGGACCGGCGGACCGGCGTTCCGCTGGGCAGGGCCATCGTCTGGCAGGACACCCGCACCGCTGAACTGGTCGACGACCTCAGAAACCGGCCCGGGGACGAGTTCTTCCTCGAACGCTGCTGTCTTCCCCCCTCGACCTACTTCTCCGCGCCGCGGATCCGCTGGCTGTTCGACCACGTCGACGGGCTGGAACAGCGCGCCCGGGACGGCGAGGTGCTGTTCGGCACGATGGAGAGCTGGCTGATCTGGAATCTCACCGGCGGAACGGACGACGGCCTGCACATGACCGACGCGACCAACGCCAGCCGCACCATGCTGATCGACATGCGGACGCTGGCCTGGGACGCGGAGCTGATGGAGTTCTTCGGCGTACCGCGCCAGATGCTGCCGGAGATCCGGCCCTCCGCCGAGGACTACGGCGAGGCACGCTCACTGCTGCCCGGCGTACGGATCACGGCCGCCCTCGGTGATCAGCAGGCAGCCCTGTTCGGGCAGACCTGCTTCTCGCCCGGCGCGGCGAAGTGCACCTACGGGACCGGCAGCTTCCTGCTGATGAACACCGGTACCGACGTCGTCAGGTCCCGGCACGGGCTGCTCACCACCGTCGCCTACAAGATCGCGGACCAGCCCGCCGTCTACGCTCTGGAGGGCCCGATCGCCGTCACCGGTTCGCTGGTCCAGTGGTTCCGGGACCGTCTGGGGCTGATCAACAGCGCCCCCGAGATCGAGACCCTGGCGCGCACGGTCGAGGACAACGGCGGTTGCTACATCGTCCCGGCGTTCTCCGGTCTGTTCGCGCCCCACTGGCGCAGCGACGCCCGCGGCGTCATCGTCGGCCTCACCTCGTACATCACCGCGGGCCACCTGGCCCGAGCCGTCCTGGAGGCCACCGGCTGGCAGACGCGGGAGGTCGTCGACGCCATGAACGCCGATTCCGCGCTGGCCCTGAAACAGCTCAAGGTCGATGGGGGCATGACATCCGACAACCTGCTCATGCAGTTCCTGGCCGACGTCCTCGGCGTTCCGGTCGTGCGGCCCCTGGTCGCCGAGACGGTCTCTCTCGGCGCGGCCTACGCCGCCGGCCTCGCGGTCGGCTACTGGCCGGATCTGGAGGTCCTGCGCCGCAACTGGCACCGGGCCGCCCAGTGGCTGCCGGCCATGGACCCGGAACGGCGGGAGCAGGAATACGACAACTGGAAGCGAGCCGTGGAGCGGTCCCTCGGGTGGATCCAGTCACCCAGACGCTTCTGAAACGGCCGGCTTCGGCCCCCGGCGGTGGTCGCCGACTGCACCCACCCCACTGCGGCGACCGGTACCTCGCCTGCGAGGGCCGGGACTTCTCCTGCGGTCAGGGTCTCCACGCCCCCAGGGGAAGGCCGCCCTCTCGCCCTCGCCGTCGCGGTTTGACAGGGCACGAGGAGCACTCACAGAATCGTCCGCATGACTGGGTACCGGTTCGAGACGACGGGGGCGCTGCGCGTCCCGGATCGAACCGGCTGCGAGCGCTCCGGCCGATAGCCCGGCCGCCGCCGAGCCGTGTGCTCGCCGCGCGCCGCGCCCCAAGCCGAGCCGGTCCTCCTCCTTCTCCCTGCCTGACGCGCCTTTGCGGCTGATGGTCTGGATGGTTCCCGGGACTCACCGCACCGCATCACCGGACTCCTCCGTTCGCGGCATGCGAGGGCGTGCGCGTTGACCAACGGTCGCCAACCGTCGTCTGCCACCTGTCGGTGGAACGCCTACGAGAAGAGGGAGTCGATGACTGCCGTGAATGCCGGGTCTCCGCTCACCCTGCGGGAAGCCCGAACACCTGAGGACGGGATGTACGAGGGGGCGCGCATCCTGCGTCGCCTCGCCGAGGGGAGCGAGGAGCGCCCGTACGAGCACTTCGAGGTCGTTCCGCAGGGGCCCACGATCGGGGCCGAGATCCGGGGCATCAGCCTCGCGCGGCCGTTGGGTGACGTGGTGCGCGAGGAGCTGAACCGCGCGCTGCTGGAGTGGAAGGTGCTCTTCTTCCGGGACCAGCGGCTGACCTCCGCGCAGCAGCGCGACTTCGCCCGGCAGTGGGGGGAGTTGGAGACCAACCCGCTGCTCGCCCGGGGCGCCAGCGACGATGTGGTGCGCTTCGACAAGAGCGGGGGTGCCACGCCCACCTTCGAGAACGTCTGGCACGCCGATGTGACCTTCCGGGAACGGCCCGCGCTCGGCGCGGTGCTACAGCTGCACGAGGTACCGCCGTTCAGCGGGGACACCATGTGGGCGGACATGGCCGCCGCCTACGACAACCTGCCGCAGGCGGTGAAGGACCGCATCGACGGGGCCACCGCCGTGCACGACTTCATCCCCGGCTTCGCCCGCTTCTACCCGCCGGAGCGACTCGCACCGTTCCAGGCCGCGTTTCCGCCCGTGGAGCATCCGGTGGTGCGGGTCCACCCGGAGACGGGGCGACGGTTGCTCTTCGTCAACGCATCGTTCACCACCCGGATCACCGGCATGGAGCGTGCGGAGAGCGACCGGCTGCTGCGCTACCTCACGCAACAGGCGCATGTGCCGGAGTACCAGGTGCGGTTCCGGTGGAGAGCAGGCGATGTCGCGTTCTGGGACAACCGTGCCACCCAGCACTACGCGGTGAACGACTACGCGCCGCACCGCCGGGTGGCGGAGCGCGTCGCCATCGCGGGCGACCGGCCTATGTGACCCCCGCACCGTGCCTCTCCGCAACAAACCCGCTCCCCGGACCCGGACCCCGACCCGGGCCCGGGGCCGGGGAGCCCGGGCCCGGGCTCCCCTGACGGACGCGCCGGAGGTCCCGGTCGTCCCTCGCATGGCGCGACGGGCCCGGCCACCCGGCGATCGGCGACCTGGTGGCCCTGGCCCACGAAGCGGTCAGCCCGCAGTCCCCGTGATGCTTGGCCGGGTCTGCCCGCCGGCGGCGTGTCCGTTGACCGGGTGTGGTCTACCGGTCGCAGCAGTGCTGCTGCGCTGGGCGGGCCCCGGCCCTGCAACACGCCTGGTGTCGCCCGGGTCGGTGTCGTAGGAGAGCACCGTGACCCGGCCCGCACGGGACGCTGCCGCATCCCTCGACCGGAACGGAGACCCCTGGCCGCCCGGATCACAGGGAGCACCGGCCGATCCCGGCAGCGAGCGGCCGACGGAGGGAAACCCGCGAGCAGGACGGAGCGCCTCGTCCTCCTGGCCCCTTCCACGTTCCGACAATGAGGACGCCCGTCGCATCCGTGCACGGGCCATAGGCCACCCTGCGAGACGAGGTCGTCACCCGTGTCCCTCAAGTCCGCCTCCTCCGCCGACGGCCCCACCCCCGGTTCCCGGGGTGGGCCGACCGATCCGGACGGGCCGACCGGAAAGCTGGCGAACTGGCTGGCCGCCACCACCCTCGACGACGTACCGGATCCGGTGCGTGACAGGGCCAAGCACCTGCTGCTGGACGGGGTCGCGTGCGCCCTCGTAGGCGCGAAACTGCCTGCCTCGCGGATCGCCGTCGAGGCGCTCGCCGCTCTCGACGGCGCGGGCGACTCCGTGATCACCGGGTGGGGAGGACTCACCACCGGACCGCTGACGGCGGCGATGCTCAACTCCGGGTTCATCCAGGGCTTCGAGCTGGACGACTACCACCCCTTCGGCCCGTTGCACAGCAACGCCGTCGTCCTGCCCGCGCTGCTGGCCGCGGCCGGGCACCGTCCGGAGACGACGGGCGCGCGATTCCTGCTCGCCGCGGTCCTCGGCTACGAGGTCGGTCCCCGGGTGGGCATGGCACTGCACGGAGCGGACATCATGATCCGCGGATGGCACTCCGGCACCGTCTTCGGTCCGCCCGCCGCGGCCGCGGCTGCGGGAACCCTGTACCACCTGGATGCCGTCGGGTTCGAGGACGCGCTCGGCATGGCGTGCACCCAGGCGGGCGGGCTGATGGCCGTGCAGTTCGAGTCCATGGTCAAGCGCATGCACCACGGCTTCGCGGCCCGCAACGGCCTGGTCGCCGCCGTTCTCGCCGCCTCCGGGTACACCGGGATCAAACGGGTCTTCGAACGGGAGTACGGGGGGTTCCTCACCGTCTTCGGCCAGGGACAGCTCCCCGACCCGTCCCGGATCGCGGGGACCCTGGACGAGATCTGGGAGACGGAACGCATCGCGGTCAAACCCTACGCGGCCTGTGGGGGCCTGCACGCGGCGATGGACGCCGCGCTGCAACTGCGCGGGGAGCTGCAGCTGTCCCCAGAGGACATCGAGAAGATCGCGGGCATCCGCATCGACCTCGCCCGGGGGATGTACGAGAAGTGCGGCTGGACACCGAGCCGGCCGCTGGAGCCGATCGGTGCGCAGATGAACGCCGCGTACGCCGTGGCGGTCGCCCTCGTCGACGGGGCCGGACTGTTCGACCAGTTCACCAGGGAACGCGCCGGCCGCGAGGACGTGTGGCGGCTGATCGGGCGCACCGAGACCCGCCACGACCCCGTGTACGACGAGGGCGGCCTGGAGCAGCAGCTGACCACGCGCCTACGGCTGACGCTCGGCGACGGGACGGTACACGAGACCGTGGTGGTCCAGCCGCGTGGCGTCGGCGAGAACCGGCTCAGCAACGCGGAGATCGTCGAGAAGTACCGCGCCCTCACCCGGCGGGCGATCGATCCTGCGAGAAGCCAGGCCCTGGAGGAGGCCGTTCTGGGCCTCGACACGCTGCCCGACATCGGCGTACTGACCGCCCTGCTGCAGCCGCCCGTGCGGTCACCGGGTGCCTGACCGCCCGGCACCGCGACGCCCGCCGCGTCGCTCACGGCTTCCCGGCGCGTGCGCTTGCTGAAGGCACGGCCCCTCTGCAACCGCGCTCCGGATTGAATGACGGAGAACACCGCACCCGAAGCGCACGGGCAACCGTGTCCCGGCGGCAGGCAGGCGGGTGAGGAACGAGCGCCGGTGAGCGGTCAGAGAGCCGGACGAGGGTTCGGGTACTTGCCGATCCGGGCGCGGGACCCCCGGGCCCGCGAAGCCACCTCCTCGCCGTACCCCATCGACGAACGCGCACGACCGCTCCGCGGCCCCCTGCGCCGTGCTCCAGCCGAATCCGGTCCAGGGCGGGTCGCTCAGTGAGGTGGTGCGTCGTGGGTCGTTCTGCCGTGCAGCGCACGTGAGATGAGGGCTTCGATGTCCGTGCGGGCGGGGGGTTCGCTGGTGAGGACGGCTTGTATGAGCAGGCCGCACAGCAGGGCGCCCGCCATCCTGCCGGTCAGCGGGTCGGTGAGTCGGCCCAGCACCTCGGCCACGGCGTTGTCCCAGTTGACGGCGGCCTGGCGCAGGTGAGGGCGGATCAGCGCGAGGGCGTAGAGGTTGTTCTCGGCCATGGTGTCCTGGCGTTTCTCGCCGACCGAGCGGACCACGAAGTCGGCCAGTTCGGTGGCGAGGTCGGCGTCCGGCGGCAGCGCCTCGGCCCAGGCGCGCAGGGCGGCGACGCTGCGTGCGGCTGCCTCGGCGAGGGCGGCGGAGACCAGGTCGTCCAGCGTTCTGAAGTGGTAGGTCGTGGAGCCGAGCGGTACCCCGGCGGCCGCCGCGACCTTGCGATGGGTGAGCGCGTCGATGCCCTGCTCGGTGACGACGGTGATGGCCGCCCGCGCGATGCGGTCGCGCCGGTCGGGGTCGGTCGGTCCTCGCTGCCTCCGCTTCGTACCGGGCTGGCTGGTTGCCATGATCGCGGACTTCCCCTCTGACCTCGTCTGATGCACGGGCCAACGGTATCGTGCCGCCAATGTGGACTCCCGTACACATCTTGTGTACGGTTGTACGCATTCATGCTTCCCCCGCACCTTTGAAGTGAAGGAATCCGCTGGATGAAGGACCTGTTCATCGACGGACAGTGGGTTGCGTCGGCGGGGGCCCGACCGGGCCGGGCCGTACTCAACCCCTACGACGCCAGTGAGCTGGCCACCGTCACCGAAGCCGATCCGGCGGACGTCGACGCCGCCGTGACCGCGGCACGCAAGGCGTTCGACGGCGGGCCGTGGCGTACGACCTCCGCGCGCGAGCGCGGTGAGCGCTTGCGGAAGCTGAGCGAGCTGCTCGTCCGCGACCGCGAGGAACTCGCCAGGACCGAGAGCCTGGACACCGGCAAGACCCTCGCCGAGGGGCGCACCGACGTCGACGACATCGTGGCGGTCTTCCGCTACTACGCCAACCTCGCCGACGCCGACGCGGGCCGTGTGGTCGACACCGGCAATCCCCATGCGATCAGCCGTGTCGTCCACGAACCGGTCGGGGTGTGCGCGCTCATCGCGCCGTGGAACTACCCGCTGCTCCAGATGTCGTGGAAGCTCGCTCCCGCGCTCGCCGCCGGCAACACCACGGTCGTCAAACCGAGCGAGGTCACCCCGCTCGCCACGCTCCACCTGGTGAAGCTCCTCGAAGAGGCCGGGTTCCCCGCCGGTGTGGTCAACCTGGTGCTCGGCGGCGGGCCGACGGTCGGCTCCGCCATGGTCTCCCACCCGGGCGTCGACCTCGTCTCCTTCACCGGTGGCCTGGCGACCGGACAGAAGATCATGGCGGCGGCCGCGGCCGGCGTGAAGCGGGTCGCCCTCGAACTCGGCGGCAACAACCCGAACGTCGTCTTCGCCGACGCCGACTTCGACACCGCTGTCGACTACGCCCTGTCCGCGGCGTTCTTCCACTCCGGGCAGGTGTGCTCGGCCGGGTCACGGCTGATCGTGCAGGACACCATCCACGACGCGTTCGTCGCCGAGCTGGCCCGCCGGGCCGACGCCATCCGGCTCGGCAGCGGGCTCGACGACGGCACCGAGTGCGGCCCCCTGGTCTCCGCCGAGCACCGGGACAAGGTCGAGCGCTACATCGCACAGGCGCTCGCCGAAGGCGCCCGCCTGGTCGCCGGCGGCCACCGTCCGCACGAACCCGGCCTGCAGAACGGCTACTTCCTGCGTCCCACCGTCTTCGCCGACTGCGACGCGAGCCTGACGGTCGTCCGCGAAGAGGTCTTCGGCCCGGTCCTCACCGTCGAGCGGTTCGAGGACGAGGACGAGGCCGTCCGGCTGGCCAACGACACCGAGTACGGGCTGGCCGGAGCGGTGTGGACCGGCGACGCCTCGGTCGCCCAGCGGGTCGCGGGCGCACTGCGCCACGGCACCGTGTGGATCAACGACTACCACCCCTACCTCCCGCAGGCGGAGTGGGGCGGATTCGGCAAGTCCGGTATCGGCCGCGAACTCGGGCCGTCCGGGCTGGACGAATACCGCGAGACCAAGCACATCTACCACAACATCAAGCCGGAGCCCATGCGCTGGTTCGCCGGGCCTGCAGCAGGAGGAGAGCAGTGAGTCGCGAGCGTTACGACTACATCATCGTCGGTGGAGGTTCGGCCGGATGCGTGCTGGCCAACCGGCTCTCCGCCGATCCGTCGAACAAGGTCCTCCTCCTCGAAGCGGGCCGTCCCGACTGGATCTGGGACATCTTCATCCACATGCCCGCCGCGCTGACGATGGTGATCGGCAACCGCTTCTACGACTGGAAGTACGAGTCGGAGCCCGAGCCCCACATGGGCGGACGCCGTGTCTACCACGGCCGGGGCAAGGTGCTCGGCGGGTCGAGCTCGATCAACGGCATGATCTTCCAGCGCGGCAACCCCCTGGACCTGGAGCGCTGGGCCTCCGATCCCGGCATGGAGAGCTGGGACTACGCGCACTGCCTGCCCTACTTCAAGCGCATGGAGCACTGCGCCGCAGGAGCGGACGAGTGGCGCGGCGAGGGCGGCCCGCTCTGGCTCGAGCGCGGCGACTCCGACAACCCGCTCTTCGGGGCCTTCCTCGACGCTGCCAAGCAGGCCGGCTATCCGCTGACCTCCGACGTCAACGGCTACCAGCAGGAGGGGTTCGCCCGCTTCGACCGCAACATCCGCGACGGCCGCCGCTGGTCGTCTGCGCGCGGCTACTACCACCCGGTCAAGAAGCGCCCCAACCTCACCCTGCGCACCCTCGCCCATGTGAACCGGGTCCTCTTCGACGGCACCCGAGCGGTCGGCGTCGAGTACCGCAGGCCGGGCGGCCCGGCCCGGCAGGTCCACGGCGGCGAGGTCATCCTCTCCGGCGGCGCGATCAACACCCCGCAGCTCCTGCAGCTCTCCGGCGTCGGCAACCCCGACGACCTCACCCCGCTCGGGATCGACATGGTGCACGCCCTTCCGGGCGTCGGCGCCAACCTCCAGGACCACCTTGAGGTGTACGTCCAGCACGCCTGCACCCAGCCGATCTCGTTCAACCCGGCGCTGAAGCTGCACAACCGCCCCAAGATCGGCATGCAGTGGATCTTCGGCCGCAAGGGTCCCGCCGCGACCAACCACTTCGAGGCGGGCGGGTTCGTACGGGGCAACGACACCGTCGACTACCCGAACCTGATGTTCCACTTCCTTCCCATCGCCGTGCGCTACGACGGGACCCCCGTCAACGCCGAACACGGCTACCAGGTCCACATCGGACCCATGTACTCCGATGTGCGGGGCAGCGTGAAGATCAAGTCGGCTGACCCGAAGCAGCATCCGGCGCTGCGCTTCAACTACCTCTCCACCCCCAACGACCGCAAGGAGTGGATCGAGGCGATCCACGTGGCCCGGGAGATCCTCGCCCAGCCGGCGTTCGCCGACTTCAGCGGCGGGGAAATCTCCCCCGGTCCGGACGTCCGCACCGACCAGGAGATCCTCGACTGGGTGGCGCGCGACGCGGAGACCGCCTACCACCCCTCCTGCACGGCGCGCATGGGCGTCGACGACATGTCCGTCGTGGACCCGACGTCGATGAAGGTGCACGGCGTCGAAGGGCTGCGTGTCGTCGACGCCTCCGCCATGCCGTACCTCACCAACGGCAACATCTACGCACCCGTGATGATGCTCGCGGAGAAGGCCTCCGACCTCATCCTCGGCAACACCCCCCTCGCCCCGGCGACAGCGCGGTTCCACCAGCACCGCGCCTGAGCGGGCCGGGGGAGGGGGCGGGGCACTCCTCCGCCCCGTCCGCCGTCCGCTTCGTCAGGTGACGGCCGGAGAGACAGCGGCGTGCCGCCCCGGCGCCGAGTGCGCGCACTGAGCGCACCCGGCGCCGGGGCGTGTCTCATCGAGGAGCCGGTGCTGGCAGCAGGAGTGCTCAGGCAGACGGAGCCGGCGGTCGACCTGCGCCCGCCCCCGGCCCGCGGTGTCCGCGGGGGGAGACCCCGACCCGGGAGTTCTCCATGCGTCCCGCCAGGAACAGCCGCTCCCACCGGTTCGACGACGGATCGGATCGTGGCCCGATCCGCGCCGGTGGTGCGGGCGCCGGTGTTGTCGGCGACCTGGTCCCACGGCATTGCGGGGAGCCTGCGGTCACCCACCGGATCCAGGACGGCATGCCGGCCCGCCGTGGTGTGATCTGCGGCTCCCGACCGCGGAGACCGCGCTGGGCCGCGGGCACACCGGCCGTCCTCCGGTGCTGGTGATCAGGTCCGGGTGCCCGTCGGCGATCGCCGCGCGGATGCTGCCGTCGAGGTGGTCGTGTGGCTGGGCTACAGTCTCGGCACCCGTTCCGGGCCGGGCGTGCCGGCTCCGGGGGATTCACACTGGAGGAGGCGGCGCATGCGCCCCGGACAATTCGAGCTGCCCGGCTACGACGTCCAGGAGGTCCTGGGACAGGGCGGGTTCGCCACGGTGTACCGGGCGCGTCAGCTGATGGTGGACAGGGAGGTCGCGCTCAAGGTGGACAGCAGGAGGCTGTCCACCCAGCGCGACCGTCAGCGGTTCATGCGCGAGGTCACCTCGGCCGGGCGGCTGTCCGGGCATCCGCATGTGGTCGCCGTGTACGACGCCGGTGTGCTCGACGACAACCGCCCGTACATCGTGCTGGAGCTGTGTCCCGGCGGTTCGTTGGGCGAGCGGCTGCTCCGCGACGGACCGCTGCCGGTCAAGGAGGCCCGCGACATCGGTGTGGGCATCGCCGACGCGGTGGCAGCCGCGCACGCCGCCGGGGTGCTGCACCGCGACATCAAGCCGGGCAACATCATGGTCAACCAGTACGGCGCGGTGGCGCTGACCGACTTCGGGCTCGCCGCCATGCCACGCCCGGACCAGGAACTGTCCGTGACCAGGGATGCGCTGACTCCGGCGTACGCACCGCCCGAGGCGTTCCGCATGGCGGAGCCGTCGACCGCCGGGGACGTGTACTCGCTCGCAGCGACCGTGTACGCCCTGTTGCTGGGGCGCCCGCCCCACTTCCCGGCGGACGGCCGTCAACTCGGCCTTGCCGAACTCATCGTGCGGCACAGCTGGCCCTATCCGGCCCTGCCCGCCGTACCGGCAGCCCTCAACGAGGTGCTCAGGCAGGCCCTGTCGGCGGACCCGGTGCACCGGCTGCCCCACGCCGGAGCGCTGCGGGACGGTCTCGCCGCGGTCGACCTCGACACCGTGGATCTCGGCCGCTTCGGACCGGCACCCGGCATGACCACCACCGGCGGCCCCGCCCACCGGGGGTACCGGGACATCCCCGCGCCGCCCCACACCCCGACTCAGGACACGACCCCGTTGCCCGAGTCCCTGGGGAACCCCCTCCTGGCCGGGACGGCTCCGGGACACCCGGGCGAGGCACCCGGGACCAGGGAGACGCCCACGGGAACAGTCGACCGAGAACGCAAACGGTGGCGCCCCCGGCTGATCGCCGTGCTGGCGGCGGTGGCCGTCTCGGTCACGGTGTCGATCACCGTGGTGGTCTCCCAGACCGGGCAGACCGGGCAGACCGGCCGGGGCGCGGGCTCCACCTCGAACGCCGCGCCCTCATCGCCGGGAACAGCCGGAGGAAGCAGTTCGCCCTCCTCGCCCGGCTTCGGGGTGCCGACCACCACCGAGAACTGCCCCGCCACGGATGTGGAGGGTGTGGGCGGCCGGTGTGTGACCAGCCCCGAGTGCTGGAGCGGCATTCTCGACGTATCGGGGATCGTCACCGTCAGCCGTGCGGACTGCCATGTGAAGCACGTGTGGGAGACGTTCGCCATCGCCTCCCTGCCCGCGGACGGCATGACGAACAACGCACGGGACCTCATCAAGCACCCCGATGTCCGGGCACTGTGCTCCCAGCAGGTCATGGCCGGTTCCAGGTCCCCGCACGGCGCGGATATCGCCGCCGACTGGCAGATCACGGTGATTCCGCCGAGCGCTGCGCAATGGGACGACGGGCTCCGTGTCTTCCGCTGTGTCGCCGCGGCCGGCACGGAGGACGGGCAGGTGACCGGCAGCTATTTCGGCACCCGCGGCTGAGCGGGCCACCCACCCGCCCCCGGCGGACCGCCGCCCATGCCACGGAAGCCACACGAGGGCGTCCACCACGAGCGGAACCGGTGACGCCGTCCCGCAACTGTCCAACCTGCACGGCGACATCGCCACCCAGACCCCCTCGTGGACAGGACCACCCCGGTGGTCGACACCCCGCAGCCGCAGCCGCAGCCGCAGCCGCAGGTCGCGACCTCGCGGCCGCTCGGGCGGTGCAGCCCCTGAAGGCCTGTACCGGCCCCGCCCCGAACCGTGTGAGCGGAGCGGGTGGAGAAGGCAGATGCGTCGACAGCGCCCCTCGGTACCCGGCAGAGTGGCCGCCCGTGACGAGCAGTGAGCTGTGGACCCGTGCGACCGCCGACCGCTACGACGCAGAGGAGACCGAGATGTCCTCAGCCGCCGTCCTCGGACCGACTCTCGCCTTCCTCGCCGAACTCGCCGGAGACGGCCGGGCACTGGAGTTCGCCATCGGGACCGGACGAGTGGGCGTCCCACTCCGGGAACGCGGCGTGCCGGTGGTGGGCATCGAGCTGTCCGAGCACATGGCGGCGGTGCTGCGGCGCAAGATCGACGAGGACACGCTCCCGGTGGTCATCGGGGACATGGCCACCACCGTCGTTCCCGGCGGGTTCACCCTGGTCTACCTCGTCTACAACACCATCACGAACCTGCTCACGCAGGACGAGCAGGTCGAGTGTTTCCGCAACGCCGCACGTCATCTGGAGCCCGGCGGCCGATTCGTCATCGAGCTGGGCGTGCCGCCGCTGCGGTTCCTGCCGGCCGGCCAGGTCGCGGTGGCGTTCGACGTCTCCGAGCGGCATCTCGGCTTCGACACCTTCGACCTCGTCGACCAGGTTCTCGTCTCGCACCACTTCACCCGCGACGGCGACGACGGCCGCTACCGCCGCGGCGACTCCCGGCACCGCTACGCCTGGCCGGCAGAACTCGACCTGATGGCACGGATGGCCGGGCTCGAGAGGGAACGTCGTGTCGCGGACTGGGACGGGGCGCCGTTCACCCAGGACTCCACGAAGCACGTCTCCGTGTGGCGCAAGCCAACCTGAGGTCGGCCACCTGTGGACCTTCACCTCCCTCAGCGCTTCCGCGGGCGTGGCCGCTCCCGTGCCGTTCACACGACATCCGTACGGACCACGGCCGGGGCCGCGGTCCGTACGGGAGAGGGCGGACCGGGAGGTGCCGGAGGCAGGCCCGCCCCGTTCACCGAGGTCAGCCGGTCTTGCTCAGCTGCGCGACGGCCTTGGCGAGGCCGTTCACCCAGAGTCGGTCGACCCGTGCGCGCTCCGTGGAGTTCGGGTACGGGTTGGTGCAGGACGGACCGGGGCCGCCGCCGGACATCAGCTCGCTGCACGGGCCGCTGTAGTGGTCGGGGAGACCCAGCACATGACCGGTCTCGTGGGCGGCGACCCGGGTCGAGTCGTACCGCCGGTTCTGTGCGTAGTCCAGGAAGATGTAGCCGCGGCCGTGGCCGTTGGTCGACGCGTACGATCCGCGTGGATCGTTGCCCTCGTAGTAGGCGAAGTCCGCACTGCCCGAGGTCGCCCGGAGCTTGACGTTCGACACGGAGCTGTTCCAGATGGAGACGGCGCTCGATATCTGGGAGCGGAAGCTCGGTGCCCGGGAGGCGTTGTAGTAGACGGTCACCACGTTCAGGGAGGGCTGGCCGGCCTGCCGCTTCGCCACCGACTTCAGAACGGCGTCCAAGAACGCCTTGTCGCCGGTGTTCCCAGCCGTGCCGACGTAGCTGGCGGCCGAGGCGTGGGCGGCCGGGGCCTCGGCGGCGATCCGGGCACTCGCCGGGGAGGCAGTGCCGAGCGCGCCGGAGGCCAGGCCCAGGCCGAGGGTGACGGCGAGGGCCAGAAGTCTCCTGGAGTTCTTCGGCCTGTTGGGCATGAGGAACGAAGCCATGTGGGGGGCTCCTTCTCGTCCTGTGGGGTTGAACGATCGGTTGCCTCTGAGTCTCCTTCAGCCCAATGGGTCTGCGGATGATGCCAGTTGGAGATAGCGCGGTGCTATCGGCGGCCAACTCGACCAGTGGCGTCGACCGGCGGTTCGACTCGACCGACTCGTCCACATTCGCTGAAAGTTGAACATCTGGTGTACCGATCCGTCCCGCCCTACGCTCCTTTCATGGAGCTGGAGGTGAGGCACCTGCGCGTTCTCTGTGCCATCGCCGACACCGGCAGCCTGCACAAGGCGGCACGGCAACTCGGCTTGGCGCAGCCCTCATTGAGCACGCAGTTGCAACGCATCGAAAACGCGCTGGGTGCCCAGCTCTTCGTGCGCGCCCGGACCGGCTGCCGGCCGACCCCCCTGGGACTCGCAGTGCTGAGCCGCGCCAGGCCTCTGGTGGCGGAGTTCGCGGCGATCGTCACCGAGACCAGGACGGCAGCCGCCCGCGCCGCCGCGGGGTTCCAACTGCGCATCGGTGCCACCGCGAGCCGGGCCATTCCCGGCTGGCTGCGTCTGCTGCGGGCGCAAGAGCCGCGGATCGAACCCACCCTGCAGATGAACGTCTCTGCCAACATCCTGCTCGGCATGGTCGCCGCAGGACTGCTCGACATCGCCTTCGTACACGAGGTCGAGGGCAGCCCGCTGCGCATTCCGCCCGGGATCAGCCTGCGTGTTCTCGTCGAGCGCGAACCGCAGTTCGTCATGCTCGCGGCGGACCACCCGGCGACGGCCCGGCGGCAGATTCCCCTCGCCGACCTGGCCGACGACCGCTGGATGGTCGACGCCACCGTCGACGGGGAGTGGGACGCCCTGTGCCGGACGCTGCGGGCGGCCGGTCTGGAGTCGGAGATGCTGCACGGCGACTACCTCACCGCGTACTCGCTGGCCGCCACCGGCGAGGTGGTCACGGTGGTTCAGCCCACCGCGCACCCTCGTCCCGACCTCGCGATCCGCCCTCTGGAGGGCGACCCGATCGGCGTACGCCTTCTGCTCGCGGCCCGTACGGAGGCCGAACTGGACGACGTCTACCCCGAGTTGGAGCAGTCCTACTGGTCGGTGGCCCGCGATGCCGAAGCCTACCGGGAGTGGCTGGAGCGGGCCCGCCGGCCACTCACACCGCTCGACGGAGCTGCCGAGCCGCCGCTCGGCCGACGAAGACCGAACCGCTCCGCCCAGGCGCCCCCGCGACCGGCGACTCCCAGTTCCTGCAGTTCCTGCCGCTGATCCCGGGACCGATGTCCGAGCAGAACCACACCCCCACCTCGCGGGCAGCGCTCGGCGACCCGGAGCGACCACGGGATCGTGCCGATTCCGGTAACCGACTCCCAAACAGGTGGGCCTGGGGAAGGGAAGACGCTGTCACATTGGCTCGCCCTGGGGTGATCTTGATGTTGAGGTTGATCCCGGGGAGCGGACACCGGTTGCATTCAGCGAGTGACGCAGTACCTGACGCGATCAGGCGCGATTCGAACTCGACCGGTGTGAGGCAGGCGAGCGGGCCCAGGCCGTCCTCGATGGTCGTGGCGTCCAGACCCAGGCCCGCGCGGCCCAGCGGCGGCGTTCGAGGAGCGAGTGCCGGAAGTAGTAGCTCCCGCTGCGGAGTGTGCGGACAGCGAGTTCCACGGAGCCAGCGAGGGTGGGCCACTCGGACTGGCGCGGGCGATTGCCGTTGCGGTGGTTGAGGCGCTTCCCCGGACGCACCCCATCCCCGCGGGTGCGGGGAGCAGCCGAGAAAGGCGTCCGTGTCGGCGAAGTAGACAGGACCATCCCCGCGGGTGCGGGGAGCAGTCTCCGTTGATGGCGCGGGCGACAGCGAGGGCGGGACCATCCCCGCGGGTGCGGGGAGCAGACTGCCTGACCTGCCAGCTCTTGGACCTGAGGACGTGATTTCGGCCTCTTTCGTCGACTCCGACAAATAGGGCGTAGGGTGTGTTTGGCCCCCGCTGCTGCGTGTCGGTGGGGTGCGGGCAAGCAGGTCATCTTAAGCCTTGAGGCTGTCGTCTTCCTGTCGACGTTTCTGTTTTGCTCATTCTGGTGTACTCAACTGGCGTTTGCCTGTATCAAACCTTCATGAGCAACGGGGAGAGTGCCCGTCACGGCATGCTGGGCCGGCTCGGGGGAGCGGCGCGGTCAGTGTGGGCGAAGCATGACCGTGACTCCGATGGCTGGTTGCCATTGTGGCGGCACATGGAGGACAGCGCTGCGGTGGCCGGGCTGTTGTGGGACCGGTGGATGCCTGTGGGGGTGCGGAAGCTGATGGCCAAGGCGCTGCCGCGCGGTGAGTCTGATGCCCGCGCGCTCGCCGTATGGCTCGCCGGAGTCCACGACATCGGCAAAGCAACCCCTGCGTTCGCCTGTCAGGTCGATCAGCTGGCCGACGCGATGCGTGACCGAGGGCTGGAGATGCGCTCGGCGCGGGCGATGGGGCCAGACCGCCGCGTCGCGCCGCACGGTCTGGCGGGGCAGGTGCTACTGGGGGAGTGGCTGGAGGAAGCGCACGGGTGGGCGTCCGCCTGGACCGGACAGTTCACGGTCGCTGTGGGTGGGCACCATGGTGCGCCGCCCGAACACGGGCAGATCAAGACCATCTACGAACATGAGGAGTTGCTGCGTACTCCGGGTCCGAGCAATCCACTGTGGCGGCAGGTGCAGACCGAGCTGCTCGACGCCTGCGCAGAACGTTTCGGTGTGAGGGAACGGCTGGGCCCGTGGCGGACGGTGAAGCTACCGCAGCCGGTGCAGGTGCTGCTCACCGCGCTGGTCATCGTCTCTGACTGGATCGCGAGCAATCCGGATCTCTTCCCGTACTTTCCCGACGGTACATCCCGCAGTGCCCAGGAGCGTCTTGCCGCGGCCTGGAGCGGACTGGACCTGCCGGAGCCCTGGCGGGCCGAAGAGCCGGTACACAGTGCCCAGGAGTTGTTCGCCTCCCGGTTCGCACTGCCTGCGGGGGCGACGGTGCGCCCGGTCCAGGTGGCGGCGGTGGAGTTGGCCAGGGAACTGCAGGCGCCTGGTCTGATGATCGTCGAGGCGCCGATGGGCGAGGGCAAGACGGAGGCGGCGCTTGCCGTGGCCGAGATCTTCGCGGCACGTTCGGGCGCGGGAGGAGTGTTCTTCGCACTGCCCACCATGGCCACCGGTAATGCCATGTTCCCTCGCCTGCTCGACTGGCTGGACAGGCTGCCGGGGGTGGCCGGCTCACGCCACTCCGTGCACCTGGCCCATTCCAAGGCGGCCCTCAACGAGGACTTCGCCGGGCTGATGGCCCGCGCAGGACGGGTTGCGGCCGTCGATGTGGATGGGCCGGTGCCCTCGTCCCGGCAGGAGCCGAGCCACCAGAGGTATGCGGGTGCCGAACTGGTGGCGCATGCCTGGCTGCGTGGCCGCAAGAGGGCCATGCTGGCCTCATTCGTCGTGGGCACCATCGACCAGTTACTGTTCGCCGGGCTGAAAAGCCGGCACCTGGCGCTGCGGCACCTGGCCGTGGCCGGGAAGGTCGTCGTCATCGACGAGGTGCACGCCTATGACACGTACATGAGCGTGTACCTGGACCGGGTGCTGTCCTGGCTGGGTGCGTACCGGGTTCCGGTGGTGGTGCTGTCCGCGACCCTACCCGCTTCACGGAGAGGTGACCTGGTCGAGGCGTACGCGGGCCGGGCCGATGCGGTCGCCGCCGAGCCGGCGGCCGCGCCGGACGCGTACCCGCTACTGACGGCCGTTGCTCCGGTCGGCGTTCCACTGGTCCGCCACCCGCAGGCATCGGCCCGGTCGACCACGGTACAGGTGGAGCGTCTCGCCGACGATGTGGGCGCCCTCGTCGGGCGGCTGGAGAACGAACTGGCCGATGGCGGGTGCGCCTTGGTGATACGGAACACCGTCAAGCGGGTGCTGGAGACGGCTCGTGCCCTACGCGACGCGTTCGGCGCCGAGCACGTGACCGTCGCCCATTCGTGCTTCGTCGACCTTGACAGAGCGGACAAGGACCGCACACTGCTGCGACTCTTCGGACCCCCGAAGCAGCCGGGCGACAGGCCCGGGGGCCGGCACATCGTGGTGGCCAGTCAGGTCGCCGAGCAGTCCCTGGACGTCGACTTCGACCTGCTGGTCAGCGACCTGTGTCCCGTCGATCTACTCCTGCAGCGCATGGGCCGCCTGCACCGCCACCGGCGCGGGTACGCCCAGAACGGGCGCCCCGAGCGCCTACGGAACGCACGCTGCCTGCTGACGGGAACCGACTGGACTGCGGACGTGCCGGCCCCGGTGCGAGGGTCGGTCGCCGTGTACGGGCTGCACGCCCTGCTGAGGTCGGCAGCCGTGCTTCTTCCCCACCTTGACGGCGAGTCCGGGCTACCGGTCAAGCTCCCGGCGGACATCAGCCCTCTCGTGCAGAGCGCGTACGGGCAGAGGCCGATGGGCCCGGCCCACTGGCAGGGCGCCCTGCAGCAAGCTCTCGAGCAGTTCGAGCGGCACCGCTACGACCAGGCCGAGCGCGCTGCCGTGTTCCGCCTGGGGAATGTCGGAAAACCGGGACGGCCGTTGTTCGGCTGGGTCGCCGCCGGCGTGGGAGACACGGACGACACTCCCACCGGGCGTGCCCAGGTGCGGGATAGTCGGGACAGCCTGGAAGTTGTCGTCGTGCAGCGGCGCGGCGACGGAAGCCTCGCCACCCTGCCGTGGCTCAAGCCCGACAGCAAGCAGCGGCAGCGCGGGGGTATCGAGCTGCCCCAGGACGCGACACCGACACGGTTCGCGGCCCGTACGGCCGCGAGCTGCGGACTGCGGCTCCCGCTGCAGTTCTCCGGCGAGACCATGGACCGGGCCATCGACGAGCTGGAACGGCTGTATCTGCCCAGCTGGCAGGGCAAGGACAGCCCTTGGCTGTCCGACCAGCTCATTCTCACCCTCGACGAGGACTGTCACACCCACCTGGCAGGCTTCCTTCTCCGCTACAGCCCCAGCGACGGCCTTGAGGTGACCCGTGACGCCGACGACTGAACTTGACAGTGCCGGGGCGGGCGAGGCGTCGTCCTTCGACCTGACATGCCGGCCGTGGATCGGTGTGCTGCGGCGCGACGGTTTCCAGGACGAGCTGTCGCTTCGCCAGCTCTTTGCTCAGGCCGGCGAACTGCGGTGCGTCGTGAGCGAACTGGCCACCCAGGAGTTCGCCCTGGTCCGTCTCCTCCTGGCCATCGTCCACGATGCCCTGGACGGTCCGGACGACATCGAGGCGTGGGCGGAGTTGTGGGAGGACCCCGACTGCTTCACCCCCGTCCAGGCATACCTGGACAAGCACCGCGACCGGTTCGACCTTCTCCATCCGCTCACCCCGTTCCTGCAGAGCGCCGGGCTGCGCACCGTGAAGGACGAGGTCTTCTCCCTCAACCGGATCGTGGCCGATGTGCCTGCCGGGGAGCGGTTCTTCAGCGCGCGGATGCCGGATGTGGACCGGCTGACCTTCGCAGAGGCCGCCCGCTGGGTCGTCCACGTGCATGCTTACGACACGTCCGGGATCAAGACCGGCATGGTAGGCGACGACCGGGTCAAGGGCGGCAAGGTGTACCCGTTGGGCACCGGCTGGGCGGGCGGGCTGGGCGGGATTTTCGTGGAGGGTGACTCGCTGCGCGAGACCCTGCTGCTCAATCTGGTGGCGGCGGACACCGAAGGCATCGACTTCCCTGCCGATGACCGGCCGGCCTGGCGCCGTGAGCCCTGTCGGTCTGGCTCCGACGGACGTGGTGTGACCGGTCTGCGTGATCTGTACACCTGGCAGTCGCGGCGCGTACGCCTGCACCACGACGCGGACGCTGTGACTGGTGTCGTCCTCGGGTACGGAGATCCGCTCGCCTTTCGGAACATGCACCGTCGCGAGCCGATGACCCCGTGGCGGCGCAGCCCGGCGCAGGAGAAGAAACTGGGGCAGTCGCCTGTGTATCTGCCCCTTGAACATGATCCGGCTCGCTCTGCCTGGCGGGGCATCGCCGCGCTTGTCGCCGACCGGCTGGAGAACCAGGGCGGCGCTGAGGCCGCTGCACGGATCCGGCCGAGGATCCTCGAGTGGATCGCCTGTCTGGTGACCGAGGGCCTGGTGTCCCGGCATTTCCTTGTCCGTGCCCGGGTGGTGGGCGTGCGCTACGGGACCCAGCAGTCCGTGGTCGACGAGGTCGCCGATGACCGTCTGACGATGCCGGTCGTCCTGCTCCACCGGCAGGACCGTACGTATGCCCGGCAGGCGATCGCCGGGGCCGAGGACGCCGACCGGGCCGTGCGGATCCTGGGAGACCTCGCGGCCGACCTGGCCCGGGCGACCGGGACCGAGCAGGAGGGGGCGCGGTCTGCGGCCCACGCCGGGGGATTCGACGCGCTGGAGCAGCCTTACCGTGACTGGCTGTCCGCGATGGCGCACGCCCCTGACCCCTTCGAGCACCGGCAGGCGTGGCACCGTCAGACGCGGCAGACGGTCGGCCGCCTCGGCGACCACCTCATCACCGCCGCGGGCGACGCGGCCTGGCAGGGGCGGACCTGCACCGACAACAAGGGCGGCACCTACTGGCTGAACGCGGGCCTGGCCGATCTGTGGTTCCGGGGGCGTCTGGCCCGGACACTCGGCGGCTTTGACCCGCCGGGCTCCGGCGGCAGCGGCACAGGGCCCGCCCCTTCGACGGATAACGGTCCCATCGCTCCGCCGGAATCCGACCATGCCGTGACCGATCCGAAGGCGCATACATGACCATCCCGTCCCCGGCCCCGTCCCATTCCGTATCGGTTCTGCCTGCCGCAGTAATCCCGGTGCACCAGCGGGTCGCGCAGCTCACCGCCGCGCACATCGCCCCCTGGCAGGAGGGCTACCTCAAGGACCGGCCCCAGGCCGTGGCCGCTCTCGCCCGCCTGCGCCGCGGCGCGGGCCGTGAGGCGGGCGAGGCGCCCGACCTGTGGAACCTGATCGTCACCGACCCGCTCCACACGCCGGCCGAGGAGACGCGGCCGCTGAGCGAGCCGGAACTGGTCCGCGCCGAGAACGCGCTGCACGCGGCCGTCACTTTGTGGGCCTTCCACCAGCAGTCCCGCGGCGTGCCCATGCACCGCCGTCACAGCCGGGAGCGGCCGACCGGCCTGGGCGCGGCGGTCCGGCGCCTGATGCCGGTCGA
This sequence comes from Streptomyces sp. MUM 2J, assembly GCF_022414535.1. Taxonomy (GTDB): domain Bacteria; phylum Actinomycetota; class Actinomycetes; order Streptomycetales; family Streptomycetaceae; genus Streptomyces. The sequence goes on from NZ_JADWYM010000018.1 coordinate 41,232, forward strand.
CGGCGTCGACGACCCCGTCCGCAAGCGCCTCGTCCGCGCGGGAACCGCCCCTGACCTGGTCACCCTCACCCAGCGGCTGCGCGACCTCGTTGCCCTGCTGCGCCGCGAGGACATCCCGCTCGACTACGCCCTACTCGGCGGCCAGTTCTACCTCTGGCAGTGGCCCGACGGCCCCGCCGCCGTCCGCCGTAGGTGGGGCCGCTCCTTCCACGAGCAGCGGCGAACCCGCGCCACCCCCGACGAGAACACCACCCCGCACACCGACAAGGACGACTCGTGAACCGCATCTTCCTGGACGTGCACGCCCTGCAGACCGTCCCGCCGAGCAACCTCAACCGGGACGACACGGGCGCTCCCAAGACGGCAGTCTACGGCGGAGTCCCCCGCGCCCGGGTCTCCAGCCAGGCATGGAAGCGGGCCGTGCGCACCTACTTCAGGGACGAGCACCTGCTCGACCCCGGTGAGCTGGGTGTGCGGACCAAGAAGGTGGTGGAGCTACTGGCGGACCGGATCACCGCGTTCGCCCCGGCCGTCGAGCGCGCGACGGCGCTCAGCCTCGCCGACGAAACGGTCAAGGCCGCAGGCTTCAAGACCGAGGTCCCCAAACGCAAGGCCGACCAGGCGAAGAAGGACGGCAGCCTCACCCCCGTCCCCGAGAGCAAGTACCTGCTCTTCCTCAGCTCCCGGCAGCTCGACGGCCTGGCCCGCCTCGCCCTCGAAGGAGCCGTCGACATCACGGCATTCCTGAAGACCAAGGAGAACAAGGCCCGCGCCAAGGAACTCGCGGACACCCGCCACTCCGTGGACATCGCCCTCTTCGGCCGCATGGTCGCCGACGTCGCCGACATCAACGTCGACGCCGCCGTGCAGGTCGCGCACGCCCTCAGCGTCCACCGGGTCGATACCGAATCCGACTACTACACCGCTGTCGACGACAAGAACACCGACGAGGAGACAGGCGCCGGAATGATCGGCACCGTCGACTTCAACTCCGCGACCCTCTACCGCTACGCCGCCCTCGGCGTGCACCAGCTCGCGGCCAACCTCGGCCAGGGCCTGCGCGAGGACGAACCGCGTACCGAGCCGGTACGCCGCGCCGTCGAGGCGTTCGTGCACGCCTTCGCCGCATCCCTTCCCACCGGGAAGATCAACACCTTCGGTCACCACACCGAGCCCGACGCCGTGATCGTCAAACTCCGCACCACCCGGCCGATCAGCTACGTCGCCGCCTTCGAGGACCCTGTCCGCAGCGACGGCGGCGGACACCTGCGCGAAGCAGCCGACCGGCTCGCCGCCTATGCCAGCGACGTCGAGCGTGCCTACGGAGACCCCGACACCACCCTCACCTGGGTCCTACGCGTCGGCCCTGCCACGCAGAGACTTGCCGAACTCGGCACTGAGAGCGACGCGCTGCGCGAACTCGTCGCCGCTGTCGGCCAGGCCGTCGCGGAACACCTGGAGAAGCCCGCATGACCGGCACCAGCGTGCTCGCCCTTCGCCTGGCCGGCCCTCTGCAGTCCTGGGGAGCCTCCTCCCGCTTCACCCGCCGCACCACCGAATCGGCGCCCACGAAGAGCGGAGTCGTCGGCCTGCTCGCCGCGGCGGCCGGCATCGAACGCGGCGACGACGCGCGCCTGGCCCCCTTGGCACAACTCAGATTCGGTGTCCGCATCGACCAGCCCGGCACCCGCATACGAGACTTCCACACCGCCCACCACGGCGTCACCGGCACCTCCATGCCGCTGTCCGAGCGGTTCTACCTCGCCGACGCCGTCTTCCTCGCCGCCGTAGAGGGCGACCACACCCTGCTCACGGGCCTGCACGACGCCCTGCGTGCCCCGGCCTACCCGCCCTGCCTCGGACGGCGCTCCTGCCCGCCCTCCGAGCCGGTCGACCTCGGACTGCATCAGGACGCCCGCCTGCAAGACGTACTGGAGAGCACGTCCTGGCAGGCCTCCGCCTGGTACCGCAGGCGACGCCCGGCCCCGAAGACCCTGACCGTGCTGCGTGAGCCCGACGCCGACGAGTCCGCACAGACGGCCGACGTCCTGCGCGACCAGCCGATCAGCTACAACGCCGCACGCCGCCAGCACGCACTGCGCAGTGTCGTCACCCACCCCGTGACCACCCCGGTCCCTGCCGGGGGCGGCCCGCAGGGCGTGCACGAACCGTTCGCCGCCCTGGATGCCCTGGAGGACGAGAACGCCTGATGTTCATCTCCCGCTTTCGCGTCAACACGGCCCGGCCCGGCGCCCGCCGCCTCCTGTCCTCGCCCCAGGCCATGCACGCGGCCGTCATGTCGTCGTTCCCTCACATCCTGCCCTCCGACAGCCCGGCACCGGGTGCACCGCGAGTGCTGTGGCGACTGGACCAAGGGGCCCGTGCAGAGGTCCTGCTGTACATCGTCAGCCCCGACCACCCAGACCTGACCCACATGGTCGAACAGGCCGGATGGCCAGCCGTCGTCGGCCCCGGGAACCCCGGCTGGCAGACCCGGCCCTACGCCCCGCTCCTCGACCGGCTGACCGCCGGCGACCACTGGGCATTCCGCCTGACCGCCAACCCCGTGCACACCATCCGCCGCAAAGAGGGGGAACCCCGCAAGATCACCGCTCACCTCACGCCCGTCCACCAGATGGGCTGGCTGCTCGACGACGAACGCCAAGAACGTCTGGGCTTCCGCGTCTGCGAGAAGCCGTCCCACCGGCGCCTCCTGCCCGAGGGCACCACCCACCACCAGCGGCCCCACCCCGGCGACCGATACGAACTGTCCGTACGGGACACACGCTCCCTCTCCTTCGGTAAATCCCCCGGCGTCAACGGCCGCACAGACAAGCCGGTCACGGTCGTCGCCGTCACGTTCGAAGGACGGCTGGAGGCCACCGACCCGGACGCCCTCCGCCGCACTCTCACCCAGGGCATCGGCCGCGCCCGAGCGTACGGGTGCGGCCTCCTCACGCTGGCCCCCATCACCCAACCCGCCCGGCAGACACCATGAGCGCGGTCTCCAAGCGGTCAGCGCTCAGCCCGCGACAGCTCACCCGAAGCGACGAGCGCCTCTCCTTCATCTACCTGGAACGCTGCACGATCCATCGCGACGCCAACGCCATCACCGCCCAGGACGCCCAAGGCACCACCCACATCCCCTCCGCGACCATCGGCACCCTCCTCCTCGGCCCCGGAACACGCGTCACCCACCAGGCCATGAGCGTGCTGGGCGAGACCGGCGCAGCGGTCTGCTGGGTCGGTGAACATGGCGTGCGCTACTACGCCTCGGGCCGCGCCCTCAGCCGCTCCTCCGCCCTTATGGAGGCCCAGGCCCGGCTGTGGTCCAGCCCCCGCAGCCGCCTCGCCGTGGCGCGCAAGATGTACCAGCTGCGCTTCCCGGACGAAGACCCGGCCGGTCTCACCCGGCACGAACTCCTCGGCCGCGAGGGCAGACGGGTCAAGGACTGCTACCGAGCCGAAGCCGCCCGAACCGGCGTCCCCTGGCGGGGCCGCCGCTACATCCCCGGCGACTTCACCAGCGGTGACGCCATCAACCAGGCCGTCACCGCCGCCGCGCAGTGCATGTACGGCATTGCCCACGCCGTCGTCACCTCTCTTGGATGCAGCCCGGCCCTCGGCTTCATCCACTCAGGTCACGAACTGTCCTTCGTCCTGGACGTAGCCGACCTCTACAAGACGGACATCGGCATCCCCCTCGCTTTCGATGTCGCCGCGCAGGACGAGGAGGACGTCGGCCCCCGCACCCGCCGCGCCCTGCGGGACCGTATCAACGAAACCTCCCTGCTGAACGGCTGCGTCGACGACATCAAACGCCTCCTGCTGCCGGGGGCAACCGGATCCTCCGAATCCCGGGGAGACCGGGACGTCGTCACGCTCCAGAGCGACCACGACCACCAGGTCGCCTCCGGCGTGAACCACGACGGACCCGAGCACTACGGAGACGAACTCTGGTGACCGTCATCGTCCTCACCAACTGCCCGGCCGGCCTGCGCGGCTTCCTCACGCGCTGGTTGCTGGAAGTCTCCGCAGGCGTATTCGTGGGCAATCCCTCGGCCCGCATCCGCGACCTGCTCTGGGAAGAGGTCCAGCAATACGCGGACCAAGGCCGCGCCCTGTTGGCCCACACCTCGAACAACGAACAGGGCTACACCTTCCACACCCACGACCACGCCTGGCATCCGGTTGACCACGAGGGACTCACGCTGATCCGTCGCCCCGATCCAAGAACATCCGCTCCCGCACCGACCCCCCAGAACGGCCTACCACCTGGATGGAGCAGAGCCGCCAAACGGCGACGCTTCGGGAGGGGCTAATGCGCGTCGAGTTCTCTATATCCCATTTAGCCGAATCGGCGAAAGTGCTTGGAAACCGACTCCGGAGCCGGTAAAGCCGCAGGTCATCGAGTCTGCTCCCCGCGCCCGCGGGGATGGTCCCATCCTCTACACGCACGAACCGGTGCTCGCCGACTGCTCCCCGCGCCCGCGGGGATGGTCCCCCGCATCTCAACCTGGAGCAGGCCATCGCTGTCTGCTCCCCGCGCCCGCGGGGATGGTCCCCTTGGAACGGTGCTCAGAGGCGCGGATCATCGCTGCTCCCCGCGCCCGCGGGGATGGTCCCCGGTGGGAACGCCTGGAGGGGCACATCCTGCCCTGCTCCCCGCGCCCGCGGGGATGGTCCCCACATCGTGCGGTCCGGGCTGTGGCGGCAGAACTGCTCCCCGCGCCCGCGGGGATGGTCCCCCGGGGCCGCCTTCCGCCTTGCAGCGATCCGCCTGCTCCCCGCGCCCGCGGGGATGGTCCCCCGGCCACCCAGATCCGGTGGGGCCTGTCCTACTGCTCCCCGCGCCCGCGGGGATGGTCCCTCTCCGGATAGGTGATGCCGTTCGATGTCTGCCTGCTCCCCGCGCCCGCGGGGATGGTCCCTCCGCGACATGGCGGAGGCGTCGATGACCGTCCTGCTCCCCGCGCCCGCGGGGATGGTCCCCGGTCGTCTTCGGTGAGCCGGGCGAGGCGCTCCTGCTCCCCGCGCCCGCGGGGATGGTCCCCAGAGAGGTATCTGCCGTAAGTCTGTCCGAAACTGCTCCCCGCGCCCGCGGGGATGGTCCCTGCACCGCCGGCACTTCGACGCCGATCGCGACCTGCTCCCCGCGCCCGCGGGGATGGTCCCACACACATAAGGGTGCTGACACATAGGGGCAACTGCTCCCCGCGCCCGCGGGGATGGTCCCACCCCGGCCGGCCTGTGCGAGGCGTGCGCCCGCTGCTCCCCGCGCCCGCGGGGATGGTCCCGACGAGCTCCACAAGTTCGTCGCCAAGTGCGGCTGCTCCCCGCGCCCGCGGGGATGGTCCCCAGTCCATGAACGGCTCACCCCCACCGTCGAACTGCTCCCCGCGCCCGCGGGGATGGTCCCGAAGACACCCAACACCAAGGTCGTGACTCCAGCTGCTCCCCGCGCCCGCGGGGATGGTCCCCCGAGCGTCACCGCGGACGGCGTGATCGGCAGCTGCTCCCCGCGCCCGCGGGGATGGTCCCTACGATCCGGGCAGCGCGCAGATCCTCGCCCTCTGCTCCCCGCGCCCACGGGGATGGTCCCACCCAGGCGGGGTCGCCGCGGTCGGTGCGGTACTGCTCCCCGCGCCCGCGGGGATGGTCCCTACGTCCCGAACGCCTCGGTGACGGATTCCTCCTGCTCCCCGCGCCCGCGGGGATGGTCCCTCCATGGTCGACTTCGCGCAGAAGGGCAAGGCCTGCTCCCCGCGCCCGCGGGGATGGTCCCTCGCCCGACCGCGGCGACGACTCCGCCTGCAACTGCTCCCCGCGCCCGCGGGGATGGTCCCTCAAGCAGATCGGGTTCCCGTTCGAGTGGCTGCTGCTCCCCGCGCCCGCGGGGATGGTCCCTGGGAGTTCAGGAACAGGACCTTGCGGTTGTACTGCTCCCCGCGCCCGCGGGGATGGTCCCTCCATGGTCGACTTCGCGCAGAAGGGCAAGGCCTGCTCCCCGCGCCCGCGGGGATGGTCCCTCGCCCGACCGCGGCGACGACTCCGCCTGCAACTGCTCCCCGCGCCCGCGGGGATGGTCCCTCAAGCAGATCGGGTTCCCGTTCGAGTGGCTGCTGCTCCCCGCGCCCGCGGGGATGGTCCCTGGGAGTTCAGGAACAGGACCTTGCGGTTGTACTGCTCCCCGCGCCCGCGGGGATGGTCCCTCCATGGTCGACTTCGCGCAGAAGGGCAAGGCCTGCTCCCCGCGCCCGCGGGGATGGTCCCTCGTCGGACCCGTTGAGCTGGAGCCGCAACAGCTGCTCCCCGCGCCCGCGGGGATGGTCCCGTCCTCGGCGACGATGACGACAAGGAGGGCTGCTGCTCCCCGCGCCCGCGGGGATGGTCCCAGCCAGCTCCCGGAGCCGTGGAACGCCCCGGTCTGCTCCCCGCGCCCGCGGGGATGGTCCCCTCATTCAGGGCGGCGATCCGGTCGGAGTCCCCTGCTCCCCGCGCCCGCGGGGATGGTCCCCCCACTTGATGTGGACCTGGCCGTCGGTGACGCTGCTCCCCGCGCCCGCGGGGATGGTCCCTCGATCGGGTGCGTCGGTCTGCTGCAGATCAACTGCTCCCCGCGCCCGCGGGGATGGTCCCAACACCGTCGCCTGTATCTGGTGCGGCCTCCTCTGCTCCCCGCGCCCGCGGGGATGGTCCCCACACCGGCGGGCTGACGTCGTCGTCCCGGATCTGCTCCCCGCGCCCGCGGGGATGGTCCCTCGACGATGGCGAACACGGTCCGGCCGGGCTTCTGCTCCCCGCGCCCGCGGGGATGGTCCCGCCAGGACGTAGATCACGAGTCGCCCCCGAAGCTGCTCCCCGCGCCCGCGGGGATGGTCCCGCCATTCCCACCCTGAAGCTGACGCTCGATGGCTGCTCCCCGCGCCCGCGGGGATGGTCCCTCGAACTGCTTGTCGAACGCGGTCTGCACCGCCTGCTCCCCGCGCCTGCGGGGATGGTCCCTGGCGTCGACGAACGCCGAGGTCATCCTCCGCCTGCTCCCCGCGCCCCCGTGCTGGTGAGCTGATCCCGGACGCCGAAGGACGTCGAGCTCGCCGCACAACCCCAGCAACCCCAGACCCCCGAAACCCGACCGGAGTGCCTTGACGAAAGACATAGGTGCGCCGTGAAGCGCGAGTTGTTCGAGTGGCGATGAAAGGACGCCACCGCCGCTCTGTCGCAGCGGGGCGGTTGAAGCTGAGGGCAGCCCGACCCGGGAGGTGCCGGGAAGGGTGGCAAGCGGCCCTGACAAAGCCGGGACGTATCACCCCGCAGGTACCTCCCCAAGGGCGACACTCGCTAGCCGACGGACCTGCGCCGGCCGGGCTCCCCTGTGACCCCGCCGGCGCCGGTGCCGCCCGGCGCGTGGTCAGCGCCAGGTCTGGTTGCGGTTGTAGGAGCAGGCCAGCATGCGCAGGCCGTACTCGCTGTCGTCGAGGCAGAGACCGGTGGCCTGGTTCTCGAAGCTCACCTGGTCACCCCGCTTGTACACCCACCAGCTCTGCTGCTCGGACGAGTCGCAGGACCGGGTGTCCGGGTGGGCGCCGGCGCCGACACCGCCGTAGATGCAGCGGCCCGTGGAGACGTTGCGGAACTGGCGCGTGCCGTCCTCCTGCCAGACCCGTACGCTCCAGTTCTGGAAGTCGCTGCTGTTGCAGCCGAAGCCCCGGAAGCCGTACGGGAAGCTGTCGTCGAGGCAGCCGCCCGTCGCCATGTTGCCGTAGTGCTCGACCGCCGCCGCCGAAACGGGGCTCACCGGGGCGACCCGGCTCCCGCCGGGCGACGGATCTCCGGCGTTGGCGACGCCGGCGAGAGCCGTGCTCAGACAGGCGGCGGAGGCGAGGGCGACGACCGCCCGGCGCAGCCGCCGTCCGGACGTCAGGTCCTGCACGTTCATGATGTTCCCTTTCCATGTGGTGCGGTCGTGTGGTTGCCGGTGCGTACCCCGCTGCCTACGGGTACTCGCAGTACACGGGGCCGGAGTTGGACTCGACCCGCACGCCGGGCACCGGGCCGTCGTTGGAGCCGCCGCTGACGTACACGGCGCTCACCCAGCCCAGCCAGCGTTGCGGCGTGATGATCTCGACCCAGTAGTGGTTGTAGTAGGGGCCGTCGGCGACGCGGTCGCCCCACCGCTGGCAGAACGCCTCCACGGTGACGTTGGTGAGCCTTTCCTGCGAGGCCAGTGCGCAGGTGGTGCTCGCGCACTGACGCACCCGCACCTGGCTGGCCCAGATGTGGACGGGTGAGGTCGTGATGTCGGCCTGGGCGGGAGCCGACATCAGGCCCAGCACGGCGGTCAGGCCGAGCAGCGTGGCGCACAGCGCCCTCAAGGAGAACTGACGGGCTGTGGACTTCGAGGACACAGCGGGTGCCCCTCTCGGTGTGGTTGGAGGATGGTGACGCGTCGTCCGGGAGACGGCGTCCACGGACCCCTCGTATGAGCGTCGGCGCCGCCGTCCTCCGGGGTCAGCGGCAGAAGGACTCGGTGGACAGACCCGGCACCGGCCGGTCGTTGTCTCCGCCGCGCACGTACACCGCGCTGATCCAGCCGATCGGGCCGCCCGCGTTCACCTGCACCCACCAGTTGTTGCGGTAGGGGCCATCCACCACCTCGGTGCCCTGGCGCTGGCAGAACGCCGTCACCCACCGCTTGCCGATCTGCGCGCCCTGGATCGGCGGGCAGGCCGCGGAGACCTCCGGGCAGTCCCGTACGTTCACACCGGTCGCCCACACGTACAACCGGGCGTCCGATGTGGTCGCCTGGGCCGCCGTGGGGAGCAGCAGGGGAAGTGCCGCGGCCGCCGCGAGTGCGCCGGCGGGGACCGTGCGCCGCAGTGAACGCGCCGCCGCGCGCAGGGTGTTGCTCATCGTCGACTCCTTGCTCGGTGACTGCCTGTCACAGGGCGGACGGCGCGTGCTCCCCACCTGTATGAGCGCCACTCGTACGCAGTCATACGAGGGGGGCATCCGGTGCGTCCCCCGGATGTCCCCCCACCCCGGCCGGGGTACACCGGAACCGGCCAACACCAGCTCGCGTCGAAAGGAAGGCGGGAGCGGTCCCGCCCGTGCCCTGGACGGGACCCGTACCACCGGACCGCTCGAAACCGGACAGCGGTCCGGCGATCCGTGACGCCCGCACCCGGCCTGCGGATATCGTTGTCAGGCCTTATGCACGGATCGACGCTTGCCGGGGAACGATGATCGAAGTGCGGCTGCTGGGGCCGGTCGAGGTATGGGACGACGGGACCCGAAGTCTGCCCCTGGGCGGATCGAGACCCGTGGCGCTGCTGTCGGCGCTCGTCGTGCACCTGGGTGAAGTCCTGTCCACCGCACGGCTGGTGGACCTCGTCTGGGAGGACCGCGCCCCCGCGACCGCGGGCGCGCTGGTCGCCTCGCACGTCGCAGCCGCCCGTCGTGCCCTGGCGCCGGCCGGCGCCGCCTCCGCGATCCTCACTCGGGCCCCCGGCTACCTCGCCGACCTCCCCGCCGACCGGGTCGACGCCCGCCGTTTCGAACGGCTGCTGTCGGCCGGACGGCGTGCCGCGGACGCGGGATGCGAAACCGAGGCGCTCGACCTGCTCAGCGACGCCCTCTCCCTGTGGCGCGGGCAGGGCGCGCTGGAAGGCGTCACCCAGTCCTTCGCCCGGATCGAGGCGGCCCGGTTGGAGGAACTGCGGCTCGTCGCGCAGGAGCGCCTCTACGCCCTGCGGCTGAAAATGGGGCACGACGGCGAGGTCGTCGCCCCGCTCCTCTCCCACGTCGCCGCCCATCCGCTGCGCGAACGGCCGCGCGCCCAGCTGATGACCGCCCTGTTCCGGGTCGGCCGGGCACCCGACGCGCTGCGGGTCTTCCAGGAGGGCCGCGACCTACTCCGCGCCGACCTCGGCCTCGACCCCGGACCCGAACTGCGCGCACTCCACCTCGCCGTGCTGCGCAACGACCCCGAGCTGGCGGCGGGACGACCCGGGGCGGCCGCAGCCTCCGAGCCCGGGGCGGCCGCAGCTTCCACGTCCGGCGCGCCCGGTCCCGTACCCGGCCGTGCGTCCGCCGACCGGCAGGTCCCCGCGCCCGCCGGTCCGGGCATCCCGGCGCCCGCGCCCCCGGCGGCCCCGGCCGGCCCCGGCGCGTCCACGACTGCCGGCCGGGTGCTCCGCCCGCCCTCCCACCTCCCGCCGGACGTCGCCGACTTCGTCGGCCGGACCCGCCAGGTCGCCTGGACCACCGCACTCCTCGACCGGGCTCGCGACGCCGCCAGGACCGCCCCGCTCATCGCGGTCATCTCCGGCCGCCCCGGCATGGGCAAGACCGCGCTCGCCGTCCACGCCGCCCACCGCGCGGCGCACCTCTTCCCCGACGGCCGCCTCTTCCTCGACCTGCGCACCTCCGACAGCACCCCGCTGACCACCGCCGACGCCCTCGCCCGGCTGCTGCGAGCGCTCGGCGTCGACCCCGAGCCCGTCTCCGGAACCGACGACCTGATCGGCCTCTACCGGACCCACCTCGCCGACCGCCGCATCCTGTTGATCCTGGACAACGCTCCCAGCGAGGCCCGGCTGCGGCCCCTGCTACCGCCCGGACCCGGCTCGGCCGTGCTGATCACCAGCCGGCGGCGGCTGACCGCGCTGGAGGGCGCGGTCCGCCTCGACCTGTCGGTGCCGGACCCCGGCGAGGCACTGCACCTGCTGTCCACGGTCGCGGGCCGCACCGCCACGCATCCCGGACCGGGAGACCTCGCCGAGATCGTTTCCCTGTGCGGCCAGCTCCCGCTCGCCCTGCGGATCGCGGGCGCCCGGCTCGCCGCGCGACCGCACTGGGGCCCCGGGCAGCTCGCCGGCCGGCTGCGCGACGAACGCCGCCGCCTCAACGAACTCCGGGTCGGCGACCTGGAGGTGCGCACCAGCCTCGAACTGGGCTACGCCGAACTGGACCCGCCCGAACGCCGGGCGCTGCGCCGCCTCGCGCTGATGGACCTGCCCGACTTCGCCGCCTGGATCGCCGCGCCGCTCCTCGGCATCGGCACCGAGGAGGCGGAGGAGGCCGTCGAACGGCTCGTCGACTGCCACCTCATCGAGGTGCTCGGAATTGACGTCACCGGCGAGAACCGGTATCGGATCCACGACCTCGTCAGGGAACACGCCCGCGAGCACTGCCTGACCGAGGAAAGCCCCGCCGAACGCGAGGACGCCGTGAAGCGGTTGGTGGCCTGCTGGCTCACCCTCTCCGACCGAGCTGCCGCCCGGGGACCCGGCGGGGTCTCCTGGCTGATGCCGCAGCCCGACCCGGAGTGCCCCCTCGACCCCGAGGTCCAGGACCGGCTGCTGTCCCGGCCCACCGCCTGGTTCGCCGCCGAACAGAACTGCCTGGTCTCAGCCGTTCACCACTGTGCCACCCAGGGCATGACCCGAGCCGCGCGCGAACTGGCGGGCGCCCTGATAGCCAGTTCCGCCGCCCTGTACAACCAGTTCGACGTCTGGGCGCAGACCCACACCGTCGCCCTGGACGCGGTGCGCCGCCAGGGGGACGGGGAGGGCGAGGCGTGGCTCCTCGTCGGCCTCGGCCAACTGCGCTACGAGCAGGACAGGTTCGAGGAGGCGTACGCCTTCATGGAGCGCGCGCGAAGGCTGTTCGACGAGCAGACGCAGACCACGGGCGACGCCGGTGAGCCATCGAGCCGCGCCGCGCGTGACGCGCTGCGGGGCAGCGCCACCGCCTTGGTCGGCATCGGCACCATCCGCCGCGAGCAGGCCCGGTTCGGCGAGGCGTCCGAAGCGCTCACCGCCGCCCTGGAGCGGTACGGCACGCTCGGCGACGACGCGGGCCTGGCCCGTACCCAGTACGGGATCGGCTACGTCCACCGCGAGCAGGGGCGCGGCGACCAGGCCCGGGAGGCGCTGACCCGGTCCCTGGAGTTGTTCCGGCGGGTCGGCGACCAGCAGGGCGAAGCCCTCACCCTGCGTTCGATCGCCCTGTGCGACCGGGCCCGCGGCGCGCTGTCCGACGCCACGGAGCTGCTCGTCGAGGCGCTGCGCATCTTCACCTCCCTCGGCGACTCCTTCGGCCTCATGTACACCGAACAGGCCCTGGCGAAAGTAGAGTTGAGGCAGGGCCTGCTGGACCGGGCGGACGAGCGGCTCGTCCGCTGCCTGGAGGTGGCCCGGGAACGGCAGGACCGCTTCGGCGAAGCTCTCGTCCTGCGCACCCGGGGCGAGTGGCACCTCGCGGGGGGAGACCCGGACGCCGCGGAAGCCCCGCTGCGGGAGGCGATCGCCCTCTGGGAACGGCTCGCCCTGCCGCTCTGGCGCGCCCGTACCTTGCGTGACCTGGCCGAGGTGCACGCGGCGCACGCCGACCACCCGGCCGCCGAGGAGGCCCGCCGCCAGGCACACGCGGCCTTCCGGGCCCTCGGCAGCAGGGAGGCGTGGGAGGAACGCGGCTGAACGGTGCCGGGCGGGGGCTCCGCGCGGAACTCGGCCCGACCGCACCGAACCCTGCCCTGCTCCCCGGCGTCGAGCTTCGCCGGGGAGCGGCCGGGCGCTTGCAGAGCATCTGCAGAGGTTTTGCAGAGGTACCCGGAACCATCGGTACGTGACCGACATCATCACTCTCTCCGACCCGCGCGTGGCGGCCGTCCCGCTGGACGACTGCGCCGAACCGCTCGTCGATATCCGGGGCATGCCGGAACTGCTGCTCGACGGGCGGAAGGCCGACGGCCTCGGCGCCTACGCCCGGACCCGGTCCGGCGTCCTCGACAGGCTTCTCCGGGCCCAGCATGCGCTCCCCCCGGGGACGCGGTTCCTGGTGGTCGAGGCATACCGGCCGCCAGGGCTCCAACGTGACCACTTCGAGGCGTACTCGGCGACCCTGCGGGCCGCGCACCCCGAGGCGTCCCCGGCCCGGATCCGCGAACTGGCCAGCGCCTACATCTCGCCGCCCGAGGTCGCCCCGCACGTCAGCGGCGGCGCGATCGACCTGACCCTGTGCACCGAGGACGGCGCCGAACTGCCCCTGGGCACCGAGGTCAACGCGACCCCGGAGGAGAGCGACAACGCGTGCCGCACGAACGCGCCGAACATCGACGCCACCGCCCGTGCCCACCGTGAGGTCATGTGGCGGGCACTGACGTCCGCCGGATTCGTCAACTACCCCACGGAGTGGTGGCACTGGTCCTACGGGGACCGGTACTGGGCTCTGCTGTCCGGGCAGTGGGCCGCCCGCTACGGCCCCGTGGAACTGCCGGACGGGACGGAAACCTCCGCTACACCGGCCTGACCTGACCTGATCTGACCTGACACCCACACCGACCGCACCACACCGACTGGGTCTTTGTCGCATCACTCCGTACGGATCCGTCCGTACGGACTACGTCCGCACGACCGGCCGGCGCACCGGGCCCCGGCCGGACACAGCACCAGCCCGCGTCCACCCGACCAGCGGCACCGCGGGCACATGGGGGAAACGTCCGATGAGCTTCACCAAGCCCTGCGACACCGTCGTCGACCGTCGACTCGACGGCATGAACTCGGCCGAGTTCGACGCCGTCTTCACCGAGGTCATGCCCCGGCTGCGCCGGCGGCTGCTGACCCTGACCGGAAATCCGCACGATGCGGACGACCTGCTCCAGGACACCTACATGCGGCTCTCCCGCCGGGCCAGGGGGCGTACTCTCGGCCCCCAGCAGCATCCGTACGCCTACGCCTCGGCGACCGCGCTCAACCTGCTGCGGGACTCATGGCAGCGGCCGTCCCGCCGGGAGACGGCCACCGACCGGCTGCCCGAACCCGGCTGGGACGGCGGAGTCGAGCGCTGCGAGGCCCGGTGCGCGGCGCTGGCGCTGCTCGCCCTGCTGTCGCCGAAGGAGGCTGCCGCGGTGATCCTGGTGGACCTGGAGGGGCTCAGCCACGACGCGGCGGGGGAGCGGCTGGGCGCACACCGGGGGACCGTGCAGCGCAACCGGATGCGCGGACTCGCCAAGATGCGGGCCGCGCTGGACGACACCGGGCCCCGCTGACGCGGCGCGGGAGGAGGAAAGAGGGGGGTGGGGCACTCGGCCCCACCCCCCTGCTCCGTACGTCCGTCTCAACACTTCGCGTCGGCCGGCAGCCCCGCGTACTCGTTCCCCTTCAGGTAGACCGCGCTGGCCCATCCCTCGGTGAAGCCGATCCATACGTCGTTGGTATAGCCGTGGTCCCGGATGGTCTCGCCATGTGTCCAGCACAGAGCGTCCGAACGCGTCTCCCCGGCCCGGATCTTGTCGAAGGCGCGGGACGAAGTGTTGGGAGCGCTGCGGATGTTGACCGTCTCGTACGCCGTGACGCTGTACGGCCCGAGCGCGCGTCCGCTCCTCGCGGCGACCGGCGCGCCGGCCCCGCTCACGCCGCTCATGCCGGGGCAGTCCGGGACGCCGGGCAGCCGGTTGTCCGGGTAGGCGACGTAGTAGCTGGCCATCCAACCCGTAGCCGTACCGCTGTTGATCATCAGCCAGTACGGGTTCCCGCCCACGGTCTGCCCGGGGCCCTGACAGTAGACGTAGAACTGCGTGCCCGGCTGGAGGCGTTCGCGCACGTCGGGGCAGTTGGCGACGGACGGGTGGCGTCCGCAGGTGTTCGGATCGGCGTCGCTGACCCGGACGTTCACGTTGGTGGCCCAGGTGTGGTAGTACCGGCCTGCCTGGGCGGCGTGCGCCGTCACGGGCAGGGCGGCGGAGAGGGAGAGGGCGGCGACGGCGATGCCGGCAGACGCGGCGACGGAGCGACGGAAGGACGGAAAGCGGGGCACGGCGGTCTCCTGACGTGGAGGGCTGGACGCGGACGGGTCAGACGCAGCTGTCGGGGCCCGGGACACCGGGAACGGGCTGGTTGTTGGCGCCGCCGCGCACGTACACGGCGCTGATCCAGCCGACCTGGCCGTGCGCGGCGACCTCGACCCAGTAGGCGTTCTCGTAGGGCCCGTCAACGACGCGGTCGCCGAGGGCCTGGCAGTAGGCGGCGACGTACTCGCGCCCCAGGCGAACGCCGGTGGGCCGGCAGGGGTCGGTCACCCGCGGGCACGGCCGCAGGTTCACGCCGGTCGCCCAGACGTACGCCTCGTAGGCGGAAGGGGCGGAAGGGGCGGAAGGGGCGGAAGGGGCGGCGGGTGTCGCGGCGGCGGTGGGGGTGCCGAGCAGGGTGCCGGCCAGCGCCGCGGCGGGTGCGCAGGCGGCCAGTCGGCCGCGCCGGGCGGAGCGGGGTCGGGTCGGGGCGGTCGTAGGGGGCCTGGAGGAAGCCATGTCACGTCCCTCGGTCGGCGGGCAGGGAGCCGTCCGCCGGAAGGGCGCGACCGGACGCACCGGGCACGGCGGGGGCATCCGGGAGACGGTGGAAGGGCGGACCGGATATGAGCGCCCCGTCGCCCAGTGGATGTGACGTACATCACTCAGGGTGAGGCATATCGGCGCACGCCCGGTGCGGTCCCCGGGATGACACACCGTCAACGGAGGATGTGCACCGTGAACACCACCATCAGGACGCGCCACGTCGCCGGCCGCTCGCTGGCCGCCGTTGCCGCGCTCGCCCTCTCCGCCGCCCTGCCCGTGACGGCGCACGCCGCGTCGGCCGCCCCCGCGTCCACGCGGGCCGACTGCGACGTCCTCGCCCCGGGGGCGTCGGCCACCGCCGAGGCCGCCGTCCGCGCCGCGTGCGGCCAGATCGGCGTCTGGTACAGCTGGGGCGGCGGCCACGGCGCCACCCCCGGCCCGACCTACGGCTACTACGACGGCTCCGACCCCGACAGCCTCCACGACAACGAGCGCAGAGGTTTCGACTGCTCCGGCCTGACCCGCTACGCCTACGCCCAGGCGACCGGCCGCGACCTGCTCAACGGCACGTCCGACGACCAGTTCCACACCTCGCACGCGGCGGCGCGGATCTCCGCCGCACGGGGCTCGGCGCCCCTCCTCCCCGGCGACCTGATGTTCTGGGGCAGCGGCCACATCCACCACGTCGCCATCTACATCGGTGCCGGACAGATGGTGGAGGCCTACGAGTCGGGCACCCACATCCGGGTGGCCCCGGTCCGTACCGGCGGCGACTACGCGGGCGCCGTCCGCATCGACGGCTCCGGCACGGTGCCGCCCCCGCCGGCCAACGGCGGCACCACCTTCGAGACCTGGGGCACCCGGGTGCGCACCCACTCCTCGCCCAGCGTCAACGCGTCCGTCGTGGACACCTTCCCCGGCCCCACCCAGGTGTCGGTGAGGTGCCAGAAGCACGCCGAGACGGTGACCGCCGACGGCTACACCAACGACATCTGGTCCCAGCTGTCCAACGGCTCCTGGCTGACGAACATCTACATCAAGGGCCCGGCGTCGCTGCCCGGCGTCCCGGACTGCGGCGGCAACTCCACCCCGCCGCCGAGCGGTGGCAGCAAGGCCTTCCAGACCTGGGGCACCGCAGTACGCACCCACTCCGAGGCCAACGTGAACGCACCCGTCGTGGACTACTTCCCGCAGCCCACCAGCGTCAACGTGGTCTGCCAGGCCCACGCCCAGTCGGTCACCGCCGACGGCTACACCAACGACGCCTGGTCCCGGCTCACGGACGGTTCGTGGATGACCAACATCTACATCAAGGGCCCGGCGTGGCTGCCCGGAGTACCCACCTGCTGAGCCGGTCCGCCCATCTCCACCGGGTCTGGGGTACCGCACATGCCGGGGCTGATGCCTTCTCCGATGCCGATGCCGATGCCGGGGGAGGCGGCAGGCACAGCCTCCCCCGGCCGACGGGGCTTGCGGTCAGGATGCGGAGAGTTCCGCACGGAGCGTGCGTGCGGCGGTGACCAGGTTCTCCAGTGAAGCCCGGGTCTCGGGCCAGCCGCGGGTCTTCAGACCGCAGTCGGGGTTGACCCACAGCCGTTCCGGCGGGATCGCCTCAAGTCCCCTGCGCAGCAGGGTCGCCGCCTCGTCTGCGCCCGGGACGCGCGGGGAGTGGATGTCGTACACGCCAGGACCCGCCTCGCGCGGATAGCCGTGCGAGGCCAGTTCACGGGCGACCTGCATGTGCGACCGGGCCGCCTCCAGGCTGATGACGTCGGCGTCGAGGTCATCGATGGCCTGGACGATATCCCCGAACTCGGCGTAGCACATGTGGGTGTGGATCTGGGTGTCCGGACGGACCCCGCTGGTGCTGAGCCGGAAGGACTCGGTGGCCCAGGCGAGGTATGCGGCGTGGTCGGCCTCACGCAGCGGCAACGTCTCGCGCAACGCCGGTTCGTCGACCTGGATGACCGGGGCGCCGGCTGCCTCGAGGTCGTTCACTTCGTCGCGCAGGGCGAGGGCGACCTGCCGGGCGGTGTCGGCGAGGGGCTGGTCGTCGCGGACGAAGGACCAGGCGAGCATGGTGACCGGGCCGGTGAGCATGCCCTTGACGGGGCGTGAGGTGAGGGACTGGGCGTACGTCGCCCAGCGCACGGTCATCGGCTCGGGGCGGGAGATGTCACCGGCCAGGACCGGAGGGCGGACGTAACGGGTGCCGTAGGACTGCACCCAGCCGTGCCGGGTGGCGAGGTAGCCGGTGAGCTGCTCGGCGAAGTACTGGACCATGTCGTTGCGCTCGGCCTCGCCATGGACCAGGACGTCCAGGCCCGCCTTCTCCTGGAAGGAGATCACCTCGCCGATCTCCGCCTTGACGCGCTCCTCGTAGCCGGATGTGTCGATCCGGCCGTCGCGCAGGTCGGCGCGGGCGGTGCGCAGTTCGGCGGTCTGCGGGAACGATCCGATGGTCGTCGTCGGCAGCAGCGGCAGTGCGAGGCGGGCGCGCTGGGCGCCGGCGCGTTCGCTGTAGGGCTGCGAGCGGCGGGCGTCGGTATCGGTGATCGCTCGGGTTCGTGCCCGGACGGCGGGGTCGTGGGTGATCGGGGAACCGGCCCGGCCGGCCAGGTGGGCGCGGTTGGCCGCCAGTTCGGCCGCGATGGTATCGGTGCCTCGGGCGAGGCCCTTGGCGAGCGTGGCGATCTCTGCGGTCTTCTGCTTCGCGAAGGCCATCCAGCGCAGGATCTGCGGCTCGATGTCACGTTCGACGGCGGTGTCGAGCGGGACGTGCAGGAGGGAGCAGGAGGCGGCCACGTCCACCCGGTCCGCCAGGCCCAGCAGCGTGCCGAGCGTGGAGAGCGACTTCTCCAGGTCGTTCACCCAGATGTTGCGGCCGTTCACGACGCCGGCGATCAGCCGCTTCCCGGGCAGTCCGCCGACTGCTGCGAGGTCGTCGAGGTCGGCGGCGCCGGCCCCGGTGAAGTCCAGGCCCAGCCCCTCCACCGGGGCCTGGGCGAGGACGGGCAGGGCCTCGCCGAGCCGGTCGAAGTAGGTGGCCACCAGGAGCTTGGGCCGGTCGGTGAGAGCACCGAGGTCCCGGTAGGCGCGGGTGGCGGCGTTCAGGTCGGCCCGAGTGCGGTCCTGCACCAGCGCGGGCTCGTCGAGCTGCACCCACTGGGCGCCGGCCGCGCGCAGGTCGGCGAGGACCTCGGCGTACACCGGGAGCAGCCGGTCGAGCAGAGTGAGCGGCTCGAAGCCGGCGGGCACGCCGGGAGCGGGCTTGGCCAGCAGGAGGTAGGTGACCGGACCGACCACGACGGGCCGGGCCGTGAGGCCCAGGGCCAGGGCTTCTTCCAGTTCGGCGACCTGCTTGGTCGTATCGGCGGTGAACACCGTGTCCGGGCCGAGTTCGGGGACCAGGTAGTGGTAGTTGGTGTCGAACCACTTGGTCATCTCCAACGGCGCGACGTCCTGGGTGCCGCGGGCCATGGCGAAGTAGCCGTCGAGGGTGTCGGCGTCGACGGCGGTCCTGTGCCGCTCGGGGATCGCGCCGACCATGACGGTGGTGTCCAAGACGTGGTCGTAGTACGAGAAGTCACCGGTCGGAACCTCGTGGATACCGGCCTCGGTGAGCTGCCGCCAGTTCGTTCGGCGCAGCTCGGCGCCGGTGTCCTGGAGCGCGTTCGCGGTGACGCGGCCCTTCCAGTAGCCCTCGACGGCCCTCTTCAGTTCACGGCTCTGACCCTGGCGGGGGTAGCCGTACACGGTGGCCCGTGCCGCCTCTGCGGCGGACTTCGCTGTCACGGAGATCTCCTTCGCGAGATGATTCCCTGAGATTCCGGCGACGGGACGAGAGCGCGAAGGGATGACGGACCGGACGGAAACGGCTCGCCGGCCGTCCGCTCGATATGCACGCCGACCCGCCCACGAGGTCACCGGGATATCCGCGTACGAGTCGTCCGTACGCGGGCAACGGGCAGGTCTTCGGACTCACGGGCACGTCTCTGTCGTACGAGACACCTACGGGCCGTCGCTTCCCAGACCCTGTACGTCGGGCCCAGTGCGTATGACGGCGGTCGTTCCCGCTCACCGCTGCGGGGCAGTCCCGGATTCCCACCGGGTTCCCTCTTGCGACGCATCCCGCCTGGCGGACGGGGCGAACCAGCTGCACCAGTCAGCGTAGAGGGCCGGCCAGGAGTGCGGAGGGTTGCGTCCATCATTCGAATGGTGAGTCCGCACACGGGGTGCGCAGGTGTGAGACGGGCCGAGGTTGGGAAACGCCGCACGCACGTCTCCCGCCCCCGCACCCTGCTCGGACGTTCGCTCACCGCCGTCCGACCGTGTACACGGTCGGACGGCCACTCCCAGGGCCATCCCTCGTCCGGGCCGCCTCACCTGCGCCCCGGCGCCCCTTGGACCGTGACCGTCCCCGCGTCGGCCCCGCGCCCGGGCGAGCGCACGGGGCAGCCACACACCACCCAGGTTGTCAGTGAGCGGAGTGGCCCGCGCCGCCCGCCACCGTGATGTCGGTTCCGCTGATGTACGACGCCAGCGGTGAGACCAGCAGGGCGACGGCGGGGGCGACTTCCTCCGGGCGGCCCATCCGCCCGAGCGGCACCCCGCGACGCCGGACACAGCCGACGGCCCACTGCTGGTAGGACTCGATGCTGCCGGATGCGGCATGGACGGCCCGCTGCCGCTCGGTGTCGATGATCCCCAGGCTGACGGTGTTGACCAGGATCTCGTCGGCCGCCAGCTCGGTCGCCATGGAGCGGGCCAGATTGGCGAGCGCGGCGCGAGCGGCACTGGCCGTGACGAGGGTCGGCTCCGGCTCGCGCGCGATCAGCGCGCCGATCAGGACGACGCGGCCCGCATCGGAGCGCCGAAGCCATGGCAGAGCTGCCCGTACGGGGAGCACGGCGCCCAGTACCTTGCCCTCCAGCTCGGCCAACCAGTCTTTCGGCGTGGCGTCGGTGAAGGTACTGGGCAGACCCTCCCCGGCGTTGGCCACCACGGCGTCGATCCGGCCGAACCGCTTGGCTGCTGCACGAATGAAACCGTCCATCGCGGCCTCGTCGCGTACGTCGCCCGCATGCAGGTACAGCCGGTCCTGCCGATGTGGCCAAGCCCGTGCCAGCCGTTCGTCGTTGCGGGCGCAGGTCGCCACCTGGGCGCCTTCGGCCAGCAGCCGTTCGACCGTGGCCCGCCCCACCCCCGAGCTGCCGCCGGTCACCACGATCGCGCGCCCCTCCAGCTGAAGATCCACAGGACCGGAGGCTAGCCACACAGCAGATCCGGCACCAGACGCCGGCGCGTCATTCGGGGGCAGCCGAACAGACTGCCCCGATCGGCACCATCACCTGGGAATCCGCCCGGAACCGTGTCACTCGGCCATGCATCACCGCTGGTCACAGCCTTGGGCGCGGACAAGACCACGTGGGAGGGGACGGCGGCCGGCAGAGCGGATTCGGCGGCCCGCTCCCGAATCCGCACCACACCTGCGAGGCCGAATACGACCATGCTCCGGCCGCCCCGGCGCGCCCTCCGCTCGTCCCACGCGCCACTGCGCCGCGGGGAGCCGGTCGATCCCACCCGCACCGGCCGCCGTGGGGGCCCCGTCACGGGGAGCTCGCCCGTGGGTTCGTGGCCGTACCGGCGGTGCTTGCGGCTGCGGCTGTCCAGGGACCGGCGGGACCGGGCAGGACGGACGTGTCCATCGCTGCGTGCCCCGGCGAGGACTTCCCCGCCGGGGCACTGTGCCGGGATACCGCCATGTACCCGGTGCGTCGGGCGCTATGACGCTACGGGGCAGTCGGGCCGCGCGCTGGCCGCCGGGGGGAACGTCCGCGCGGCCAGCGCGGCGGCGCCCCTGGCCGCACCGGCGTGGGTCAGTTGCGGACCGGTGATCGGGACGTCGGCCAGGAGGGGGAGGGCGGACGCGCGGGCGGCCCGGCGCAGTGGTTGCCACCAGTGGTCACCGCACATGGCCACGCCGCCTCCGACGACGACCAGGGAGGGGTCGAGCACGCTGACCAGGCCGCCGATCGATTCGCCCAAAGCGCCTCCGGCAGTGGCGAGGACCGCCTGAGCACGCCGGTCACCTTCGGCTGCCAGGTCCGAGATCCTCCGGACGTCCGCTTCCTCCCGCCCTGCCCGGGCCCACTCGCGGGCGATGGCGGTACCACTGGCGATGGCGTCCAGGTGCCCTTCGGCCCCGCAGGAACACGGCAGCCCGGCGGCGGCGGCCGAAGGCGCGTGGCCCAGTTCGCCGCCCGACCCGTGCTCACCGCGCAGCAGACGCCCCTCGGCGATGACGGCACCCCCGACGCCGGTGCCCACGGTGACGAACAGCAGGCTGCGGCGGCCCTGCCCGGCGCCGAGGGCGATTTCGGCGTACGCCTGCATGTTGACGTCGTTGTCCACCACGGTCGGCAGCCCCAGATGTTGCTCGACTGCCGCGCGCAGGGGTGTTCCGGTCCACCCGGGAAGGGCGCCGGAGGCTTGTGCGACCACGCCGTCGTGGTGGGAGACCACTCCGTGCGTGCCCACGCCTACCGCGGTGACAGGCCCTCCTCTGGCGGCGTGCCGTAGCTCTGTGAGCATGTTGGTGAGCGCGCGCAGGACTGCGTGGCTGCCTTCCCGTGCGGGAGTGGGGACCCTGCGATGGCCGAGGACGGTACCGTCCCCGGTGACCAGCACTCCCTCGGTCTTCGTGCCGCCGACGTCAGCGCCCAGGTAGAGGGGCGGCGTCATCGGCGTGCCTGCGCTGCGCCCGCGGTACGGGCCGGGACGAGACGAGGTGTCAGGTCCGGGGTTGCCATGCCCACGTCGAATGGGTGAAGGGGCCGGGTCAGCTGTCGGTGGCCGAGGCGGGGCAGGTCCTGGTCGACGCCGCCCGGGGTCAGCGCGATGATCCAGTCGCCGGCCAGTTCCCGCAGTTCCGGTTCCAGGTAGCCGATCTTCACGACGACGACATCGGCGGCGGAGGGGTCGATCCCCAGCCGGGTGAAGTCCTCGACGTGGTGGAAGGGCTGCCGCCTGCTGGTGAGGACGATCCGCACTCCGCCGGTCGTGAGCACCGCTGTCGCGCCGCCGGGGGTGTCTTCCCCGGAGAGGAACTCGACCCGGCCGGTGAGCGGCAGCGGCCGTCCGTGCAGCGGGTCGAGCCGACCGCCGATGGACAGCCTCAGGGTGGACCCCACACCCGCGAGGGAGCACTGTGCCACTGCCTCGGGGTCGGTGATCGAGGCGTAGACAGTGCTCAGCCCACGGGAGGCCAGGTCCGCATCGGATAGCAGCTCACCGAGCAGATCCGTGACGTCACCGGCGCCGCCCGCAGTGGGGTTGTCACCTGAGTCGCTGATGACGAACGGGCGCCGGGCAGAGGCCGCGGCAGCGGCCACCGCCTCCCGCGCGGTGCCTGTCGGCCCCACGAAGGCGAATCGGTCCCGGGCCGCCCAGTAACGCTCGGCCAGGCGGCTGGCCTGTGTCAGCGCCGCCTGCTCGTCCGTGCCGAGGACCACCGCGGCAGCGGCGCTGCGTGGCTCGTCGGCCCAGGCGTATCCGACCCACAGCGCGGCGTCGAGGATGCCCGGCGCCGCCTCCACCTCGGCCAGTGACGCGTACAGGCCACGGGCCGGCTCCACTTGCGTACTGGTCTTCTCACCGGGCAGCAGCACCGGAATGCGTACCCAGGCCTTGGCCGGCCTCTGGCCGCTGTTCAGGCACCGGACCAGCAGGCGGGCGGCGCGCTCCCTGGTTTCCCACTCGTCCTCGTGCGGGGCGAGCCGGTGGGCGGTGATCAGGTCGACCTGCGTCACCAGCGCTTCGGTGATGCTGCCGTGGAGATCGGTGGGGCAGGAGATCAGGCAGGCCTGGGGCACGGTCCGGGCCACCTGGGCGGCCAGGGCTGCCTCGATGTCCTGCTCACCGTGTACATGCATGGCCCCGTGCAGGTCGAGCAGGAGTCCGTCCAGCGGTCCGGCGGCGGTCAGCCGTTCCAGCAGTTCGTCGCGCAGCCGCTCGTACGCGGCGGGGGCGACTGGTCCACCGGGTACCGCGCGTGCGTGCACCAGCGGTACCCATTCGACGTTTTCCGCCCAGGGGGCCGTGCCCGGAGCGGTGAAGGCGAACAGCGCGAGGAGTTCGTCGCCGCGGAGCACGGTGAAGTCCTCGTAGCGAGTGGTGTGCGGGGTGAAGGTGCTGCACTCGATGTGGAGCCCGGCGACGCCGATGCGCAGCCTGCGCGGGGCGGGCCCGGACGGAGCCGGGAGCCGGGACGCGGACGGGGACTGTGGGGTGTCCGGTGTGGGCGTGGTCATCGTGACGGCAGCTCCTCGGCACCGAGGGAGGACAGGAGCCGCTCCAGCACCATCAGGCCGCCGCCGATGACGCCCGCGTCCGAACCCGTCACCGCAGTGTCGATCTCCAGGGAGCCGGTGGCCAGCGGCAGACACTGTTCGTAGATGGCGCCGCGGACGGCGGCGAGCAGCGGCTGGGTGCCGCCGAGTGCGCCGCCGAGCACTACCACTCCGGGGTTGAAGAAGTTGACCACTGTGGCCAGTACGTCCCCGAGGCTCCGCCCTGCGTCCCGGACCAGGGTGGTCGCGGCGACGTCACCTTTCTCCACCAGTCGAACAATGTCGGCGGGACGGTCGACGTTCACGCCCTTGGCGGCCAGATCGTGGGCGATGGCCGCTCCGCTGGCCACGGTCTCCAGGCAGCCGGTGTTCCCGCAGGCGCACGAGGTGGTGCCCGCGGACGGGACGCGGACGTGGCTGATGTCGCCGGCGGCTCCCATGGCCCCGTGGTGCAGCCGTCCCGCGGAGATGACGCCGCAGCCGATTCCCGAGCCCACCTTGACCAGGAGCAGGTGATCGGCGTCCGCGCGGGCGGTGAGGTGCTCGCCCACTGCCATGAGGTTGGCGTCGTTCTCCACTATCACCGGGAGCGACAGCCGTCGGCTGAGTTCCCCACGGATCGAGGCGCCGTGCCACCCGGGCATGCGGGAGGGCAGGACGACCTGCCCGCGCCGGTGGTCCACCGGCCCGGGCAGGCCGACTCCGAGACCACGTGCGGGGATTCCTGCCATGGCGGGCGAGGCCATCAGCTCCTCGCAGCGTTCGACAAGCCAGTCGAGGGTGCGGTCGGGGCCTTCGGCCAGGTCCCAGGCGTGTTCGTCGACGGTCTGGACGGCACCGGCGACATCGACGACGGCGATCCGCGCGTGCTGCGCGCCGAAGTCCGCGGCCAGCAGCGCACCCCCGTCCTTGCGGATCTCCAGCAGTCGGGGCCGGCGGCCGCCCTGGGACCGACCGCTGCCCGACTCGATCAGGTAGCCGTCGTGAAGGAGGTGCTCCACTCGCGCCGAGACGGTCGAGGGAGCCAGGTTGACGAGCCGCACCAGATCGGAACGGGATGCGGCTGCACCTGTGGCCACCAGCCGCAGCAGGTGCGATGGGGATCCCCAGTCCGGGACGTGTCCTACGCGAAAGTCCATGGCAAATAGATAACACAGGATTTTTTTGGAGCACAGTACTTGACTTGGTTCGACTACTGGACTTTTAGTTCTGGCACCTGGGTACGGACCGCGATGGCCGGCAACGGGCGGACCTCACAACTCGACAGCAGGAGGAGCCGATGCACGACGGAACGAAGGGCGGCGCGGGGCCGGGTGGCCCCATGGTGCGCATCAGAGGACTCCGCAAGTCGTTCGGGAGCCATCTCGTGCTCGACGACGTGGACCTGGACGTGGGTGCAGGCGAGGTGGTTGTCATTGCCGGCCCGTCCGGTTCGGGCAAGTCCACGCTCTGCCGCTGCATCAACCGGCTGGAGGTGCCCGATGCCGGAGAGATCACGGTGGGCGGGCATCCGGTGCCCCACGAAGGCCGTGAACTGGCGCGGATGCGCGCCGAGGTCGGAATGGTCTTCCAGCAGTTCAACCTCTTCGCCCACCGGACCGTCCTGGAGAACGTCGTCCTGGGACCGGTCAGGGTTCTGGGCCACCGGCCGGAGCGTGCCCGGGTCCGCGCCACCCATCTCCTGGAGCGCGTCGGGGTGGGCGCTCAGGCCGCCAAGTACCCCGCCCAGCTCTCCGGCGGGCAGCAACAGCGGGTCGCCATAGCCCGCTCACTGGCCATGAACCCCAAGGTCATGCTCTTCGACGAGCCCACCTCCGCCCTGGACCCAGAAATGATCAATGAGGTCCTGGACGTCATGAAGTCCCTCGCCCACGACGGCATGACCATGGTCGTGGTCACCCATGAGATGGGCTTCGCCCGCTCCGCCGCCGACCGCGTGGTCTTCATGGACGCCGGGCGCCTTGTCGAACAGGCACCCCCCGCACAGTTCTTCTCCGCGCCGCGCAGCCGACGCGCCCAGGACTTCCTTTCCAAGATCCTCAGCCACAGCTGACACACAAGGACCCACCATGAGAACTCGCACCAGCCGCCGCACGTTCCTGCTGCTGGCCGCCGCCGCTGCCACCGCCCTGACCGGCTGCGGCAGCGGCACCACACCGGCTGGGCCCGGAGGCCCGCAGAACAGGCCCTCCGCCACCACCGCCGACCTCGCCGGCGCCCCCACTGCGGCGCCCGATGCCATACCCAGCGGCTCCACCATGGCCAACATCCGCAAGCGCGGCTATCTCATCGTCGGCGGCTCCTCCGACGCCCCCCTGCTGTCCCAGAAGAACCCGGTCACCGGCAAGTACGAAGGGTTCGACGCCGACATGGGCCGTCTGCTGGCCACCTACATCCTGGGCAAGCCCAACGTGCGCATCGTCAGCAGCGCAACCCAGACCCGAGAGGCCCTGCTGAAGAACCACACGGTGGACGTGGTGTTCCAGACCTACAGCATCACCACCGAACGCGCCCGCCAGGTCACCTTCGTCGGCCCCTACCTCTCCAGCGGATTCCAGATCGCCACCCGCAAGGGCACCAGCGGCATCGCCACCCTCGCCGACCTCAACGGCGAGACCGTCATCGCCGGAGCCAACACCCCCGCCATCCCGGCCATCGAAAAGGCCGCCCCCAAAGCCAAGATCCTCACCTTCGACAGCGACCCCGCCTGCATACAAGCACTCAAGCAGGGGCGCGCCCTCGCGTACGTGCAGGACAACATCACCCTGGCGGGGAGTCTCGGCACCATTCCCGACCTCAAGATCGTCGGCAAGCCGTTCGACGAGGGCTACATGGGCATCGGTGTCCCCAAGGACCAGCAGGACATGGCCGCCTTCGTCGACACCTGGCTGAGGAAGGTCATCGCCGACGGCTACTGGACCAAGGCATGGAACGCCGCCTTCGGCCCGACCCTCGGCGACCGCACACCGCCCACCGTCGGTTCCGTCCCGGACGTCTACTCGCCGAAGGACTGACGAACCCGGTGTCCGTACTCACCCACCACCTTTCCCAACTGGCCGACGGGCTGCTGTCCACCTGCCTGCTGATGGTGCTCTCCTTCACCGGATCCCTGGCCGTCGGAGTAGTGGTGGCGGCGGCCCGCGTCGCCCCTGTCCGCTCGCTCCGCGCCACCGCTACGGCCTACGTCGAGCTGTTCCAGAACATCCCGCTCCTGGTGTGGCTGCTGCTCTTCGTCTTCGCGCTCCCCGAAGTCGGCGTCTCTTTCCCCCTGTTCAGCACCGCAGTAGTCGTCCTGGCCCTGTACGAGGCGGCCTACATGGCCGAGGCGATCCGCAGCGGCATCAACAGCGTGGGCAAGGGGCAGGCCGAGGCCGCCCGGTCCCTGGGACTGACCACCACCCAGGCACTGCGGTACGTCGTGCTGCCCCAGGCCCTGCGGTCCGTGGTCCAGCCCGTCGGCAACGTGCTGATCGCCCTCACCATGAACACCTCGCTCGCCGCAGCCGTCGGCGTCGTCGAACTCACCCACGCCGCCAACGAGGTCAACCTCGCAGAGGCCCAGCCCATCCCTGTCTTCGTCGGCGCGGGGCTGGCTTACATGGCGGTCACCCTGACTCTCGGGCTGACTGTGGGCCTGGTCGAACGGAAGGCGGCGATCGTCCGGTGAACCCGCAGGAACCGACCCTCCTGTTCGATGCCCCAGGACCCCGCGCCCGCCGTCGAGAGCGCGTCCTGAGCGTCGTCGTGGGCCTGCTGCTGGCGGCCCTTCTCGCCGTGGCCGTCCACCGTTTCGCCGAACGCGGTCAGCTGGACGCCGCCAAATGGCAGCCCTTCACCGCCTGGGCCACCTGGCGCTTCCTGCTCAACGGCGCCTGGTACAGCCTGCTGGCCGCCACCGGGGCGGCCGCCATCGCCGGTCCCCTCGGGCTGGCCCTGGCCGTCGGCAGGATGTCGGACCACAGGGCTGTCCGGTGGGCCGCGGGCAGCTACGTGGAGATCATGCGGACCGTGCCGGTCCTGCTCCTGATCTACGTCACGCTGTTCGCCCTGCCCCAGTACGGCGTCAACCTGTCGTTGTACTGGAAGCTGGTGGCACCCCTCGCCCTGTCCACGGCGGCCTCCACCGCCGAGATCTTCCGCGCCGGCCTGCTGTCCTTGGACCGCGGACAACGTGAGGCGGGCCTGTCCATCGGGCTGACCCCCGGCCGCACGATGCTCCTGATCCTTCTGCCCCAGGCGCTCCGGCGGGTCGTGCCTTCCCTGGTCAGCCAGAGCGTCGGGCTGATCAAGGACACCTCACTGGGCTACATCGTCAGCTACTACGAACTTCTGTTCAGCGGGCAGGTCTACGCCACCTACAGCCATCTGCTCATCCAGACCTTCCTGACCGTCGCCGCCATCTATCTGGTGGTGAACGGGTCCCTGTCCAAACTGGGACGCGTGCTCCAACAGCGCGACCGCACGACCCGCCCCCGCCCCCGCCGCCGCACCCCGTCCCCCCTCGCGGCACACACCCACACCCACACGCTGGCCGAAGCGGTCGCCCCCCGCGCCCTGCCAGGAGACAACCAATGAACACCGATATCCAGTTCGAAGTCTGCGTCGACTCCGCCGACGGAGCCCGCGCCGCCCAGGACGCCGGAGCCCACCGCGTCGAACTGTGCTGCGCCCTGTTCGAAGGAGGCCTCACCCCCAGCGCCGGACTCGTGCAGACGACCCTCCGGGCAGCCCCACGCCTGGAGGTCAACGTCCTGATTCGGCCCCGCGCCGGAGACTTCGTCTACAACGAACTCGAAGCAAGCACGATGCTCAGCGACATCGGGCAAGCGGCCGCCGCAGGCGTCCACGGCATCGTCATCGGCGCCCTCACCCCCGACGGCGACGTCGACGTCAGGCTGTGCCGCGCGATGATGGACGCAGCCCCGGAGCAAACGGTCACCTTTCACCGCGCCTTCGACATGGTCCACGCCCCCTTCCAAGCCCTTGAAACCCTGATCAGCCTGGGCATCGACCGCGTACTCACCTCCGGGCAGGAATCCTCCGCCCTGGAGGGCGCCCCCTTGCTGGCCCAACTCGTAGCGTCGGCCGCCAACCGCATCCAGGTCATGCCCGGCGCGGGTGTGACACCCACCAACGCCCAGCGCATCCTGCAACTCACCGGTGCAAGGAACCTCCACTTCAGCGCCCGCACCACCGAGGACAGCCCCGTACGACACCGCAATCCCCGTCCCGCGATGGGCGGGTACCTACGCCACGACGAATTCGTCCGCCACATCACCAGCGAATCGGGGATCCGGGGTGTCATCTCCGCGACCACGACGTCCTGACCACCGGACCGGCGGGCGCTGCCACGTTGGCTGACCGGGGAGGCGATCCGGAATGTCGCCGCATGGGGGCATGACGACTCGGTCGCGGTCACCGTGGGGTGGACACCGTCGACCCGTACGTACACGTAGTCGGATCCGGACAGGTCCCGGTCCTGGAAGGCGGCGTGGTCATCGCTCCACTGGTTGGTCAGCCGGGTCACCGTGGCAGGCGAGAGCCCAGCGGCCCAGCCGAGGTGCACGCGGCGAACATGGCATTCGGCAAGAGGACCGGCACCACATCGATCGGCGGCGTGAAGGGCGGGGCAACGTGCGCGCAGTGAAGCCCCCGCAGCCCTTCAGGCGTTTGCCGGAGCGTAGAGCTGCTGGGCTGTCATACGAAGGGCTGTCACGAAGTTACGCGCACGCTGGGTCGGTAGGGTGCTCCGCAGCATCTGCACGCCTATGGACAGGTGAGGGATGTCGTCGGTAATGGCCACCAAGGCGATCCGGCTTCCGCCCAGTGTATCCATCGACGGGGGCCTGTGATGGGTCAGCATGAATCCGAGGCCAGCCCCCGCCAGAGCACGCGTGGCCTCCATTCCAGTTGTACGAACAACTCTGGGCATGGGGACCTCTGCCTTTATGAAGGCACTCTCGACATACTTCTGAATTCCGGTGGAGGAAGGTACGTCGGCCATCAGGACCGGATATTTCGACAGATCGGCCAACGATGCTGTTCTCGAATCAGCCAGCGGATGACTCTGTGCGACGAGCGCGTACAGCGCAGGTGTGACCAGTTCCGTGAACCTGGTCTCATCCGACGAAGTGATGCTGTAGGTGACTGCTAATTCGCAGGTGCCGTCCAGTAACAGGTCTATGGGTAAGTGGACGTCATGGACGGCTACCATCAGGCCGGGTTGGCAATTGGCGACTCGGGAGATGGCCCGCGGCATCAGGAATGAGGTGATCGAATAATAGGATGCGATATCCAGGCGCCCTCCGGACTCGTCCTGGAGCCTGCTGCTGTACTGATTCAGGGCGTTGGCCTGCCTCAGGATCGTCCGCGCGTCGTCGATGAGCAACTTCCCGGCCGGGGTCAGACTGACTCCCTTGGCGTGGTGGCGTACGAGCAATTGGTTCGCCAGCTGCCTTTCCAGTCGCTGGATTGCGGCGGACACCGCAGACTGGGACGCATGCAGGCGGGCGGCGGCTTCGGAGATGTTTCCGGTCTCGGCGATGGTGACGAAGTAGAGAAGCTGAGTGAGGCTGAATTCCGGCCGATGCCCCATTCGAGTGGCCCTTTCTTTCCCGAGCAGAGTTTGAACCACTGCTTTCCGTGACGGGAAATGCAGCAGTCGGATATCTGTGAGCATTCAAATGTCAGCCCTGTCCAGTTGTCCACCAGTGGTATGTCGTCACGGGTGGATTTGGCCGGAACCTTCCCTTGCGGGGTGGAGCGGTGGCGTGACGACCTCGCTCTCATTTTGCGAGTAAATTTTCGTTTTTCATGGTATGGGAGTATATTGATCAGAAACTCATGGGGTTCTCGTTGAGGATGTGGCGGATGTGCGGGCCGCCGAAGGAGCCGCGGTCGATGTGTGGCTGACGCTGGCGTCTGCGGAAGAAGCGGAGGGGTTCGGCGGCGGGTTTCGGCTTGATCTCGGGCTCGGAGCTGCCTGGGCAGGCTGTGTTCGCGGTCGGTGTTGACCAGTTCGTCGGGGTCGAGCCCGGGTGAGTGCGGCGGCAGGAAGTGCAGCTCGACGTCGTCGGGATGGTCGGCCGGCCAGTGGCGGACCTTCTTGGAGCGGTGGGCAAGCGCCCGTGAGGCATTGCCCGCCCCGGGCTCGGTCAGCCGCACCCGGTACAGCTTCACGACGAGGTCACCCGCCAGCCGCCGCGTCCACAACTGGCCGGAAAGCCCCACGTCACAGGGTCGGTGATGGGGGATTGCCTGCCGCACCGCGGCCTGCTTTGCCTCCCCGAGCACCTGGTGCACCCTCCGACCGGCTTGCCGCGAGGTCGCATCACCAGCGCGTCCCGCCCGCCGGCCCGTCACTTCGCCCACCAGCCGTCGACCGCCTTCAGCGACGCCCCTGAAGACTGCGGCTACGTCCTCATGGTCCCGTCCCCCGCCACCAACGCGGCCACCGTCCTCAACCCAAGGCCCTCCTGCGCGACGGCGACAGATGCCGCGCGTCCCCCACCAGATCGCTCCACCCCCTCCCAACGACCCAGAGCCCAAACCGTTTCGGATCAGTAGACAGCCGCGATCTTCTGGGCAATGGCCCTCCAAAAGGGATGGCTGTTCGCTCTTGATTACTGGCCGTTCAGCGGGGCTTTGGACGCATGAGATCCTCTGGTCGCGCGCGGAAGCCGGGTTCGGCGGGGTGACCGGTTTTCTCGCTCGGACGGCCGCCGCCCGGCACTACGGCCCCACTTCCTGGGCAGTCGATCGCATAGGTTCGGAAGCGGTCGGTGACCGAGCGTGGTCCGCACCCGGCCGGAGTGGGAGACCCGCCCCTTCATGGCAGCAACTTGATGCGGATGGCCTGTGGGATGATCGTCGGCCTCGCCGTTTCACATGCACGGTGCCCGCATGTTGAGCGGGAACGCGAACGTGCCTTCTTAACCTGGACGATGAGGTTTGGCAAGGTCTCCACAGCCCGAGCACGAAGGCGAAGCCGCCTGGCCCCAGGCCAAAGACGCCGACCCCGGGACAACCTCGGCCCGGCGTACGGACCGACACGTCTGCCCCATCACGTGGAACGCGTTGCCACCATGGCGGCCGAAATCTCTGCGATGACCTCCGTTGCGTGCGCGTCCAGGTAGAAGTGCCCGCCCGGCCAGATGCGCAACTCGAAGGTGCCGTCGGTGTGCTTGCTCCAGGCGGTGACTTCATCGGCCGACACCATCGGGTCCGCGTCGCCGATCAGCGCCGTCACCGGGCAGGTGAGTTTCGGCCCCGGCGCGTAGACGTAGGTCTCCGCGGCCTTGTAGTCACTGCGGATCGCGGGGAGCACCCTCGCGGTCATGTCGGGGTCGTCGAAGACGTCGGGCGCGGTCCCGGACAGCGACCGGATCTGCTTGATGAGTTCCTGGTCACCGCGCTCGTACACATGCTCGTTGCGATTGAGGTCGGGGGCCCGCCGAGACGACACGAACAGATGCGCAAGCTCGATGTCGTCCGCTTCCATGCGCCGCGCGACCTCGAAGGCCACGGTCGCGCCGAGACTGTGGCCGAACAGAGACAGCGGTTGGTCTGTCAGTGGCCGGATCACCTGGGTGATTTCGTCGGCCAGCTCGGCGACCGTCTCCCGGCGCCTTTCCGACAGCCGTTCATGTCGGCCCGGATACTGTATGGCGAGCACTTCGACGCCAGGCGAGAGCATTTTCGACATCGGCATGTAGAAGCTTGCCGCACCACCGGCGTGCGGCAGGCAGACGAGCCGGGGGGACGCGGGGACCGCCGAGTGGAAGCGGCGGATCCACAGGTCGGGGTGGACAGTCTGCATGGGGTCGGTTCTCCTTGTCGGGTGAATCGGACAGGTGATACACGCCAGTGACGTTTCGCGTCCCGCAACACGGCGCACGGTTGCGGTGTGCGGCACCGGCCGCAGACCGGTCAGTGGATCGGCAGCGAAGCCGAGGACGCCCGGCACTTGCTGCGGGGCATCCGTCCCCACTCGCTGATCGCGATGAGCGAGCGAGGCCCGGTCAGCACCGCCGAGACGGCCGCGCACAGCAACGCGAGGGCCGGATACCGCAGTCCTCGCGCATCGCGGGGATCGGCGACCAGGCTCGGGAAACGCCGCAGCTCGGCGACATCGCCTGAGCCGAGGGGATCAGTCGGGGAGCCCGGTTGCCCCAGTGCGGAAGGGATGGGCGATGGTGTTCGGGCAGGCACGGTCCCGCTCGGTTCTCACGGGTCTCGACCACCACGTGATCACCAGCACTGTGCCTGCTCAGCGCTCCGGGCGCTGTGCCGCACAACGGACATGACGCCATGTCACTCAAGAGACCGGCGAACCGGACCAACCCCCATCACGCAATGCCCCTGGGACGGAGCCGGCATCCGATTCGCGCTTACCCGTCACCGGCCATCCTTGGGGGAGGCACCGGACGGTGGTCACGTGGCGCTGGTGGAAAACGTCGATGACCGGCCCCGCCTTTCCGTAGGTGTTCAGATGCCGGCAGACGTCGCGCCGGGTCAGAGAACCACGCGCTTTGTGGCCGCACTCCGTCAGACCGCGCCTGGGGTCCACCCCCAGACAGCCGACGACCCCGTGCCGCCTCCGGTCCGAAGCCTGCGGACCGGGGCCGGGGCGTGTGCGGACGGCGATCGGCGCGCTGTCCCGGAACCCCGTCGGCTGCCGACCGAGAAGGAGGGTGGCCACCGTGGTGCCACAGGCCCCACTGCTACGGCACAGCCTGGAAGGGACCGGCCAGTGACGCGAGCAGCTCCGCGCGCCGTGCCCGGTATGCGGCCGCACTCGCCAGCTTGACCTCGTCGTAGCCCCGCACGGTCTCCGGCAGGGACACGAGTTCCAGCAGCGCGGGATCCTCCGCCGAGGCGGACCGCAGCGCCGTGCGCACCGATTCCCGGTACTCCTCGATGAGCTGGCGCTCCAACCTGCGCACCCGCGTAAGACCGAACGGGTCCAGCCGCGTGCCCCGCAGCCTCCGCATGGACCGCAGAACCCGCAACACGACCCGGAACCACGGTCCGAAGCCGATCTTGCGCCGGATGCCCAGCGCCGTCAGCACGGGCGGCTGCAAGCGGTAGTGGAATCGGGCCCCGGGGCCGAACTGGGCCTCGATGTCGGCCCTGAGCCGGTCGTCGAGCGACAGCCGCGCGACCTCGTACTCGTCCTTGTAGGCCATGAGCTTGTGCATACTGCGCGCGGCAGCCACCGTGAGCGGCCCTCCACGGCCCTCGAACCGGCTGACCATCCCGACGAACTCGGCGAACTCCCGGGCATAGCCGATGTCCTGGTAGTCCGCGAGGTCGGTGACCAGAACATCCAGCAGCCCGGCCAGCTCCGAGCCCTCTTCCGCCTTGGCGAGCGCACGCACTTTGGCCGCGGCTCCGCCCGGCCGCGGCGGTGGCTCCGCCGCCGGAC
This sequence comes from Streptomyces sp. MUM 2J, assembly GCF_022414535.1. GTDB lineage: Bacteria > Actinomycetota > Actinomycetes > Streptomycetales > Streptomycetaceae > Streptomyces. Next base: position 75,346 of record NZ_JADWYM010000018.1, read on the forward strand.
GTGTCGCCCTCTCCAGCGCCTCGGGATCGGAGACGGACTGCCGGCCGCGGCGGAACGCCTGGATGTTGTCGTCCGGGGCGACACCGTTGAGGCGGATGGCCTGCTCGATGCTGCTCGCCTCGACGGGGACCGCCCCGGCCTGGTAGGCGACCCCGAGCTGGAGGACGTTGGCGAACTGGTCGTCGCCGAAGACCGCCCGCGCGAGAGCGCGCGCGTCGAGGAAGCGCGCCTCGGCGACGGCCCTTTCGAGTGATGAGCACAGGGCCTGTGCATCCGGGAACCGTGCGGACACATCCCCGATCATCTGGCCCGTGGGCACCTCGGAGGTCGATACGACGGCCACGGTCCGCCCGGTGCCGACGGTGCCCAGATGGGCCGGGTCGGCCGCGACGAGCAGGTCGGTGGCCAGGTACAGATCGCACTCCCCGCCCGCGAGTCTGGCGGGCCGGCTCTCCGGCTCGGCGGTGACCCGCACGTCGGAGACCACCGCACCGCCCTTCTGGGCGAGTCCGGTCTGGTCGAGGGCACGTACGTGCCGGCCCTCGATCACGGCCGCGGTGGCGAGGATCTGCGCGACCGTCACCACACCGGTGCCGCCGATACCGGTGATGCGGGTGGCGAAGTCGGACGGCACGACGCGGGTGGGCTCCGGCAGATCCGCTTCAGCCAGTGGCGGGACCTCGGGCCGGGGCCGGCCGCCCGGCACCACGGTCAGGAACGACGGGCACCGTCCGGCCAGGCAGGCGTAGTCGACGTTGCACGAGGACTGGTGGATCCGCGTCTTGCGGCCGAAGGCGGTGTCCACCGGTTGGACGGAGAGGCAGTTGGACCGGGTGCCGCAGTCGCCGCACCCCTCGCACACCCGCTCGTTGATGAACACCTTGGCGGCGGGAGTGGCCTGGGTGCCTCGGCGGCGCTTGCGGCGCCGGGCCGCCGCGCACTCCTGGTCGTGGATGAGCACCGTGACCCCGGGGACCGACGCGAGTTCGGTCTGGCTGCGCAGCAGTTCGTCGCGGTGGCGCACCTTCACCCCCCTGGGCATCCCGGTGCGTCTGAGCCGGCGCGGGTCGTCCGTCGTGACGATCACCTTAGCCACCCCCTCGGTGAGCAGCAGGGCCGCCACCTTCTCCACGGGAAGCGCCCCGACGGCGTCCTGGCCCCCGGTCATCGCCACCGAAGAGTTGTAGAGGATCTTGTAGGTGATGTTCACGCCCGCTGCCACCGCCGCCCGCACGGCCAGGCTGGCGGAGTGGTGGAAGGTGCCGTCGCCGACGTTCTGGACGAAGTGGTCGGCGTCCACGAAGGGCGCCATGCCGATCCACTGGGCCCCCTCGCCACCCATCTGCGTGACGCCGATGATGTCACCGACCCGCTCGGGATCCATGAAGAAGGTCATGGTGGAGCACCCGGTGCCGCCCGCCGCCAGTGTCGCGGAGGGCGCCTTCGTCGACGAGTTGTGGGGACAGCCGGAGCAGAAGTACGGGGTGCGGGTGATCAGCGGCAGGTCGATGCGCTCCCGGCGCGGGCGGGCACGCCAGGCCTCCACGGGTTCGCACGGGCCGTGCGCCGACAGCCTGCGGGCGAGTCCGGCCGCGATGCTCTCCGGCGTCAGCTCGCCCAGCGCGGTGAAGAGGGTACGGCCGGCGGGGTCGGTCTTGCCGTGCACCGCCGGTGCCGAGCCGTCGCCGTACAGGATCTGCTTGAGTGCGGACTCCAGGAAGGCCCGCTTCTCCTCGACCACCACGATCTCGCGCAGTCCGGAAGCGAACCTCCTGACGATCTCCGGCTCCAGAGGATGGATGACGCCGAGCCTCAACAGGCGTACGCCGTGGCGCTCCAGTGCCTCCTGATCCATGCCCAGCCGGCGCAGGGCCTCCAGAACGTCCAGATACGACTTGCCCGCGGCGACGATGCCGATCCGGTCCCCGGCGTGTTCGTCGACGCTGTTGAGCCGGGCCGCCCGGATGTACTGCACGGCCAGGGGCAGGCGCACGTCGTACAGGCTCTGCTCCAGCCGGGCGAGGTCGGTGCCGAGCAGCCGGGACGTGGGCTCGTGCCGGTACGCGCCGTTCAGTGCCGGAGGTGTCCACTCTCCGGCGACGACGGCCGTGCCGGCCGCGTCGGCGACGTTGGTGACCACCTTCATGGCGGTCCACAGTCCGCTGGCCCGCGACAACTCCACCGCGTGCAGACCGTGATGGAGCACGTCCTGGGAATCGGCGGGGGAGAAGACGGGCATGGCGAGATCGGCCAGGGCGCCCTCCGACGCGCTCGGGACGGTGGAGGACTTGGCGCCGGGGTCGTCACCGACGAGGGCGACGGCGCCTCCGCCGGGATGGGTGCCCGCGAAGTTCGCGTGGCGGAGCGCGTCGCCCGCGCGGTCGAGCCCGGGCGCCTTGCCGTACCAGATGCCGACGACCCCGCCCGGGCGCCGGGCGCCGGCGGAGGCGACGAGCTGGCTGCCGAAGACGGCGGTCGCCCCGAGTTCCTCGTTCACCGCCGGCCGGTGGACCACGTTGTGCTGCGTCAGAAGCCGTGCTCGGCGGCCGAGTTCCAGGTCGAAGCCGGCCAGTGGCGACCCTTCGTACCCGGACACGAGGACCGCCGTGTCCCGGCTGCTGCGGCGGTCGTGCCTGACACGGTCGAGCAGCACGCGCACCAGGGCCTGCACACCCGTGAGGTAGACGGTACCGTCCTGGCAGAGATACCGATGGTCCAGCGTAAACGCGCCCGCCTGATCATGCGTGGACAATGACACTCCTTCGGTTTGCTGCTTCCCGGAAAAGCGGGCGGAATTGCTCCGCCAGGCGGAGGGAAACCAGCGTCGCGAAAAGAACCATGTGACACAGATGCCGGCCAATGCCTGGTCTGATCTATTCCGAACGATCCTGCCCCGGCCCTCCGTGTCGCTCAACCGCACAGTTCCGATGCTGTGGATCGAATAGTCTTATGGAGCAGTTCAGTTGGGAACGATTGGCCGAGTGCTACAGTGCGAGCACCGCTTCGGTACGTGCCGGGGTCTCCGGTTCACGGGAATGCTGCAAGTGAGAGGCGATCAATCGGTGCGCATGTCTATGGTTCGGAATGTTTCCGAGGGGATTACCGCCGAGTGGGAGCGGGCTCGACCCGCTTGTGGACGAGGCCGCTGATGGACACCCCCGGGCAACTCACCACTCGGCTCTTCATCATCGACGACAACGTCCTCTTCCGGGAGGGAATGGCGGAGATCTGCGACCGGGAACCCGACCTGTGCGTGGTCGGGCGGGCAGCGAGCGGGCTCGACGCGGTCGCCCAGGTCCACCGGAGCCGTCCCGACGTGGTGCTGCTGGGCAGCGGGACACCGGGGGACGGAATGGAAGAGCTCGTGGCGCGGCTCACCGCCGGACCGGGCGAATCGCGTCTGGTCATCCTGGCGCTGCACGAGACGGTCCGCACGGCACGCAGATACCTCTCCATGGGGGCTTGGGGATACATCTCGAAGAACTCGACACGGGAGGAGTTGCTCGCGGTCGTGCGCACCGTCGGCCGCAGTACGGACCGCGCGGTCCTGTCCATGCCGAGGGGTGTGCTGGAGCAGTTGGCCAGACCTGTCGCGAGCCCCCTTTCCGGCCGGGAACTCGAAGTGATCGAACTGGTTGCCGCCGGCCTGAGCAACGCGCAGATCGCCGGCCGCCTCCACATCTCGGAGGGCACGGTCAAGCGACACCTGTCGAACGCGTATCTGAAACTCGACGTCCGGTCCAGGATGGCTGCCATCAACAAGGCCGCCGCCATGGGGCTGCTCCTGGGCAGGGTGGCCTGACCCGCGCGCCGGGGTCACGGCTGCGGCGCAGCACCGCCACCCCCGTGTGCCGGCGGGACCGTGCCCTCCGGCACCAGGGCGACGGCCCGCCCCGGGGCGCCGGTGCCACCCTCCACCTTGAGGGGCAGGAAGCAGAACCACGCCCCGCGGGGTGGGAGCCGGTCGAGCGCCGCAAGACACTCGATGAACACCATGGCCTCGCGCAGGCCGGTGACATGGACCGGGACGGGGTCGTGCGCGGCACCGATGGACGGGGCGTCGATCCCGACGCAGCGCACACCGCGGCCCAGCAGGAGCCGCACCGCCTCCGGCGAGGGCGCGGGCCAGGCCGCCCTCCGCCGGGCCAGGACGTCGCGGAGATAGCCGTCGCCTTCCCCGCCCCGCCGGTAGTGCGCGTCCCAGCCGGTGCGGAGCAGGACGACATCCCCCGCCGTCAGCCTCCCGTGGCGCGTCTCCCAAGCGGTGATCGTGTCGGGCCCGACGAGCGGGCTCACCCCCTTCTCGCCCCGGCCGTCCGGTACGTTCAGGTGCTCCACGTCGATGACCGCGGCGCCGCCCATGAGTGTGCCGAGTTCGACCTTCTCCGCGGAGATGGCGCCCGCCGGTCCGGCGCCGGGCAGACCGGACCCGGGCGGGGGCACGAAGTGCAGGGGAGCGTCGAAGTGGGTGCCGGTGTGCTCGTCGATGGCCATCCAGCGCGTCGCGTACGGCCCGCCGCGGCTGCGTACCGGAGCCGCAGCGTCGATGCGGTCGACGAACCAGTTCCACGTCTTGTGCTGGAACGGCTGATGGCCCTCCCAGTAGCAGGGCAGGTCCTCGGCCACGGTCACCGACAGGTCGACCACGGCATGGCCCGCCGGCATGAACGGGGCGACCGGTGTGGCAGGCACGGACCGGGGGTCCTCGTCGGGCATGTGTCTCACCGAATCCTCTGCATGGCCGTGGTGGCGCCGTCGGCGATCTCCAGAAGAACCGCGCCGAACACCATCGGTCCGTCGAACACGTCGGGCATGTCCCCGGCGAACGGGTTCCCTGCGGTGCGCAGGCCGTTCACCAGGTTGGCCGGTGTGAACCCCTGTACGCCGTCGTCCGGCCCTGTCATCCCCACCTCGGTGACGAACGCGGTGCGGCGTGGCAGCAGCCGCAGCCGCTCGGTCGCCTCGTGGGTGTGCGTGCCCATCACCGCGGTCGCCTCGCCGTCGACCGCGTGTGCGAAGATCTGCTTCTCCAGCACGTGATCGCCGTGGTAGTCGACGATCGTGGTGCCGCGGCGGTCGGCCATGGCCCAGGCCCGGTAGGCGGGGAAGACCTTCCCGGCGGTTGCCTTGACCGAATGCATCGCACAGTCGTCGGCCAGGTTGACCACCGTCACCGTCTCGTCTCCGACAGGCACATGGACGATCCCCCTTCCCGGCACGCCGTCGTCCACGTTGGCGGGCCGGACCACGCGGGGAAGTGCGAGGAGGTCCACGGACTCCTCGCTGTCCCATGAGTGGTTTCCACCCGTGATGACATCCACCCCGCTCGCCAGGAGGAGCTCGACCTGCGCGGCTCCCATTCCCAGGCCGTTGGCGGCGCAGTTCTCGGCATTGGCCACGACGAAATCCACGTTGTGCTCCGTGCGAAGTCCTGGCAGGCGGTCGGCGACGTATCTCGATGCCGCGTCTCCGACGATGTCACCGATGAACAGCAGAATCATGGTTGAGGTCCTTCGCTCCTGACGCGTCCGTCGTCCTTCCCGCCGGATGCTTCGAGCCTGCGCATACCGGCGGGAGACGGTCATCGGGTTTCTGAAAGGAGCTCTGAGCCTCGCCGAACCGAGCGGAAGAGGCATCTGCCGAAGGTTGTATTTTCCCTACGACCTTGGTGGGTCGGAACGTGGAGGTCGCCGCCCTAGCATGGACGGCAGATCGATGGGCCGCGGTCGGCACCGCTACGCCCGGAATCGGCATCCGCTGCGCTCGGAAACGGCAGCTGCGGGGCCGTCGAGTCGATGAAGGGGGTGGAAATGGAATGCACGCACACTCGCGGACGTCTGCTGGGGAAGTCCAGTGTCATCACGGGTGCGGCGCACGGAATCGGTCGTGCGACGGCCGAGTGGTTCGCCCGTGAGGGCGCCCGTCTCGTGATCGGTGACGTGGACGCGGAAGCACTGGAGAAACTCCGTGCCGAACTGGCGGGCGCCGGGGCCGAGGTGACGTCACTCACCGGGGACGTCTCCGCTCCCGGCGATGTGCAGAGGCTGATCCGTACGGCGGTCGAGCGATACGGCCGGCTGGACGTGGCGGTCGCCAACGCCGGGGTGATCCCGCTGCTGGAGATCACCGAGGCGACCGTGGAGGACTGGGACCACGTCATGGACGTCGATGGCAAGGGCATGTTCCTGACCTGCAAGTACGCGGTCCAGGCGATGGCGGGGACCGGTGGTTCCATCGTGTGCCTGTCCTCCATCTCCGGCGTCGCCGGCCAGCGGGGGCAGAGCACTTACGGGCCCGCCAAGTTCGTGGCGTCGGGACTCGCCAAGCACCTCGCGGTCGAATGCGCTCACCAGGGCGTCCGGGTCAACGCGGTGGCCCCGGGGACGATTCGGACCGACCGCGTGCGGCGGCTGGAATCCGAACCGGGCGGACCCGAATACCTGCGCGACATCGAGAAGTTGCACCCACTCGCCCGGCTCGGTGATCCGGCCGAAGTGGCCGCCGCCATCGGTTTTCTCGCCTCGGACGAAGCGTCGTTCATCACGGGTGCCGTGCTGCCCGTCGACGGCGGCTATCTCGCACAATGACCGAGAGGAAGGGCTGACGGATGGCCACGCGTATGCACTCCCCGGGGGAACTGCTCGACCTGGTCGGGAAAGCGATGGGAACGACCGGTTGGCAGGTGGTGGACCAGCGGCAGGTGAACGCCTTCGCAGCCGCCACCGGGGATCACCAGTGGATTCACGTCGACCCGGAGCGGGCAAAGGCCGGGCCGTTCGGGACCCCTGTCGCTCACGGCTTTCTCACGGTCTCGCTGATCCCGGCGTTTCTCCGTGAGACGGTCGTCGTCGAGGAGTCCACCACGATGGTGAACTACGGCCTCAACAAGGTGCGTTTTCCGGCCCCCGTACCGGTCGGCAGCGCTCTCCGCGGCCGAGTCGACCTGATCGGAGCCAGAGCGCGGCCCTCGGGTGTCGAGGCCACCTTCAAGATCACTGCCGAGCTGCGCGGGTCGGACCGTCCTGCCTGCGTGGCCGAGGCGGTCATCGTCTACGGATGACCGCAGGGCGGCCGGCCGCGGGCCGCGACGGCCGCGCCGGCCCGCCCTTGAACACTCCCTGCCCCGTCACGCGTGCGGTCCCGTGCGTCCGCACGAGGGGTATTCCCACCGAGGTCGGTCCCCGACCGGCGAAGCGGAGGTCAGTCCATGCAGCAGCGTCTCATCGCTTTCCTTTCCGACATCGGCTCCCACGACGAGGCACACGCCCTGTGCAAGGGGGTGATGTACAGCATCGCCCCGACGGCGAACATCGTCGACATCACCCACGCCGTCACCCCGTTCGACGTCCGTGAGGGCGCGCTCTTCCTCGCCGACGTGCCCGACTCGTTCCCGGAGTCCACCGTCATCTGCGCCTATGTCTACCCCGAGACCGGGACGGACACCTCGACCGTCGTGGTCCGCAACCAGAAGGGCCAGTACCTCGTCGGCCCCAACAACGGACTGCTCAGCTTCGCACTGGAGGCGTCTCCGGCGGTGGAGGCCTACGAGGTCACGTCGTCCGACGTGATGAACACGCCGGTCACCCCCACCTGGTACGGCAAGGACATCGTCGCCGCGTGCGCGGCGCATCTCGCGGCGGACACGAACATCGGTGCCGTCGGCCCGCAGATCGAGCTCGACCGGATCGTGCGCCTCCCCTACACCAGGCCGACCAGCGAAGAGGGCGTCATCCGCGGCGAGATCGTGCGCATCGACCGGAACTTCGGCAACGTCTGGACGAACGTGCCCAGCGAGCTGCTGACCGGCCGTCCGCAGCAGGGCCAGCGCATCAAGATCGAACTCGGGGGCGCCGGCGGCACCATCCTCGAACTCCCCTTCTGCAGCACGTTCGGCGAGGTGGAGAAGACCGAGCCGCTGCTGTACCTCAGCAGCCGGGGCAAGCTGGCCCTGGGGCTCAACCAGGGCAACTTCCTTGAGAAGTGGCCGGTCGCTCCGGGAGACAGCGTGACGGTCCACCTGCCCTGACACCGGGACCCGCGCGGTGCGCCGCGAGGGGGCGGAGCACGGCACCCGCCGCGCCCGCCCCGCCCGGGACCACTCACCCCGGTGGTCCCGGGCGTCCGGGGTGTCGTGCGGCACCGTCCGCACGCCGCCGGCAGCGGCACCCGCCCACCACCCGGCAAGTCCGGATCGCAGCGGCTGCGTGCCGCCCGCCCTCCGGTCGCCGGTGCCCGGGCCGAACGCGGCCACGGCGATGTCCGGCGGTCGGGAGCCGTCAGGCCAGGGCGTTCAGCTCGTCGAGCGCGGCGCGTTCATCGATGGTCAGCAGACGGCGGTCGCGCATCAGGACCCTGCCGTCCACCACCGTATCCCGGACGTCCGCCGCCGAGGCCGCGTAGCCGAGCACCGACCAGGGGTCGTGGCGTGGCACCAGATGAGGCCGGTCGAGGTCGAGTACGACCAGATCGGCGCGCTTGCCCTGTTCCAGCGATCCCAGTTCGTGGGCCAGACCGAGCGCTCGGGCCGACTCGACGGTCGCCATCCGCACGGCCTGCCGGGCGGGAACGCGGGTCGGATCGCCGCCCGACTTGTGCACGAGCGACGCCATCCGTACCGCGGCCAGCAGGTCCAGGGTGTTGGAGCTGACGGCTCCGTCGGTGCCCAGCCCGACGGTGACCCCCCGGCGCAGCAGCTCGGGCACCGGTGCGATCCCGCAGCCCAGCTTCAGATTGGACACCGGACAGTGCACCACGGCCGTCCCCGCACGGGCCAGCGCCGCCACCTCGCCGTCGGTGAGATCGACCGCATGGGCGAGGAGCACGTCCGGTCCCAGCAGGCCCAGGGACGCGAGCAGTTCGACCGGTCGCCTGCCGTGTGCGGCGACGACGGAGGCCGTCTCGGCCGCGTTCTCGGCGGCGTGCAGGTGCAGCAGCGCGCCGTGCCGGCGCGCCAGCCCGGCGATGTCCGTGAGCTGATCGGGGGAGAGGGTGTAGGCGCTGTGGGCGAAGACCACGGGCCGTGTGCCCGGCCGGACCGGGCGGCGGGCGGTCAGGCAGGCGCGCGCCCAGTCGGCCCGGCCCCGGTAGTCCCGGCGGTCGGGCGGGTCGGGCACGTCCATGAACGTCGGTCCGGTGAGCAGGCGCCAGCCGGTCGGCTCCAGGGCTTCCTCGGCGGCCTCGTGGTACCAGAACATGTCCAGCGCGGTGGTGACTCCGGCGCGGATGCTCTCCGCCGCCGCTACCCGGACGGCCGCCGCGACGGCGCGTGGGGACAGCAGCTCGGCCTCCGCCGGGATCACCCGGGCCAGGAACTCCTGGAGGGTCACGTCGTCGGCGCGGCCGCGCAGCAGGTTCATCGCCAGGTGTGTGTGGGCGTTGATCAGCCCCGGCAGCACCAGGCAGCAGCCGGCGTCGATCTCCTCGTCGGCTCGGAACCGGGCACGCAGCTCGGCGGCCGTCCCCACGGCCGCTATCACGCCGTCCCGTACGGCCACCGCGCCGTTCTCGACCACGGTGCCCGCCGCGTCGACGGTGAGGACATCGCCGCCGTGGACGAGCAGGTCGACGCAGCCCTCGCGTTCCGCGGTCACCGCCCGTCCTCCTTCGCCAGCAGGCACAGCGCGTCCAACGACACCCGGACCCCCCGGGCCACTCCGTCGGTGACCACCTTCCGGTGCGGGTCGTAGCCGCCGGTCGCCTCGACGTCAACGAGATCATCGGCGTTGGCGCCGTCCACGACGAGAGCGCCGCCGGCCACCAGACCGCGAGCGGAGGCCAGCACCATGAGGGCGGACAGCTCCATCTCGATGGCCGCGACCCCGGCGCGTACGTAGGTGTCACCCGGCAGGTCCAGCCAGCCCGGCTGGAACGCGGCCCGTGTCCAGACCACACCGCGGTGGTACGGCACTCCCGCCTGCTCCGCCGCCTCCTGCAGGGCGAGCACGGTCTCCGGCGCGGCGAACGCCGGGTACTCCGGGGGCAGCAGCTGGTGTGACACACCGTCGTCGCGTACCGCGGCCTGGGCGATCACCAGACTGCCGTCCTCGATGCCGGCCTGCATGGCACCCGCCGTGCCCAGCCGCAGGATCGTGCGCACCCCCGCGTCGGCCAGCTCCTGGAACAGCAGGACGGCCCCGGGCGCACCGACGCCGTGGGACGCCACGACGACCGGCAGGCCCTGCCATGTGCCCGTGAACGTGAGGTACTCCCGGTGCTGCGCCACCTGCACCCGGTCCTCCAGCAGCGCGGCGGCGTCAACGGCGCGTTCCGGAGCGCCGACCACCACGGCATGCGCGGGCAGGCCGGTGCGGGGGATACGGCTGATCGGCAGCAGATCGGACGTCATAGACAGGCTCCGGAATAGGTCGGCTGGTGTCTCCGCCCGTCAGAAGGGAGTCATTGCAAAGGAATTACCTGACTTCTGAGCACCTTGGGGGCACGGGGCGCGGTACGGAGTGAAGTGGCGCCCGCACCGTATCACCGCATAATGGTCGGCGGACCCTGCGCGACTACCCGGTTATTCGATACACACCATCGGAAACCTGTGATTGAACGTCGCCGAGGACATGGGCAGGATCGACCCGGAAAGACATCGCACGCCTGGGATTGTCGAAAGGCCGAACACATCGCGTCCCACCCGTGTCTGTCCCTTGAATGGCGCTGAGGTTTCGTGAGGGGCGCCGGCGGTTCGGCGGGAAGGGAAACGGTGATCACGCATATTGCTCTTTTCAGGCTCAAGGACGGAATCGGGCGTACCTCGCCGTCCGTGGTCGAGGCCGAGAAGTTCGCCCGGGACGTCGGTCGTCACGTCCCCGAACTCCTCGCCTGGCGCGTCGGCTGGAACACGGTTGACCGCGACATCGCCTATGACTTCGCCGTCATCGGCGTACTGCCGGACCTCAGCGCGCTGGAGAAGTACCAGACCAACGCGTTCCACCAGCAGTCGGTGCAGAAGTGGCGGGAGATCTCCGACTGGGTGGTCGTCGACCTGGCCGACGACTGACCCCTCCCGCCGTTCCTCGCGAAATACGCCCCCCTTGGAGGCTCGTGTGTTCACGCACTACGATCCGGAAGCCGCGGCCCTGACGGTCCGGCTGCGCGACCAGTTCGAGGCGTTCCTCACCGGACGGTGGGACGCCGCGGAACTGGCGGCGCACCAAACCGGAAGGCTGCGCGAGGTGGTCGCGTATGCGCGCGCCAACTCACCCTTCTACCGCCGGCATCTGGCGGCACTCGGCGACGAGGAAGCTGCCGGGCTGCGGATCGAGGACCTGTCGCGTCTTCCGTTCACCACCAAGGACCACCTGCGCAAAGCCCAGTTCGACATGCTGTCGCGGCCGGTCTGGGAGGCCTGGACCTTCTACGAGACCACCGGCACGACAGGTGTCGCCACCCCGTGCCCGCGCACCAACGCCGACACCATCCACAACAACACCGCTCTCACCGCGTACTACCGCGACGTCCTCGCGCCGTACGGCGACCGGCAGGTCATCGGGATCTCCGGGCCGAGCGAACTGCACTCCACCGGAGACACCTTCGGGGACGTGTGCCGCAACCTCGGCCACACGGTGGCCAAGATGTGGCCGCACTCCCCGGTGATCGGCTTCGACCGGGCTCTGGAGGTCATGCGCCTCCTCCCGGTCACGGGCCTGTTCTGCACCCCCGGGATGGCGATGCGCCTCGCGCAGAAGGCCACGGAGGCGGGCCTGCGCCCCCGGGAGGACTTCTCCCTCGACGTCCTGATGCTGACGGGCGAGTTGATGTCACCGAGCCTGCTGGAGAACATCGGCACGCTCTGGGGCGCCGAGGTGCACAACGCCCTGTACGCCTCTCAGGAGGCATCGGTGCTCGCGGCGGCCGTGTCGGACGGGTCCCTGCGGACCGCGCCTCTGATCAACCACTACGAGGTGATCGATCCGGACACGCTCGAACCGGTGGCGCCCGACCGGGCGGGCGTGCGGTACGGCGAACTCGTCGTCACGAACCTCTACGCGGGAGCGAAGCCGCTTGTCCGGTACCGCACCGGCGACCTCGTGAGGATGACCGAACCCGGACCCGGCGCCGCCGTGCCCGCTCCGGCGGTTCAGGCAGTGGGGCGCACACGCGACCGGCTCTCCCTCAACGGCCGTCTCGTCAACGGATACGACCTGGAGGACCTGCTGCTGCGTTCCTTCCGGGGCTACCTCGACTACCAGATCAGCGTGGACCGCGATGACGCCGGACAGGACCGGCTCTCCCTGACCCTGCAGACCGACCCTGCTGCTGTGCACGCGGGCCTGGAACGCGCCGTGGGGGCATGTCTGGACACGCTGGACACCCCACTGACCGTCCAGACCGGCACCCCGGGTGCCATCACCAGCACCGGGGCGATGGTGAGCTGGAAGGCGGCGCGCGTCGTGGACGTGCGGACCGGGCGGTCGCAGGAGAACGGGGCGGCCGAGCGCATCGCGGCGACGAGGAAGTGATGAGCACTCAGAGTGAGGCTGCCGTGCCGGCCTTCGGGGCCGGTACCTGGGCCTATGACCGCGGGCGGCTGGTGCCGGCGGCCGACCCGGTACTGCCGCTGGCCACCCAGTGCCTGCACTACGGGACGGGTACGTTCGAGGGGATCCGGGCGTACCGCTCGGACGACGGGCTCCACCTGTTCCGGGCCCGCGAGCACTACGAGCGCATGCTCCGTGCGTGTCGCGCACTGCGGATCACCGTGACGGAGACGGTGGACGACCTCATCGGCATCACGGTCGATCTGGTGCGGCGCAACGGCCACGACACGGACACCTACGTACGCCCGCTGGCCTACAAGCTCTCCCTGCTGCCGGGAACGGCACCCGGAGTGTCCCTGGCCGGCGTGTCCGACGCCCTGTCCATCGTCACGTACACGTTCCCCACGCAGCGACACGGCAGCGGGGTGCGCTGCTCGATCAGCTCCTGGCGCCGTCCGCGGCGGGACGCGCTGCCGGTCCAGGCCAAGATCGTCGGTGGCTACGTGACCAGCGCCCTGGCCGCCGACGAGGCCCGTGCCGCAGGGCTCGACGATGCGATCCTCCTCGACGCCGCCGGCAACGTCGCCGAAGCCAGCACCTCGAACGTGTTCGCCGTGCTCGGCGGACGCATCGTCACTCCGCCCGTCACGGGCGACCTTCTGCCCGGCATCACCAGGGACACCGTGATCACGCTGTGCCGGGAGTCCGGCCTGGAGGTCGTGGAGCGCATCCTCAGCCCCGCGGAACTGCTCAGCGCCGACGAGGTCTTCCTCTCCTCGACCGGCACGGGCGTGGTCCCCGTCCTCGCGGTGTCCGGCAGGGCGATCGGATCCGGCACCGTCGGCCCGGTGACCAACCGGGCCGTCGAGAGCTACGAGGCCGTCACCCACTGCGCCGGCAGTGGGCACGGGGACTGGCTGACCCGCGTCGACCCCGGCTGACACCCCGCGCCCCGTGCACCGGGACGGCCGGGCGGGCGGTTCTGCGGCCGCTCCTTGATGAAGCTGGACGGTGCGGCGGACGCGCGGACGGCCGCGCACGGCCCCACCAGGTCCGCCCGGCCAGCCGGGCAGACCGATCCGCGAACAACCTCGACCTTAGGGAACCACGATGACGCTGCCCAGCTTCATCACACTGCTGCGTCCCGATCCGGGTGAGACGACGGCCGTGGGCACGCTCGGCCCGCCCGGGACGAGCAGCGAGGTGGCCGCCACGCTGCTCGCACACCGGCTGGCCACCCCCGGGGACGCAGCAGCCCCCGTCCATCTGTTCGACACCTATGAAGAGGCGGGCGCCGCGCTGCACGCCCGCCGGGTGACGCATGTCGTCGTCGCCAACGCGTACAAGGCCGTGCACCACTTCTACATGGACGCGGCCCTCGACCTGTCCGACGTGTTCGTGATGGACACGCCGCTGTACGGCATCGCGGTGCGGTGCGACGCCGGTCCGGTACCCGTGTCACCGACCATCGCCAGCCACCCCTCACCCGTGCCGATCATCGACCAGCTCCTGCCCCGTCGGCACACCTCGTACAAGGTGATCCACAGCGACTCGACCAGCGCCGCCGCCCGGGCCGCCGTCGAGGGAACCGCCGATCTCGCGCTGACCACGGTGCCCGCCGCACAGGCGCACGGACTGAAGTTCATCTCGCGCACCAGGCCGATCCGCATGGTGTGGTCGGTTTTCACCAGACAGCGGCGGCCCGGCCGGGGCGGCCGGGCCGCATGAGAGAGGAGACCCCATGCTGCTACTGAACGGAGACCAGGTGCGGCAGGCCTTTCCCGTGGCCGAGGCGTACCGCGTGATGGCCGAGGTGATGCGCCGCTACAGCGCGGGCGACGTCGTCCAGCCGGTACGCACGGTGCTCGGATCCGGCCGGGACGCTTCGCTGTTCGGTGTGATGCCGTGCCACGTCACCGGCGAGGACCACGCGGGCTACGGGCTGAAGGCCGTACTGCACGCACCGGGCAACGCCTCCCGCGGACTGCCCACGCACGTGGGCGTGGTGATGGTGTTCGACCCCGGGACCGGGCAGCCGCTGGCCCTGATGGAGGGAGCGGCGGTGACCGCGCTCCGTACGGCCGCCGCGTCCGCCGTGGCCACCGACGCCCTCGCCCGGCCCGACGCGGGCGACCTGGCCCTGATCGGGGCAGGAACCCAGGCGCGCAGCCACCTCCTCGCACTCGACGGGATCAGGCCGCTGCGCCGGGTCCGGGTGTGGAACCGCAGCGCCGCGCGTGCCGAGGAGTTCCTGAAGTGGGCCCGCTCCCGGGTCGACGTCGACATCGAGCCGGCGAGCACGCCCGCCCACGCGCTGCACGGCGCCGACCTGGTCTGCACCACCGTGGACACGACGGATCCGCTGGTGCGCGCGGCGGACCTCGCCGACGGCGTGCACGTCAACGCGGTCGGCTCCTCCGTGCCGGGCAAGCGCGAACTGACCGCCTCGGCGGTGGCGTCGTGTTCCGTCTTCGTGGACAGCAGAGAAGGCGCACTGCGCGAGTCGTCGGAGATCTCCGCTCCGGTCGAGGAGGGGCTGGTACCGGCCGGCCGCCCCCTGCCCGAGATCGGTGAGGTGCTGCTCGGCAAGCACCCCGGTCGCACCGGCCCGGCCGAGCGCACGCTGTACAAGTCGCTGGGCATGGCCGCACAGGACGTCGCGTCCGGCTTCGCCGTCCTCAACGCAGCCAGACGACTCGGCATCGGCACCGAGACCGACTTCACGTGCTGACCGCACCCGCGTTCTCTCCTGCCGGCACTTCCGGTAGACCGACCAGAAGCAGAGGTCATCACCATGACGGCACTACTGATCGGCAACGTCGGAATCATCGGCGACGCCGAGAACATGGCCGAGTACCGAAGGAGGGTGAGCCGGACGCTGGAACTGTACGGCGGCGGATTCGTCATCCGCGGCGGTGAGTTCACCGTGCTGGAGGGCGACTGGCATCCCACCCACCTGTCGGTGATGGGCTTTCCGACGGCGGAGCACGCCCGCCGCTGGTACCACTCGCCCGAGTACCGCGAGATCGTTCCGCTGCGCGACGGCACCCGGATGGACCTGATCCTGGTGGCGGGTGAGGGCGAGTGACACGGCCGCTTCGGCGCCTCCGCCCGTTCAGGCAGGTCGACGTCTTCGCCGACACGCCCTACCTGGGCAATCCCGTCGCAGTCGTCCTCGACGGCGAGGGCCTGACCGACGAGGACATGGCCCGGCTCGCGGTGTGGACCAATCTCTCCGAGACGACCTTCGTCGTACCCCCCTCGTCCGACGAGGCCGACTACGCGCTGCGCATCTTCACCCCGGGGGGAGAGATACCGTTCGCGGGCCACCCCACTCTCGGCTCCGCCCACGCGTGGCTCGAAGCCGGCGGCATCCCGAAGTCACCGGGAACCCTCATCCAGGAGTGCGGCATGGGACTGGTCGCGGTGCGGCGCTCCGGCACCGACCTCAGCTTCCGTGCCCCCGGACTGCGCCGCGACGGTCCTCTGGACAGCGCACACCTCGATCTCGTCGCCCGCGGCCTGGGCATCGCCCGCCGGCGCATCGTCGCCCACCGATGGGTGGACAACGGTCCGGGCTGGGCGGCCGTGCAACTCGCCTCGGCCGAGGAGGTGCTGGCGCTGGAGCCGGACGAGCGGGGCATGCGCGACCTCATGCTGGGTGTCGTGGGTGCCTACCCGGACGGCGCGCCGCTGCGGTTCGAGGTCCGTGCCTTTGCCGCACCCGCAGGCGTGCGGGAGGATCCGGTCACCGGAAGCCTGAACGCCGGGGTCGCCCAGTGGCTGATCGGCAACGGCACCGCCCCGCGGGCCTACCGGGTCGGCCAGGGCGCTCGCGTGGGCCGGCAGGGCGTGCTGGCCGTTCGGGCGCACGACGACGAGGTGTGGCTCGGCGGCAGGAGCGTCACGTGCGTCCGCGGTGAGATTCAGCTGTGACACCCGCCCGCAGGCTCCGGTCCGCAAGGAGCCGAGCACCACTCGCCAGGGTGGAGAACGGCTGACCGGGCACAGCGCTCCTCGGCCCGGCGGGTGGGGGAGGGGCCTCCTGCCGGCACCGAAGGCGGCGGCACGGACGGCGCGGCGGGAAGGCCGGCACCCTCCGAGGGAGGTCCTCGCCGACGTGCCGGTCGCCGGCGATCCCGGTGGGGGGCCGTTCCCGAGCGGCCCCCCACCGATGCGGGGCACGATGTGCCGCCGGAGCCGGAAGGGCGGGCCCGCCCGGCTCCGCCACCGCCCCGCGGCTCAGGGAGTTCCGGACACGCCCGACTCCGGTGCCGCCGTCGTCACCGCGCCCAGTGAGGCCGAGGACACCGTGGAGCGGTACTTCGCCATGACGCCGGTCGCGTACGGGGGGTCCGGGACAGTCCAGTCCTTCAGGCGTCCGGAGATTTCGTCCGGGGTCAGACCCACCGAGAGTTCGCGCCGGTCCAGGTCGATGGTGATGAGGTCCCCGGAGCGTACCGCGGCGAGCGGACCGCCCTCGGCCGCCTCCGGCGCCACGTGCCCGGCCATCAGCCCCCGGGTGGCTCCGGAGAACCGGCCGTCGGTGACCAGCGCTACCGACGGCCCGAGCCCGCGGCCCACCAGCGCCGCGGTGACGCCCAGCATCTCCGGCATCCCGGGCCCGCCACGCGGACCCTCGTAGCGCACGACCACCACGTCTCCGGGACCGACCCGGCCGGCCTGCACCCCGGCCATGGCCGTCTCCTCGGACTCGAAGACCACCGCGGGCCCGGTCAGCCGCCGCAGCACCGCGCCCGACGACTTCACCACGCTGCCCTCCGGCGCCAGGTTCCCCTTGAGCACGGTCAGCCCGCCGGTGACGGCCAGCGGCCGCTCGGCGCCCGTGACGACGCGCTGGCCGGGTTCCTCACGGGCAGAGACCGCCTCCTGGGCGAGGGTCCGTCCGGTGACGGTCCGCTCCGCGCCCGCCAGCAGATCCGCGTCGAGCAGCCGGCGTGCCAGCAGGCGGGTCCCGCCGGCGCGGTCGAGGTCCACCGCGGTGAACCGGCCGCTGGGCCGCAGATCGGCGATGACCGGCGTATCGGTGCTGATCTTGTCGAAGTCATCGAGGCACAGCGGAATGCCGGCCTCGTGGGCGATCGCCAGCAGGTGCAGGACGAGGTTGGTGGAGCCGCCCGTGGCCACGCCGGCCACGATGGCGTTGCGGAAGGATCCGGCCGTCAGGATGCGGTCGGGTGTCAGGCCGTGCTCCAGCATGCGCATCACCAGTTCGCCGGCCCGGCGGCCGGCCTCCCTCTTGCGCGGATCGGTGGCGGGAGGGTCCATCGAGCCGAAGGGGGACAGGCCCAGGAACTCCATCGCCATGGCCATCGTGTTGGCCGTGTAGTGGCCGGCACACGCCCCGATGCCGGGACACGCGTTGCGTTCCAGCTCCTCCAGTTCCTCGTCCGTGCCGCTCGCGGCGGCGCTGCCGACCGCTTCGAACACGTCCTGCAGGGTCACCTCCCGACCCCGGTGCCGTCCGGGCAGCACGGTCCCTGAGTAGAGGATCGCGCTCGGGATGCCCAGCCGCACATGGGCCAGTGCCGCGGCGGGAATCGTCTTGTCGCAGCCGGCCAGCGTGACCAGGCCGTCCAGTGCGTGTCCCCGGCAGACCAGTTCGATCGAGTCGGCGATCACCTCGCGGCTGACCAGCGAGGTCCGCATCCCCTCGGTTCCCATGGTGATGACATCGGAGATCGCGATGGTGTTGATCTCCACCGGTGTGCCGCCCGCGGCCCGCACACCGTGCATCACCTCCTGGGCGAGGCTGCGGTGGTTGAGGTTGCACGGCATGGTGCCGATCCAGCTGTGGGCCACGCCGATCATCGGCTTGCTCAGATCCTCGGTGGTCAGACCCATGGCGCGCAGGGCCGCCCGGGCCGGGGCGCGGTCACGCCCGACGAACAGACCATTGGGCTTGATCGACATACGCTTCCTCCAGGAATACGCCGCCCGGAGCGTGTGCCCCGCTCGAAAGAGGGGGCGGAGACGAGCCGGCCGGGGCCGCCACGCGGCCGGCCCGGCCGGCGATACGCTCCCGGGGCTCCGCGCGGCCGATGTCATCGGCGGCGTTCCGCACCGGACGGCGGCCATCGGTGGTGAGCGCGGCGGGATTCCGCGTTCAGTGCTCTGCGGGACCGGGGGTGAAGCCCCGCAGCGGGTTGAGCCGGTCCTCTCCGATGCGCTCGCGCAGCTCGGGGTCGGTCACCCCGAGGCCGGTGTGCGGTGCCGAGCACAGCACGGCGATCTTCCCGATCTGCTGATTGGTCTGCACCAGGCGGCATCCCTCGGCGGCTTCGGCCAGGGGATAGACGGCCGACATGGTCGGCACGATGTGCCCCAGCTCGAACAGCTTGTTCGCGTCCCACTGCTCCTGCAGGTTGGCTATGTGGCTGCCGACGATCCTCTTCAGACGCATCCACAGGTAGCGGTTGTCGAAGGTGTGCTGGTAGCCGGCGCTCGATCCGCAGGTCACGACGGTTCCACCGCGGCGCGCCACGAACACCGAGATGCCGAACGTGGAGCGGCCGATGTGCTCGAAGACGATGTCGGGTTCGCGGCCGACGCGTTCCTTGATGAGTTTGCCGAGCCGCACCCCCGCCTGGATCACCTGACGGGGATCGTCGGCCATGTCGTCGGTGATGCCCAGCTCGTGTCGGTTGATCACCACTTCGCAGCCGAGCGCGCGTACTGCCTCGGCCTTGCGTTCGGACCCGACGACGGCCACCGGGATGCCGCCGCCGTTCCGTACGAACTGGACCGCGTAGCCGCCCAGCCCGCCTGCCGCACCCCAGACCAGGACGACGTCGCCCTGCTTCATCCGGGCTCCGTGGTCACCGACGAGCATGCGGTAGGCCGTTCCCGCACACAGGGGGTTGCTCGCGGCCTCCTCCCAGGTCAGATGCGCCGGTTTGGGAATCAACTGGGTGGCCCGCACGACGGTGTACTCGGCCAGCGCACCGAAGTTGGTCTCGAATCCCCACGCCTTCTGGTCGGAGCCGAGCATTCCGTCGGCGTGCGTGGCGGGGTCCTGGTCGTCCACGTAGGCCGGGCTGACCACGACGTGGTCGCCCACCGTCCAGCGCCGCACTCCGGGCCCGGTGCGCACGACCACGCCGGCGCAGTCGGAGCCCACCACGTGGTAGGGCAGGTTGTGGCGTTCGGCCCAGCCTCCCTGCTTGGCCACCTGCTGCAGGTAGCGGAAGCTCGGCATCGGCTCGAACATGGCCGACCATACGGTGTTGTAGTTGACGGAACTGGCCATCACCGCGACCAGGACCTCGTCGGGCGCCAGCTCGGGCAGGGGGACGTGGCCGAGCCGCAGCGACTTGCGGACGTCCTTGTCGGTCTCGCCGTCGAACATGGTGACGTCTTCGGCCCGCAGGTGCAGGGCCAGGTACTCGTCGGGCAGCGGAGCGCTGGCGATCTCCGCGGCCGGCGCGCCGCTCAGTACGGCTTCGGACAACAGGCCCATGCTCGTCTCCTCACGTGTGCGTAGGCTTCTGAGTGCGGGCGCGGGCGCCCGCGAAGTGCTTCAGGATGATCCCGTCGACGATGCCCGGCCGCTCCAGATAGCCCAGGTGCCCGGCTTTCTCCACGAGGTCGAACGTCGCGTGCGGGATGCAGGCGGCGAGCTCCCGGCCGAACCGCGGCGGGGTGATCAGATCGTCTCCGAACGAGATCACGTGGCAGGGCACCGTGATCCGCGCGTAGGCCGCCCGCCGGTCGGGCATCGGCTGCAGCGCGAGCTGCGCACGGACCCCGGGTCCGTCGGGCGGGGCGAGTTCGAACAGGGCCAGCCAGTCCCGGATCGCGAGCTCGTCGTCCATCGTGGCCGGGGACAGCATCTGCGTCGCCCGCACCGCCGCCCGGTACGGCGGCGGCAGCCCCACACCCGAGTCGGCCAGTTCGATCTCGGACGTGGCCAGTTGCGCCCGGAGTACGTCGGGATGGGCGCGGCTGGCCATCAGCACGGCCTGCCGGATCAGTTCGGGCCTGCGGAGAGCGAGTTCCTGGACGGTGTAGGCACCCATGGACGTGCCGACCAGTCGCACCGGGGCCGCACCGAGGTGTTCGACGAGCCCGGCCAGGTCGGCGGCCAGGTCGTCGACCGTGAACCCCTCGGCGCACTCGTCCGTGGGCGGAATCCCGCGGCTGTCGTAGACGCAGACCTGGTAGCCGGCCGCGACGAGGTCCGGGACCTGGTGCAGCAGCCATGACTGCCCCGACGTGCCGGCCCCGCTGACGAGCACCACCGGCTCCCCCTGGCCGTGCACCCCGTAGTGCAGCCTGATCCCGTTGACGGAGACGACCGGCATTACGGCCGGGCCCCAGGCTCGGCCGGTCCCAGCAGAGTTGCGTGCGACTCGACGTACTCCAGAGCGCTCGCCCGGTCGGTCGGCTCCAGCACGACGCGCCAGCCGGCCGGTACGTCCAGGAACGGCCGCCACAGTGCGTGCCGGCCTCGGCCGTCGACGACCACCAGCCAGGCGCCGCCGTCGTTGGGGTCGAAGGGGCTGCCCGGGTTGCCGGTCATCGCCTCACCTCTCCGTGTCGTCGTGCCGGGCGAGTCCGGCATGGTCGGGGAAGAACCGCACCGGCAGACTGGAGAAGCCGGTGAGGAGATTGGAGCGGATCCGCGGCGCATCGCCGGTTCGCTCGAATCCCGTGGAGAAGTCCCGCAGCGCCATGAGCAGTTCGGAGATCTCGATCCTGGCCAGGTACGAACCGATGCAGTAGTGGGGCCCGTATCCGAACGAGATCTGCTTGTTGGGGGTGCGCCGCAGGTCGAACACCTCCGGCCGGTCGAATACCCGTTCGTCTCGGTTGGCGGAGGCATGCCACAGGGTCACGATCTCGTTCACGCCGATACGGACACCGCCGACCTCCGTGTCCCGCACCGCGGTCCTGCCGAAGTGCATCGACGGGGACGCCCAGCGCAGCACCTCGTCGACGGCCGTGTCGATCGCACACTCCCCGTTCTTCAGCAGCCGCCACTGGTCCGGGCGCGCGGCGAGGGTGTACACGCTGTCGATCATGGACAGCCTGCTGGTCTCGTCACCGCCGATGATCAGGCTGTAGCAGTTGAGGACGATGTCCTCGTCGCTCAGCGGGACGCCGTCGACGGTGCTGCCCGCGAGGGTGCTGACGAGGTCTTCACCCGGCGCCTTCCGCCGCTGCTCGACGAGGTCCTGGAAGTAGAGCAGGATCTCGTTGCGGGCCATGGCCGACTCGACCTCGTCGGCCTCGGCGTCGTCGGCGCTCAGCGCCGCCTTCGTCTGCGCCAGGAGGAAGTCGCGATCGCCCTCGGGTACGCCGAGAAGGTTGGAGATGGTGGTCATGGGGATCCGGCTGGCGATGTCGAGGGCGAAGTCGCAGTCGCCGCGAGTCACCGCGTGCCGGACGAGCCGGCGGGTGTTGCTCCGGACCGCCGCGGCGACCGGACCCAGCGCACGCGGCCCCAGCCGCCGCAACATGATCTTGCGCAGCTGCTCGTGACGCGGCCCGTCGGTGACCGCGAGCATGCTGCCCGCTCCCGCGTCGCCGCCCTCCAGCAGAGTCACGAGGACGTTTCCGCGCTCGGACGTGAAGTCGGTGTCGTCGCGGTACACGGCCATGATGTCCTCGTGCCGTGTGAGCACCCAGAATCCGCGGTGGTGCCTCGTGGGCTGGTTCCAGTGGACGGGCCGGGTGTCCCTCAGCGAGCGCCAGAAGGCGGAGAGATCGTGATCGGCGAAGGTGGCGGGATCGGCCAGGTCGATGGTGTCGGGGTCGAACGGGTCGGCAGCAGTCCCTGTGGCGTTCATTCCGGTACTCCGGAGGATCGGATCGGTGCGGGGATCGGCATGGTCGGCGGTCACCAGTCGGTGCGCCAGAAGCGCCTGCGCTCGAACGGATAGGCCGGCAGCGGCACCCGGTGGCTGGCGTCGCCTTCGTGGAGGGCGGTGAAGTCCACCCGCTCGCCCCGCACGAACGCGTCGGCGAGCCGGAACAGCGTCTGCTCGTCGCGGGCCCCGTCGGCCGTGCCGGGCGCGAGTCCGTCGTCGGTATGCCGGATGCCGGACCCGCCCGTGCTCCGCGTGCCGCCGTCGGCCACCACCCGGTCCCCTGCCCCGGTCGCGAGCGCCTCGGCCAGCTCCTGCCGGGTCCTGACAACGGCCGCCCATCGGCGGGTCATGACGCGGCGTCCCAGGTTGAGGCTGAAGCAGATGTCGTCGAGCCGGGCGTCCGGGTGCCGGTCCATCCAGTCCCGCAGCGCCGCGCGCCGCCGGGCCAGGGCCCGGTCGTCGAGCGCGGACAGCGTCGCGAGCCGGGGAGCGGCCGTCTCCGGGTCTCGTGCGGGCCGGGCCGGCGGTTCCTCCAGTACGAGGTGTGCGTTGTAGCCGCCCCCGCCCAGCGCGGTGATGCCGGCGCGCCGGACACCGCTCTCGGGCTCCCAGTCCTCGGCCTCCAGCTGGGGGACGAACGGTGTGCTGGGAAAGTCGATCTCGTCGTTGATCTCGGTCAGATTGATGGTGGGTGCCAGCGTGCGGTGGTACAGCGCGAACGCGGCCTTGATCGCGCCGGACCCTCCCGCCGCCACACCGGCGTGGCCGATGTTGCCCTTGACCGAGCCGATGGAGCATGTCCCGGTCTGCTTGCCGAAGGCCATGTGCGCCGCACGGACCTCCAGCTCGTCGGTGATCGGAAGACCGAACCCGTTGGCCTCGTACAGCGACACGGTGTCCGGTGCCACACCGCCGACGTGCATGGCGTTGGCGATGCACGCACTGAGCCGCTCGGGCTGTGCGAAGCCGTACGACACCGCGCTCGCGCCGTTGTTGTTGGTGGCCGATCCCTTCACCGTCGCGTAGATGTGATCGCGGTCGGCGACCGCCTGCCCGAGCGGTTTGAGCAGGAACGTCGCGACACCGCTGGCGAGCCTCGATCCGGTGCCCTTGGCGTCGAACGGACGGCAGTGCCCGTCCCTCGACATGATGCGGCCCTCCTCCCACAGGTAGCCCCGCCGGTGCGGCAGCCGGACCATCACTCCGCCGGCGATCGCCATGTCCGTCTGGCCGAGCAGCAGCGACTGGCAGGCGAGGTGCACCGAGTAGTGGAAGCCGGAGCACACCGCCGTCAGCGTGACCGCCTCGCCGGTCAGCCCTGTGTAGAACAGTGCGTTCGAGGTCATGGTGTCGGGAAACCAGGCGTTGCTGCGGTCCATCACCTCGGGGCCGACAGAGACCCAGTCCGGAGGGGAGCTGTACAGCGCGGGCGTCAGCGGGTTGGCACCCGCGTAGATCCCCACCTCTCCTCGGACGCGGTCCGGGTCGTAGCCTGCGTCCTCCAGCACCTCCCACACGCTCTCCAGGAAGATGCGGTGTTCCGGCGTCATCAGCGTCGCCATCCGGTCCGAGATGCCGAACACCGAGGGGTCGAACTCGTCGTAGCCGTCCAGGGTGGCGCATGCCCTGACGTACGCGGGGTTGTTGACCAGCGCCTGGTCCACCTCGATCTCGTCCTTCTCGAGGAAGGTGATGGACTCCCGTCCGTTGACCAGGTTGTCCCAGTACTGCTCCTTGTTGTGCGCGCCGGGATAGCGGCACGCGATGCCGATGATCGCGACGTCGCTCTGGTCGTGGTCCTGTTCAGGGGTTTCGTTCATCAGCCTCAAGGCCTCCAACAGGCGAGAAGTTCACGCGGCACGGCTCAGTTGCCGACGGGCCGCGCGCGGTCGCGTACCGCGGATCGGCGGGCCGCGGCGCGGCGCCGCGCCTCTTCCACCGCCTCGGGGACGGCATCGCCGTCATCGTCCAGCCACCGGCCGAGCGCCACGATGTCCCGGAAGCGGAACAGGTCCGACACCCCCACCCGCCGGTCGAACCGCTGGCTCAGCCGCTTGGCCAGCCGCACCAGCAGCAGAGAGTTCCCGCCGAGGTCGTAGAAGGTGTCGCGGGAGCCGATGGTGCCCGGCTCACGACCGAGGACATCGGCCCAGATCTCCGTCAGCGCGGCTTCCGTCGGCGTACCCGCCGTCGCGGTGGGTGCCGACGCTTCGGGCGCCGGAGGGTCGGGCAGGGCGGCCCGGTCGAGCTTGGCGTTCGGGGACCGGGGCAGGGCCGACAGGAACACACACGTCTCCGGGACCATGTAGTCAGGCAGGGCCGAGCCCAGCCGGCCGTTGATCTGCGCCTGCAGGCCGGCGTCGAGCCACGGCCCGGTCCCGCTCGCCCCCGCCCCCTCGCCCTGCGGCACGACGTACGCCACGAGTGAGCCGCCGTCCGTCCGTCCGCCCGCCGGGCGTACCGCGACGGCGGCCTCCCGCACCTCCGGAAGGCCGCCCAGCCGCGCCTCGACCTCCTCCAGCTCGATGCGGTGACCGCGAAGCTTCACCTGATGGTCCGCGCGCCCGACGAAGCCGAGTTCCCCGCCGGGCAGGAACCGTGCGATGTCACCCGTGCGGTACATGCACTCCCCGGCCAGATGCGGATCAGGCACGAACCGCTCCGCCGTGGTGCCCGGCCGGTTGAGGTAGCCCCAGGCCAGACCGGCTCCGCCGAGGTACAGCTCGCCTGCCGCCCCCTCCGGCACCGGCCGCAGATCGGAGTCCAGGACGTAGAGCCGGGCGGTGAGCGAGGGCGTGCCGATCGACGGCTCGCCCGGCTCGTCCGGTGGGACGAGCTTGAAGGTGCAGAAGACCGTCCCCTCGGTGGGACCGTAGCCGTTGAAGACGCGGTCCGCGTTCGTCTCGCGGTACACCCGGTCGACGACCCGGCGGCGTACCGCCTCCCCGCCGAGCACCACCGTCCGCAGCGTCGGCGGCAGCCCGCCCCCGTCGAGCATGCCGGTCACCACGGAGGGAGTGGTGCTGAGGTACGTGATGCGGTCCATGTGCCGGCTCTCGGCGATGTGGACCGCGCTCTCCACCAGCACCACGGCTCCTCCGCGGGAGAGGGGCATGAAGATCTCCATCACCGACAGGTCGAAGCAGACGGAGGTCGCGGCAGCGACACCGCTCACATCGCATCCGGCGAAGATCCGGTCCGTTTCGGCCAGCATGGCCGCACAACTGCTGTGCCGGATCGGCACGCCCTTCGGCTGCCCGGTCGACCCCGATGTGTAGATCACATAGGCGGTGTCGGAGGGAACGCTCATGACCGGCACCGCGCCGGGCTCCGCGGTGACGGGGTCGCCGAGGACCACCGCGGCGGGGCCCTGCGGGCAGTTGCCCCGGGACGCGGGTGTGGTCAGCAGCAGCCGGGTCCCGCTGTCCTCCGCCATGAATCGCAGCCGCTCGGCGGGGTACTTCGGGTCGAGCGGCACGTAACACGCACCCGAGCGCAGGATCCCCAGGATGCCGACGAGGAGGGCGGGTGTGCGCTCGGCGCAGATCCCGACGGGGACCCCGGGACGCGCGCCCTCGGCGATCAACCGTTCGGCCAGCATCCCCGACTGGCGGTCGAGTTCCCCGTACGTCATCACCCCGGCGTCGGAGAAGACCGCCGGAGCGTCGGGGCTCCGCGACGCATGCTCCAGGAAGCGGCCGTGCAGGGTACCGGATGCGGGCGGCCTCACAGCCCCGCCTCCTCGGGCCGGGAGTCCAGCCGGATGCGCTCAAGTGCCCGTCGGGGGTGTTCGATCGCCTGGAAGAGCACGGAGCGGAAGTGTTCCAGCAACGTCGTCACGGTCTGCCTTTCCAAGAAGTTCGGCTTGTACTGGACCTGGCCGACCACCTCGCCGGAGACATCACCCATCGTGATCTCCAGGTCGAACTTCGCGATGTGCCGCTCAAGGGGGAGCGGGACGAGCGGCAGCGCACCGTCGGTCACGACGGGCTCGCCGGCACCGTGGAAAAGGGTGTTGGCGTAGGTGAACGCGTCACCGGAGAGCCAGTTGACGGCGAAGTCGAACCAGGGTGAACGGCCCTCGGTGCGCGGCGGGTTGAGCTTGGCCACCAGCAGGTCGAGGGGGTAGTCCATGTGCTCCAGCAGCCCGCGCGAGAAGGCGTGCACCTCGTGCAGCACCTCATGGAAGCTCCGGTGACCGGACGGCCGGGCCCGTACCAGCGCCGTGTTGAGGTAGTAGCCCACGGCGGATTCGCGGCCTGCCTCGCCGCGCTGGGCGATGGCGGTGGCGAGCACCGAGTCCTCCACGCCGGCCACGCGGTTGAGAGTCGCGAAGAATCCCGCGAGCGCCAGGGTGCTGAGGGAGACGCCCTCACGCACCGCGAACTCCCTCAGCCGCCTGGCCTCCTCGCGGCTCCACCTAAACGTCAGGTCCTCGCCCTCATAGCTGATGCCGGGAGGCCGCTGCGCCAACGGGCGGGAGGCGGCCGGTTCCCCCATCTCGGCCGCCCGGGGCAGGTCCAGGTGCGCGGGTGGTGCCGTCAGCTGCTCCGACCACCAGCTCAGCGCCGCTTCGGCGGCCGCGCTGTCGAGCCAGGCGCGCTCCCACTCGACGAAGCGCGTGTAGGGGGCCACCGGCTCCTGCGGTCGCAGGTCCCCGTGCAGCGCCCGCCCGTAGAACTCCTGGAGATCGTGAACGACCAGGTCGACGGAGGTGGCATCGGCGGCGATGTGATGGATGACCAGAAGCACCTGGTCGTCCTCGCCGTCCCGGGACACCAGCACGAGCCGCAGGACCGGACCGCGGTCCAGGTCGAGCGGGCGATGCCCGTGCGCCACGAGTACGCCGCGCACCGCGTCGTCGTCGAGCCCGGTGGCGTCCACGGACAGGAACTCGTAGACCGGTTCGTCCAGGATCAGCTGATAGGGCCGTCCGCCCGCTTCGACGAAGACGGTGCGCAGGGCGGGGTGCCGCTCCACGACGGCTCGCACTGCCCGCTCCAGGGCGCCCTTGTCCACGGAGGTGGCTGCCCGCGCACCGAACATGAGGTTGTAGGCGACCCCGTCGGGCGACAGTTGCTGCATAAACCAGATGGCCGCCTGTCCGTGGGAGGCGGGCGCCAGCTCGAAGGGCCGCCGACGGTCCGACGACGCCAGGACCGTGTACGCCGAGGCCTCGTCCCCGGTGGTGTCCCCGCCCTCCGGCGGATCCACCAGCCGCCGCGCCACGAGCTCCCCCAGCAGTTCCTCCGCGTCCGCCTCCGTCAGGTCGTCGGCGATCAGCGCGCGCCCCGGGGCCCGGGCCGGCGCCGGGTCACTCTGCGCCGGGCCGCCCTGCGCAGCCCGCTCCGGGCTCTGGCCGACGAGTTCCAGGACGCGGTCGAGAAGCTCGCGTACCGTCCGCTCGTCGAAGAACTCCACCGGTGAGACACGGCTGCCGAACAGCGTCTGCATCCGGTTGCTCAGACGGATGGCCAGCATGGAGTCCAGCCCGAAGTCCCGCAGGCGTGCCTCGGGACCGAGCTTCTCGGACGGCACCGCGAGCATGTCGGCGATCTCGCCCAGGACGACGTCCCGAGGCTGGCGGGCGGCGGTCGGCGCCGGGGCCGCGACGTCGGCGGTCTGCTGCCCGGGTGCGCCGGCCGACGGGGTGGCCGCCGGACGGGCACGGCCCGTCGTGTCCAACCAGTGGCGCTGCTTCTGCCAGCGCACCAGGGGCGTCTGGACCGGCTGGGCGTTCTCGGGGTACAGGGTGTCCAGCCTCAGTGGCACGCCCCGGGCGAACAGTGAGGCGACGGATTCCAGGACGCTCCGTGTGTCGCTTCCGCCGCGGTTGAGGGAGTCGACGACGTGGATCCGCGAACCGTGCGCGAGTGCCGTCTCCTCGATGGCGCCGCGCAGGGTGCCGTGCGGGCTGATCTCCACGAAGGTGTCGATGCCGTCCTCCACGAGCGCCGCGACGGTCGGCGAGAAGCGGACCTGGTTGCGGAGGTTGTGCGCCCAGTAGTCCGCATCGACGCGCGGATTGACCACGCCGTCGAGAGCCGTGGAATGGAAGGCCCTGCCGAACGGCAGGGGCACGATGCCCTGGAGCGCCGTCCGGAGCTCCGGGAGCAGCGGGTTCATGAGCGCGCTGTGGCCCGGTCGGTCGATCCTGACCGAGCGCGTCGGTATCCCGGCGCCCCGCAGGTCCGCCGCCAGGGCGGCGATCGCCTCGGGCCGCCCCGAAACGGTCACGCTCGTGGGGCTGTTCACGGCGGCCACCGCCACCTGGTCTCCGTACGGGGCGAGTCGGGCGGCAATGCCCTCCGGCGGCGGCTCCACGGAGATCATGGCGCCCTCGCAGGCCCGGTGCTGGATCAGATGGGAGCGGGCCGCCGTCACGCGGGCCCCGTCCGCGAGGGACAGCGCGCCGCCCACACACGCGGCGGCCACCTCGCCGATGCTGTGGCCGATGAGCGCCGCGGGCTCGGCACCGAGATCGGTCCACAGCCCGGCCAGTGCGACCTGGAGGGCGAAGAGCACCGGCTGCTGGATGTCGGTCTCGTCGAGCCGGGACGACTCGGCCGGAACGGCGAGGGCGTCGAACACCGACCAGCCGACCACCGCGCGCACGGCAGCGTCGCACTCCTCCATCCGCTCCCGGAAACCGGTGTGACGGTCCAGCAGCTCCAGCCCCATGCCCGCCCAGTGCGTGCCGCCTCCGGAGAACACGAACGCGATCCGCCCGCCGTCGCCCCCGCCGGCGACGGTGCCCCTGGCGATGTCGGGGTGCGCCTCCCCTGCGCTCACCCGGGCGAGCCCGTCAAGCACATCCTGCCGGTCGCGCACCAGGAGGGCGGCGCGATGAGGCAGCGGGCTGCGCCTGGTCGCGAGGGTGTAGGCGAGGTCGGACGTCCATATGCCGGGGTCGCGTTCGAGGTGGTTGGACAGTTCGCGGCTGGTGTCCAGCAAGGCGTCGGCCGAGTGGGCGGACACCGGGAGGATCTGCATCTGCTCCTCCCGCCGGCTGACACCTGCGGTGCCGGTGAACGCTGCTCGCCGCGCCGGGGCCAGATGGCGTCCGTGGACCCCGGAGACGAAGGAACCGTCGATCACGGGGTGCCCGGCGGCGTGCAGCTCGCCTAGCGAGGAGAGCAGGCTCCAGGCCTCGTCGACGCCGCGCTGGAGCGAGGGGAGACAGTGGAGCGGGCTCTCCGCGAGGCTCTCCCGCACGGGCTTCTGCAGCACGGGGTGGGGGCTGAGTTCGACCACGACGTCGACGTCGTGTTCCGGCAGCCCCTGCACCGCGCTCATGAGCCTGCTCTCGCACCGCACACTGTCCGACCAGTAGTCCGGTCCCAGCGCCTCCCCGTCGATCAACTGCCCGGTGACAGTGGAGACCAGCGGGATCCGTGCGGCCCGCGGGGAGATGCCCTCCAGCGCGGCCCTGAGCGGCGCCAGCACGGGATCGACCAGCGGGGAGTGCGCGGCATACCCCATGCGCACCGGATGGCAGACGACGCCTTGCTCGGCGAGTCGTTCGGCCAGCTTCCGCAGCGTCGCGGACTCCCCGGACACCGACGTGGACAAGGGGCTGTTGCAGCCGGACACCGTGACGCCGCCGTCGAACGCGGCCAGCAGGCTCCTGACGGTGCCGGCGTCCGCGCCGACCACCATGGTGTCCCCGCGCCCCACGGCCAGCTGCTGGACGAGCCTCGCATGGTGGGCCACCAGCAGCGTCGCGTCGTCGAGATCGAGCGCGCCCGCGATGTGGGCGGCGGCGAACTCCCCTACGCTCTGGCCGAGGACGAGACCGGGCGTGACGCCCAGCGAGCGCCAGGCGTCGGCGAGGGCGATCTGCACGGCGAACAGCAGGGGCTGGACGACCTCCATGTCGTCGAGCCGGGCGTGCTCCTCGTCGGCGAGCAACTGGTCGACCACGGAATAGCCGAGCAGGGCCCGCAGCCGGTCGTCCACGGTCAGCAGCGAGGCGCGGAACGCCGGCATCGCGGGGAGCAGCTGCCGGCCCATCCCCAGCCACTGGGAGCCGGTGCCGGAGCACAGGAAGGCCACCTTCGGCCTGTTGCTCCCCCCGCGCCCCGTGGCCAGCCCCGGACACGACCCTCCGGTGGTGAACGCCGAGAGCTGCTCACGGAGTTCGCTGCGGCTGCGAGCGGCGGCCGCCAGCCGGAACGGGCCGTCGCCGCGGGTGCGGAGCGCCTGCCGGGAGATGGTCGCCAGGTCCGTCGTGGTGTCGTCCGTCAGCTCCGAGAGAAGCACGGCCACCCGGTCCGAGAGCGCTTGCGGGGAGTCCTCTGCCAGCAGCAGCAGGGAGGCTTCCGGATAGGGCAGTTCCTCGGCGACCACATGGCAGTTGGTACCGCCGAACCCGAAGGCGCTGACCCCGGCGCGGCGTGCGTCGGACCGGCGTGGCCACGCGGTGGTCCGCTCCTGGACCCTCAGATTCCCCTCGGCGAACGGGATCCGGGGATTGGGGCTGCTGTAGTGCAGGCTGGCCGGCAGTACGCCGTTGCGCAGGGCGAGGGCCACCTTGACGAGCCCGGCGATGCCCGCCGCGGGCTCCAGGTGCCCGATGTTGGTCTTCACCGAGCCGATCCGCAGAGCCTCGTCGGGTCCCCGGTCGGCGCCGAGCACGGTCCCGAGGGCCTTCGCCTCGATCGGATCACCCAGGGGCGTACCGGTCCCGTGGCACTCGACGTAGTCGACCAGGGACGGCGCGATGCCCGCCCTCCGGTAGGCGGTGTGCAGCAGGGCTTCCTGCGCGAGGGGGTTGGGAGCGGTGAGCCCGTTGCTCAGCCCGTCGTTGTTGACGGCGCTGCCGCGCAGCAGGCAGTAGACCGGCAGGCCACGCTCCAGCGCCACGCGCAGCGGAGCGAGGACGACCACCGCGGCGCCCTCGGCCCGGACGGTGCCGTCGGCACGGGAGTCGAAGGTCTTGCACCGGCCGTCGGAGGAGAGCGCGCCGGTCTCGTTCATGGCGAGGAAGTGGTCCGCGAAGAAGTTCACGTTGACCCCGCCGGCGAGGGCGAGTTCGCTCTCCCCGCTCCGGATCGCCTGGCAGGCAAGGTGCACCGCGACCAGCGAGGACGAGCAGGCGGTGTCGACGGCCATGCTCGGTCCCTGCAGGCCCAGGACGTAGGAGACGCGGTTGGCGATGATGCTGTCGTGCATCCCGGTCGCCGTGTGCGGCCCGATGCCGTCCGGGGTGCCCGTCTGGTGGGCCATGGCCGCGTAGTCGCTCCAGCTCGCCCCCATGAACACGCCGGTGTCGCTCCCGACCAGTCCGCCGGGCGGAACACCGGCATCCTCCAGAGCCTCCCAGGCGAGCTCCAGCACCAGGCGCTGCTGGGGATCCATGGCCCTGGCCTCGCGTGGCGAGATGCCGAAGAAGAGCGGATCGAACAGGTCGATGCCGTCCAGGTAGCCGCCCCAGCGGGGGAGACCGTCGCCGTCGCGCCCTGACCACTGCGCTCGCAGCGGCGGAGTCGTGCGCACGGCGTCCCGGCCGTCCACGAGAAGCTGCCAGTACGACGACGGATCGGGCGCGCCCGGAAGCCTGCACCCGACGCCGACGAGCGCGATGGGCTCCTGGGGACCTGGGATCCTGGTCAGGCCATGGCCACGCTCTGCCCGGGTGCCGCCGCCGTCCGGCGCGTGGGGGCCCCGGGCCAGGGCACGGCACAGCCCCTCAAGCGTGGGGTGGTCCCAGATCACGGTGACGGGAAGGGGCAGGCCGAGAAACGCCTCCAGAGAGCCGACCAGTGCCGTCGCCTTCACGGAATCCAGTCCGTACCGGTGGAGCGGGGCCCACCGGTCCACTTCGTCCCGGGTGATGCCCAGCGTTTCCACGAGGCGGGACAGCAGGAACTCTCTGATCTCATGGATACCGTGCGGACTGGACTCAACGGGCATATCTCTTCCTCGGTATTTCAAACGCAACGGA
The DNA here is from genome assembly GCF_022414535.1 of Streptomyces sp. MUM 2J. GTDB lineage: Bacteria > Actinomycetota > Actinomycetes > Streptomycetales > Streptomycetaceae > Streptomyces. The sequence continues at coordinate 107,607 of NZ_JADWYM010000018.1, forward strand.
AGGGACCGGCAGAACCGACTGAGAGTGCGTGGACGAGCGTCACCGCGGCGGAGGGCATCGTCGGGAGCGCCTCCCCCAACTGTTCGCCAGAAACAGGTCCCCGTTCAAACGCACGTTGTCGATGCAGCGGAGCGCCTCACGCGATGCGACGCACAGCGTCCCCGGTGCACGCCGCCGGTTGGGCACTTGACAGCACGTCAATGACCCTGAATAGATGAATACCCGCCAGGAATGCCTGTGCCACGGGAGTTCGCCCAGCGGCCTTTCTGACTCTCCTGAAAGGACCCTCGATTGTGCACACCGACGGGACAAGGCAGGAGTCTCGCGTGCCGCAGGAAATGTGGGCGCGATTCGCAGGCTACCACGACGTTGTCTACGTCCCGAAGCACGTGCCGTGACCAGGGCACTCGGCTGCAAGGGCGGGCGGATGGGCTACTTCGCACTGCGTGCCGCTCCGCTGGGTAGCCGCCTCATCCGGAGTCGTGACGGCTGCCTTCTTCACCTTCCATCCCGGGATGGTGGCCAGAGCACTGCCCGACGCGTGGACCGTGCAAGCGCCCGACCGGAACCTGGACAGCCGGCTGGAGGCCGTGGACGCCGAGCCGAGTCGGCACCGGGCGCCTGCGCGCGCCGCGAACGGGTCACGGTCTCGTGCATGTCGGAGACGGGCGTTTTCCGTGCGCTCACCCATGGTAGAAGTTGTTCGTGCCGGAGCAGCCCGGCAAGGTGAAGAAGGTGACGCAATGACCTGGAACGAGACCGGCGGCCGGTTAGGAGCGGAGTTCTTCACTCCGGGAGGCTCCTCCTTCACGGAGTTCCTTGCCGTGCACCGTCCCGAGCTGCTGAGCACCCGCGGGCTGCTGCCCGAGGGTGTGGTGGCAGCTCCCGACCAAGTGCCGCACGGCACGACGGTGTTGGCCCTCACCTATCGGGACGGCGTGCTGATCGCCGGAGACCGCCGGGCCACGATGGGCAACATCATCGCGCAGCGCGACCTGGAGAAGGTGCATCCCGCGGACGACCACACCGCCGTCGCCTTCGCGGGCAGTGTGGGTCTCGCTCTGGACATGGTGAAGCTCTACCAGGTCGAGCTGACGCACTTCGAGAAGATCGAAGGCACGCCCATGACACTCAACGCCAAGGCGACACGGCTGGCGAACACGGTCCGCCAGAACCTGGGGCAGGCCATGCAGGGCCTGGCCATGGTGCCGCTGCTCGTCGGCTACGACGTGACGGCGCCGGAAGGGCAGAAGGGCCGCATCTTCGGGTACGACGTGACCGGCGGGCCCTACGAGAAGACGGACTTCCACGCCGAGGGGTCCGGCTCCCCTTATGCCCGAGGTGCGCTGAAGAAGCTGTTCCGCAAGGACATGACCCGTCGCGAGGCGGCACTGGCGGCGCTCCAGGCGCTGTATGACGCCGCCGACGACGATTCGGCCACCGGCGGTCCCGACATCGGCCGCCGCATCTTCCCGATCGTGTCGGTCATCACCGAGGACGGCTTCGAGCGGCTGACCGAGGAGGCGACCGAGGAGCTCTGCCGCGAGATGATCGAGCAGCGCGAAGGCCAGCCTGACGGGCCTGTCGCCACTCTGTGAGCGCAGCCCGGGAGGCCCGAAACCCGCGGCGGGCAGCGTCGCTCGTGGTGAGAGCGGGCCCGGGCCGCGCTGCCCGAGCGAGGCAGGAAGCCGTCCTGCCTGCGTCCATCCTCCTCTCGCACCGAGAGACGAAGGGCTGCCATGACGCTGAAGATCGAGCCCGTCGGGACCGTGGTCGGAGGTCATCAGCAGCTCGGCGACACCTACTGGGGCGGCGTCGAATCCGTCATCCGGCTCAACCCCGGCTTTCCGGCCGAGGCCGTCCGAGGGCTCGATGAATTCTCACATCTCGTCGTGACGTGGCATTTCAGCCTCGCGTCTGCGAGCGATGTCATCCTCGGTGCGCGGGGGCCGCGCGACGGCCAGCGGCGGCACCCCTCAGGAGCGGGAACGTTCGCACACCGGGATCACCGCCGCCCCAATCAGCTGGCCACCAGCTTCCCGCGGCTTCTGCGGATCGACGGTCTGGACCTGCACGTCACGGACCTCGACGCGATCGACGGCACACCGGTCTACGACCTCGGGCCGTACTTCACCGTCACCGGGCCCCAAGGCGTTGTTCGCGAACCGGCCTGGCCCGCCGAGACACTCAGGGACTACTGGGCACTGTGGACGGTGTAGAGGGGCCGTCGCACCCGGACACCCGGGGCCCGTGATCGTCCTGACTGCCCTGGCAGCGATGTCGTCGACCGCCGCTTCCGGGCGCTGGCGCAGAGGAGCACGAACTCGCCTTCCCCGACGGCTCGGGCAGCGTCCCGGAGCACCGCGGCGGCGACCCGGACCTTGTTGGTGTGCAAGGCCGGTGCGGACGCCGGCTGATGGGCATCCAGCACATCATCGGGCGCCACCTGCGCCGCACCAGGCGCACGACGATCGCGGAGGACGGCCCCGCCCGTCCCGGACCTGATGATGCGCGACTTCACCGCCGACACGCTGAACACGAAGTGGTGCGGCGACATCACCTGCATACCGTCGGCTCGGCGTGGCTGTATGGCCGCGGTGATCGACATCTGCTCGCGTCGGGTCGTGGGCTGGTCGATCGCCGACCACATGCGCACATCCCTGGTTACCCACGCCACTGAGATGGCCACGGCCGCCCGCGGTGGCCGGGTCGACGGCGTCGTCTTCCATACGGACAGGGGCACCCAGGACGCGAGCCGGACCTTCGCCGACATCTGCCAGCGCCACGGCATCCGACGCAGCATGGGACGCGTCGGGTCCAGCTACGTCAATGCCCTCGCCGAGTCGTTCTTCCAGGGTCGCAAAGGAGAACTGCTGCACGGACGACGCTGGACGTCGAGGCACAGGCCCGGCTGGACCTGTTCCGCTGGATGTCGTACGACAACCGAAGCCGCCGGCACTCCGCGCTCGGCTACCTCACACCAGTCGAGTTCGAACAGTGGCTGATCACATCACGCACTCTGTCACTCGCCGCATGAAACCCGACGTCGACTCCCGAAGATCAACCTCACATGGGCCCTGACCCGGAATCTTGGACACAGGTTACGCGGCTTGGGCCAGGATGGCTGATGTTGTGTCGAGTGCAGTCTCGTAGGCGACGGGACTGCGTTGTCCGAGGCGGGAGCAGCGGCGTCGGGTGTTGCAGCGGTTGAGCCAGCGGAACGTGTAGAGGCGGGCCTCGTGTTGGGTGCGGTTCAGAGCCGAGCGGGTCGCTGGTCCCGGTCAGGCTGCCGGGGCGGTCAGGGCGGCCTGGGCCGCCAGCCGGAGATTCCTGATCATCGGATTCGGGTCGCCCTTGCGACTGACCAGGACGACCTGGCTGGGGGGAGCGCCCTCGATCGGGACGGTGACGAGGTTGGGACGCAGTGAGCTACGGCGATCGCCGACCGGTAGCACGGCGATCGCCCTGCCACTCGCGACGAGTTCCAGCTTGTCCTCGTAGCTCTCGAGAGGCGGCACGCCGGCCCCCAGGATCCGGTAGGAGGCCCAGTCCGCGGTCTCGAACGCGCATGGTGCCGCCTCCTCGCCGGCCAGTTCTTCCGCGGTCACCGACGCGCGGTCGGCCAGGGGATGGCCGCGCGGGACCGCGAGCATACGGGGCTCCTCGTACAGCGGGGTGGTGGACACGTCGGCGGCGGCGATCGGCAGCGGGGCCCGCGCGATCAGGGCGTCGACGTGGTTGTCGGACAGCGCTCCGACGTCGCGGCAGCTCAGGTGCCGGGTGGCGATCTCGGCGTCCGGGTAACGGCGGCGCAGTTCCTGTACGGCGGCAGTGATCACCAGGTCTTCGACGTAGCCGATGGCGATTCGTTCGGTCTCGGCTTGTTCACGCACGGCCAGTTCGGCTTGGCGGGCGGCCTGCAGCAGTGCCTGGGCCCGGGGGAGGAACGTCCGGCCGGCCGGGGTGAGCCGGGTGCCCTGGGGTCTGCGGTCCAGCAATCGTGTGCCGAGATACCTCTCGAGCCGTTGGATCTGGCGGCTCAGCGCCGGCTGGGCCACGTGCAACTCGGCGGCGGCCCGGCCGAAGTGCTGGTGCGCCGCGACCACGGTGAAGTAGCGCACCAGCCGCAGTTCCAGGTCCTGTCCGAGATCGTTCACCCTTCCAGCGTACGCGTCATGCCGTTTCGGAATGACCAGGTTGCCGAACCGGTCTTGGACGGACATGCCGTCCCGGGCCTTGACTGAAGGAGCAACGATTCCCCGGAGAAAGCGACAAGCGCGATGAAGGCGATCCATTTCCACGAAGCGGGCGGGCCGGAAGTTCTGCAGTACGACGAGGTGCCGGTTCCCGAGATCGGCCCGGGCGAGGTGCTCGTCCGGGTACACGCGGCGGGCATCAACCCGCCGGACTGGTACCTGCGTGAGGGGATGAAGGTCATGCCGGCCGAGATGAGGCCGACGCTGGAGTTCCCCCTGATCCCCGGAACGGACATGTCGGGCGTGGTCCAGGCGGTCGCTCCGGACGTGCTGGGGTTCGCCGTCGGTGACGAGGTCTTCGGCATGCTGCGTTTCCCCGGATTCGACGGCCGGACGTACGCCCAGTACGTGGCCGCGCCGGCTTCTGACCTGGCTCACAAGCCGGCCGGTATGGACCACGTGCAGGCGGCCGGGGCGCCGATGGCCGTGCTGACGGCCTGGCAGTACCTGGTCGATCTCGGCCACGACGTGCCGTCTCCTTTCACCGGCCGGGTGCACCAGCCGGTGCCGATCACGCCAGGGATGACCGTGCTGGTCAACGGGGCCGCCGGTGGAGTGGGCCACTTCGCGGTGCAGCTGGCGAAATGGAAAGGGGCACACGTCATCGCGGTGGCCTCGGGCCGGCACGAGCAGTTCCTGCGCAAGCTCGGCGCCGATGACTTCATCGACTACACCAGGAGGCAGGCCGCGGACGCGGTCAGCGGTGTCGACCTGGTGATCGACACCGTCGGCGGCCCGGACAGCTCACGCTTCCTGACCGTGCTCAGGCGCGGCGGCACCATGCTTCCGGTGTTCTTCGCCCAGTACGACCCGGAAGAGACGGCGCGTCTGGGCATCACCGTCTCGAACATTCAGGTACGTTCCAACGGCCCCCAGCTCGCCGGGATCGGGCGCCTGTTCGACGAGGGCAAGCTCCAGGTCGGGGTGGACAGCACCTACCCGCTGCCCGACGCGGTCAGCGCACACACGCGAGCCGCGCAGGGCCACATCCAAGGCAAGATCGTGCTGACGGTGGCCTCGTGATCGCCGAACTCCAGCAGACGGAGGCGAACTGCACCCACGCCTTGGACGAGCTGAAAGCGCCCGAGCTGGAAGCGGACCTGACCGAAGACACCACCTGGACCTCCACGATGCCCGGACAGGGAGTACTCGGCCCGGCCGCCGGACACGCGGCGGTGCTCGCCTTCATCCGACGGGCCGACCCGACCGGCGCCGACCACGACAGAGGTCCTTTGTCATCTCTTTGCAACCTGTCCTGCCGGAGCCTCGTCTCTGTAAGTGATCCGTATCCTCCTCAACTGCGGGGCTTTTGTGAAGAGTTGCTCGATCAGCCACATCCTGCGCCTGGCCGGCGTGACCACTGCAGCACTGCTGACCACCGTGACGACCGCCCTTCCCGCACACGCCGTCAACAGGACGGAGTGCGGCAACAGGACGGACTTCTTCAAGATCGAATCAGTGCACGGCACGCTCTGCTTCGCGAACGCCGGCGAAATGAACGTGGCCATCTACGGCGTGAACTGGATCTCCACGGGCAACAACAAGGTGGAGTTCCGCTTCCAGGCCCTTGAGGGCGATTCGCGCAGGTACCAGATAGGCGCGGGCAAGTGGGTCGCCTACAACCCGGTCGTGGACAGCTACGGGGTGTCCGAGCCCGGCAACCGGGTCCACAAGATCGAGTGGATCAAGATCTACTGAGAGGGAAGGCGTCGCCCGCCCACGTGTTCCTTGCGGAGCCTGCCCCGGAGCGGCTGCCGGAACCGTGGGCGGAGGGCCTGGGACAGCCTGTCTCGTGCCTGGTGGCCCCATGCGCGCACCCGGGCGGCCGATCGGGCCGGTGCACGCGCTTCCGGTGGTGGCGCAGCCCGGCGCCCCGTCCGGGTCACGGCCGTGTCGGTTCGTCGTCGCCGGATGGCGCCTGCACGAGCGCGTTCCACGGACGGGCGCTTCCGCGGCCGAACTACCGATCCAGCCATACGCTCTGCTCTTCCTCCGGGATCTCCCTGGGGTGGCGGCATCGGTGCCGTCATCGAGGTGGCGCGGGCCCTGACGCCGATGAGGTCTCCCGTACACGGCTCGTCGGCGTCAGGGCCCGAGTACCGCGTATCGGAGAGGCGATGAGAGCACGATCCGGAACGGGCGCTGCAAGCGCCTTCGCGAACCTGTGCGCACGACCTGGGAGGGAGTGGGAGTGCTCAAGAGCACGCTCAGTTCAGGAACGACAGGACCACGCTCCGGGGGTGCTGCGCTTGTCGCGCTCCTCCTCTCGATGGTGCTGACGGTCGTCGGGTCTGCCGAACCCGTCGCTGCCGCGGCGGCGGATACCACCGGGTGTTCCGCGGCAGGCTCGTCCTTCGCCACCGAGCCGATCGAGAACGGGGGCGCGGCGCTGCGCATGGGCTGCGCGCGCGACGCGGGGAGCCTGCGCTCACTGGCGCAGAACGACGACGACCTCGTGGCCGCCATCGACTTCGGTCCCGCGGGTCGGCCGGAACAGCTGCAGCAGTTGTTGCAGCAGGTGGTCGACGACGCCCGGGCCGACCAGGCCAACGGGCATTCGCTGAGCGAGTTCTTCACGCGTCAAGCCCGGAAGAACAGCGTGGGGTACTACCAGCAGCCTGCCGACGACGTCAGGTACGAGGGAAGCGTCCGGGCCGTCGGCGACAGCCTCGTGATCGTGGTGCCGACAGCGGAGATCGGCACGGCGGGATTCTGGGACGGCTTTTGGAAGAAGTTCGTCACCGGCCTGGCCGCCACCGCTGCGGGAATCGTGTCCGGGGCGCTGTGCCTGGCCGCGTTCAACGTAGGTGCGCCTGCGGCCGCACCGGTGTGCGCAGCCGTGGCGGGGGGCATGGCGGGGGGCGTCAGCGAACTGGTGAGCGCGGCCCTGGACGGAAAGCCGATCGACGCGGAGGTCTGGGGCTCCGCGTTGGGCACCGCGATCTGGGGTGCGCTCGCCGGAGCGTTCACCGGGGCACTGGTGGAGTTCGCCGTCGCCGGTTCCAGCGCGTTGGTGGCCGACGCCCAGACCACTCTGAGGCGCTACGCGGCGAAGCTCGGGAACTGGGGGAACCCGCTCGGCGCCGTGGCCGACGTACTCAACGGCAATGCCGCTCGGCGCTTCCTCGAAACGCTCCAGCGGCTGCAGCGGGGCGTCGGATCCTGGGCACCGCTCGGCGAGGTCGTGAACGGTGCGGGCGACGGCTCGCAGACTCGGTTCCTTGACATCGACGGCGACGGAGACGCCGATCGCGTCGTTGCCGGATCCGGCGGCCGGATCCGGGCCTGGCGGAACGACGGTGTGCGGGAGTGGTCCCCGCTGGGCGACATCACGCCGGACGCCGCCGCGCAGGAGGATGTGGACCCGCGCCAGGTGTTCTTCGGCGACGTCGACGGAGACGACCGCGACGACTACATCAGGATCCTCGACGCGGCCGAGTCCCCGACCGGCTTCGCGAGCATGCGTGTGTGGCGCAACGAATCCACTGCCGAGGCGGTCGGATGGGCGGAGCCGCGCACGGTCGCGAACGATCTCGGCTACACCGGAGACCTGCTGTTCCTCGACATCGACGGTGACAGCGACGACGACCTCCTCGTGAAGGGAAGGCTCAACTACGTCACCGCGTGGGAGAACACGGGGCACGGCTTCCCCTCCGAGGGCGACTGGAAGAAGATCGACTTCGGGTATCCCCAAGAAGGCCCGAGCGGGGACCTCTCCTTCGCGGACATCACCGGCGACGGCCGCGCCGACGTGGTACTCGTCGAGTACGCGTCGGGTGACGTCCTGGCCTGGGAGAACACCGGCGGCCCATGGAGCCTGACGACCGGCTGGAGAGCACTCGGCACCATCCGCTCCGGCGATGCGTTCGCCGGCACCGCAGGCGTCTTCGCCGATCTCGACGCTGACCACGTCGCGGACTTCCTGCTGTTCAACGGCGGCTCAGGGGGTGTCGACGGCTGGCTTCTGCCCCGGTACGGCTCCGGTGAACAGGGGCCCGGTCAGCCGGGCTCCCCGCAGGACCACGCCGAGCTTCCGGCCGGCACGCTTCCGGCGTACAGCGGTGGCCAGCCGCGGCCGCTGCTCGACGGCAGGCTGCTGCAGAACAGCAACTTCACCGGGACGTTCAAGCCGTGGTGGGTCAACGCCGGGATGAGTCCGAAGATCCAGGGCGGTGTCTTCTGCGTCGATGCCCCGGCGTCGGAGAAGCCGTGGGACGTCCTCGTCGGACACAACAGCATCTATCTGCCCGGCGGAAGTTCGTACACGCTGAGGTTCCGCGCGAGGACGAGCGCTGCGGCGCATCCCATCGTGCGCATTGCGCCGTTCGACAATCCCGGAAAGATCGAGTACTTCGCCAGGGGATTCACGACGGGAGATTCCTGGAAGCACTACGAGTACACGTTCAAGACGGGCTACAGCGACGAGTACGTGCTGTCGCAGTTGCAGTTCCGCCTCGGGGCGGCCGACGAGCCGTACGAGTTCTGCATGGACGATGTGTCGCTCGACGGGAAGGAGTTCGCGTACGCGGCGGACACCGGTCCAGCCGTGAAGGTGAACCAGCACGGCTACCTCCCGAACGGTCCCAAGCGCGCCACGCTGATCACCGACGCGGCGGATCCGCTGCCCTGGACGCTGCGGCGGGTCGGCGGTGGACCGGTCGCGACGGGTACGACGGAACCCGCGGGTTTCGACGGCTCCGCAGGCGCCTCGGTTCACAGGATCGACTTCAGCGGCGTCTCGGCCACAGGCGAGTTCAGGCTCGCGGTCGGCGGCGAGGAGAGCCGCTCCTTCGACATCAGACCGGATCTGTACGATGCGCTCCGCACCGACTCGATGCGGTTCTTCTACACCAACCGCAGCGGCATCCCGATCGACGGCGGGATCGCCGGAGCCGCGTACGCCCGCCCTGCCGGACACGTCGGTTCCTCACCCAACACGGGGGACACCCGGGTGCCGTGCCAGACGCCGAAGCCGTACGTCGACAACTGGACCTGCGACTACACGCTCGACGTGACCGGTGGCTGGTACGACGCGGGCGACCACGGCAAGTACGTGGTCAACGGCGGTATCGCCACCTACCAGTTGCTGTCCGCGTGGGAACGGGCCGTCGCAGAGGGCAGGCAGGCACAGCTCGGCGACTCGACGCTCGCCGTTCCCGAGCGTGGCAACGGCGTCCCGGACATCCTCGACGAGGCTCGCTGGAACCTGGAGTTCATGCTCAAGATGCAGGTGCCGGACGGCAGACCTCTTGCCGGTATGGTGCACCACAAGGTGCACGACGAGTCCTGGACCGGCCCGCCGATGCTCCCCCATCAGGACAAGAAGAAGCGGGAGCTGCACCGCCCGTCGACAGCAGCGACGCTCAACCTCGCGGCCGTCGCCGCACAAGGAGCGAGGATCTACGAGCGGTTCGATCCCGGCTTCGCCACCAGGCTGCGCAGCGCCGCCGAACGCGCCTATACCGCAGCCCGGGCCGAGCCCGCGCTGTATGCTCCCCGCGCGGACCGCATCGGCGGCGGCCCGTACGACGACAACGACGTGTCGGACGAGTTCTACTGGGCGGCAGCCGAGCTCTATCTCACGACGAAGAAGGGGAACTACCTCGACGACGTCCGGTCGAGCCGGTTCCACACCGCCGGGGCCGCCTTCAGCCAGAACGGGTTCTACTGGGGTTCGGTCGCTGCTCTCGCTCAGCTCGATCTCGCGCGCTTCGGTGACGGGCTCGCCGAGTACGCGCAGATCCGGAGGTGGGTGACGGCTGCCGCGGACCGTCTCATCTCGTTCCAGCGGGCCGAGCGGTTCGGCCAGACGTACACCCCGACGAACGGGAAGTACGACTGGGGCTCGAACGCGTCGATGCTGAACAACCAGGTGGTCCTCGCCACCGCGTACGACCTCACGGGCAGCGATGCGTACGCCGACGCCGTCTTCGAAGGGTTCGACTACCTGTTCGGCCGCAACGCCCTCGGGAAGTCGTACATCACCGGGTACGGTGCGAACGACGCGAAGAACCAGCACAGCCGCTGGTACGCGAAGTCCTTCGACGCGACACTGCCCAACCCGCCGGTCGGGACGATCGCCGGCGGGCCGAACTCCAGCCTCCAGGACCCTCTCGCCTCGTCATGGCTGCACGGCTGCGCACCGCAGCTGTGCTACGTCGACAACCTCGAAGCCTGGTCGCTCAACGAGATCACCATCAACTGGAACTCGGCCCTGGCCTGGATGAGCGCATTCGCGGCCGACGTAGCCGGGCGCCTGTGACAGAGAAACCACCCCTGCGGGCCGAACCGTTCCGTACCGGGGGCGAGATGGGAGGAGGTCTCGCCCTCCGGTAGGCCCGCCTCCCCGGAAGCGACCGAACAGACGTGCAGGGTCGCGCCGAGACCGCCTTCCGCTCATTGCTCCGCACGCCGCCTTCGCCCTCATGCAGGGGCGTGCCGTCGGAGCCGGCGCACCCCTGCACGGGCCGCCCGTCTCCATCGTGGGGATGACGTCTTGCCCGGGGCCAACCCAGCCGACGCGGACCTGAACCCGGTTCCGGCCCCGTCGCCGGTGCCATGGCCGGATCGCGGTCGGACCGCCCCCGTAGTAGGCGGTGAACTCAAGACCACCGATGATCTGCACGGGTGAATGGGAACGGCCGGCGGCCGGCCGCGGCGCTTGCCCTCGCGGCAGGCGGTGTCGAGCTCCTCCAGCGTCTGCTCCCGGATGCTCTCCCACTCGGTCTCCGCCATCGCCGCGAAGGACGCGAACCGCAACTTGCCGGGTCCGGTGGGGGTAGGTGCCGGGCAGGTGCTCGGAGAGCATCTCCAGGACCAGGCCGTGCGCGGTCAGGTGGTCGAGCGCGGTGAGTACGGCGGGATCCCGGCACAGCCGCTTCATCTCGTGCACAGTCAGGATGACCCGGCAGCGCGGGCCATGCTGGTGAGAGAGTCCTGAGAACCGATTCAAGATCAACGGGTGCCCGACGGGCCATTCTCGATCTCGCTCCGGCAAAGGATCGTCTGTGAGAACCCGTGAGGTCCGGGTCGACCGCGGGCCGGGCAGGGGTCGGGGTGACGCTCGCCCACCCGTCGCAGCATGCCGGGTTCACCGGAGCGGAGGGTGGGCGCACGGTGGCCGACTGGCGTCATGATGTGACGTCCACCAGTACCTTGCCGACCGCGCCGCCCTCCACCGCCCGGTGCGCGTCGGCGGTGCGGTCGAGGGGAAAGCGGATCAGCGGCAGGCCGTGCTCCTCGCCGACCGGCAGGGCGCCGCCGCGGACGGCGGCGGCGACGTCCTCAACGGCCGCGGCGCGTGCCTCGGGACCGGCCGTGAACAGCACGAGGAACTGGAAGCGTGTGTTCAGCACCATGTTCCGCAGCACGTCCAGTTCGACCGGCTTGCCACCGTCGTTGGCGTAGGTCGCGATCGTGCCGCGGGTCCGCAGCACGTCCAGGTCCATTGCGAGGTTGGCGCCGAGCGCCACCTCGGCGACGATGTCCACGCCGTCCGGTGCGATCTTGCGGATCTCGGCGGCCGGGTCGCCCTCGCGATAGTTGATCACGTGGTGGGCCCCGGCGGCGGTGGCCAGCCGCGCCTTCTCCGGGCCGCTGATCGTGCTGATCACGGTGGCGCCGGCCCATCGGGCAAGCTGGATCACCGCGTGCCCCACCGCCCCGGCCCCGCCCGCGGCGAGCACCACCTTCCCGTCGAGTGCCCCGGGCCGCAGCCGACGCGGCCCGCCTTCGGTGACGGTGAGCGCGCGGTGCGCGGTCAGTGCGGGGACGCCGAGTGCGGCGCCGACGTCGAAGCCGGCCTCGTCGGGCAGCGGCACGGCCCGATCGGCGGGCACGACGGTGAACTCGGCTGCGGTGCCGGTGGGCCGCCCGGCGGCGGCCATGAACAGCCAGACCCGCTGACCGACCCTGCCCTGATTGACACCCTTGCCGACGGCGTCGATGGTGCCGGCGCCGTCGAGGTGGGGGGTGACCTCGGAGAAGTGCTTGGGGTGGCCGACGCCGGAGCGGGCCTGCCAGTCGGTCGGGTTGACCCCGGACACGGAGACCCGGACGCGAACCTCGCCGGGGCCGGGCGCGGGCAGGTCGCGATCGACGAACCGGAGAACGTCGGGGGAGCCGTTGTCGCGGTAGATGATGGCCTTCATGATCCGTCCTTGGAGCCTGGTAGAGCGAGGTTCGGGGCGTGTCCTGACGGGCCGTCAGAGTGTTTGGCGTGGGGTGTGGCCGCGGCCCGGGTCGTGTGGGTTCCGGTCAGCCAATGGGGACCTCGTCGGTGCGGGACTCGATGGCAACGAGGGTGGTGAGGGTCGCGGCGTCGAAGGTGATCGCGCCGACCGCCATGTTGGCCTCCAGGTGGGATGTGCCGGCGGTGCCGGGGATGAGCAGCACGTTCGGGGCACGGTGCAGCAGCCAGGCGAGGCCGACCTGGGAGGGCGTGACGCCCAGGGACGCGGCCACGGCGTGCACGGCCCGCTTGTCGGCCGCTTTGGGCAGGCCGGGGAAGGCCCCGCCGAGCGGGAAGAACGACACCCAGGCGATGCCCTCGGTCTCGCACAGCCGCAGCATGTCCTTGTCGTCGCGGGAGACGAGGCTGCACGCGTTCTGCGCGCAGACGATGCCGGACGGCAGGGCGCGGCGCGGGCAGGCCGATCGCGCCGAACTCGCCCTCGTCGCGCAGGGCGGTCATCACGGCGAGCCGGTCGTCGAGGTCGACGACCTGGTCGCCCTCGGGACGCAGCCCGGGGCCGGTGCCCAGGCGGCGCAGGTTGACGACGACGAGCCGGTCGACGCCGAGGCTGCGCAGATCGTCCTCGACGCTGGCGCGCAGTTGCCCGGGCCGCTGTGCCAGGCGCAGCGGCAGGTGCCCGCCGGGGTCGGGGTCGGCGCCGACCTTCGTGACGACCAGGACGTCGTCCTCGGAGCGCAGCGCCTCGCGGATCACGTCGTTGGCGAACCCGAAGCCGCAGAACTCGGCCGTGTCCACGTGGTCGACGCCTGGCTCGACCGCGCGGCGCAGCAGCGCGACGGCATCGCCGAGGCGTTCGTGCAGGCGCTCGATCTGCAAGGCGCCGTAGCCGAGCCGAAAGACGGTGCGGGCGGCCATTGAGGCGGTCGCCGTGGTCATGACGCTGTCTCCTCGGTCGGTGATCGCAAAGCGGTGTACAGCAGTTCTGCCTGATAGAGCGCCATGACCCGGTGGGCGATCGGGGCGGCGCGCTCCCGGACCTCGGCCGGTGCGCGGTGCTCGACCTTGACCAGCCACGCCATGACGCAGTCGTGCACCATCGCGCGCATCCGGTCGGTCATGTCGACGACGATGTCGCGGATGGCCGGGTCGGTGGTCGCCTCGCCCCAGGTCTGCACGCCGACCCTGGCCTCGGCCGGGTCGATCGCGGCGATCAGGCGGGAGAGTAGTTCGTCGGGGCCGGGCGGGACGTCGCCCGCGGCGTACTCGCCGAGGACGTCGGCGCGTCTGGCAAGCACCTCGCGGGCGGCGGCCCGAACCAGGTCGGCCTTGTTGCGGTAGTGCGTATAGATCGAGCCGGCCGAGAGGCCGGACTCGGCGGTGATGTCGGCGATCGAGGTCCGCTCCAGGCCGTTGCGGTCGAAGCAGCGTACGGCGGCCTCGGTGATCTGGGTACGCCGGAGTTCCTTGCGTGTCTCGGTGAGCCGCGGCATCACACCCCCACAAAAAGAATACACATTCTGCTTGCGAGGAGACGCTAGCAGAATAGCGGTTCTGTTTGTGGTGGGTGTGTCGTACGAGCAGGCCCGGTCGTGACGATCGGGCCTGCTCGCGATGGGTTCGTCAGAGGGACGGCAGCCGGTCGGCGCGCGTCGGCTCGGCCGTCGAACGTTCCGGATCCCGTTCCGCGGCGGTGGCGGCGCTCCGCTCCACCCCTTGCCTGCCCGTCGGCGTTGACTCAGGACACGCTGCACCTGCGCATCTTGCCCACCGGCTCAGCCCAGCCTGCACAAGACGGTCCGGCCCGGAGGTGTCGGTGGCGGCTCCGGGCCGGACCGCTGTTCGCCGGTACGGGCCCGCGGCTACTGCTCCGACCGGGAAGGTTCACCGGGGTTGCCGTTCGCGGTGCGGGCCTTGCGGGCGGTTGGATGTGACGGGCACATCCAACCTGACACGTGGAGATGCGGTGGCAGAGCCGGTCAAGGCCCGCAGACTGACCGACCAGGAAGGGCAGAAGCTTCAACAGATCGTGCGCCGGGGCAGCACCAGCCCGGTGCGCTACCGGCGGGAGATGATGATCCTGGCCTCGACCGGAGGTAACCGGGTCCCGGTGATCGCGCAACTGGTCCAGGCCGACGAGGACACCGTCCGCGACGTGATCCACCGGTTCAACGAGATCGGCCTGGCCTGCCACCCCGTGCCGTTTGTGTCTCGCCGAGTAGTCGGCCCTGCCGTCGCCGACGCGGTCGCACTCTGCGAGCGTGCCGTCCAGGAGGACGAAGTCCGGGTCGTGCTCGCGCAGCGTCTTCAGCAGGCCCGGAGCCTGGTCGGCGAGCAGGCCGGTGACCGCGGTGGCGTAGGCGTGGGCGGTGCCGACGGATATCCCGAAGCCGCGGCGATACGGGCGAGGGTGTCATGCCGGCGCAGGTACACGAGTGCGACGAGCGCACGGCGGTGCGGCGGGAGTTTGCACCGTCGGTCACCCTCACGGGTGACGATGAGCATCGTGACCCACTCGACCAAGGCGTGGGGCAGGCCGAGTGCGGCAGGATAGGAAACCAACAGGGGTCCTGTGCTGCTGAGTTGAGACGTCGCACACCTCCCTCACGGGCTCGGGAGCCCTGTTCGTTGCGCACCGCTACCTCACCCCGCCCCGTCACCCGATCAGTGGCCACGCTGAAAACGCTCAGTAGTCCAGTTCCCGTGACCCGCAGGAGCCCCGACCGGCACGTGGTTTCCTCGTGCCGCAACCGAGGCCGAAGGCCTGATCCGCCCGCCCCGGCTGGCGTCCTCGTGTCGCCCCCCCGCCCGCGGAGATGCTCCCGACCGGTCGCGTTGCCGATGGGCCAGAGGCGGTCGCCCCCGAGGCCCGCGGGCCTCGGGGGCGACCGCCCGGGAGCGGTTTACGACTCGGCCGCTGTAGGCCTGCGCTCTTTGCTCGGCGACAGCGGCTCAATATGCTCCCACAGGTTCCGTCACCGCCAGCCTTGCTCCACCTTGGCGGGTGCGGTGTTCCAGCTCTTGGGTATGAACGTGATCACGTAGGTTCCGCGGTCGAAGTCGCTGTACCCGGCAGACCAGTTCCGGAACTTGCTCTCGTATACGCGCATGGGGCCGACGTCGCTGTTGGGCGCGTGATAGTGATTGGCATGGGTCCATATGGTCTTGTCAGCATCTGCCTCGGTTTGCGCCCCGAACCAGCCGTAGTCGAAGTTGACCCATCGTTCGCCGGGCTTGGCGGGACTGCGTGAGATGTTCCTGTCCTTCGACATGTCGACCAGGCCCGTGTCCTGGTCGGGGCGGAAAGCGTCCGGGTCGCCGTACTTCCTCATCTCGGATGAGCCCCACCAGTCCTGCCCGCTCCAGAAGTGCTTCGAGTAGATCACCGCCTTCATCTTGGACGGGTCGTAGTTGCCTCCGTCCCTTGCCTTGAAGGACGGTGTGTTCCTCAATGCCGAGTAGAAGTTCGAGTGGCTGTCCTCGTGGAACAGAGCGTCATTCTTGTTCGCGAGCTCTCTCTTGAGATTCCCGAGGTAGGCCCCCTCGTCGTGGGCGTTTCTCAGGGCCTTGTTCATGGTGAACGCCACATCGCGCGCCCGCTTGAAACCCTTCCTCTCGTCGAAACTGTCCTTGGCGATACGTCCCTCGAACTCCGCCTGTGTTTCGTTGGGGCGGGGCCTGGTGTTCTTGAGGCCGTCCTCGTACTTGTTCTCGTCGAAGAACGCGAAGGCCAGTCTGTTCGTCGGGTAGGGGCCCGAATTCACCCAGGTGACGCCGACACAACCGTAGGACAGCTTCTCTCGCTGCTCTTCGGTCATCTGCTGCTTCCTGCCGTCACGATGACTGTAGACCTGCTGCCACTTGCGTATGTAGTTGTTGACGACGGTAGTGGCCCTGCCTCCGTAGGCTCGGTACGCGTCAGGCATCCTGTCGAGCGGCTCGGCGGGAGGGGTTTCCCTGCCGGAGGCCCGGGAGAAGGCGCCGGCGCTCGGCGACAAATCTGCCGGGGACTTGCCGGGCCGGCTCAGCGACAGAGCTTCTTCGTTGAGCGCATTGATGTTCCTAACGTCTTCCGCCGTCAGGCCATGCGTTTCGGCATAGGATGCCTTCTTTTCCTCGGTGCCACTGCTGTCGGCCGCGCTGGCCGACGGCATGAATCCGGTGGTGAACATGACCGCGCCCAAAGCGGTGAAGGCGAAGAGGCTCTGACGTTTATTCATTGAAATCGATGACTCCCTTGGGTGAAACTCATGAAACGAGGGCATGCAAGGGGCGCGACCCGATGGAGGGGTTCGGCGAACTGACACTCAGGGCCCTGGACGCACCGCGTTCGTGGCCTGTCGTCACTTCGTGGTGGCTGCCGGGCGGCTGAGTGCGACTCGGTGTCCGACCACCGGGCCGGTCGGCTCGCTACATCAAGGTCGTCGCCGTGGCGACGACGCGGGCCCGGTCTGGGCGATCGGGGTCGCCGTAGCGGACCTCGACACGCGGGTGGGAGCGCATGAAATCGGTGTCGCCCAGGCGGACCTGGCTGGGGCGATCGACCGTGCGCACGACGATGTCCCTGTCGAGGAAGAAGCCGAACTCACCTGTGGCCGGGGCGTAGACGAAGAACCTGCGTCCCTCGAACTCCTGCTGCAGGACGTCGTCCGTCAGGACCAGAGACCAGAGACCCGCACAGTGGCCCGCGGGGCACATCAACTGGAAGTCGGCTCGCATGCCGTCAAGTTCCACCCCGCGGAAGGGGTTGTTGTCGTCCGGGCTGATCGTGGCGGCGGCTTCCGGGGCGGCCGCCTGGACTCCCTGAGTGAGAGGCAGGGCGAGAGCCGCGGTCACGGCGACGCCAGTGAGGGCGCGGAGAGCGGTTCGACGTATCACGTCTCGGCTCCTGGGTGGGTGATCAGGTTGTTACGAGCAGTGATCATGTCTGTGTGCTGGTTCCCCGGCAACACCATGGCTCCAAAATCGGCCACTCCGGCATGAAGAGCGATATCTAGCCGTTTATCCGAACCAGTCGAATGGGGAGGTGGCCGATGCGGCAGCGTTTCTCCGCTCCCGACGCGTGGTTCGAGGCGAGGCCCGTACCGGTGTTGTCGGGCATCCCGCAATGCGGGCGATGACGTTGTCGCCGACCTGTACGAGGAGTGAAGTTGCCCCGGTGTGATGGACAACCTTCCACTTTGGGATACTGGGTCCCGCAAGGAGGAGTTCA
>NZ_JADWYM010000019.1 GCF_022414535.1 Streptomyces sp. MUM 2J
CCAGGGCCCAGCCGCCCGGCACCGGCGAATCCCCAAACCAATGATCCGAACCTGGAACAGGCCCTAGTACGACAGGCCGTGCCCGATCGGGTACAGCGCCTGAGCCGGGTCGTCCGCCCGCTGCACCGGTACCGGCAGCCGTCCGCTCGGGTTCACCCGGCCGGCGACGACCCGTGCGGCGGCCCGCAGTTCGACGTCCGTCCACGTGTAGGTGGCCAGGCAGGCGGTGACACCGGGCAGTTGCGCCACGTCGTAGGGGTTGCGCACGGCGACCACGACGACCGGCCGCCCGGTGGCCAGCAGCCGCTGCACCAGCGTCCGCTGGCTGCCGGTCGCCGACACGTCGTACGTGGTGACCACCACCGCGTCCGCGTCGCCGGCCGCCGCGACCGCGCCGTCGACGTCCGCCGCCGAGGGGGCGGTGCCGGTGGGCCGCGCGGTCGCCGCGAACCCCAGCCCGGTCAGCGCGGCGGCGAGGACGGCGGTGGGCGGGCCGGTGGTGCCCGAGGGGGAGGCGGGGTCGGCCCCGACGACCAGGATCCGGTGGTGCTCGCGCGGCGAGAGCGGCAGCAGCGGGCCCTCGTTGACCAGCAGGGTCGTCGTCCGTTCGGCGATCCTGTCGGCGGTGTCCAGGTGCACCGGCGTGCCGACGGTGCGCGCGACGCCGGGCCGGGTGACGTACGGCCGCTCGAAGAGCCCGAGTTTCGCCTTCAGCCGCAGGATGCGCAGGACCGACGTGCCGATCCGCTCCTCGGTGAGCTCCCCGGACCGCACGGCGTTCAGTACGGCGTGCCAGGCGACTTCCAGCGACGGCGGGTTGAGGAGCTGGTCGGCGCCGGCCCTCAGGGCGAGCACGGGCACCCGGTCGTCGCCGTACCTGCCGCGCACCCCCTCCATGCCGAGGGAGTCGGTGACGACGACGCCGTCGTAGCCGAGTTCCCCGCGCAGGATGCCGGTGAGGACGGGGTGGGAGAGCGTGGCGGGGTCGCCGGAGTCGTCCAGCGCCGGGAACCGGATGTGCGCGGTCATGATCGAGTCGATGCCGGCGGCGATGGCCGCCCGGAAGGGCGGCGCGTCCAGGCTCTCCCACTGCTGCCGGGTGTGGGTGATGACCGGGAACCCGGAGTGGCTGTCCACGGCGGTGTCGCCGTGCCCGGGGAAGTGCTTGACCGTCGCGGCGACCCGGCTGCCCTGGTAACCCCGCACCTCCGCGGCCACCAGGTCGGCCACGGCCTCGGGGTCCGCGCCGAAGGACCGCACGCCGATGACCGGGTTGGCCGGGTCGACGTTCACGTCGGCGACGGGGGAGTAGTCCTGGCGGACGCCCATGGCGCGCAGCTCGGCACCGGAGATCCGGCCGAGGGCGTGCGCGTCGGCCGGCGACCCCCCGGCGCCCATCGCCATCGCGCCGGGGAAGAGGGTGGCGGGCCTGCCGACCCGGCAGACGACCCCGTGCTCCTGGTCGGTGGAGATGAGCACCGGCAGTCCGCCGGGCCGGTCGAGGGAGGCCCGCTGGATGCCGTTGGACAGGTCGGCGATCTGCAACGGTTCGCGGGTGTTGTGTGCCCACGCGAAATAGACGATGCCGCCGACCCGGTAGCGGGCGATCAGCTCGGCTGCGGTGCGCACGCCGAACTCCCGGAGGTTGGCGTCGGCGTCGGCCCGGTCGGGCGCGGTGGCCGAGTGGCCGTGGACCCGCGTCACGAACAGCTGGCCGACCTTCTCCTCCAGCGTCATGCGGGAGAGCAGCGAGCGGAGCCGGTGCTCGTCGAGGCCGGCGGCCCGTGCGGTGCCGCCGGCCGCCAGGGCCGTGGCGAGACCCGCCGTCGCCGCGAGGACCCTGCGCCTGGAGGGGGGTTCGGTGTTTCCGTTACGTCCCGAGCCGTCGTCGTGCACGTGCGCTCCTTCCGGAGAGGACCCCGCGTTGATGAAGGAAACTTCCAGGAGGTCACCAATATCGGGGAAGTTTCTGCCGATCGGGGGACGGCGCGGACGTCAGGCGTGGCGTGATGCGCCGGGCGGGCCCCGGCGCTCCGGGACGGGCGCGGAGCCGTCATCGGCGCTTGGGAGGGGCGCGCCGATGACGGCGTACTGCCGGCCCCGGCACGGCCGAGGGCCGTCCGGCGGTCGCAGCCGGCGGCGAGGGCGACACCGTGCCGCGGTGATGCTCCGGTGGTTCGCGGGCCGGACGGGTGGGGCGGCGCCGGGGTTCCCCGGAACGGACCCGATGGCGCGGGCCGGGGAGGCTGTGGTCAGCGGGGCGGGTGGGGGTCCGTTCCGGCCCCGTGCGCCTGGAGCGCGTGAACGGTCTCCGTGATCGACGGCCGCCCCGTCGCGTCGGCCCGCCACAGTGCGTACAGCCGCCGCATCGGCGCCGGTTCGAGCGCCACCTCGGCGACCCCCGCGGGCAGCGGCCCGCGCCCGAGCCGTGGGACGAGGCAGATGCCGAGCCCCGCGGCGGTCAGGGCGACGAGGGTGGGGTTCTCGTCGGCGTGGTGGACGATGTGGGGCTCGTGCCCGGCGGCGCGCAGGGTGCGCGTCAGCCACTCGTGGCACACCCGTCCCGGTGGCTGGCACACCCACCGCTGCCCGCCGAGCTCCTCCCGCCGCACGGTCCCGCGTCCCGCGAAGGGGTGTCCTTCCGGTACGAGCAGCGTGCACCGGTCGTCGCCCAGGACGGCCTGCTCGACACCGGCCGGCACCGGCAGCGGCGAGATGTCCCAGTCGTGGACGACCGCCAGGTCCACCGCGCCCTTGGTGACCAGGCCGACGGACAGATGGGGATCGACCTCGGTGAGGCGGGCGTCCAGGGCCGGGTGCCGGGCCGCGAGGTCGGCCAGCACGCGCGGCATCAGCCCGCGCGCCGCCGACGCGAACGCCGCGATCGTCAGCCGCCCGGACGGCACCCCGCGCCGCTGCTCCAGCGCCGTCTCCGCCCGCTCGACGATGGCCAGCAACTCCTCGGTCGTGTCGACCAGTTGCAGTGCCTCGGCGGTGAGCCGCACACCACGTCCCTCTCGTTGCAGCAGCACGGTCCTGGTCTCCCGCTCCAGCTTGGCGATCTGCTGCGAGACCGCCGAGGGGGTGTAGCCGAGTGCGGAGGCGGCGGCACCGACACTGCCGTGGACGGACACGGCGTGCAGGGCGCGCAGGCGTTGCAGGTCGAGCACGGGGACTCCCTGGATGAAGCGATGCTTCATCCCACCATGCAGGAATCATCGCTGGTGCTGCACGGTCCGGGGCGGTGATGCTCGACGCATGCGACCCGCACACGCCTTCCTCGCCGTCCTCGTCGCCGCCGTCTGGGGCGTCAACTTCACCGTCATCGAGATCGGCCTGGGCCACTTCCCGCCCCTGCTCTTCTCGGCGCTGCGCTTCCTGCTGGCGGCGGTTCCGGCCGTCTTCCTCGTGGGGCGCCCGAAGACCGCCCGGAGGTGGATCGTGGCGGTGGGCCTGGTGCTCGGCGTGGCGAAGTTCGGGCTGCTCTTCGTGGGCATGGACGCGGGCATGCCGGCGGGACTGTCCTCCCTGGTGCTCCAGGTCCAGGCGGTGTTCACGGCCCTGGTGGCGGGTCTCGTCCTCGGCGAACGACCCTCCCCGGTGCGGGTGCTGGGCATGGCGGTGGCGCTGGCGGGCATCGTCGTGGCGGCACTGGACGAGGGGACGTCCGGGCCCCTGGGCGCCTTCGTGCTCGTGCTGGGGGCGGCGGCCTGTTGGGGCGTCTCCAACGTCCTGACCCGCAAGGCCGCCCCGCCCGACGCGCTGAACTTCATGGTGTGGGTGAGCACGGTCCCCGTCCTCCCGCTGCTCGGTCTGTCACTGCTGCTGGAGGGCCCCCGGCGGGACGTGGACGCCCTGCGCGGCCTGGACTGGCAGGGTGCCGGGACGGTCGCCTACGTCGCCTGGGTCACCACTGTCCTCGGCTTCGGCGCCTGGGGATGGCTGCTGCGCCGCCACCCGGCGTCCACGGTGGCGCCGTTCTCCCTGCTGGTCCCGGTGTTCGGCATGTCGTCGGCGGCGCTGTTCCTGGGCGAGGGCATCGGCCCGCTGCGGTGGTGCGCGGCGGCGCTGCTGGTGGGCGGGGTGGCGGTGATGTCGTCGGCGCCGGTGCGCCGGACGGCCGCCCCCTGCGCACAGGAGGGGCCGGCCGACGGCCGCGCGGTCCCCGGGGAGCCACCGCCCGGCTCGTCCGGGGAGGCCGGGATGCCGAAGGCGGTGTCGGCAGAGGGGGGCCGCCGATGACGACCGGCCGCGCCGGGGGTGTGCGCCGGAGCCCGGGGCTCAGGCGGAGTCGTTGAGCAGGCGCCCCAGGTGCTCGCGGCCGGCCCGGAGCAGCCCGGCCAGCGGGGCGGCGGCCTCGTACCAGCGCTTCTCGTACTCCCAGCACAGCCAGCCGTCCCACCGTCCCGCTCGGGAGAGCACCTCCACGCACTCCGCCAGCGGCAGCACTCCGGCGCCCAGCGGCAGGGGGGCGGTGTCGTCGGCCGAGGCGATGTCCTTGACCTGCACATAGCCGAGGTGGGGGGAGAGGGCCGCGTAGGTCTCGGAGGGCTGCTCGCCGCCGAGCCAGGTGTGCATCACGTCCCAGAGGGCGCCGACCTGCCGGTGCCCGACCGGGCCGAGCACGCGGATCACGTCCGCGCCGGTGCGGTGCGAGTCGTGGGTCTCCAGCAGGATCCGCACGTCCAGGTCGGCGGCGTGCTCGGCGGCCGTACCCAGGCGGCGGGCGGCGACGGCGTCCGCCTCCTCGGTCCGCTGGTCGGGGGAGGCGCCGGGGAACACCCGCACGAACGGGGCGCCCAGGTCCCGGGCCAGCTCCAGCAGGCCCCGGATCTCGGCGACGACGGGTTCGTCGTGGCCCGGAGCGGCCACGCGCGCATACCCGGCCACGGCCAGTGGCTCGACGCCGGCCGCCCGGAACCGCGCCGCCACGTCCGCCCGGTCGCCGGGCGCCAGCCCGGGGTGGACCGGTTCCTCGGGATGGGCGCGCAGTTCCACGCCGTGGTAGCCGTGCCCGGTCGCGAGCCGCAGCACGTCGGGGATCGGGAGACCGGGCACACCGAGCGTGGAGAACGCGAGTTTCATGCTCCCGGACTCTAACGGCTCGGCAGCCGGAGCG
The DNA here is from genome assembly GCF_022414535.1 of Streptomyces sp. MUM 2J. GTDB lineage: Bacteria > Actinomycetota > Actinomycetes > Streptomycetales > Streptomycetaceae > Streptomyces. Next base: position 5,120 of record NZ_JADWYM010000019.1, read on the forward strand.
GCGGTCGTGAACCGGGGTGGCGGGGCCGACCGGGGACGGACACCGCGGCACCCCGCACGGCCGCCGGGAGTCGTCCGCGTACGCCCGGTACGAGAACGCGTCCTCCGCCTTGCGCTGCACGGCACCGGACGCCGCGGCCCGTACCGGCGCGCCCTGCGGGACCCGCCCTGGCGCGGTGTGCGTTCAGCCGCGCGGGACCCCGGAGGACCCACGCACCATCAGCTCGCCGCGCACCGTGGCGATTCCCCCGGGCGGCGGCTCCTCCCGGCCCGCCGCGATGCGCCCGGCCCGCGCCCCCGCCTCGGCCAGCGGCAGCCTCACCGTCGTCAGCGGGGGCGCGGCGTCGATGCTGAAGGGGAGGTCGTCGAAACCGGCGACGGACACGTCCTCGGGGATCCGCAGGCCCGACTCCCTGAGCGCCGCGCAGGAGCCGAGGGCGACGGAGTCGTTCGCCGCGACCACCGCCGTCAGGGACGGGTCGCGGCGCAGCAGTTCGAGGGTTGCCTCGTGGCCCGACCGGCGGTCGTAGCGGGCGTGCACGATCCGGCGGGGTTCCTCCTCGATGCCGGCGGCGGCGAGCGCGGCGCGGTGGCCCTCCAGGCGGTCGCGGGTCGTCGTGCGCTCCTCGGGGCCCGCGATGCAGCCCAGACGCCGGTGGCCGAGGCCGATGAGGTGCTCGGTCAGTTCACGGGCGCCGCCGCGGTTGTCGAAGGTGAGGGCGACGGAGGGGGTGTCCTCCACCGGTGGCCTGCCGCACAGCACCACCCGGGTTCCGGCCTCCGCGAGCCTGCGCAGCTTCTGCGCCACGGCCGCCCGGCGTGCAGCGTCCTCCACCGCACCGCCGGTGAGCACCACCGCCGCCGCACGCTGCCGCTGGAGCAGGGTGAGGTAGGTGAGTTCCCGCTCGGGGGAACCGCCGGTGTTGCAGACGACGGCGAGTCGCTCGCCGCCGGCCCGGCCGCCGGGGCCGCCGATCTCGGACTGGATCGCGCCGGCCATGATGCCGAAGAAGGGGTCCGCGATGTCGTTGACGAGGATGCCCACGAGGTCGGAGGTGGCGGCGGCCAGGGCGCTGGCCGGGCCGTTCAGCACGTAGTCCAGCTCGTCCACCGCGCGCAGGACGCGCTCGCGGGTGGATGCGGCCACGGGGTAGTTGCCGTTCAGCACGCGCGACACCGTTGCGGGGGAGACCTGGGCGCGGGCCGCCACGTCCGCCAGGGTCACCGTCATGTCCACGTCCTCCGGTCGCGCAACTCGTCGTACGCCCGGTACACACCCGGGCCCACACCTTCGGTTCCGAGCCGACCATACGGCCACAGGGCGCAGTTGTTCGCCACCTCGAACAACACCGGCCTTGGCGCGCCCTGTTGCCGGTCCCGCTCGGAGGCCGGCCGCCTGCCGCAGGGCGTACGCCGCGTGCAGGCGCGGCCTGCGGTGATCACGGGGTGCCGAGTTCACCGATCACCGCAACGGAAGACCGCGCCTGCCGCGTCAGCATGGCCTGCGCCGTCCGGGGAACCCGATCGAACGACTCGTCGTCGGCTCCTTGATCTCCGGCCCTTCGTCGTTCGTCATGCAGGTTGCCGGGACGGGTGCTGTGGCGTCATCCGCTCCGATCCGCACGGTCGGTTCTGATGCCCGGGTGCCGGGTGCCGGGTGCCGGGTGCCGGGTGGCGGCGGAGGTGAACCGGGCGGCGTTCGCGGTGCACGTGTTCGGCCCGGGCAGGACGAACGGACGTCTCGTGCGGGTGCCGTGCCGCCGCGGACACGAGTGCCGGGGGTGACGACCGGGATGTCGACCTGTGGCGCGGGCGAGTCCGGCGTCGCGCGCCGGGCCGCATGCGCTCACCGGCACAACGCGGCGTTGCCCACGTGCTCCTCGGGCTCGTCGGGATCGCGACGGTCCTGGATGCCGGTCGGGTTCATGGGGCTCTCCTCACTGTGTGAGTCCGCTGCCTACGGTTGTCGGAAAGCCCTGCGCAGGTTCCGGTCCCCGTTGTAGGACCCGGTGCGCACCGTCGGCAACGCCCTTCCCCGCAGGTCGGAGGAACCCCGGAAAACCGGAAAACGCCCGCCCGCGTCCACAACCGGTCAGCCGGCCCGCTTCCCGGCGCTGCGACGGCGGTTGGCCAGCCCCAGTACCAACGCTCCGGCCAGCAGCGCCGTGGAGCTGTAGCAGATCAGGCCGGGCCGGACCGCGCCCTGACCGGTGATCACGTACGGTGCGCACACCAGCCACGACGTGGCCGGCACGAGGACGGCGGTCCATATCGCGACGTGCTGGCCGCTGCGCGACGCCGAGTCCAGGCACCGGCGGAGGCGCTCGCCGCACCACAGCGACCAGGTCGTCACGGTCGCCGTGTATCCGAGCAACGGCGCGCCCAGCGCGGCGGTCAGCCCGTCGAGAGCGCCGGTCTCCTGATAGGCGCTGCCCGAGACCGCGAAGGACCAGGCGCACACCAACTGGACACCGAGCAGCGCGAGCGGGGCCACGGCGACCCGGACCGATCGCAGCAGGGCACCGCCGCCCAGCACCGCTGCCATGGCCAGCACCCCCAGTGCCCGGACCAGGACGGAGACCAGCAGGCGTGTCGTGGAGACGAGGCAACGCCAGAGCAGGTTGCCGAGCACCACCAGAGCACGGAGCAGCAACTCCGCGGAGACGACGAGGATGTTGAGGACGATGAGGCCCAGCGCCGCCGCAGCCGTGACCAGGAGCTGGGTCAACGCGTCCACGATCAGGACGAGCCGGTCGAGAGCCCCTGATCCGGCAACCGGGCGCAACCGCCAGCGGGGCCGGGGTACCTCGAACAGGGGAAGTGGACGGAGGCGCGGGAACAGCGGCGTCACCGCCGGATCGAAGGTCCTGACGCCGTGGAGGCAACCGGCCAGGACGGCGGTGAGCAGAGCACCGAGGACGGAGAGCCACGGAGTTCGGGCCAGCCAGAGGCGCACCGCCTGCGGCGGGTCCCACAGCCAGCCGTCCGGGGCGTGTCGCAGCGCCGCCTCGACCATCAGAGCCGGAAGCGCACCGGTCGCCGCACCGAAGGCCAGCGCGCCCGGCAGCATCCACGCCTCGTGCCGGTCGTACGGACCTGGAGCGCGCGGGGCCGGCGACCTGGGCCCACGGACCGTGGTCCGCGGCGCGATCCCGCTCCGGCCGCCGTGCCAGGCGATCCGGCCCGCGCACCAGGCCCACAGAAGGGCCGACACCCCCAGCGCCGACGTCAACGCGATCATCCGCGCCGTGTCACCGCCCCAACGGGCCACCGCGCCGACCACCCCGGCGAGCAGCAGCAGAACCGCGGCGACGCGACGGGTCGTGGGGTAGAGCCGCAAGGGCGCCAGGGTGAACAGGGCCGCGCAGCCCAGCGCCAGAGCCAGCAACGGCAACGAGCTGTGCCAGCGCGCGCTCAGGTTGACGGACGTCGGCAGCAGCAGAGCCGACACGGTCAGGACGACGCGCCGCATGCCGGACGAGGCGCTGCTCAGGGGCAGGAAGCTGTTCTCGGGGCAGAACAGGTCCGTCGACGCGAAGTCGCCGGGGTGCCCCGTGCAGCTCGGGTGGCAGACGGAGGTGGGCGAACCAGCGGCTTCCGCACCCCAGCGCAGGTACCAGGGGCGGGTGTCCGGCGGCGCGGGGACCGTCCGGGTGCTCCGGGGCTGCGAGGGATCCCAGAAATCCCGTGGGTCCGTGCTCATTTCGGTTCCTCTCTCCGCCGGCATCGGCGGACACGACGAAGGACGGGACGTACACGGACGGATCGGCGCTCGGCCATGGACAGCGCATAGCGGGCGAGCAACCGGAAGCGGTGCCAGGGCGCGTACTGGACCGACCGGACGTGAGACCAGTACTCGCGCGGCCCGAACACCCGGCCCGCACCGGGCAGCAGCACGGTGCGGGCGGCGCCCGCCACCGAACCGAGCAGGGTGTAGAGGGCGGTCAGTTCGCGGTACCGCGTCGCCATCCGGTCGTCGTACGCGCGAAGGTCGGCGTCGGACGCGTCGGCGGACGGTGGCCGGTAGGTGTCACGCAGCCGTCGGTGCCGGTAGCTCACCCAGGCCAGCAGGTTCCCGGCCTGGAAGACGATGTCGGCCGGGCCCTGGGTGGCCTGCGGCCCGCGCGGTTCCCCGCTGTCGATCCGGGCGAGGCTGTCCCTGAGGTCGCTGCGCGTGGCGAACAGCGAGGCCCCGGCGGCCGGGGACAGCCGTTCCAGGTCGGCATGGTGCCGACGGGCCAGACGCTGGCCGAGCAGCCGCAGTTCCGGGGTGTAGGTCATGTGCTCGACCACCCGGCCCGCGGTCTCGCTCAGCATCAGGTATTCGGCGCTGCTCCGCGGGAAGCGCCGCCGACGCAGGAGGAGCCACAGGTAGGCGGGCAGCAGACGGCCCTGCACCCACAGGGAAGCCCCGATCCGCTCGGCGCGCGCGGCGGCCAGCGGACCTCGGGCGTCGCCCGGAGCCGTACGGCGCCACATGCGGCGCAGGTCGCGCCAGCGGCCCTGCTCCCACAGCCACTCGGAACGCGCCCAGAGGCGTTCGTCGTCGGACACGGCGGCCGGCTGGAGGCCGTCGGCGAGCATGGCACCCAGCCGCCGGTGCAGTCCCAGTTCACGGCAGAGCACGAACGTACACGCGCCGCGCAGCGGGTCGTCCGGGGCCAGCCGGCGGATCACGGACACCGGGTGCCGGACCGGGGCGGGCTCCGGGGGTTGCGGACCGAGGTCCCAGCGGTCTCGCAGCCCCGGATACAGTCGCGCGGTATGTCCGCACAGCACCGTGACGGTCGCACCGGCCACCGCCAGCAGCCTTACCAGCCGCGGCACCGAGGCGTCGTCATGGGGCACCTGGTGCCAGGGATGGGCGGGCTCGGTGTGGTGAGCGATCCACACCACGCGCAGACCGGACAGCGTTCCCGGCCGCCACGCAGCGACGGTGGCGTCGACGTCGAAGAAGTCGCTCCCCGAATAACCGAGGACGACCAGGAGACTCCGCTCGCGCAGCGTGCGCAGCAACTGGTCCGCGTGGGCCGGCTCCAGCCCGCCCTGGACGCGGGCGAGCGTCGCACCGAGCCCCTCGCCGTCCGGGTTGCCGGCGAAGGAGTGGTGGAAGTGCTGCACGATTCCGGTCGCCGGAGGGCCGCCCGTCAGCTCGCGGTACCGCTGCTCGATGCAGGTGTCGAAGTTGGCCGTGATGTGCCGTCCGTCGGCGACGAGATGCCGGGCGAAGAAGTCGTGCCCGGCGTTGGGCCGGGCGTCCCGTACGTCGGCCAGTACCTCAAGCGGCTCGACCGGGGTGCCGGCACATGCCCGCACCACGGCGCCCAGCACGGTCTCCAGCCGCGGATCGGCCGGCGCGGCCGTGGCCTGCCCGGGCCGGCCGAGCGGGCAGCCCGGTGGCCGCCACCAGCCGAACGCCGAGTGCAGTGCCTGGACGTCCGTCAGCAGGCCCGGCTCCAGGAAGGTGTCGAAGACCCGCCGGGTCAGGGCGGGACCGGACGGCAGGCACGACGGCGCGTCCATGGAGACTCCCGCACCGGTCAGGAAGACAGTGGCCCCCGGCCCGGAACGGCCGACGAGGTCCACGGCCGCCGTGAGCCCGTCGGCGACGGGGCCGGTCACGACTCCTCGTCCCGCAGTTCCGGGCGGGCGGCCTTCCACAGGGCGTCGTACCGCTCGATCCAGTAGTCGAGCCACCGTGGCGACTCGCGACGGGAGATGCGTAGGTGCATCCGGTCGGCGATGTTCTCGTCCTGGAAGCCGTGCAACTCGACGATCGCGTAGCCGTCCGAGCGGTGCGCATTGACGATCAGCAGGCTGAATCCCGGATTGACCGCCAGTCTGCGGAACTCGAAGTTCGGCTCCTCCCGGCCGAGTCGGCGCACGATCTCCGCCGAGTGTGCGAGCGTGGAGGCGAGGTCGACGCTGTCGTCGAGCTGCAGGGCCGCGCCGGCGACCGCCGCCGCGTCCTGCGCGAGGATCACGCAGCGCACCGAACCGCCCCTGGCCAGAACGAGCTTGCGGATGTCCGCGTTGTTCAGCAGGACGTGCGCGGCCGTGGGCCCGTAGATGCGCAGGTCCTCCACCCCGGGCAGCAGGGACCCGAACGGCTGGAACGCCTCCCGTCCGCGCAGCACCCGGTCCAGCGCCGGACCGTCACCCGTCCCGGCCCGCCGCGATGCGAAGATGAGGAAGTTCACGCCCAGCAGCAGTGCGGCCAGTTGGTAGTGGAGAGCGACGGCGTCGGCGAGGCTCAGGGCCGCGACCGCGAGCCCGACCAGGAAGGCCGTGTACGCCTCGATGTTGCGTTGTTGTCTCACGTCCGCGACGAGCGGCGCCACCGCGCGCCGCAGCCGCCGGGGTATCTCTGCCATGCCACCTTCCCTGTCCGGTGCGTGTACGCGTCCATCTGACGGGTCCGCGTTGGAGGTAGGAGAGCGCACGTATCGGCCACCGCGCGCGGTCGAGCGAGAACGCGTGCGATACCGGCGAGTTGCCGCGTGGGAGGCCGTACGGCGCACCGGCCGGGTCACCATGGGAAGTCCGGCCGCGTGGCACGCCGTACCGCACGAACGCGCGCGGCCGATCGCCGTACGCCACGGGGGCGTGCGGTCCTGCCCGCCGATGGAGGAACCGCGTGGCACAACGTCCTTTCGACGACCCCGAGGCTGCCCGGCAGTTCATCGCGCAGTGCCTGGCGGTCCTGCGCGGCCAGCGGCGTGAGGTCGGCGCGGCAGCCATCGGGCAGGCGCTGGGAGGGTCGGCGAGCACCGTGCGCGGATACCTGACGGGGAGCACCGACTCGGTTCCGGTCGGCTTCTGCGTGGAACTCGGCCGACTCGCGCAGATACCCGCCCATGATGTCCTGCGCGCGCTCGGGCTGCTGCCACCCGGCCTTCCCGAGACCCCGGCGAGTTCCGTCCCCGGTGCCCCGCTGCGTGCGGTGGAGGCGCTGCTCCACGATCCCGAGGGCGCGGAGCGTTTCGCCACCCGGGTCTTCCGGATCTCCTCCGGGTTGCGGTACCGCTGCCCGAGCCACGAGGTCGCCCACTTCACCCTGCGGTCCGGGCACACGCCCCTGCCGTACGACGAGGCCGAGCGACTGGCCCGGCTGGCCGCCGTGGAGGGGCGCCCCTTGGCGGAGGAACTGCACCGCGACCGGGAGTACTGGTCGCTGCGCCTGGAACTGAGGGCCCGCGTGGAGACGGCGCTGCGCTCCGCCGGCGAGCACAGCTGGCAGGGGGACCCCGGTACCGACCTCTGGGACCGGCTGCGCACGGAGGACGGCCGTGCGCCGCAGGTTCTCGTCCAGGATCCGGTGGCCGCCACGTCCACCGCTCCGGTCGCCGACCCGGACGGCAGCCTGCCGACCCTCCTCTTCGTGGGCGGGCGGCAACTGATCGGCACCGCCGCCGCGCTCCTCGCCCAGGCGCTCGGCCGCCAGTACGTGCTGGTGCGGTCGCTGACCGAGGTGGCGCAGGGCGGGTCGCTCGTTCCGGTACGGCGCGACCTCGTCGGAGGGCGTACCACCGCCTGGACATCGGCGGCGGCCCATATCCGGGAACAGGCCCTGGCCGGAACGCCGTGGGCGGCCGTGGTCCTGGTCAGGCCCTACGTCTTCTCCGCCGAGGACGGCCTCGACGACGCGGCTCTGGACCACTTGCGGCACACGCCGGCCCGGATCGTCTTCTGCCGTCCATCGGCTGCGATGCTCGCCTGGTGGGCGAAGCGACAGGAGAGGACCGCAGGACGCTTCCGGTACCACCGCCCGGCCCGTCGCGCCGAGACCGCACGGGTGCTGGACGCGGTGGCCGCGGTGCTCGGGGAGCGCGCGCGGGACGACGACCTGACGGTGCGCCTTCCCGAGCCGCACAAGGAACGCGACGAAGGGACAGAGCAGGAGTTCGGAGCCGAGTTCCCGGCCGCCGTGGCCGACCTCCAGCCCAGAATCGCGTGGTGGGTGCTGCGCCGGCTCAGCGAGACGGATCCAGGTCGGCTGCCCCGGCAACTCGTGCCCACCAGCCGGCTGGCCCAGTGGTCCGAACTGCTCGCCGCCGATCCGCGCGCCCTGCGCCCGGCGCCCCTGTGACCGGGGCGCGGCAACCGGTGGACACCGTCCACCGCCACCCGGACAATAACGGGCATGCCGCCTCGTTCCGGGGGGAAAACATGGCGCGGCCCGAACAACGACTCGTCCGTGACGGCACTCCGCTGCGCGAACTGGCCTTCTGGCTGCGCGACCTGCGGACCGGCACGGGCCTGACCTACGCCCAGCTGGCGGTCCGTTCCGGATACTCCGTCAGCACGCTTCAGGAGGCCGCCGCGGGTCGCAGACTGCCGACCCTGGCGGTGACCCTTGCCTTCGCACGCGCCTGCGGCGCGGATCAGGGCGCGTGGCAGTGCTTCTGGACGGAGGTGCGCAGGGCCGTGGACACCGGCGCCTCGGTGGCCCCGGTCCCGCCCTGGAGCGCCGGGACGGTGGGCCGTCCCGAACAGGGGCGGACGGGTGAGCCGGACCGGCCGGAGGGGCAGGGCCGCCCGGACGAGTCGGGGGCGCTGCGGCCGGCGGGCAAGCGCCGCCCCAAGGTCACCCGCACCGCCCGTATCGCCGCCGCTTCGGGACTGCTCCTGTTGGTGGCGGTCGGCGTTCCCGGCGGGCTCTGGCTCGCCTCGACCCCGGACCGACCGCACCACCGGGACTTCGCCTCCGTCGTCGTCCAGAACAAGGTGGCCATCGGCCCCACCGCTCTTTTGGAGGACAAGACTCCGGCCTACCTGTCCAGCGAGACCATCTCCCACTGTGCCGCACGCGACTGCAAGCTCACGGGCACCGAGATGTGGAGCGGTGCCAAGCTGGTCGTCTTCTGCTGGACCCGTGGCGAGAAGCTCACCAACGAGGACATCACTTCCACCGGCATCACGAGGAACGAGGGCGGCGTCAGTTCCGACCTCTGGTACGGCGCCAAGTGGAAGGACGGCCGGACCGGCTACTTTCCCGAGGTCTACCTGACCCCCGCCGGCAGGGGCGGGTCGGGCCTCGCACGCTGTTCCGGCTGAGTCTGGAGATCAACTACCCGTCCGCTCGCGCGCTGCTCACGCAACCCAGGTGGAGCAGCGACGGGCTGTGGGCCCGGGACGGGCGGGAGGTACCGGCGGTGGCGGCGGACCGCTGTCCGCGGCCTTTGAAGTCCCGAGCGTTGCCGGGGGACGCCGCACGGCCGCCGTCCCGCCCGAGCGCGGAAAAAATCTCGGGCGTCGGCTGCAACCCTTTCCGCCGACCGTGTGTCGTAGAAGGCATCAGAACCTCTGGAGGGGGGATCCGGGGGGATCTGCGGGGGTTCTGCGCTGGAGGGGGGCGAGCCGAGGGGGCTCCGGTCGACGGACCGGGGTCCCCTCGCGTCAGGACGGGCGCCACCGGCCCTCCGCCCTCGTCATCGGGGCGTTCCTTCGTGGTCCGGCAGGCGGGCCGCCGCGAGCCACCCGGCGGAGCCGGCCGATCACACCACCCGGGCGCCGTCGGGGGCCCGGACGATACCCCACGCCGACGGCCCCGGATCGGCCGCGGAGCGCCCCGGCCGGACGGCGGCCCGCCCACCTCAGAGCGCGTCCACCTCGCCCGCCGTCGGATACGACTCCTGCGCGCCGCGCTTCGTCACCGCCGCCGCCCCGACCCGGGCCGCGTACGCCGCCGCCTCCGGCAGGTCCGCCCCCGTCGCGAGCCTGAACGCCAGCGCCGCGGTGAACGCGTCCCCCGCGCCCGTCGTGTCCACCGCCTCGACCTTGACGGACGCCACCCTGAAGACGCCCGACGCCGACGCCACCAGCGCACCCCGCGCACCCAGCGTGACCACCACCGACCGCGGGCCCTTCGCCAGCAGCAGCCGCGCCCAGTCCTCGGGCAGCTCGCTGACGCAGGCGTCACCGAGGACGACCCTCGCCTCGTGCTCGTTGACGATCAGCGGGTCGCAGGCGTCCAGCACCTCCCGCGGCAGCGGGCGCGGCGGGGACGGGTTCAGGACGAGACGGCTGCCCGGCGCCAGGCTGCGCACCACCTCCACGACCGTCTCCAGCGGGATCTCCAACTGCGCCGACACCACGCGCGAGGCGTGGAAGAGGCTGCCCGCCGCCCGGATGTCCTCCGGGGCGAGACGGGCGTTCGCGCCCGGCGACACCACGATGCTGTTGTCGCCCGACGGGTCCACGGTGATCAGCGCCACCCCCGTCGGCGCGCCGCCGACCAGCACCCCGACGGTGTCGACACCGGCCGCCCGCAGTGAACTCAGCAGCAACCGGCCGTGGGCGTCGTCGCCGACCCGGGCCAGCAGCGCCGTGTCCGCACCGAGCCGGGCCGCCGCCACGGCCTGGTTGGCGCCCTTGCCGCCGGGGTGGACGGCCAGTTCGGAGCCGAGGACGGTCTCCCCGGCACCCGGGCGCCGCTCGACACCGATCACCAGGTCGGCGTTGGCCGACCCCACGACCAGCAGGTCGTAGTCGTACATGACGTGACTCCCACTCCACTCGCACGGGCCGCGGCGCCCGGACCACCTGCCCGCGCCGCCCGGCCGCTCTCCGTGAGACCTCGGCCGCCGGAACCGGCCGCGCCCCGCCGCGCGGCCACCTCCACCGGCACCCTGACCAACCGCTGGACCTGCTCGACCTGCCATCTGCTCGACTTGTCCGACCTGCTCGACCTGCTCGACCGCCCGATCCGTCCGTCGTGCCCGTCCGTCCGGCCTTCCCCGGTGGAGCGGCACGGGCGTGTCGTCCACCGCCATCCTGCCGAGCCGGCACGACCGATGCGCCACCGACGCGTTCGGCGTGCCCGCATCGACGGTGCTCGGCCGCGTGCGACCCCACGCCGGCGGCCTCGGCCCGGGCGTACGCCCGGGCGGTTGGTGGGGGAAGGGGACCAGTATCCCGGTGCGCGGGGGTTCCCGTGCCCCTTCTCCGGAACGACCCGCCCCCGTCCGGTTCGCGTCGGTCCGCGTCCGCCGGGCGGCGCGGCGCGCGCCGGGGTCGGCGTGGCGCGCGGTGGGGTGGCGTGGCGCGCGGTGGCCGCACCGCCGGACACCGCGGGAGGGCGCCGGTGCGACCGGTGTTCCGTCAGCGCGGGCCCGGCGCTCCCGTCCCGGGCCCGCCCCCGGCTGTCGGCGGCCACCGGTACCGTCGGATCATGGGTCAGCAGGAGGGGACGTCCACCGGTGAACGGCGGACGGCGGTGCTCGAAGGCGTACTGGAGCGGATCACGTACGCCAACGAGGAGAACGGTTACACGGTCGCGCGGGTCGACACGGGCAGAGGCGGCGGCGACCTCCTCACGGTCGTCGGCGCGCTGCTGGGCGCCCAGGTCGGCGAGTCCCTCCGGATGGAGGGGCGGTGGGGCTCCCACCCTCAGTACGGCAAGCAGTTCCACGTCGAGAACTACACCACCGTCCTGCCCGCCACCGTCCAGGGCATCCGCCGCTATCTGGGCTCCGGGCTGGTCAAGGGGATCGGCCCGGTCTTCGCCGACCGGATCACACAGCACTTCGGGCTGGACACCCTCAGGATCATCGAGGAGGAGCCGAAGCGGCTCATCGAGGTCCCCGGCCTCGGCCCCAAGCGCACCCGGAGGATCGCCGACGCCTGGGAGGAGCAGAAGGCGATCAAGGAGGTGATGCTCTTCCTCCAGACGGTGGAGGTGTCGACCTCCATCGCCGTGCGGATCTACAAGAAGTACGGGGACGCCTCCATCTCGGTGGTGAAGAACCAGCCGTACCGGCTCGCCGCGGACGTCTGGGGCATCGGGTTCCTCACCGCCGACAAGATCGCCCAGTCCGTCGGCATCCCGCACGACAGCCCCGAGCGGGTGAAGGCCGGCCTGCAGTACGCGCTGTCGCAGTCGGCCGACCAGGGACACTGCTTCCTTCCCGAGGAACGGCTGATCGCGGACGCGGTCAAGCTGCTCGGGGTGGACACCGGGCTGGTCATCGACTGCCTGGCGGAGCTGTCCTCGCCGCCGGAGGAGGGCGAGGACCCCGGTGTCGTGCGGGAGAAGGTGCCCGGTCCGGACGGCGGTGCCGAGCCCGTCACGGCCGTCTACCTCGTCCCCTTCCACCGCGCCGAACTCTCCCTCTCCGCGCAGCTGCTGCGCCTGCTGCGGACCGGCGAGGACCGGATGCCGTCCTTCCGGGACGTCGACTGGGGCAGGGCGCTCGGCTGGCTGAAGCAGCGCACCGGGGCCGAGCTGGCGCCCGAGCAGGAGGCCGCCGTGAGGCTCGCGCTGACCGAGAAGGTCGCCGTTCTCACCGGCGGTCCCGGCTGCGGCAAGTCGTTCACGGTCCGCTCGGTCGTGGAGCTGGCCCGCGCCAAGCAGGCCAAGGTGCTGCTCGCGGCGCCGACCGGCCGCGCCGCCAAGCGCCTGGCCGAACTCACCGGAGCGGAGGCCTCCACCGTCCACCGGCTGCTCGAACTCAGGCCCGGCGGCGACGCCGCCTACGACCGGGACCGGCCGCTGGACGCCGACCTGGTGGTGGTCGACGAGGCGTCCATGCTGGACCTTCTGCTGGCGAACAAGCTGGTGAAGGCCGTCCCACCGGGTGCCCATCTGCTCTTCGTCGGGGACGTGGACCAGTTGCCCAGCGTCGGCGCGGGGGAGGTGCTGCGGGACCTGCTGGCCGACGGGAGCCCCGTCCCCGCCGTCCGGCTGACCCGGGTCTTCCGGCAGGCGCAGCAGTCGGGCGTCGTCACCAACGCGCACCGCATCAACGACGGGCGGCATCCCCTCACCGACGGGATGAAGGACTTCTTCCTCTTCGTCGAGGACGACACCGAGGAGGCGGGGCGGCTCACCGTGGACGTGGCGGCACGGCGCGTTCCGGCCAGGTTCGGGCTGGATCCGCGCCGCGACGTCCAGGTGCTCGCGCCCATGCACCGGGGTCCGGCGGGGGCGGGCGCGCTCAACGGCCTGCTGCAGCAGGCCATCACGCCGGGTCGCCCCGACCTGCCCGAGAAGCGGGTCGGTGGCCGGGTCTTCCGAGTCGGCGACAAGGTCACCCAGATCCGCAACAATTACGAGAAGGGGGAGAACGGTGTCTTCAACGGCACCGTGGGCGTGGTCACCTCGCTCGACCCGGTCGACCAGCGTCTGACGGTGCTGACCGACGAGGACGAGGAGGTGCCCTACGAGTTCGATGAACTGGACGAGCTGGCACACGCCTACGCGGTGACCATCCACCGGTCACAGGGGAGTGAATATCCCGCGGTGGTGATCCCCGTCACCACGGGGGCATGGATGATGCTGCAGCGCAACCTGTTGTACACGGCCGTGACCCGCGCCAAACAGCTGGTCGTCCTGGTCGGTTCCCGCAGGGCGATCGGCCAGGCGGTGCGTACGGTTTCGGCCGGGCGGCGCTGCACGGCTCTCGACTTCCGGTTGGCCGGGCTGTGACCTCGCGGTTCCTGGCACGCGGTGCCTCGATCGGCGGTGGATGCGCGGCAAGCGTTCACATGCGGATCGTGAGGCATCGCAAAAAATGATCGATCAAATGAGTCGTGAAGGTCACAGAGGTCTTCCGGATGGCGAACACAGGGGGCAGGATGAGAAAGTTGACGGCACTCAGTGCCGTTGATAGGCCCGATGGTCGACCCCGGGTGCACTCTCCTGAGCCGAGTGGGGGAAGGTAGAGACAGTCAGGGCACCTCGAAGATGAGGCACAACGTCGGTGAGGGAAGACGTGAGCGACAACTCTGTAGTACTGCGGTACGACGGCAACGAGTACACCTACCCGGTGGTCGACAGTACCGTCGGCGACAAGGGCTTCGACATCGGGAAGCTGCGCGCCCAGACCGGTCTGGTGACCCTGGACAGCGGGTACGGCAACACCGCCGCCTACAAATCCGCCGTGACGTATCTCGACGGCGAGGCGGGCATCCTCCGGTACCGCGGCTACCCGATCGAGCAGCTGGCCGAGCGCTCCACCTTCCTGGAGGTCGCCTACCTGCTGATCAACGGCGAGCTGCCGACCGTTGACGAGCTCACCTCGTTCAAGGACGACATCACCCGGCACACCCTGCTGCACGAGGACGTCAAGAACTTCTACCGCGGCTTCCCGCGGGACGCCCACCCGATGGCGATGCTGTCGTCGGTCGTCTCGGCGCTGTCCACCTTCTACCAGGACAGCCACAACCCGTTCGACGAGCAGCAGCGCAACCTCTCCACGATCCGCCTGCTCGCCAAGCTCCCGACGATCGCGGCCTACGCCTACAAGAAGTCGGTCGGCCACCCGTTCGTCTACCCGCGCAACGACCTGGGCTACGTCGAGAACTTCCTCCGCATGACCTTCTCGGTCCCGGCGCAGGAGTACGAGCTCGACCCGATCGTCGTCTCGGCCCTGGACAAGCTGCTCATCCTGCACGCGGACCACGAGCAGAACTGCTCGACCTCCACCGTGCGCCTGGTCGGCTCCTCGCAGGCGAACATGTTCGCCTCGATCTCCGCCGGCATCAACGCGCTCTGGGGCCCGCTGCACGGCGGCGCCAACCAGTCGGTGCTGGAGATGCTGGAGGGCATCCGCGACGCGGGCGGCGACGTCGACTCCTTCATCCGCAAGGTGAAGAACAAGGAGGACGGCGTCCGCCTGATGGGCTTCGGCCACCGGGTCTACAAGAACTTCGACCCGCGCGCCAAGATCATCAAGGCCGCCGCGCACGACGTGCTGTCCGCCCTCGGCAAGTCCGACGAGCTGCTGGACATCGCGCTGAAGCTGGAGGAGCACGCGCTCTCCGACGACTACTTCGTCTCGCGCAGCCTCTACCCGAACGTGGACTTCTACACCGGCCTGATCTACCGGGCCATGGGCTTCCCGACCGAGATGTTCACCGTCCTGTTCGCCCTCGGCCGGCTGCCGGGCTGGATCGCCCAGTGGCACGAGATGATCAAGGAGCCGGGTTCCCGCATCGGCCGCCCGCGCCAGATCTACACGGGCGTCGTCCAGCGCGACTTCGTCCCGGTCGAGGAGCGCTGACCGCCGCCTGAGGGGTGCCGGTGTACGGTGCCCCGTCACCGGCCGGGCCCGTGCCCGCCAGGGGCCGTCCGCAAGGGCGGCCCTTTCGCGTGCCGCACACCCCGGCGGCGGGGCGGCGGTCCCGGCCCTTCGCCCGGCCCCGCCGCCGGGGTGTGCGGCCGGGCAAGGCGAAAGGCGCCCCGGTGCGCCGGTCCCCCCACGGGCCGACGACCAGGGCGCCTTCCCATGTCCCGGTGCGGATTCCCCCCACGGGATCCGGCCGGGCGCCTGTGAGGACACAGCGCCTGAATCGCTGTTGAGCAGAATGAGCAGAACCGCTCGTACTACTCCTCGCACGGTTCGTACCGTTCGTGCCGCGCGGACTGCTCGCTACTCGGTTGCGGTCTGCCGGGACAGCGCACGCTGGGAGGGCCGCTCAAAGCTCCCCGGTGTACGTGCCCCGGCAACGCATCTCTGGAGAAGTCCCCCAAGACATCCCCAGATGCCAGTCGGCGCCCCCCAAGACGCCTTCCTGACATCGCCAACTTAGACCGTCGAACCCCTTCGATGGTTACGTTCACATCACTGTGATCTGTGTCTCTTGCATATGTCCGTTAGATGCGCAAGAGCCCCGATATGGCGATCGGAGCCCGAGCGCGAGGACGATGCGCAAGACTTGTGAAGAGCTTATGTGAGTTGCGTGCCTCAGCGAAAGGCCCGCAGCCGCAGGCTGTTGGTGACCACGAACACGGAGGAGAAGGCCATCGCCGCCCCCGCGATCATGGGGTTGAGCAGCCCGGCGGCGGCCAGGGGAAGCGCGGCCACGTTGTAGCCGAAGGCCCAGACGAGGTTGCCCTTGATGGTGGCCAGCGTCCGGCGGGAGAGCCGGATCGCGTCCGCCGCGACCCGCAGGTCCCCGCGCACCAGTGTCAGGTCGCTCGCCTCGATCGCCGCGTCCGTGCCGGTGCCCATGGCCAGGCCCAGGTCGGCGCCAGCCAGCGCGGCGGCGTCGTTGACACCGTCGCCGACCATGGCGACCACGCGGCCCTCGCCCTGGAGCCGCCGTATGACGTCGACCTTGTCCTCGGGCAGCACCTCGGCGATCACCTCGTCGATGCCGACCTGCGCGCCGACCGCCTCCGCCACCGTGTGGTTGTCACCGGTCAGCAGTACCGGCGTGAGCCCCAGCGCGCGCAACCGCCGCACAGCCTCCTCGCTGGTCCCCTTCACCGCGTCGGCGACGGCGAGGACGCCGCGGGCCGCGCCGTCCCAGCCGACCACGACCGCCGTGCGGCCCTCCCGCTCCGCCTCCTTCCGCGCCTGCGCCAGCTCCCCGGGGAGGCTCTCGCCGTTCTCCGCGAGCCGCCCCACGGCCACCTCGTGGCCGTTCACGCGCCCGCGCACGCCCCGCCCGGGGACGTTCTCGAAGCGCTCGACCCCTGGGAGCGTGCCCACGCGCTCCTCGGCGCCGGCGGCGATCGCGCGGGCGACGGGGTGCTCGGAGGCGTGCTCCAGGGCGCCCGCGAGCAGCAGCACGTCCTGCTCGTCGGTGCCGTCGGCGACGTACACGTCCTGGAGGGTCATGCGGCCGGTGGTGACCGTGCCGGTCTTGTCGAGGACGACGGTGTCGACGCGCCGGGTGGACTCCAGCACCTCCGGTCCCCTGATGAGGATCCCGAGCTGTGCGCCGCGGCCGGTGCCGACCATGAGCGCGGTCGGGGTGGCCAGGCCCAGGGCGCACGGGCAGGCGATGATCAGAACCGCGACGGCCGCGGTGAAGGCGGCGACGGTGTCACCGGTGACACCCAGCCACACGCCGAACGTGCCCGCGGCCACGAGCAGGACGACCGGGACGAAGACGGCGGAGACCCGGTCGGCGAGCCGCTGCACCTGGGCCTTGCCGTTCTGCGCGTCCTCCACCAGCTGGGCCATGCGGGCCAGCTGGGTGTCCGCGCCGACCCGGGTGGCCTCGACGACGAGCCGGCCGCCGGCGTTGACCGTGGCGCCGGTGACCGTGTCGCCGGCCGTCACGTCCACCGGCACGGACTCGCCGGTGAGCATGGAGGCGTCGATCGCCGAGGATCCCTCGACGACGGTGCCGTCGGTGGCGATCTTCTCGCCGGGCCGGACGACGAAGCGGTCGCCCACGGCCAGCTGAGCCACCGGCACGCGCACCTCCCTGCCGCCCCGGAGCACGGCCACGTCCTTGGCGCCCAGCTCCATCAGGGCCCGCAGGGCGGCGCCCGCGCGCCGCTTGGAGCGGGCCTCCAGGTAGCGCCCGAGGAGCAGGAAGGCGGTGACGCCGGCGGCGACCTCCAGGTAGAGCGTGGAGGAGGCGTCGGCGCGGGAGAGGGTGAGGTCGAAGCCGTGCCGCAGGCCGGGCCTGCCCGCGTCCCCGAGGAAGAGCGCCCACAGCGACCAGCCGAACGCGGCCGTCGTGCCCAGCGAGACGAGGGTGTCCATGGTGGACGCACCGTGCCGGAGGTTGGTCCAGGCGGCCCGGTGGAAGGGCAGACCGCCCCAGACGACGACCGGTGCGGCGAGCGTCAGGGAGAGCCACTGCCAGTTGTCGAACTGCAGGCTCGGTACCATCGCGAGCAGCACGACGGGCGCGGCGAGCACGGCGGAGACCAGCAGGCGGGTGCGCAGGGCGGTGAGCTCGGGGTCCGCGTCGGCTGCCGCCGGTTCCGCCTCCTCGGGCTGCGGCGGGGCGGGTACCTCGGCCGTGTAGCCGGTCCGGACGACGGTGTCGACGAGATCGGCCACCTCGATGCCGGCCGGGTAGGAGATCCTCGCCTTCTCGGTGGCGTAGTTGACGGTGGCCGAGACACCGTCCATGCGGTTGAGCTTCTTCTCGACGCGGGCCGCGCAGGAGGCGCAGGTCATCCCGCCGATGAGCAGCTCGACCTCGGCTGTGCCGGCGGGCTCCTCGGTGCGTTCCGCTATCCCGCTGTGCGGGGTGGTGCTGGTCATGTCCGGACTCCAGACGACGGACCGGGCCGTGCGGAACCGGTATCAGCCGGTCGGCGGGCCCGGTCGGGAAACCGAAGGGGTGCGCGTCTCCGGAAGCGGGCACCGGCGGGAGCCGTTCCGGTGATGCGTGCCGCGGATCCGTACGGCCGGGATCCGCCTGCGGGGGGTGTGCGCTCAGACCTGGCCGACGAGCTCGAAACCGGCCTCGTCGACGGCGGCGCGGACGGCCTCCTCGGCCAGCGGGGCGGCGGAGACGACGGTGACCTCACCCGTGGCGGCCACGGCCTTCACCGAGGTGACACCGGCGATCTCGGAGATCTCGCCGCTGACGGAACCCTCGCAGTGCCCGCAGCTCATGCCGCTCACCTTGTAGACGGCGGTGACGGAAGCCTGGGTGTCGGTCTGGGTGGTCATGTCGTTACTCCTCGTCGAGGCGTGTGGGGCTGACGGGTCCCGTGGGGGCCCCTCCAGAATCCAGACTATACCCCTAGGGGGTATTTCTCCAAGAGGGTGCCCGGGGCCGGCGCCCGAACGGCGCCGGGATGTCGTTCCCGGGGTGAGGGCGAGGGGTGTGGGGTGCGGCGGGTTTCCGCGGGGTGTCCGCGCGCGGGGCGGGTGCGCCCCGGGTGGTTGTCCGTGCTGGTGTGGTTCGGGAACTCAGGGCCCCCGGCGGGGGCCTTCGCGGGAGGCGGTCGGCGGGTCCGCCGCGCGGTGCTGCGGGCGCGCCCCCGGGGTCAGTCGCGCGCGCCGGGTTCGGGTGGGTCGCCGGCCAGGGGGGCCAGGTAGCGGATGAGGGCGTTCTTCAGCTCCCGGACGTACGCCTCGCGCTCGGCGCCCTCGTGGGCCAGGACCAGTTCCAGGCCCGCCTTGTACAGACCGAGGCACATGTGGGCGGTGCGGGTGAGCTCCGCGGGGGGTGCCGACGGCAGGAACGATGACAGCAGGGCCTCGATGCGGGTGAGCAGGGTGGCGTGCAGGGCGTCGTGCTCCTCGCCGATCCGGCCGGGGATGTCGGGACCGTGCATGAGGGCGAAGAAGACGGGGTTGGCGCAGTTGAAGTCGATGAACCGGTCGACGGCGGCGCCCACCGCCTCCTCCAGCGGGGTCGCCGGGTCGACCGGGGCGAGCGCTTCGCCGTAGGCGGCGCGCATCGTCCGCATGAGCCGGTCGCCCAGCTCGATCGCGATGGCCTCCTTGTTCGGGAAGAACTGGTACAGCGTGCCGGGGGAGACCCCGGCCTCGCGGGCGATGGCGTTGGTGGAGGCGGCCGTGTAACCGGTGGTGCAGAAGACCTGGGCCGCCGCTTCCAGCAACTGGGCGATGCGGCGCTCGCCGCGGGCCTGGCGGCGGCGCGGCTGTTCGGTGGTCTGGTGTTCGGGCACGCGTTATCCCCAGCTCTCCGCATGAGATTGACAAACACGAGCGGCCGCTCGCATTCTGGGGGAACGCGAGCGATCTCTCGTGTTTTGAGCCTACGGCAATGACATACCCATGCTGCCTGCCCGTGCAGCCCGTGCAGCCCGTGTGCACGGCGGCAGGCTGGGGCCGAGTGAGGGTGAAGGGGACACCGCACGATGACCGACGCCACGAGGGACACCACATCCGACGACGGGCCGGCCGGCCCCGGGGACGTGTCGGTGGGCCGCTGGACCGCCCTCGTCACCGCACGCCCCCGGCTGTCCCTCCTGGCGGCCCTGGTGCTCACCCTGCTCGCCGTGCTCGCCGGCGGTGGGGTCGCCGACAAGCTGGGCAGCGGCGGCTGGCAGGACCCGGCCGCGGAGTCGACGTACGCGACGCGGGCGCTGGAGCGGGAGTTCCCCGGCTCGCAGCCCAACCTGCTGCTCCTGGTGGACGCGGGCGGCGCCTCGGTGGACGACCCCGCGGTCGCCGCCGAGGCCGACCGGCTGACCCGGCGGCTGGCCACCGAACGCGGGGTGACCGGCATCGGCTCCTACTGGCGGGCCGCCCCCTCGGCGGCTGCCGCCCTGCGGGCGGAGGACGGCCGCGAGGCGCTGATCGCCGCCCGCATCACGGGCGACGAGAGCGAGGCCGCCGACACCCTCGACCGCATCGCCCCGCACTACCGGGGTGCGCACGGACCGGTCCAGGTGAGGATCGGCGGCATCGTCGCCGTACGGCACGAGATGCAGGCGACCATCCAGGAGGACCTCACCCGGGCGGAGATGATCGCTCTGCCGATCACTCTGGTCCTGCTGGTGACGGTCTTCGGCAGCGCGGTCGCCGCCCTGCTGCCGCTCGGCATCGGCATCGTGGCCATCCTGGGCACCAACGCGGTGCTGTCCGGGCTGGCGGAGCTGACCGACGTCTCCGTCTTCGCGATGAACCTCACCACCGCCCTCGGTCTCGGCCTCGCCATCGACTACGCCCTGTTCATCGTCCGCCGCCACCGCGAGGAGCTGTCCGCCGGAGCCGACCCGCTGCACGCCGTCGGCCGCACCCTGCGCACCGCCGGCCGCACCGTGCTCTTCTCCGCGCTCACCGTCGCGGTGTCCCTGGCGGCGATGCTCGTCTTCCCCCAGTACTTCCTGCGGTCCTTCGCCTATGCCGGCATCGCGGTGGTGCTGCTCGCCGCGGCCGCCGCCCTGATCCTCCTGCCGGCAGCGCTCGTCCTGCTCGGCCGCCGGGTCGACTCCCTCGATCTCGGGCGGCTGCTGCGACGCGGCCGGCGGCCCGCCCGCGCCGGTGCGGAGCCCGGCACAGCCTGGGCGCGCCTGGCGACCCTGGTGATGCGGCGCGCCCCCTTCTTCGCCGTCGCCACGACCGCCGTCCTCATCGTCCTCGGCCTGCCCTTCCTGGGCGTGACGTTCGGTACCGCCGACGACCGCCAGCTGCCAGCCGGAGCCGAGTCCCACGTCGTCCAGCAGCATCTGCGGGACGGCTTCCCGGGCAGCCCCGGCGGCGGTCTGGAGGTGCTCGCGGAGGGCCGCGCCACCCCGGAGGGGTACGCCGCCTACAAGGAACGCGTCGCCGCCCTCCCGAACGTGCTCCGGGTCGACGGCCCGCTGGTCGAGGGCGACCTGGCGTACTTCACGGTGCAGCCGAAGGGCGAGTCCGTCGACGGCGCGGCGCAGCGCCTGGTCGGTGAACTGCGCGCCACCGAGGCTCCGTTCGACACGAAGGTGACCGGCACCGCCGCCGTCCTGGTCGACTCCAAGGACGCCATCGCCGAACGTCTGCCGTGGGCCGCCGTGTTCATCGCCGTGGTCACGCTGCTGCTGGTCTTCCTGCTCACCGGCAGTGTGCTGATACCCCTCCAGGCCGTGCTGCTCAACGCGCTGAGCCTGACCGCGATGTTCGGAGCCGTTGTCTGGGTCTTCCAGGACGGCCACCTGTCCGGACTGCTCGGCTTCACCAGCCCCGGCTCGATCGAGACGACCCTGCCCGTCCTGATGTTCTGCGTGGCGTTCGGCCTGTCGATGGACTACGGCGTGTTCCTGCTCTCCCGCATCAAGGAGGAGTACGACGCGACCGGTGACCACCGCGCCGCGGTGCGGCACGGGTTGCAGCGCACCGGCGGTCTGATCACCGCGGCGGCGGTGATCCTGGCGGTCGTGATGGTGGCGATCGGCACCTCACGCGTCACCAACACGAAGATGCTCGGCCTGGGCATCGCCCTCGCGGTGCTCATGGACGCGATGGTCGTGCGCAGTCTGCTCGTCCCGGCCGTCATGCGCCTCACCGGACACGCCACTTGGTGGGCCCCGGCCCCGCTGCGCCGCTTCCACCGGCGGTTCGGACTCAGCGAGGGCGGGCCCGCGGCGCCGGCCTCCGGCGAACGCGACCGGGACGCGGTGGGGGTGCCCGGCTGAGCGGGCCGGATCGGGCGCGCGGGGCTGCGGCGGCCGGAGACCGGGTGGGGCGCAGGTCCCGCTGAACGGGCCCCGGCACGGTCCTCCCGCCGGTCAGGACGGGTGTCACGGAGAAGGCCGTGCATCGCGCTGTGCCCCACGCGGCCGTGGGGCACACAGCGGTTCTCGCGACGGTCGGGGCTCGGGCGGCGGGAGCCGCCTCAGTCCTGCCTGCGGCCCCGGTTGCCGGGCCGTGCGGCCACCCACGCCCGGACGGTGTCGGCGTACCAGTACGGTTTGCCGCCCTCCACGTGGTCGGGAGCGGGAAGCAGTCCGTGCTTGCGATAGGACCGTACGGTGTCCGGCTGCACGCGGATGTGCGCCGCGATCTCCTTGTACGACCAGAGCCTGCGGTCGGTCATGAGGTGCACCTCCCCGCGCACGCCGCGGCGGCGGCCGGGGGGCGGCCTTCGGGGGAGCCGGGCGCTGCGCTGGCGATCATCAAGCCTGTGCCCGGTGAACGACACGGAGTCGGCGCGGGGCAGCAGTTGTCGACCGGGTGTGACGCAAGACCCGCGTACACGCGACATGTGTGACAGAGGCGTGGTCTTTGTGACAGGGGTGACGCAATGGCATATGCCGGTGCAGATGGTTCCGCTCCGCCGGCCGCGGCCGCCCCGCGGTCCACCCGGGTCGCGCACGCCTTCCGGCTCGGGGGTCTGGCATGGTGCCCGCGCCCGGACGGTGGCGACGACGGCCGACCCGGACGTTCTGGTCCGAATGTCCGGACAAAACATTGACAGCGCGTCATGCCGGGGACTAGAAAGCCGGGGAGGGCCGATGCGCGGGAAGACGACCGAAGACGACGGGAAGACGAGACGAGGGAAGCCGATGGGGTACGACCTGATCACCATGGGCCGGATCGGCGTGGACCTGTACCCGCTCCAGACCGGCGTCCCGCTGCCCGAGGTCACATCGTTCGGCAAGTTCCTCGGCGGTTCGGCCGCCAACGTGGCCGTCGCCGCGGCCCGCCTCGGCCGCCGCACGGCGGTGATCACCCGCACCGGCGACGACCCCTTCGGCACCTACCTCCACCAGGCGCTGCGCGGGTTCGGCGTGGACGACCGCTGGGTCGTCCCGGTCCCCGGTCTGCCCACACCGGTCACCTTCTGCGAGGTCTTCCCGCCGGACGACTTCCCGCTCTACTTCTACCGGCAGCCCAAGGCCCCCGACCTGGAGATCGAGGCCCGCGACCTCGACCTCGACGCGATCCGCGCCGCCCGTGTCTTCTGGGTCACCGGAACGGGCCTGTGCGAGGAGCCCAGCCGCGCGGCGACGCTGGCGGCCCTCGCCCACCGCGCCAAGGCCGGCCCGACCGTCCTCGACCTGGACTGGCGCCCCATGTTCTGGCGCGATCCCCGGTCCGCGCGCCCCTTCTACGCCGAGGCCCTGCGGCACGCCACCGTCGCGGTGGGCAACCTCGACGAGGTCGAGGTCGCGACCGGCCTCCGCGAGCCGCACGCCGCCGCCCGCGCCCTGCTGGACACGGGCGTGGACCTGGCCGTGGTGAAACAGGGCCCCGAGGGCGTCCTCGCCGTCGGCCGCGACGGCGAGCAGGCCGAGGTGGCGCCGCTGCCGGTCGAGGTCCTCAACGGCCTCGGTGCCGGCGACGCCTTCGGGGGGTCGCTGTGCCACGGGCTGCTCGCCGGCTGGGACCTGGTGCGGACCGTGCGCCACGCGAACGCCGCGGGCGCCCTCGTCGCCTCCCGGTTGGAGTGCTCCTCGGCGATGCCGACACCGCGCGAGGTGCAGGCCGCCGTCGACGCGGGAGCGGTCCGGTGAAGGGTCGCCGGGCGCCGCGGGACGGCAGGGGCGATGCGCACCGTCCGCCCGTCGCGGGCGTGGAGGCAGGCGGGCCGCCGCGCCCATCGGGGGCATCGGCCCGGGGACGCGGCGCCCGTTGTGACGGCCCGCAACTACCTCGCTGCCCACGGTGCTTGTACCGTGCGGGGAGAGCGCGGCACCACGGGAACACCCACCACCCTGATCGCCTCCGGCGCGGGAGACCGCTTCGCCCTGGCAGGAGCGAAGTGCGAGCGACGACTCCCCGCCCGCTACGGCCCCGCGCCGGAGGTCCCGAACGGCTGCGGCCACCCGTGCGTATTCCCCTGGCGTGAGAGCGGATCCGGGGCCCGGCGGGTCATCGTGGAATCCACGGCTCTCACCGGGGCCGCCCGGGGGCCG
Organism: Streptomyces sp. MUM 2J; assembly: GCF_022414535.1. GTDB lineage: Bacteria > Actinomycetota > Actinomycetes > Streptomycetales > Streptomycetaceae > Streptomyces. The sequence goes on from NZ_JADWYM010000019.1 coordinate 29,129, forward strand.
CCCGGACGGCCCGTCTCCCGAACCACCGGACCACCCGGATCACCCGGACCACACGGAGGGTTGCCGATGACCTCAACGACGAGGCTCACGGTCGCACAGGCGCTCGTCCGCTTCCTCACCGCCCAGTACGCGGAGCGGGACGGCGTACGCCACCGGCTGATCGGCGCGACCTGGGGCATCTTCGGCCACGGGAACGTCGCCGGGATCGGCCAGGCGCTCGTCGAGTACGCCCGCGACATGCCCTACCACCAGGGCCGCAACGAGCAGGCGATGGTGCACGCGGCCGTCGGCTACGCGCGCCAGTCGGGCCGCCTGTCCACCCACGCGGTGACCACCTCGATCGGCCCCGGTGCGACCAACCTGGTCACCGGCGCCGCCCTGGCCACCGTCAACCACCTGCCCGTGCTGCTCCTGCCCGGCGACGTCTTCGCCACGCGCCCCGCCGACCCGGTGCTCCAGCAGCTTCGGGTGCCGTACGCGGGTGACGCGTCGGTCAACGACTGCCTGCGGCCGGTGTCGAAGTACTTCGACCGCATCACCCGCCCCGAGGCCCTGATCCCCGCCGCCCTGGAGGCCGTGCGCGTGCTCACCGATCCGGTGGAGACCGGCGCGGTCACCCTCGCCCTGCCCCAGGACGTGCAGGCCGAGGCGTACGACTGGCCGGACCGCTTCTTCGCCGAACGTGTGTGGGTCGTGCGGCGTCCCGGCGCCGACCCGACCGAGCTGGCCGAGGCCGTGACCGCGATCCGGACGGCCCGCAGGCCACTGGTGATCGCGGGCGGCGGCGTCCACCACAGCCGCGCCGAGCAGGCCCTCGCCGAGTTCGCCGGGAGCACCGGCATTCCCGTCGCCTCCACCCAGGCGGGCAAGGGATCCCTGCCCCACGACCACCGCCAGGACGTCGGCGGCATCGGCCACACCGGCACCGCCACCGCCGACGAGCTGGCCCGCACCGCCGACCTGGTGATCGGGATCGGAACCAGGTACACCGACTTCACGACCGCGTCCGGCACCCTGTTCGAGCGGCCGGACGTCCGGTTCCTCAACCTCAACATCGCGCCCCACGACGGACACAAGCTCGCCGGGATGCCGCTGATCGCGGACGCCCGCAGCGGACTGGAGGAGCTGACCGAGGCGCTGCTGATGCACGCCCATCGCGTCGCCGACTCCTACGTCGCCGAGTACACCGAGGACAAGGAGCGCTGGGAGCAGCGCGTCGAGGCCTGTTTCGAGGCCGACGAACCCGACGTGCGGCCGACGCAGCCGCAGGTCCTGGGCGCCCTGGACGCGGTGGTCGACGAGTCGGACATCGTCGTCAACGCGGCCGGGTCCCTCCCCGGCGACCTGCACAAGCTGTGGCGGGCCCGGTCGGTGGACCAGTACCACCTGGAGTACGGCTACTCCTGCATGGGCTACGAGATCCCCGCCGCGATCGGCGTGCAGCTCGCCGCCCCTCACCGGCCGGTGTGGGCGCTGGTCGGCGACGGCACCTACCTGATGAATCCGACGGAGCTCGTCACCGCCGTGCAGGAGGGGATCGCCATCAAGGTGGTGATCGTGCAGAACCACGGGTACGCGTCCATCGGCGGGTTGTCGGAGGCGGTGGGCGGCGAGCGGTTCGGCACCGCGTACCGGTTCCGGGCGGACGACGGCACCTTCACGGGGGCGCCGCTGCCCGTCGATCTCGCCGCCAACGCCGCCAGCCTGGGCATGCGGGTCCTGCGCGCGAAGACCGTGCGGGATCTGCGCGCTGCCCTGACGGAGGCCCGGGCCGCCGACACTCCCACATGTGTCTACGTCGAGACCGAAACGGCAGACACAGTGTCGGGCGCGCCGCCCGCGCAGGCCTGGTGGGATGTACCCGTGGCCGAGACCGCGGCCCGACCGTCGGCGGTCAAGGCACGTGAGCTGTACGAACGGCACGTCTCGACCCGACGCCGCCATCTGTGAAGGAGTAACCGGGCATGACGAAGATCGTCAACCACTGGATCGGCGGCAAGGCCGTCGAGGGCACGTCGGGCAGCTTCGGGCCGGTCACCGACCCGGCGACCGGCGAGGTCACCACGCAGGTCGCCTTCGCCTCGGTGGAGGAGGTGGACGCGGCGGTCGCGGCGGCCCGGGACGCCTTCGCCGCCTGGGGGCAGTCCTCGCTGGCCCAGCGCACGTCCATCCTCTTCCGCTTCCGGGCGCTGCTGGACGCGCACCGCGACGAGATCGCCGAGCTGATCACCGCCGAACACGGCAAGGTGCACTCCGACGCGCTCGGCGAGGTGGCCCGCGGCCTGGAGATCGTCGACCTGGCGTGCGGCATCAACGTGCAGCTGAAGGGCGAGCTGTCGACGCAGGTCGCCAGCCGGGTGGACGTGGCCGCGATCCGGCAGCCCCTGGGTGTCGTCGCGGGCATCACGCCGTTCAACTTCCCGGCGATGGTCCCGATGTGGATGTTCCCCATCGCCATCGCCTGCGGCAACACGTTCGTGCTGAAGCCGAGCGAGAAGGACCCCTCGGCGGCCGTCCGGCTCGCCGAACTGCTCGCCGAGGCCGGGCTGCCGGACGGCGTCTTCAACGTGGTGCACGGCGACAGGGTGGCTGTGGACCGGCTCCTGGAGCACCCGGACGTCAAGGCGGTGTCCTTCGTCGGCTCGACCCCGATCGCCCGCCACATCCACACCACCGCCTCCGCGAACGGCAAGCGTGTGCAGGCCCTGGGCGGAGCGAAGAACCACATGCTGGTCCTCCCGGACGCCGACCTGGACGCCGCCGCGGACGCCGCCGTGTCCGCCGCCTACGGCTCGGCGGGCGAGCGCTGCATGGCCATCTCGGCGGTCGTGGCCGTGGGCGCGATCGGCGACACGCTGGTGGAGAAGATCCGCGAGCGGGCCGAGAAGATCAAGATCGGTCCCGGCAACGACCCGGCGTCCGAGATGGGCCCGCTGATCACCGCCGCCCACCGCGACAAGGTCGCCTCCTACGTCGCGGGTGCGGCCGCCGAGGGCGCCGAAGTGGTCCTGGACGGCACCGGCCACACCGTCGAGGGCTTCGAGGGCGGCCACTGGATCGGCATCTCACTGCTCGACAGGGTGCCGACCGGCGCGAAGGCCTACCGGGACGAGATCTTCGGTCCGGTGCTGTGCGTGCTGCGCGTCGACACCTACGAGGACGGCGTGGCGCTGATCAACGCCTCCCCCTTCGGCAACGGCACCGCGATCTTCACCCGGGACGGCGGCGCCGCCCGCCGCTTCCAGCTGGAGATCGAGGCCGGCATGGTCGGCGTCAACGTCCCGATCCCGGTGCCCGTCGGCTACCACTCCTTCGGCGGCTGGAAGGACTCGCTCTTCGGCGACCACCACATCTACGGCAACGACGGCACGCACTTCTACACCCGCGGCAAGGTCGTCACGACCCGCTGGCCCGACCCGGCCGACGCCCCGATGGGCGTGGACCTGGGCTTCCCGCGCAACCACTGAGGCTCGAGACGAACGGTGCCCCGTCTCCCTGGGGACGGGGCACCGTCGTGATCACTGGCCGAGCGCGGCGTCCCGCCGGCTCCTGACCTGCTCGGTGAGATCACCGGTGTCGGAGGCGGGCGGCGCCGTGATCGCCTTGGTGGCACCGAACTTCAGGAAGTCCATGGTGACGGACAAGCCGGCGCCATGCTGCTCCATGCGTACGGGCAGGTCTGAGTGGTCGACCCAGATGTCGTAGGTGATCTGCCCGCCGCTCGCGTTCAGCGAGTCGATGGCGGCCTTCTTCTCCGCGGCGGTGAACTTGGAGTCCTTGATCTGTTCCGCACCGACGGTCCCCCGGTAGTGGGTGGCCGACTTGCCGAGGACCGTCTCCTCGCCGAGGTCCTTCACCTTCTTCGAGGCGCCGACGTAGCGCAGGCCGGCCGTGGGGTCGGCGTTGTTCGCGATGTTGTTGGCGCCCGCCTCGCCCGCCACCGCGGAGACGTCGATGCGCATCCAGTGCTTGCCCTTCAGCACGCCGCTCGGCTGCGGGTCGATGCCGTAGTAGTAGGCGCCGTCGACCATCTTGAGCTGCGTGGTCGGGTCGTCCTGCAGGGCGCTCATCTGCGCCGCGGCGGTGTCCATCCGGACGTCCATGGCGGCACCGTCGCCCCACGAGTAGGTGCCCTCCATGGAGATCGGCTTGCCGCCGGTCGCCTCGATCACGGTCGTCGTCCGGATCTCGGCGGAGCCGAGTCCCTTCGTCTTGTCCGACGCGCGGGTGAGCGTCGCCATGATCTGGTCGGTGCTCTTGTCCGCAACCTCCGCGGCCTTCTTCGCGGTGTCCCTGGCGGTCTCGCCGCTGCACCCGGCGGTCGCGACCAGCGCCGCCGCCGTGATCCCCCACCAGGCAGCCCTGTGCTTGAGCTTCATGACTCTCCCCCGTCCTGATCCGCCCGAATCCGCAGGCGTTCTGTGTTCCGCACTCTACTGGGCCGCGGTCCCGCCGAGGCTTCCGCAGGACGATCGCCGCCTGGCGCTTGCCGTTGTGCCCCGCCGTGCCCGTGCCCGCTGATCGCCGTCCTCGCCCACGTCCTCACCCGTCAGGGGGCCGCCGCCTCGATCGCCAGGCGTCCGACCCGCCCACGTCCCAGGTCCTCGCCCGTCAGGGGCCGCCCGTCCGCCGGGAACCGGCGACATCACCGCCGCGGCACGGACGAGGTACCGGCCCGGTACCTCGTCCGTGCCGCGACACCCGCCGGCCGGCGTCGACCCCCGGGGGCGCCCGGGCCCGACCGCGTACGGCGAGCGCGGTACGCGCGTTCGCCCCCGTACGCCCACAGGAGGGGCGGCCGCTCCACCCCCGGGACCGCGCCGGCCGCCGGGGGCGGCCCGTACGGTTGGGGCATGGATCTTCGCCCGCCCCTGCGGCGGATACTGCGCGCGCCCCGGCGTCTCCTGGCCGCCGGGGCCGCCGTCGTGGTCCTCGCCGGGGCCGGCACCTGGACGGTGACCTCGGCCGCCGCCTCCGACGACCGCCCCGCGGTGCGCCGCACCGACCAGGTCATGGCCGTGGGCGACGGCGTGCGCCTGGACACCTCCTACTTCACCCCCGGGACCGCCGGCCGCCACCCGGCCGTCCTGCTGGGCCACGGTTTCGGCGGAAGCAAGGAGGACGTCCGCCGGCAGGCCGAGGACCTGGCCGGATCCGGATACGCCGTGCTGACCTGGTCGGCCCGCGGCTTCGGAGGGTCCACCGGCAAGATCGGGCTGAACGACCCCCGCGGCGAGGTCGCCGACGTCTCCCGGCTCATCGACTGGCTGGCCCGACGGCCCGAGGTCCGGCTCGACCGTGCCGGCGACCCCCGCGTCGGCATGGCCGGCGCCTCCTACGGTGGCGCGATCGCCCTGCTGACCGCCGGACACGACCCCCGCGTCGACGCCATCGCCCCGTCGCTCACCTACTGGAACCTGGCGGACGCCCTCCTGCCCAACGGCGTGTTCAAGAAGCTGTGGGCCGGACTCTTCGTCAGCAGCGGCGGCGGCTGCGCCCGCTTCGAGCCCGCGCTGTGCCGGATGTACGAGCGGATCGCCGAGTCGGGCACCCCCGACGCGCAGGCCCGCGCCCTCCTGGAGCAGCGCTCGCCGTCCGCGGTCGGCGACCGGATCAAGGTGCCCACCCTGCTGGTGCAGGGCCAGACCGACTCCCTGTTCCCCCTGGGTCAGGCCGACGCCGCGGCACGGCAGATCCGGTCGAACGGCGCCCCCGTGGACGTCGACTGGATCGCCGGCGGCCACGACGGCGGCGACCTGGAACGCGCCCGTGCCCAGGGGCGGGTCAGGGCCTGGTTCGACCGTTACCTCAAGGACGAGAAGGGCACCGCCACCGGCCCCGGCTTCCGCGTCACCCGCACCGGAGGCGTCGACTCCACCGATGGCGCCGCCCGGCTGCGGGGCGCGAGCGCCGGCACCTACCCCGGCCTGCGCAACGCACCGCAGACCGTCCCGCTCACCGGGCGGGCGCAGCAGGTCACCCATCCCGCCGGCGCGACCCCGCCCGCCGTCTCCGCCCTGCCCGGTCTCGGCGCGGGCGGCGGCCTCGCCCGGTTGTCCTCCCTCGGCGTCGGCGTCTCGCTCGACTTCCCCGGCCAGTACGCGTCGTTCGAGTCCGCTCCCCTGACCGGCGACCTCCGCATCACCGGCACCCCGACCGCGACCCTCCACGTCACGTCCACCAGCGACGACGCCGTCCTCTTCGGCAAGGTCTACGACGTGGGCCCCGACGGCGGCCGGCCCGTCCTGCCAGCTGGGCTGGTGACTCCCCTGCGCGTCCAGGGCGCCCGGTCCGGCAAGGACGTCACCCTCACCCTCCCGGCCGTCGACCACCAGGTGCAGAAGGGGCACCGCCTGCGTCTCGTCGTCGCCTCCACCGACCTCGGCTACGCCTCCCCGGCCGCCCCGGCCACCTACACCGTCGCCCTGAAGGGCGATCTGTCGGTCCCCACCGCCCCCGGCGTCCGTACCGCCGCGGCCCCCCTGCCGTCCTGGGTGTGGTGGCTGCCCCCGACCGGCGCCGCCGCGGCGCTGGTCCTGCTGCTGGCGGGCCGCCGCCGCACCACCGCCCCCGCGCCCGACCCCGCCTTGGCCGGCGTGCCGCTGGAGATCACCGATCTGACCAAGCGGTACGCCGGGGCCCGTGACCGGTACGCCGTACGCGACCTGACCTTCCGGGTGGAGCAGGGCCAGGTGCTCGGCCTGCTCGGCCCCAACGGCGCAGGCAAGACGACGACCCTGCGGATGCTGATGGGCCTGATCCGGCCCGACGGCGGCGAGATCCGCGTCTTCGGCCACGCCGTCCGCCCCGGCGCACCCGTGCTGTCCCGGGTCGGCGCCTTCGTCGAGGGCGCCGGCTTCCTGCCGCACCTGTCCGGCCGGGAGAACCTGGACCTGTACTGGCGGGCCACCGGCCGCCCGGCCGAGGACGCCCACCTCGACGAGGCGCTGCGGATCGCGGGCCTCGGCGACGCTCTCGAACGGGCGGTGCGCACCTACTCACAGGGCATGCGGCAGCGCCTGGCCATCGCCCAGGCCATGCTGGGCCTGCCCGACCTGCTCATCCTCGACGAGCCGGCCAACGGCCTCGACCCGCCCCAGATCCGCGAGATGCGCGAGGTGATGATCCGGTACGCGGCCGGCGGACGCACGGTGATCGTCTCCAGCCACCTGCTCGCGGAGGTCGAGCAGTCCTGCACCCACCTGGTCGTCATGGACCGGGGCCGGCTCGTCCAGGCCGGCCCGGTCGGCGAGATCGTCGGCGCCGGGGACACGCTGCTCGTCGGCACCGACGCACCCGTGCCGGACCGGGTGCTGGAGAAGGCCGCCGCGCTGCCCGGCGTCGCCTCCGCCCTGCGCGCCGACGAAGGGCTCCTGATCCGGCTGGACGCCGACGGCACGGCGGCCCGCCTGGTCGCCGACCTGGTGCGGCTCGACGTGCCCGTGACGTCGCTAGGCCCGCACGGCCGTCTGGAAGACGCCTTCCTCACCCTGATCGGAGGCTCGGCATGAGCACGCTCACCGAGGCCGCCCCCGGCTACCGGGCCCGCCGCACCCTGCCGCTGCGCGTCGAACTGGTCCGCCAGCTCACACGGCGCCGCACGCTGGTCATGGCCGGCATCCTCGCCGCCCTGCCCTTCGTGCTGCTGACGGCCTTCGCGATCGGAGGGGAGCCGGGCGGCCGCAACAGCGCGCTCACCCTCATGGACACGGCCACCGCGTCCGGCGCCAACTTCGCCGCTGTCAACCTGTTCGTCTCCGCGGGCTTCCTCCTGGTCATCCCGGTCGCCCTGTTCTGCGGGGACACGGTGGCGTCGGAGGCGTCCTGGTCCTCCCTGCGCTACCTGCTGGCGGCGCCGGTGCCCCGGGCCCGGCTGCTCGCCTCCAAGCTCGCCGTCGGCCTCGGGCTCAGCCTGGCCGCGATGGTGCTGCTGCCGCTGGTCGCCCTGGCCGTCGGCACGGCCGCCTACGGCTGGGGCCCGCTGGAACTGCCCACGGGCGGCGCGCTGGACGCGGGCACGGCGGCGCAGCGGCTCGTGGTCGTCGTGGCGTACCTGTTCGTGTCCCAACTGGTCACCGCGGGGCTGGCGTTCTGGCTGTCGACGAGGACGGACGCCCCACTCGGCGCGGTCGGCGGTGCGGTCGGCCTGACCATCGTCGGCAACGTCCTCGACGCCGTCACCGCGCTCGGCCACTGGCGCGACTTCCTGCCCGCGCATTGGCAGTTCGCCTGGGCGGACGTCGTACAGCCCCACCCGGAGTGGTCCGGGGTGATCCAGGGCGCCGCCCTCTCCGTCACGTACGCGCTGGTGCTGTTCGCCCTGGCCTTCCGGGGCTTCGCCCACAAGGACGTGGTCAGCTAGGGCGCCGGGGGAAAGACCCGCCCGCCCCGCGGCGTCCGACGCGCGCACGCCGTGTCGTCGGGCCCGCACGCCCCGTCCGCGGGCGCCCTCCGCCGTGTGATCGCACGTACCGGACGCCGCAGGGCCCGCCCTCCGGGCGGCCGCCGCTCCTCTCGGGACACGCCCCGTGCCGCGAGCCGGGAGGGGGCCACCGCGAGCCGGTGGGCCCTCCGGTCGCGGCCCGGATCAACGGAGGATCACCTACCGGTCTCGACCGCCGCCCGCCGTGCCCTGTTCGAGATCGATCCGCAACGCCCCGTACCGCACGTTCCCGTCCCCCGAGCCGTCACAGTCACTGCAGGCGACGTCAACCGAATCAGGGGGAAAGGAAACATGGAGCGGTACCGGACACGACGGCTGCGCGGCGCCCTGCTCGCTCTCACCGCGCTCGGCGGCCTGCTGCTCGCCGGATGCAGCTCGGGAGGCACCGGCGGCACCTCGGCCGCCGGCACGAGGGGCGGGATGCCGGCGCCCGCCCCCGACAGCACCGGGGCCGGCGTCCGGGCGGACGGGAACGGGCGGGAGTCCGGTGCGCCGCAGGACTTCCTCTCCACCTTCGCCCTCGACGTCGACACCGCCTCCTACGACTACGCCCGCCGCCTGCTGGCCGAGGGCCGGCGGCCCGATCCGTCCCAGGTGCGCCCCGAGGAGTTCGTCAACAGCTTCCGCCAGGACTACCCGCGGCCCGACGGCAACGGCTTCACCGTGACCGTCGACGGCGCCCGTACCGGCGAGGGGGACTGGTCCCTGGTCCGCGTCGGCCTCGCCACCCGCTCCGCGGGTTCCGACGCCGAACGCCCGCCCGCCGCGCTGACCTTCGTCATCGACGTCTCCGGCTCCATGGACGAACCCGGCCGCCTCGACCTCGCCCGGAAGGCCCTCGGCGTGATGACCGACCGGCTGCGTGACGACGACTCCGTGGCCCTGGTCACCTTCACCGACGAGGCGCGGACGGTCCTGCCCATGACCCGCCTCGACGGCCACCGCGGGACGGTCCATCGCGCGATCGACGGCCTTCGGGCCCGCGAGTCCACCAACCTCGGCGCCGGTGTGCGCACCGGTTACGACACTGCCGTCGAGGGCCTGCGCAAGGGCGCCACCAATCGGGTCGTCCTGATCTCCGACGCACTCGCCAACACCGGCGACACCGACCCCGACTCCATCCTGGAACGCATCTCCTCGGCCCGCCGCGAGCACGGCATCACCCTCTTCGGCGTCGGCGTCGGCAGCGACTACGGCGATGCCCTCATGGAACGCCTCGCCGACAAGGGCGACGGGCACACCGTGTACGTGTCCGACGAGGAGCAGGCCCGCAAGGTGTTCGGCGAGGAACTCCCGCGGAACGTCGGCCTCACCGCCCGCGACGCCAGGGCACAGGTCGCCTTCGCCCCCGCCACGGTCGCCGAGTTCCGCCTGATCGGCTACGACGACCGCCGGGTCGCCGACGACGACTTCCGCAACGACCGGGTCGACGGCGGCGAGGTCGGCCCCGGCCACGCCGTCACCGCCCTGTACGCCGTCCGCACCGAGCCCGGCGCCCGCGGCCATCTGGCGACGGCGACGGTGCGCTGGCTCGATCCCGGCTCCCGTACCCCGCACGAGCAGACCGGGCAGTTGGAGACCGGTTCCCTGACGGACGACGTGTGGCGCGCGAGCCCTCGCTTCCAGGTCGCGGCGACGGCGGCGTACTTCGCCGACGCCCTGCGCTCGCCCGATCCCCGCCACGGCACCCTCCCGGGTGCCCCGGCCCTCGACCGGCTCGCCGAGCACGCCGACCGCCTCGCGCGGACCACCGAGGACGAGGACGTACGGCGGCTCGGCGACGCCATCCGTCAAGCGTCCCGCTACCGGGAATAGTGCCGCGACGGGACCGCCGTCCCCCGCCGCCGTTGCCGGGGTGCTTCCCGGGGGCTCCGGCCGCGATGCCGTGACGGGCCGTCGCCGGGCGCCGTGAGCCGGTGGGTCCCTCCGGTCGCGGCACCGGCGCCGGTCCTGTGGCGCCGTCGCCGTCCGGGGGCGTCCGGACACGCGAACGGCGGGCCACCGGGAGGAACCGGTGGCCCGCCGTTCGGTGCGGGGGCCGGTCAGCCGTTGCCCGCGCCGTTGCCCGACAGGGCCGAGATGTCGTCCAGGATGTGCGACAGCGGCTCGTCGCCCTTGGCCTGGGTGGAGTTCTCGACGCACTGCTGGTTCTGCGGCGCGGACAGGATCGGGATGTCCTGGACGCCGACGTTGACCAGGGCGACGAGCGACTGCGCGTTGAGCTTCGCCGGCAGGCCGACACAGGGCTTGTTGAGGGAGCCCTGGACCAGCGACAGCTGCGGGCTCATGTCGCCCTTGGTCACCGAGTTGCCGAACTCCTGCGAAGCGCCGTTGCCGCTGGCGGAGGTGGTGCCGGTGTCGTCGCCGATGGCGAGCGCCTGGGGGGCGGTCGCCGCCGACATACCGGCGATGGAGGCGGCAAGAGCCGCGGTCGCCCACAGCTTCTTCATGTTCGTTCCCTTCGAAAAGGCGGACTCCGGGGGAGGAGCTGCGTGATCGTCAACGCGCACGGGCCTCCCGGGTTTCGGCCTGTGACCCGAACGGAGCAGCGCATTCCGGGGCGGGCGCGAGCCTCGCCCGCACGCCGGTGAACTCCCCGGGGGTGCGCCGCCGTTCGACGGGTCCCACGGACCGGCCCCTGCGGGCGGCGGCAGGGGCCCGGGTCCGCCGTCACGTGCCCCCGGACAGGCCAGCGGGCCGCCGACGAATCGGCGGCCCGCTGGGCGGGGTCCGAGAACTCGGACCCCGAGGCTGTTCAGAACAGTCGCTTCAGAACAGTCGCTCAGTGGTTGGCGGCACCGTTGCCGGCCAGCACCGAGATGTCGTCCAGGATGTGCGACAGCGGCTCGTCGCCCTTGGCCTGGGTGGAGTTCTCGACGCACTGCTGGTTCTGCGGCGCGGACAGGATCGGGATGTCCTGGACGCCGACGTTGACCAGGCCGACGAGCGACTGCGCGTTGACCTTGGCCGGCAGGCCGATGCAGGGCTTGTTGAACGAGCCCTGGATGAGCGCCATCTGCGGGCTCATGTTGCCGTACGTGGCGGAGTTGCCGAACGACTGCATGGCCCCGTTGCCGCTGGCGGACGTGGTGCCGTTGTCGTTGCCGATGGCCAGAGCCTGCGGCGCGGCGGCGGCAGAGGCGCCCACGACGGAAGCGGCGACCGCGGCGGAAGCCAGTACCTTCTTGATCACTTGCATGTCCCTTCTGGAGAAACCCCGTCCACCGGAGCGCTCTGGACAACTGCGCCGGGCCTGCTTGGTTGCTGCCATTCACTCTGATGGCCTAAAGCGTCGAACGGGTCGGCGCGTTCTCACCCGCTGGTGTATTCCGTGAATTCCGTGACCGCACACGCACCGATCGGGTGAAGGCCCGCAACCAATCCCCTCCCGCCGGGTTGATGCGGGGGCAGGAACACACGTCTTGGCCCCGGGGCCAGGAAAGGAAAAGCGAAATGCTGAAGAAGGCAATGGCCGCGGCGGCGGTCGCCGCGTCCCTCGTCGGCGCGTCGGCGGCGGCGGCCCCCCAGGCGCTTGCCATCGGCGACGACAGCGGCACCACCTCCGCCAGCGGCAACGGTGCGCACAGCGCGTTCGGCAACTCGGTGACCAAGGGTGACATGAGCCCGCAGGCCACCCTGGTCCAGGGCTCGCTCAACAAGCTCTGTGTCGGTCTGCCGGCCAAGGGCAACGTCCAGTCCGTCCTTGCCGCGGTCAACGTCGGTGTCCAGGACGTCCCTGTCCTGTCCGCGCCGCAGAACCAGCAGTGCGCCGAGAACTCCACCCAGGCCAAGGGCGACGAGCCGCTGTCGCACATCCTGGACGACATCTCGGCCCTGTCGGGCAACGGCATCCAGAACGGCTGATCCACGCCGCGCGCCGCGCGCCCGGACGATCCCGCGCTTCCCCCGCACGGGCCCGTCCGGGCGCCTGCGCGCGCCGTGCACCGATCCTTTCCTCTGCTTTTCTGATCTTCGCCCGGCTCCTGCTCCGCCACTCAGGCGAACCGTTTCCCCTCTTATGGGTCCCCTATGTCAATTCTCTGAAGGCGTTCGAGTGAATTCCCCTGCGGCCCCCGTTCCGTAGTTTCTCCGGCCGTCTATGTCTCGTTTGCAGCCTGCAGGTCATGGTGCGAGCCGTTCCGACTGTGCTCGCTCGGTTCTGCCCGTCAACGGCCGGGCCGACATAGGGGCATGACCGCAGAGAAGGGAAACTCCATGAAGAAGAGCGCCGCTGTTGTCGCGGGCCTCGTCCTGGCTCTCGGCGGGGCCGCCCCGGCCTTCGCCGACGCCGGTGCCGAGGGTGCCGCCATCGGTTCGCCGGGCGTCCTGTCGGGCAACGTCGTCCAGGTTCCGATCCACATCCCGGTCAACGCCTGCGGCAACTCCGTCGACGTCATCGCCCTGCTGAACCCGGCTTTCGGCAACGTCTGCGTCAACAGCTGACGGTTTGACCCACCAGCCGTACGGCTGTGTCGAGGCCGGCCTTGGACAAGTGCTCTCTCCGTGCCCAAGGCCGGCCTTTTCCCACTTCTTCAAGCAGGAAGACCACGAGATTGCGACAGACCCTGAGCAGGGGAATGGTCGTGGCCGCAGCCGCGACAAGCATTCTGTCCCTGTACGGAAGTCCAGCCCTAGCCGACACGCATGCAACCGGCGCGGCGAACAACTCTCCTGGCGTGCTGTCCGGGAACGCCGCCGAAGTCCCGGTCGAGGTTCCGGTCAACGCCTGCGGCAACTCGGCCGACCTGATCGCCGCCCTGAGCCCGGCTCTCGGCGACCTCTGCGCCAACGCCTCCGGCGCAGGTTACGCCCACCGTCCCGCCCCCAGCCCGCCGGCGCCTCAGGGCACACCGTACGGGGAGGACGACTCCGACGACTCCGGCTACGGCTCCGGCGGCGGTGACGAGGAAGACTGCGACCAGCCCGGTGGCCACGGTGGTGGTGGCCACGGTGGTGGTCACGGCGGTGGTGGTGGCCACGGTGGCGGTGGTGGTGACCACGGCGGTGGCGGTGGTGACCACGGCGGTGGCGGTGGTGACCACGGCGGCGGTGGTGGTGGCCACGGTGGTGGTGGCCACGGTGGTGGTGGCCACGGTGGTGGCGGTGGTGACCACGGCGGTGGCGGTGGTGACCACGGTGGCGGTGGTGGTGGCCACGGTGGTGGTGGCCACGGTGGTGGCCACGGCGGTGGCGGTGGTGGCCACGGTGGCGGTGGTGGTGGCCACGGTGGCGGTGGTGGTGACCACGGCGGTGGCGGTGGTGGCCACGGCGGTGGCGGTGGTGGCCACGGCGGTGGCGGTGGTGGCCACGGCGGTGGCGGTGGTGACCACGGTGGCGGTGGTGGTGACCACGGTGGCGGTGGTGGTGACCACGGCGGTGGCACGCCTCCCTCGATGGCCGACACCGGTGGCAACGAGGCCATGCTGGCCGCTTCCGGCGTCAGTGCCGCGCTGATCGCGGGTGGCGCCTTCCTGTACCGACGAGGCCGAGCCGCGTCCCGCCGGTAGAGCACGGGGTGCCGGACGCACCGCGTCCGGCACCCGCCCCGCCCCCCGGTACGTCGGCTCCGCCCCGGCTCCGTATCGTCCCCGCCCGCCGGCCGGGCACCGGGACACCCGGGCGACCGTGACCGCGTGCCGGGGGCGCCGTACGCCGCGGAACGGGGGGTGCGCCGTGGGCGCCGCGACGCGGACGAGGAGCGGCACCCGGCCGCAGCCGGAGTCCGTCACCGGGCCCGCGAGGATCGGCTCGGGCCATCCGGACGTGACGTCCCCGCTCCTCCCGGGCGCGCCGTCGGCCGCCGCCGTCGGGCCGGTGCGCAGCTCGTCCGCGGGCGGCACGATCAGCAACTGCTCGCCCTCTCGTCGTCGGACAGGTCGGTGTGACGGGTCCCGGACGCCTCGGGCGGCGACGCCTGGCGGACCACCCGCGGCTGTGCGCCCCCGGCGGGGGCGGCAGCCGCCGGGGACGCCCCCGAGGGTGGCGTGCCCCGTACCCGCTCCACGACGCGGCGGCCGACGTGCCGGAACCACAGCCCCCGCAGGGCCCGCCCCGGCGCCCGGTCGTCCGCCGCGTGCCAGGCGTGCTCGCGCCCGCCGGGAGCCGGGCACAGGGCGGCCAGGGGTGCGTAGTTCTCGACGACGAACCGCCGTCCGGGAAGCGGCGACCCCTCCGGCAGCGGGCGGTGCGTCAGATCCAGGTGCAGGGCCCGTACGACGTCCAGCGCGGCGGTGTCGCAGAAGAGCCGGAACTGGGCGCCGGGACGCGGGTTGAAGTCGAGCAGGTGGTAGCGGCCGCTCGCGCCGCAGCGCCGGAAGTCCAGGTCGAGGATGCCGCGGTAGCCCAGCCGCTGGACGAGCCGTTCGGTGAGCGCCTGTAGTTGCTGATGGGGCGTCCACTCGCCGACCGCGGTCAGCCCGGCGCCGCGCGGCCACGCGGCGAGCTTGCGGCCGGTGCCGCCGCCGCGCAGGGCCCCGGAGCGGCCGGCGTAGGCGTGGCAGAACCAGTCGCGGTCGCGACCGGGCGGCAGGAACTCCTGCAACAGCAGCGGACTGCCCGCCTCGTCGCGCCGCCGGTACAGCTCCTTCGCCTGCTGCGCGGTGCCGACGAGGACCGTGCTGCGCAGTCCGGAGCCCGGGGGCAGCAGCCAGGGGCGGCTCCACTTCGCCACCAGCGGCAGGCCCAGCCGCCGGACGGCGCGGGACGCCTGGTCGGCGCTGTCGGGGACGACGGTGACCGGGTGCGGGACGTCCGCCGCCGCGCACACGGCGGCCAGCGCGGCCTTGTCGGCGACGCGCTCGGCCGGTGTGCCGGGCGCGTCGGGCAGCAGGTAGGCGGGTGCGAGGTCGTCCCGGAGCCGGCCCACGGCCACGGCGCTCGCGTCGTCCATCGGGATCAGCACGGCGGGCCGGGCGATCCGGGAGGCGACCCGGCGCAGCACCGCGGCGATGTCGCCGGCCCGGGCGCCGGGCGGCGGCGGGAGATGGAACTGGCGGGCAAAGCGCGACCGGGACACCGGACTTGCCGTGCCGTCAGCGATCACGTGGACCTCGACGCCCGCTCTGCCGAGCGAGCGCACGGCACCCAGCGTTCCGTGGTGAAAGGGATTCGGGTCGATCCGCAGCAGTACGGCGGGGACGCGGGTGTCGAACTGCGACACGGGCATGTTCCTTCGGTTCGGGTCACTGGTGTGGGCGATCAGAACACTCGAACGCCGTAGCGGCGGTGGCGTAAGGCCATTTCATATGACTGAGTGTCAGTACTGCTGTCCGTACTGGAGTGGAGAAAGGAGCAGGCATGGCCCCACACCAGCGACGCGCCCGGCCCCGGCGGCTGGCGGTCGTCGCCGCCACGGTTGCCGCATCCGCGGCCCTGGCCTCCGGACCTGGATTCGCCGCGGGCACGGGGGCGGTGCGGTTCGCCGATCCCTCCGCTCCGGCGCCGACCCCGCCCGCCACCGCCCCGGCGGCGGAACCGGCAGAGACCCCCGCACCGCCACAGCCCGAGCAGGCCGCGCAGTCGCCGAAGAACGTCCCCGCCTTCGGCGCCTACCTCGACTTCGGGGCGCGGGGCGTGGCCCGCATGGCCGAGCTCAGCCAGTGGCTGGACGGGGCAGAACTCCGCGTCGGCCACACCTACCTGCCCGGCGACCGCTGGAGCAACATCGAGGGGCGGCCCGGATTCCTCGACGTGTGGGCGGACTGGCGGCGGGAGAAGGACGACCGGATGCTCGTCCTGAACGTCCCCATGCTGGAACGCAACGAGGAGGGCGTCCCCGACGCCGAGGTGCGCCGGCTGCTGCGGCAGGGCGCGTCCGGAGCGTTCGACCACCACTTCCGGGCGCTCGCCGAGCGGCTGGTGCGGCTGGACGTGCCGGACACGGTGATCGTGCTCGGCTGGGAGATGAACGGCATCACCTACACCCACCGCTGCGGACCGGACCCGCAGGCATGGAAGGCGTACTGGAACCGGATCGTCACCACCATGCGCGCGGTGCCGGGCCAGCGGTTCAGGTTCGACTTCACGCCGAGCCGCGGCCGGGACGCCGTCCCCTGGACGCAGTGCTACCCGGGTGACGACACCGTCGACATCATCGGCATGGACTCCTACGACCAGCCGTCCGGGATGTCCTTCGACCAGCAGGTCAAGGAGCCGCTCGGGCTCCAGGCGCACGTCGACTTCGCCAAGGCCCACGGCAAGGCCGTCTCCTACCCGGAGTGGGGCCTGTTCCGCAACGGCGACAACGACGACTACATGCGGCGCATGCTCGCCTGGATGGACGAGCACCATCCGCTGTACAACACGCTGACCGACTACTGCCCGCACGGCGTCTGGCAGTGCCGGGACAATCCGCGCTCCTCCGCGGTGTACCGCGCGCTCCTGTCCGGCCGCACGGACGACACGGGCCCGGCCGAGCCGACCGACCCCGCGACCCCGACCACGCCCGACATCCCGACCACGCCCGACACCCCGGCCACACCGGCCGAGCCCACCCCGCCGGCGATCCCCGGCCAGCCGGCGCACTGCTCGCCGCTGGAGCTCGGCGACTGGGTCGAGTACTGGCTGGGCGGGAAGCTGTGCATCAGGTTCGACTGGTGGTCGCGATCTGGCTAGGGGGTGTTTCGAAAGCCCCGCACCGCACCGGACCTTCGAAACACCCCCTAGTGCCGCGGCAGGCACCGCGGGGCGGGGGGCCTGCCGCGGGCGGCGGGGCCGCTCAGGTCCCGCCACCGCGACCGTCCCTCCACTCGTTCCGGCGGCGCAGCAGCTCCTTGCCGCGCCGCCGGGCGGACGCCCGCCCGAGCGCCGCCGCGAGCAGCGGGGCGGTCCGGCGGCGGGCCAGCAGCAGACGCGCGTTGGGCACCGTCTCGGGCCGCCAGTGGTGCTTGTACGCCTCCTCACCGCGCAGCAGGCTCAGCGTCGTGTGCCCGCCGCCCGCGAGCCGCTCCGTGCACGCGTCCAGCAGCATCACCGCCACGTCCACCCGACGCTCGCGCAGGCAGGGGTGGGCGCCGTAGAGATAGCCGCCGGCCAGCCGGCGCGACAGCAGCGTCAGGTCGACGGCGACCACGTCGTCCTCCAGCCGGAACTCGGTGACGGTCGCGTCCCCGGAGCGCACCATCTCGCCCGCCGCGCACACCAGATGGTCCTGGAACCGCTCCTGCAGGTGCTCCCCGGTCACGCCCCGCCCCTGCCACTGCAACCGGTGCAGCTCCAGCAGCCGGCGCAGCGCCTTGTCCGCCTCGTCGGGGTGGACGGTGCGGCGTTCGACGCCGAGGGCGTCCAGCTTGCGCAGCTTGGCCCGGGCCCGCTGCCGGGCCTTGGCCGAGGGCAGCCGGGACACGAGCCCGTCCATGGACACGGCGGGCAGCTCCAGGCAGACCGAGTCGGCGAGCCTGTGACGCGGGCCGGCCCAGCGGTCGTAGATCCGCTCGGCCGCCGCGCCGGGCCGTACCTCGCGCAGGTCGATCAGCGCGGTGCGGGCGGCTGCGGCGAGCGCGTCGGTGAGCGCGGCCACCGCCGGTTCGCCGTGTTCGTCGTCGACCAGGACGTCCCCGTAGTCGGAGATCGCCCCGCCGAGCGGGACGAGCGCGGGCAGCGGGCGGCGTTCGGCGGTCAGCGGGGCGGCGGCCACCAGCTCGCCGCGCGCCGCGGTGCCCGCCGCCGCACCGGCCGTCCCGCCCGCCCGCACCAGCAGCAGCCGCAGCCGGCCGGGCCTCCCGTACGCATGCCACCACGACGACAGCCAGGCGTGGCTCTGGAACGGTGTGGCCGTGCCGCACCGCCGGTACAGCCCGCCCCACTCGGCGGCGAGCCCCGCGAACGCCCGCTCGTCCGTGACCAGCTGTGTGGTGTACGCCGTCACAGCCGGCCGTGGGCGTCGGCGGCGACGGCCGGGCCGGGCACCGCGGCGGGACGCCCCTGCTCGGCCTGCGGGCGCCGCGGCCGGACCAGCAGGACCAGCCCGCCGAGCAGACCGCCCGCGCTCGCGCCCACCAGCCCGGTCACAGCGGGCGACGCCGAGGACGGCTCGGCCGGCTTCACCGCGCGCGCGAACTGCTGGAGTTCCACATGGGTGGTGCCGCGCGCGTCCTGGGCGTGCCGGGTCAGCGCGCGGGCCACGGCGTTGGCCATGTCGGCGGCGAGGCCGGCCCGCGCGGAGGTGGCGGTGATCGACACCATCGGCGCGTCCGGCGAGGTCGCCGTCTGCACGTTCTCCCGAAGCGTCCGCACCGGGACGCCCGCCCACACCTGCGCGTCCCCGAGCACCGCCACCTGGGTGGCGACCCGGCCGTAGGCCTGCGCGAAGCCCAGCGCGGACGCCGGGTCGGACTTCTCGGTCGGTACGGCGACGACGTACGCGGTCGCCGAGTACGCCGGCGGCTTCGCCAGGCCGTAGCCGCCGCCGAGCAGCCCGCCGGCGAGGGCACCGGCCGCCAGCAGTGACCAGGGCGGCAGGGCCCGGACCCGGGTGCGGTTCCACCGCGGGCGGCGCGGCGCCTCGGAGGTGTCGGGGGTGTCGGTCATGAGGTGTGTGCCTCCTGGGGTGACGGGGACGGGTGGCGTCCTGGTGAGGCGGCGAGCGCGGCCCGGTAGACGTCCAGGAGCCGGCCGGCGCTGCGGTCGATGCTGTAGTGCAGGGCGGCGTCGGGGGCGCTGCGCGGCTGCGGTCCGAGTGCCCGGACCTCGGCGACGGCGCGGGCGAGGGCGCCGGGGCCCCCGGTGACGCGGAGGGCGGGCCCGGTGGCCTGCCGCGGCAGGTCCTCGACGGCCGGGCAGGAGGCGTACACCACGGGCAGGCCGGCGGCGAGCGCCTCCACGACGGCCAGCCCGAAGGCCTCCTCCGGGGACGGCGAGGCGAGCAGGTCCATGGCGGAGACCAGTGAGGGCAGGTCGGGGCCGGGCGATCCGTCGGGGACGTAGGGTCGTTCCCCGGTGAACAGGACCCGGTCCGCGACGCCCGCCTCGTGCGCGGTCCGGCGCAGCACACTCTCGTCGGGGCCGCCGCCGACCAGCAGCAGCCAGCAGTCGGCGGGCAGTTCGGCGAGCGCGCGGACGGCGATGTCGAAGCGTTTGCCGGCGGTGAGCCGTCCGACGCCGCCGACCACGTAGGCGTCCTCGGGCAGGCCGAGCCGCCGGCGGGTGCGGTGGCGGGCGACCGGGTCGAACCGGAACCGCGCCAGGTCGATGCCGTTGGGCACCACCGCGATGCGCGGCGCAGGAACGCCCCACCGGCGCAGCCGCTCGGCGACGGTGGGGGAGACGGCGACCGTGGCGCGTCCCAGCCGCTCGCTGGCGAGGTACAGCGCCCGCACGCCCCGGGTCAGCCGGCGGCCCTCCATCTGGGAGTCGCCGAGGGAGTGCTCGGTGGCGACCACGGCCCTCACCCCGGCGAGACGGGCGGCGGGGCGGCCGTACACGCAGGCACGGTAGAGGTGCGTGTGGACGATGTCGTAGCCGCCGGAGCGGATGAGCCGGACCAGGCGCGGCAGCGCGGACACGTCGCGGTTGCCGGACATGCCGAGGTGGTGGACACGCACCCCGTCGGCGGCCAGGCCGTCGGCGACCGCTCCCGGGTTGGTGAGCGTCACCACCTCGCAGTCGACGGGCAGATGGCGCAGCAGGAGCCGCAGCTGCTGTTCGGCGCCCCCGACCCCGAGACCCGTGATGATGTGCAGGGCCCGCATCTCACGCGTCCTTCACCGGTCGGCGCCGCAGCCGGTGCAGGCTGCGCTTGAGCAGCAGGCGTACGGCGGTGTCCCGTTCGCCGACGTGGACGCGGGGCAGCGCGAGCGGGCCGGTCAGCGGACCGGGGTCGATGGCGCAGGCGTACCGGTAGCCGGCCTCGCGGACGGCGTCGACCGCGCGGGCGTCGACCGTGCCGTACGGGTAGCAGAACCCGTCGACGTCCCGGCCGAGCAGGTGGGACAGGACCGTCCGGCTCTCCGCCGTCTCCGACTTGAGAGTGACGTCGTCGGCGGCGGTGAGGTCGACATGGGTCAGGCCGTGCGAGCCGATCTCCATACCCGCGTCGGCCGCCCGCCGGATGCCGTCGGCGTCGAGCAGCGGCTTGCGCGGGCCGAGGGGGTCCCAGGCGTTGTCGCCGCCGAGCCGGCCGGGCAGCACGTACAGGGTCGCCGTGCAGCCGTGGCGCTGGAGCAGGGGCAGGGCGGCGTCGAGGAAGTCGGCGTATCCGTCGTCGAAGGTGAGGCCGACCAGGTGCCGGTCGGCTCCGGCCGCGCGGGCGGCGAGCAGTTCGGTGACGGACACGCCTCTCAGACCGCGTCCGCGCAGCCAGGCCAGCTGCTGGTTCAGCCGCTCGGGCGTGACGGTGATGCGGTAGGGGTCGTCGCTTCGGTCGCCCACCGAGTGGTACATCGCCACCCAGGGGACCGGGCCGGGTCGGTCAGCGGTGTCGGGCATGGGTGAGCCTTCGGGTCGCGGTTCGGGCAAGGTGGAGTGCGGAGGAGAGGCCCTGGACGCCCAGGGCCAGTCCGAGCAGGACGAAGACCGCGGTCACGGTCAGCGCGCCGGCCGCGAGGCCGCCCGCGGCGGAGTGCGGCACGGCCGCCGCGTACCCGCCGGCCGTTGCGGCGGCCACTGCGGCGGCGGCCGGCCGGCTCAGCCCGTGCAGGACCCGCCGGGTGCGGATCGGCACGCTGTGCCGGCCCATGCCGGCCAGCAGCAGCCCGGCGGTGAGGGTGATTCCGGCGGCGTTGGCGGCGGCGATGCCGGTCACGCCCCACGGGCCCACCGCCCAGGCACCGGTGCCGCAGGTGACGGCGATCCCGGCGGCCATCGCGGCGAACGGGTACCAGGTGGCGCGGCCTGCCGAGAAGTAGGAGCGGACCAGGACACCCACCAGCGTCTGGGCGAGCAGCCCCAGCGCGTACACGCGCATCACGCCGGCCGTCGCCGCGGTGTCGGCGGCGGTGAACGCGCCGCGCTGGAAGAGCACTTCGATGATCTGCGGGGCGCAGGCGGTCACCGCGGCCGTGCCGAGCAGCACCAGCGACGCGGCCAGCGCCAGGTCCCGCTCCACCCGGGTGCGGGCCTGCTCGGTGTCGCCGTCGGCCAGGGCCCGCGCGACGAGGGGGAAGGTGACGGTGCACACCATCACCGACAGCGACATCGGCATCTGCGCCACCTTCTGGGCGTAGTTGAGGTGCGAGATGGCGCCGGCGGGCAGGTGGGAGGCGAGGAACCGCTCGACGAGGACCTGCGACTGGCGGCACAGCGCGAACAGCAGCACGGTCGCGAGGAGCATGCCGTCCAGGCGGCGTGCCTGCTCACCGCCGACGGCCTGCACGTGGAGCGTGCGGCGCCTCAACCGGTGCACCAGGGACGGCAGCTGCACGGCGATCATCAGGCAGCCGCCCACCGCGACCCCGGCCGCCGCCGAGCGCACCCCCCAGCGCCCGCCGAGCGTCAGCATCGTCACGATGATGCCGGTGTTGTAGGCGACGTAGATCGCCGCCGGCGCCAGGAAGCGGCGGTGGGCGCGCAGGACGGCGCTGCAGTACCCGGCGAGCCCGAAGCTGAGCACGCAGGTCCCGGTCAGCCGGGTGCAGTCGGTGGCGAGCGCCGGGTCGGGCAGGCCGGGGGCGAGGGCCCGGACGAGGTACGGGGCGGTGGCGGCGAGCAGCGCACCGGCCGCGGCGAAGGCGAGCGTGAGGCGTGGCAGCGTCGAGCGGACCAGGGCGCGCACGGGGTCGCCGGGGACGCCCCGGGCACGCCGGGCCAGCGCCAGGCTGAACGCCGGGATCAGCGCGAAAGCCAACCCGTCCTCGATGAGCAGCGTCGCCGCGAACTCGGGCACCGTCCAGGCGACGAGGAAGGCGTCCGTGCCGCTGCCCGCGCCGAACAGGCGGGCCAGCGCCTGGTCGCGGACGAGTCCGAGCAGGGCCCCGGCCACCGACAGGGCAGCGGTGAGCAGGGTCGCCCTGGCCAGGAACCGGCCGGTGAACCGGGGGAGGTCGGCGGCCTCACCGGCCGGCGCGGCGGCCCGCGACGGCGGTACGGTCACGGCACCGTCGGTCCGGGGCGCGGAGGGTTTCACCGCCATCGCGGCCCACCGCCCTCATGAACCCGCCCCGTCCGCCCTCCGGTCTCCCGGGGCGTGCGCGGGGCGCGGCCGGCGGTCCCGGGGGCGGAGGGGACGCAGGGGCGACCGCCCCCGCGGCGGTCGGGGGCAGAGCGGTCCGCGGCGCGGGGGCGGGTGGGGGTGGGGCGGCTCGTAGTGCCGGGGCGGCTGGGGGTGGGGCGGCTCGCGGCGCAGAGCCGGCGCCGGCCGTGCGGGCCCGCGGTGGTCCCGGGTGGTGAGGTCATCGCGTGCCCGCCCCCTTGCCGGCGTCCGCCGGCCGGATACCGGTCCCCGAGGCGGCGGGAGCGCCCGCCCCCGCGCGGCCGGGCGTCCCGGCGCCGTCGCGGGCCAGGGCCCACCAGGCGGTGAGGCCGAAGGCGACGGCGGTCAGCACCGTCGAGGGGCCGCCGATGTCGGCGTACGCGAAGTCCGTCAGCTGCCACACCAGCAGCCCGCACGCGACCAGCGCGCAGTCCAGGCCGGGCCCCGCCCGCCGGATCGGGGCGAGCCCGTGCACCGCGCACACCAGCAGGGCCAGCCAGTTCCCCGCCAGCGCGAGCAGCCCGGCCAGGCCCTGCTCGGCGAGGACGAGCAGGTACATGTTGTGCGGTGAGAGCAGCGGCTGCCGGCGGAAGCCCGAGCCGGCGCCGTCGGTGTCGCTGCCCGAGGACAGCGCCAGTGAGGCGTGCGCGTCCCGGTGCTCGGGGAAGCCCTTGAGCCCGACGCCGGTCAGCGGGTGCTCCCGCCACATGCCGGCCGCCGCGGCCCACATCGTGTACCGGTCGGTGACCGACTGGTCGGGGGCGTCGGTCACCTGCGTGATGCTGTTGATCCGCTCCTGCAGCATCGCCGTGCCCACGCCGAGCCCGCCGACCAGGACCACCCCCGCCGCCGCCAGGGCCGCGGCCACCTTCAGCGCGCGCCGTGGCCCCGCGAGGGCGAGCTGCACGGTGCAGGTCACCGCGGTGGCGATCCAGGCACCGCGGCTGAAGGAGACGGCGAGCGGCACGAGCAGCGCGAGCGCCGTGCACGCGGCGACGGCGCGCGGCCGTGCCCGGCCCCTGCCCAGCGCGAGCCCGAGCGCGCACACGAGCCCGAACGACACGACGGTCGCCATGCCCATCACGTCCTGCGGCCCGAACGTGCCCACGGCCCGGATCGTCTCGCCCTGGTAGGAGGCGCCGGTACCGGTGGCGTACTGGTGCACACCGACCGCGCCCTGCCAGACCGCCAGAGCCACGAACGACCAGGCCAGCAGCCGGAAGTCGGCCCGGTCGCGGATCAGCAGCAGCACGGCGGCGGGGACGAGGACGAAGATCTGCAGGTAGCGGCCGAGGCCGGTGAGCCCGGCGCCCGGCGAGGACGCGCCCGTCGCCGCCAGCGCCAGTCCCACCACCGGCAGCCCGAGGACGACGGCAGCGGCGGGCGTCAGGGGACGCCGCCGCTGCCGTACCAGCTGGACCGCACAGACGAGGACGGCGAGCGCGGACACCGCGTCGGCCGGGCCCGCGCCACCCTCGCCGCCGGGGCTCACCGGCAGCGCGAGCAGGGCGATCACGGCGGCGACCGGGAGGACCCGGAGGGCCGGCCGCAGCGTGCGGGCTCCGGCGCGGGCACGGTCGAGGGGGAGGGCGGGACTCATCGCGGGTGTCAGCTCCCCGTCGGGCGGACGAGCGCGGCGGCGGTGCGCAACAGGATGCAGACGTCCTGCCACAGCGACCAGTTGTCGATGTAGGCGTTGTCGAAGCGGGCCCGGTCCTCGATGGAGGTGTCGCCGCGCAGCCCGTGGATCTGGGCGAGGCCGGTGATGCCGGTCTGCATCCGGTGACGGGCCGCGTAGCCGGGGTAGGTCTGACCGAACTGGGCCACGAAGTACGGGCGCTCCGGGCGTGGGCCGACCAGGCTCATGTCTCCCCACAACACGTTCCACAGCTGGAGCAGTTCGTCCAGGGAGGTGCGGCGCAGGAAGCGGCAGAACCAGGGCATCCGGCGCTCGTCGGCCACGCTCCACCGGGTCGCGGACTCGTGCTCGTCGACCGGGCGGTGGGTGCGGAACTTCAGCAGTGTGAACGGCCGGCCGTCCTTGCCGATGCGCTCCTGCCGGAACACCACCCCGCGCCCTCCGGTGATCCGCAGTGCCACCGCGCAGACCAGCAGCACGGGGCTGACCGCGAGCAGCAGCGTCGCGGACACCGTGACGTCCAGCGCCCGCTTGCCGATGCTGCCCGGCCGCCGGGAGCCCATCTCCAGGCGCCGGCAGGAGAACCCGGCGAGCTGCTCGCGGGAGGCGCAGGCCGGGGAGTCCGCGTCGACCTCCCGCACCGTGCAGCCGGACTCGGCCATCGCCCGCAGCAGCGGCCCCCGTTCGAGCCGCACCGACGGGTGCACGGTGAGCACGTCGCGCACGCCGTTCTGGATCAGCGCCCGCTGCACCTCCTCACCGGTGGTCAGCACGGGCAGCCCCCCGCTGCCGTCGGGGTGCTCGGCGACGATCCCGACCGGCCGCACCCCGCAGCGCGGGTGCCGCAGCAGCGCGGCGGCCACCCGCTGCGCGCTCCCGGCCGGGCCGACGAGCAGGGCCGGGCGGGGGCGGCGCAGCAGCGCGGCGCGCCGCCGGTGGTGCACCAGGGCGCGGCCCGCGAGCGCGGCGGCGCACTGCAGCAGCGCACCGAGCAGCAGGGTGCGGGCGCCGAGGACGTGGCCGGGACGGTACGCCGCGACCAGCGCCGCGAGCCCCAGCCAGCCGACGGCGATCCGGCCGCACACGACGGGCAGTTCGTCCAGGACGCCGGCGACGGGCCGGGGCCGCTGCGGGCGCAGCAGTACGGTCGCGGCGACCAGCAGCACGAGGAGGCGCGGGCGGTGCCCGGTGCCGCTGAACGCCAGCGCGCCGACGAGGGCCGCGATGCCGTCCGCGGCGAGCAGCGGAAGCGGCGAGGCGGGCCGCGCGGGCGGTCGGCGCAGCGGGAACCGGAATCCACCGGTGCCGCGGTGCCGTGGCAGGACCGAGACGGGCGAGGATCCGATGTCCCGTGGCTGCGCGCCGGGCGAGGGGACGGTGCTTTCCGCGGTCACGAGTGGATGGACTCCCTGTACTCGGTGGGCACGGCGGACGCCGGCAACCGGCTGCCGAGCAGCTCGCGGTAGACGTCCGCGACCGCCTCGGCGGTGTGCCGCACGTCGTGCGTGGACAGGACGTGCCGGCGGACCCGGTGGCCGAGGGACGCGCGCAGCGGCGGGTCGCCGAGCAGCCCGGCCACGGCTGCGCCGAGCGTGGCGGGGTCGTCGGGCGGCACCAGGCAGGACGGGGGGAGGCCGGTGGGCAGGCTCTCCCGGGCGCCGTCGACATCGGTCACCACCACGGGCCGCCCGCAGGCCATCGCCTCCAGCGGGGCCAGGGCCATGCCCTCCCAACGCGAGGGCAGCACCACCAGGTCGGCGGCCCGGTACCACGGCGCCGTGTCGGTGACGGGGCCGGCGAACAGCACCGAGTCGGGTGCCTCCGCCTCCAGCCGGGCGCGGTCCGGGCCGTCGCCCACCAGGACCAGACGGGCGTTCGGCACCTGCCGCACGACCGACTCCCAGGCCCGCACCAGCACGTCCTGCCCCTTCTGCCGGCACAGCCGCCCCACGCACACCGCCAGCGGGGCCGCGGGATCGACGTCCGGCAGGACCGCGGCGCGCACGGAGGCGGGGGTCGCGGGGTGGAAGCGGGCGGGGTCGATGCCGTTGGGGATCACCGACCAGCGCCCGGCGATGCCGGCGCGCACGCCGCGCATGCGCTCGGCCTCGCTCACACACACCGTTCGCGCCGCCCAGCGCGCCCCCCGCCGTTCCCAGCCGACGGCGAGCGCCGCGGCGGGCCCGGCGACCGCCTCGAACGACCAGGCGTGCGGCTGGAACACCGTCGGGATCCGGCCGCGTACCGCGAGCCGCCCGGCGAGGCCGGCCTTCGCGCTGTGCGCGTGCACCAGATCCGGGCGGGCGGCCGCGACGATCCGGGCCAGCCGCAGGACCTCGCCGGCCAGCCCGGGCCCCGGCGAGCGGGTGGCCCGCCAGGGCCGCAGGTCCGCTCCGAGCCGGTGCAGCTCGGCGGCCAGCGGGCTGTCGGGGCAGGCCACGGTGACGTGCAGGCCGGCGGCCAGCTGGGACCGCACCAGGTCCGTCACGACGCGGGCGACTCCCCCGTCCACGGGCTGGGTCAGGTGCAGGACCCGCGGCCCGGGGTCGGTTGCTGACAGGTGCATTGCGCGGTTTCCTCGCTCACGGGTGCGCTCCGGACGGGGCTGGAACGCGCTGCTGCTGGGCGTCGCCGGCGGCCGGCAGAGCGCCGGCCCACGCCGCGTCCGGCTGGGGAACGAGCCGGACGGCCAGCTGGTCACCGCCACGCCGCAACACCGTGGCCGGTTCGAACACAGCACAGTCGTGAACACGTGTGTTCGCATGCGACCGGGTGTGTTCCGCTGGTGTCGGATCCGGTTCGCCGACGGTGGAGTTCAGAGGGGAGCGGGGCGCCGGGCGAGTGATGGCCGTCCGGCCCCGGCCGCGGCGGGCCGGCGGCCGAGGCGGTACCGGGTGCGCGGCCGGGGTGGGGGCGGGGCGCCCGCCGTCGCTGGGTGCGGCAGTGGGCCGGGGCAGTGGCGCATGACCGGCGGTTCCCTTTCGGCGGCAGGCCCCGGCCGGCTGCCCGCAGTGCTGTCCGGGGTGGACTCCACGGCGTCGGGAGCGGCCTGAGGGTGTGTCACGGATGTGGTGGGACGGCAGAAGGGGCATCGGGAGACCGGCAACTCTAACGGCTATACGGACTAATCAGGAGAAATGACTCATACATGTCGGAATGGTGGAGTCCGGCCTGTCGGCAGTTCACTCCTTTGGCGGCACAACCCCGCAGGGTGCCGCGCGTTGACACAGCGCCGGGCATCCCGCCCGGGTGTTTGTGTCAATCCCAAGGAGCACCTCTCCATGTCGCGTATTGCGAAGGGTCTGGTCCTGACCACCGCGGCCGTCGCGGCCGTCGCCGGCGGCGCCGGTGTCGCCGCCGCCGACTCCGGCGCGCACGGCGCCGCCGCCCACTCCCCGGGTGTGCTGTCGGGCAATGTTCTCCAGGCTCCGATCCACGTCCCGGTCAACGTGTGCGGCAACACCGTCAACGTGATCGGCCTGCTGAACCCGGCCTTCGGCAACACCTGCGTCAACGACTGACGTCGTCCCGCGGGCTGCGACCGGCCGTTCTCCCACGGGGAGGGCGGCCGGTTCGTTCTATGGCGTCCGGGTGAGTGCTGCCCCGAACGGGTGCGCAGGGCGTCGGCCGGTGGTGTGGCCCGGCATGGGCCGTCCCACCTGGGAGGACGACGGCGGCGAGGCAATCGCGTGATCACTCGTCGCGTTTGCTCGGTTGCAGAGTGCGAACGCCACTCGCACGGTGGGCGACGAGATCCGACGCACCACCGAAAGGAACCTCCATGCGTGGTCTGCCCGCCCGGCGTATCGCGAGCACCGCACTGTGCGCCTCCCTCGTCCTCGGGTTCGCCGCCCCCGCCGCCGTCGCGGCCGAAGCGGCGTACGAGCGCACCTCGGCGGCGTCCCGTGCGCCCGTCCCCGGCGCGGACGCGCTCCTCGCGCGGTCCGGGAGCCGCGGCGACGTCGGCGGTGTGCTCACCCCGGTCGCCGGTCTGCTCGATGCCGCCCTCCGTGCCGACGGTCAGCTCCCGGCCGACCGGGCCACCCAACTGGCCGACGTCGCCAGGGAGGCCGTCACCAAGGCCGTTCAGGGGGCTCCGGCGGCATCGCCCGCCACCGTCCCCGACGCTGCGGCGGCGCCCGGGGCCCCGTCGGCCTCGACGCTGCCCGGCCTGCCCTCGCTCACCGGGGCCGCCGCCAGACCCGGCCGGGCCGCCGCACCGGCCGACGCCAGGGACGACGCGCTGACCGCACTGCAGAGTGCCATCGACGCCCTGGTGACGGCGGCGACCTCCGGTGACGTCGGCCAGGTGGTGCCCGCGGCCACGTCCGTGGTGACCGGCCTGGTCAACCTGCTGACCGCCACCCTGCTCGCGGGCGGACTGCCCGCACCCGACCTGGCCGGCCTGCCCTCGCTGCCGGGCCTTCCGGAGGCACCGTCCCTTCCGGAGGCACCGTCCCTTCCGGAGGCACCGCCTCTTCCGGAGGCACCGAGCCTGCCGGAGGCGCCGGCCCTTCCGGCGACGGTGCCCTCGCTGCCGACCGGTGAAGATCTTCCCGCCGCCTGATCCCGGCCGGGCGGGCGTTCAGGGCTCTCATACGAGAAGGGGAAACGCCGACGGGTCACACCCTTCGTTCGGGTGGGCTTTCCGTGCCCGTGCAGAAATTTCTGCGCACGGGGTTTCCGCACCCGGCGTGGATCGTTGGTCAGGGCGTCAGAATTTGCTGAGGCGACCTCGGTCGCCGAAGAAAGGAACCCGATGAAGTCCCTGAAGGCTGCCGCCGTCGTTGCCGGGTCCGTCGCGCTCGCGGGTGCCGCCGCGCCCGCGTTCGCGTACAACACCGCCGACCTGACGCCCACCAGCCTCAACGGCGCCGTGAACTCGCTCACCAAGGGCCCCATCGACGTCATGCCGCTGCAGCACCAGTCGGACGCGCTCGACACCGAGAACAAGGACTCCGTGCTGAACACCGTCAAGGGCGCCACCGGCGCCCTCAACCAGCACCAGCAGCTGCTGGGCGGGCTGCCGCTGCAGGGCTGAGCAGCAGATCGGCGGCAGGGCCGGTTCCGCGGACGGCGGGACCGGCCCTCGGCGTGCTGCCCGGGCGTACCCGGCGGTGTCGCCCGGGAGACCGGGGTGTCACGCCCGGGGAGCCCGCCGTCCCGTCGCCGTCACTGGCCTGTTCGAGACCCGTCCCTCGTTCGTGTGGACAGCCCCCCGTACGTCGTCCGGTCGGGTGAGCGCGTGCGGAGCGGTCCGCCGGTCCGCCGATAGGGTCGCGCGGTGACCTCAACCTCAAGCGAAACCCGCCCCTTCAACGTCGCCGACCTGG
This sequence comes from Streptomyces sp. MUM 2J, assembly GCF_022414535.1. Taxonomy (GTDB): domain Bacteria; phylum Actinomycetota; class Actinomycetes; order Streptomycetales; family Streptomycetaceae; genus Streptomyces. Next base: position 58,669 of record NZ_JADWYM010000019.1, read on the forward strand.
GCACCCTGGTCGTGATGCCGTGGAGCGGCGAGGCTCCCGACGGTGCCGACATGCCCTACCTGCTGGCCTACTCCCTCGGTGACGCCGAGGGGGGCGGGGCGGCCACGACCGCCGCCGTGGAGCGGCTGCTCGGCGACACCGGCCTGCCCGTGGGCGGCGATCTCGTCGACGGCTCCGCCAAGCCCAGCCTGCCGGTGACCCTGCTCGTCGAGGCCGGTTCGGCCGTCGTCACCATGCCCAACCTCAACGCCCAGTGCACGCCGCCGCCCGAGTGGCTCGCGGCCGTCGAGGAACGCGGATACGCCTACCTGGTGTTCACCTCCCGCCCGTGGCCCGACGCCGAGCCCGGCAAGCCGGTCACCCCGGAGGCGCTGAGCGCGTTCGCGGGCGCCGAGGAGACACTGACCGCCGCCGCGCACGTCGTCCTCCCCGCGCGCAGCCTGCGCGGCTGATGGCCGATCCCGCGGCAGGGCCCCCGCGGAAGGATCCGCGGACCGCGGGTGGCGGCCGGGCGTCGGCCCTGCTGCTGGTGCTCACCGGCGCGGCCGGGCTGGTGGCGTCCTGGGCCATCACCATCGACGAGTTCAAGCTGCTGGAGGAACCGGGGTTCACCCCGGGCTGCAGTCTGAACCCGGTGGTCTCCTGCGGCAGCGTGATGAAGAGCGACCAGGCCTCGGTGTTCGGGTTCCCCAACCCGATGCTGGGCCTGGTGGCCTACGGCATCGTCGTGTGCGTCGGCATGAGCCTGACGGCCGGTGCCGTCTTCCCCCGCTGGTACTGGCTGGCCTTCTGGGCCGGCTGCCTGTTCGGGGTGGGCTTCGTCTCCTGGCTCCAGTTCGAGTCGCTGTACCGGATCAACGCGCTGTGCCTGTGGTGCTGCCTGGCCTGGGCCGGCACCATCGTGCTCTTCTGGCACGTCACCTCCGTGAACGTACGGCACGGATTCCTGCCGGCGCCGGCCTGGGCGCGGACGTTCTTCGAAGAGTTCACCTGGCTGCCGTCCGTGCTGCACGTCGGTGTCGTCGGGATGCTCGTCCTGACCCGCTGGTGGGACTTCTGGACCGGCTGACGGGACGGTCCGACGTCCGGGTACCGCCTTCCGGATCCCCCTTGGCCCTCGCGCGCGACCGCGTACCGTCCGCCCCCTTGGACCGCCTCACTCCCGCGCGCGACCGCCGGCCGCCCGCCCTCGTGTGCCGCCGCACCCCGCGGACCGGCACATCGGATCGGCGCTGCCGCCGCGGACCGGTGCGGGCACGGTGACGACCAGGTCCGGCGGGCGTCAGGACTCCGGCGGGCGCCGGGACGTCCGCGCGTGTGCGCATGCCGGTCCTTTCACACGGGCGGGCATACGAGCCGACAAATGACTACTGGGGCACTCGGGGGAATTGTGCGCTGGGGCTGTTTTCCGGCTCGTTACTCGGTACGCACGCCAAGCTGCCGAACCTGCGAAAGGTCCCGTACCCGAGATGAAGTCGACCACCCGAGGAACCCTCGCCGCCGCGATCACGTGCGTGGCCGCGGCGGCCGGTGCCGCCGCCTGTGCGACGCCCGCCGTCGCGGCCGGCACGGTGCCCGTGCCCGTCCCGTTGGAAGGCGTCGAGCAGTCCCTCAACATGGAGCTGCCGAAGCTGGGAGGCGAGTTGCCCCTGCCGACGCCGGGCGCGCCCGAGGGGCCCCGCTACGTCGAGGGCCGCCTCGTACCCGAGCGGGCCCTGCCGCAGCTCCCGATCGGCGCCGGGCTGCCCGGCGCCGATCTGCGCGCGCCCCTGCCGCACGCCCTCGGGGACGACTTCGACCACGTCGCCCTCGACGCCCCCGCCTCCGGCCTGCGCACCCTCGGCCCGGGCCTCACCGCGGACCTCCCCCTCACCCCGCCCGACGCCGACGCCTTCGGTCTGCCCGGGGCGAAGCTGCCCCAGGCCGGCGTCGTCACGCCGGTGCTCCAGGCGGTGCCGGGCGCCGATCTGGGGCTGGGCCCCGGCCTGTAGCCGCGGCGAAACGGCGACCGGCGAAGGCCGCGGATCCCGGTGGGAACACCACCGCCGGGGTCCGCGGCCCCGTGCGTGGACGGCCGTCCGGGCGGGCTGTGGTGACCACCGGTGCCGCCGGGCGGTTACGGCTACGAGCAACCCGAGAACCGGACAGGAGCACAGCATGGTCTTTGGCGTCGGTGCAGTGGCGGTGGGGACGGAGCCGGCCACGGCGAAAGCGGCCAGACCCGGGTCGCGCGGCGGAACCCGGCGGGAGGTGCTGCGCGGTCTGCTCGCCCCGGCCTTCGCCCTCGCGCTCGCCCCCGTCGTCGCGGCCTCCCGCCCGCCGCGCGCCCCGGACGGCGGCGCGGACGGAGCCTTCGACGAGACCTACCACGGCCGCCGGATCCAGGGCGTCCCCGTCCCCGGCACACGCGCCGTCGACCCCGAACGCTGGCGGGTCACCGTCGACGGACGCCCGCTGCACCTGATGCGGCGGGCCGACGGCAGCTGGCTGAGCGTCGTCGACCACTACGGCTCGTACCCGACCCCGCTCGCGGCGGCCCGCGCCGCCGTCGACGCGCTCGGCCCCCACGAGCAACTGCGCGAGCACGGCATCGGGCACGGCACCGCACCGGCCGCCGGGCACGGCCGGCACCACCACACGGGGGGAGAGCATGACGTACACGCGTAAGGACGTCAGTACGCTGACCGCGACCGAGAAGCGGCGGTTCGTCACGGCGATGCTGGAGGTCAAACGGCGCGGCGAGTACGACGCGTTCGTACGGATGCACATCGACTACTACATCGCCGACGGCGAGGACGGACTGCGGGCGGGCCACATGACCCCGTCCTTCCTGCCCTGGCACCGCAGGTTCCTGCTGGAGCTGGAGGGGGCGCTGCGCCGGGTCGACGACTCGGTGACCCTCCCCTACTGGGACTGGACCCGCGACCGCAGGACCACCGGGGCGCCCTGGACGGACGACCTGCTCGGCGGCAACGGACGCCGCTCGGACCAGCAGGTGACGACCGGCCCGTTCGCCTACGCCGAGGGCAACTGGACGATCAAGGAGGGCGTGACCGACGGGAGGTTCCTCACCCGGGACCTGGGCCGCGCCCGCCATCCGATCGAGCTGCCGACGCCGCGCGAGCTCCAGTGGGCGCTGGACGACGGTGTCTACGACGCCGCGCCCTGGGACTCCACGGCCACCGAGGGATTCCGCAACAAGCTGGAGGGTTGGGGCACCGGGCGGGGCAGCGCCTCCTGGCACAACCACAACCGGGTGCACCGCTGGGTCGGTGGCGCGATGCTCGGCGGAGCCTCCGTCAACGACCCCGTCTTCTGGCTCCACCACGCCTTCGTCGACCTTCAGTGGACGCGCTGGCAGCGCCTCCACCGCGGAGCCCACTACCTGCCCGAGCAGCCGCCGGGCCTCGGCGACCTGCAGCGCGGTCGGATCGTGGCCCGGCACGAGAAGCTGCCGCCGTGGGACGTGACGCCGCAGTCGCTGGAGGACGTCGGCCGGATCTACCGCTACGCGTGACCCCGTCCGGCGGGTCCGGCCACGGGGGAGAGCCCCGGCGCTCGAGGTGCCGGGGCTCTCGCGTGGATGCTGTGCTACGACGTCAGTAGCCGTAGCCGCCGTGGCCGTGGCCGCTCTCGTTGACGCAGGTGTTGCCGAACGCCGGGTTCAGCAGGCCGACCACGTCGACGGTGTTGCCGCAGAGGTTGACCGGGATGTGAACCGGAACCTGCACGACGTTGCCCGACAGCACGCCGGGCGAGCCGATGGCCTCACCCTGGGCGCCCGCGTCCGCCAGGGCCATGCCGGCCCCGCTGAGCACCACGGCGCCCGTGCCGAGCGTGACGGCGGCTGCCTTCGCGATGCGAGACATCAGGTTCTCCTTATGACTAGGGGGAGCGCGGCGGCAGGTTGCGCCGCCGCACTTCCCGTTCAACGCCGGCACACGGGGCGGGTCACGGCGACGACGCCTGGATCACCCTTTCTGAACAGGGGAGCGAGCGGACGGGGCCCCGCGGGGAGCGGCGGAACGCCTTTGAGACACGAAGTGGGGCACGAAGCAGGGGGACCGGGCGCACCACGGCGGTTCCGGGGTTCCCCGGTTCGTCAGTTCGACGGCTGATGGCCTGCCGGCTTCCCGGTTCGTCAGTCGAGGTGCCCGAAGATCCCGGCCAGGAGCACACCTGCGGCGAGGAAGACGACGGTCAGCGTGGCCATGGCGGCCTTCTGCTCCCGGGTCACCTCACTCTCCGTCATGTCCATTCCACCGTCGGCCGGGGCTGCCGCGGCCGACTCCTCGTGCACTGCCTCGCCGCCCTGCCCCAGGACCCGCACCGTTCCCATCCCGTGCTTCAGGTGGTTGGCCACCAGCCAGACGTTCACGGGATAGGCGAAGGCGAGACCGGCCAGGACGGCGAGGGAGAACGTGGCCCAGAAGCGGACGTCGGAGGCGTCGCCGGCGCCCGGCACATGACTCCGGATGATCACGAGTACGGCCACCATGGCGCCCATCACGCAGTTCATCGACAGCCACTCCGCGAACACGGTGGAGCGCACCGCCCGGAGGTAGCTTCCACCGAGCATGTCCCGCATGAACAGGGCCTGGAAGACGAGCAGGCCGAAGCCGAACCCCACGACGTACTCGGTCAGGCTGTCGCCCCACGGCGGAAGACCGATGTCCGACACGATCACCGCTGCCGCCATGATGCCGGTGGCGTCACCGGCCACGCAGTGGATGGTGGATCCGAGGGCCTGCTTCCACAGCGGTGCCACGAACCGTTCGTGGGCCCCCGGCCTCGGTTCCTTGCACGACAGCACGTAGAGCGCGGCGCCGATCGGGCCGATGTACAGGGTCACCAGCACCCAGCCCCACTTCATCACGGTCAGCTCGGGGTTCTTGGTGAACGCGTCGTACGCGACGTAGACGGCGGACAGCACGACCAGGAGGAACCAGACGTACATCAGCGCCTCGGCCGTGGTCCCGCTGATACCGCTACTGGCCACATGCATGTGTTCCGCCCTTGACCGCCCGCTCGATGCCCGGGATGCGGCGCTCAGCGTTCCCTGTCACGCGTTCGGCGCCCGCGATCCGCGTCGTGTGCTCCGCGCCGCGTGCCCCGTGCGCTGCCTTGCGCCTTCAGCGCGCTGTGTCCCGTGTGCTGTGCTCCGCCTTCCGCACGCACCATGGTGCGCCTGAGACGGCCCGCGCGCCGGACCGACGCACCCGCCGCGGCTCCGGGGCGCCCACACTCACCCCGGTGGCCGCGTCGACACGCCGACCGGCGGAACCGGACCGCGGGGCCGCGGGGACGTGCGGGACGCGATCACCACGAGCGGCTGCCGGGCACGCGAGGACTGCGGACGGGCGCGCCCGCGGACCCGCGGACGGTGGGAACCGTGGCGTCCCCGCGGGCCGGCGGCGGCGTCCGGCCGTCTCAGCTGTCCCAGACAGGCGCGCGGACCTGCTGGTCCTCGGCGAGCGCGCAGCGGATGCCGTTGACGGCTTCGTGGCCGGAGAGGCCCCAGCCGACGACACCGGGACCGGTGCGGCTGAGTTCGATGACCCGCTCCCGCTCGGGCCCCGTACCGACGTCGACGTCGCAGAGCAGGACCGGGGCCCAGGAGCGCCCGTTGAGGCAGGAGCCCAGGGCGACGAGGGGGAGCGCGGCGGCGACGACCAGACTGAGGACGAGGGACACGGTGCCGGACGCCGTCCGCGGACCGTCGCCGCGGCGGAGTTCGGCGAGTTCTCTGCCCACCCGAAGGACGTAGGCGATCAGGGCCGTGGCGAGCCCCCAGGCCCACCCGTGCCAGGCTCCGACGATGACTCCGAAGGCCAGCGGGACGGCCAGGGCCAGGGCCAGGACCACCAGCCAGCCGGTCGCGGGACCACCGGCTGCCGGGGCCCTGCGGAACCGGAAGGGAACCAGCCGGCAGACGACGATCGCCAGCACCGAGGCGAGCAGCGCGTCGGTCAGGACCATCCCGCTCAAGGCGTCCGACCAGCTCCTGATACCGGCGGTCAGGAACACCTCGCTGGCTGCCGAGCTGCTGCCGAGCGTCCATGCCACCTTCAGCACGGGAAAGGCCAGCACGACCGCGCCGAGCACGGTGCGGTTCGCCTGCCGTTCTCGTTCGTCGTCGCGACTCTTCGTGCGGGCATGGTCGAACCAGGTCGTCATTGGCCTAATGTTCCTGCCGGCGGCCCGCCGAACCCGAAGGCCCGGACTCTTCCACCCGGACGCCGCAGTCCCGGCCGGTGCCCGGTGGCCCGGTGACCGCCGGCGGCGTCACGCCGCCGGTGCACACGCACCACGGCCTGCCGGCCGGCGACACCCCCCGGGGCTGGGCGACCGAGGAGTGTGCCGCTCCGGGGGTGCCCGGTCGCGCGGGGCGTCGCCTACTTGACGGCGCCGGTCCAGTGCGGGTCCTCGCCCACGTACGCGCTGTCGTCCTCCATGAAGGCGTCGAGTCGGCTCATGGTGAAGACGATCCGGTCGGCGTCCTTCCTGGCGATCGCGTACTCGGAGGTGAACCTGCCGCTGTGGGCCGGCGCGAGACGTCCCGTCATCTGCTTGGAGTCGACCTCGACGTAGAGGAACTCGGTCTCACCACCGCTCGTGGCGCCCTTGGCGTCGTAGCCCAGGTTGTCGAGGTCGTACGGCTTGTCGGTGCCGTTCGTGACGGTCCACGCCACGCGGAAGGCCGTCTTGTCGGCGGCCGGCTTCTCGTCGTACTCCCCGTACCTGGTGATCCGGCTGATCCCCGTGACCTGTACCTTCAGGCCGTCCTGATAGGCGAAGGCGTCTCCGACGGCCAGCTCGGTGTCCGGCTTCGCAGCGGTGGGGGAGGCGCTGCCGCTGCTGCACCGGCCGCCCGAGCCGGGCCCGCAATCGGCCGTCTGCGAAGGGGCCTTGCTCCCTGTGGTCGTCGTGCCCTCCGCCGAGCCCTGCCCGCTGCCGCCGCCGCACGCGGTGAGCAGCGCGGCGAGCGCGGTGACGGTGACGAGCGCTGTTCTGCCATGCATGATCCCCCCAAGAACGTTACTCGGACCGGCCATTGTGACCTCGGTCCGGCGAGGGGTGCATGCAACCTGCGGGCTTCGTGTCCCAGATGTGACCCGAACCGGCCCGGCCGCCTTGGAGCGGGCGCACGGTCGCGGCCGTCACCGAAACGAAGCCCCTATCTCCCGCCCCCGTTTGTCGGGTGCGGCCGCCAGTCGACGGATGCCGCCTGCTGCGGGCAGACGATTTCCGGCCCAGTGACGGGCACCCCCTCTCCACTCCGTTCGGCACCCGGGGACCGGCACCAGGGCCGTGCACCTGCCCGAGGGGCGCGGCGGACGCGACTGCTTCGCGGAATGATCACGGTGCCCGTCCCGGAGGTGGAGACGGCCGCGGCAGGATGGCCCAGCGGCGAGGTTCCCGCCACATGCGCCCGTGCGTGCGGGGGAGCGGCCCGTACGAGGCTGCGTCCGGGACCCTCCGACGGGACACTTCCGGCCGCAGTGGCGCGCGCTCAGGGGTTCGCCCGGTCCGCCGGAGCGCTCATGGACCACTGCTTGAATCCCGGGGGCGGCACGGGGTGACTTCCCGGTCCTGGTGTCGACACGGGGACGGTGGAGGCGTACCGCCCTCGGCGCTTGCCGGACGCGCACGGACCGGGCGGTCACGCGGCCCTCTCCGTGATCCACCCGACCCATACATGCAGGTCAGAGGCTCAGAGCTGATGGCGAACCGCGAAGTCGCCCGCTGACCGATGACCTTGCCGGGAGCCATCCGCTCCCGAGGCCAGTCTGCTTGATGCCCGTACGGGGTGCAGCAGTCCGGGAAGCTGTGCGCGGTTCCGTCGTGTGTGTGTTCTGCCTCACGGGTTCAGGTAGTGGAATCCGGGCCGTGGGTGCATGAGGAAGTCGTGGTGGGAGATGTTCCACGCGTAGGCCCCGGCGAGCGAGAACGCCATCCGGTCGCCCGCCCGCAGCCCCGCTGCCGGGACGCGTCGCGCCAGCACGTCCTTGGGGGTGCACAGCTGGCCGGTGACGGTGATGTGCTGCTGCCGGGCCGCGGGGCGGGGCCAGGGGTGCGACCAGGTGTCCACGGGCAGTACGGTGCACGGCTGGTCGTGGCCCTTGGTGGCCGGGGTGCGCAGGTGGTGGGTGCCGCCGCGGACGATGGCGAACTGCTCGCCGTGGCTGTGCTTGACGTCCAGTACCTCGGTTGCGTACCAGCCGCAGTACGCGGTCAGTGCCCGGCCCGGTTCGATCCGCAGCGTCAGGTCCGGATGCGCGTCGGCCAGGCGCTGCAGGCCCGTGCCGTAGGCGGCCCAGTCGAAGCGGTGCTCCGGCTTGGTGTAGTCCACCGTCATGCCGCCGCCGACGTTCACTTCGGCGAGCGTGACTCCGTGCCGGGCGGCGAGCTGAACGGACCAGGTCACGATGGACTCGGCGACCGCGATCTGCTCGGGGGCCTGCAGCCCGCTGGCCAGGTGGGCGTGGACGCCGTGCAGCTCCAGCTGCGGATGCGTGCCGTCGGTGAGCGGGCGGATGAGGTCGTCGGCCTGGGCCGGGTCGGTGCCGAAGGGTGTGGGGCGGCCGCCCATCGCCAGGGAGCTGCCCCGGAGGGAGCGTGCGGACAGCGGGAGGTTGAAGCGGAGCAGGACGCCGACCGGGCCCCGTGGTGCTGTGCTCCGCGCGAGCTCCGCCAGCATGTGCAGTTCGTGGGTGCTTTCGACGTGGAAACGCTGGACGCCCAGCTCCAGCGCGGTCGTGATCTCCGCCGGGGTCTTGCCGGGGCCGCCGAAGGCCAGCGTGCGGCCGGGCACCGCTGTGGCGACGTGGACGAGTTCGCCGCCCGAAGAGACCTCGTAGCCGTCCACGTACGGGCTGAGGGCGGCGAGGATCTCCGGCTCGGGGTTGGCCTTGGCGGCGTAGTACAGCTCGACGCGTCCGGGCAGGGCGGCCCGTACGGCGGCGGCGTGCTCGCGCAGTGCGGCCAGGTCGTAGAGGTAGGCGGGCAGTTCGTGGGACGGCAGGGACAGGGCGCGCTCGCGCACGGCGGCGGTGGGCGGGGTCATCGGAGGCGCCAGGGGGCGTCGGCGCGGACGGCGCCGGTCAGCACGTCCTCGGCGAGCGGTGAGGGCAGGCGGACGTAGCCGGCCTCGCGGTCGGCCTTGCGCTTCCAGCGGGTGAGCAGGTTGGCCTTGGCGGGCAGCGGCACCCCGGCGAGCAGGGCGGCCAGTCGGGGCGGGCAGCCGTGCCGGTCCGCGTGCGTCTGGAGCGTGTCGCGTACCCGGCCCCACAGGTCGGCCTCGGTGTGCGGGTGCAGGTCGGCGAGGGCGGCGAGCATCTCGGCGACGTGGTTGACCAGCAGGCAGTAGACGACGCGGTCCCAGCCCCGCTGGGCGTCGTACGTCATGGGGGCGGCGACCTCGGGCGGCAGCGCGGCGAGGGCGTCGGTGTGGTGTTCGGGGACCAGCTTGGTGCCTTCCAGGTCGCGGAGGAGGACCTGGGCGGGCATGCCGTCGGCGTCGACGCAGACGAGGACGTTCTGCAGATGGGGTTCGAGGACCAGCCCGTGGTCGAAGTAGGCGGCGAGGACTGGTGGGAGCAGCAGTTGCAGGTAGGCCGTCCACCAGTCGAGTGCCTGCTGCGGGCCCGCGCTGGCGAGCAGGCGGGAGATGTGCCCGGGGCCGGAGGGGTATTCGTCGGCGACGGCGGCTGTGAGCAGCGGGGTGGTGCCGGGTAGCAGCCGTTGGGACAGGCCCTCGCGGACGATCACGCCGAAGCCTTCCAGCAGGGCGTGGTCCGGGCGGCGGTCGGGGCCGGGGAGGGCGAGGCTGCGGTAGGCGGGCTCGCGCAGCATGGCGGTGCCCGGGAAGCGGGCGGCGAGGTCGGCCAGGACCGGTTCCAGGACGCGGGTGAGGGCGACGGCGCCGGACAGCTCGTAGCTGGCGTTCTTGCGAAGGCAGTTGGTGATGCGGACGTTCAGGCTGAACTTCAGGAACGTCTCTCCGTCGTAGAGGGTGCGGACGGAGGCGGTGGCGGCGAAGGGCGTGGCGCCGGGGCCGAGGTCGAGGATGTCGCCCCGGTCGAGGGCCTCTCGGAGTGCCGGATGGTCGCGCAGCAGCTCGTACTGCCAGGGGTGGGCGGGCAGCAGCCGGTAGCCGTCGGGCATCGCCGGGTGGAGCGCGTCCAAGGGGTCGGTGGCACCTGGTGCGGCGGTCTCCTCGATGATCAGGTGGTCGCGGACGGCGAGGTGACGCAGGGGGAAGCGGGCCGCGGTCTCGGGTGCGTACGCCGCCCAGGAGGCGGGGGCGCCGGTGCGGGCCTTGGGGGTGGGGTGGAAGCGGTGGCCGAGCATGAGGGACTGCTCGGAGGCCAGGTAGGTGGCGAGCGGGTCGCCGTCGGTCTCCTGGCGGGTCTCGCGGGCGGCGAGTGCTGCGGCCACGCCCTGGTGGCTGGAGGTGATCTGGCCCAGGAACTCCTCGTTGCGCACGCCCGTGCGCAGGCACAGTTCGGCGCGGGTGTACTCGGCCAGCGTCCGCCAGTCGACCTCCGCCCAGCCGTCGTTGCGCCGCTCCGTCACCCCTCCGGTGAAGCGGTGGGCGCCGAGCAGGGAGGTGCGGCGCAGGGCGACGCGCAGCAGTACACCGCGGCGGGGCAGGCGGAGCAGCAGGTGGCCGTCTGTGACGGCGGTCTGGTGCTCGGGGCCGGAGACCTCGCGCAGCAGGCAGTTGAGGAGGGTGTGGGCGACGGCCTCGTCGGCGGTGGGCGGTGCGGCCGGGGCAGTCGGAGCGGTGTGGGCCGGGGTGGTGGCGGTGGTCAGTGACATCAACGGCTCCAGCGGGTGCGGAGAGCGGGAGTGACGAGGGCGGGGGCGGTGATCGCGAGCACGGTGACCAGCGCGGCGGCGGTGCCGGTCAGCACGGGCGCGGTGGGCCCGGACCAGCTGTTGCCGGCCGCTGCGGCCGCGCCGGCGGCGGCCGCGCCGGCCTTGGAGAAGAACTCCAGCGAGCCGAACATTCCGCCGGGCGCGCGCCCCTTGGCGCAGTCGGCGGCGAGGATCGACAGGCAGACCAGGCCGAGCGTGAGGCCCGCGCCGAGAGCCAGGCGTACGGCGATCAGGGCCGGGAGCGAGCCGGCCACTCCGTGGCCGGCCAGGCCGAGTGCGATGCAGGTGAAGCCGAGCGTGATCCCGAGTCGGGGGCGGTTGCGGAAGGCGGCGTGCACCGCCATGGCCGTCACCAGGTAGCACAGGTGGGGCAGGGCGAACAGGACGCCGGAGGCGGCCGGGGAGATTCCCGGTATTCGGTCCTCGATGAGCGCGATCAGATACGGGAAGGAGATGACGGTGGAGAAGACGAAGACGAACTCCAGGGCGTAGAGCGTTGGCAACCGCACGTCAGGAGCACCGCCCCGCGCCGCGGCCTCCGACGCGGTTGGCCCGCCCGCAGCGATGGCCGTGCTCGCGCTGAGCTCGTGCCCGCTTGCGGCCTCCGCCAGGGGTGCCGGAGCGCCGGACGCCGCGCCGGGGCCCGGGCGGCGACCAGGGGCCGCAGACTCGCCGTCCTGGACGTGATCCACGCCGGATGCCTGCTCAAAGACGCGCTGCTCGGGTGTCCGGGGCGGCGCCGGGCGGGGTCGGCCGGGTTCCGGAAGGGCGCACAGCATCGCGGCGGCTGCCAGGGGCAGTACGGCGAGCAGCGCGTACTGGCGGTGCGGGGACAGCCAGGGTGCGAGGGAGCCGACGACGATCGGGGCGAAGACCAGGGCCGCACGGGCGCTGCCCTGCATCAGCGTCAGGGCCTTGGACAGGGCCGGGCCTTCCAGCGCGGCGCCGAGGTAGCCGTTCGAGGCGGCGAAGGTGCCGCCGAGCACGCCCTGCAGTGCCAGTGCGGCGGTGAACGCGGCCAGGGAGTCGGCCCATCCGGCGAGCAGGAAGGAGAGGGCCAGGCCGAGCTGGGCGCGCAGCAGCAGTCTCTTGCGTCCGAAGCGGTCGGCGAGGCGGCCCCACAAGGGTGCACCGAGGGCACTGAACACCGTGGGGACCACGTACAGCACACCGGCCCAGTGGGCGGTGCGGTCGCCCAGTTCCGGCAGGATCTCGGTCAGGTAGGGCGGCAGGCCCAGGGCGGCGAAGGACGCCACGAAGTAGCAGCCGGCCACGGCGTGCAGGTGGCGGCGACCGAATGCGGGTTGGGGGGTGTCCTGGGCGGGGCCCAGCAGGGCGTCGGCAGCGGCGGGCGCGCTCATCGGGGCCCTCCCGCGCGCAGCAGGTAGTTGGGGCCGGTGGTGTAGTGCTTGTTGATGTCGGCTGCGCCCGAACGCTCCTTGGTGAGCAGGGTGCCTGCGGTGACCATCGCCTTGATCGGCAGCTGCGGCGCGTCCAGGACCTGGCTGCGCAGGATCGCGCCGGGTTCGCCGGGCCCGGTGCCGAGCCGCTCGACGGCCTCGGCGAGCCGGTCGCGGACGAGCCCCAGCAGCGTCTCCAGCGGCGCGCGGCCGTGCCGGGCGAGCCCGAAGGCGTAGGCGCCCGCGCACAGGTGGACGGTGATGGTGGTGAACACGTCAGTCACCGGCCGGTCGCTCCGGTTGAAGATGCGGGCGTCGTCGAAGTCGGACGGGTCGGGGGCGTCGGCTCCCAGCCGCGTGCGCAGCCGGGCGAGGTTGATGCGCGGCCCGTCATTGTCCTTCAGCAGCAGCCTCAGGCGCGTACCGGCCGGGTGAGGGTCCAGTACGAGGGAGATGTTCTGCTGGTGGGACTCCAGGGCGATGCCGTAGCCGAAGAGGGTGGTCTGCAGGTCGAAGAGCGCCGTCAGGAAGGCGTCGAGCAGGGCGAGGGGGTCACCGCCGTAGAACCGGTCGGCGAGATGGTCGATCACGAGCCCGCCGCCGGGTGCCGGGCTCAACAGCGCGGCCAAGGGGGTGACGACACAGTTGTCCAGGCCGGCCGGGTAGCGGCGGCACAGCACGGCGAGGAGTTCGTGACCGGCGTGGGCGTAGACGGACTCGTCAGCGAGCAGGACATTCTGCCCCAGCCGCGGCTCGCGGGCGAGCACCGTCTGCAGTAGACGCTGGCCCGCGGCGCCGTCGACCAGCGTTCCGGGCTTGATGGTGCGCCGGTTGCGCCGGCCCAGGGTGGCGGTGGGGAGCGGCAGTTTGAGGTGCAGGCCCGGGTCGGCGACCAGCGCCACGGTCCGCATCGACAGCGTCGGTACGGCCTCCAGGCGGGCACGGTCGGCGAGGACCGCCTCGCCGTGCAAACCGGTGGCACCAAGCGCCTCACGCAGCGGGGAACCGAGGGACAGCGGGTGGACGGGAAGGACGAGGTGGCTGTCCTCAAGCCGCGGAAGGCCCAGGTCCCGGGGCGTGGGCCAGCACGGGGGAAGAGCCGTGGTGCCGCCGGGGACGGTGACCGCGTGGCGCGGCAGGGCGATCCAGCGCAGCATGAAGCGTGAGTGGAACTCGGGTGCGTACGCCCGTAGTTGGTCTTCACCGAGGCCGGAGCGGCCGCGTGCGGTGGGGTAGACGGGGTGGTCGTGGCGGGCGGCGAGGGTGTCCAGGGCCAGGCTGCCGGTCAGGCCGGTCCAGCCGGCCGGACCGGGACCGTGGCGGGCGGTGAGGAGTTCGGCTGTCTCCTCCTGCGACGTGGCGTGCAGCCGCATGGTGGCCAGCGTCTGGCGGCACTCCTCGCGGAAGACGGCGAAGCCGTCGCGGCCGGCGGGCTCGGCGAGTTCACTCAGCGCGGCGAGGACATCCTCGAGTGTGGTCAGCCCGGCCGGCTCGCCGCCGCCCGTTTCCCGCAGCAGCAGCGGCAGCCTGGCCGCGTACTCACATTGGAACCCGTCGGCGACAACCGGCAGCAACAACGCAGCGTCGGCGGAGCCCGGCCCTGTCCGGCCCGACGTGCTGCCATCCGCAGAGGAGGCACGGGCGGGCACCACCAGTCGCAACCACAGCCCGTCCGGCCGCTCCACGGGCGTACTGCGGGTGCGCAGTCCCACCACGTCCTCCCGTAGCAGCGCGCTGAGCACGCGCAGCAGCAATTCCTGCGCCGGGTCGCGGTCCGCGGCCAGTGCTTGCGGGGCCTGCTGGGACGGTCGGGGACCGGGGAGGTGGCGGGCCGTGATGTCGGTCGTCGTCACGGCGTGATCTCCCAGCGCTGTGTGGCGAGGAATCCGGCCACGGCCCGGTCCACGGCTTGTCGGTCGGTGCCGGTGGCCCGCAGCACGCCGAGGTAGTCGCGGTTGGTGTGGTACAGCTCGTGCCGTTCGCCGACGGAACGCAGTGGACGGTACGTCAGTTTCACGCCGTCGACGGTCAGCTCGGCCGGAGCCGGGGCGGCGGCCAGGGTTCCGGCGCGTTCGGCGCAGGGGTATTCAAGGCGGGCTGCGCCGTCGCGGCTGGCGCCCAGGTCTGCGGGCAGCGGCTCGCCCAGATGGACGCGCAGGATGTGCTCGAACAGCGGGATGTCGAGCAGCTGGGCCAGCAGCAGGTCGCACTGGTCGCCGATGGCCCGGTAGTTGACCTCGATGATCCGGGCCCGGCCCTCGTGGACGACGAACTCGGTGTGGCAGGCGCCGAAACCCACACCCAGCGCGTCGAGTTGGGTCAGGACCCCGGCGACGACGTCCTCGGGGTGGGCCGGGACGAAGGTGAGCCGCTCCTCGATGAAGTACGGGGGCGGGGACAGCTCGGTGTGGAAGCCGCCCAGCACGTGCCGCAGACGGCCGTCGCCGAGGGTCTCCAGGGTGTACAGCTCGCCGGACAGGTACTCCTCGACGACCAGCGCCGCCTGCGGGCGGCGGGCCCGGATCTCCTTGGCGTGCACCACGAGTTCCTCGGGCTCGGTGGCCAGGACCACGTCCTCGCTGGCCACGCCTTCCCGGGGTTTGATGACGCACGGGTATGGGACGTCCAGTGAGGCGAGCGTCGCCGGGTCCTGGCCCGGGGCGAGCTCGGTGGACCAGGCGGTGTCGGCGCCGGTGGCGGCCAGGTGGCGGCGCATCTCGGCCTTGTCCTTGGCGCGCAGCGTCGCCCGCCAGTCCTTGGCGGGCAGGCCGAAGTAGGCGGCGGCCAGCGCGGCCTGGGTCTGCAGGTGGTCGCTGTTGGTGAAGACGGCGTGGGGGGTGTGGTGGGTGGAGATCCGTGTGATGACGGCGCAGAAGTCGCGCACGTCGCACTCCAGCACCTCGATCTGTGGGTACGTGCGCCGGTGGGCCTCGGCCTGGTCGGTCAGGACGGTGACGGTGAGGCCGAGCCGGGCGGCGGCGGGCAGGAAGCCTTCGGTGACCGAGTCGGTGGGGTTGAGGGCAAGCAGGTACAGCCGCATCGTGTGTCACTGTCTCCGGTCGGGTGCGGGTACGGCGGTGGGGGTGCGGGTCCGGCGCAGGTACGGCCGTGGGTTCTGGGGGCGGACCGGCGTGCGGTCCACCCCCGGCACCCGGGTCAGGTCACTGCTGGGGCAGCTCGACGCCGGTGGCCCTGGCCACGTCGGCGAGCATGTGCTCGGCGGCCTGGACGCCGATGCCGGACATCCAGGTCTCGTCCGGGACCTCGAAGACCTTGCCGTCCTTGACGGCCTTCAGGTCCTTCCACACCGGGTTGGAGGTGACGTCCTTCTTCTGCGTCCTGTTCGGGTCGTCGGCGACGGTGACGAAGATCAGGTCGGCGTCGGCCTGGTCGATCTGCTCGGGGCTGACATCCTTCATCGTCACCGCCGGGTCGTTGGAGACCTGCGACGTCGGGCGCTCAAGGCCGATGTCGTTCAGCACCACGCCGCTGTAGGCGTTGGACTGGTACAGGCGGGTGGGGCCGGCCACGAAGCGGACGACGGACGCGGTGGGCATCTTCCCGTCGTACTTCTTCTTGATCACTTCACCGAGGGCCTTGGCCCGCGTCTCGTAGTTGTTCAGCGCAGCTGCGGCCTGCTTCTCCAGGCCGAGGGCCTTGGCGTGGAGCGCCAGGTTCTCCTTCCAGGGGCCGCCGGTGGTCTCGGTGAAGACGGTCGGGGCGATGGCGGACAGCTTGTCGTAGACCTTCTCGTGGCGGACCTTGGAGGACAGGATCAGGTCGGGCCTGAGAGAGGCGATCTTCTCGAGGTTCGGCTCCAGCAGCGGACCGACGTCGGTCACTCCTTCGACCTTGTCCTTCAGGTAGTTGGGGAAGCCGCCCTCGGTCTTCATGTGCGGGGAGACCGCGCCGACCGGCTTGATGCCGAGCATCGTGACGTCGTCCAGCTCGCCGGTGTCGAGCACGACCACACGCTTCGGCTCGGCAGGGATCTTGACATCGCCCATCGCGGTCTTGAGGGTGCGGGGGAAGGCTCCGGCTGCGGCGCCCGCCTTCGCGGTGTCGTCCTTGGCGGACGTGTTCTCGCTGTTCCCGCTGCCGCAGGCGGCGAGGGCGGCGGTGCCCAGGACGACGGCGAGCGGCGCGGCGATGAGCCGGCCGATTCCGCGCAGGGGTGTTCTGATGGCCATGAGGGTTCGTCTTCCTTGCCGTGTACGGGGGGTGAGCGGATCGGGGTCAGTGATCCGGTCGCCTGACGGCGACACCCTGCGTGCGTGAAAGTCGGTGTGTGGTCGTCCGGCGGATGTCGTGTCGTCCTGGCGCGCTCCGAGCCCGTGGGTCAGGCGGACACGGCGGAGTGCCGTATTGCGCTGCCCTTGGGGATGACCAGCGGGGTGCCGGTCTCCGGGTCGGGGATCACCCGGCAGTCCACGTCGAACACGGACTTGACCAGCTCCGCGTCGAGCACCGCGGCCGGGGCTCCGGCCGCGGCCAGTCGTCCGTCCTTGAGGACCACGAGGTGGTCCGCGTAGCGGGCGGCCTGTCCGAGGTCGTGCAGCACCATCACCACGGTGCGGTCGGCCTCGGCGTGCAGGGCGGCGACCAGGTCGAGCACGTCGAGCTGGTGCCGCAGATCCAGGAAAGTCGTGGGCTCGTCCAGCAGGAGCAGGTCGGTGTCCTGCGCCAACGCCAGGGCGATCCAGGCGCGTTGGCGCTGGCCGCCGGAGAGCCGGTCGACGGGCGTCTCGCGCAGGGCCGCGGTGCCGGTGCGCTCCAGGGCCTCCTCCACCGCCTTCTGGTCGGCGGCGGACCAGGGGGCGAGCAGCCGCTGATGGGGGTAGCGGCCAAGCCGTACGAGGGCCTCGACGGTGATCGCCTCGGGGGTGACCGGCTGCTGCGGCAGCAGGCCCATGCGGCGGGCCAGCACACGGGCCGACATGCGGTGGATGTCGGCGCCGTCCAGGGTGATGGTGCCGCGGGCCGGGGCGAGCAGCCGGGTCAGTCCTCTGAGCAGCGTGGACTTGCCGCAGGCGTTGGGGCCGACGATGGCGGTGACCGCGCCGCCGGGGAGCACCAGGTCGAGCCCGCTGACCACGTCCCTCTCGCCGTAGCGCAGGTCGAGGCCGGTGGCGGCCAGTTCGTTCGGCTGCTGGGAGGTCATGCGGAACTCCTGTTGACGGGTGCGGACTGACGGAACATCAGCACCAGGAGCCAGGGGGCGCCGACGGTGGCGGTGACCACGCCGACCGGCAGACCCTCCACGGGGAGCAGGTGCTGCACCACCAGGTCGGAGGCGAGCAGCAGCACCGAGCCGGTCAGGCCGGTCAGCGCCAGCGTTCCGGGGCTGGGCGGGCCGGCCAGGAACTGCACCACGTGCGGCACGGCGAGCGCCACGAAGGCGACCGGGCCGGTGAGCGCGGCGGCCAGGGAGGCCAGCGCGATGGTGGTGAGGAGGAGGTGGAGACGGGCGGCCGCGACCCGCACTCCGAGCGGGCCCGCCGTGTCGTCGCCCAGGTCCAGGACGGCCAGTCGGCGGTACTGGAGGAACACGGCGGCCAGCGCCACCACGGTCGCGGCGGCGGCGCCCCACACCTCGGTCCAGGTTCGGCCGTAGAGGGAGCCGGTGGTCCACTGCAGCGCCGCCCCGGCCAGCTCGGCGGGGAAGCGTACGACCATGAGGTTCACGGCGGCGGCCAGCCCCGCCTGAACCGCCAGGCCCACTAGGACCAGGCGGGTGACGGCCAGGCCGGAACGCCAGGCGAACACCCCCAGCAGCACGGCGGCGAGCAGGCCGCCGCCCAGCGCGCCCACCGGGATGAGCGACTGCGAGGCTCCCACGGCCAGCAGGGACACCGAACCGAAGGACGCACCGCCGGTGATACCCACGACATCGGGGGAAGCCAGCGGGTTGCGGAACAGCCGCTGCAGCACGGCGCCGGACACGGCCAGACCGGCCCCGGCGACGATCGCCGCCGCCAGCCTCGGCGCCCGGAACTGCTGCACGACGAGGACGTCACCCGCATCGCCCAGCCCGACCAGGGCGCGCAGCGCGACCGACGGGGACATCGACATCTCACCCGTGGTCAGGGAGACCGCGGCGAGGAAGCAGAGCAGGGCGACACAGCAGCAGGCGATCAGCGCGGTACGACGCTGCCGTACCGATGCGCCCGTGTGCGGGACGGAGGCGGCCTGCAGGGTCCTGGTCATCGCGCCACCTTCCGGGTCAGCAGCGCCAGCAGCGGGGCGCCGAGGAAGGCGGTGACGATGCCCACCTCCAGTTCGGACGGGCGCACGACAAGCCGTCCGAGGACGTCGGCGGCGAGCAGCAGCAGCGGCCCAGCGATCAGGCATCCGGGCACCAGCAGCCGGTGGTCGCCGCCGAGCAGCGGGCGGACCAGGTGCGGCGCGGCCAGACCGATGAAGGCCAAGGGGCCGGCCACTGCGACCGCCGAACCGGCCAGCAGCACCACCGCGACCGTCCCGGCCAGCCGGATCCGGGTCACCGGCACCCCGAGCGCCTGCGCTGCGTCGTCGCCGAGCGCGAGGGCGTTGAGCGCGGGAGAGACGGCCAGCGCCAGGACCGCACCGATCACCAGCGTCGGCAGCATCGGATACAGCACGCCCAGCGGGCGTTCCGCCAGCGAGCCGGCCAGCCAGAAGCGGGCCTCGTCCAGCGTGCGCCGGCTGGCCAGCATCACCGCCGACGTCCAGGACATGAGGACCAGTTGCAGCACCGTGCCGCCGAGCGCCAGCCGTACCGGGTCCAGCTCGCCCGCCCGGCGGGCCAGGGCCTGCGCGAACAGCGCGGCGCCGGCCGCCCCGGCGAAGGCGAACCACACGTACTCGACGGGACGGGTGAGGTGTAGCGCGTAGACGGCGGTGACCACGGCGAAGCCAGCACCGGCGTTGATGCCCAGCGTCGTCGGCGAGGCGAGCGGATTACGTGTGATCCCCTGGACCACCGCACCCGCCACACCGAGCGCGGCGCCGACGGCGAGCCCGACCACGGTACGCGGCAGCCGCAGCCCCGTCACGACAATGGCGTCACGCCCGTGGGCGTCGCCGAACAGGGCGTCGGCCACCGTGGACAGCGGCACCGAGCGCGCGCCCAGGGCCAGGCTCACAGCGGCACACAGCACCAGGGCGGCGATCCCCGACACAAAAGGGGCGACCCGGCGGGCTGACGAAGGGGGCACGCCGGTGGATGCGGCCCGTTCAGAGATGGACACGGGGCGTTAGTTTAGGTAAGGCATACCTAAGTTTGTCAAGGCGGGCCGTCCTGTGACACGCGCCTCCCCCGATCGTCGACGGTCCACCTCGTAGGTAAGGTGAGGCTTACCTTTTCTCAGCGCCCTGTCTCATGCGTGAGGAGTGCCCATGACCATCGCCCCGGAGGTGCTGCCTGCCGACCCCGCGGCCACCGCCCCCGGTCTGCTCGCCGACGCCTACCGGCACCTCGCCGCATGCTGCGAGGCGCTCGACGTGCACGTCGCCGAGGCCGGACCGGCGACCGGTCACTCCCTGCGACCGGCTGGGCCCTGGGTCGACGCGGCAGAGCTGGCGCGGAACCCCGATGCCCTCGGCGCATTCGTCGATGCCGAGGCCACTCGCCTCCAGCGCCGCTTCCGCCGCGCCCCGCGCAGGGACACAGCCGCCTCCCGCGCGCTGCACGACTACGCGTGGTCCGTCAGCTTGCTGATGAGCGGCCCCTGGTACCTGCACCGGCGCGTGGCGCGGATCCACCCGCACGACATCCGGGTGAACCCGGCGACCGGCGCATTCGAGATCACCCCCGGACCCGGCTTCCTCTGCCTCCCCGGCGACCCGGCGGCAGCCCGCCTTCCCGGCGTCCGGACGCTCCCCCACGAACAGGCCCTGCACGCCGAACTCCGCGCCGCAGTCGCCGACCACATGCGGCCCCTCCTCGCCGCCATCGGCCCCCACATCCGGCGCGGCCAGCGCGCCCTGTGGGGCATGGTCGCCGACGACCTGCTCTCTGGCATCTGGCACCTCGGCCGCCTACTCGGCCAGGAGGAACAGGCCGTACAGGCCGCCACCGATCTCCTCCCCCGCGCCATCCCGCCCTTCCCTGGAGGAGCCGACTTCCGGCACCTTCCCGGCAGCAACGGCCGCTCCCACACCACCCGCACCCGCCTCGGCTGCTGCCTGTACTACACCATCCGCCCCGGCGAGGCGTGCCTGACCTGTCCCCGCACCTGCGACGCAGAACGCGTCCAGCGACTGGAGTCCTGAGCCAGCGAACCGCACACGCCAGGCACCGCCGTGCGACCGAACCTTCGCAGGCACTCCGCCGGGCGGGGTGGAGGCACATGGCGAACGCGGCCAAGCAGGCGTGTGCCGTGTTCATCGCCGTCGAGCGCCAAGGCTTCAGTGGTGCCTTCCAGCGCATCGTCCAGCGGCGTCGTCCCTTGCCGGTCGGGTCCAGGCTCATCATCGCCATGCAGACGCACTTCAACGCGGCGGCTTCCGAGGGGAAGCGACCGCGGGCCCGAACGGCCTTGCGGATGCCGCCGACGCCTGTGGAGGGGTAGGGCGTGCCTATGGCCGGAGTGTGGGTCCAGCGGCTCTGACCTGGGCTTTGGTGTCCCAGGCGGCGGCATGGTGGTGGCGCCCCCGGCAGGACTCGAACCTGCGGCCAAGCGCTTAGAAGGCGCCTGCTCTATCCACTGAGCTACGGGGGCCTGGTGTGGTGGCCTCTGTCAAGGTGCCCGGGTGCGGGCCGGTCCGTGACGTCGCCGGGGACAAGGATAGGGCTCCCGGATCCTTGCCCCTGCCGCTTCGCCTCCGTGGCTCGATGAGGTTCGGTGAAGCGGTCCTGATAATCGCAGGCAGGTACGAATCGTGCATCGCTTTTGACGGCGAGCGCCACCGGTGTTGTGCACTCGTTATGCCTGGGCTGTACCCATGTCCCAGTCGTCCCTTCCGTCCCTTGTGTTCAGTCGGCGCGCAGGCATGCCCATATGCTTCAGAATTCCCCTGAAATTGGGCATTCTTCGCATGTGGTGACCTTGGACGTACGGCCTCAGCTGCTCGACGCACTCTCCGCGCTGCGCGACCGTGTCGCGGCCGCACGCTTCCCGCTGCCCCTGGCAGGGGCCCCACGCGCGCGTGCCAACCGCGATGAACTGCTCGCCCAGCTCGACGACTACTTGGTGCCCCGTCTGCGCCAGCCCGAAGCACCCCTGCTGGCGGTGGTGGGCGGCTCGACCGGCGCCGGTAAGTCGACGCTCGTCAACTCGCTGGTGGGGCGGCGGGTCAGCGAGGCGGGTGTGCTGCGCCCGACGACCCGCACCCCGGTCCTGGTCTGCCACCCCGAGGACCAGCACTGGTTCAGCGGGATGCGCGTACTGCCCGACCTCACACGCGTGTGGACGCCTCATCAGGACGTGGGCGACGACCTGCTGCTGCCCGACGAGCACCCCGTGCGCGTCCTGCGCATCGAGACCGCCGACACCCTGCCGCCGGGTCTCGCCCTCCTCGACGCGCCCGACGTCGACTCCCTCCTCGCCGAGAACCGTGTCCTGGCCGCCGAACTCATCTGCGCCGCCGACATCTGGGTGATGGTCACCACGGCCGCCCGCTACGCCGACGCGGTGCCCTGGCATCTGCTGCGCACCGCCAAGGAGTACGACGCCACGCTCGTGACCGTCCTGGACCGCGTGCCCCACCAGGTCGTCGCCGAGGTGTCCCGGCAGTACGGGGCGCTGCTCACCAAGGCAGGACTGGGCGACGTACCCCGGTTCACGGTGCCCGAACTGCCGGAATCCGCCTGGGGCGGCGGACTGCTTCCGGCCACCGCCGTCGCCCCGCTGCGAGCCTGGCTCGTCCACCACACGCAGGACCCCGGAGCGCGCCAGCACGCCATGGGGCGCACCGTGTACGGAATCCTCGACTCCCTCAAGTCGCGCATGCCCGAGCTCGCCGGCGCCACGGCGCAGCAGTACGCGGCGGCGCTCCGGCTCACCGCCGCCGTCGACGGGGCGTACGACAGCGAGCACGCGCGCGTCAGAGGGCGGTTGCAGGCGGGTGCCGCCCTTGCCGGTGACGCGCTCAAGCGCTGGCGGGCCTACCCCCTCGACTGCACTGCGGGCGAACTCCTCGACGCCCTGGTGGAGAGCCTCTCCTCACTGCTGCTGTGCGCCGTCACCGCCGCCGACGAGCGGATCGACGACGCCTGGCGTCGCGAACCGGCGGCGGACGCCGACGGCCTGGCCGACCCCGACGCCACCCCGGAGAACACCGAGCACCGGATCGGGCTCGCCGTACGACGGTGGCGGCGCGAGCTGGAGGAGTACGCCGAGGAGGAGGTACGCGGGCTGGAGCGCGGCGCCGTACCCGACCCCGAGCTGATCGCGGCGCTCGTCGCCACCGCCCTGCTGGGCGGGCGCCGCGCGCGCTCCGCGGGCGAGGGCCTCGCGGAGCGGCTCGGGGCGCACGGCGCACTGCGACTGCGCGACCGGGGCGGGCGCCTGCTCGCCGAGCACGTGGACGGGGTCCTGCACGCCGAGCGGGAGCGGCGTCTGGCGCCGCTCGACGGGCTCGACGTCCACGCCGAGCCCCAGGCCGAACTGATCGCCGCGCTGTCCCTGCTGCAGAAGGAGAGATGACCGGTGACCGCCGTCACTGATCAGGACCACACGGAGCACGCCGATCACCCCGGGGAGGGGACCGTGCAGGACGACCGCAGCGTTTCGCAGGACCGCCGGCGCCCCGGCGACCGCGGCCTCCCCGAGGGCGGCGACGCGGGCGGCGCCCCCGGAGCCGCCGACGCGGAGGAGGGCCCGGCCGCGGCCCCCGGCCATGGCGGGCGCGCACAGGAACAGGAGTCCGGCTCGGAGCGAGCGGAGGCAGGAGGGTCCACGCAGCCGGAGCCGGGCGGGGCGCCCGGCGGGCGCCCCGGGAAGCCCGAGGAACGGGGCGAGGGCGCGCCGCGGGCTGCGGAGCGCGCTGTGGAGCGCAGGGCTCGGGAGGCGCGGGGCGCGGAGCCCGGGACGGCGTCCGGGACTGACGTACGCGCGCGTGCCGGCGACGACGGACGCGCGCGGGGCCGTGAGGACCTGCCTGCACGCGGAGGGAACGACGTACGTGCACATGGAGGGAACGACGTGCGTGCACGTGGCGGGGAGGCCGCTCCGGCCGGGGACGACGGCCCGCACGCCCGCGACGGCTCCTCGCCCGCCTGGGACGACGGGCTGATCGCGCGGCGGGTGAACGAGACCGGGGGTGCGGCGGAGCCCTCCGCCGTCCTCGAACCCCGGACCGGCGGCAGCGGCGGGCCCCGTGGGGCGGCTCCGCTGGCGTACGACGGACATCTGCGGTCGCGGCTGGACGCCCTTCGGGAGTTGGTGGGGCTCTCCCGCGCACGCCTGGACAGCCGGACTCTCGCCGAGGCGGGACGCGTGCTGGACGAGGCGGCGGCGCGGCGCAAGCTCTCCGGGCAGCACACCGTCGTCGCCATCGCGGGCGCGTCCGGCAGCGGCAAGTCGCAGCTGTTCAACACGCTCGCCGGGGTGGCCATCTCGGAGACCGGGGTGCGGCGACCGACCACCGCCGCCCCCATCGCCTGCAGCTGGAGCGACGGCGGGGCGAGCCTGATCGAGCGCCTCGGCATCCCGCCCCGGTTGCGGCGGCGGCCGGTGCAGAGCCCGGAGCCGGAGGAACAACTGCGCGGGCTGGTCCTGGTGGACCTGCCCGACCACGACTCCGCCGCCCTGCAGCACCGCGAGCAGGTGGACCGCGTCCTGCGCCTCGTCGACGCCGTCATCTGGGTCGTCGACCCGGAGAAGTACGCCGACGCCGTTCTCCACGAGCGCTACCTGCGGCCCATGGCGGGCCATGCCGAGGTGATGTTCGTCGTCCTCAACCAGACCGACCGGCTGCCCGGCGAGGCGGCCGACCTGGTCCTCGACGACCTGCGGCGGCTGCTGGACGAGGACGGCATCGCGCTGGGCGAGCACGGCGAACCCGGTGCCACCGTGCTCGCCCTGTCCGCGCTCACCGGGGACGGTGTGGGGGAGCTGCGCGAGGCGCTCGGCCAGTTCGTCGGGGAGCGCGGGGCCGCGGCCCGCCGGATCTCGGCGGACGTGGACGCCGCCGCGGGCGGACTGCGGCCCGTCTACGCCGCCGGGCGGTGTACGGGGCTCAGCGAGGAGGCGCGTGAGGAGTTCTCCGCGCGGCTGGCCGACGCCGTCGGCGCCACCGCGGCGGGCGAGGCGGCCGAACGGGCCTGGCTCCGCAACGCCAACCGGGCCTGCGGGACGCCCTGGTTGCGGCTGTGGCGCTGGTTCCAGGACCGGGGCGAGCCCCCCACGGGACGTCTGCCGCTGCGCGCACAGGCCGACGCCGAGGCCACCGCGCGGCAACGGGTGGAGCAGGCGGTGCGCACGGTGGCCGAGCAGGCGTCGGCCGGACTCCCCGCGGCGTGGGCCCAGGCCGTGCGCGAGGCCGCGGTACGCGGCGCGCAGGGGCTGCCCGAAGCGCTGGACGAGCTGGCGGCACGTGCCGGGACGCTGTCTCCGAGCCGGCCACCGCGGCCGGGCTGGTGGCCCGCGGCGGTGCTGGTGCAGGCGTCCATGACGCTGCTTCAGGTCGTCGGGGGGCTGTGGCTGGTGGGGCAGATCATCGGGGTGATGGCGCCGAACCTGGGCGTGCCGGTGCTGCTGATGGTGGCGGGCATCGTGGGGGGCCCGCTCGTGGAGTGGAGCTGCCGGATGGCCGCCCGCGGCCCCGCCCGGCGGTACGGTCAGGAAGCCGAACGCAGACTCAGGGAGTCCGCTGCCGGATGCGGCCGGGCGCGGGTGCTGGACCCGGTCGCGGCGGAGCTGCTGCGGTACCGGGAGGTGCGCGAGCAGTACGCGCGGGTCACGGGTGTGGGCGCGGTGGCGCGCTGAGCGGGTGCCGGTGGTGAGCACGGGCACGGGCGAGCGGTGCATCGGCGATCGGCTGGTGCACCGGGCTCGGGCGGGGGCGGGCCGCCGGCGGAGCACCGGGGGTGGACTACCAGTGTGAGGCGGGCATGGGCCGTGTGCCCCGAGTGGGCCCGCCCGCGCGGGCCGTACACCGGCGGGTGGTCCCGGTCCGGGGGCGCGCCGTCCGGGTGGGCTCCGCCCTGGTGGTGCCCGTCGGAACGGACTTCGGCCAGGTGGGGTGACGGACAGGTCCGAAGGGCACCGCTGACTCGTCCGGGTGGCGGCGATGTCCACAGCCCGTGGGTGGTCCACAGCGCTCGGCGGGCCCGGCCCGGTAGGGGCAGTCTGGCTTGCACAGCGGTCGCGACGGACGCGATCGCCGCGGAAGCGGTGCGGCGCGTCGAACGCCCGCCACCGCGCCGGACGCAGCCGCGCGGGACGGGCCCGGCGGCGTGTCCGCCCGGCCGGCACGCCGGGCGGAAGGGGGTGTTCACGATGAACGAGACGGTCATCTGCGCGGTGGGCAACGTGGCGACGTCGCCGGTCTACCGGGAGGCGGCCGCGGGGCCGTCGGCCCGGTTCCGACTCGCGGTGACGTCCCGCTACTGGGACCGGGAGAAGAGCGCCTGGACCGACGGGCACACCAACTTCTTCACCGTCTGGGCCAACCGGCAGCTCGCCGTGAACGCCGCGGCATCGCTGTCGGTCGGCGAACCGGTCATGGTGCAGGGGCGGTTGAAGGTGCGCACGGACGTGCACGACGGACAGAGCCGGACCTCCGCCGACATCGACGCGGTCGCGATCGGACACGATCTCTCCCGCGGCACCTCGGTCTTCCGCCGGACGGGGCGCCCCGAGGCGACCGTCCCGCCGAACCGTCCGGAACCCAACTGGGAAACACCAGCGGTCACTTCGGAGCCTGCGGCCCAGCGGGGAGAAACGACTTCCGCGGTGACGTAATGCCGGCTCTCGCACCGATCCGGACCGAGATGCGGCTTGTCGTCGACTATGCCCCCGAACAAGCTGGTGGATTTGTCGATAAGGCCTGCTCACAGCCGGTATCGGTGATAACGATTCCGAGTCGGATCAGTTGTGTGACGAGATGACAGGGGGGAGGGGGCCGTTGCCTCCCTAGGATGCCGGGCAGAGCCGTCGAGGCTCCTGATTCTGCTGGTGGGACCGCGTACCCCCACGTCAACGGGTCCTGCTCGGAGGGGAATTCCGTGTTTTCTGCGTTCGGCCGCGTCGCCGCCACGGCGCTGGTGTCCGGGCTCGTCACCGCAGGGCTGCTGACCGCGGCCGGACCGGCAGCCGCCGGTGGGGCGGCGCAGCCCCGGGGCGGGGCGAGTGCCACCATCGGAGGCCTGAAGACCTACGGCGCCGCCGTGATCCACGACGCCGGCGGTGACCAGCAGGTCCCGGCGGGCCTGTTCGAGATGTCCGTCGACGGCGGCGGCACCCTGCAGACGTACTGCGTTGACCTGCATACGCCGACGCAGCGTGACGCCAAGTACCACGAGACACCCTGGAGCGGGACCTCGCTGGCCGCCAACAAGGACGCCGGGCGGATCCGCTGGATCCTCCAGCACTCCTACCCGCAGGTGAACGACCTCGCGGCCCTCGCCGAGCGGGCAGGCATCGGCAGCGGCCTCACCGAGCAGGACGCCGCGGCCGGCACCCAGGTCGCCATCTGGCGCTACTCCGACGGCGCCGACGGCGCCGACGTCGACGCCGTCGATCCGCAGGCCGAGAAACTCGCCGACTACCTGCAGAAGAGCGCGCGGAACCTTCCGGAACCGAAGGCGTCGCTCACCCTCGACCCGCCCGCGGTGTCCGGACACCCCGGCGACCTGCTCGGCCCGGTCACGGTGCACACCGACGCGGCGATCGCGACGGTGGTGCCGCCCTCGGACGCCGCCATGAGCGGTGTGCGGATCGTCGGTCAGGACGGCAAGCCGATCACCATGGCGAAGGAGGGAAGCCACCTCTTCTTCCAGGTCCCCGAGGACGCCGACGACGGCTCCGCGGAGCTGACGGTGCAGGCCTCGACCACTGTCCCCGTCGGCCGCGCCTTCACCGCCGAGGGCCGCAGCCAGACGCAGATCCTGGCCGGCTCCAGCGAGTCGACCGTCGCCGCGACGGCGACCGCCGGCTGGGCGCGACAGGGCGCGATACCGGCCCTGTCCGCAGCCCGGAACTGCACCGGGGGCGGGGTGGACATCACCGCGGCCAACGCCGGTGACGAGCCCTTCACCTTCGAACTGATGGGCGTGGAGCACACGACCCCCGCGGGAGCATCGCGCACGGTGACGATCCCGCTGCTGGAGGACCAGGCCTACGACTTCACCATCAGCGGACCCGGCGGTCTCGCGAAGCGGTTCACCGGCGTACTGGACTGCAAGACCCAGGGCGGCGGCTCCGACATCACCACCCAGACCCTGAGCGAGCCCAGTCCGGCCGTCGTGGGCGGCGGCGCACCCCACACCGACCTCGCCGCGACCGGCGGCTCCGGTGCGACCCCGCTCATCGTCGGCACCGCCCTCGCCATGGTCGTCCTCGGCGGCGGATCCCTGCTGCTGACCCGCCGGAAGACCCCTCCGACGCACGGGGAGTGAAGCACGCCCTCCGCCGCGGTCCGCGCCACTCGACGCGGGACGACGGGGTCGTAGCCCGACGTCGGCCGGTGCGGCGGAGGCGGCACGGCTGATTCCCCGGGTCGTCCCCGGCGGGCGCCTCCGGGCTGCCCGATGCCCCCCCCGGGGCCGCGGCGGCGACCGGCAGTGACGGCTGGGTCGCTGCCGGCAGTGGCGAATCCCCTGGTCAGAGAGCCCCGGCGAGACGCGTTTCCGCCCAGGGGTGGCGGTACGGCAAGATGGGGTGTATCTGCCCACTGCCAGATTTCAAGCTGCCGGACGGTTTCTCTTGGCTGAGTTCATTTACACCATGCGCAAGGCGCGCAAGGCGCACGGCGACAAGGTGATCCTCGACGACGTCACCCTGAGCTTCTATCCGGGTGCCAAGATCGGCGTCGTCGGCCCGAACGGTGCCGGTAAGTCGACCGTGCTGAAGATCATGGCGGGGCTGGAGCAGCCGTCGAACGGCGACGCGTTCCTGTCGCCCGGGTACAGCGTCGGCATCCTGCTGCAGGAACCCCCGCTGAACGAGGAGAAGACGGTCCTGGAGAACGTCCAGGACGGCGTCGCCGAGATCAAGGGCAAGCTCGACCGCTTCAACGAGATCGCCGAGCTGATGGCGACCGACTACTCCGACGCGCTGCTGGAGGAGATGGGCAAGCTCCAGGAGGAGCTGGACCACGCCAACGCGTGGGACCTCGACGCCCAGCTGGAGCAGGCCATGGACGCGCTGGGCTGCCCGCCCGGCGACTGGGCGGTCACCAACCTCTCCGGTGGTGAGAAGCGCCGCGTCGCGCTGTGCAAGCTGCTGCTGGAGCAGCCCGACCTGCTGCTGCTGGACGAGCCCACCAACCACCTCGACGCCGAGTCGGTGAACTGGCTGGAGCAGCACCTGGCCAAGTACCCGGGCACCGTCGTGGCCATCACCCACGACCGGTACTTCCTCGACAACGTCGCCGAGTGGATCCTGGAGCTGGACCGCGGGCGTGCCTACCCCTACCAGGGCAACTACTCCACCTACCTGGAGACCAAGCAGGCCCGTCTGAAGGTCGAGGGCCAGAAGGACGCCAAGCGCCAGAAGCGTCTCAAGGAGGAGCTGGACTGGGTCCGCTCCAACGCCAAGGGCCGGCAGGCCAAGTCCAAGGCGCGTCTGGCCCGCTACGAGGAGATGGCGGCCGAGGCCGAGAAGATGCGGAAGCTGGACTTCGAGGAGATCCAGATCCCGCCGGGCCCCCGCCTGGGCAACGTGGTCGTCGAGGTCGACCAGCTCAACAAGGCCTTCGGCGAGAAGGTCCTCGTCGAGAACCTCAGCTTCACGCTGCCGCGCAACGGCATCGTCGGCGTCATCGGCCCGAACGGCGCCGGCAAGACCACCCTGTTCAAGATGATCCAGGGCTTCGAGACCCCGGACTCCGGCGACATCAAGGTCGGCGAGACCGTCAAGATCTCGTACGTCGACCAGGGCCGCGCCAACATCGACCCGAAGAAGACGTTGTGGGAGGTCGTCTCCGACGGCCTGGACTACATCAACGTCGGCCAGGTCGAGATGCCGTCCCGCGCCTACGTCTCCGCCTTCGGCTTCAAGGGCCCGGACCAGCAGAAGCCCGCGGGGATCCTCTCCGGCGGCGAGCGCAACCGTCTGAACCTGGCGCTGACCCTCAAGCAGGGCGGCAACCTGCTGCTGCTCGACGAGCCGACCAACGACCTCGATGTCGAGACCCTCTCCAGCCTGGAGAACGCCCTGCTGGAGTTCCCGGGCTGCGCCGTGGTCGTCTCCCACGACCGGTGGTTCCTGGACCGCGTGGCCACGCACATCCTCGCCTACGAGGGCGACTCGAAGTGGTTCTGGTTCGAGGGGAACTTCGAGTCGTACGAGAAGAACAAGATCGAGCGCCTCGGTCCGGACGCCGCGCGTCCGCACCGGGCCACCTACAAGAAGCTGACCCGGGGCTGATCGATCTTGCGGCACATCTACCGCTGCCCGCTGCGCTGGGCGGACATGGACGCGTACGGTCACGTCAACAACGTGGTCTTCCTCCGCTACCTGGAAGAGGCCCGTATCGACTTCCTGTTCCGTCCGGACAAGGACTTCCAGCAGGGTTCGGTGGTGGCGCGCCACGAGATCGACTACAAGCGGCAGCTCGTCCACCGGCACGCTCCGGTGGACATCGAGCTGTGGGTCACCGAGATCAGGGCGGCGTCCTTCACCCTCACCTACGAGGTGAAGGACGGCGACGAGGTCTACGTGCGGGCCTCGACGGTCATCGTGCCGTTCGACTTCGCCGCACAGCGACCCCGCCGGATCACCGCCGAGGAGCGCGCGTTCCTCCAGGAGTACACGGACGGCGCGGACGACGGCAGCGGCGAGTCCCGTGAGGGCGAGGCCGTCGCCGCATGACGGTGCTCCATCTCGCCGACGAGACGGAGGCGGCGGACCTCGCCGCCTTCCTCTCCCGGCTGCTCCACTACGACCGTGGAGCGGCGGTACGCCTGCAGGCCGCCGGGACGGCGCTCGCCGTGTTCGGCCGGCCGCCCTCCTTCGAGGTGCTGGCGATCCGCACGGTACGGCTGGCGAAGCCGTACGAGAAGGGTCTCGACGTCACTCTGGACGTCACCGTGTCCGCGGGCGAGCTGCTGGACTCCGTCGACGAGACGGCGGCCACGGCGGCCGTCCCCGGCGCGGTCACCGGACCGCCGTGGACGGGAGTGCTCCCTCCGCGTGGCGGCTGGCGGCCCGAACCAGGCCTCCCCGGTCCCGCGGCGTTGCACGCCCTGGTCGGGGCGTCCGTCGCCGAGTTCCGCGCCCGCACCCGGGATCTGGCGTCCGAGCGGCGGACGCGGACCGCGCTGGACGGCATCGGGCGGGACATCTGGTCCCGCCCGGTCGGGGAGACCCGGCTGCCGGTGCGGGCCGTCCACGCCGCGCAGTCGCTGGGTTTCCTGCGGCCCGCGCGGGAGCCCGGTGCCGGTGAGCCGGGGCTGTTCTCGTCGGGGCCGTGGCTGCGGCTGCGGACACCGTACGGGTCGATCGCCGTGCGGACGGGCGGACCCGGACTGGGGGCGCTCGGCATCAGCGTGCGCTGACGTCCCGGCTGTCGGCCGCGCGACCTCGGTTCCCCGGCGGGCCGGTGCTCACGCGACGGTCACGGGGCGGTCATCCGGGGGCGTTCACCATCGAGGCCGCCGCGTACGTCAGGTAGCGCCACAGCGTCTGCTCGTGCTCCTCGGACAGACCCAGCTCGTCCACGGCGACCCGCATGTGCCTCAGCCACGCGTCGTGCGCGGCCCGGTCGACGGTGAAGGGGGCGTGGCGCATGCGCAGCCGGGGGTGGCCGCGGTTCTCGCTGTAGGTGGTGGGGCCGCCCCAGTACTGGATGAGGAACAGGGTCAGCCGCTCCTCGGCCGGGCCCAGGTCCTCCTCCGGGTACATCGGCCGCAGGACCGGGTCCTCGGCGACGCCCTCGTAGAAACGGTGGACGAGCCGGCGGAAGGTCTCCTCCCCGCCGACCTGCTCGTAGAAGGTCTGCTCCTGAAGCGTGCCGCGCCGAATCTCATTCACGCCCCCCATGCTCTCAGACGCGTGGACCGAGGACCTGAGACCTAGGGCCCGCAGGCCGCCGGGAGCCCGTCCGGCCGGGCCACTCGCCGCACGGCCCGGCGCGCAGCACAGTGGAGAGATGGGCGCGGACGCTCCCGGTACGGAGCCGGACGACATCGCCGCCGCCGCGCGGGCGGCGCTGGTGCACGAGATCGAGGCGAGCGGGGCCCTCGCCGCCGATGCGGTGTGGAAGGAGGCGTTCGCCGCGGTCCCGCGGCACCTGTTCGTGCCGTACTACTACGTCGGCGTCCCCGGCGGATACGAACGCCGCTGGGGCGGGCATCCCGACCCGGCCGCCCGGGAGCGCTGGATCCGCGGCGCCTACGACGACGCCCCGCTGGCCACCCGGCTGCGCGACGGCGAACTGCTGTCCTCCAGCAGCCAGCCGTCCCTGATGGCGGCGATGCTGGCCGAGCTGCGGGTCGAGGAGGGCGACCGGGTCCTGGAGATCGGCACCGGCACCGGCTACAACGCCGCGCTGCTGGCACACCGCCTCGGCGATGCCGCCGTCACCACCGTCGACATCGACCCGGAGATCACCGAGTCGGCCCGCCGGCACCTGGACGCCGCGGGCTTCCGCCCGTCGGTCGTCACCGGTGACGGGGCGCGGGGGGTGCCCGAGCGCGCCCCCTACGACCGCATCATCGCCACCTGTGCCCTGGCGTCGATCCCGGGCGCATGGCTCGCCCAGTGCCGGCCCGGGGGCCGGATCCTGATGCCGTTCGCGACCGGGGTGGTCGTGCTGACCGTGCGGCACGCCGGGGGAGCCGGCGGCCGGTTCCTGGCCACACCCGCCTTCTTCGTGCCGCTGCGCGGCGAGGGCGTGCCCCGGCGGGAGCCGCCACGTCTGGCGGGACTGCCGAGCAGGGCGCGGGAGAGCGACCTGTTCCGTTTCCTGCTGGCACTGACCCGGGGCAGCGTCGACCCGGACGAGGCGCACGCCCTGTGGGAGCGCGAGGGCATGCCCCCACGCGACCGGTACGGCCTGACCGTCGCCGGCGGGCGCGCGTGGGCGTGGCTGGACGACCCGGAGGGACCGTACGTGTGGCCTCTGCCGGGTGTGCCGGTTCAGCCGGGGCTCAGCCGCGGCGGACGGTGATCGTCGTCCAGGCGCCGACGTGTACCTGGTCGCCGTCCTGGAGCGGTACCGGAACGAAGGGCTGAATGGGCTCCTCGCCGCCGTTGACCGTCGTGCCGTTCGTGGAGTTCTGGTCGACGACCGCCCAGTTGCCGTCCGGCTGCTGTACCAGCACCGCGTGCTGGTGCGAGACCCCCGGGTCCTCCGGCGGCACCGACAGGTCGATGTCGGGCGTCTCGCCGGTGGAGTGCCGCCGGCGGCCGATGGTGACCTGGTTGCCGGTGAGGGCGCGCTGCTGCTCCGGTGAGTACGCGGGCAGGTTCAACCCCGCGGCCTCGGGGCCGGAACGCTGCATCATCGCCATGAAGTACTCGCGGTCCGGGCCGACGGTCGCCGTCCACGTCGCCGGTTGCGGCGGCTGTCCCTGCTGCGGGAACGCCGGACCGGGCGCGGGCGGAGCCTGGGTGGCCCCGGGCTGCGGATAGCCGTAACCGCCGGGTCCGCCGGAGGTGTGCGACGGCGGGCTGATCACCCAGTCGTCCTCACCGCCGCCGAAGGCCGGTCCGGACGGGCCCGGGCGCCCGGACTCCCGGGGGAAGCCGGACGGGGACGGGGGAGCGGACGGTCCGTTCATGCCGCCGGGACCGGAGGGTCCCGGCGGCATGAACGCCTGAGGCGCGCCCGAGGTCGCCTGCGGACCGGCGGGCGGCGTCGGCCCCGGGGGCGGTGGAACCGGCCGCGAGGGGTCGGCACCGAAGGACGGGGGCCCGGAGGGGCCGCCCTGCCCGCCGGGACCCGGGTGACCGCCCTGGCCTGCGTGGCCGCCCTGGCCCGGGTGACTGCCCTGACCCGGGTGGCCACCCGGGCTGCCGAAGCCGCCGGGGCCCGCAGCGGCGCCCTGGGTGCCCTGGGCGCCCGGACGGCCGGACCCACCGAAGGCGGGCGGGCCGGAGGGGCCGTTCGGGCCGCCGGGACCGCCCGCACCCGGGAACGCACCGGGACCGCCTGGGCCGCCGGGGCCACCCGCAGTCGCCTGGCCGCCCCCGCCGCCGGGACCCGCCTGGCCGCCCGGGCCCGGCGTGCCGGCCCGTCCCGACGGCTCGGCGCCGAACGGGCTGGGCGGGATCGGCTCGGCAGGGCGGTTGACCTGTGAGGGACGGGAGCTCTGGTAGTCGAAGGCGTCACCGGCGCCGTAGGACGGGCCGTGCCCCTGCGGACCGGCCCCCTGCGGGAACCGCGGATCGGGCGCGGGCGCCGACGGGCGCGGGGCGGCCGGGGTGTAGGAGGTCGCCGTGTTGGTCAGGAAGTTCCACCGGCACTCCTCGCAGAAGGGCGCACCGCCCTCGCGGGGCGTGCGGCACTGCGGGCAGAGCTCGGGCTCGTGCTGCGAAGCGGCGGACGGCCGGCCACCGGCACCGGGGGCCGGCGGCGGGAAGCCGTAGCCACCGCCGGCCGTGGGCGGCGGCGGGGGCGGCGGAGGCACGGCACCGGCCATGCGGTGACCGCAGACCTCGCACCAGTCGTCGGAACCCGACTGGTGTCCGTTCGGGCAGGTCGGCATGTCGGCGCGTCCTTCCTCGTTCCTTCTCAGATCACTTCTTTACACGAACTGTCTTTGTGGACCGGGTCTCAAGGGTCATCTCGTCGGCCTCGGCGACCTTCGTCTTCAGTCGCACAGTACCTGTCGCTGCGTCGACCACGTCCACCACCTTCGCAAGCAGTTTCGCAGTATCGGCGTTCCCCGAGGCACCCGCGAGCTGGACCGCCCGGCCCAGTTTGGCCGTCGCCCCGTCGATATCGCCCGCTTTGCGAAGGTCGAGGCCCTGCTGGATGGCCCGGGCCAGCTCGGCCTGGCCGGTGTAGTGGGCGACCTGGGGGTTGATCGACGTCGATGCGGCCACGTCGTCGGTCCACACGGCCCGCACCAGGCCCTGGGCTCCCAAGTTCTGTACGGTGCCGTCGGGTTGGGGGACGACCAGCGAGACCCTGGCGGCGAGCATCTCCTGGCCGAGATCGGCCGGGGGGACCTGGACGCAGACGTGGTAGTCGCGGGATTCATCCCCCCAGGAGCCGGTGGGGTAGTCCCCGGCGCGCGGCCCCGCCTCGGTGCGCCGCTCGGTCAAGTCCTCGACGGAGGGCGCGACTTGCTTGACGAAGCGCACCACCGCGCCGACCGGCGTCCACAGCCGCAGGGCGACGTCCGCGACCTCCTTGCCCATCGCCGTCTCCATCATCTGCGTGAAATCCGCGGTGAGAGCGGCCGGGTCGGCGACGATGTCGGCGGTGCCGAGGAGCGCGGAGGCGATCCCTGTGACTTCTTTCACTTCCCAGTCCGTGCCCACGCCCCGCGCATCGCAGGTGAAGCGCCCGGCGCAGGCGTCGAGGGCGGCCTTCAGGTCCTGCGGCGACTCGTGCTCGTTGCGGCCGTCGGTGAGCAGGATGCCGTGCCGGATGGCGACGTCCGCCGACGACAGCAGGCGGTCGGCGAGCCGCAGCCAGGTCCCGATCGCCGTGCCGCCCCCCGCGCCGAGCCGGCGCAGTGCCTGTTTGGCCTGTCCGCGGGTGGTTGCGTCGGCGACGGCGAGGTGTCCGTCCCCGGGATAGACCTCCCTGGCCACGTGCGTGCCGCCGATCACCGCGAAGTGCACGCCGTCGCGCAGCGTGCCGATCGCTGCGGCCGTGGCGTCACGGGCGTTGCGCATCTTGTCCGGCGGGTAGTCCATCGACCCGGAGCAGTCGACCATGATCGCCACCGCCGCGGACGGGCCCTGCCCGGTGGAGTAGAGGTGGGGTGCCGTGACCGCGCTGCCGATCGTGCCGCCGCCGGTCGCCGTCACGGTGACGACGGCGTCGACCTGGTGGCCGCCCTCCGGCAGGTACTCGTTCTGGTACACGTCGACCGAGAACTGTGGCACGTCGGGCTTCGAGAAGTTGGCCATGCCTGATCGATCCCCCTTGAGCGCCCCACCCCCGTGAGGCGACGACTTGTTGCGGACCGGTCCCCTCCGGTCCGCGTGAGGCTGTCCCGTGACGGAGGTGTCCTCGCGGTGAGAGGCCTCCCCGTCGCCGGGCCTCAGGCCGATCCTGCCCCCTGCGTGGGCGCGGGGAACGGCACGACGGCCACTGTTACGTTGTCGTGGCCCCCGCCGTCCAGGGCGTGCCCGACCAGGACCTGCGCGCTGTGCAGGGGGCGCACGCCCGCGTCGGGGGGGAGCACGGCGGCCATCTGGTCGGCCGTCTCCGCGTAGTTCCACAGCCCGTCCGTGCACACCAGCACCACCCCGGGCCGGTCCGGCTTGAACGAGGCGGTGTGCGGCTCCAGTTCGTAGGCGTCCGCGCCGAGCCAGCCGGTGATCGCGTGGGCGCGCTCGTCGGCGTACGCCTGGGCTTCGCTCATCAGGCCCGCGGCGACCATCTGCGCCGCCCAGGAGTCGTCCTCGGTGAGCCGGGCTGCGAGGGCGCCGGGGTCGGCGGGCACCCAGTAGGCGCGGCTGTCGCCGACCCAGCCCACGACGAGCAGCCCGGAGGCCACCACCGCGCCGACGATCGTGCAGGCGGGCGCGTTCAGGTGCGGAGCGTGCTCACGGGCCGTGGCGGGCTCCTCCGCCAGGGAGTCGACGGCGCGGGAGGCGGCGACGATCGCGTCGTGCATCGCCTGCTGGGGGTGGGTGCCCTGCTCCAGCCCGGCCAGCAGCGACTCGCTCGCGGTCCGGGCCGCCGCCAGTGAGGCGTCGTCGGGGCGGGTCGCGGAGGACACACCGTCGCAGACGATCGCCAGGGACACCGGGGTGCCGTCGGGCAGCGCGGTGTGGCCGACGGCGAAGGCGTCCTCGTTGCGGTGGTGGCGCAGGCCGCGGTCGCTGACGGCGGCGACCGGGCCCGACTCCTGCTCCATGTGGTCGCGTTCGCGCGGCTGGGCGTGCCCGCAGTTCTCGCAGTACCCGTCGGTGTCCACCCGGCCGGCCCGGCAGGCCACGCACACCTTCGGCTCCGCCACGGACCCGCCGTCGGCCGCCTCCGCGGCCATCCGCGGATCGGGCGCCTGGAGCGGGTACTCCTCCGGCTCCGGCGACCGGTCGAAGCGCACGCCGGGGCCCGACGCGCCGGGCCGGCCCGCCCCGGCCACCGGGACCGCCGGCGGCTGCGCCGGCAGGTCGCCCCCGCCCGAGTCGGTGCCCCGCAGGTCCGTCGGCAGGTGGACGGCCGGCGGAGTGTCGGCGCTGCCCGGCTGGGCGGCGTGCGGCCAGGCGGCCGAACCGGCGGGCTGCTGCTGCGCCGAGCCGTTCATGGCGATCGTCGGATGGTCGGGCGGCGGCGCGGACACGGCGGACAGGTCGTATCCGCACGCACCGCAGAAACGGTCACCCGATTCGAGCGGTTCCGCACAGCTCGGGCACTGCGGCACGGTGGCCTGCTGGGGCATCTGCGACATCAACTACACCCATGTCCGGGGGCGGTAACGGTTGGCACGTTCCACCAGGTCGATCCTCTCCTCGCCGCCGGGCGCCAGCCTGGCCAGCATGCGGTACGAGCGCTCCAAACCGAAGCGCAGGCCCCGTTCGTCCAGCTCGCTGCCGAGCAGCAGGCGCCGGGCGGCGGGCGGGCCGGCCCAGCCACCGGAGAGTATCCAGTCCAGCGCGCTGCCGAGGACCTCGGTGGCCAACTGCTCGCGCCGCGTGGGATCCAGACCGTACGTGTCCAGCGCCTCGACCTGTGCCGCGGCGGCTCCCACGTCCTCCAGGAACGGCATGTCGGCGGCGGGCGCCGCGCGGTGCCGCAGCCGGGCCCGGACGGCCGCCACCCGCGCCGCCGTGTAGTGGATGGACGACCCCGGCACCGACTCCAGCGTCCGTACGGCACCTCGCCGGTCCCCGGTCGCGAGCTGGACCCGGGCCAGGCCGAACGCGGCGCCCACACAGCTCGGATCGGTCGACCACACCAGCCGGTAGTACTCGGCGGCGTTGTCCTGCTGGCCCAGGACCTCCGCGCACAGCGCGAGTGCCAGCTTGGGCGCGGTCTCCCCGGGAAAGGCGTCGTAGACCGCGTCGAAGGCGAGCGCGGCGCCCTCGTGGTCGCCGGTGACCAGCGCGGTCACACCCCGGTACCAGACCACCCGCCAGTCGTCGGGATGGTCGCTCTCCAGTGCCTCCAGCACCTGCACCGCGCCGGCCGTCTCCCCCGTCTCCAGGGACGCCCTCAGCTCGCGCAGCCGCAGCTCCGGTGAGCGGGTGGGCGCCGCGTGCAGCGCGGCGATCAGTTCCGCGGACGCGGAGGCCATCAGCCCCGCCAGGAACCCGGCGTTGGGGTCGGAGGGATCCACCCGGGGCACCGGCAGGGCGAGCGCGGCGGCGGCGACGGCGACGGGCCTGACGCTGCCGCCGCCGGCATCGGCGGCGTACGGCTGCGGGGCCGGGTGCCCGGTGAGGGCTGCGGTGCCGTGCGGGGGCGTGCCGATCAGCGGTGAGGGGGCTGCCCCGGCCGGCGGCGCGGCCGCCCCGCGCCGCCCGCGCCTTGTCACACGCGCCCCGAGCTGCGAGACCTCGCCGTCCAGCGGGGGGAACAGCTGCGTGTCCGTGACCCGGATCTCCGGTCCGAACAGCGTGGACAGCGCGGGCCGGGCCCGCCCCGTCTGCAGGGAGACCACCTCGCGCAGGACACCGGTGAGCTGCTCGGCCATCTCCTGAGCGGAGGCGAACCGGCGGGCCGGGTCGGGGTCCGTGGCCCGGACCAGGAGCCGGTAGAACGACTCGTACTGCCGGAGGACGCCGATGTCGTCCGGGTCGGGCAGGGAGTCGACGTGGACGGTGGTGTAGCCCTGGAAGTCGAAGGTGAGGACCGCCAGGGTGCGGCCCACCGTGTACAGGTCGGACGCCACCGACGGGCCGATCTCCGCCACCTCGGGCGCCTGATAGCCCACCGTGCCGTAGATCGCCGACTCGTCGTCGTCCATGCGGCGCACCGCGCCCATGTCGATCAGTTTGAGCTGGTCCTCGGTCTGGATGGCGTTGTCGACCTTGAAGTCGCAGTACAGGAGGTTGCGGCTGTGCAGGTGGCCGAGCGCCTCCAGCGCCTCGATGCCGTAGGCGCAGGCCTGCTCCACCGGCAGGGGATCGCGCCGTCCGTCGGTCGTGCGGCGCGCGTTGGCGATCTCCTTCAGCGACTTGCCGCCCACGTACTCCATGACGATGTAGCCGTCGAGGGAGCCGGTGCGCTGGTCGAGGTGCTCGACGAAGTTGTAGATCCGGACGATGTTGGCGTGCTCGATCTCCGCGAGGAAGCGCCGCTCGGAGATCGCCGCCGCCATGGCGTCCTGGTCACCGGTGTCCAGCAGGCCCTTGAGGACCACCCAGCGGTCGGAGACCGCCCGGTCCACGGCCAGGTAGATCCAGCCGAGGCCGCCGTGCGCCAGGCAGCCCACGACCTCGTACTGGCCGTGCACGACGTCCCCGCCGGTCAGCTTCGGCACGAAGGAGTACGGGTGGCCGCACTTGGTGCAGAAGCCCTCCGTGCGGCCGGGCCGGCCGCCGCGTGCCCGCCCCACCGGCGCCCCGCAGTCGGAGCGCGAGCAGAACCGCTTCCGCTCGGGCACCTCGGGGTGCTCCAGCACCATCGAGCGCGGGTCGGGCCGCGGCACCTGCGGCACCTCGACCAGACCGGCGCCGAGCCGGCTGCGGCCCGAGGAGGCGGTGGAGGAACCGGAGCTGCGCACCGACACCGAACGGCCCGACGTACCGCCGGACAGCGAGCGCGACAAGCGCCCGGACACCGAGCGGCGGGACCTCGACGACTGCGAGGACGTCCCCGAGCCGCGGCCGCTGCGCCCGCTCCCGCTGCCCGCCGAGCTCCGGCCCTCGGGTGCACCGGCGGGGGCCGCCGGGCCGGGCATGGCGGAGGCCGACACCACGGGGGCGAGCCCGCAGGTGTCGCAGTACAGCTCACCTCCGCCGACGTCCTCGTACGTTCCGCCGCAACCCGGCCGCTGGCAGGTCTGCCCCGTCCGACTCGTCGCCCCGCTCATGACGGCGACTCCCCCCTCCGGTCGTGAGGTCCGCTCCGCCCCGGCCCGTGCGGCGCGCCGAGCGCCTCGGCGGCGGCCCGCTGGTAGAGCAGCACGGCCTGCTCGGCGACGCGCAGGTCGCAGGGTGCGCTCCACAGCATGCGGCGCGCCTTCTCGTACCGCTCGATCAGCACCGGGTCCTCCGCCAGACCGTGCCGGGCGACCTTCGCCCGGTACGCGTCCAGACGGCCGCGCAGCTCGGCACGGACCGCGAGCGGGGCGGTGACCGCCGTCAGCGACTCGCGGGCGCGCAGCAGTTCGTCCTCCGCGCGCTGCTCCAGCTGCTCCAACAGCGGGGAGAGGCGATGCCACCGGGCCTGCCTGCGGTATTCCGACGCCGCCGCCAGCTGCTCCTGCAGCGCGGTCGGCGGTCCGCTGACGACCGGCACCTCCGTGGCCGCGATCTTCGCCAGCACCTCGCCGCGCGCGGTGCGGGCCTCGGAGAGCGTGCGGTCCGCCCGGGAGAGCAGGTCCCGCAGCCGCACCAACCGCTGCTCGGCGTCCTGGCGCA
The DNA here is from genome assembly GCF_022414535.1 of Streptomyces sp. MUM 2J. Classification (GTDB taxonomy): domain Bacteria; phylum Actinomycetota; class Actinomycetes; order Streptomycetales; family Streptomycetaceae; genus Streptomyces. The sequence continues at coordinate 98,759 of NZ_JADWYM010000019.1, forward strand.
CGGTCAGGACGGCGTCTATTTCCCGGCGCACGTCCTCCAGGGCGCGCGCCTCACGGTCGTAGACCGTGGTGTCGGGCCGGCCGCCGCCCGGCGCCGAACTGCCCTGCGCCGGCACCCAGTGGGCCAAGGGGTCGGAGATCACCTCCTCGCGCAGCCTGGCCAGCGTGCGCGTGATGCGCTCCAGGTCGTCCCCCGCGGGATGCTCGCCGGGGCGCACCCCGACCGAGTGCGCGAGCTGCCGGGTGCGCTGGAGTTCCGCGGCGAGCAGGTCGATCCGGGCGGGCAGCGCGGACCACACCGCGTCGGCGGCGACGACCACGTCGAGGGAGGCCGCGTACAGCTCGTTCATCCGGTCCACCAACGCGGCGAGCGAGAACCGCTCGCTGAGCCGGCCCGGACCGCCGTGCGGTGAGGGAGCGTTGACGAGGGCCGCCGCGGAACCGGCGACCGTCACCGCCTCGCCGCGCAGCAGTTCCGTCAGCTCCACCAGGTCTTCGCGGCTCGACCAGCGGCGGCGGGCGCGGATCGCGCGGGCGGTGCGCAGGGCGCCGGAGTAGGCGTCGAAGTACACCCACAGCAGGGTGATCGACGCCTCCGTGGCCGCCCAGCGCTCCCGGGTGAGCCCGGTCAGCTCGGCGCCTTCAAGCAGCCTGCGGCCCGCGTGGTCCTGGAGGGCGAGCAGGGAGGTCTCGATCGCCTCGTGCTCGGCGCCGAGCCGCGCCAGCGCACGGTCCACCTCGTCCCGGTCCATCACCGGCCCGGTGGGGTCCGTGACGCCCATCGATCACCTCTCGCTGCTGTGTCGGATGCTGCCCGTCTGCCTGACTCGTCGTTGCTGCCGCCCCGTCAGCTCGTGCGCAGGTACTGCGGCGCGGGCGGCTTCGACGCCGTGGAGTCCCTGCCCAGTGTCGCCGACAGCCAAGTGTCGTACGACGCCTGCCAGCCGCTCCGTCCGTAGTCGACCAGGACCTGGTTGACCCGGCGTACCAGATCGTCGGCGTCCCTCTTCATCGCCACGCCGTAGTACTCCGTGGTGAACGCCGCGCCCTTCAGCTCGACCGTCGGGTCCTGGGCGGCCTGGCTCGCGGCGAGCGCACCGTCGGTCACCACCGCGTCGGCCTCGCCCAACTGCAGCCTGACCAGGCAGTCCAGCTGGTTGGGCACGGTGGTGGAGATGTCCGCGGTGGCCGCCAGACGGCCCGCCGCGCGGTCCTTCGCCAGCCGGGTGTGTGCCGTGGAGCCGGCGGCGGTGCAGATCGTCTGCCCGGCCAGGGACCTGTCGTAGCCGGTGACGGGCGACGACTTGGCCGCCAGCACCTGCTGCCCCGTCTTGAAGTACGGAGCGGAGAAGGCGACCTCGCCGAGGCGGTCACAGGTGATCGTCATCGTGCGCACCACCATGTCCACCCGGCCGCTCTGGACCGCCGGGATGCGCTGGTCGGTGGGTATCGCCTTGAACTGGACCGCGTCCGGGTCGCCGAGGATGTCCGCGGCGATCCGGTGCACCAGGTCGATGTCGAAGCCCTCCAGCTGCGCGCCCTGGTTGTTGGGGTCGCGGTAGCCCCAGCGGTAGCTGTTCTGGTCGATGCCGACGACCAGCTTGCGCCGGGCCCCGGCGCGGTTCTTGATCGCCTCGATCGTGGGGCCGTCCGCGCGGGACGGTGCCAGCGTCTGCTTCTCCGGTGCCCGGCACTCGACGGCGCGCGTCCGGACGCCTTCGGCGGCCCCGGGGCCGCCGGTGCCCGCGCCGCCCCGGCCCGGCGACTGCGTCAGCGGCAGCAGCAGCACGAAGCCCAGCGCCAGGGCGCAGACGGCGGCCATCGCGCCCACTCCGCCCCAGCCCTTCAGCCCGGCCCGCACACGTCGTATCGCCATCGTCACGCCCCCTTCCACCGATCCGCCCCCTTTCACCGGTACTCCGACAGCCTGCGCCCGATGCCGAGCACCGCGCCCGCCCCGCCCAGCAGGGCGAGGACGGCGGCGCCGACCGGCAGGCCGGTCATCGCGTCCAGGCCGTCGCCGGCGGCCTGCTGGAACTCGCCCTGTTCGTGGGTCAGCGACTTCGCCAGGTTGGCGTCGACGCTGTCGAAGCACTCGCCGGTGGCACCCTTGGGGCCGATCACCTTGTCGAGGGCCTGCTCGTAGAAGCCGTCCTCGTCGGCGGTGCGGGCGGTGGTGTGCCGCTTCTTCCACTCCGTCATGTTGCCGACGGCCGCGGTGACCGGTTGCCGGCCCGCCCGGTCGTCCGCCAGCCGCTGCGCCTCGGCGAGGCCCCGGCCGAGGGCTTCCATGTCCTTGCCGAAGTCGTAGTCGTAGGCGTCGTAGGTCCTGCCGTCCGCCTTCACCGTCTGGGCGCCGCGCGAGACCAGGGTGAGGTTCTCGTTGCCGCGCGCCTTGAGGGAGGCGATGCGGGCGTCCTGCAGCACGCTCAGCGACCGGACGCCGTGGTCGTAGGAGTCGTCGAGGGCGGCGCGGGCGAGGCCGTGGCCGACGACCAGCCACAGCAGCGCCACCGTCGCCGTGGCGGTGGCGGCGACCAGACCCTGGTTGAGGATGCGGTGGGTGCGCCGGTAGTGGCGGTGCTGGGCCCAGGCGAGCGCCGCCAGGGTGAGCACACCGAGCGCGATCGCCGCCCACGGATAGGGGCGGGCGCTCGCGTAGTCGGCGTTCAGTCGCTGGTTCTCCCGCTGGTAGAGGTCCTCCGCCGCCGGGAGCATCTCCTTCTGCATCTTCTCGTTGGCGTACCTGAGGTACGCGCCGCCCACCGGGAAGCCCTGCCGGTTGTAGGTGCGGGCCCGCTCGACCAGGCCCTTGTACTCCGGCAGCAGCCGGTTGAGGCGGGCGATGGTCCGCGCGGCGGGGGAGCCCGCGTCGGAGTTGCCGGCTGCCGTCACCAGGCCGGTGGCGGCGGTGCGGATGTCCTGCTCGTACCGGTCGCGGGTCTCCTTCGTCTCCCCGCCGCCGGCCAGGAAGCCGCTGGAGGCGGCCGTGTTGGCGTCGGCCAGCGAGCGGTAGACGTCCGCGGCGGCGGAGCTGAGCGGCTGGCTCTTGTGCAGCACGTCGTCGGCGGCGGTCGCCCGGTCCGTCATCTGCCAGGCGGTCACCGCGCCGAAGGCGATGACGAGGAGGGCGAGGACGGCGCCGATGGTGCGCAGCCGGCCCGGCTCGGTGGTCGCGGCGGCGCGCAGCCGGTCGACGCCCTCCGCGAACGCCGTACGTCGGGGCGGGCAGGGAGGGCCGGCCGGACGGTCCGGCGGCGCGACGGACCGTCCGGGGTCCCCGCCCGGCTGGGGTGGGATCACCGGCGCCGTGGGCGCGCCGGAACCCGGCGGCGGTACCGCGCTGCTCGTCGGCGGGTGTGTCACTCTGACCTCCCCCAGGGTCATCCGTCGCCCGCAAGTATCGCCGCCGGTACCGCGCTTGCGCACCGGCCTTCACCGCATCTTGATCGGATCGCAGTGTGCCCCCGCCGCTCGCGGCCGGCGCCGCACGGCGGTACCCCCCGTGATTCCCGTGATTCCCTGCTCATGAGAACGCGGGGGAGATCGGTTCGGTTCCCCCGAGGGGCGGCGGGTGCCAGGGGCCGCCCGCCGCCCGCCGCCTGTCGCGGGGTCCGCGGCGGCCGGGGGAGGACGGCGCCGCTCGCGCCCTACCGTTGCCGGCCCGAGAAATGCGCCCGGACCCGGCGCTGCACCTCCGTGCCCGCGCCCGTCCGGTCCAGACCCAGCAGCGCCGCGCCCAGCACCGGCCGCTCCCGCACCACGACCGGTGCCGCCCCCGGTGCCCGATCCGCCAACAGCCCCCTTACGGAAGCGTCGAGTTGCCGGTGCCCCGCGGTCAGCACGCCGCCGCCCAGCAGCACCGGGGCCGCCTCGTCCAGCAGGTCGAGCCGGGTCAGGGCGACCACCGCCATGGTGACGATCTCCTCGGCGAGCCGGTCGACGACGGACCGCGCGACGGGGTCCCCGCCGGCGGCCGTGGCGAACAGCACGGGTGTCAGTTCGTGGCGCCGGGCGGGCGGCAGGTCCTTCAGGTGCAGCGCCTCGACGAGGGCGTACACCGAGGGCAACCCGAAGTGCGCGGGCAGGGCCCGGGCCAGCTCGGTCGGCGCACCCCGCCCGTCCTCGGCGCGGGCCGCGTGCCACAGGGCCTCCTCGGACAGTCCCCAGCCGCCGCCCCAGTCGCCGGAGATACGGCCGAGCGCGGGGAAGCGCGCGGTGCGCCCGTCGGGCCGCATGCCGACGCAGTTGATGCCGGCACCGCACACCACGGCCACCCCGCGCGGTTCGGCGACACCGGCCCGCAGAATCGCGAAGGTGTCGTTGCGCACCTGGACCGACGGGCCCCAGGCGCGCGCGTGCAGCGCGGCGGCCAGCCGCTCCTCCTCCACCGGGAGGTCGGCGTTGGCGAGGCACGCCGAGACATGGGCGACGGAGGTGGTGCCGGCTGCCGCGAGGGCTCGGCCGGCCGTCTCCGCAAGGGCGTCCACCGCCGCCGCCACCCCCACCGCGGGTGGCCGGAACCCGCCGCCGCGGGCCGTGGCGAGGACGGCTCCGTCGGCCGCCACGACCGCGACGTCGGTCTTGCTGTTGCCGGCGTCGATGGCGAGGACGCTCCCGGTCAGGTCCACGGAAGGTGCTCCCGGTTGTGTGCGATCAGTCGGTCGGTGAGGGTGTCGGCGGCGTCGTACTGGCCGATCAGCGGGTGGGCGAGCAGGGCGCGGAACACCCGGTCGCGGCCACCCTCCAGAGCCGCCCGCAGCGCCAGGTCCTCGTAGGCGGTGACGTGTGCCATCAGCCCCGCGTACAGCGGGTCGACCGGCGCGACGGACAGGGGCACGGGGCCGGAGCGGCCCACCGCAGCCTGTACCTCGATCACCGCGTCGTCCGGCAGGAACGGCAGCGTGCCGCGGTTGTGGGTGTTGACCACCTGGTACGGCGAGCCGGAGCCGCCGAGCAGCGCCGCCGCCAGGTCCACCGCCGCCTCGGAGTAGTAGGCCCCGCCCCGCCGGGCGAGCAGCTCCGGCTTCTCGTCCAGGGCCGGGTCGCCGTACATCCGCAGCAGTTCCCGTTCCATCGCCGCGACCTCCGCGGCCCTGGACGGTCTGGTGCGCAGCTCCCGCACGACCTCGTCGTGGGCGTAGTAGTAGCGCAGGTAGTACGAGGGGACCGTGCCGAGCCGGTCCAGCAGGGGGTGCGGCAGGTGCAGGTCCGAGGCGATCGTCCCACCGTGCTCCGCGAGCAGCCGGGGCAGGACGTCCTCGCCCTCGGGGCCGCCGAGCCGCACCCCTGTCTCCCAGGTGAGGTGGTTGAGGCCCACGTGGTCCAGATGGACCTCCGCCGGTGCGACGCCGAGCAGCCGTGCGAACCTGCGCTGGAAGCCGATCGCCACGTTGCACAGCCCGACCGCCCTGTGCCCGGCCCGGAGCAGGGCGCGGGTCACGATGCCGACGGGGTTGGTGAAGTCGATGATCCAGGCCTGGGGATTGGCACGCCGGACCCGTTCGGCGATGTCGAGGACGACGGGCACCGTGCGCAGGGCCTTGGCGAGCCCGCCCGCGCCGGTGGTCTCCTGGCCGACGCAGCCGCACTCCAGGGGCCAGGTCTCGTCCTGCTCGCGGGCCGCCTGACCGCCGACGCGCAACTGGAGCAGGACGGCGTCCGCGCCGTCCACCCCCGCGTCCAGGTCGGAGGTGGTCACGACCCTGCTGTCGTGGCCCTGCCGGGCGAGGATGCGGCGGGCGAGGCCGCCCACCCGTTCCAGCCGGTCCTCTGCCGGGTCGACGAGCACCAGTTCCTTCAGGGGCAGGGTGTCGCGCAGCCGTGCGAAGCCGTCGACGAGTTCGGGGGTGTAGGTCGAGCCTCCGCCGACCACGGTGAGCTTCATGTCGCCGACGGTGTCGACGTGTGCGGGCGTGCCTTCTCGGAGCCGGCGACCGGCGACTTCACGGCCGCGACCTCGCCCGGCGCGCTCCAGGCGTGCCGGAAGGCGATGGTCGTGTCCTTCGAGGGGGCGCCGGAGGTGGTGAACGTGAGGGCCGCTCTACGGGGGACTCCGGGTAGGGAACGGGAGTTTTCGGGCATGGCGAGACCTCTCGGGGTGGGTGGTGGTGAGGGGGATCGGTCGGGGGAGGACGTGAGGGGCGGCGGGGCCGGGACGGCGGAACGTCCGAGACGGTGACGGTGACGGCGAGGGCGACGGGACGGCAGGGAGGCGGGACGTCGGGAGCGCAGGGCGCCCGGGGCCGGGGCGGGGAGCCGGGGTCCGGGGGATGTGCGGGAGTCAGCGGGAGGTGTCGAAGACCTCGTCGCGGGTGGTCGCCAGCGCGTTCTCCAGTGCGCCGCGCAGAACGGGTTGCCCGGTCACGTCTCCGAGCACCAGCCGGGGCCGGGAGGCGGCCAGCTCCGCCAGCTCGTCCTGGACGAGGCGCCGCAGGACCTCACCGCCCGCGGTGAGCGAGGAGCCGGACAGGACGACGAGTTCGGGGTCGAGGACGGAGACGAGGGAGGCGAGGCCGGTCGCGAGCCGGGTGGCGTACGCCGCCAGAAGTCGCCGGCCCGCCGCGGTGTCCTCCGCGGCGGCCCGCCGGACGAGTTCCGCGGCGGCTTCCGTGTGCGGCCCCGACGGGATCTCCGTCATGCCGAGTTCACGGGCGAGCCGGGGGACGGCCCGCGAACCCGCCAACTCCTGGTAGCCGCCGCTGTTGGCCCTGGTCACCTTGCGGACCAGGGGCGTGCCGGGAACCGGCAGGAAGCCCACCTCGCCCGCGCCGCCGGTCCAGCCGCGGTGCAGCCGGCCGCCGAGGACCAGGGCAGCGCCCAGGCCCTCCTGGTTCCACAGCAGGACGAAGTCCTCGTGCCCGCGGGCCGCCCCGAGCCGCTGCTCGGCGATCGCTACGAGGTTGACGTCGTTCTCGTACTCCACCGGCATCGGCAGTGCGGCGGCGAGGGCGTCGAGCACGTCGGGGGAATGCCATCCGGGCAGGTGGGAGGCGTAGCGCAGGCGGCCCGTGGTCGGGTCGAAGGCGCCCGGGGTGGCTATGACGACCCGGTGGACGTCGTCCCGGGTCAGGCCCGCCGCCTTGACGGCGCCGTCAAGGGCGTCGGTGACCTGCTGGGCGACGGACCGGGTGCGGTGCCGCCCCGGGGTGGGCAGCTCGTAGGCGCCGACCGCGCGGCCGGTGAGGTCGGCGACGGCGGCGCGGATCCGGTCGGGGGAGACGTCGAGGCCGGCGGCGTGCGCGGCGACCGCGTTGACCTCGTAGAGCCGGGCGCTGGGGCCCGGTCGCCCCTCGCTGGTGCCGCCCGCGAGCACCAGTCCCGCCGCCTCCAGCCGGGCGAGCAACTGCGAGGCCGTCGGTTTCGACAGCCCGGTCAGTTTGCCGATCCGGGTGCGTGAGAGGGGGCCGTGCTCCAGCAGCAGGTCCAGCGCGGCACGGTCGTTCATGGCGCGCAGCACACGTGGGGTACCCGGCGTACCGGCGGTTCCTGCCATCGCTTCGAACCCCTGCCCTTCCGGCGGCTCGGCTTCCCGGCGACCCGGGAGGACCGTCCACCGCCGAGTCACTGTTAGGAAAGTTTCCTGTCGGCTTGGGTGGAACGTATGCCCCGGGGAAGGGGGCGTCAAGAGACGGCACCCCCGCGGCAACGGAGTCGTTACCGGCGGGGGCGCGGGGGCCGGCTGAGGATCCGGGGCCGCCCGGGGGACGTGAGGGGGCGGGGCCTAGGGGGCGCCCGTGCGCCCCCTGGGCTACCTGCTGGGAGGTGCCGGCCGCTGCGGGGTGATCGGCGCCGCCGCCTCTGCCTGCGGGGAGTCCTCGTCGGAGAACGCCGACGGGGCCGCCACCGCGGCAGCCGGGTCCTGCGTCCCGTCCTCCGGCGCGGCAGCCGTCGCGCCGCCGGCGACGGGGATGTCGGCGGCGTCGAAGGCGCGCTTGATACGCCAGCGCAGCTCCCGCTCGACCGCCGTGTCCTTGCCCGGCATGGTCTTGGCGGAGACGCGGACCACCATCGAGTCCGGCAGCACGCTGTCCAGCCCGAGCACCTCGATCGGGCTCCACAGCAACTCGTTCCAGGGCTCTTCCTTGCCCATCCGCTCGGCCACCCCGTCGAGCGTGGCCCTGACCCGGTCCAGGTTCTCGTCGCCGTTAAGGGTGACGTCCACGTTGGCCGTCGCCCAGCCCTGGGAGAGGTTGCCGATGCGCTTGACCTCGCCGTTGCGGACGTACCAGATCGCACCGTTCGGGCCGCGCAGCTTGGTCACCCGCAGGCCGACCTCGACGACCTCCCCCGTGGCGGGCCCCGCGTCGATCGTGTCGCCGACGCCGTACTGGTCCTCGAGGATCATGAACACGCCGGAGAGGAAGTCCGTGACCAGGTTGCGTGCGCCGAAGCCGATCGCGACGCCCGCGACACCGGCGGAGGCCAGCAGCGGGGCCAGGTTGATCTGGAACGCGGACATCACCATCAGCGCGGCCGTCCCCAGGATGAGGAAGGACGTCACCGACCTCAGCACCGAGCCGATCGCCTGCGAGCGCTGCCTGCGGCGCTCGGCGTTGACCAGCAGGCCGCCCAGCGAGGTGGCGTCGACGGCCTGGCCGGTGCGGCTCATCCGGTCGATCAGCTTGGTGATCGCCCGCAGCACGATCTTCCGCAGCACCACGGCGATCACCAGGATCAGCAGCACCTTCAGCCCGATCGCCAGCCACGTCGACCAGTTCTGCTCGATCCAGCTGGCCGCGTTCGTCGCGCTCTCCTGGGCGTCCTCCAGCGAGGGCACCGCCGGCGCCGTCGTCGTGGACGGGGAGGGGGACGGTGACGAGTCGGCGGCCGGCAGAACGGCGGGCAGGGACACGGCGGGTACCTCCAGATGCGCTCCACCCCATCCGGCGCTGCGGTCAGAGAAGGTCACGAAAAGGTCACCGGGCGGGCAGGGTGACCACACTAACGGGGCATTGCGGGTGCGCCGGGCCGAACCGGGAAGCGGCTACGACGCCCGTCGGGGCCGGGATCCGCCGCATGAACTGGTGGGATGGACCGGCTGGGATCCGGGGGATGCATGAGGTGTGGTCGAAAACACTCCCAGCCCGTTACCGGGACATGGTGGCGCGTCCACCAGCCATGAGGGGAGACTGACTACGGATCGTCCCGGCGCGAGCCACGCGCCGCCGGCGTACAAGGAGGCATCCGTGCCGCATGTCCTGGTCCTCAACGCGTCGTACGAGCCGCTCGGCGTCGTACCGCTCCGCCGCGCGCTCGTCCTCGTCCTCGAGAACAAGGCAGTCTGCCTCGAGGAGTCCGGCGCCCATCTGCACAGCGCAACCGTCACAGTCCCCGCACCCAGCGTGGTCCGGCTCAAGCGATTCGTCCGGGTTCCCTACCGGGGGCCCGTTCCTCTGACCCGCCGGGCGCTCTTCGCCCGCGACGGGGGCCGGTGCATGTACTGCGGTGGCGTCGCAACCAGCGTCGACCACGTCATCCCGCGCTCGCGCGGGGGCAAGCACGTCTGGGACAACGTGGTGGCCTCCTGCCGCCGCTGCAACCACGTCAAGGCCGACCGTCACCTGGTGGAACTGGGCTGGCGGCTGCGGCACAAACCAGCCCCGCCCACCGGTCTGGCCTGGCGCATCATCGGGACCGGACACCGGGACCCGCGCTGGCTGCCCTATTTGCAGCCGTACGGCGCGGACGACGCCCTGGCCCGGATCGACGGCATCTCCGCCTGACGATCCGGGCCTCCGCGTCCCCCCGTCCCGAGCGCGGTGTCCCGACGCCGGCACCGCGCTCGTCGGCGTCCCCCGGCCCCGAGGGCTCCCGTGCCCCGGGGGCCGGCGTCGTGCTTCGTCGCCCGCGCGGCGCCTCAGAGCCGGACGGCCGTGATCCACGGCGTCGACGGCACCGCACTCCCGTGCGTGCCTCCCGGGTCGGGGGACCTGCGTCGCTCCGCCCGCGCGCGGGCAGCGAAAGGCCCGGCCGCGCGCTCGGCGGGCCGGGCTCGGGAATCGGGCGCGGAAGGCTCAGAACGCCGTTCGGGGCGTCAGGCCCGGGCCTTCGGCTTCGTCACGCGGATCTTGGAGCGGTCCAGGACCATCACCAGGCCCGTGATGACCGCGAAGATCACCAACGGGAGGAAGACGTACAGACCCAGCGTCTCGCCGACGCCGAGGCCCGTGCCGGGGTCGTCGCCGTCGTCGCGGGTCAGCGCGAGCGCGGGGGACGACATGAGCAGCATCATCAGCGTCGTACCGGCCGCCAGGGCGCCGGCGCGCAGGGTCTTCTTCTTGTCCACGGTGCAAACGTAGCGAACGGCGGAACGAGACGCGCGCCCGGGGTGCCGTATGAGGGCCCCACCGGCCGCCGCCGGGTCAGGTGCCGCCCCGCAGCACCTCCATCAGCGCCCACAGCCGCGGTGAGGCCGCCAGCTCCTCCAGGGACACCGGGCGGCCCTGCGCGTCGGCGATCGGCAGCCGCCAGTTCGGGTACTGGTCCCAGGTGCCGGGCAGATTCTGCGGGCGGCGGTCGCCCACCCCGTCCGGCAGCCAGACGCCGACCAGCCGTGCCGGGGTGCGCAGCAGGAAGCGGTGCACGGCCTGGATCCCGGCCTCCTCCGAGACCTGGTCCGCGCCCCCGCCGGCGCCCTCCAGCAGCCCCAGCCGCGCCAGCAGGTCCAGCCACTCTCCCGTGTCGGCGGCGGCCTCCGCCCGCTCCACCTCCAGCGGGCGCGTCAGCAGGCCCAACCGGTCGCGCAGCTCCACGTGCTCGCCGCTGAGCCGCGCCGCGGTCGACGGCAGATCGTGGGTGGTCGCCGTCGCCAGGCAGTCCGCGCGCCACCGGCCCGGCGGCAGCGGCTGTCCGCCGCCCTCCCAGTCCCGCTCGAACCACAGCACCGACGTGCCCAGCACCCCGCGCTCGCGCAGCGCCTCGCGCACCCCCGGCTCCACGGTGCCCAGATCCTCGCCGATCACCACCGCCCCGGCCCGCGAGGCCTCCAGTACCAGCAGGGCGAGCATCGCCTCGGCGTCGTAGCGCACGTACGCGCCCTCGGTCGGCGGCTCACCCTGCGGCACCCACCACAGCCGGAACAGGCCCATCACATGGTCGATGCGCAGGGCCCCGGCATACCGGAACAGCGCCCGCAGCAGGCGGCGGTACGGCGCGTAGCCCGACGCGGCCAGCCGGTCCGGGCGCCAGGGCGGCAGACCCCAGTCCTGGCCGCGCGCGTTGAAGGCGTCCGGGGGCGCGCCGATCGACATCCCCGCCGCGAAGTGGTCCTGCTGGGCCCACGCGTCCGCGCCCTGGGGATGCACTCCGACCGCCAGGTCGTGCACCACGCCGACCGGCATCCCGGCATCCCGCGCCACCCGCTGGGCGGCCGTCAGCTGCGCATCGGTGAGCCACACCAGCCAGCTGTGGAAGTCGACGCGGTCCATCAGCTCGACGCGGGCCCGCTCCGTCTCCGCCGACCGCGCGTCACGCAGCCCTCGTGGCCAGCGGCTCCAGTCCGGGCCGTGCACCTCCGCCAGCGCGCACCACGTCGCGTGGTCCTCCAGGGCCCGGCCCTGCCCGGCGAGGAAGTCGGCGTACGCGGTCCTCCGGCCCGGCCCGAGCGGCACCTTCCGCACCAGCTCCAGGGCCTGCCGCTTCAGCTCCCACACCGCGTCCCGGTCGATCAGCGCGCCCTCCTCCAGCACCGCCGCCCGCAGCCGGGCCGCCCGCTCCAGCAGCGCCGCCGCCTTCTCGCGGTCCTCCACGTAGGCGAACTCCGGCACGTCCTCGACCCGCAGATGCACCGGGTCGGGGAAGCGGCGCGAGGAGGGTCGGTAGGGGGAGGGGTCGGTCGGGGCTCCCGGAACGGCCGCGTGCAGCGGGTTGACCTGCACGAACCCCGCGCCCAGAGCCCGTCCGGCCCAGCCTGCGAGCTCGCCGAGGTCTCCGAGGTCGCCCATACCCCACGAGCGCTGCGACAGCAGCGAGTACAGCTGGACCAGCAGTCCGTACGACCGCCCCGCCGGTGTCGGCAGCCGTGGCGGGGCCACCACCAGGTGGGTCTCGGCGGTGCGTCCGTCGGGCGCGGTCGCCGTCAGCCGGTGCACGCCGGGCGGGAGGTGGTCGACGGTGGCGTGCGACTCGCCCTGCTCGGTGTCGACGCGCAGCCTGGCGCCCTCCGGCAGCGCGGCCAGGGCCCGAGGGGCGCTGCCGCTCCAGCAGACCACCGTCGGCGGCAGCAGCCGCTCGCGGACGTCCCGTTCCCGCGCCGCGCGTGCGGCCCGCGTCGACTCGGGGGTGCCGGCGTCCACCCCGAGGGCGGCGAGCACCCGGATGAGCGCGGTGGCCGAGGCCGTGACCGTGCGGCCGGGGGAGGGCTGGAAGGACGGGGCGACGCCGTGCAGTTCGGCGAGCCGGGTCAGGTCCGCACTGGGCGGCGGGGCGGGAGCTGCCATCTACGGCCTCGGGAAGGCGGGGTCCGCCTCCGCGTCGGACTCGCTGGTCAACGGCGCGGCGTCGGCGAGCGGCGGCTCGCTGGTGAGGGGCTCGGCATCGGGCAGCGGCGGCTCGCTGGTCAGCGGGATCTCGGCGCGGGTCCCCTCGGAGCTGAAGATGTACGGCCGGGAGCTCTCGGGCTCGAAGGGCATCGCGGGCCGGGGCACGGTGGGCCGTGCGGCCGGCGCGGAACCGGGTTCGGACCCGGAGTCGGGTTTGGACAGGGCCGAGAGCAGGAGATGTGCCGAAGCGGCCACCGGGGGCCTCCTTGTCGCGTGTGCCGGGGTGCGGCGTGAACGGGTCACGGCAGCCCTACCCAGTGGACGCGATGGCAGACGTCCGAGAGGTGAACAGTGCGCATCTCGTCACAATCCATGCACCCATGATCCACCCGGAGTGGAGCAAAGCGCGTGATCGGTCCGGTTGCGGGGCGCGCGCCGCGACGGCGCGCGGGCGGAGCCGGGCCCGGTCCGGCGGTGGGCGGGAGCCTGGCGGGGCGGCGGTCGGGCGAGGTGGGGTTCGTCGTGGCGGTGGCGGTGGCGGTGGCGGCCCGGCGAAGGCGGCCGGACGGGCGGGTGCGGCCCTTTCGGGGACCGGCCGGACGGGGGCGCCGGATCGTGTCGGTCGGCCCGCGCGACGGCGGATCCGTACCGCGGCCGGCCCGCGCCGGAGCCGGGCCGCGCCGGACGCGCCCGGTGCGGCCCGGCCGACTCAGGGGTGCGGTGCGACCATGTAGCGCTGCACCGTGGGGCCCAGCCAGGCCGCGATCTCGTCGCGGGTCAGGGCCGCGACCGGGGGCAGGTGCAGGACGTAGCGGGTGAGGGCGAGGCCCAGCAGCTGCGTCGAGACGAGCGCGGCGCGGGCGGGTGCCTGCTCGGGGTCGGGACAGGCGGCGCGGGCGGCCGGCAGCAACTGGTCGCGGAAGACGCCCTGCATGCGCTGGGCCCCGGCCCTGCTGGTCGCCCCCACCCGGAGCAGGGCTGTGAGCTGCTCGTTCTCCTCCCACTGGGTGAGGAAGTGGGTGACCAGCACGCGTCCGAGCTCGTCGCGGGGTACCGCGCCGAGGTCGGGCATCCTCAGGTCGACGGAGACGGCCGCGGCGAAGAGACCCTCCTTGTTGCCGTAGTAGCGCATCACCATCGACGGATCGATGCCCGCGTCCCTGGCGATGGCGCGGATGGTGGTTCGCTCGTAGCCGTCGGTGGCGAAGCGTTCGCGGGCGGCGTCGAGGATGGCGGCGCGGGTGGCGTCGGAACGGCGGGCCGCCGTCGGCGCCGGGGGCCCGGAAGAGCCGGGGGCGCGGGGTGTCTCGCTGCGGTGCATATCGGCCAGCGTAGGCCAACACGTGTTGGCCAACAAGAGTTGACATCGGTGGGGTGCTGCGCTTCCATGTAAGCCAACGGTTGTTGGCCAACGACCGTTGGCACAGGAGTGCCGGCATCCAGGAGGGGGCATCATGAGCGGTACCGCCGACATCACGCCCAGCGCCACACCCACCCCCGAGAGCGGCGTGATCGTCGTCGGCTCCGGTCCCACCGGACTGCTCCTGGCCGGCGATCTCGCCGCCGCCGGCATCCCCGTCACCCTCGTCGAGAAGCGCCCCCGGAGGATCGGCAACCTCTCCCGTGCCTTCGTCCTGCACGTCCGCACCCTGGAACAACTCGACGCCCGCGGCCTCGCCGACACCGTCGAGGCCGCCGGTCACCGTCTCGGCCGGCTCCGTCTGTTCGGCGGCCTGACCATCGCCCTCGACACCCTTCCCTCCCGCTTCGACCACGTCCTCGTCATCCCGCAGTACGAGGTGGAGAAGGTGCTGGAGCGGCGGGCCGTCGAGGTCGGTGTCCGGTTCCGCCACGAGACGGAGATGACCGGGCTCACCCAGGACCTGGACGGTGTCACGGCGCAGGTGCGTGCTGCGGACGGCGGGCGGCGGGAGCTCCGCGCCGCCTACCTCGTCGGCGCCGACGGCATGCGCAGCGCCGTGCGGGACGCGGTCGGGCTGCCCTTCCCGGGCCGCTCGGTCATCCGCTCCGTCGTGCTGGCCGACGTGCGGCTGGCGGAGGAGCCGGACAACCTGCTCGCCGTGAACGCCGCCGGTGGCGCCTTCGCCTTCGTCGCGCCGTTCGGTGACGGCTACCACCGGGTCGTCGGCTGGCGCCGGGGCCGCGACGTCCCCGGCGACGAGCCCCTCGGCCTGGAGGAGGTCGAGGAGATCGCGCGCCTCGCGCTGGGCCGCGACTACGGCATGCACGACGCCCGTTGGATGTCCCGCTTCCACAGCGACGAGCGCCAGGTGCCCTCCTACCGCGTCGGCCGCGTCTTCCTGGCCGGCGACGCCGCGCACGTGCACACCCCGGCCGGCGGGCAGGGCATGAACACCGGCCTCCAGGACGCGGCCAACCTGAGCTGGAAGCTCGCGCAGGTGCTCCAGGGGCATGCGGCCCCGCGCCTCCTCGACAGCTACCAGACCGAGCGCCACCCGGTCGGCCGGTCCGTCCTGCGCAGCAGCGGTGGCATCGTCCGCCTGGCGATGGCCGAGCGCCCCTGGACCCTGGCCCTGCGCTCCGCGCTGACCGAGTTCCTCGACCACGCCGCGCCCGCCCGCCGCCGGGCCCTCGGGCAGATCACCGGCCTCGGTTACCGCTACCCGGCCCCGCGCGGCGCCCACCGCCTGACCGGCACCCGCGTCCCGGACGTCGCCCTGGCCGACGGCACCCGCCTCTACGAGGCCCTGCGCGACGGCCGTTTCGTCCTGATCGCCCCGGGGCCGTGCACCGCCGTGCCGGCTGCAGCCCGTGAGGGCCGTCTGGTCGTCGCTCGCTGGTCGAGTGACCGCCGTACCGCCCTCCTGGTCCGCCCCGACGGCTATGCGGCCTGGGCGTCGGACGCGGCGGACGCCTCCGCGATCGGGGCTGCGCTCACGGCACACGTCGGCTGAACGGCGTTGCCCGCGGCAGCCGCCGAAGGGGGCTCGCCGCCCGGGCGCCGTGCGGCGGCGGCGCGGGACTCTCGAAACACCCCCTAGCGGTCCGCCCGTGCCGTCCCCGCCAGCAGTTCCCGCAGCAGGCCGGCCAGTTGGCCGGCCTGTTCGCCGGTCAGGGAGGCGTGCAGCGCCTCCGTCTGGACGTCCAGCCCGGCGCCTACCGCCTCGTCGATCAGGCGGAAGCCCTCGTCGGTCAGCGTCACCTGGAGGCCGCGCCGGTCGTGCGGGTCGGGGGAGCGGCGCAGCAGGCCGGCGCGCTCCAGTTTGTCGAGGCGGCCGGTCATGCCGCCGGTGGTGAGCATCAGGGTCGCCGAGAGCTGGCGCGGCGAGAGGGTGTACGGCTCGCCGGCGCGACGCAGGGTGGCCAGGACGTCGAACTCGCCGCGGGAGATCCCGAACCGCGCGTACGCCTTCTCCATGCGGTCGCCCATGGTGCGCGCGAGCCGGTAGATGCGGCCGAAGACCTCCATGGCGCGTGTGTCGAGGTCCGGCCGCACGGCGGCCCACTGCTCGGTGATCGCGTCGACCGGGTCGCCGGGCGCGGTGGCCCCGGGGGTCGAGCCGGGGTTCGGGCCGGGGTTCGGGTTCATGGGCCGAGTATCCGCATGTCCTCGATGAGCCGCAAGAAAGTCGCTTGACGTTAAGTAGCTTATGGCTAAGCTGCTTTCCGTCAAGTAATCACTGAGGGGGATCGCCGTGAAGAAGCCGCGCCACAGGCCCGACCGCGTACCGGGCGAGTGGGCCCTGCCCGTCGCCGCCGCCGTCAACGGCATCGGCACCGGTATGTACGTGCCGTTCACGCTGGTTTTCTTCCACCACGTCACCGGGCTGCCCTTCACCGTCGTGGGCGCCGTCCTCACCGTGACCGGCCTCGCCGGCCTCGGCGTCCTCCCGCTCGCCGGGGCGGCCGTCGACCGCTACGGGGCCAAGCGTGTGCAGTACGTTCTGTACGGGGTGCGTGCCACCGGCTTCCTGCTGTACCCCTTCGCCCACGCCCTGCCCGCCTTCGCCGCCGTCGCCCTGGTCACCGCGGCAGCCGACCGCGCCTTCCCCGCCGCACAGCAGGCCCTGGTCGGAGAGGTGGCGCACGGCACGGACCGCGACCGGCTCCAGGCGGCAACCCGGGCCCTGCAGAACGCCGGCAACGGTGCCGGGGCGCTCCTCGCCTCCCTGGTCATCCTCTTCGCCGGCCCCACCGGGTACACCTGCGCTGCCTGGGGCAACGCGGTCTCCTTCGCCGTCGCCGCCGTGCTGCTGCGCCCGCTGCGGCCGGTGCGGTCCGCCGCGCCCCGGCGCCGGGCCGGGTACCGGCTCGTCCTCGCCGACCGGCCCTTCCTGGTCGTCACCGGAGCCAACTTCCTCAACGCGCTCAACTACTCGGCCCTGTCCGTGCTCTTCCCGCTGTTCCTGCTGGAGTGGCTGCACGCGCCGGCCGGGCTCACCGGCTCCGCGTTCACCGTCAACACCGTGCTGTGCGCGCTCGCCGGGGTCCACGTCGGCAGCCGGGTCCGCCGGGCCGGCGCGCGCCGCACCCGGGCCGCGGCTCTCGGCGGCGTCCTGTTCTCGGCCGCGTTCGCCGCGCAGATCGTGCTCGGCTGCCTGCGCCCGGCCTCCGGCCCGGCACTCGGCCTCGCCCTCACGGCCGTGATCGTCGTCTACACGCTCGGTGAGCTGATCCACAGTCCGGCGGCCGAGGTGCTCGCCGTGTCGGCGGCGCCCGAGGACGCGCGCGGGCGGTACATGGCCGCGTACCAGATGTCCTGGTCACTGGCGAAGGCCGTGGCGCCCTCGCTGTTCACCGTCCTGTTCGCGGCGGACGGCCGGCTGCCCTGGGCGCTGCTGATCGCCACCTCGGCGGCGGCCGCCGTCCTGCTGATCCGGGCCGAGCGCCGCCTGCCGGCCGAGGCGGTGCACCCCGTCCCGGCCACCACGACCCGTACGGCCGGCCCGTCCGCCTCCGCCTCTGCCGCGCCCTCCACCCCTGCCGCGCCCTCCACCCCCGCACCGGCCTCGTCACCCGCACCGGTCCCGCAGGCTGCCCGGCCGGCCAGGTCCGGCTCCGCCGACGCGCGCGTCGCGGTGTGACGCCGAAAGGACCCACCACCATGAACCGCCCGGCCACCGTCCTGCTCACCGCTCTCGCCCCCGTCTCCTGGGGCACCACCTACGCCGTCACCACCGGGTTCCTGCCGCCCGACCGCCCCTTGTTCACCGGCCTGATGCGGGCCCTGCCCGCCGGACTGCTGCTCCTGGCCGTCACCCGGGTCCTGCCGCGCGGAGTGTGGTGGGGCCGGGCGGTCGTGCTCGGCGCGCTCAACATCGGCGCCTTCTTCCCGCTGCTGTTCCTGTCCGCCTACCGGCTGCCCGGCGGCATGGCGGCCGTCGTCACCTCGGTCGGACCGCTGTTCGTGGTGGGGCTGTCGGCGGTGCTGCTGGGGCAGCGGCCCACCGTACGTTCCGTGCTCACCGGGGTCGTTGCGGCGTTCGGCGTCAGCCTGGTCGTCCTGCGGGCGGCCGGCGCCCTGGACGCGCTCGGCGTGACGGCGGCCCTCGCCGCCACCGCGTCGATGTCGGCCGGCACCGTCCTGACCAAGAGGTGGGGCCGTCCCGCCGGCGTCGGCCCGCTCGCCCTGACCGGCTGGCAGCTGACCGCGGGCGGGCTGCTCATCGCACCGCTCGCCCTGGGGATCGAGGGCGCGCCGCCCGCGCTGGACGGTCCGGCGGTCGGCGGCTACCTCTACCTCGCGCTCGCCAACACGGCCGTCGGCTACTGGCTGTGGTTCCGTGGCATCGGCCGCCTGAGCGCCACCCAGGTCACCTTCCTCGGCCCGCTCTCCCCGCTGACCGCCGCGACCGTCGGCTGGGCCGCGCTCGGCCAGGCGCTCGCGCCGGTCCAACTGGCCGGCATGGCCGTGGCGTTCGGCGCGACCGTGGCGGGCCAGCTCCGGCCGTCCGGCACGACCGTAGGGCCGTCGGACCTGACCGCGGGCAACGGGCGGCCGGGCGCCGCGGACGGGACGGCGGGCGCCCTGCGGCAGACGTCGGGCGGGTGACCCGCTCCCGGTCACCCGCCCGTCCGCAGGCGATACGGCCGCCGTACGCGTGCTACTCGGCCGCCGCGGCGTCCGCCGCCTGGGCCTTCAGCGCCCGCTCGACGCCCGCGCGGGACTCCGAGACCAGCCGTCGCAGGGCGGCGCCCGGCTCGGCCGCGGCCAGCCAGGTGTCCGTGCGGCTCAGGGTGTCCTGCGACACCTGCACCGCCGGGTAGAGGCCGACGGCGATCTGCTGGGCCATCTCGTGCGAGCGCGAGTCCCAGACACCCTTGACCGCCTCGAAGTACTGCTCCGTGTACGGCGCGAGCAGCTCCCGCTGGTCGGTCTGGACGAAGCCGGCGATGACCGCCTCCTGCACGGCGTTCGGGAGCTTGTCGGACTCCACCACCGACGCCCAGGCCTCGGCCTTGGCCTCCGGCGTCGGGCGCGCGGCGCGCGCGGTGGCCGCATGGCGCTCACCGGCCGCCGTCCGGTCCCGCTCGTACTCGCCCGCGATCTCGGTCTCGTCGAAGCGCCCCACGGCCGCGAGCCGCTGCACGAACGCCCACCGCAGTTCGGTGTCCACGACCAGGCCCTCGACGGTGTGCGTGCCGTCCAGCAGGGCCTCCAGCAGGTCCAGCTGCTCCGGCGTGCGGGCCGTCGCCGCGAACGCCCGCGCCCAGGCCAGCTGGTGGTCGCCGCCCGGCTCCGCGGACCGCAGGTGGGCCAGCGTGGCGTCCGTCCAGCGGGTCAGCAGGGCCTCGCGGCCGGTCGGGTCGGCGTACAGGTCGATCGCCAGCTTCACCTGGCGGTGCAGCGACTGCACGACGCCGATGTCCGACTCCTTGCCGATGCCGGACAGCACCAGGGACAGGTAGTCGCGGGCCGCCAGCTCCGCGTCCCGCGTCATGTCCCACGCCGACGCCCAGCACAGTGCGCGCGGCAACGAGGCCTCGAAGTCGCCGAGGTGCTCCGTCACGAACGCCAGCGACCGCTCGTCCAGACGGACCTTGGCGTACGACAGGTCGTCGTCGTTGAGGAGGACGACGTCCGGGCGGCGGCGTCCCACCAGCTGCGGTACGGCCGTCAGCTCGCCGTCGACGTCCAGCTCGACGCGGTCCTCGCGGACCAGCTTGCCCGCCTCGCCGTCGAACGCGTACAGGCCGATGGCGATGCGGTGCGGACGCAGCACCGGCTCGCCCTTGGCGCCCGCGGGCAGTGCCGGGGCCTCCTGCCGGACCGCGAAGGAGGTGATGACGCCGGAGGCGTCCGTCTCGATCTCCGGACGCAGGACGTTGATGCCCGCCGTCTCCAGCCACATCTTCGACCAGGTCTTCAGGTCCCGCCCGGAGGTCTCCTCCAGCGCGCCCAGCAGGTCGGTGAGGCGGGTGTTGCCGAAGGCGTGCCGCTTGAAGTAGGCCTGGACGCCCTGGAAGAACTCGTCCATGCCGACGTACGCCACGAGCTGCTTCAGCACGCTCGCGCCCTTGGCGTACGTGATGCCGTCGAAGTTGACGAGCACGTCGTCCAGGTCGCGGATCTCGGCCATGATCGGGTGGGTGGACGGCAGCTGGTCCTGCCGGTAGGCCCACGTCTTCATGGAGTTGGCGAACGTGGTCCACGAGTGGGGCCACCGGGACTCGGGCGCGTACGCCTGGCAGGCGATCGACGTGTAGGTGGCGAACGACTCGTTCAGCCACAGGTCGTTCCACCACTCCATGGTGACCAGGTCGCCGAACCACATGTGGGCCAGTTCGTGCAGGATCGTCTCCGCCCGCACCTCGTACGCCGCGTCGGTCACCTTCGACCGGAAGACGTACTGGTCGCGGATGGTCACGGCACCGGCGTTCTCCATCGCGCCCGCGTTGAACTCGGGCACGAAGAGCTGGTCGTACTTCCCGAACGGGTAGGCGTAGTCGAATTTCTCCTGGAACCAGTCGAAGCCCTGCCGGGTCACCTCGAAGATGGCGTCCGAGTCCAGGAACTCGGCCAGCGAGGGACGGCAGTAGATGCCCAGCGGCACGCTCTGCCCGTCCTTCTCGTAGACGCTGTGCACGCTGTGGTACGGGCCGACGATGAGCGCCGTGACGTACGTGGAGATCCGCGGCGTCGGGTCGAAGGCCCAGACGTTGTCCTTGGGTTCCGGGGTCGGCGAGTTGGACACCACGGTCCAGCCCTCCGGTGCGCGCACGGTGAACCGGAAGGTGGCCTTCAGGTCGGGCTGCTCGAACGAGGCGAAGACACGGCGGGCGTCCGGTACCTCGAACTGGGTGTAGAGGTACGCCTGGTCGTCGACCGGGTCGACGAAGCGGTGCAGGCCCTCACCGGTGTTGGTGTACGCGCAGTCGGCGGCGACCCGCAGGACGTTGCGGCCCTGGAGCAGGCCGGGCAGCAGGATCCGGGAGTCCGCGAAGACCTCCGCCGGGTCGAGGGCGTCCCCGTTGAGCGTCACCTCGTGGACGGCCGGGGCCACCAGGTCGATGAAGGACTCCGCGCCGTTCTCCGCCACGTCGAAGCGCACCGTGGTCACGGACCGGTAGGTGCCGCCCTCCTGCGCGCCGGAGAGGTCGAGATCGACCTCGTAGGAGTCCACGGTGAGCAGCTTCGCCCGCTGCTGTGCCTCTTCGCGAGTCAGGTTTGTGCCAGGCACGCGGTCATCTCCTCGTTGTGTTCGACATCCACCCCCTCACGGAAGAGGGGGATTCCAACCCTGGTGGGCTGAGGTTCACGGGCGCTCGAACGGCTCGTGGCCGCCGTCACCCTTCCGGCACAGGCTGGTGGCCCGGGGCGGGAGATCCCGCCCTGTCCTGCCGCGACGTCGGTGGCTGCGAGATCGTCCGCAGTGCGGGGCGCGAGGCCGCAGGACACACTGTTGGCTTCCGCCCCCTCGTGATCGAGGGGGATTCCTACGGCTCGCGCCGCGGGGTTTCCTGCTTCGTCGCCGACTGCCCGCCCGGAGTGCTCCGTTGAGGTCTGACACCAGCTCCACAGACTGTCACCGCCAGCCCGGCGGCCAGAAGGGTCCGCGCTGTGTTCACGTCCCGGTCATGGGTCGTGCCGCAGCCGCACGTCCAGGTGCGGACGTTCGGCGGCATCCCGTCGGCCAGGGTGCCGCAGGCGGAGCACAGCCTGGACGAAGGGAAGAAGCGGTCCACCGCGATCACTTCCCGCCCGTACCAGGCGGCCTTGTACTCCAGGAGGCTCCGGAACTGCGACCACGCCGCGTCGCCGATGGCACGGGCAGGGCTCCGGTTCCC
Organism: Streptomyces sp. MUM 2J; assembly: GCF_022414535.1. Lineage (GTDB taxonomy): Bacteria > Actinomycetota > Actinomycetes > Streptomycetales > Streptomycetaceae > Streptomyces. Next base: position 120,510 of record NZ_JADWYM010000019.1, read on the forward strand.
GGCCGTGTTCCGGACGCTCAGGTCCTCGATCACGATCGTTTGGTTTTCACGAACGAGTCGAGTGGTCAGCTTGTGCAGCCCGTCCCGGCGACGGTCGGCGATCTTCGCGTGGATCTTCGCGACCCTGCGCCGGGCCCTGCGCCGGTTGGCGCCGTCCCCCTGGGCCTTGCGGGACAGCTCCCGCTGGGCCCTGGCGAGCCGGACGCGGTCGCGGCGTTCGTGGCGGGGGTTGGCGATCCTCTCTCCGGTGGAGAGGGTCAGCAGGTGGTCCGGGCCGGCGTCGACGCCGACCGCCGTGTCCGTGGCGGCCAGCGGCTTGACGGACGGGTCTTCGCACAGCAGGGAGACGAACCAGCGCCCGGCGCTGTCCTGCGACACCGTCACGGTGGACGGCGTCGCCCCCTCCGGCAGGGAACGCGACCACACGATGGCCAGGGGCTCCGCCATCTTCGCCACGGTCAGCTTGCCGTCACGGAAGCGGAAGCCGCTGGTGGTGTACTCGGCGGACTTGTGCGACTTCTTCCGGGACTTGAAGCGCGGGTACTTCGCTCGCCTGGCGAAGAAACCGGTGAACGCGGCCTGCAAGTGCCGCAGCGTCTGCTGCAACGGCACCGACGACACGTCATTGAGGAACGCCAGTTCCTCAGTCTTCTTCCAGGCCGTCAGCATGGCCGAGGTCTGGTTGTAGTTGACCCGCTCCTGCCGTGCCCACGCCTCGGTGCGGGCCGCGAGCGCCAGATTGTAGACCTTCCGCACGCACCCGAACGTGCGCGACAGCTCGGCCGCCTGCGCAGCGGTCGGATGGAAGCGGTACTTGAACGCCCGCTTCACGCACGTCGTAGGCATGCTCACAAACTAGCGAAGCAGTGGGTGAAGTTCAAGGTTGCCGGTCGGAGCACCGCGATCCGCTCCGGTGGCGCATCGCGGCCCCTTGACCTGCTCCGCAGGAGTCCGTTTCCCCTGCGCCGTCAAAAGGGCGGAGTGTTCACGGAGGAATCAGACGAACCGGGTCCGCCCGGTCCGTGAGCCACTCCCGATCCAACCACAGGCGCGTACGGCGGCCGGTGTACGGGACGCGGGTGTCCTCCGCCCGGCCCGGGGCCTCGTCCCCGGCGCGCACACAGTGTTCCCCCTGCTCACGCGTCGCGTACCGCCGGAATCCGGAAACGCGACCCCGGCGGATCCAGAACCTGCCGGGCCCCTCGGGGAACGGATCTCCTGCGAGGGGCCCGGGTGAGGACGACGTCCGGATACCGCCGGTGGACCGGGCCCGCGCGCGCGACCCTCGACGCCATGAGCACCCACATCGCACGACCCATCGCGGCGGAGGTCCTGAGGGAGCTGCGCACCACCGACGACGCGGGACGCGCCCCGTCCCCGTTCCCCGACGCCGAGGGCGGCGCCCCGCTGCGCTGCTGCCTGCGCCGCAGCCGCCCCGGCGAGCGGATCGCCCTCGTCTCGTACGCGCCCCTGCGCCGCTGGGCGGCCGGAACCGGTGCCCGGCCCGGGGCCTACGACGAGCAGGGGCCCGTCTTCGTCCACGCGCAGGAGTGCGCGGGGCCGCGGGACGAGGGCCTGGCGTTCACCGACGCCCACCGGGTCCTGCGCCGCTACTCCGCCGGCGGGCACATCCTCGGCGGGCAGCTGGTGCGGACCCCCGAAGGCTTCGCGGAGGGCCTCCACAACGCGTTCGACGACCCGGACGTGGCGCTCGTCCACGTCCGGGCCGTCGAGTACGGCTGCTTCCTCTACGAGGTCGGCCGGCCCCAGCCCGCCGCCCCCTAGGGAGCGTATTGCGTCGTGATCAATCTGCGAGATCTGCCTGCGCGGCAGGGTTTGGACCGGTAG
>NZ_JADWYM010000020.1 GCF_022414535.1 Streptomyces sp. MUM 2J
CCCCGGCGGCGGCCCCCGCCCGCCCGGTGGGCCGCGGGCCCTCCCCGCCGACCGGCACCACGGCACCGGTCCGGACACCGCCGGTCATCCGCCCGACCACCACGCCCCCGGCGCGGCGGCCGGCCCCCCGGCCCCGCACACCACCCCCCGGGACCCGCACCACGCCGCCGCGCCCCGGGACCCGCGCACCCTCGCGCCCGCCTCCGCGTCCGCGCCCCTGGGCAACCTCCGTGCCCGGCTCACCTCCTTCGTCGGGCGGGAGGACGACATCGAGGCGATCCGGCGGGATCTGGCCGGGGCCCGGCTCGTGACGCTGCTGGGCCCGGGCGGGTCCGGCAAGACGCGGTTGTCGCAGGAGGCGGCCGAGACCGTGGGGGAGGCTGCCCGCGACGGGGTCTGGCTGGCAGAGCTGGCACCCGTCGACGACCCCGAGGCGGTGCCCGAGGCCGTGCTGACCGCCGTGGGTGCCCGCGAGACCGTGCTGCGCGGTGCCGGTGCGGAGGAACTGAGAGCGGTGGCCGAGCGCCACGACGACCCCGTCGTGCGCCTGGCCGAGCACTGCGCGCGCCGCCGGATGCTGCTGATCCTCGACAACTGCGAGCACGTCGTCGACGCGGCGGCCCGCCTGGTGGCGGAGCTGCTGGCCCGCTGTCCCGGCCTGACCGTGCTCGCCACCAGCCGCGAACCCCTCGGCGTGCCCGGCGAGGTGCTGCGCCCGGTGGAGCCGCTGCCGGAACCGGTGGCGCTGCGGCTGCTCGCCGACCGGGGTGCCGCGGCCCGGCCCGCGTTCCAGGCCGACGACGACCCCGACGCCTGTGCCGAGATCTGCCGCCGCCTCGACGGCCTGCCGCTGGCCATCGAACTCGCGGCGGCCCGGCTGCGGATGCTGACCCCCCGGCAGATCGCCGACCGCCTCGACGACCGCTTCCGCCTCCTCACCTCCGGCAGCCGCACGGCGCTGCCCCGTCAGCAGACCCTGCGGGCCGTCGTCGACTGGTCCTGGGACCTGCTCGACGAGGACGAACGCGACGTGCTGAGCCGCCTGTCGGTCTTCGCCGGCGGCTGCGACCTCCGCGCCGCGGAAGCCGTGTGCGGGCCCACCGCCTTCGACGCGCTCGGCCAGCTCGTCGACAAGTCCCTCGTCCAGGCCGCTCCTTCGGGCGGCGGCGAGATGCGCTACCGGCTCCTGGAGACCGTCGCGGAGTACGCCGCCCAACGACTCCACGAGGCCGGCCGGCGGCAGGCCGCGCAGCGCGCGCATCTGACGTACTACCGTGAACTCGCCCGCACCACCGACCCGTTGCTGCTGGGCCCGGAGCAACGCACCGCCATCGAACGGATCGAGCGCGAGTACGAGAACCTGCGCACCGCGCTGCGGCACGCGGTCGCGGAACGCGACGAGCAGGAGGCCCTGTGCCTGGTGCTGTCGCTCGGCTGGTACTGGCAGATGCGCGACCTGCGCATGGAGGCCCGCCACTGGTCGGCGGAGACCATGGCACTCGGCCCCGACCCCTTCAGCCGCCCGGTGCGTCCCGCCGAGCCGGTGTGGGAACGCTGCACCTCCGTGCCGCCGCCGCTGACCGGTGAACTCCTCGCCGAGGCCCGGCGCGGCATCCACCTGATCCACGTCACCTGCATGGACACCGAGCTGGACACCTGGCAGACCCCGCAGGCGCAGGACAAGCTGCGCATCATCGGCGAGACCTACCGCCCCGGCCTGCCGCAGACCTGCCGTGCCCCGGGCTCCGCCTGGTTCTACGCGGTGCTGCTGACCGGCGACATGGAACGCGTCCGCGAGATCTTCGAGGCCTCCATCCGCACCTGCCGCAGCCGCCCCGACTTCGAGTGGGAGCTGGCGGTCTGCCTCGGGCTCCGCGCCAACATCACGGCCAATCGGACCGACTGGGCGGGCGACGCGACCCGCGACGCCGACGAGGCCCTGGAGATCTTCCGCCGGCTAGGTGACGCCTGGGGCACCGCCGAGGCCCTGTCGGCGCGCGGCGAGGTCCGGGAGCGGCGCGGCGAGTACCGCGCGGCCGCCGCCGACTACGAGGAGGCCATCGCACAGGCCGACCGCCTCGGCGCCCGCGCCCAGACGACGGTGCTCACCGCCCGGCTGGGCACCGCCCTGCTGGAGGCCGGCGACGCGGAGCGCGGCGAGGCGCTGCTGCGGCACGTCGTGGAGCAGCGAGACATCGCGCACAACGAGGCCATGCCCGCCGCACGCCTCTTCCTCGCCGGCTGGCTCAGCACCACCGGCCGCACCGCGGAGGCCCGCGAGCACCTCAGGCGGCTGCGGAAGGACTTCAGCGCCGCGACCTTCGCCGTCTTCGACGGCTTCATCCTGGGCTCGGAGGCCTGGCTGGACGTGGTCGACGGCGACCACGAGGAGGCCCTGGCCAAGACCCGCCGGGCGCTGGAGCGGGCCGAGGAGCCGCTGACACGGGTGATCGTGCCGCACATGCGGGCCGTCTGCCTGACCCTCGCCGCGACCGCCCTGGCCGGCGTCGACGGTGGCTCGCGCGCCCGGGACGCCGCCCGCTGCCTCGGCGCCGCCGACGCGGCACTGCCGTCCGGTCACGTCCCCGGCTACCAGGAGCGCGCGGCCCGTGAGCGTGCCGTGGCCGCGGTGCGGGCCGTCCTCGACGGCGAGCAGTACGCCGCCGCCCACGCCGAGGGCGGCGGTCTCACCCCCGAGGAGGCCGCCGCCCTCGTCTGAACCCCGCGGCGGAGCGGCGTCAGTGCTTGGTGCGGAACCTGTGGATGGCGATCGGTGCCATCACGGCGGTGATCCCCACCGACCAGGCCACCGTCACCCACAGGTCGTGGGCGACCGGGCCGCCGATCATCAGGCCGCGTGCCGAGTCCGCGAGCGTGGACAGCGGGTTGTAGTCGGTGAAGGCCCGGAGCCAGTCCGGCATCGAGTCCGTCGGCGCGAAGATCGACGAGCCGAACTGGAGGGGGAACAGCACCAGGAACCCCATCGCCTGCACGGACTGCGCGTTCTTCAGCACGACGCCCAGGGTGAGGAACACCCACATGACCGAGGAGGCGAACAGCGCGGACAGGCCGACGGTGGCGAACAGGCCGGGCCAGTCGTGGATCTCGAAACCGACCAGTGTGGCGACGGCCATCAGCACGGCCGTCGCGAACAGCATCCGCGCCAGCTCCACGGTGATCTTCGCGAACAGCACCGAGCCCCGCCCGATCGGCAGGGACCGGAAGCGGTCCATGACCCCGCTGTTGAAGTCCTGGCTGAAGCCGGTACCGACGCCCTGGGACAGGGTCATGCTCATCATCGCGACCATGCCGGGGATGACGTACTGCACGTACTGGTCCTGGCCGCCGCCCAGCGCCTGCCCGATGGAGCCGCCGAAGACGTACACGAACAGCAGGGTGAAGACGACCGGCATCAGCAGCGCGTCGAACATCGACTCGGGGTCCTGCCGGATCCACAGCAGGTTCCGGCGGACGAGTGCGCCCGTGTGCCGGAAGTGCCCCCGCAGCGGAATGCGGGCGTCGGAGGGGCCGGAAACGTGGGCGGAAGGGGCGGTGGCGGCGCTCATACGGCGACCTCCTGACGGTCGTCGGCGGTCCTGGTGCCCTGCGGGGCGCCGGCGTGGTGGCCGGTGAGGGAGAGGAACACCTCGTCGAGGCTGGGCAGTTCGGTGGAGATGGAGGCGAGCGTGATGCCGCGTGCGGTGACGGCGCCGACGACGGCGGTCAGCTGCTCGTCACCCAGGACCGGCACCAGCACGGCCCCGCGCTCGGTGTCCACGGTGGTCGCGGCGAGCCCGGTGATGCCGAGATCGTCGAGCCACCCGGCGAGCGGCCGCAGCTGGAGCGGATCGGCCGGCCTGACCCGCAGGGTCCGTCCGCCGACCCTGGCCTTCAGCTCGTCGACCCTTCCGCCGGCGATGACCTTGCCCCGGTCGACGACGGTCAGCTCGGACGCCAGTTGCTCGGCCTCCTCCATGTACTGCGTGGTCAGCAGGACGGTCACTCCGTCCCCGACCATCCGTATGACCTCGGACCACACCTCGTTGCGGGTGCGCGGGTCGAGGCCGGTGGTGGGCTCGTCGAGGTAGAGCACGGCCGGTCGCCCGATCATCGAGGCGGCCAGGTCGAGCCGCCGCCGCATGCCGCCGGAGTAGGTGCTCGCCGGGCGCTTGGCCGCCTCGGTCAGCGAGAACCGCTCCAGCAGCTCGTCGGCCCGCGCCCGGGCGTCCTTGCGGGACAGGTCGAGCAGCCGCCCGATCATGTAGAGGTTCTCCCAGCCGGGGAGCTTCTCGTCCACGGAGGCGTACTGCCCGGTGAGCCCGATCGCCCGGCGCAGCTGCCGCGGCTGCCGTACCACGTCGTACCCGGCCACGGTCGCCTGCCCGGCGTCGGGCTCGATCAGGGTGGACAGGATCCGCACGAGGGTGGTCTTGCCGGCCCCGTTCGGTCCGAGCACCCCCCTCACGGTGCCCTCGCGGACGTCCAGGTCCACCCCGTCCAGCGCCTTGGTCTCGCCGTAGTGCTTGACCAGCCCCCGCACGGTCACGGCGTTCCCCGCACCGCTGGGCTCGTTGTCGATTCGCGTCATGACCACGACGCTGCCAGGTGCCGCCGACAAACCACCGACAGGACGCCGACAGCAGGCTGATCGGCACTACAACGCACCGACAACGCACCGGCAGCCTCCCGGCACCGGTCCCGTCCGGTCCCGCCGGCCCGGCCCTGCTCCCGGCCCGGGCCGGCGGGCTCCGCCCGCGGGGTCGTCTCCCCCTACGACCGCGTCACGTCGACCCGGGCGGCGATCGGCAGGTGGTCGCTGCCGGTCGCCGGCAGTGTCCACGAGCTCTCCGGCTCGACGCCCTTGACCATGATCTGGTCGATCCGGGCCATCGGGAACGACGCGGGCCAGCTGAAGCCGAAGCCGCTGCCGGCGGCCCCCTGTGTCGAACGCATCTGGGAGGTCACGGCATTGAGCGAGCGGTCGTTCATGGTGCCGTTGAGGTCGCCGAGCAGGACCACCTTGCCGAGGGGTTCCTGGGCGATGGCCTCGCCCAGCGCGTCCGCGCTCTTGTCGCGCTGCCGGGCGGTGAACCCGGCCTCGATCTTCACCCGCACCGAGGGAAGATGGGCGACGTACACGGCGACCTTCCCGGCCGGCGTGGCGACGGTGGCCCGCATGGCTCGCGTCCAGCCCAGCTCGATGTCGACGGCCCGCACGTCGTCGAGCGGGTACTTGCTCCACAGCCCGACCGTGCCCTGTACCGAGTGGTACCGGAAGGCCGTCGCCAGTGCCTGTTCGTACGTCGGGACCGCCGAGGCCTTCAGCTCCTCCAGGGCGACCACGTCCGCGCCCGAGGCGGCGACGTCGCGGGCGGTGCCGGAGGGGTCGGGGTTGTCGGCGTTGACGTTGTGCGTGGCCACCGTCAGGTCGCCGCCGGCGCCGGTCCTGTCGGTGATCAGCCCGCCGAAGAGGTTCAGCCAGACCACGGCCGGCAGCACCAGCGCGATCAGCGCGGTCGCGGACCGGCGCAGCAGCGCGACGCCCAGCAGCACCGGGATCAGCACACCGCACCAGGGCAGGAACGTCTCGGTGAGGCTGCCGAGGTTGCCGATCGTGTTGGGGATGTGCGAGTGCATCAGCATCACCAGCGCGAGGAGCACCGCGAGCGCCGCCGCCACGATGCCTCGCCGCCAGATCCTCGGGTCGCCGCGCCACGGGCCGGTCAGACGGGCCACCAGGCGCCGGAGGCGGGATCCAGGTCGCTCGTCGCCCGAGCCGCCGTCGTCCTTCTCCGTCATGTACGCCTGCTGCGCCATACTGTCGCCTCACAACCTGCCGTGCACACCGTCGCCCCCCTGTGCCCTTGACCCTAGGGGATGAACGGCTCCCGTCCCGCCGTCCCGCGGCGGCCGTACGAGCAGGAGGACGTCCGAGGCGGTGCGGTGAGTTCCGGATGGACCGTCAACAGGCGTGTTCTGTGACGAAACCCGCACATCCGGGCTATGAACCGGACGGGCCGCCGGGCCGCAGACCGGTCAGGACGGCGTCGACGATCTGCTCCGACAGCCCTTCGGGCAGGTCCGCGTCGGGGCGCAGGACGGACCGGATCAGCATGGGGCCGACGAACATGTCGTTGGCCAGCTCCAGATCGACGTCGGCGCGCAGTTCGCCGTTCAACTGCCCGCGGCGCAGCACCTCCAGACCCAGCCGGCGGCGCGGGGCGATGACGCAGGCGTGGTAGGTGGCCCAGATCTTCGGGCTGCTCTTCATCTGGGTGTGCACGTTGTGCAGGATCGTCGAGGTCCGGCTGGCGACGCCGCGCTGCCGCATCGACTCCAGCAGGACGACCAGGTCGTCCCGCATGGAGGTGCCGGGCAGCTCGGGGTCGTCGGGTTCGGCGGCCCGCAGCACGTCGACGAAGAGTTCCTCCTTGCCGCTCCAGCGGCGGTAGATCGTGGCCTTGCCGACGCCCGCGGTGCGGGCGATGCGCTCGATGGACAGCTCGGCCAGCGGTACGCCGTCCTCCAGCAGCTTCATCGCGCCCTCCAGGATGGCGCGTTCCACCGCTTCGCTGCGGGGCCGACCCCGGGCGGGGGTCGGTACCGCCGCCAGACCCTGGTTGTCGGCGAGGCTCACGTCTGTCGGTCCCTTCGTCGGACGCCGAGTACCATTCTCCCCCGGCTTCGGGGCTACTCCCCGGTGGTCACCAGCTCCGGTTCCCCCTCTCCCGTCTGCGGCTCGGCCAGCCGCCCCGGCATCACCAGCGCGACGACGACCGCTCCGGCCACGGCGACCGCGGCGGCCCCGAGCGCGGTGACGTGCATCGCGTGCAGGAAGGCGTCGTTGGCCGGGCCGATCAGGGCCCTGCCCTGCGGGCCGAGCTTCGCGGCGACGCCGAGGGTGGCCTCGATGGACTCGCCCGCCGACTCCCGCAGGCCCGGCGGCAGCGTGCCGAGCTTGTCCTCGATGCCGCCCCGGTACGCGGCCGAGAGCACCGAGCCCAGGACGGCGATGCCGAGGGCGCCGCCGACCTGGCGGAAGGTGTTGCTCAGCGCGGAGGCGGAGCCGGCCTTCTCGCGGGGCAGGGCCTGCATGATGACGACGCTGACCGGGGTCATGATGTGCGCCATGCCGGTGCCCATGAGGAAGAAGACGACCTCCAGCACCCAGATCGGGGTGCCCGTGTCCAGCACGGCGAACGCGGCCAGCGTCGCGGCGACCAGGAGCATGCCCCCGGTGGTCGTGACCCTGTTGCCGAAGCGGTCGACGAGCAGCCGGGCGCGCGGCGCGAAGATCATCTGGGCGGCGGCCAGCGGCAGCAGGAGCAGGCCGGTCTGCAGGGGTGAGTAGCCGCGCACGCTCTGGGTGTAGAAGACCGAGAAGAAGGTCACGCCCATCAGGGCGAAGAAGACCAGCGCGATGGCGGCGATCGCGGCCGAGAAGACCTTGTTCCTGAAGTAGGCGATGTCGATGGACGGGTGGTCGCTGCGCTTCTCGAACACGACGAAGGCGACCAGCGCCGCGAGACCGGCTCCGATGGTGGCGAGCACCGTCGTGTCGGTGAAGTCGGCGAGTTCGCCGCCCTTGATGATGCCGTAGACGAGCAGGACCAGGCCGACGATGGAGAGCACGACGCCGACCGGATCGATGCGGCCGGGGCTCGGGTCGCGGGAGTCGGGCACCAGCCACAGCATGAGCGCGAGCGCGATCAGCACGATCGGCACGTTGACCAGGAAGACCGACCCCCACCAGAAGTGGTCCAGCAGCACTCCGCCGGTGATCGGGCCGATGGCGATGGCCAGACCCACGCCGCCCGCCCAGATGCCGATGGCCTTGGGCTGCTCGTCGCGCTCGAAGACGTTCATCAGCACCGCCAGGGTGGCGGGCATCACGAAGGCCGCCCCGAGGCCCATCACGGCGCGGAAGGCGATCAGCTGGGCCGGGGAGCCGGACTGGGCGGCGAGCGCGGAGCCGATGCCGAAGACGGCGAGCCCGCCGAGGAGGATCTTCTTGCGGCCCAGCCGGTCGCCGAGCAGGCCCGAGGTGAACAGCAGGCCCGCGAAGACGAGGGTGTAGGCGTTGATCGCCCATTCCAGCTCGCTCTGGGTGGCGCCCAGGCCGGTGGGTGCGGGCGTCGAGATGGTCTTGATGGCGACGTTCAGGATCGAGTTGTCGAGGACGACGATCAGCAGGCTGAGCATCAGCACGCCGAGGATCGCCCAGCGGCGCCGGTGCACCGCTTCCGGTGTGCGGCCGGAGGAGACGGCTGGAGTGGTCATGACGTCGAGTCTAGGGTAATTCCGATACGGAACCGTATCGTATCGAAATCCTTTACTGAGGCCTTACCCGAAGGGGGGGCTGGCCCCGCCTGGCACGAAGTGCCACCATGGACTCGGTCCGGGGACGCCGTCAGGGCGCCTCGAGATGACGTGAGGAGCGTTGCCATGACGCAGCTTCCGGCTGCCCAGACTGCGCAGCACAAGCCACAGGACGGCAGCAAGGCGCTGTACGGGGGGAAGGGCACCCGCCGCATCACCGTCCGTGACATCGCCCTCGCCAAGGAACGCGGCGAGAAGTGGCCCATGCTCACCGCCTACGACGCGATGACCGCGTCCGTCTTCGACGAGGCCGGCATCCCGGTGATCCTCGTCGGGGACTCGGCGGGCAACTGCCACCTGGGGTACGACACGACCGTGCCCGTGACGCTCGACGAGATGACCGTGCTGTCGGCGGCCGTCGTACGCGGCACCGGCCGCTCGCTCATCGTCGGCGACCTGCCCTTCGGCTCCTACCAGGAGGGTCCGGTGCAGGCGCTGCGCTCGGCGACCCGGCTGGTGAAGGAGGCCGGGGTCCAGGCGGTGAAGCTGGAGGGCGGCGAACGGTCCCACGAGCAGATCCGGCTGCTGGTCGAGTCCGGCATCCCGGTCATGGCCCACATCGGGCTCACCCCGCAGTCCGTCAACGCCATGGGCTACCGCGTGCAGGGCCGCGGCGAGGAGGCGGCCCAGCAGTTGCTGCGCGACGCCAAGGCGGTCCAGGACGCCGGCGCCTTCGCGGTCGTCCTGGAACTGGTCCCGGCCGAACTGGCGGCCGAGGTGACGCGCACGCTGCACATCCCGACGGTCGGGATCGGCGCCGGCGCGGCCACGGACGCGCAGGTGCTGGTGTGGACCGACATGCTCGGTCTGACCCGGGGCCGGGTGCCGAAGTTCGTCAAGCAGTACGCCGACCTGCGCCAGGTCATGGGCGATGCCGCGAAGGCGTTCGCCGAGGACGTCGTCGGCGGGGAGTTCCCGGCGGCGGAGCACTCCGTCCACTGAGCCACTGCGGCACCGGGCAGCCCGCCGATCGTCCCCCGTCGGCGGGCTGCCCCCTTTCCGGCGGCCGCGCCCGGCGCGTGCCCGGTCGCCGGGCGCCCCGGGAGCGCAGCGGCCCTGCACCATTGCATGTCACCGGGAACGACGAGGGCCGCGCGCTTCGTCGGGCCGCTTGATCGGTCTCGGCGCGCCGGACGTGCCCCAAAGGGGTTTCCAAGGCCGGAGCGCGGCGAACGCCCCCGGTGGCGCGGGCGACCGCGTGACGGACCGGGTCGCACCCCCTCGACCTGCCCCGATGCACCCCCTGTGTTCCCCGCGTCCGCTGTGTCCCCTGGTTCCGTGTTCCCTCCGCCGGCCGTCCCCGACGGCCTTCCCCCGCCCCGCCGTCGCCGGCCGCGGTCGGTCCTGCGTGCCAAGTCGTCTTCAGGCAAACACTCTTGACGCCCTTTTGGTCAAGGAAGAACTCTTTTTGATCTCCCTATTCCCCTGACATGAACTGTTCATCGAGAGAGTGGCCCCCGTCGAGTGATCACTCGCGACGAACCGCACACAGGGGGTTCTATGAGATCCAACCGCGCCAGGATGCGCGCCGGAGTGAGCCTGGCAGCCACCCTGCCCATGCTCGCGGGCGCGCTGGCGGTCGGGATACCCGCGGCGCACGCCGCGGAGGGAGTACACCGGAACACGCTGGCCGGGACCAAGCCGGCGTGGGCCACCGCCGGGGCGGACAAGGGCGCCACCTCGAACAGCGCCCAGGTCTCCGCCCGGGTCTACCTCGCCGGCCGGGACGCGGCCGGGCTCGCGGCGTACGCCCGGGCCGTCTCCGACCCGTCCTCGCCCGAGTACGGCAGGTTCCTCACCGCCGACCGGGCCCGGGCCCGTTTCGGCGCCTCCAAGGCCCAGATCGACGCCGTCAAGTCGTGGCTGACGTCGGCCGGCCTGAAGGTGACCGGCGTGACGCAGCACTACGTCTCCGTCCGCGGCGACGTGGCCGCCGCGGAGCGGGCCTTCGGCACCCAGATGCACAACTACGCCAAGAGCGGCCGGACCTACCGCGCGCCGGCCGCCTCGGCCACCGTCCCGGCCGACCTCGCCGGTGCCGTGCTGACCGTCACCGGCCTGGACAACGCCCCGCACAAGGCGGACCACAAGGACCAGCTGCCGCCGCCGGACTCCGTGTTCCGCAACTCCGGGCCGTTCTCCTCCTTCTACGGTTCCCGTACGGCGCGTGCGCTGCCCGACGCCTACGGCCGGAAGATCCCGTACGCGGTGAAGGGCTACACCGGCCGGCAGCTGCGGTCCGCGTACGGCGCGGGCCGCTACACCGGCAAGGGGGTGCGCATCGCGATCACCGACGCGTACGCCTCACCGACCATCGCCTTCGACGCGGCCTCCTACGCCAAGAAGCACCGCGACGCCCGCTGGACCACCGGCCAGCTGCGCCAGTCCCTGCCCGGCGGCTACACCCACACCGAGGAGTGCGGGGCGGCCGGCTGGTACGGCGAGGAGACCCTGGACGTCGAGGCCGTGCACGCGGTCGCACCCGCGGCCCAGGTGACGTACGTCGGCGCCGCGTCCTGCTACGACGACGACCTGCTCGACTCGCTCGGCAAGATCGTCGACAACCACCTGGCCGACATCGTCTCCAACTCCTGGGGCGACATCGAGGCCAACCAGACGCCGGACCTCGCCGCCGCCTACGACCAGGTCTTCCAGTTCGGCGCGGTCGAGGGCATCGGTTTCTACTTCTCCTCCGGCGACAACGGCGACGAGGTCGCCCACACGGGCACCAAGCAGGTGGACACCCCGGCCAACTCCGCCTGGGTGACCGCGGTCGGCGGCACCTCACTGGCCGTCGGCAAGCACAACAAGTACCTGTGGGAGACCGGCTGGGGCACCGAGCGGGCCGCTCTCGCCGCCGACGGCAAGAGCTGGACCGACTTCCCCGGCGCCTTCACCTCCGGCGCCGGCGGCGGCACCAGCCGGACCGTCGCGCAGCCCTCCTACCAGAAGGGTGTCGTCCCGGACGCGCTGGCCAAGGCCAACAACGCCGCCGGCAACCGCGTCGTCCCGGACATCGCGGCGATCGCCGACCCGAACACCGGGTTCCTCGTCGGGCAGACCCAGACCTTCCCCGACGGCAGCCAGAGGTACAGCGAGTACCGCATCGGCGGCACGTCGCTGGCCGCGCCGGTCATCGCCGCCGTCCAGGCCCTCGCCCAGCAGGCCCACGGCGGCAAGGCCCTCGGCTTCGCCAACCCGGCGATCTACGCCCGGTACGGCTCGAAGGCGTACCACGACGTCACCGACAACCCGACCGGCACCGGCCTCGCCGTGGCCCGCGTGGACTACGCCAACGGCTACAACGCCGCCGACGGCCTGATCACCTCGGTGCGCAGCCTCGGCAAGGACAGTTCCCTGAAGGCTGTCAAGGGCTACGACGACGTCACCGGCGTCGGCTCGCCCGACCGCGGCTACGTGCAGTCCTACCGCAGGCACTGAGCCCGCACGCGTACGGGGGTGGGCGCCGGCCCGCCCCCGTACCGCGTGCGCCCGGAGGGCACACCGGGGGGCGTGGGGTGGCCCACACTCCGCGCCACCCCATCGCGTCGCTCTGACGATTACACTGGGCGGCGTGCCTCAACTACGTCTCGCCCTGAACCAGATCGACTCGCGCGTCGGCGACCTCGCCCGGAACACCGAGACGATCGTCCGCTGGACCCGGCACTCCGCCGAGCAGGGGGCGCATCTCGCGGCCTTCCCCGAGATGGCGCTGACCGGCTACCCCGTGGAGGACCTGGCCCTGCGGCCGTCCTTCGTCGAGGCCTCGCGCGCCGCCCTGCACGCCCTCGCCGCCCGCCTCGCCGAGGAGGGGCTGGGCGACCTGCCGGTGGTCGTCGGCTACCTCGACCGCAGCGAGGCCGCCCAGCCGAAGTACGGCCAGCCGGCCGGCGCCCCGCAGAACGCCGCCGCGGTGCTGCACCGCGGCGAGGTCGTGCTGACCTTCGCCAAGCACCACCTGCCGAACTACGGCGTCTTCGACGAGTTCCGCTACTTCGTCCCCGGCGACACCATGCCCGTCGTACGGGTGCACGGCGTGGACGTGGCCCTGGCGATCTGCGAGGACCTCTGGCAGGACGGCGGCCGGGTCCCGGCGGCCCGCTCCGCCCGGGCCGGCCTGCTGCTGTCGATCAACGCCTCCCCCTACGAGCGCAACAAGGACGACACCCGCCTCGACCTGGTCCGCAAGCGCGCCCAGGAGGCCGGCTGCACCACCGCCTACCTGGCCATGATCGGCGGCCAGGACGAGCTGGTGTTCGACGGCGACTCGATCGTCGTCGACGCGAGCGGCGACGTCGTCGCCCGTGCGCCGCAGTTCTCCGAGGGCTGCGTGCTGCTCGACCTGGACCTGCCGGCCGCCGCCCCGAACGCCCCCGAGGGCATGGTCGACGACGGGCTGCGCATCGAGCGCACGGTGCTCTCCGCGGACCCACTGCCCGCCTACGAGCCGCAGCACACCGGCGGCTACGCCGAGCGGCTGGACGATGCGGAGGAGGTCTACTCCGCGCTGGTCGTGGGAGTGCGCGCGTACGTGCAGAAGAACGGCTTCCGCTCCGTCCTGATCGGCCTGTCCGGCGGTATCGACTCCGCGCTCGTCGCGGCGATCGCCTGCGACGCGATCGGCGCCGAGAACGTCTACGGCGTGTCCATGCCGTCGAAGTACTCCTCGGAGCACTCCCGCGACGACGCGGCCGAACTGGCCCGCCGGACCGGGCTGAACTTCCGCACCGTGCCGATCGCCCCCATGGTCGACGCCTACATGGCGGCCACCGAGCTGACCGGGCTGGCCGAGGAGAACCTCCAGTCCCGGCTGCGCGGCACCCTGCTGATGGCCATCTCCAACCAGGAGGGCCACATCGTCCTCGCCCCCGGCAACAAGTCCGAGCTGGCGGTCGGCTACTCCACGCTCTACGGGGACTCGGTGGGCGCCTACGGCCCCATCAAGGACGTGTACAAGACCTGGATCTGGCGGCTGGCCGAGTGGCGCAACGAGGCGGCCCGCGACCGCGGCACGACCCCGCCGATCCCGGAGAACTCCATCACCAAGCCGCCGAGCGCCGAACTGCGCCCCGGCCAGGTGGACACCGACTCCCTGCCCGACTACCCGGTGCTGGACGCGATCCTGGAGCTGTACGTCGACCGGGACCAGGGAGCCGACACGATCGTGGCGGCCGGCTTCGACCCGGAGCTGGTGACCAGGACCCTGCGCATGGTGGACACGGCCGAGTACAAGCGACGCCAGTACCCGCCGGGCACCAAGATCTCCGCGAAGGGCTTCGGCAAGGACCGCCGCCTGCCGATCACCAACGGCTGGCGCGAGACGGCGTGAGGGGGGAGGGCCTGCGCCCGGGGCTACGGCCCCGGCGCTGCCCCGCGCTCCCTCAGCATGTCGGACATGAGCTGGATCTCCGACCGCTGCGCGTCGACCATGCGCTGGGCGAGCCGCTTCTCCGCCCCGACCGTGCACCGCGCGACACAGCCCTCGGCCATGTGCACGCCGCCCTGGTGATGGGCCGTCATCAGCTGGAGGTACAGCACCTCGGCCCGCCGGTCGCCGAGCGACCCGAGCCGCTCCAGATCGGCGTCGGTCGCCATGCCCGGCATCAGCGCTCCCTCCCCACCCGCGGGCAGGGAGCGCATGCCCATCCAGGCCATCGGCGGCTGCGGTGACACCTTCGGCAGGCCCCACAGGTCCAGCCACCCCAGCAGCATGCCGCGCTGGTTCGCCTGCGTCTGGGCGATGTCGTAGGCGAGCCGCCGCACCTCCGTGTCCCGGGTGCGGTCGCGCACGAGGTACGACATCTCCACCGCCTGCTGGTGGTGGATCGCCATGTCCCGCGCGAACCCGGCGTCCGCGGATTCCGCGGTGGGCGTCCCCGGCGCGCCGCCGCCCTCCGCGACCGCGTAGGTGAGCGCGCCGGTCGCGACGAGCGCCGCCGCGGCGGCGCCGGCCACCCAGCCGACGGCCCGGCTCACCGCATCATCCCGCCGCTGCACGTGGCACCCGGCTCGGGCGTCTGCTCCCCCTGCACGTAGGCGGCGAGGAACGCGTCCACGGCCGGGTCGCCGGCGCTCTTCACGGACCGCTGGTGGCCCCACGCGGTGAGCACGATCGGGTCCCGCTGGTCCGGGTAGGGACTCATCATCGTGTACGGCGTCCGCTCGACCTTGGCGGCGAGGGCCTCCACGTCGGATCCGGCCGCCTCGCCGTTGTACGTCACCCAGACCGCGCCGTGCTCCAGCGAGTGCACGGCGTTCCCGTTCTTCAGGGCCTTGGTGTAGACGGTGCCGTCGCACTCCGCCCACACCGGGTCGTGGTCGCCGCCGACCGGCGGCTCCATCGGGTAGTGCACGGGCGCGGTGACGTGTTTGCGGGACAGCTCGCCCTGCCAGGTCCGCACGCCGTCCGCGCCGGTGACGAAATGCCCCGCCCCGGCGGAGTCCCCGTCGCCGGCCGTCGCCGGCCCCGAGTTCTTCCCGGCGCCCCCCGCCGCGTCCGCGCCCTTGCCGCCCGCGGACGTCACCAGCAGCACCCCGCCGACGACGAGAGCGGCGGCCACCAGGGCGCCCACCGTCACGGCGAGGACGCGTCGCCGCCGCCCGGGGGCCTGTCCGGCACGCCGTGCCTCCTCGATGCGCGCCCTGCGCGCCGCACTGCTGCTGTCGTTGGCGGATCCCACGGGGGAGTGTCCTTTGTGAGGGGAGGGTCACGGACGAGTGTGCCGATGGTAGTGGGGCGGCGGACCGTGGTGTGGGGCGGGTCCGGCCGCGGGCTGCGGCGCACGATAAGTGGTATCCGTGATGCGCATTACCTAGGCTGCCGGTATGCGGCTCCTGCGCTCCACCGACCTCGCCCTGCGCTTCCTGATGCGGCTCGCCGTCGTCGAGACGTCCACCCCGACGACCCGCGACGTCGCCGCGGACATGGGCGTCCCCTACACGCACGCCGCCAAGGTCGTCGCCGAGCTCCAGCGGCTGGGACTGGTCGACGCCCGCCGCGGGCGGGGCGGGGGGCTGTCGCTGACCGAGAAGGGCCGCACGGCTTCCGTGGGCGCCGTCGTGCGCAGCTTCGAGGGCGAGGGCGACGTCGTCGACTGCGAGGGCGCCACGCCCTGCCCCCTGAGCCCGGGCTGCCGGCTGCGCGGCGAGCTGCGCCGGGCCCAGGAGGCGTTCTACGCGGCGCTGGACCCGGTGACCGTGGCGGACGTCGTCGCCGAGCCGACCGGGCCGCTGCTCCTGGGGCTGCCCAAGGTCCCCTGACCGTCCGGGGGCCGGGCGGTCAGGGGACGACGGGTCAGGGCTGGGCCAGCCAGAGGTCCGGGCCGAAGACCTCGTAGTGGATGTCGGCTGGGGCGACACCCTTCTCGATCAGTTGAGCACGCACCGTGCGCATGAAGGGCAGCGGGCCGCACAGGTACGCGCGCGTGCCCGCCGGGACGTCGACGCCGGCGAGGTCCACCAGCCCGGTGTGGGCACCGGCCGGGGCGTCCTGCTCGTACCACAGGTGCAGCGCCGCGTCCGCCAGCTTGCCGGTGCGGGCCTCGTGCTCGGCACGCAGGGCGTGGTGGCCGGGGGAGCGGTCGCCGTGCACGACGGTGACCGGGGCGCGGTGCCCGTCCTCCGCCAGCTGCGCCAGCATGGCGATCATCGGGGTCACGCCGATGCCGGCCGAGGCCAGCAGCACGGGCGCGTCCGGGGCGTCGTCGAGGACGAGGTCGCCGTACGGGGCGGACAGCTCCAGGACGTCGCCCACCCGTACCCGCGTGTGCAGGTGGTGGGAGACCTCGCCGTCCGGGGTGCCGTCGCCCAGCACCCGCTTGACGCTGATCTGCCGGACGGTGCCGGTGGGCGCGCCGGAGAGGCTGTACTGCCGTATCTGCCGGGCGCCGTCCGGCAGCTGCACGCGCACCGAGACGTACTGACCGGCCCGGAAGGGCGGCACCGGGTCGCCGTCGAGGGGACGGAGCCGGAAGGTGGTGACGTCGGTGGTCTCCGGGACGCGCTCGACGACCTCCCACCGGCGCCGGCCGTTCTCGCCGCTCTCGCCGCTTTCCCGGTACAGCCGCTTCTCGATGGCCACCAGGGCGTTGGCCATCAGCCAGTACACCTCGTCCCAGGCCGCCGCGACCTCGGGGGTGACGGCCTCGCCGAGGACGCCGGCGATGGCGGCGAAGAGGTGCTCGTGGACGATCGCGTACTGCTCGGGCGCCACGCCCAGGGAGGCGTGCTTGTGGGCGATCCGGCCCAGCATCGCGTCCGGCCGCTGCCCGGGGTGGTCCAGCAGGTGGGTGGCGAAGGCGGCGATGGAACCGGCCAGGGCCTGGCGCTGGGTGCCGGCGGCCTGGTTGCCGCGGTTGAACAGGTCGCGCAGCAGTTCGGGGTGGGCGGTGAACATACCGGCGTAGAAGCGCTCGGTGATCTCGTCGAGGTGCGCGCCGACGGCGGGCAGGGTCGCACGGATCACGGCGGCGGACGGGTCGGACAGCATCAGGGCCTCCTTCGGGCTCGGCTGGCCCCGGCACCGTATTAAAACTTGCATCTGAGATGCAAATTAAGGGTGGTGGGGGGAGCCACCCCGGACCGGCCGTTACAGATGGCGGTCCGAGCAGGCAAGATGGGCGCAGAGCGGTGCACGTGCCGCACCCGGGGCGTCCGCGCCCGGGTCGGCCGGCCGATCATGGTCCGCAACGCGCATGAAATGGTGTTGTGGTGGGATGCTCAGGTGCCCGACCGCCCGCCCGCGGGACATGGGACAGGCGGCCTGACCGGCAAGGATGGGGAAGCGGAAGATGGACAAGCAGCAGGAGTTCGTGCTCCGGACCTTGGAGGAGCGCGACATCCGGTTCGTACGCCTGTGGTTCACGGACGTGCTGGGCTTCCTCAAGTCCGTTGCCGTGGCCCCGGCCGAACTGGAGCAGGCCTTCGACGAGGGCATCGGCTTCGACGGCTCCGCCATCGAGGGTTTCGCCCGCGTCTACGAGTCCGACATGATCGCCAAGCCGGACCCCTCGACCTTCCAGGTCCTGCCCTGGCGTGCGGAGGCACCCGGCACCGCGCGCATGTTCTGCGACATCCTCATGCCGGACGGCTCCCCCTCCTTCGCCGACCCGCGCTACGTGCTCAAGCGGGCCCTGGCCCGCACCTCCGACCTCGGCTTCACCTTCTACACCCACCCCGAGATCGAGTTCTTCCTGCTGAAGGACCGCCCGCTGGACGGCTCCCGGCCCACCCCCGCCGACAACTCGGGCTACTTCGACCACACCCCGCAGAACGTCGGCATGGACTTCCGCCGCCAGGCCATCACCATGCTGGAGTCGATGGGCATCTCGGTGGAGTTCTCCCACCACGAGGGCGCCCCCGGCCAGCAGGAGATCGACCTGCGCTACGCCGACGCGCTGTCCACCGCCGACAACGTCATGACCTTCCGCCTGGTGATGAAGCAGGTGGCGCTGGAACAGGGCGTGCAGGCGACGTTCATGCCCAAGCCGTTCAGCGAGCACCCGGGCTCCGGCATGCACACCCACCTCTCCCTGTTCGAGGGCGACCGCAACGCGTTCTACGAGTCCGGCTCCGAGTACCAGCTCTCCAAGGTCGGCCGCTCCTTCATCGCGGGCCTGCTGCGGCACGCGGCCGAGATCTCCGCCGTCACCAACCAGTGGGTCAACTCCTACAAGCGCATCTGGGGCGGCACCGAGCGCACCGCCGGCGCCGGCGGCGAGGCACCCTCGTACATCTGCTGGGGCCACAACAACCGCTCGGCCCTCGTCCGCGTCCCGATGTACAAGCCCGGCAAGACCGGCTCCGCGCGCGTGGAGGTCCGCTCCATCGACTCCGGTGCCAACCCCTACCTCACCTACGCCGTCCTGCTCGCGGCCGGGCTGAAGGGCATCGAGGAGGGCTACGAGCTCCCGCCGGGCGCCGAGGACGACGTGTGGGCCCTGTCGGACGCCGAGCGCCGCGCGATGGGCATCGAGCCCCTCCCGCAGAACCTCGGTGAGGCCCTGACCCTCATGGAGCGCAGCGACCTGGTCGCCGAGACCCTCGGCGAGCACGTCTTCGACTTCTTCCTCCGCAACAAGAAGCAGGAGTGGGAGGAGTACCGCTCCGAGGTCACCGCGTTCGAGCTGCGGAAGAACCTGCCGGTGCTGTAGGGGCGGGGTCGGGGCGGGTTTCCCGCTGATGACGCGGGTGGGCCCCGGCCGCCTCCGGGTGCGGGGACTCGCGCGGTCGGCGGCGCCGGGACCGACGTGCCCCGTCCGCCGAGGTGCCGCCGCGCGGGTGCGGGGGCGCCGGACGGGTGCCGTGCGGCCGCCGCCTGGGGGCCCTGGCCCGTCCGACTCGCCGGCGGGGCGGGCGACGTCGGCGGGGCGGCGGTTCCCGCCCGGGCGTCGTGCCCCCGGGGGTCCGCCACGCCCCTGAACCGCAGCCTGCGGAAGCCTTGCCTCCGGCCCTTGACCCGGAGCGTCCCGGCGGCCACCGTGGAAGGTAAGGCGACAGTCCGGTACAACGCTCTGCCGCACCCCGGGAGCAGGAGGGGAGGCGAGTGGATGACGACCAGACCCAACGCACGGCGGATGGCGGAGGCCCTCGGCCCCGTACCGCCGTGCGCGGGTTCGCCTACGGAAGGAAGGCGGGCGACACCGCCGCGGTGCTGAGGCGCCGCGGCGCTCCCGTGCCGTCGGACGGGACCGCGTACAGGTCCGCGCCGTAGTCGCCGGGCAGGGCGTACACGAGGGTGCGGGCGTCCTTCCACACCGCCTGGTCGTCCACGCTGCGCGGCTCGGCCAGCGGGGTCTCGTGCAGGGTACGCAGGTTGAGGACGTACAGCCGCCAGGGGGCGTCCGCGGGCAGTCCCGGTACGCGTTTCTTGAAGGCGATCCGCGTCCCGTCGGGGGACAGGGAGGGACACTCCACGTTCGCGCGCAGCACGGTGACCGTACGGGTGCGAAGGTCGCCGCGGACCAGGTGGGTCAGGCCCCCGGTCGCCAGCGTGGCGTAGAACGTCCGGTCGTCCGCCGCGAACGTCACGCCCCAGAAGTTCATGTCCGCCGCGTGACGGGTGCGGCCGTCCTCGACGACCCGGAAGGACTCCAGGGACGGGATCAGCTCGCCCGTGAGGACGTTCACGATCGCCGCGCGTGTGGAGAAGCCGGTGCCCGCGTAGGAGTCGCCGCCCACGAACGCCGTCCAGGCCGCCCAGTGCCCGCTCGGGGAGACCCGGGCGCGCGAGGGGATGCCCCGGACGTCGTACCGCCGGGTCACGTGCAGGCGCGCGTCCAGGATCACCGCGCGGTAGGTGTCGGAGACCGGGCCGTGCACTGCCTGGAGGCAGATGCCGGTGCCGGACGCGGCGTGGAAGCGCAGGCACTTCACCCCCGACGCGGTCCGTGGGCCGGAGGGGTCCGCCGCGGGGACCGCGGTCAGCTCGTCGCGGTGCGGCCCCCACGCCATGGACCGGAAGACCATGGTGCCGTGCGCGGTGAGCGTGACCCGGCCGGAGGCGATCCCGGGGCCGCCCGGCTGCGCCCGGTCGCGGCGGTCCGCGCGGGCGGAGGCGTGCAGCACCGACGCCAGTGCCACGGCGGCCAGGGCGACGACGGCCGCCGCCAGGACCAGGACGCGCAGCCGGAGGGTCATCGGGTGGCCTCCCGGACCGGGCGCAGGGACACGAAGCACCAGGCGGCGCACACGGCCAGCGCCGCCGTCGACGCCAGCAGCGCCGTGCGGTCGCCCCACAGCGTCCACGCCGCCCCGAACAGCAGTGAGCAGGTGAAGCGGGCCAGTGCCTGCCCGGTCTGCACGACGGCCAGACCGGAGGAGCGCAGGTTCTCGGGTACGGTCTCCGAGGCCGCCGCCATCAGCACGCCGTCGGTCGCCGCGTAGAAGCCGCCGTGCAGCAGAAGGACGGCGTACGGCAGCGCCGGGCCGTGCCAGGAGGCGAGCAGCAGGGCGTAGGCCGCGAGGAGCGCGCCGTGGCCCGCCAGGAACACCCGCCACCGGCCGACCCGGTCCGCGAGTCTGCCCAGTGGCACCGCCAGCAGCAGGAACGCCGCGGCCGTGCCCAGCGGCAGCAGGGGGAACCAGCGGTCGGCGACGCCGAGGCGGCGCTGCAGCAGCAGGTAGACGAAGGCGTCGCTGACCGTGGCCAGGCCCAGGAGCAGCGCGCAGACGGTGATCCTGCGCAGTTCCCGCCCGCGCAGCAGGCCGGCCGCCGCCCGCAGGGTCGGCCGCGCGGCCGGGGCCGGGGCCGAGGTCGGGGCCGGGGAGGGGGCCGGGGCCGGGGTGGCCGCGGCGCGGGCCGGCCCGCCGGGTACGAACAGCACCAGCACCAGGACACCCGCGGCCGCTACGCAGAAACTCACCGTGAACACCGCGTCGTAGCCGTCCACGGTCGCGCGCAGGATCCAGAACGCGGCCAGCGGGCCGAGCAGCGCGCCCGCCGTGTCCATCGCGCGGTGCACACCGAACGCCCGGCCGCGTGCCTCCGGCGCGGACGACAGGGAGATCAGCGCGTCGCGGGGTGCCGTGCGCAGGCCCTTGCCGGTGCGGTCGGCGGCCAGGACCAGGCCGATGGGGGTGAGGGTGTGCGCCACCAGCAGCAGGGGCTTGCACAGGGCCGAGAGGCCGTAGCCGAACCCCGCCACCCACTTGTGCCGGCCGCCGCCCCGGTCGGCGAGGTGCCCGCCGGCCAGGCGCACCGCGGCGGAGAACCCGTTGTAGACGCCGTCCAGGAGCCCGAACCCCAGCGGCGACAGGCCGAGTCCCGCCACCAGGTACAGCGGGAGCACCGCCGTCACCATCTCCGACGACACGTCGGTGATCAGGCTGACCGTGCCGAGCGCCAGCACCGTCGGCGCGACCGCGGCGCGGCGCCGCCCGGCGGGGTGCCGGACGGCGCCGTCCGCGGACGCCGGCGCCGGGTCTCCGGCGCGGCTGTCCGCCACGTACATCTCAGGACGCCCAGATTCCGGTGATGTCCTGCGCGGAGGCCGCGTTGCCGGCGTGGGTCGTCAGCCCCGCCATGTCCTCCAGGGTGCGCAGCAGGTCGTAGTGGTCGTAGGCCGTGGAGGTGGACGAGCCGGCCGTGACCGGCTGGCCGTAGAGGACGGTCGCGATGCGGTTGCCGCTGAGCCGGTTGTCCTCGTCGAAGGTGACCACGAGCAGGCTGTTGTGGGTCCGGGCCCAGGTGGCGTAGGCGCCGAGGTTGTTCTTCAGCCAGGTGTCGCCGGTCTTGACCGAGCAGTCGTGCATGTCGTGGCACAGGTCCGGGATGACGAACGAGACGTCGGGGAGGGTGGAGTAGTCGGTGGGGAACTGGGCGAGGGTGTACGCGGACGAGGTCGGCACGTTGCTGAAGCCGAACCACGGGTTGTGCTTGCGCGCGTACCTGCCGCTGCTGCACGTGGTCGAGCCCTGGCCCGGCAGGCCCTCGTTGTAGCTCGCCCAGGTCTTCTGGGCCGCGAGCAGCTCGGAGGCCAGGTTGGGGGCAGAGGAGAAGCCCGGAGTGAAGCAGCTGTCGTCGGTGATGCCCTGGGTGGAGCCGGAGAACAGGGCGAAGTAGTTCGGCTGGCTCGGGTGCGTCTCGGCGTAGGACTGGGTCAGGTTGGCGCCGCCGGACTTGAGCGAGTTGATGTACGGGGCGCGGGAGGAGCCGATGACCTGGCTGTAGGCGTGGTTCTCGAAGACCACGACGACCACGTGGTCCGGGGCCGGTACCCCGTTCGCCGCCTGGGCGGGGGAGGAGCCGCCGAGACCGGTCCACAGGCCGACGGCGGCGACCGCGAGGGCGAGCGCGGACGCCGCGGCGGTACGGCCGCGGCGGAACACGGAACTGCCGGACACATCTACCTCCGGTGAGGATGGACGGGGGTGACGGTGCGAACAGATCATGCTCACGCCAACAAGCTGCCGCCCCACGCCGTCCGGCCCGATGGATGAACAGGTCGTGAACTGCTCGCGCCGGCACACCCGGGTGCCCGGCCGGTCGGCGCCCGGTGCGGCGGCGCGCGGAGCCCCGTCGGATCACGGCACCGCCCGGCGGCGCGCCGTCCGGCACCGTGACCGCCGCCGGTCCGCCCCGTACGGGCCGGTGACGCCGTCGCCCCTCTCCACCGAAGCGGACATCCGCGTCGCGCGCCACCCGTCCACCGCTGCCGCGCCCGGCGCCGGGCACACCCCCGTTCCTGCCGCGCCCGGCGCCGGGCACACCCCGTTCACCGCCGCCGCGCCCCGCGCCGGCCGCCCGCGGGCGCGTCAGGCGAACATGCCCGGCTGGTACCAGCCGGCCGGCTGACGAACGGTGACGTTCAGGCGGTTGAAGGCGTTGATCACGGCGACCAGGCCGACGAGGGCGACGAGTTGGTCCTCGTCGTGGTGCTCGGCGGCGTTCTCCCAGACGCCGTCCGGGACGCCGCCCGCGGCGTCGGCGATGCGGGTGGCCTCCTCGGTCAGCTCCAGGGCGGCGCGCTCGGCCTCGGTGAACACGGTCGCCTCCCGCCAGGCCGCGACCAGGGCCAGGCGCACGGCGTCCTCGCCGGCCGCCGCGGCGTCCTTGCTGTGCATGTCGGTGCAGAAGCCGCAGCCGTTGATCTGGCTGGCGCGCAGCAGCACCAGGTTCTGGGTCGCCTGGGGCAGCGCCGAGTCCGCGATCGCCTTGCCGGCCGAGTTGAAGTGCCTCAGCAGCCGGCCGGCGAAGGCGTTGTCCATGAGGTTCAGGCGGGCGTCCATGCGGTGTTCCTCCGTCGTCGTGCTGGCGTGTACACCTGGGTGACGGAACGGCCCGGCGCGGTGTGACGGCTTCTCGCTGTGACGCCGGTCACCTGCGGCTCAACGGCCCTCCAGCAGGGCGCCCATCCACTCCTCGACGGCGTCCGGCGTCCGGGGCAGCGCGGAGGACATCAGGCGGGCGCCGCCGGCGGTGACGACCAGGTCGTCCTCGATGCGGACGCCGATGCCGCGCAGCTCGGGCGGCAGGGTGAGGTCGTCGGGCTGGAGGTACAGGCCGGGCTCGACGGTCAGGACCTGACCCTCCTCCAGGACGCCGTCCAGGTACGCACCGGCCCGCGCCCGGGCGCAGTCGTGCACGTCGAGGCCGAGCATGTGGCCGCTGCTGCACAGCGTGTAGCGGCGGTGCAGGTCGCCTTCGGCGTCCTTCAGGACGCCCCACTCGGCCAGTCCTTCGGCGACCACCCGCATCGCGGCGGCATGGAAGTCGCGGAACCGGGCGCCCGGCCTCAGCGCGGCGATGCCCGCCTCCTGCGCGGCGAGGACCAGTTCGTACACCTGGCGCTGGAGGGGGGTGAAGCGGCCGGAGAGCGGCAGGGTGCGCGTGATGTCGGCGGTGTAGAGGGTGTCGGTCTCCACGCCCGCGTCGAGCAGCAGCAACTCGGCCGGGTCCAGGGCACCGTCGTTGCGGGTCCAGTGCAGGACGCAGGCATGGGCGCCGGATGCGGCGATCGTCTCGTAGCCGGTGCCGTTGCCCTCGGCCCGGGCGCGCAGCCCGAAGACCCCCTCGATCCAGCGCTCGCCGCGCGGGTGGGCGAGCGCGCGCGGCAGGGCCCGCACGACGTCCTCGAAGCCGGCCGTCGTGCGGTCGACCGCCAGCTGCAGCTGGGCCGTCTCCCAGTCGTCCTTGATCAGGCGCAACTCCGACAGCGCCGAGGCCAGTTCGGGGTCGGTGGACGGCTCGCGGCCGGGCGGCAGGCGCTCGCCCAGCTCGGCGAGGTCGGCGCAGCGGATCCCGGTGAGGCGCTCGGCCTCGGTCAGGTCGGGGCGCCGGCCGACCCAGAACTCCCCGTGCCGCCGGTCCCGGTAGAAGGCGTCGGCAGGCCGCCCGGCCCGGCCGGTGCGCGGTGAACGGGGGCGTGTGTACAGCACGGCCTCGTGGTCGTGCGCCCCGGACGGTTCCAGCACCAGCACATTTCCCGGCTGGTCCTCGCCGGTGAGTCCGGTCAGCCAGGCGTAGGCGCTGTACGGCCGGAAGCGGTGGTCGCAGTCGTTGGAGCGCACCTTCAACTCGCCTGCGGGGACGACCAGCCGCTCGCCGGGGAACCGCGCCGACAGCCGGGCGCGGCGGGCCGGGGTGACGGCGCGGGCGGGGACCCGGGCGTCGGCCGGCAGCGGCGAAGGATCCCAGTCGCCGCTCATGGAGCGGGCCAACTCGGTGGAGACGGACAGGTCGTGACTGCCGACGCGCAGGCGCGTGGTGCTGTCGGGCATGACGGCTCCCGGAAGTGAGAATTGCTGAGGGGTTGTCAGTGCAATTTCACATTACTATGTTACAGCTCACATGGCAGTGGCATGCACGCCTCAAACTGGCCGATCGGCGTGCGTGCCCCACATCGAGCCACTCCCCACACACGAGGAGCCGCAGGTGTTCCATCGACCACGCCTGTCCGTCCCATCCCGGCGCAGATCCCTGCGCACCGCCCTGGCCGCCGCCGCGGTCACCGCCGCACTGCTCGGCACGGCCGGCGCGCCCGCCGCAGCACCGCACGACCGCACCGGAACCGCGCAACCCGGACCGGGCGGCAGCGCCGGAGCCGCGCAGGCCGCGCCGGCGGGAGCCCCGGGCCGCTCACCGCACGACGAGGTGGCCCGCCTCGACACGGCGCCGACCGCCGTCAGCCTGGTCGCCCAGGCCCCCGGCGGGAGACGCCCCGGTGGGCGCGTCCCGGGGCAGACGCCGCACCCCGCCGCTCTGAACGCCTCCGCGGCCTGCACGCTCGACGGCGTCACCGGCCTGGACCCCGAGCGCTTCGCCGACTTCCTGGCCGATCCCGCCGTCACCGCCGACGGATGCCTGGGCGGCATCCTGTGGACCTGGGACGCCCGCCTCGCGCCCGTCATGGACGACGCCCACGTCCAGGCCGTCGCCCACCGGATCACCGGGCTGGCCGACCGGCACGACGGCCGCGACTCCAGCCACCTGCTGGAGATGTTCACCTACCTGCACGCGGTCGTGTACCACGACTTCTCCCGCGACGAGATCGACGTCACCGACGCCCCGACCCTGGAGGCCGTGCGGCGGGCCGTGTACTACTTCGGCACCGCGGCGCACACCTTCGACGCCACCCGCAGCAACGCCCAGACCCTCCGCGAGGCCCTCTACACCGGCAGCGCGCCCGGCCTGCGCCAGTCCCAGCTCGGCCTGATCCGCAAGGTGCTGGCCACCCTGAACCGCTACCACACCGACACCTACGCCGACCCCTCCTGGGGCGGCGCCGCGCTCGCCGCGCTCAGCGTCAACTACCTCGGCCTGTACGCGGGCAACCACGACACCGCCTTCCGGGCCCTCGTCGCCCGTGACGGCGCCTACCGGGACGCCTTCCGCCGCTTCGCCGGCCACACCCACCTCAAGGGCACGCCGAACGCGTGGGCCGTCCGGGACGCCCTGTCGGAGTACGCCCGCTTCGGCGAGATCGGCTCCCTGCGCAGCGGCATCGTCTCCGACCTCGGCACCCTCCTGCCCGCCGTCACCCGCGACTGGGGCCGGGGCAGCGCCCCCTGGGCCAAGGTCGTGTCCTGGCTCATCCACTACGAGGCCTGCGCGCCGTACGCGGTGTGCAAGGACGACATCGAACGGCGGCTGTTCCCGCACACCTTCACCTACGACAACGGTGCCCTGAAGGTCCGCACCGCCCTCGACCGGGCCACCGTCGACCAGCTCTACTACGCGAGCAAGCAGGTCAAGGCACAGTTCCACCGCGTGCTCGGCACCCGGGAGCCGCTCGCGGGCGACACCAACCGCGTGCTGACGGTCGTGCTGTACGCCTCCCGCGCCGACTACGAGAACTACCACCCCCTGCTCACCGGCATGGGCACCAGCAACGGCGGCATCTACATCGAGCGCGGCGCGACCTTCTACACCTATCAGCGGCGCGTGCCCCAGGACTCCCGGCTGACGCTGGAGGAACTGTTCCGGCACGAGTACGTGCACTACCTCAACGGCCGCTGGGCGGTGCCCGGCTACTTCGGAGAGGGCCCCTGGTACCAGGACGACCGCACCACCGCCATGGACGAGGGCACCGCCGAGTTCTTCGACGGCTCCACCCGCGACGACGGGGTCGCCGTCCGCAGGTCCCTGGTGCAGGGCGTGATCCGGGACACCGCCGGCGGCGGCCCCCGCATGAGCGTCGACCGGCTGCTGCACGCCACCTACGACGGCGACGGCTTCCGCTTCTACGACTACGCGGGCACGTTCTTCGAGTACCTGTGGAGCGAACACCCCTCCCTGCTGCGGGAGATGTACCGGTACCTGCGGGCCGACGACCCGGCCTCGTTCGACGCCTGGCGCGACCGCGTGGGCGGCGACGCCGCGCTCCAGCAGGGCTACGACGCCTTCCTGGACCGGCAGATCGCCCGCGTCGACGACCTGTACGTGCCCGACACCGCCCACGTTCCCGAGGCCCGGTTGCGGGAGACCACCGCGGACGCCGTGCGCGCCACCTTCGCCGGGGCGACCTACACCGACCCGGCCTGCACGGCGAACGGGGACGCGGCCATGCCCCGCTTCGTCTGCACCGGCCGGATCACGGCCCGGCTCGGTGACGCGGGCAGTGCCGACCGGGTCTTCCGGGACATGTCGGAGACCGTCGACGGCTTCCTGCTCGACCGGGCCGCTCCCGCCTCGCCCAACCTGGCCGACATGAACTGCTCCTTCGGGGAGGTCGAGATCTGGACCGACGGCAGGGGCGGGACGTCGGACTACCGCTGCGAGGGGCCGTTGCGCCGGTCGTAGCGGTCGGCGAGGAGCCGCGGGAGGTCTTGTGGAGGGTCAGTACCATGTGAAATATTACTGACGTGCCCACGAAACAGCCCGCACCCCTGGACGCCGTGATCATCGGCGCCGGAGTGGTCGGAGCGGCGTGCGCGTACTACGCCACCCGCGCCGGCCTCTCCGTCGCGGTCGTCGACCGCGGCCCCGTCGCCGGCGGCACCACCGGAGCCGGCGAGGGGAACCTCCTCGTCTCCGACAAGGAGGCGGGACCCGAACTCGGCCTCGCCCTGCTCTCCCTCCGGCTCTGGCGTGAACTCGCCACCCGCCTCCCGCCCGAGGACGCGATCGAACACGAACCCAAGGGCGGTCTCGTCGTCGCGCCCGACGAGACCGCCCTCACCGCGCTCCGCGCCTTCGCCGCCGGCCAGCGCGCGGCCGGCGTCGAGACGCACGAGCTGGCCGCCGGCGAACTGACCGCACTCGAACCACAGTTGGCCCCCGGACCGGCCGGAGGCTTCCACTATCCCCAGGACGCCCAGGTGCAGCCCGCCCGTGCCGCCGCGGCCCTGCTGCGCGCCGCCCGCCGCGCCGGCGCCCTCGTCCGGCTCGGCGAACAGGTCACCGCCGTCCTCACCGACGCGCACGGCGCCGCACGCGGTGTGCGCACCCCGCGCGGCGACCTCCACGCCGGTGCCGTCGTCAACGCCGCGGGTACCTGGGGCGGTCGCATCGCCGCCCTCGCCGGCACCCACCTGCCGGTCCTGCCGCGCCGCGGCTTCGTCCTCGTCACCGAACCCCTTCCGCCCGGCCTGATCCGCCACAAGGTCTACGCCGCCGACTACATCGCGGACGTCGCCAGCGGCTCGGCCGGCCTGCAGTCCTCCGCCGTCGTCGAGGGAACCCCCGCGGGCCCCGTCCTCATCGGTGCCACCCGCGAACGCGTCGGCTTCGACCGCACCCTCTCGCCCGAGGCCCTGCGCCGCCTCGCCCGCCAGGCCACGGCCCTCTTCCCCGTCCTGGCCGACACCCACGCGATCCGCGCCTACTGCGGCTTCCGCCCCTACCTGCCCGATCACCTGCCCGCCATCGGCCCCGACCCCCGCGTCCCCGGCCTCCACCACGCCTGCGGCCACGAGGGCGCCGGCATCGGCCTCGCCCCGGCCACGGGCCTGCTCGTCACCGCCGCGCTGACCGGCGCCCGGCCCCCGGTGCCCGCCGAACCGTTCAGCCCCGGCCGCTTCCCGCCACCGGACGACGCCCCGACCCCAGGAGCCCCCTCATGAGCCGCGCGCCGCGCACCCCGCTCCGCCTGGTGCGGGCCCAGCCCGAACCGCCGTACACCTTCACCTTCGACGGCCGCACCCTGACCGCCCTGCCTGGCCAGACGCTGGCCGCCGCCCTGTGGGCCGCCGGGATCACCTCCTGGCGCACCACCCGCGGCGGCGGGGCACCGCGCGGGGCGTTCTGCGCGATCGGCGTCTGCCACGACTGCCTGGCGACCGTCAACGGCCGCCCCAACCAGCGTGCGTGCCTGGTCGCCGTACGGCCCGGGGACACGGTCACCACCCAGCAGGGCACGGGACACCACCCGGCCGGGGAGGGCGGCCGCTCATGACGCCCCCCGCCGACCTCGCGGTCGTCGGCGCCGGCCCCGCCGGGCTCGCCGCCGCCGTCACCGCCGCCGGCCTCGGCCTGACCGTCACCCTCCTCGACGCCGGGGAGCGGCCGGGCGGCCAGTTCCACCGCCACCCCGCACCCGGCCTGGGCGCCGCCCGGCCCGCCGCCCTGCACCACGGCTGGCGGCACTTCACCGACCGGCTCGGCCGCCTGCAGGCCCAGCGGGACGCCGGGCGCGTCACCCACCTGCCCGGCCACCACGTGTGGACCGTCGGACGGGCGGACGGGCACTGGCATCTGCACGCCGTCGCCGGCCCCGACGAGGCGCCCGCCACCGTGCACGCCCGGACCGTGCTGCTCGCCACCGGCGCCTTCGAGCGCCAACTCCCCTTCCCCGGCTGGACCCTGCCCGGCGTCGTCGGGGCGGGCGGCGCGCAGGCCATGCTCAAGTCCGGGCTCGTGCTGCCCGGCCGGCGGGTCGTCGTCGCGGGCAGCGGACCGCTGCTGCTCGCCGTCGCCGGCTCGCTCGCCGCCGCCGGGGCCCGCGTCCCGGTCGTCGCCGAGGCCGCCGCCTACACCGCCTACGCCCGCGCCCTGCCCACCCTGCTGCGCAATCCCGCCAAGCTCGCCGAAGGCGCCCGGCACCAGGCCGCCCTGCTGCACCGCACCACCCGGCTGCTCACCCGGCACGCCGTCACCGCCGCCCACGGCACCACCCGCGTCGAGGCCGTCACCGTCACCCGCCTCGACCGCGACTGGCGGCCCGTGCCCGGCACCGGCCGCCGCATCCCCTGCGACGCGCTCGCCGTCGGCCACGGCCTCGTCCCCCAACTGGACCTCGCCACCGGCCTCGGCTGCACCACCCGCCGCACTCCCGACGACACCCGCGCCCTCACCGTCGACGCCGGCCAGGCCACCTCCGTGCCCGGCGTCTGGGCCGCCGGGGAGTCCTGCGGTGTCGGCGGCGCCGACCTCGCGGTGACCGAGGGCGAGATCGCCGCCGGGGCCGTCGCCCACGCCCTGCGGGGCACACCGCGCGACCCGCGCCGCACCGCCGACCTCGCCCGCCGCCGGGACCGGCTGCGCGCGTTCGCCGACGCGATGGCCACCGTCCACCGGCCCGGCCCCGGCTGGGCCGGCTGGCTCGACGACCCCACCGAGGTGTGCCGCTGTGAGGAGGTCACCGCCCGGCAGATCCGCACCGCGGTCACCGAGTACGGCGCCCACGACACCCGCACCGTCAAGCTGCTCACCCGCGCCGGTATGGGCTGGTGCCAGGGACGCGTGTGCGGCCCCGCCGTCGCCCGCCTCGCCGGGGGCCCTCCGGCCGCCGACCGCCGACCGCTGTCCTGCCCCGTTCCCCTGCGCCACCTGGCCGCCCTGCCCGTCGACCACGATCCCACCGCACCGACCGAGGAGCCCTCAGCATGACCTCCGCAGACACCCGCCGGCACCCCTGGCACGGCGTCATGGTCGCCACCACGCTGCCGCTGCGCGACGACCTCACCATCGACTACGACGCCTACGCCGGGCATGTCGCCCGCCTGATCGCCGCCGGCTGCGACGGCGTCGTGCCCAACGGTTCCCTGGGCGAGTACCAGACCCTCACCGACGACGAGCGCGCCCGTGTCGTCCGCGTCGCCGTCGAGGCGGCAGGCGACGGCGCCCGGGTGATGCCCGGCGTCTCCGCCTACGGCAGCGCCGAGTCCCGGCGGTGGGCCGAGCAGGCCGCCGAGGCCGGCTGCGGCTCCGTGCTGCTGCTGCCGCCCAACGCCTACCGCGCCGACGACGCCACCGTGCGCGCCCACTACGCCGCCGTCGCCGCGGCCGGTCTGCCCGTCGTCGCCTACAACAACCCCTACGACACCAAGGTCGACCTGATGCCCGGACTGCTCGCCCGGCTGCACGCCGACGGGCACATCGTGGCCGTCAAGGAGTTCAGCGGCGACGTGCGCCGCGCCTACCAGCTCGCCGAACTGGCCCCCGGCCTCGACCTGCTCATCGGCGCCGACGACGTGGCCCTCGAACTCGCCCTCGCCGGCGCCGTCGGCTGGATCGCCGGTTACCCCAACGCCCTGCCCGGAGCCTGCCTCGCCCTGTACCGGGCCGCCGTCGACCACGACCTCGACCTCGCGCTGCCGCTGTACCGGGCCCTGCACCCGCTGTTGCGCTGGGACTCCAGGACGGAGTTCGTGCAGGCCATCAAGATGTCCATGGAGATCGCCGGATTCCCGGCCGGCCCCACCCGGCCGCCGCGCTCCCCACTCGCCGAAGAGCAGGCCGCCGCCGTCCGATCCGCCACCGAGAAGGCCCTCGCCGAGGGTCTCGACTGACCGCCCGGGAACCGGCGATGCGCACCCGACACGTCTACCACGCCGTCGACTCGCACACCGAGGGCATGCCCACCCGGGTGATCACCGGCGGCATCGGTGTGCTGCCCGGCGCCACCATGGCCGAGCGGCGCCGCCATCTCGTCGACCACCTCGACCACGTGCGCACCCTCCTCATGTACGAGCCGCGCGGCCATTCCGCGATGAGCGGCGCCATCCTCCAGCCGCCCACCCGGCCCGACGCCGACTACGGCGTCCTGTACATCGAGGTGTCCGGTGCGCTGCCGATGTGCGGGCACGGCACCATCGGCGTCGCCACCGTCCTCGTCGAGACCGGCATGGTGCCGGTCGTCGAACCCGTCACCACGGTCCGCCTGGACACGCCCGCCGGGCTGGTGACGGTCGACGTCCGGGTGGCGGACGGTGCGGCGCGGGAGGTCACCCTCACCAACGTGCCCGCCTTCAGCGTGGCCCTGGACCGCACGGTGGAGGTGCCCGGCCACGGCGAGGTCGCCTACGACCTCGCCTACGGCGGCAACTTCTACGCCTTCGTCGACCTCGACGCGCTGGGCCTGCCCTTCGACCGTGCCCGGAAGGACGACCTGCTGGCCGCCGGACTCGCGATCATGGCGGCGATCGACGCCGCCGACCGGCCGGCGCACCCCGGCAACCCCCAGATCGCCGGACTCAAGCACGTGTACCTGACCGCGCCCGGCTCCGACGCCACGCACTCCCGGCACGCGATGGCGATCCACCCGGGCTGGTTCGACCGCTCGCCGTGCGGTACCGGCACCTCGGCGCGCATGGCCCAGCTGCACGCGCGCGGCGAACTCCCGCTCGGCGCCGACTTCGTGAACGAGTCCTTCATCGGCACGCGGTTCGTCGGCCGACTCGTGGGGGAGACATCCGTCGCCGGGCTGCCGGCCGTCGTCCCGACGGTCACCGGGCGGGCCTGGATCACGGGCACCGCCCAGTACTTCCTGGACCCGGACGATCCGTTCCCCGCCGGTTTCCTACTCTGAGGTGCCCGCGAAGTGAACCCACGCAACACCCCAGCCCCGGAGGCAGACACCATGGGTGGCCACCTGAAACATGCCAACCTCATCACCGCGCAGCAACGCCTGCGCGACCAGGTGGCCCACGCCCTGCGCGCCGCGCTGATCTCCGGGGAACTCCAGCCGGGCCGGGTCTACTCGGCTCCGGCGCTCGCGGCCGACTTCGGCATCTCCGCGACGCCGGTGCGGGAGGCGATGCTCGACCTGGTCAGGGAGGGGCTGGTCGAGCCGGTCCGCAACAAGGGCTTCCGGGTGACCGAGGTCAGCGAACGGGACCTCGACCAGTACAGCGAGCTGCGGGCGCTGATCGAGGTGCCGACGGTGGGCGCGGTCACCCGCTCGGCGGCGCGGGAGCAGCTCCAGGCGCTGCGTCCGGTCGCGCAGGAGATCGTGGCCGCGGCGCGGGAGCACGACCTGATCGGCTACCTCGACGCCGACCGCCGCTTCCACCTGGCCCTGCTGGCCCTGCACGGCAACGACCGCCTGGTCGAGACGGTCGGGGACCTGCGCAAGCGGTCCCGTCTGTACGGACTGACCGCCCTGGACGAACGTGGCCTGCTCGTCGCCTCCGCCGGGGAGCACCTGGAACTGCTGGACGTGATGCTGGCGGGCGACGCACCGGCGGCGGAGGCCCTGATGTCCCGCCACCTCGGCCACGTGCGCTCCATCTGGGCGTCCGAGGACTCCTGACCGCCCCGGAGTCCCGGAGTCCCGGAGCCCCGGCGCCGGGACGACGGCACCCGCGGCTGCCGGGGCGGGGATGCCGCGCCCGGGCCGTATGTTCCGCCGGATGCCCGGGGACAGGGCACCGAAGCCGCACCCCGGACCGGTGCCGGTGGTGCCCGTGTGGCCCGGCAGGTGCCGGATCCGTCCGCACCGTGAGCGGCCACCCGCGCGGTTCCGCCTCCGCCTCCTTCGCCCGCCGGGCGGCCCCCGCGGTTGCGTTGGTCGCTCCCCGCATCCGGGCTCTGGCACTCCGCCCCGGTCCGCCGCGCGGCCGTGCGACCACCGCGGCGCGAAACCGCAGGCCGGAGGAGGGCAGGCCCCCGTGGCACCGGGTGACGCGCCCGGTCCTGCGGCCCGGCCGGATCCGGGCACCGTCCGCCCCGCCGTCCGCCTGCTGAACTCGGCAGTACCTGCCGGAGCCCCTCCGGATAGGCTCTGGCCAGGACGACCTCGACGAACGGGAGGCCGGGGATGACGGCGCCGGGGCGCAGAAGCAGTACGTTCACACGGCTGCTGCGGCACGGATTCACCGATCCCTCGGCCGCCGAGCGGCTGCTGGACAGCGTGGAGCTGGCCCTCGTCCGCAACGACCCGGTGCTGCTGGAGGCCCTGGGCGCCACCGCCGACCCCGATCTCGCCCTGCACGGCCTGGTCCGGCTGCTGGAGGCCCAGCCCGGCCCCACCGCCCGGCGCGAACTCCTCGACACGGTGATAGCGGCCAAACCGCTGCGGGACCGGCTCCTCGGCGTGCTCGGCGCCTCCGCCGCGCTCGCCGACCACCTCGCCCGGCACCCGCAGGACTGGCAGGCGCTGGTGATGTACGAGCCGTACGACCTGCATCCCGGGGTGGAGGAGTTCGAACGGGGCCTGGCGGAGGCCGGCGACCCGGTGGGCCTGCGCATCGCCTACCGGCGCTGCCTGCTGTCCGTGGCCGCGCGCGACGTGTGCGGCACCACCGACGTCGCCCAGACCGCCGCCGAACTCGCCGACCTGGCCACCGCGACCCTGCGCGCCGCCCTCGCCCTCGCCCGGGCCGGAGCGCCCGAGGACGCCGCGCTGTGCCGGCTCGCCGTCATCGCCATGGGCAAGTGCGGCGGACACGAGCTGAACTACGTCTCCGACGTGGACGTCGTCTTCGTCGCCGAGGTCGTCGAGGGCGCGGACGAGCTCAAGGCGCTCCGGGCCGCGACCCGGCTCGCCTCGCACATGATGCGGATCTGCTCGGAGACGACGGTGGAGGGCTCCATCTGGCCGGTCGACGCCAACCTGCGGCCCGAGGGCCGGAACGGGCCGCTTGTCCGCACCCTCTCCAGCCACCTCGCCTACTACCAGCGCTGGGCCAAGACCTGGGAGTTCCAGGCCCTGCTCAAGGCCCGCCCGGTCGCGGGCGACCCGGAGCTGGGCGAGGAGTACGTCGCCGCCGTGGAGCCGATGGTGTGGAAGGCCGCCGAGCGGGAGAACTTCGTCTCCGACGTGCAGAAGATGCGTCGCCGCGTGGTGGAGAACATCCCCGCCTCCGAGGTCGAGCGCGAGCTGAAACTCGGCCCGGGCGGCCTGCGGGACGTCGAGTTCGCCGTGCAGCTGCTGCAGCTGGTGCACGGGCGGACGGACGCCTCGCTCCGGAGCGGCACCACCCTGGACGCGCTCCAGGCCCTCGCCGCCGGCGGCTACGTCGGCCGCGCGGACGCCGTCCAGCTCGACGACGCCTACCGCTTCCTGCGCTCCATGGAGCACCGCATCCAGCTTCACCGGCTGCGCCGCACCCACCTGGTCCCGGAGAGCGAAGCGGACCGGCGCCGCATCGGCCGCTCCCTCGGCCTGCGCACCGACCCGGTCAAGGAGCTGACCCGCGAGTGGAAGCGGCACACCTCCGCCGTGCGGCGCCTGCACGAGAAGATCTTCTACCGGCCGTTGCTGGACGCCGTCGCCCAGCTCCCGTCCGGTGAGGCCAGGCTGAGCGCCGCGGCGGCCCGCGAACGCCTGGTGGCGCTCGGCTACGCCGACCCGGCCGCCGCCCTGCGGCACCTGGAGGCACTGGCCTCCGGCGTGACCCGCAAGGCCGCCATCCAGCGCACCCTGCTGCCCGTGCTGCTCGGCTGGTTCGCCGACTCCGCCGACCCCGACGCCGGACTGCTCAACTTCCGCAAGGTCTCCGACGCGCTGGGCAAGACCCCCTGGTACCTGCGGCTGCTGCGGGACGAGGGCGCCGCCGCCGAGAACCTGGCACGGGTGCTGTCGGCCGGCCGCCTCGCGCCCGACCTGCTGATGCGCGCACCGGAGGCGGTCGCCCTGCTCGGCGACGGCGACGGAGGGGGCCTCGAACCGCGTTCCCGGGTCCACCTGGAGCAGGAGATCCTCGCAGCGGTGGGGCGCGCCGACGACGCGGCGCAGGGCGTCACGGCCGCCCGCGGTGTGCGCCGCCGGGAACTGTTCCGCACGGCCGCCGCCGACATCGTCGGCTCCTACGGCACCGAGACCCAGCCCGCCGAGGCCGACCAGGGCGCCTTGGTGCACCGGGTGGGCGGCGCCGTCTCCAACCTCACCGCGGCGACCCTCGCCGGCACCCTGCGCGCCGTGGTCCGGGGCGGCTGGGGCGACACCCTGCCCACCCGGTTCGCGATCATCGGCATGGGCCGTTTCGGCGGGCACGAGCTCGGCTACGGCTCGGACGCCGACGTGCTGTTCGTGCACGAGCCGCGCGACGGTGTCGACGAGCGGGAGGCCGCCGAGGCCGCGAACAGGGTCGTCGCCGAGATGCGCCGTCTGCTGCAGATCCCCAGCTCCGACCCGCCGCTGCTGATCGACGCCGACCTGCGTCCGGAGGGCAGGACCGGCCCGCTGGTGCGCACCCTGAGGTCGTACGAGGCCTACTACCGCCGCTGGTCCCTGATCTGGGAGTCGCACGCCCTGCTGCGGGCCGAGCCGGTGGCCGGCGACGAGGA
This sequence comes from Streptomyces sp. MUM 2J, assembly GCF_022414535.1. GTDB lineage: Bacteria > Actinomycetota > Actinomycetes > Streptomycetales > Streptomycetaceae > Streptomyces. Next base: position 35,768 of record NZ_JADWYM010000020.1, read on the forward strand.
CCTGGGACGCCGCTTCATCGAGCTGATCGACCCGCTGCGCTACCGGCCCGGCGGCCTGGAGGAGGAGGCCGTTCGGGAGATCCGGCGGCTCAAGGCGCGGATGGAGTCCGAGCGGTTGCCGCGCGGTGCCGACCCCAAACTGCACACCAAGCTCGGACCGGGCGGCCTGTCCGACGTGGAGTGGACCGTGCAGCTGCTCCAGCTGCGGCACGCCGCCGAGGTGCCCGGACTGCGCACCACCCGGACCCGCGAGGCCCTGGCCGCCGCCCGCGCGGCCGGGCTCATCGGCGACGAGGACGCGGCTACCCTCGACGAGGCCTGGGTGCTGGCCACCCGCGTGCGCAACGCGGTGATGCTGGTCCGCGGCCGGGCCGGCGACACCTTTCCCACCGACGGCCGCGAACTCGCCGCGGTCGGCCGCTGCCTGGGCCACGGTCCCGGGCACGCCGGCGACATGCTGGACGCCTACCGGCGCACGGCGCGCCGCGCGCGGAGCGTGGTGGAGACGCTGTTCTACGGGGCCGGGGACCGGTAGGCGGCCCGGCAGCCGTCACCCGGACGTGGTCGTGCGGGAGGACCGGGACCCGGTCCCGGTCCGCGCGATCCAGGCGGCGGTCCGTGAGCCGGCACCGCCGCAGCACCCTAGGGCGTGTTTCGAAAGTGCTGGTCACAGCCACTCGTTGATGGCTGCGACCAGCACAGTCGCTTCGTAGCGAACGGCGAGCTTGTCGTACCTCGTTGCCACCGCACGGTGACGCTTGAGGCGATTGATCCCGCACTCAACCGCGTGGCGCTCCTTGTAATCCGCGGCGTCGAACTTCGGCGGCCGGCCGCCGCGGGAACCGCGCTTCTTGCGGTTGGCGATCTGGTCGCGCTTCTCCGGGATCGTGCAGCGGATACCGCGCTTGCGCAGGTAAGCACGGTTCGCGCGGGAGCCGTACGCCTTGTCGGCACGAACCTTGTCCGGCCGGGTACGCGGGCGGCCCGGGCCGAGCCTGGGCACCCGGATACGGCCCAGGACCACCTGGAACTGCGGGGAGTCACCGCGCTGCCCGGCCGTGATCACCAGCGACATCGGCTTCTGGGCCTGCTCAACGGCCAGGTGGAGTTTGGTCGTCAGCCCGCCCCGGGATCGTCCGAGGCCGTGGTCGTCGGGCTCGGTGAAGACACCGCCCGGCGGTTCGACCTGCAGATCCCCTTTTTGCGGGCACCCGCCGCGTGCTGGTGGGCTCGGGCGATGGTCGAGTCCACCGAGACGTCCCAGGTGATCAGTCCCTCGGCGTCTGTCCGGACCTGCAACTGCTCGAAGATGCGGTGCCACGTGCCGTCCCGCTGCCAGCGCCGGAACAAGCCGTACACCGTCTGCCACGGGCCGTACCGCTCGGGCACGTCCCGCCAGGGAGCACCAGCGCGGGTACGCCAGCGTATGCCGTCTATCAACTGCCGCCTGGTGTGCACCGGCGGCCGTCCAGGCTTCTTCCCCACCGGCAGCAGCGGCGCCAGCTTCGCCCACTGCGCATTCGTCAGATCGTGCCTCCCCATGAAGTGGATCATGACACATCAAGATCCACTTCTGAAACACGCCCTAGGGGCGTTCCTGCGGGCCCTGGGGGAGGCGGCGGCGCAGGGAGAGGCCGGGGGAGGGGCGGCGGTCGGCCGGGCCGGGCCGCCTGGTCACCGAGCGGGGCAGCGCGTACGGCAGCGCCCCGTACCACAGCCATGCCACCGCGAACCCGAACGCCAGGCACAGGATGCCGCCCACCGCGTCCAGCCAGAAGTGGTTGGCGGTGGCGACGATCACCAGCAGGGTCGCCACCGGGTACAGCAGCCCCAGCACGCGGACCCACGGCACCGACGCCAGGGCGAAGATCGTCAGGCCGCACCACAGGGACCAGCCGATGTGCATCGACGGCATCGCCGCGTACTGGTTGGACATGTGCTTCAGATCGCCCGAGGCCATCGAGCCCCAGGTCTGGTGGACCAGCACGGTGTCGATGAAGTGGCTGCCGGTCATCAGCCGCGGGGGCGCGAGTGGATACAGGTAGTAACCGACCAGGGCCACGACCGTCGTCGCGAAGAGGGCCAGCCGGGTCGCGGCGTAGCGGCCGGGATGGCTGCGGAACAGCCACACCAGGACACTCAGCGTCACCACGAAGTGCAGTGTGGCGTAGTAGTAGTTCATGCCCACGATCAGCCACGACACGGAGTTGACCGCGTGGTTGACGGGCTGCTCCACCGCGATGCCCAGGTGGTGCTCGACCTTCCAGATCCAGTCGGCGTTGCGCAGGGCCTGACCCCGCTGCTCGGGTACCGCGTTGCGGATGAGCGAGTACGTCCAGTAACTGACGCCGATCAGCAGGATCTCGAACCACAGCCGCGGCGCCCGCGGTGTGCGCAGCCGGGTCATCAGTCGTCGCTGCGGCTCGGCCGCGACGGACCGCCGAACGGCCTCTTCGCGGCCCTCCGCAGTCGTCACGGTCGTCTCACCCATGAGCACAGAGTCTGCCAGAAAAGCCTTCTGTCACCGATCATCCTCTGGTCGGGTCCGTACCGCACCTTCTGCATGTTATGGGGGAGTTAGGGCCTGCCGCGCAAGTCCCCCGACTCCGTGACACGGCGAGGGGACGGGACGGGGCGGGGCGCGTCAGGGACCTGCCACCGACGTGGCGCCCGCCGCGCGGCGCCCGGCCCTAGGGACGGTTGCGGTCCCCGGGTGCCGCCGCCGTCGACCCGCGCACCACCAGCTCCGGCATGAACACGAACTCGCTGTGCGGGGCGGGCGTCCCGCCGATCTCCTCCAGCAGGGTGCGCACCGCGGCCTGTCCCATCGCCGGCACCGGCTTGCGGATCGTCGTCAGGGGCGGGTCGGTGAAAGCGATCAGCGGGGAGTCGTCGAAGCCCACGACGGAGACGTCCCGGGGGACCTCCAGGCCCCGCTGCCGGGCCGCCCGTATCGCGCCCAGCGCCATCATGTCGCTGGCGCAGACCACCGCCGTGCAGTTCCGCTCGATGAGCGCCAACGTGGCGGCCTGCCCGCCCTCCAGGGTGTACAGCGAGTGCTGGATCAGCTCCGCCTCGATCGTCTCCGGGGCCAGGCCGAGCTGGTCCTGCACGGCGCGCACGAAGCCCTCGATCTTGCGCTGGACCGGCACGAACCGCTTGGGGCCCAGCGCCAGGCCGATGCGGGTGTGCCCCAGGGAGGCCAGATGCGTGACCGCCAGCGTCATGGCCGCGCGGTCGTCGGGGGAGATGAAGGGGGCCTGCACCTTCGGGGAGAAGCCGTCGACCAGGACGAAGGGCACGCCCTGGGCCCGCAGCTGCTCGTAGCGCTGCATGTCGGCGGTGGTGTCGGCATGCAGCCCGGAGACGTAGATGATGCCGGACACCCCGCGGTCGACGAGCATCTCCGTCAGCTCGTCCTCCGTCGACCCGCCGGGCGGCTGGGAGGCCAGTACGGGGGTGTAGCCCTGGCGGGTCAGTGCCTGGCCGATGACCTGTGCCAGGGCCGGGAATATGGGGTTCTCCAGGTCGGGGATGATCAGCCCGACCAGGTCGGTGCTGCGCTGGCGCAGCCGTACGGGGCGCTCGTAGCCGAGTATGTCGAGCGCGGCCAGCACGGACTGGCGGGTGGTGGCGGCGACGCCCGGCTTCCCGTTGAGGACCCGGCTGACGGTCGCTTCGCTCACCCCCGCCTGCGCAGCGATGTCGGCAAGCCGTGTGGTCACGGCACCGGACTGTACCGGCCGGACGGCTCCTCGCGCACCAATCGGGCGCCGGGTGCGGGCGGTCGGACGGCCCGCGGCGGGCTGCTGCGGCATTGCACTCCCTAGTGCAATCGACGGCAAGAACTTGCAGGACCTTGCACAAGCCTGTTCTGCCTGCGCGATCCATCGGATACCACAGTCTCACAGTGGTCTCGCGCTGGTCGAGGCCCGATCACGCCCGGGTAACTTCCGAGATAACTTGCGTTTTTTTTCTGCAAGGTCTTTCGCGCCGCTTACATGGCTGTTACGTTCCGAGTCGCCCGACGGCGGCGAAGACGCGGTCGGCAAGTCGGCAGGGACGGCACAACGGGATGGCCCCCCTGCACCACTCGGGCTTCACCCTCAAGGAGAACTCATGCGGCGTGGCATAGCGGCCTCCGCGCTCGTGGCGTCCCTCGCCCTGGCGGCGACGGCCTGCGGCGGCAGTGACAGCGGCGACAAGGGCGACCAGGCCGACGGACCGGTCACGATCACCTGGTGGGACACCTCGAACGCGACCAACGAGGCGCCGACCTACCAGGCTCTGATCAAGGAGTTCGAGGCCGCCAACAAGGACGTCAGGGTCAAGTACGTCAACGTCCAGTTCGACCAGGCCCAGAACAAGTTCGACACCGCCGCCGGCGCCTCGGGGGCGCCGGACGTGTTGCGCTCGGAGGTGGGCTGGACGCCCGCCTTCGCCAAGAAGGGCTACTTCCTGCCGCTGGACGGCACCGAGGCGCTGGCGGACAAGGACAAGTTCCAGCCCAACCTGATCGAGCAGGCCCAGTACGAGGGCAAGACCTACGGCGTGCCGCTGGTCACCGACACCCTCGCGCTGGTGTACAACAAGGCGCTCTTCGCCAAGGCGGGGATCACCGAGGCCCCCAAGACCTGGGACGAGCTGAAGAAGGACGCCGCCGCCGTCAAGGACAAGACGGGCGTCGACGGCTACTGGGGCTCCACCCAGGCCTACTACGCCCAGTCGTTCCTGTACGGCGAGGGCACCGACACGGTCGACGCGTCCGCCAAGAAGATCACCGTGAACTCGGACGCCGCGAAGAAGGCGTACGGCACCTGGCTGAGCACGTTCGACGGCAAGGGCCTGCACAAGGCCGACACCACCGCCGACGCCTACGCGCACATCCAGGACGCGTTCGTCAACGGCAAGGTCGCCGCGATCATCCAGGGCCCGTGGGAGATCACCAACTTCTACAAGGGCTCGGCGTTCCAGGACAAGAACAACCTGGGCATCGCCACCGTCCCGGCCGGTTCCAGCGGCAAGGCCGGCGCCCCGACCGGCGGCCACAACCTGTCGGTCTACGCCGGCTCGGACGCCGCCCACCAGAAGGCCGCGCTGAAGTTCGTCAACTTCATGACCTCCGCGAAGTCCCAGACGCAGATCGCGCTGAAGAACTCCACCCTGCCCACCCGCGACGACGCCTACACCGCCGAGGTCAAGGCCGACCCGGGCATCGCCGGCTACCAGACGGTCCTGCCCGCCGCCCAGCCGCGCCCGGCGCTGCCGGAGTACAGCTCGCTGTGGGGCCCGCTCGACACCGAGCTCCCGAAGATCGCCGGCGGCAAGGAGACCCTCGACAAGGGCCTGAGCAACGCCGAGGTCGCCATCGCCAAGCTGGTGCCGGACTACAGCAAGTGAGCCCGGGTGGCCGCCGGATCTCCCCGCGAGCAGGGGGAGGGGTCCGGCGGCCGCCGGCTGTGCGCCGTACTCCCTGATCTTTCCGAAGGTGCCGAGAACCATGACCGTGGTCCAACGTCTCAAGCACAGCTACCAGAAGAACTGGTACGCCTACGCCATGATCGCGCCTGTGGCCGTCGTGCTCGGCGTCCTCGTGCTGTATCCCCTGGTGTACGGCGTCTACCTCACGCTCACGGACGCCGACAGCCTCAACACCGCCCGCACGATCGGCGTCAACCACATCGACGCCACCTACAAGTTCATCGGTCTGGACAACTACAAGGACATCCTCTTCGGTCCGACCGCCTACGACCGCTTCTGGTCGCACTTCGTCTGGACCATCGTGTGGACGGCGCTCTGCGTCGCCCTGCACTACTCGATCGGCCTCGGCCTGGCCCTGCTGCTCAACCAGAAGCTGCGCGGCCGGACCTTCTACCGGCTCATGCTGATCGTCCCCTGGGCCGTGCCCACCTTCGTCACCGTCTTCGGCTGGCGCATCATGCTCGCCGACGGCGGCGTCATCAACGCCTTCCTGGACTTCCTGCACCTGCCCGCGCCGGGCTGGCTGGAGGACACGTTCTGGCAGCGGTTCGCCGCGATCATGGTCAACACCTGGTGCGGTGTCCCGTTCATGATGGTCTCGCTCCTCGGCGGCCTGCAGTCCATCGACGCCACGCTGTACGAGGCGGCCGAGATGGACGGCGCCAGCGCCTGGCAGCGGTTCCGCTACGTCACCCTGCCCGGCCTGCGGACCGTCAGCTCCACCGTCGTCCTGCTCGGCATCATCTGGACCTTCAACCAGTTCGCCGTCATCTTCCTGCTGTTCGGCAAGAACTCCGCACCGGACGCCCAGATCCTCGTCACCTGGGCCTACTTCCTCGGCTTCGGACAGCAGCCGCGTGAGTTCGCCGAATCCGCCAGTTACGGCATCCTGCTGTTGGCCATCCTCGTCGTCTTCACCTCCTTCTACCGCCGCTGGCTCAACCGCAACGAGCAGCAGCTCGCGATCTGAGGCAGGAGTTCCCCTCATGAGCACCACGACCGCCCCGAACTCCGCCGGCGTGGCCCCGACCGCCGCGGCGGCCCCGCCCCACAAGGCCCGTGAGCGCGGCCGGCGCGGACCCGCGCTGACCGTCGCCTCCCACGGCCTGCTGATCGTCGCGAGCATGATCGCCCTCTTCCCGGTCGCCTGGCTGGTCTTCCTCTCCCTCGGGCCGGACAAGGACGACTACCTGCACCCCGGGAAGATCTGGGGCAAGATGTCGCTGGACAACTACTCCTTCGTGCTCCAGCACACGAACTTCTTCGACTGGCTGAAGAGTTCGATGATCGTCTCGTTCGGTACCACCATCATCGGTGTCATGATCGCCGCCACCACCGGCTACGCCGTCTCGCGGATGCGCTTCGCCGGCTACCGCAAGTTCATGTGGATCCTGCTGATCACGCAGATGTTCCCGGTGGCCGTGCTGATGGTGCCGATGTACCAGATCCTGTCCGAGCTCCAGCTCGTCGACAGCTACCTCGGCCTCATCCTCATCTACTGCTCGACCGCGGTGCCGTACTGCGCCTGGCTGCTCAAGGGCTACTTCGACACCATCCCGTTCGAGATCGACGAGGCCGGACGCGTCGACGGACTCACCCCCTTCGGCACGTTCACACGGCTGATCCTGCCGCTGGCCCGCCCGGGCCTGGCCGTCGCCGGCTTCTACAGCTTCATCACGGCCTTCGGCGAGGTCGCCTTCGCGACCACGTTCATGCTGGACGACAGCAAGTACACGCTCGCCGTCGGCCTGCAGAGCTTCGTCAGCGAGCACGACGCCCAGCGCAACCTGATGGCCGCCACCGCGGTGCTGATCGCGATACCGGTCTCCGCCTTCTTCTACCTCGTGCAGAAGAACCTGGTGACCGGCCTCACCGCCGGCGGCACCAAGGGCTGACCGCCGTCAGCCGAGGGCTCCCGCGCGCCCCAACGCGCGGGTAGGCGGTCGCGGTGACCATCCGACCCCGCTGTCACCGCGACCGCCTCGTCTCCCGCCCCGCCCCCCACCGACCGATGACCGCGTTTCCCTTACGCACCAAGGAAGCCATGACCCAGCACTCCGCCGACCCGGCACCGAACTCCGCCCTCGCCACCGTGGCCCCGCGCCGTGACTGGTGGCGGGACGCGGTGATCTACCAGGTCTATCCGCGCAGCTTCGCCGACAGCAACGGCGACGGCATGGGCGACCTGGAGGGCGTCCGCTCCCGACTTCCCTACCTGCGCGACCTGGGCGTGGACGCCGTGTGGCTCAGTCCCTTCTACGCCTCCCCGCAGGCCGACGCCGGCTACGACGTCGCCGACTACCGGGCCGTCGACCCGATGTTCGGCAACCTGCTCGACGCCGACGCGCTGATCCGCGACGCCCACGAGAACGGCCTGCGGATCATCGTCGACCTGGTCCCCAACCACTCCTCCGACCAGCACGAGTGGTTCCGGCGTGCGATCGCCGAGGGCCCCGGCTCCCCACTGCGCGAGCGCTACCACTTCCGGCCCGGCAAGGGCGCGAACGGCGCGCTCCCGCCCAACGACTGGGAGTCCATCTTCGGCGGTCCGGCCTGGACCCGCGTCACCGAACCCGACGGCACGCCCGGCGAGTGGTACCTGCACCTGTTCGCCCCGGAGCAGCCCGACTTCAACTGGGACCACCCGGCGGTCGGCGACGAGTTCCGCTCCGTGCTGCGCTACTGGCTCGACATGGGCGTCGACGGCTTCCGCATCGACGTCGCCCACGGCCTGGTCAAGGCGGACGGCCTGCCCGACCTCGGCTCGCACGAACAGCTGAGACTGCTGGGCAACGATGTCATGCCGTTCTTCGACCAGGACGGCGTGCACGCCATCTACCGGCAGTGGCGCACCCTCCTCGACGAGTACGCCGGCGAGCGCATCTTCGTGGCGGAGGCCTGGACCCCGACGGTCGAGCGCACCGCCAACTACGTCCGCCCCGACGAGCTGCACCAGGCCTTCAACTTCCAGTACCTGTCGACGGGCTGGGACGCCGAGGAGCTGCGTACCGTGATCGACCGCACCCTGGAGGCGATGCGCCCGGTCGGCGCCCCCGCCACCTGGGTGCTCTCCAACCACGACGTGACCCGGCACGCCACCCGTTTCGCCAACCCGCCCGGCCTCGGCACCCAGATCCGCCTGGCCGGCGACCGCGAACTGGGCCTGCGCCGGGCCCGCGCGGCCACCCTGCTCATGCTCGCGCTGCCCGGCTCGGCCTACGTCTACCAGGGTGAGGAACTGGGCCTGCCGGACGTCGTCGACCTGCCCGACGAGGTCCGCCAGGACCCGGCCTACTTCCGCGGCGCGGGCCAGGACGGCTTCCGCGACGGCTGCCGGGTGCCGATCCCGTGGACCCGCGCCGGGTCCTCGTACGGCTTCGGCAGCGGAGGCAGCTGGCTGCCCCAGCCGGCCGAGTGGGCCGACCTGAGCGTCGAGGCGCAGACCGGCGTGCCCGGCTCGACGCTGGAGCTGTACCGCACGGCGCTCGCCGTGCGCCGCGCCGAGCGGGATCTCGGCGCGGGCGACTCGGTGGAGTGGCTGCGTGCACCCGAGGGCGTCCTCGCCTTCCGCCGGGGCGACTTCGTCTGCGTCACCAACACCACGGGCGAGGCGGTGACGAGCCCGGCGTACGGTCGTGTGCTGGTCGCCAGCGGTGAGGTCCTCGCCGGGGACGACGAGACGAAGGTGCCCGCCGACACCACGGTGTGGTTCGGCAGGGCCTGACGCCGGGCCGCACCAGGACGCAGGGCCCGTCACCGGGGAAGCGGTGGCGGGCCCTGCGCGTTGCCGGGACAGGTCCCGGTGGACGGTCCCCGGAAGGCCGGAGCCATCCCGTGATCGTCCGGGGCGCCGGCCGGGCGGGCACCCGTACCCAGCCGTGCCCCGCGCCCGCGGTCAGGAGGTGTCCCGCAGGATCACTTCCAGGTGTCGTTCACCGTGTAGCCCGACGCGCCGCCCGTGGTGTAGGAGCGGTTGGTGCCGGACTCCCAGGTCACGTTCCCGGAGGCGTCCTTCTTGACGTACTTGTACGCGAAGGTCGACTCGCGGGGGACGATGACCGTCCTGCTCCACGTCGGGTAGGCGGCGGAGGACAGCGGGATCGCGTCCGCGGTGTTCCAGGAGCCGAGTGAGGGGACGGAGCCGACGACGTAGACGCCGGTGCCCCAGCCGGTGGTGGCGTTCTCGTGGAAGGTGACGTCGGTGGCGTTCGCGTCGGCCAGGTTCCAGGAGCTGTCCACGGTGAGCGCGGAGGTCGTCGTCGACGCGGAGCGGTTGGCGTTGGACTCCCAGGTCACGTTCCCGGAGGCGTCCTTCCTGATGTACTTGAACTCGAACGACGTGTTGACCGGCACGCTCGCCCCGCCCGACCAGACGGGGTAGCCGGCCGACGACAGCGGGACCGCCTCCGCGGTGTTCCAGGAGCCGAGGGCCGGGATCGAGCCCACGACGTAGACGCCGGTCCCGGGGGTGGTCGGGGCGTACTCGTGGAAGGTGGCCGTCACCGTGGACGTGCCGCCTCCGTCACCGCCGCCGCAGGTGGTGCAGGGCGTGAACGCGCCGTCGTAGAAAGCGATCGCGCTCTTCGCGGGGATCGTCAGCGTCGCGTCGCCGCCGGAGACGGTCACGTTCGTCGCGCCGTTGTCGACGACGTTCGCGTAGCGGCCGTCCGCCATGCCCGTCGCGAAGGTGTAGGTCGCCGCGGAGGATCCGTTGTTGAGGGCGACGTAGCCCGCCGTTCCGCGCGCGAAGCCGATGACGTCCGACGACTTCGTCGCCCACCGGGAGACCGCCTGGGAGCCGACCGCGTCGTGCCACTTCACCATGCCGGCGACGGCGGGGTCGCGGTGCAGGCAGTACCAGCCCCGGGAGCAGTCGGTGTCCGTGACGAAGCCGCCCGAGTTCGGCGGGGACTGGTCCGACGAGGAGAACTCGAAGCCCGAGAAGATCGTCGGGGCCGACCATCTCCAGGCCAGCTCGAAGATGTTGGCCAGCCGGTAGGTGCCGCCGTCCTTGTAGGACAGGTGCAGTCCGTTGCGTTCGGTGTCGTGGTTGGTCACGAACGACACCGAGTCGGCGGCCGGCAGGATGCCGGAGGACGACAGGGACGCGAGGTCGCTGACGTTGCCCTGGAAGGCGGACTTGAGCCTGTCCGCGTAGGTGAAGTCCAGGACGTCGCCGGAGGCGTAGTAGTCGCCCGGCTGCGGGGTCGGGCCGGGGTAGACCTCCTGGAACACGTACGGGGCGCCGCCTGCCGCGGTGTTGTCCAGCTTGGCCTCGATGGCCGCGAGATCGGCCTCCGCGATGTGCTTGGCCGCATCGACACGGAAGCCGTCGACGCCGGCCGCCAGGAGCTTGTTGAGGTAGCCGGCGATCCGGCTGCGGACCGAGTCGTCGCCGGTCCTGAGGTCGGGCAGGCCGAGGAGTTCGCAGTTCTGCACCTCGGACAGGTTCGACCAGTCGTCGATGATCCCGTCCTCGTCGGAGCAGTAGCCGTCGCCGGGGTGGTGGTAGTCGGAGTAGTCGTAGTCGGGGGTGTCGTACTTGTCGGTGAGGGTCGTGCCGTCGTAGCCCGTGCCGGTCTGCGCGGAGGTGTGGTTGATGACGGCGTCGACGTACACCCTGACGCCGGCTGCGTGGCAGGCGGACACCATCGAGGTGAACTGGGCCGCTGTCCCGAAGCGGCTGTTCAGGTTGTAGGAGTACGGCTGGTAGACGTCCCACCAGGAGGAGTTCGGCTGCTTCAGCGATTCGGCGGGCGGTGCCACCTGCACCGCGCCGTAGCCGGTCGGGCCGAGCACGTCGGTGCACTCGGCGGCGATGGAGTTCCAGTTCCACTCCCAGAGGTTGGCGATCACATCGCCGGAGGTCGTGGTGTCGGCCTGTGCCGGGGAGGCGGGCAGGGCTATCGCGCCGGCGAGTGCCAGCGCCCCTGCGGCGGTGGCACTCGCGGCACGGCGCAACAGGCCGGTCGATAGGGCGGCCTTGGTCATCTGCGGCTCCAGATGGTGTGGGGAACGAAGCCTGACGACTGGTGAGGGTGCGGTAGTTGATCAAGCAACGTCAAGACACTTGTTGAAAGTTCTTTCTGTGGGTTTCAAGCCTCTTGCTGTAAAGCTTTCGTTGGCGGTACGGTCGCGCGGGCGCCCGGCATCGGAGCCGAGCCGCGGCGTAGGGGTCGGACCCTGTGGGCCTGTTGCAAGGTCCTTTCGAGCCGTTGTCGCAAGGAGTTCACGCCCGTGATACCCAGATGGCAGGCGCCCCCGAGGCGCCGTGTCCCCCAGGCCGGAAGGGTCGCTGCCGTCACCGCCGCAGCCCTCGCCGCCGCCCTGATCCAGCCGGTCGCCGCGCAGGCGTACACGCCGCCCGCACCTCCCTCGGACGCACGACTGGCGGCCCAGCCCACCCGGCACGACGACACGCGCGAACAGTTCTATTTCGTCATGCCGGACCGTTTCGCCGACGGCGACCGGTCCAACGACCGCGGCGGGCTCACCGGTTCGCGCCTGAGCACCGGATACGACCCCACCGACAAGGGCTTCTACCAGGGCGGCGACGTCAAAGGCCTCACCCAGCGCCTCGACTACATCAAGGGCCTCGGGACCACCGCCATCTGGATGGCACCCATCTTCAGGAACCGCCCGGTGCAGGGAACCGGCGACAACGCCTCCGCCGGCTACCACGGCTACTGGATCACCGACTTCACCCAGGTCGACCCGCACTTCGGTACCAACAAGGACCTCAAGTCCCTCATCTCCAAGGCACACGCCAAGGGCATGAAGGTCTTCTTCGACGTCATCACCAACCACACCGCAGACGTCGTCGACTACGACCCCGCCTCCTACGACTACCTCTCCAAGGGAGCCTTCCCCTACCTGACGAAGGACGGCAGGCCCTTCGACGACGCGGACTACGCCGACGGGACCCGCCGCTTCCCCGCCGTGGACGCCGACTCCTTCCCGCGCACCCCGCGGGCCACGAGCCAGGACAAGGTGCCGTCCTGGCTCAACGACCCGACGATGTACCACAACCGGGGTGACTCGACCTACGCCGGTGAGTCCGCCACCCACGGCGACTTCTCCGGTCTCGACGACCTGTGGACCGAGCGCCCCGAGGTCGTCAGGGGCATGGAGAAGATCTACCAGCGCTGGGTGCGCGACTTCGCCGTCGACGGCTTCCGGATCGACACCGTCAAGCACGTCGACATGGAGTTCTGGACCCAGTGGGCCACGGCACTCGACCGGTACGCCGCCCGCCACGGCCGCAAGGACTTCTTCATGTTCGGCGAGGTGTACTCCGCCGACACCTCCGTCACCGCCCCGTACGTCACCCAGGGCCGCCTCGACGCCACGCTCGACTTCCCCTTCCAGGAGGCCGCCCGCCAGTACGCCTCCCAGGGCGGCAGCGCCGCGAAGCTGTCGGCCGTCTTCGGTGACGACTACAAGTACACGACCGACAAGGCCAACGCGTACGAGCAGGTCACCTTCCTCGGCAACCACGACATGGGCCGCTTCGGGTACTTCCTCAAGCAGGACAACCCCGGCGCATCCGACGCCGAACTGCTGAAGAAGGACGAGTTCGCCAACGAGCTGATGTTCCTCAGCCGTGGCAACCCGGTCGTGTACTACGGCGACGAGCAGGGCTTCACCGGCTCCGGCGGCGACAAGGACGCCCGCCAGACGATGTTCGCCTCCCAGGTCGCCGACTACCTCGACGACGACGAGATCGGCACCGACCGTACCCACGCCGACGACGCCTACGACACCGGCGCCCCGCTCTACCGCCGGATCAGCGCCCTCGCCGCGCTGCGCAGGGCCAACCCGGCCCTGACCGACGGCGTCCAGACCGAGCGCTACGCCGCCGACGGACCCGGCGTCTACGCCTTCTCCCGCACGGACGCATGCACCGGCACCGAGTACGTCGTCGCCTTCAACAACGCCGACGGCGCCCGCACCGCCACCTTCGCCACCGGCTCGGCCGGTATGCGCTTCACCGGCATCCACGGCACCGAAGCGACCGTCACCTCCGGCGCCGACCGGAAGATCACCGTCACCGTCCCCGTGTCCTCGGCGATCGTGCTGAAGGCGGCCGGCCCGCTCGCCCCGCCGGCCACGAAGCCGACGATCACCCTCGACGCCCCGGCCGCCGGTGCCACCGGCACCGTGGAGATCGCCGCCGACGTCCACGGCGGCAGCCTCAACCGCGTCGTCTTCGCCGCCCAGACCGGCTCCGGCGCCTGGCGGGTCCTGGGCTCCGCCGACCACGCCCCCTACAAGGTCACCCAGGCCATCGGCGAGGACGTCCCGGCCGGAACCGCCCTGCGCTACAAGGCGGTCGTCGTCGACGCCGCCGGGCACACCGCGCGTGCGACCGCCACGTCCGTCACCGGCACCCCGCCCGCCGAGGAGCCGCCGAGCGCCTCCTCCCGCGACTACGCGGTCGTCCACTACAAGCGCACCGACGGCGACTACGCCGACTGGGGCCTGTACGCCTGGGGCGACCTCGCCGACGGCGAGGCCACCGACTGGCCCGACAGCCACCCCTTCGTCGGCCGGGACGCCTACGGCGCCTTCGCCTACGTCAAGCTGAAGCCCGGCGCCTCGAACGTCGGCTTCCTGGTCATCGACCACCAGGGCAACAAGGACGTCTCCGCGGACCGCAGCATCGACGTCACGAAGACGGGCGAGGTGTGGGTCGAGCAGGGCAAGGCCGACGTCCTCACCGAGCGGCCCGCCTACCCAGCCCCCGACACCACCAAGGCCGTGCTGCACTACCACCGCGCCGACGGGAACTACGACGGCTGGGGCCTGCACGTCTGGACGGGAGCCGCGAACCCCACCGAGTGGTCCGCCCCGCTGAAGCCGGTGCGCACCGACGCCTTCGGCGCCGTCTTCGAGGTGCCGCTCGCCGGTGGCGCGACCAGCCTCAGCTACATCGTCCACAAGGGCGACGAGAAGGACCTCCCCGCCGACCAGTCCCTCGACCTCAAGGCCGACGGCCACGAGGTGTGGCTGCTCGCCGGGCAGGAGACGTACCTGCTGCCGCAGCCGCAGGGCTCCTCCGCGGCGCTCGACCTGACCACCGCCAAGGCGATCTGGATCGACCGCGACACCGTCGCCTGGAACGGCGCGGAGGGCGCCGCCTCCACCCAGCTGCTGTACTCCCACGACGGCTCGATCACCGTCGACGATTCCCGGCTGACCAGCGACGACGAGCGCTGGCTGCGTCTGACGAGGACGACGCTCACCGCCGCCCAGAAGGCGAAGTTCCCGCACCTGAAGGACTACACCGCCTGGTCCGTCGACCCGCGCGACCGCGACCGCGTGCGCCGGGCCCTGCGCGGCCAGATCGTCGCGACCCAGCGCGCCGCGAACGGCGCCGTCCTCTCCGCGACCGGCGTGCAGATCGCCGGCGTCCTGGACGACCTGTACCCGGGGGCGACGAAGGCGAAGCTCGGGCCCGTCTTCCACCACGGCCGCCCCACGCTCTCCGTGTGGGCGCCGACCGCGCAGTCGGTGCGGCTGGAGATCGGCGGCCGCACGGTCGCCATGCGCCGTCACGCCGCCACCGGCGTCTGGTCCGTCACCGGCCCCGCCTCCTGGAAGAACAAGCCCTACCGCTACGTGGTGAAGGTCTGGGCGCCCAGCGTGCGCAAGATCGTCACCAACAGGGTCACCGACCCCTATTCCCTCGCCCTCACCACGGACTCCGAGCGCAGCCTCGTCGTCGACCTGGACGACCGGTCCCTGGCGCCGCGCGGCTGGTCGACGTACCGCAAGCCGCCGGCCGTGCCGCTGAAGGACGCCGAGATCCAGGAACTGCACATCCGGGACTTCTCGGTGGCCGACGGCACCGTACCGGCGCGGGACCGGGGCACCTACCTCGCGTTCACCGACACCGGCAGCGACGGATCGAAGCACCTGCGCGAGCTGGCGCGGGCGGGCACCTCCTACGTCCACCTGCTCCCGGCCTTCGACATCGCGACGATCCCCGAGGACAAGGCCGACCGGGCGACCCCCGGCTGCGACCTCGCCGCCCTGCCCGCGGACTCCGACCGGCAGCAGGAGTGCATCGCGGCCGTCGCCGCCAAGGACGCCTACAACTGGGGCTACGACCCGTACCACTACACGGTCCCCGAGGGCTCCTACGCCACCGACCCCGACGGAACCGCCCGCACGGCCGAGTTCCGCAGGATGGTGAAAGCGCTCAACGACGAGGGCCTGCGCGTCGTCATGGACGTCGTCTACAACCACACGGCCGCCGCCGGGCAGGCGGACACCAGCGTGCTCGACCAGGTCGTGCCCGGCTACTACCAGCGGCTGCTGGCCGACGGTTCGGTGGCGAACAGCACCTGCTGCGCCAACACCGCGACCGAGAACGCGATGATGGGCAAGCTGGTCGTCGACTCGATCGTCACCTGGGCCAGGGAGTACAAGGCCGACGGCTTCCGCTTCGACCTCATGGGCCACCACCCGAAGGCCAACATCCTCGCCGTCCGCAAGGCCCTCGACGCGCTGACCCCGAAGAAGGACGGCGTCGACGGCAAGAAGATCATCCTGTACGGCGAGGGCTGGAACTTCGGCGAGGTCGCGAACGACGCCCGCTTCGAGCAGGCCACGCAGCAGAACATGGCCGGCACCGGCATCGCCACCTTCTCCGACCGGGCCCGCGACGCCGTCCGCGGGGGCGGCCCCTTCGACGCCGACCCCGGCATCCAGGGCTTCGCCTCCGGCCTCTACACCGAGCCCAACACCTCCACCGCCAACGGCACCCCGGCCGAGCAGAAGGCCCGGCTGCTGCACTACCAGGACCTCATCAAGGTCGGGCTCACGGGCAATCTGGCCGGATACCGGTTCACCGACACCAGCGGCAAGGAGGTCACCGGCGCCCAGGTCGACTACAACGGCGCCCCCGCCGGCTACGCGGCGGCCCCCGGCGACGCCCTCGCCTACGCCGACGCCCACGACAACGAGTCGCTCTTCGACGCCCTGACCTACAAGCTGCCCACGTCGGTGAGCGCGGCCGACCGCGCCCGGATGCAGGTCCTGGCCATGGCCACGGCCACCCTGTCGCAGGGCCCGGCACTCTCCCAGGCCGGCTCCGACCTGCTGCGCTCGAAGTCCCTCGACCGCAACTCCTACGACAGCGGTGACTGGTTCAACGCCATCCACTGGAACTGCGCCGACGGCAACGGCTTCGGCCGGGGCCTGCCCATGGCCGCCGACAACGCCTCCAAGTGGCCGTACGCCAAGCCGCTGCTCACCGGCGTCTCCGTCGGCTGCCCGCAGATCGAAGGCGCCTCGGCCGCCTACCGGGACCTGCTGCGGATCCGCTCCACCGAGCCGGCCTTCTCCCTCGGCACGGCCGGGCTGGTGCAGCGGCAGCTCTCCTTCCCGCTGTCCGGCCAGGACGAGACGCCCGGCGTCATCACCATGCGCCTGGGCGACCTGGTGGTCGTGTTCAACGCGACGCCGCAGCGGCAGGAGCAGCGGATCGGTTCCCTGGCGGGTACGCCGTTCCGCCTGCACCCGGTGCAGGCGGCGGGCTCGGACTCCGTCGTGGCGACGTCGTCCTACGCCCGGGGCTCGGGCACGTTCACCGTCCCGGCCCGCACGGTGGCCGTCTTCACCCGCGCCGGCTGACCGAGCGGAACGGGGCCGCCGAGACCGGAGAGGTCCGCCCGTGGACCTCTCCGGTCACGGCACCAGGGTGCCGGTGTCCCCATGTGAACCAGGTGCAGGAGCACCCGTGCCGCAGATCACCGTCGACTACTCCACCCGGCTCGACTTCCTGCACGCCTCCGTCGAGGTGCGCGAACCCGACCCGTCCTACCGGAAGTTCCGGCGCTGAGCCGTCCGGCGTGGTCAGCCGGCCAGCGTGGTCAGCCGGGCCACCAGGTCGACGAACGGGCCGTCGGCCGTCTCGTCCTGCAGGATACGGTGCAGCAGGGCGGCCATCTCCGTGTCGTAGGCAGCGCTCACGGCGGCCAGCGCGGCGAAGTCGTGCACGAGCTGCCGCTCCAGCTCGGCCCGCGGGATGCGCCGGCCGTCCAGCCAGATCAGTGCCGTCGACTCGGCGAGCGAGATCCACGAGCGCACCACCAGCTCCAGTTGCGGGGACGGTTCCCGCACGCCCAGATGCGACAGGATCTGGTCGTGGGCGGCCTGCCGCACCGCGTCGATGAGGGCGTTGGTGGTCGAGGAGCCGACCGCCGGGCCGCCCCGCATCAGTGCCGAGAAACCGGGGCCGTGCTCGTCCACGAAGTCGAAGTAGCGGCCCATCACCCGTAGCAGCCGCGCGCCCAGCGGGCCCTCGTGCGGTTCCGCGAAGCGCGCGGCGAGATCGTCCGAGGCTCGCTTCAACGCTGCTTCGTACAGGCTGAGTTTGCCGGGAAAATAGTGGTAGACCAGTGGGCGCGAGATGCCCGCGGCAGACGCTATCTCGTCGATGGAGACCTCGTCGGGCGAGCGGCGGCTGAACAGTTCGAGGGCGACGCCGATCAACTGCTGCCGCCGCTCCTCGACTCCCATTCTGCGGCGAACCCCGGTAGTCATGCGAACACCTTACCGATCGGATCCGGCCGCGAACGGGCCCGGACTGCCTCGGATGTTCACATGTCGAGCACCAGACGGTCACATCGCGCGCGTGAGACACAGATCAGCATCGAGTCGTCGCGCTCCGCGTCCGTCAGCAACTCGTCCCGGTGGTCGACCTCGCCCTCCAGCACCCGCTGCTGGCAGGTCCCGCAGAAGCCCTGCGCGCACGAGTAGGCGGTGTCCGGCAGTTCGGCGCGGACCGCGTCCAGGACGGTGGAGTCGGCCGGCACGGTCACCACCCGGCCGCTGCGCCGCAACTCGACCTCGAAGGCGACGTCGCCGCCGGCCGCGGCGCGGGGCGCGAACCGCTCCAGGTGGACCTGCGGCACCCGCTCCTTCACCGCGGCCATCAGCCCCTCGGGCCCGCAGCAGTAGACGGCCGCGCCCTCCGGCAGGTCGCCGAGCCACGCCGCCAGGTCCGGCCGCCCGGACTCGTCCCCGGCGACGAGGGTGACCCGGCCCCGGCCCGCGTCCAGCTTCTCGATCTCCTCCAGGAACGGCATGGACGCCCGCGTACGGCCGCCGTACAGCAGCCGCCACTCGGCGTCCCGCTCCGCGAGGGACCGCAGCATCGGCAGGACGGGCGTGATGCCGATGCCGCCGGCGACGAAGACGTACGACGGCGCCTGGACGAGCGGGAAGCGGTTGCGTGGACCGCGCACCTGGAGGTCCGTGCCCGGCCGCACCTGCTCGTGCACCTCGCGGGAGCCTCCCCGGCCGTCCTGCACCAGCCGCGTGGCGACCGTGTACGAGGAAGAGTCCTCCGGGTCGCCGCACAGCGAGTACTGC
The DNA here is from genome assembly GCF_022414535.1 of Streptomyces sp. MUM 2J. Classification (GTDB taxonomy): domain Bacteria; phylum Actinomycetota; class Actinomycetes; order Streptomycetales; family Streptomycetaceae; genus Streptomyces. The sequence goes on from NZ_JADWYM010000020.1 coordinate 54,632, forward strand.
CGCACCAGCCCCGAGGGCAGCACCAGGTCCAGGTGTGCGCCGGGCTCCCAGCGCGGCAGGTCGTGCCCCTCCAGGCGCAGGTGCACCACGCCGTCGGCGATCTCCTCGTGCGCGCTCACCGTCACCGTCAGCGCCCGCGACCGCGGCCGGCCGCTGATCGGCTCCGCGAGCGCGGGCATCGGCCACAGCGGCGAGGCCTGGATCCGGTGCCGCAGCGCCCTTCGGGCCAGCAGCGCGGCACCCGCGACGACCACGGCGGTCCGCAGTCTCGGCATCACGCGGCTCCCTTTTCGGCGGCGACCGCGGCGACCGCGGCGGGCGAGGAGGCCAGGTAGGCCACCGCCTGCTCGGTGGAGCCCTCCTGGGAAGGGTGGTACGTGCGGCTGAGATAGGCGGGGACGGACTTCAGCATCGCTCCCGTCGACGGCAGCAGGCCCCGCCGGCCGCGCAGGTGGAAGTCCCGGAAGGAGGCCCTGCCGTCGATCAGGGTCGGGTCGTTCTCCATGAAGAAGCGTGCACCGCGCTGCCACAGGAACACCAGCGTCGTGAACGCGGTCGCCCAGGTCCGCGCCCGCCGCCGGTAGCTGCCGTCGATGTGCTGGAACAGGTCGAAGGCGACCGAGCGGTGCTCGACCTCCTCCGCGCCGTGCCAGCGCAGCAGGTCCAGCATGACCGGGTCGGCACCGCGCCGGTCCAGTTCCTCGGCGTTGAGCACCCAGTCGCCCAGGAAGGCGGTGTAGTGCTCGATCGCCGCGATCAGCGCCACCCGCTCCTTCAGCCACCAGCGGGTGGCCCGCCCGGGCGGCAGTGTGCGGTCGCCCAGCAGCTTCTCGAACATCCAGTCCACCTGCGCGGTGTACGGCGTCGGGTCAAGCCCCTGCTCCCGCAGGTGCGGCAGGACCTCGTCGTGGGCCTGGGAGTGCATCGCCTCCTGCCCGATGAAGCCGATGACGTCCTCGCGCAGCCGCTCGTCCCGGATGTACGGCAGGACCTGCTTGTAGACGTGCACGAACCACCGCTCGCCCGCGGGGAGCAGCAGATGCAGCACGTTGATGGTGTGCGCGGTGAACGGATCACCGGGCACCCAGTGCAGCGGGGTGTCCTCCCAGGAGAAGGACACCTTCCGCGCCTTGAGCGCGATCCGCTCGGTCTCGACCGGCTGGGGCCCGCGGACGGCGGCCTGCTTGTTAGACATGGCGTCAATGTACTGACGGGTAGACGGGAGCGGAACCCCTCCCGCGCCACCTTGTTGACACAGCTGTCAGCGAGCCCCGCGCGGTGGCACCAGAGGTACACGCCGTGCTGTCCGAGACGGCCGGTGCGGAGGACGACCCGCGGCCGGACGGCCGGCTCACCCGAGGCCGCTGATCGACCGCCCGTCCTTCAGCGTGCCCTCCAGCTTCGCCTGCGCCCCCTCCTCGGCCCGCACCGCCAGCACGGGCCCTCGCGCGGATCCGCTCACGCCGCCCTCCGCCCGCACCGACGCCACGTCCCGGCTGCCCGCGGCGAGCAGATACCAGGAACCCGTCCCCGACTTCCACAGCACCCCGGCCAGCGCATGCGGATCGCGCGGACCGCACGCCGGCCCGTCCTGCGACATCGCCGCGACCGCGCCGTACGTCCCGCCCGGCGTGCGGAACTGAGCCAGCGCGCGGGAACCGCCACCGCGCCAGGTCTCCGCCCGCGTGCACACCCAGTCGGCGGTGCCTGCGGCATCCGGCAGCGACTGCTCGGCGAACGCCCACGCGTTCACCGACCGCACCCCCTGCGACCGCACCGTACCCAGCGAGCAGGCGTACGGGGCCCAGGCGTGCAGCGCCTTCGACCCGGACACGTCCCGCGCCGTGCCCGGGCTGCCCGACGTGAGCCGGGCCGGGACGAGTTCACCGAGGTCGGACAGCAGACGCGTGCCGGTGCCGTCGGTCAGCCGCAGCACGTTCCACGAGGTGCAGGCGCCCGTCCGGGTGGCCGGACTGGCCAGCGGCGCGGTGATCCCGTCGGTCAGCGTGAGGTCCATCGCTCCCGCACCCGGCTTCAGCAGATCCCGCTCGGCGGCCGTCTTCACCCACGGCGCGGTCAGGAAGCGGACGTTGCCGTCGGCCCGGTCCAGGACGATCGCCGACGCCTCGGCGTCGGCCGCCCCGTCCACCCGGGCGAAGTCGAGGGCCGCGCCGGCCGTGCCGTCCTTCGGCTCGGCGTAGCGCACGATGCGCAGCCCGTCGTAGAGGATCACCACGCGCGCGTTGTCGACGGCACCGGCGTACAGCAGTTGCGGTGGACCGGCCGGGCCGCCGGTCGGGGTGCCGGTGGTGAAGGAGACGCGGACCTTCTCACCCGGCCGGGCCCACACCGCCAGGGCACGGCGCAGCAGCGCGCTGTCGCCGGCCAGGCCGCCACGCGCGGGCCACACCGAGAAGCCGGTGCGGGCGGCCGACTTCCACGCGGCCGGGGAGACGCGGACCACCCGGCCGGGGTCCAGGGCCGCCTCGGCGGCCGGGTTCTGCGCGTACACCGGGGCGGCGGCCCCGTCCGGGCCCCAGCCGCCGCCGGGCAGCACGACCAGCGCCCCGCACACCGCGACGGCCGCCGCGGCGGCGAGCGCGGCCTTGGTGTGCTGGCGCCGCCGCATCAGATCGGTGGGCCGCGCCTGGAGCGTGCACGCGTCGAACTCGGGGGAGGCCAGCAACGCGTACCGCTCCTCCGCGCCGTCCGCCTCCCGCAGCGCGGCGGCCGCGTCCGCGACCCCGGCGGAGGTGAGGATCCGCCGTACGTCGCCGTCGGCGAGCTTCTCCAGACCGCGCAGCACGTACGCCGCACGCGCCGGGCCGGACAGCGCCGACAGCTCCTGCTCCAGGGCCAGTTCGTCAGCACCGCCCGAGCGCGGGAACAGCTTCAGCCCCCACACCCGGGGCAGCGGCGACGGCAGCTGCGAACGCCGGGGCCAGACCCGGCGCCGGAGCGGCAGCCCCGACTCCAGCACCGCCCGCAGCACCCGACCGCGCAGGAAGGCGTAGCCGGGGTCGCCGTCCCGGCCGGTGGACTGGGCGGGGATCGCCGGCGTCGAGGAGCGGCCCCGGGGCAGCGCGCGCTGCACGAGCGCGTGCGCGGTCAGCACACGCCGGCTCCGGCCCGGGCCGGAGGGCAGCACCAGGTAGGCGAGCCGGACGAGGCGCGGGTAGTGCTCGACGAGCGCGGCCTCGGCCTGTTCGACGTCGACGACCGGGTCGGAGGTGGGAGCGGGGTGAGGGGCGACATCCTGTGACTGCACGCCCAGTGGAACGAGCGACCCGGAGGATGGTCACCGCCGTCCGGGTGGCTCGGTCCTCCGCGCGGTCCCGCGGCCCGTCCACCGGCTCGACGAGCGCCCTCGCCCACTGCGCCAACGACAGCTGTCGGCACGGCGGATGGGGGCGAGGCCAGGCCTCTCCGGTGACCCCGGTGCCGTCACCGGCAAGACCGGCGACACCGAAGTGCAGCCACTTCGTGTACCCGTTGCGCGCCTCGGCCCTGGTCGTCGACCTGGTGGTCTGCTCCCGCGGCTGCGGGGCGGCGGCCACGCGATCGTCCCCGTCCTCGTTCACCGGGCCCCCTTCGCACAGGTGCCCCGGCGGTCGGTGGATTCTGAGCGCGGGCGGTGCCGGAGCCGTATCGAGGGCGAGACCCCTCAGGGAGGAACACATGAGGTCGACCCGACCCGTGGTCGCGCTCGCCGGAGCGGCGGCCGTGCTGGCGCTGGTGGGCTGCCGGTCCGGCGGCGCGGAGCAGGACGCGGTGCCGCCGGTGGCGACCGGGAGCCTGGAGCGCCTGGCCGCTACGGTGCAGTGCACCCCGAACATGCAGACCGACGCGGACGAGATCCGCCAAGCCGTGTGCAGCAACGCGGACGGCAGGTTCGTCCTCGCCACCTTCGCCACCGATCGCGGCCTGCGCGAATGGATCAACGAGGCCAAGGACTACGGCGGCCACTACCTCGTCGGCCGCAAGTGGGTCGCCGTCGGGGAGAGCGAGGTGCTCGACGCGCTGCGCGGCACGCTCGGAGGCGACATCGAGGAGGGGACGGACCACTCGGCGCACACGGGCGGCTGACCCGGTGCAAGGCGGAGCCGGCGGGGGCAGTGCCCACCGCCGGCTCCGTCATGTCCCCCTCACCTCGTCAGGCGCACCGCCCGCCCCTGTTGATGCAGCTGGCGATCTTGTTCGCCAGGCCGTTCTTCGTGATGCTGATGAAGTCGTCGTGGTCGGTGGCCGCCTTGTGGAGCTGCTCCGGGAAGCCGTCCACCGCGAAGGCGTTCTTCACCTGGCCGTTCTCGACGACCGGCTGCGGCACCTCGTACACCAGGCGCATCGTCAGCTGCGGGATCGGCTTGAAGCCGGCCTTGCAGTTGCCCCTGTCGTCGGCGAAGTCGACGTGCGTACGGTGGTTGGCGCTGTCGATGTTCTGCCCGTCCCAGCACGACTGGAAGGCGAACGAGCGCACCACGTCGCTTCCCTCGGGGCAGATCGGGTACTGCTCGGTCAGCTGCACCTTGTTCTCGAAGCCGGTGCAGCTCCAGTGCGCGTTGGCGTTCGCCAGGCCGTTGGTCGTGGTCTTGGCGTCACCGGTGATGATGCGCAGGAACTGCGGCAGGGCGACGACCTTGCTCCGCGGGTTGCCGACGTACTTGATCTGCGCCTGCTTGGCGGTCAGGATCCGGCCGACGTTGCCCTCCTTGCCGCCGCCGTCCTGGTTCTGGTCGAACTCCTGGGTGCCGTCCTGCAGGCGCAGCACCGGCCAGTAGTACGCCGACAGGTCGTTGCGGTTGCTGCAGCTCGTGCCGCCCTGGAGGAAGTTGTCGTTGTCGGAGAACGCGTTGATCTTCTGGTTGCCGACGTAGTCGTGCGTGTGGTGCGCGCCGTTGGTGACACCGGGCGCCACGATGACGTTGTCGGTGTTGTAGTTCTTGTTGGCGTTCACCCCGCAGCGGACGGTGAAGCTGCCGGTCGAGGCGTTGCGGGAATTGCGGGGCTTGGCCTTGACGTTCGCCTGCACCTTGGTGATGTCGACGAAGTCGGCCGCGGTGGGACCGTTGCCGGCCTGGCCGCCGATGCCGCCCTGCTGCCCGCCGTCGCCGTTCTGCTGGCCGCCGCCGTTCTGCTGGCCGCCGCCGTTCTGTTGCTGGCCGCCGTTCTGCTGCCCGTCGCCGTTCTGCTGCTGGCCGCCACCTGCCTGCACCTGGTCGGCGGTGGTTCCCGTGCAGGGGGCCATCCGGTCCAGACTCTGGGGCGCGTTGCCGCCGACCCGGTTGATCTCCAGCTGGATGCGGTCGATGATCACCTTCCGCCGGTCCTTCAGCGGGCCCAGGATGGTGTTCTGCACGAACCTGCCGTCTCTGGCCTGCGCGTCCCGGGTGGTCGTCAGCCGCTGGTAGGCCTCGGTGATCTGACGGTCCAGCGTGGCCAGTTCGCCGTCCACCTCACCCCGGGCCCGGTTCGGCACGTCGGTGAGTTTCTGCCCGACGTCCGGGCAGGTGATCGTCGCCACCTGGCCGGATGCGGCCTTCGTCCAGTTGCGTGGCGAGTGGTTCCTCTCGTGCGCCGATGCGTAGAAGTTCGCCCAGACCAGCCCGCCCCCACCGAGCGCTAGGGCCGCCGATGCGGCTATGGCCTTGGTGGCCATCGACGAACGGCGTTTTCTTGTGTTGCGTCCCATGGAACTCCTCTGACTTCCTTGCGGGCTTGCGGGGCGGCATCGAGGCGCCCGACAGGAGTGAAGCGGCTCCCTTTGATACGCAAGCGGTTCCTGGGGCGTTCAAATGCCCGAAGAAATCAGCGCAGTTGCAGGTCGGAGCAGGTGGCCGGACGCGTCCGGCGGACACCCGGCGGGACACGCCGAGGGGCGTCCACCGGCGGTGGACGCCCCTCGGAACCGCGGGTGCGGGTCAGACCTGGCCGGCCTTCTCCAGGGCGGCGCAGCAGGTGTCCACCAGCAGGCGGGTCACCACGTACGGGTCGACGTTGGCGTTGGGTCGGCGGTCCTCGATGTAGCCCTTGCCGTCCTTCTCGACCTGCCACGGGATGCGCACGGAGGCACCGCGGTTCGACACACCGTAGGAGTACTCGTCCCACGGGGCGGTCTCGTGCAGACCGGTCAGGCGGTCGTCGATGCCGGCGCCGTACTGCTTGACGTGGTCGAGCGGCTTGGAGCCCTCGCCGAGCGACTCGCACGCGGTGACGATCGCGTCGTAGGACTCGCGCATCGCCTTGGTGGAGAAGTTGGTGTGCGCACCGGCGCCGTTCCAGTCGCCCTTGACCGGCTTCGGGTCCAGGGTGGCGGCGACGCCGAAGTCCTCGGCGGTGCGGTAGAGCAGCCAGCGGGCCACCCACAGCTGGTCGGCGACCTCCAGCGGGGCGAGCGGACCGACCTGGAACTCCCACTGGCCCGGCATGACCTCGGCGTTGATGCCGGACAGACCCAGGCCCGCCGACAGGCAGTTGTCCAGGTGCGCCTCGACGACGTCACGGCCGAAGATCTCGTCCGAGCCGACACCGCAGTAGTAGCCGCCCTGCGGGGCCGGGAAGCCGCCCTTGGGGAAGCCGAGCGGGTAGCCGTCCTGGAAGAAGGTGTACTCCTGCTCGATGCCGAAGATCGGCTCCTGAGCGGCGAACTTCTCCGCGACCTCGGCCAGCGCGGCGCGCGTGTTCGTCGAGTGCGGGGTCATGTCCGTGTTGAGGACCTCGCACAGCACCAGCACGTCGTCGCCGCCGCGGAGGGGGTCGGGACAGGTGAAGACCGGCTTGAGCACGCAGTCCGAGGCGTGCCCCTCGGCCTGGTTGGTGGAGGACCCGTCGAATCCCCAGATCGGCAGCGCGTCCAGCCCGGCAGGAGCACCCGCGATTATCTTCGTCTTCGAACGGAGCTTGGCCGTCGGCGCGGTGCCGTCGATCCAGATGTACTCAGCCTTGAAGGTCACGGGCCACATCCTTCGGGGTGGGTCTGGGCGCACCTGCCGGTGCTGCGGCGCTGCGGCACCGTGGCGCCGCGCTGGTTGCCCGCGAGCCTGTCAACAGGCGATTTCCCGACCATTGCCCGGATGTGAACCGCGTGTTACCGGGTGATGCTGCGGCGTGACTCACGCCGTGAGGGCGGGGGAGGGGAGAAGGAGCCGTGCGTCACGGCACGCGGCGGGCCCCGGTGGACGACTCGTATGCGATGCGGTTGAGCCGGTCCGGTCCGCTCGGAAGCTCTCCGGCGCTGCGTCCTGAACCCCCGTCAGGAGGGGCCGGACCGCCGCCCTTTCCTGCCCGTCGTGTACCGCGAACGGCACCACCGTCCGCCCGACGAGGGGCTGAAGAACGCCTCGCCGAGGGGCACGGGCCGGACGCCCGCCTCGATGACGGCCCTGCGCCGGTCGTCCGCGGCGTGCACCTCCCGCGGACGGACGGCCCGCCTCCGGCACGCGAGGCGCTGCGGTCCCCGGACGCGCCGGTCCCGCTGCTCCTGGCGGGAGCAGCGGGACCCACGACGCGGCCCGGTGGGCCGCCGGGCCGGCGTGCGGGGAGACGGAGATCATGCCGGGCGTCTCCCCGCACGCGCTGCCCCAGGCCGCCCCCGCCGGGCTGGGGCAGTCGCCTCGCCGGTTTCCCGGGCACCCGGCTCCCTGAGCCGTGCGCCCGGACCTCACCCCACCTTCTCGATCACAGCCCTGCGGATCAGGAACTTGCCGGGCTCGCGGACCTGCTCGAAGGCCGCGTTGTTGAGCAGCACGCAGCTGCCGGAGACCGAGGTGACCTCCACGGTCGTGGACTTGTTGTTGTCCAGGTTCGTCACCTTCAGCTTCGTCCCTGCCGGGAACTGGTCACTGGAGGCCGCCGGTGCGCCGCCCTCGCCGGACAGGGTGACGGTGGACCCCTTGCACACCTGCTCGCCGACGGCCACGGCGCCCCCGTCGCCCGCCCCGGAGGGCTGTTCGGCCTGCTCGCCGTTCCGGCCGTCGTCCTGGGCGTTGCCCTGGCCGTTGTTCTGGGCGCCGTTGCCGTTCTGCGCGGCTTGGGAGTCCTGAGCCGACTCCCCCACCACGCACCCGGACGCCGCCTGCTTGCGCTTGATCTCGTCGATCACCGCCTGCCGGTTGGCGATCCTCGCCTCCGACTGCGCGTCGGGGTTGGCCCGCTGGCCGTCGATGAAGCGCTGGTTGTTGCCGAGGGCGGTGGCCAGCCCCTTGCAGGCGACCGACTCCGCGGCGGTCTGGGGCGGGGCGGCGTTCGAGGTGCTCGCCATGACGAAGGCACCGCCGCCCGCCACCGCCGCCGCACTGACCAGCAGGGCGATCTTCTTCTTCGTGCCGAGAGTTCTCCTGCGCGACATGCGCGCCTCCTGAAGAGGTAGGGGAGCGTACGCCGCTATGTACGAGATCCCGAACGAAGTTGCTCACAGGTTTCCGGGTACTCTCAAGTAACCTATGTCACAGGGGAGTTGAGTACGACCCGTCCTCTGTGTGACCGGACCTCTCGCTGCTCGCGGGGCGCGGCACCGCCACCGACGTGCCGCGGCGGCCCCCCGGTCCCGCGCGCCGGCGAGGCGTCCGCGGTCACGGCGCCATCGTCGCCACCGCCCGTTCGCGCACCCCCGGGAACGCGCCGTCGCCGTCCGCCGGAACGGACCGGTCGCGGCACGGGCCGCGCGCGCCTCGCCCGCCGTAGCGCTGCCGAAGGGGCGGGTGTCACCCGCGGGACAAGGCGTCCCGTACGGCGTCCTCGGTGCGGGCGACGACCGCCGTCCCGTCGGCCGCCGTGATGATGGGACGCTGGATCAGCTTCGGGTGCGCGGCGAGCGCGGCGATCCACCCCTCGCGTGCACCGGCATCCCGAGGCCACTCCCTCAGTCCCAGCTCCGCGGCGACGCGCTCCCCGGTGCGGGTGATGTCCCAGGGTTCGAGACCGAGCCGGTCGAGCACGGCCCTGATCTCGTCCTCGGTCGGCACGTCCTCCAGGTAGCGGCGGACGGTGTACTCGGCCCCCTCGGCGTCGAGCAGGCCGAGAGCGCCGCGGCACTTGGAACAGGCCGGGTTGATCCAGATCTCCATGCGCGCCACGGTACGCGACCCCGTCCGCGACCGGCTCTGTTCGAATTTTGGGCGTCCCGGCCGTCCCGCCCGCCACGCCGGTCATGGGGCGTCAAATCGTGCTCTCAACTGCGAAGTTGTGTCCATTCGGAGGCTCTCGGATGTCAGTGTCGGGCAGTAGAATGGAGGAAGTGTTCGAGGGAGTCGCCGGAACCTCCGGCGGACCGTCCCGACCGCGACAGGAGGATGCCCGTGCCCGCTGCCGCACTGAAGCCGAAGCCGTCCGCCGAGCCGCTGCCCACCCAGTCCACAGCGCACCGCCGCGTCCCGCTCGACCTGCCCTACGCGCCCGTGCACAAGCGACCCCTGCCGCCCGGGCGCCCCCGCGAGTGGTACGTCACCCACAACCGCCGCCTGAAGGCCATGCGCCTGGCCATCGCCCTGCTCGACTCCGGCGTCACCCTGCCCGTCCAGGCGCGCAACGAGACGATAAGGAGCACCGCGCGGCTGATCGGCGTCCACCCGCCGTCGGACACGACGTGCCACATGGTCCGCGCTCTCATGCGGTACTCGCGGTAGCCACCGCGAGCCGTGGACGCCGGGTGCCCCGACCCCACCCGGGGGTACCCGGCATCGCGCCGGTCAGCCGCTCGACTCCCGCTCCAGAGGCGTCCGGACCCGCGGCGTCACCCGCGTCGCCCCCCACCCGCTCGCGCAGCCGCTCCGGACCCCGCTTCTCGCGCATGGGCTGGAGGAGCGGGTCCTGGACGTGGTTCTGTCCCGGCTGTCCGATGCGGGAACGCTGCGGGCCGGGGGCCGGCAGCGGACCGATTCCACACAGGCGCTGGCCGTGGTGCGCACGCTGAACCGCATGGAGTTCGTCGGCGAGACGCTGCGAGCGGCGCTGGAAGCGCTGGCCGCGGCCGTCCCGGACTGGCTGCCCCCGCTGATCGACGCATCGTGGGTGGACCGCTACGGGGCCAAGGCCGACAACTATCGTTTCCCGAAGGGAGGCAACGCCCGCCTGGAGCGGGAAGAGCAAGTGGGACGGGACGGGTTCGCGCTCCTGGATGCCGTCGATGACGCGTTCGCTCCGGCCTGGCTGGGCGGGATCCCCTCGGTGGGAACCCTGCGCCGGGCCTGTTCCGAGCAGTACCACCGGGACGCGGAGGGGATGCGCCGGTGGGAGGGCAAGGACCTCCCACCAGCTAGTGCCGCAACAGGCGGCGTTCGCCCCGTCGCGGCGCCCGGCACGCACTCCCGCCGCACCGGCCGAAAGCCCGAGTACGCCCGGTACGAGGACTTCCGGCCGGCGCGCCAGGAGCACGCACCGGACGCCGCTCCCTGACGGGCGAACGGTGCCTGCCGCGGCACTGGAGAGCGGCTGTCCTCGCCATATGACACTGATGAGGCCGCCGCAGCCTCACATCCCGGGCGCGCCCCACACCGGGAACCAGCGGGCCAGGTCCTGCTCGATCCGCAGGTCGTCGGCGAGGGCCGCCTTCACCTGGAGCTCCAGTGCGTTGTCGCGGCGCTGGGCCCGGCCGGGCAGCGGGGCGAACGGGTAGAAGGTGCCCCGTTTGTAGAGGTAGACCAGCGCCAGCCTGCGGTCGCGGTCGTCGCGGAAGCCGGCCAGGGAGCACAGCAGCTGCGGGCCGAAGCCGTTGACCTCCATGGCGCTGTTGACCGCGTGCAGGTCGTTCACGAGCTGCGGCAGTTCGTCGGGGGAGCGGTGGGACACCAGCCAGGAGTAGCCGTAGTCGTCCTGGGTGAACTCCACCGGAGGCCCGGTGCGCTCGGCGTCGGCGTCCAGCAGCGCCTGCACCTCCCGGTGCGTCTGCTCGAACGCCGAGCCCTCGACCGTCGCGAAGCACACCGCGCCCTGCCCGGTCGCGGTGAACCCGGCGGCGGCCTCCAGCGTCACCGCCGCCGACGGCAGCGCGAAGAGCTGGTCCAGGTCGGGCGCCACCGGTTTCGTACGGCCGAGGAGGATGTCGAGAAGCCCCATGTCAGCCCTTCCCCGGTGCCGCCGGCTCGCCCAGCTCGGAGGAGATCCGGCCCAGTTGCTCCAGCCGCTGCTCCAGAGGCGGATGAGTGGCGAAGATCCGGGACAGGCCGGGTTCGCGGCCGTCGGCCGGGGTGAAGTAGAAGGCGTTGAAGGCCTGGGCCGTGCGCAGGTCCTTCGACGGGATGCGGGCGATGTCGCCGGAGACCTTCGTCAGCGCGGACGCCAGCGCCGAGGGCCGGCCCGTCAGCAGCGCCGCCGCACGGTCGGCGGCCAGCTCGCGGTACCGGGACAGCGCCCTGATCAGTACGAAACTGGTCGCGTACACGGCGAGGGAGACTCCCAGCACGCCCGCGATGATCACTGCCGTGTTCTGGTCCCGGCGCCCGCCGAACATCCCCGAGTACAGGGCGAACCGCACGAGCAGACCGGCCAGGACACCGAGGAACGAGGCGATGGTGATCACGGCCACGTCCTTGTGCGCCACGTGCGAGAGCTCGTGCGCGAGCACGCCCTCCAGCTCGCCGGGCTCCAGTCGCCGCAGCAGACCGGTGGTCACGCAGACGACGGCGTTGTCCGGGTTCCGCCCGGTGGCGAACGCATTCGGCATGTCCATGTCTGAAACGGCGACGACCGGCTTGGGCATGTCCGCCATGGAGCAGAGCCGGTCGATCACCGCGTGCAGCTCCGGATACTCCTCCCGCTCCACCACCCGCCCGCGCATCGCGAACAGGGCGATCCGGTCGGAGAACCAGTACTGCGCCCCCAGCATGCCCGCCGCCACCACGGCGACCAGCACCCAGGACTTCAGCAACAGGATCAGCGCGGCCACGAACGCCACGTACAGCAGCCCGAGCAGAAACAGCGTGACCGTCATCCGGACGGTCAGTCGCCGATCGCTCTGGAACCGACTCCGCATCTGTACCACCCCGCAGTCAGGCACTCGCCTACTGCAAGTGTGCACCCGGCGCGACCCAAGGCCGGGTCCCGATCGGCCCCAGTACCGGCAAAAGGTCCCCCCTTCCGCGCCCGGAACCCGCCGCGCCCGTTCGGATGCGGACCCCGGGCCTCCCGCCCGCTCTGCTTCGACACGTGATCGCCGAACGGACGCCGCCCCCTGTCGCGGCACCAGCCACGTCGGTGATCCCCGGCGAGCACCGTCTCCGTCCGGGCGTTCCCGGTGAGCCGCGCGGCGGCCGCCACCTCGACGGTCTCGACGGTCTCGGCCACGGTGCCTCCCCCGGTCAGGCCCGGAAGTCCTCCGGTACCGGTCAGAACCTGCCCGTCCGCGTCAGTGCGCTCCCCGCATCCGCGCCCACAGCAGCACCGCGAGCCCCGCCGCCACGCAGCCCAGCACCACGATCGTGGTCAGTCGTGGGGAACGGCGCCGGCGGCCGGGCCCCGGATCGGGCCGGAAGGGGACCGGGCCCGGCGGGTTGTGCTTCCAGCGGGCGGCGAGCATACGGGCGCGGGCGGACGGCTCCTTGTGCTCGGCGTCGTCCGCCCACTTCAGATCGAACTCACGCTCGGGATCGTTCTGGTCGGACATCGGTCGTCACCCCCGTGTCGGTGCCCCGGGCTCCTTGTCTCCCGGGTCCCTCGTTCCCCTGTTCGCATGGTACATACGCCGGCGCCCCCGCCTCCCGGACGGGAGACGAGGGCGCCGTACGGCTCACGCGTGGCTCACGCGCGGTCCGATCACACGTCGAAGTAGAGCTCGAACTCGTGCGGGTGCGGACGCAGCTGCAGCGGGGCGATCTCGTTCGTGCGCTTGTAGTCGATCCAGGTCTCGATCAGGTCGGCGGTGAACACGTCGCCCTGGAGCAGGAAGTCGTGGTCGGCCTCCAGGGAGTCGAGGACGGCCGGGAGCGAGGTCGGGACCTGCGCCACGTTGGCGTGCTCCTCCGGAGCCAGCTCGTACAGGTCCTTGTCGATCGGCTCGGCCGGCTCGATCTTGTTCTTGACACCGTCCAGGCCCGCCAGCAGCAGGGCCGAGAAGGCCAGGTACGGGTTGCCGGAGGAGTCGGGCGCACGGAACTCCACGCGCTTGGCCTTGGCGTTGGAACCCGTGATCGGGATACGCATCGCGGCGGAGCGGTTGCGCTGCGAGTACACCAGGTTGATCGGGGCCTCGAAGCCCGGCACCAGGCGGTGGTAGGAGTTCACCGTCGGGTTGGTGAAGGCCAGGAGCGACGGGGCGTGCTTGAGGATGCCGCCGATGTAGTAGCGGGCGGTGTCCGACAGGCCCGCGTAGCCCTGCTCGTCGTAGAACAGCGGCTCGCCGCCCGCCCACAGCGACTGGTGGACGTGCATGCCCGAACCGTTGTCGCCGAAGATCGGCTTCGGCATGAAGGTCGCGGTCTTGCCGTTGCGCCAGGCCACGTTCTTCACGATGTACTTGAAGAGCTGCAGGTCGTCGGCGGCGGCGAGCAGCGTGTTGAACTTGTAGTTGATCTCCGCCTGGCCGGCGGTGCCGACCTCGTGGTGCTGGCGCTCGACCTTCAGGCCGTTCTTCTCCAGCTCCAGGGAGATCTCGGCGCGCAGGTCGGCGAAGTGGTCGACCGGCGGGACCGGGAAGTAGCCGCCCTTGTAGCGGACCTTGTAGCCGCGGTTGTCCTCGAGCGCACCGGTGTTCCAGGCGCCGGCCTCGGAGTCGATGTGGTAGAAGGACTCGTTCGCCCCGGTCGCGAAGCGGACCGAGTCGAACACGTAGAACTCGGCCTCGGGGCCGAAGTACGCCGTGTCGGCGATGCCGGTCGACGCCAGGTACGCCTCGGCCTTCTTCGCCACGTTGCGCGGGTCGCGGGAGTACTGCTCGCCCGTGATCGGGTCGTGGATGAAGAAGTTGATGTTGAGGGTCTTGTCCCGGCGGAACGGGTCGACACGGGCGGTCGACAGGTCCGCGCGAAGAGCCATGTCGGACTCGTGGATGGCCTGGAAGCCGCGGATCGACGAACCGTCGAAGGCGAGCTCCTCGTCCGGGTCGAACGCCTCAACGGGCACGGTGAAGTGCTGCATGACGCCCGGCAGGTCGCAGAACCGGACGTCGACGAACTTGACGTCCTCGTCCGCGATGAACTTCTTGGCCTCGTCGGCGTTCTGGAACATCCAGCTCCTCCTACTCCCGACCGACTGCCGGGGTGGTAGATCGTTCGTGCGGCCAGTGCGGTGGCACACGCCGTCCCCGACCCTAGGGACGGGTGATTTCTCGGGCGTGACCCGTTTGTTTCGCAGAAGTTAACCGGCCCGGGTTCAACCGTAGCCCCGACACACCCCGCGCACACCCCGCCCTGCGGTGGTCCTGTGCGGGCGCAGTACCGTGGTCGGGTGGACAACAGGCAAGCAATCGGATCGTGGCTCTCCGGGCCCCGTGCCGCCATGGAGGACGCCGGAGCCGACTTCGGTTACCGGGGAGAGCAGCTGGGGCTGCCGGAGACCGGGCCGAACTCCCTCGCCCGCCCGGGACGCCGGCTCGGCGCGCTGGGCGTGGACTGGGGCCTGTGCGTCTTGATCGCATACGGTCTGATCACCGACGGCTACAGCCCCGCCACCAGCAACTGGGCGCTGCTGATCTTCCTGGTGATGAGCCTGCTCACCGTGGGCACGATCGGCTTCACCCCGGGCAAGCGCCTCTTCGGCATCCGGGTGGTCAGCCTGGAGACCGGAACCGTGAACCCGCTGCGCGCCGCCGTGCGCACGGTCCTGCTCTGCCTCGCCGTGCCGGCACTCGTCTGGGACCGCGACGGCCGCGGGCTCCACGACCGGCTGGGCCGGACGGTGGAGGTCCGCGTCTGATCCCTCCGGGGTTCCACGGCGGGCCCCGAACGGTTCGGCGCGTACCGCACCGCCCCGCACACGCAGTGCCGGCCCGCCTTGCGTCCGGCCGGCGTCCTGTGCCGGGCGCTCAGGCTTCGCCCGGGCTCTCCCGCGGGACCGGCGGTACCCGCACCACGACGCACCCCACACGACGGCGGAGGGGTCCGGCGATCGCCGGACCCCTCCGCCGTCGTGCGGGAGAACTCGTCGGGACGACCGTCAGCGGGCCTTCGGGCCGCCCTTGGGCATCCGCACGCCTTTCGGCATCGGGCCCTTCGGCATCGGCATGTTGCTGAGCAGGTCGCCCATGGCGCGCAGCCGGTCGTTGGTCGCGGTCACCTGCGGGCCGGTCAGCACGCGCGGCAGCTTCAGCATCGTGGTGCGGACCTTCTTCAGCTCGACCTGGCCCTCGCCGGTGCCGACCACGATGTCGTGCACGGGCACGTCCGCGACGACGCGGCTCATCTTCTTCTTCTCGGCGGCCAGGAGGGTCTTCACCCGGTTCGGGTTGCCCTCGGCGACCAGGACGATGCCGGCCTTGCCGACGGCCCTGTGCACCACGTCCTGGCTGCGGTTCATCGCCACGGCGGGGGTCGTCGTCCAGCCCCGGCCGATGTTGTCGAGGACGGCCGCGGCGGCGCCCGGCTGTCCCTGCATCTGCCCGAAGGCGGCCCGTTCGGCCCGGCGCCCGAAGACGATCGCCGTCGCCAGCAGGCCCAGCAGCAGGCCCAGGATGCCCAGATAGACGGGGTGGCCGATCAGGAAACCGATCACGAGGAAGACACCGAGGGTGCCGAGCCCGACTGCCGCGAGTACGAGACCGATCCTCTTGTCGGCCTTGCGGGTCATCTTGTACGTGAGGGCGATCTGCTTCAGTCGCCCTGCGTTCGCGGCGTCCGCCGCGTTGTCCTTCCTCGCCATGCCCCGAAGTCTACGTGCCCCCGGAAGCGCCTTCGACGGCAGTGCGGGGTGACGAGCGACTCAGGAGCGGGTGGCGACGCGCTCCAGGACCTGCTGGGCCTCGACCCGGTCCTTGGCGCGGCGGCGGTCCTCCAGGACGGAGGTCCAGGCGTTGCGGCGGGCGGTGCGCTGGCCGCTGCTCATGAGCAGGGACTCGACGGCGCGCAGCGCGTCGGTGAAGGACGGAATCGCGGTGGCGCGAACGGGCGCGGCCTGCATCTGGGGATCCCCCTACGGCTGGCGGGACGGGTGTACGTGGCGTGAGTCCAGCGTCACTGATTGGTGTTACCAGGGCGTGACCGACCGGTCAAACACCCATGAAGCCTTTGCCGCAGTGTCCGGCGGCGACCCGGAACGCCGGTGCGGCCCTGCCCCGTGCCCTGATCAGCGAGGACGGCCAGGACCGCATCACCCCGGCCATTACCCGCCGGTAATAATTTGTGCGTGAATTCACACAGTATGGTTCCCGAGGCGATCCCCGGGTGGTTCCCCGACGGTTCTCAGACGGCCTGAGTGGCCGCGAAGCCGTCCCGCTTCTCGATCGCCATCCGGTACAGGCGGCCGGCCCGGTAGGAGGAGCGGACCAGCGGGCCGGACATCACGCCGGAGAAGCCGATCTGCTCGGCCTCCTCCTTCAGCTCCACGAACTCCTGCGGCTTCACCCAGCGCTCCACCGGGTGGTGGCGCACGGACGGGCGCAGGTACTGCGTGATGGTGATCAGCTCACAGCCGGCGTCATGCAGCTGCCGCAGCGCCTCGCCGACCTCCTCGCGGGTCTCGCCCATGCCGAGGATCAGGTTCGACTTGGTGACCAGGCCGACGTCGCGGGCCTCGGTGATCACCTTCAGGGAGCGCTCGTAGCGGAAGCCGGGGCGGATGCGCTTGAAGATCCGGGGCACCGTCTCGACGTTGTGCGCGAAGACCTCGGGGCGGGACGAGAAGACCTCCGCCAGCTGCTCGGGGACCGCGTTGAAGTCGGGTGCGAGCAGCTCCACCTTGGTCCGGCCGTCCTCGCGCTGAGCGGTCTGCCGGTGGATCTGCCGTACCGTCTCGGCGTACAGCCAGGCGCCGCCGTCCTCCAGGTCGTCGCGGGCGACGCCGGTGATGGTGGCGTAGTTCAGGTCCATGGTGACCACCGACTCGCCCACGCGGCGCGGCTCGTCGCGGTCGAGGGCCTCCGGCCTGCCCGTGTCGATCTGGCAGAAGTCGCAGCGCCGGGTGCACTGGTCGCCGCCGATGAGGAAGGTCGCCTCGCGGTCCTCCCAGCACTCGTAGATGTTCGGGCAGCCGGCCTCCTGGCAGACCGTGTGCAGGCCCTCGCTCTTGACCAGGTTCTGCATCTTGGAGTACTCGGGACCCATTTTCGCCCGCGTCTTGATCCACTCGGGCTTGCGCTCGATGGGGGTCTGGCTGTTGCGGACCTCCAGGCGCAGCATCTTGCGTCCGTCCGGTGAGACTGCGGACACGTCGGCTCCCTGTAGCTTCGATTCTTCGGCGTACACCAGGGTACGCCCGTGTTTACTGAGCCCTACCGCTCAGGCCAACCGCCCGGCCGCAGGGTGCATTCCCCTGATCAGGCGGTCGCCTTCTCGATCGGCCGCGGCTTCAGCTCCGCGTTCTCCAGGATGTCCCTCAGGTGCCTCTCCGCCACCGGCAGCACCTCGTCGATCGTGACCTCCCGGCCCACCTCGTTGGTCAGCGACGTGACCCCCGCGTCGCGGATGCCGCACGGGATGATCCGGTCGAACCAGGCGTTGTCCGGGTTCACGTTCAGGGCGAAGCCGTGCATCGTGACGCCCTTGGCGACCCGGATGCCGATCGCGGCGATCTTGCGGTCCTCGCGGCGCTGGCCCGCGTTGGAGGGGGCGTACTCGGGGCCGTTGAGCCGCGGGTCGAACTCCTCGTCGTGCAGGCGCGGGTCGAAGTCCAGGGAGAGTCCGCCGAGCGAGGGGCGCTGCTCCACCGGGTCGCCGAGCACCCAGACGCCGCTGCGGCCCTCGACCCGGGTGGTGGCCAGGCCGAACTCGGCGCAGGTGCGGATGAGGGCCTCCTCCAGGCGCCGCACGTGCGCCACCACGTCGACCGGGCGGGGCAGCTTCTGGATCGGGTAGCCCACCAGCTGGCCCGGACCGTGCCAGGTGATCTTGCCGCCGCGGTCGACGTCCACGACCGGGGTGCCGTCCAGGGGGCGCTCGCTGTCCTCGGTGCGCCGGCCCGCCGTGTAGACGGGGGGATGCTCCAGCAGCAGGACGGTGTCGGGCACCTCGTCGGCGAACCGCGCCGCGTGCACCCGGCGCTGCTCGTCCCAGGCCTGCTGGTACTCGACGGCGTCCGCTCCGAACCCCATACGGACGAACCGCAGCTCACTCACGGCAAGCGCCTCCCTCGAAGTCGTAAGGCCTGAAACGGGCCCACGCCACTGTACGTCCGCGGGATCCGCGCTACAGAGGCCGGATCTGCGTCAGCCGCTGGGGGCAATCCTCACACGATCGGATGAATGACCGCCAAAGGGTGCGACGGGGTGCTTACGCTCCGCTACATTCGCGCCGTTCACGAGGCCATAAGGGCAGCTCACAGGCAATTCCGGCACTTCAGTGGCCCGGAAGGCAGGAGACCACACCGCAGATGACGGAACGACCCGCGCAGCGCACCCCCAACCGCCAGCTCGCCGCGCTCATCGCAGAAGCGGGGTTCTCCAACGCAGGTCTCGCCCGTCGCGTGGACCAGCTCGGCCTGGAGCACGGGCTCGACCTGAGATACGACAAGACGTCCGTGACCCGCTGGCTGCGCGGGCAGCAGCCGCGCGGCACCACGCCGGCACTGATCGCCGAGGTCTTCACCCGTCGTCTCGGCCGTCGCCTCACCGCGCAGGACCTCGGGCTGGATGCCTGTGCGCCCGTCTACGCGGGCCTGGAGTTCGCCGCCGGCCCCGAGGAGGCCGTCGACATCGTCAGCGGCCTGTGGCGCAAGGACTCCGGCAGTCATGCCGAGCTGCGCAAGATCGCCTTCACCCCCGCCGGGCTCGTGGTGCCCAGCAGGGACTGGCTCATCGGCCGTGCCGACGAGAAGGTCGCCCGCGGCGAGACGCCCCGCGTCCCCGCCCAGGGCCGCCCCGCCGCGCCCCGGGGCACGGCCCCGGGCGAGCCGCGCCGCCGCAATCCGGCCGAGCGCGGGCCCGGACACCGGGTGAGCGGGGGCGACATCGCCGCGCTGCGTTCGGTCGCCGAACTGTTCCGCACCCTCGACGACGCCTACGGCGGCGGCCACGCCCGGCAGGCCCTCGTGCGCTACCTGGAGCACGAGTGCGAGCCGATGCTGCGCGGCGTCTACGGCGAGCAGACCGGCCGGCGGCTGTTCGGCGCCGCCGCCGAACTGACCCGGCTGGCCGGCTGGACGTCGTACGACATCGCGGCGCACGGCCTGGCCCAGCGGTACTTCGTCCAGGCGCTGCGGCTGTCCCAGGCCGCCGGGGACCGCGCCTACGGTGCCTACGTCCTGGTGACGATGAGCCGCCAGGCCGTGTACCTCGGGCACGGCCGCGAGGCCGTCCAGCTGGCGCGCGTGGCGCAGCAGGGCGTGGGCGGCGGCGGCCCGCCGGTCGTGCAGGCGCTGCTGCATGCCGCCGAGGCGCGCGGGCACGGGGTGCTCGGCGAGGTCCGCTCCAGCACCGCCTCCCTCGTGCGCGCCGAGCGCGCGCTGGAGGCGGCGCGACCGGGGGACGAGGTGCCCTCCTGGGCGCGGTGCTTCGACGAGGCCCAGCTGGCCGACGAGTTCGGGCACTGCCACCGCGACCTGCAGCAGTTCCGCGCCGCCGCGCAGCACGCCGAGCGCTCCCTGCAGCTGCGTGGCGCCGGGTACGCGCGCAGCAGGCTGTTCTCCAAGGTCGTCCTCGCCACCGCCCGACTCGGCCTCGGTGAACTGGACCAGGCCTGCCAGCTCGCCGCGGAGGCGGCCGGGCAGGCGGCGGAGATGCGGTCGGTGCGGGCGGTGGAGTACGTCAAGGACTTCGAGCGCCGCCTGGAGCCCTACAAGGACGCGGCGCCCGCGCGGGGGTACCGCGACAAGATCGCGGCGCTGGGGTAGGAGCCGGAGCCGGAGCCGGAGCCGCGGCGGGGCGGGGCGGCCCCGCCGCACGGCCCTGTGCCCGGGCCGGTGGTGCCCGGGCCGGGTTCCCCGCGCCGTGGGGCCGCGCGGAACCCGTGCTCCCGACCGACGGCCTTCAGGCGGCCTGCGCCGCCGGGGCCGGACCGGCGGTGTGCAGGGGCCCGGCCGCCCCCCGGTCCGCCAGGATCGCCGCGCAGGCGCGCCGGGCGGAGTGCAGGGCTCCCTGGACCGTGCTGGTGTCCCGGTGGTCGCCGCACACGTACAGGCCGGCCAGGAGCCGCACCGGACGCCTGAGGTCGTGCGGCGGCCGCATCGCGGGCACGGCCTCGGTGGTGCGGTGCACCGCGAGGGTCTCCCAGCGAGTGGTGGACGTGCCGTACAGCCGGGCCAGATGCATGCGGACGGCGGTGTCCACGGCGTCGGGCGGGACGCCCAGCACCGTGGACGAGATCAGCGCGCGGCCCGCCGGCGCCCGGGTCGGATCGACCCGGCTGACCACCGCCGTGTGGGCGACGGGGCCGCCCCGGTCGGCGTCCAGCAGCAGCGACGTGCCGGTCCCGGGCGCCTCGTCCGCCGTGTGGTGGACGACGGTCACCGGGTGGAAGGCTGGCACGCGCAGGCCGGGCAGCAGTTCGGCGGCGGTGCGCGCGTCCGTCGCGACCAGCACGGCACGGCAGCGGAACACCCCGTGCTCGGCCGTGGTGACCGCGGTGGTCGACACCGAGGTGACCCGCACCCCGGTGTGCACGGCGCCCGGCGGCAGCGCCCCCGCCAGCAGTTCCGGCAGCACCTCCGCGCCGCCCTCCGGCAGGCACAGCCGGCCCGCGGCGAAGGAGCGCAGTGCGAGGTCGGCGCACCGGCTGGACGTGGTCAGCGCGGGGTCGCACAGCAGGGCTGCCAGCAGCGGGCGCAGGAAGCCGTCGACCGTGCGTGCGGGTAGTCCGCGGGCGGTGAGGGCCCGGCCGGCCGGGGACTCGGGGCGGGACAGCAGCCGTTCGACGGGCAGGTGGGCGAGCCGGGTCAGGGCGGCGTCGAGCCGGGCCTGGTCGACGGGGCCGCCCAACGGGGCACCGGTACGGGCCCTGGGCACGGCACCCCTCGCCGTCCTGGGGGCGGCGCCCTTCGCGGCCGGCGCGCGGGGCGCCGTCCGGGGAGCGCTCGCCAGGGCGCGCACGACATGGAGTGCGCCCCTCGTGCCACTCCTCGCGCCCCGCGCGCCCGCGCCGCCCGCCACGGCACCCGCGCGGTGCCGGCGGCCGTCGCTGTGCAGCAGGACGCCCGGGGCGAACGGACGCAGGACGAGCGCGTCCAGTCCCGGGGTGCGGCGTAGTTCCGGATAGGCGGTGGACAGCAACTGCCCGATGCGGTCCAGCCGGAAGCCGTCGACCTTCTCGGTCGCCATCCGGCCGCCCACGTACGGGGCGGCCTCCAGTACCGTGGTCGTCACTCCTGCGCTGGTCAGCCGAAGCGCCGCCGAGAGGCCGGCGATCCCGGCTCCCACCACGACGACGTCTGCCTGGTACGCGGGCTCAAGCACGTGCCCCTCCTCGAGGTTGCGCGGCTGGTGGAGACGTCATGCCCTCAACAGCCGTCGGGAATACCCGAGTTCGGGACGAGGTTAGGGCCGTGATCGGTCGGGTGCAGTCGCGCACGAACAGGGCACGGTCGCACGGCGGTCGCATACGGTCACCGGTGGCCGCCCCGCCGCGCGGGGCGCGCTGCCCGTGCCCCGCGCGGCGGTCCCGGGCGCGCCGGCCCTACTCCCGCTGCGCCGCCCGGATCGCCTCCTCGATGCCGGGGAACGCGAAGACGAACCCCGACTCCAGCAGCCGCGCCGGCAGGATCCGTGCGCTGCCGAGCACGTCCCCGGACATCTCGCCCAGTACGGTCCGCAGCACCGGCGCCGGGACGCCGAGCAGGGTCGGCCGGTGCAGCACCCGCCCCATCGCCTCCGTGATCTCACGGTTCGTCAGCGGCTGCGGCGCGGTGAGGTTGAACGGGCCCGCGAGGTCGTCGCGGTCGATCAGGTGCCGGATCGCGGCGACCTCGTCGTGCAGCGCGATGTACGACCAGTACTGCCGCCCGTCGCCCAGCCGCCCGCCCAGCCCGGCCCGGAAGACCGGGAACAGCTTCGCCCAGGCGCCGCCCCGGCGCGACACCACGAGGCCGGTGCGCACCAGCACCGTCCGCACCCCCGCCTCCCGTGCGGGCCCGGCCGCCGCCTCCCAGTCCACGCACACCTCCGCCAGGAATCCCCGGCCGTGCGGCGCCCGCTCGTCCACGGCCCGGTCGCCGGTGTCGCCGTAGTAGCCGATCGCGCTGCCGCCCACGAACACGCGCGGCGGCTTCCTCAGCGCGGCGGCCGCCTCCGCGAGCGTCCGTGTGCCGTCCACCCGGCTGCTGCGGATCCGCTCCTTGTACGCCTCGGTCCACCACCGGTCGCCGATCCCGGCGCCCGCCAGGTTCACCACGGCGTCGCAGCCCTCCAGCCCCGCCACGTCCACGGACCCGCCCGCGGGGTCCCAGCGCGCCTCGTCCGCGCCCCCGGGCGCACGGCGCACCAGCCGCACCACCTCGTGCCCGTCGGCGGTCAGGGACCGCACGAGCGCACCGCCGATCAGGCCGGAGGACCCGGCCACCGCAATCCTCATCCGTCGCATGAGGCCATCCTGTCCCGTGAGCGCACGTGTCCCCCGGGGGAAACCCGTTTCGGGGCACGGCGGTCCCCACATAGGGTGACGGCCATGCCCGAGCCGACCCCGCACGAGCCGTCACCTCCCCGCCGGCCGCCGCACGAGCCGTCCATCCGCGTCGCCCGGCCCGAGGACGAGGAGGCACTGCGCCGGCTGGATCGCGCCAACTGGTCGCACCTGCACGCCATCACCCCGCAGCCCGAGCCCGGCGAGCCCTTCTTCCGGGAGACCGGCCGCCCCGCCGACCACCTCGTCGCCGAACTCGACGGCCGCCTCGCCGGGTACATCCGGCTCGGCTTCCCCACGCCGTTCGCCGCCAACACGCACGTACGGCACGTCCGCGGCCTCGTCGTCGCCGGGGAGGCCCGGGGCCGGGGCGCCGGCCGGGCCCTGGTGCGCGCGGCCGTCGACGGGGCCCGCGCGGGCGGCTTCCGCCGCATCACCCTGCGCGTCCTCGGCCACAACACCCCGGCCCGCAGGCTGTACGAGTCCGAGGGCTTCGTCGTCGAGGGCGTGCAGCCGGAGGAGTTCCTTCTCGACGGCGCCTACGTCGACGACGTCCTGATGGGCCGTCCACTGCGCTGAGGCCCGGTCAGGACGTCACCAGCTGCCCGGTGTCCACCGGCCGTGTCGCGTCCGCCGCGCGCTGCGCGGCCGGGGCCACCTCCGCCGCCGTCAGCACGTACCCCGTCTCGTCGTCCGAGGTGGAGCGGGCGAAGACCACGCCGAACACCCGGCCGTCCGTGGTCAGCAGCGGCCCGCCGGAGTTGCCGGGGCGGACCGTGGAACGGATCGAGTAGATCTCCCGGGTGACCGAGCCGTCGTTGTAGATGTTCTGCCCGTGCGCGTGCACCCGGGCCGCGACCGTGGCCGCCTGCAGGTCGAGGTCGCCGTCCTGCGGATAGCCCGCGACCACGGCCGCCGCCCCGCGTCCCGCGTCGTCGTCGAACCGCAGCACGGGCGCGTGCAGGCCGGGCACGTACAGCACGGCCACGTCCCGGTCCGGATCGAACAGCACCACCCGCGCCGGGTACGGCCGCCCCACCCCACCGACGCGCACCTTCGGCGCGTCGATGCCCGCGACCACGTGCGCGTTGGTCATCACGTGCCCCGGCGCGAACACGAACCCGCTGCCCTCTCGGCCCTGGTCGCCCGAGACCCCCTCGATCTTGACCGTGCTCCGCCGGGCCGCATCCGTGGCGGCGGCGGTCACGTTGTCGCCCGTGGGACGGGCGACCTCGGCCGTCGACTCGTTCTCGAACGGGTTGAACACCTGCGGGAAGCCCGCCTCCGTCAGTGCGGACGTGGCCCGGGAGAACCACGCCGGCGTGCTGTCCGGCATCGCGTCCTGCACCGCCCCCAGCAGCCGCGAGTCGCGGATCTGGCCGGTCAGCAGCGGTGACGAGGACGCGGCCAGCACGCTCGCCGCCACCCACGCCACGATCAGCACCGCGGCGGTGTTCGCGGCCGCCCCGCCCACGCCGTCGGCCACCCTCAGCGGCCCCCGGTCCAGCTCCCGCCGCAGCCGCAGCGCGAGCCGCCCCGCCAGCTCGTGGCCGGCCGCCGCAGGCAGCAGCACCGTGCACACCGCGGTCACCGTCGCCGCCGTCGACCCCGCCGGCACCAGCTCCATCACCCACGGCAGCACCCACACGCCGACCACCGCGCCGCCCACGAAGCCGGCGAGCGACACGCAGCCGGCCACCAGCCCGCGCCGGTAGCCGGAGCCGGCGTAGGCCAGGATCACCAGCAACAGCAGGATGTCCAGCACGTCCACGGAGCCGCCTTTCTCTCGGACCCGTTAGTACGCGGGGGACGGGCCCGGTGATCAGCCGCGCGCGTGCGGCCCGGCGGAGCCCGGCCGCACGCGCTGTCACCCGGGGAAACGCCGCGGACCCGGACGATGGTTCCAAGGGGTGGCACGGCACACATCGCGGGCGCGGGGGTTTGCGCCGATAGTGGGATCATGCGTGTCCGAACAGCTCGGGGGACACGGAAGCGGCGGGCCGTACGGATACCCGGCTCCGCCCGGGTGGCTTTCGGTTTCCTGCCCGGCCTCGCCGCCGTCGCCACGCTGGCCCTGTGCGTGCACGGTGCCGACCGCCCGTCCGGTACCGTCCGGCCTCCGTCCCCGGTGGCCCGCCCGGCCGGATCCCACACCGCGCCCAAGCCGTCGATCAGGCCCCGTTCGGCCTGGCTCGACGGCACCGCCCCCGCCCAGCCACCGCCGCGCTACGACGGCGAGGTCGTCGCCGTCTTCATCCACCACACCGACTCGCCCAACGACTACGACTGCGCCGACACCCCCCGCATCATCCGTGCTCTCTACACCGGTCAGACCCGCGACCGCAGCTGGGACGACATCGGCTACAACTTCCTCGTCGACCGCTGCGGCACCATCTACGAGGGTCGCGCCGGAGGCGTCGACCGCCCTGTCACCGGTGCCCACACCCAGGGCTTCAACCACCGCACCGCCGGCATCGCCGCCATCGGCACCTTCACCGAGGGCACCCGCGTGCCGCGGGCGATGACCGACGCGATCGCCGCGCTCGTCGCCTGGAAGCTGGGCCTCACCGGTACCGACCCCCGCGGCGGCGTCCGGCTGACCTCCAGCAACGGCCACAGCCGCTACCCACGCGGCACCACGGCCGTCCTGCCCGCCGTCGCCGCCCACAAGGACGCCTACATGACCCGATGTCCCGGCCCGGCCCTCGTCGCCCGGCTCCCGGCCATCAGGCTGCGCGCCGCGGCACTCCAGGGCCGCACACCCGACGCCGGGACGTGACCGGCACCAGCCACCACGACCACAGCGCCGCCCTGCCACCGCCGCCGGGTGCGGGAGGGCACCTGCGGTGGCCGGCCGTGCGGCCGGCAGCCACGGCCAGGAGCCGCGCCGTGCCCCGGCCGGCCCGGTCGCGGTGCGGGCCGGAGAGGCTCACGTGCGGAAGCGGTCCCAGAGTTTCGGGAAGCGCTCGGCCAGGGCCCGCTCGTTCTCGAAGTCGAGCGGCGTGCCCTCCGGCTCTGCCGGCTGGGGCGGCAGGCCCAGGTCGGGGGCGACGCCGCCGGTGAGCTGCTCGTAGGCCTCGTCGGCCGCGTAGCCGATCTCCTCGCCGTCGCCGTCGATCTCCTCGTCGAAGTCGCCGAGCAGACCGGCGAGGGAGTCGGGGTCGTGCAGCGCGCCCTCGAAGACCTCCCGCCCCTGCCCGATCAGCCAGCAGCGGAAGAAGTCGAAGGCGTCGTCACTGGCCCCGTCCAGCAGCACCCAGGCGGCGCCCCACAGATCCCAGCGGTAGGCGCGGTTGTAGCGCGCCTCGAAATGACGGGCGAAGTCCAGGACCGCCTCGGGATCCAGCCGCCGGAGCCGGTCCACGAGCACGTCGGCCTGTTCCTCGGGGTCGCCCTCGGCGGCCTCGCGGCTAGTGTCCACCAGGTCCCAGAACTCCGTCTCGTCCATCACGGCTCCAGCATCGGCCCATCGGAACCCGTACGCACGTGGAGTGCGGCGCATTTCGCGCCGGATCCCCGCACCCGATGCCAGGATCCCCGCACCCGGTTCCCCGATCCCCCCGCCCGTTCCTCACGCCCCGTACAGTCCGGCCATCCGCCGCGCGTCCCGGGCGAACCGGTCACGCAGCCCCGCGGGCGCCAGCACCTCCGCCTCCGGCCCGAGCGCCGTGAGCTGCGCGTGCGCGACCTCCTCGGACTCCACCGGCAGGGTCACCGTCACCCGTCCCGCACCGTCCGGCTCCCCGGCCGCGGCCAGCGCCCGGCGCGCGGCGAGCGGATCGACGGCGTGCCACAGCATCCGCACCCCCTGCGGGGACAGCCGTACGACGACCTCGTCCCGCCACAGGGACCGGGCGAACCGCTCCGCCTGCGCCGCCCAGAAGCCGGGCAGATCGAACCCCTCGTCGCGGGCGAAAGCACCCTCCTGGACGTCGACGGCGGTGAACCGGTCGATGCGGTACGTCCGGAACTCCCCACTCGCCCCGGTGCCCGCCACGCGCGCGCAGACGTACCAGACCCCCGCCTTCAGCACCAGCCCGTACGGCTCCAGGTCGCGATCCACCGTCCGTTGCGCACGCCGGTAGCGGGCCGTGATCCGCCGGTCGTCCCACACCGCGCCGGCCACCTCCGGCAGCAGCTCGGGCGTCCGCGGCTCGGTGAACCAGTTCGGTGCGTCCAGATGGAACCGCTGTGCCACCGAGAGCGGGGCGTCCCGCAGGGACGGCAGCAGCGCGGCCGACACCTTCAGCCGGGCCGCGGAGGCGGCGTCCTCCAGCCCCATCTCCCTCAGGGCCGCCGGCACCCCGCTCAGGAACAGCGCCTCGGCCTCACCGCGCGCCAGCCCGGTCAGCGGACCGCCGCCCAGGCCCGCGAGGCTGCGGGGAAGGGCGCGAGAGCCGCCGACCAGCCGGTACCCCCCGGCCCGCCCCCGGTCCGCGTACACCGGCACGCCCGCCTCGGACAGCGCCTGCGCGTCGCGCGCCACGGTCCGCTCCGAGACCTCCAGCTCCCGCGCCAGCTCCGCGGCGGTCATCGAGCGCCGGTACTGGAGCAGCAGCACCATCTTGATCAGTCGGGCGGCACGCATGCCGCCATCATGCAGCAGGCCCCCGCCGGGGCGGGGGCTGCGGTGGTGCGGCGGTCTCCCGCCCCGGTGGGGTGCGGTCGTGTGGTGGGTCGTGGCCCCGCTTCGGCGGGACCCCGACGACACCGGTCCCTACAGGCCGTACTTCTCCCGGGCCTCCTTGACCGCGGCGGCCTTCACCTCGCCGCGGCGGGCGAGCTGGGCCAGGGCCGCGACGACGATCGACGGGGCGTCGACGCCGAAGTGGCGGCGGGCCGCCTCACGGGTGTCCGACAGGCCGAAGCCGTCGGCGCCCAGCGAGGACCAGTCCTGCTCGACCCACTGCGCGATCTGGTCCGGGACCTGGCGCATGTAGTCGGAGACCGCCAGCACCGGGCCCTCGGCGCCCTGGAGCGCCTGCCGCACGAACGGCACCCGCTCCTCGCCGCGCAGGAGCGCCGCGTCGGCGTCCATGGCGTCCCGGCGCAGCTCCGACCAGGAGGTCGCCGACCACACGTCGGCGGCCACGCCCCACTCCTCGGCGAGCAGCCGCTGCGCCTCCAGCGTCCAGTGGATCGCCGTACCGGAGCCCAGCAGCTGGATGCGCGGGGCGTTGGCGGTGGTGGACAGGCCGGCCGACTCCGCGGTGTTGAAACGGTACAGGCCCTTGACGATGCCCTCGTCGATGCCCGGGCCGGACGGCCTCGCGGGCTGCGGCAGCGGCTCGTTGTAGACGGTGAGGTAGTAGAAGACGTTCGGGTCCTCGCCCGGCTTGGCCTCGCCGTACATGCGGCGCAGACCCTCGCGGACGATGACCGCGATCTCGTACGCGAACGCCGGGTCGTACGTCAGCGACGCCGGGTTCGTGGCCGCGATCACCGGCGAGTGGCCGTCGGCGTGCTGGAGGCCCTCGCCCGTCAGCGTCGTCCGACCGGCCGTCGCGCCGACCAGGAAGCCGCGGCCGAGCTGGTCGCCGAGCTGCCACATCTGGTCGGCGGTGCGCTGCCAGCCGAACATCGAGTAGAAGATGTAGAACGGGATCATCGCCTCGCCGTGCGTCGCGTACGACGTCGAAGCGGCGATGAAGTCGGCCATCGAACCGGCCTCGGTGATCCCCTCGTTGAGGATCTGGCCGTTCCGGGCCTCCTTGTAGTACATCAGCTGGTCGCGGTCGACCGGCTCGTACGTCTGGCCCTTGGGCGAGTAGATGCCGAGCGAGGGGAACAGCGACTCCATGCCGAAGGTGCGCGCCTCGTCGGGGACGATCGGCACCCAGCGCCTGCCCGTCTCCTTGTCGCGGACCAGGTCCTTCACCAGGCGGACGAAGGCCATCGTCGTCGCCACGTTCTGCGAACCGGAGCCCTTGTCGAAGGAGGTGAACGCCTTCTCGGCGGGGGCCGGCAGCGGGGCGAGGGGGTGCGTGCGGCGGGCCGGGGCCGGGCCGCCGAGGGAGGCGCGGCGCTCCTGGAGGTAGCGGACCTCCGGGGAGCCGGCGCCCGGGTGGCCGTAGGGCACCTGGCCGTCGGCGAAGTCGCTGTCCCTGATCGGCAGGCCGAGCAGGTCGCGCATCGCCTTGAACTCGTCCACCGTCAGCTTCTTCATCTGGTGGTTGGCGTTCTTCGAGGCGAAGCCCTCGCCGAGGGTGTGGCCCTTGACCGTCTGGGCCAGGATGACCGTCGGCGCGCCCTTGTGGTCCAGGGCCGCCTTGTAGGCGGCGTGGACCTTGCGCGGCTCGTGGCCGCCGCGGGAGAAGTGGAAGCAGTCGAGGATCTTGTCGTCGCTCAGCAGCTTCGCCATCTCCACGAGGGCCGGGTCGGACCCGAAGAAGCTCTCGCGGATGTAGGCGGCGTCGCGGGTCTGGTACGTCTGGATCTGCGCGTCCGGTACCTCGCGCAGGCGGCGTACGAGCGCGCCCGTGGTGTCCAGCTGGAACAGTTCGTCCCAGGTGGAGCCCCACAGCGTCTTGACGACGTTCCAGCCGGCGCCGCGGAACTGGGCCTCCAGCTCCTGCACGATCTTGAAGTTGGCGCGGACCGGGCCGTCCAGGCGCTGCAGGTTGCAGTTGATGACGAAGGTGAGGTTGTCCAGTTCCTCACGTGCGGCCAGCGCGAGCGCCGCCGTCGACTCCGGCTCGTCCATCTCGCCGTCGCCGAGGAAGGCCCAGACGTGGGACGCGGAGACGTCCTTGATGCCGCGGTTGGTGAGGTAGCGGTTGAACCGCGCCTGGTAGATCGCCGACAGCGGGCCGAGGCCCATCGACACCGTCGGGAACTCCCACAGCCAGGGGAGGCGGCGCGGGTGCGGGTAGGACGGCAGGCCGTTGCCGCCTGCCTCCTGCCGGAAGTTGTCCAGGTGCTGCTCGTTCAGCCGGCCGTCGAGGAAGGCGCGGGCGTAGATGCCGGGGGAGGCGTGGCCCTGGATGTACAGCTGGTCGCCGGAGCCGGCGGCGTCGCCCGAGTCCTTGCCGCGGAAGAAGTGGTTGAAGCCGGTCTCGTAGAGCCAGGCCGCGGAGGCGAAGGTGGCGATGTGGCCGCCGACGCCGTGCTTGCTGCCGCGGGTCACCATGGCCGCGGCGTTCCAGCGGTTCCACGCGGTGATCCGGGCCTCCATCTCCGGGTCGCCGGGCACGTGCGGCTCGGCGGCGGTCGGGATGGTGTTGACGTAGTCGGTCTCCAGGAGCTTCGGCAGCGCGATGCCGGTGCCCTCGGCGCGCTCCAGCGTGCGGCGCATCAGGTATGCGGCACGGTGCGGCCCGGCAGCCTCGGCGACGGCGTCCAGGGAGGCCTGCCATTCGGCGGTTTCCTCCGGGTCGCGGTCCGGGAGCTGGTCGAGCTCGCTCGGCTGGATGGCGTTGGGGTCGGTCATGTCGCCGCCTTCCTCAGTCGAAGGGGGGTTCCCTCACAGCGAAGGGTTCGGGGTGCCCTTGGTCTTTGGCAGGACAGGGCTGGACTTCGGTGGAAGTCCGTCGGCGACTGTAACTCCCTGATCGATGATCGATCAAAGGGTTGGCGGCGAAATCCCCCTGATCACGGAAAAGTAGGCACCCGGTGCCTTGCCCGGAGACACCGGGTGCCTTGTTTTTGAAGGGTTTACGCAGGTGGGAGCACGTTTGAGCGGGGGTGCGCTCAGCCCTCGTGGCGCGGCGCGCAGCCCAGGACGTGTGCCTTGACGATCTCGGCGATGCGGGGGTCCCGGCGGCGGAACGCCTGCACCAGTTCCTCGTGCTCCTCGGCGTAGGACTGCTGCACCGTGCCCAGCCAGCGGATCGACAGCGCCGTGAACACCTCGATGCCCAGGCCCTCCCAGGTGTGCAGCAGGACCGAGTTGCCGGCCGCGCGCACCAGCTCGCGGTGGAACGCGACCGTGTGCCGTACCTGGGCCGTGCCGTCGGTATGGCGGTCGGCCTCGTACAGCGCCGAGACGTGCGACTCCAGCGCGGAGCAGTCACCGGCCAGCCGCTCCGCCGCCAGCTCCGCCGCGATGGCCTCCAGGCCGGCCCGTACGGGGTAGCTCTCCTCCAGGTCGGCCGCGGTCAGGTTGCGCACCCGCACGCCCTTGTTCGGCGCCGACTCGATCAGCCGCAGTGACTCCAGCTCGCGCAGTGCCTCCCGCACCGGGGTCTGGCTGACCTCCAGCTCGGTGGCGATGCGCCGTTCCACGATCCGCTCGCCCGGCTGCCAGCGCCCGCTGATGATCCCTTCCAGGATGTGCTCGCGGATCTGCTCGCGCAGCGAGTGGACGACGGGCGCGGTCATGAGAGCTCCTTAGGGAGGGGCCACCGGCCCCCTGGGGCGTTTGACGTTTAGACAATAAGGCCGCAGGCACCGTCCGGAGGGGTGCACGGGGGCGCTTTCGCGCAGGTGAGACGAGACTTACACGCCCCGGCCGGCACCCGGGAAGCCCCGGTGCGCCCGCGGCGGAAAGCGGACCGCGCCCGGTGCCAGGTCCGCGGTGCCGGGCGTCGCGACGGGGCGAACGCTGCCCGTCAGGGCACCGGTGGCGCGACCACCGCTGCTCCATCCCCTGTCCGCGCCGCTCACGACGGCGCCCCCGCCCGGAAGCTCCGGGCGGGGGCGCCGTACGGCCTGCCGGCCGGGGATCGGGGACCACGCCGGCCTCCCGGTGATCCCCGTCCCTGCTACAGCCCGAGCTCGACCTCGAACTCGCCCGCCTCCAGGACGGCCTTGACGGCGCTCAGGTAACGGGCCGCGTCGGCGCCGTCCACCAGACGGTGGTCGTAGGACAGCGTCAGGTAGGTCATGTCGCGGACGCCGATGACCGTGCCCTCCTCCGTCTCGATCACGGCCGGGCGCTTGACCGTGGCGCCGATGCCGAGGATCGCGACCTGGCCCGGCGGCACGATGATCGTGTCGAAGAGCGCACCGCGCGAACCGGTGTTGGAGATGGTGAAGGTCGCACCGGACAGCTCGTCCGGGGTGATCCTGTTGGCGCGGACCTTGCCCGCCAGGTCGGCGGTGGCCTTGGCGATACCGGCGATGTTGAGGTCACCGGCGTTCTTGATGACCGGGGTCATCAGGCCCTTCTCGGAGTCCACCGCGATACCGACGTTCTCGGTGTCGAAGTAGGTGATGGTCCCCTCGGCCTCGTTGATCTTCGCGTTGATGACCGGGTGGGCCTTCAGAGCCTGGGCGGCCGCCTTGACGAAGAACGGCATCGGGGAGAGCTTGACGCCCTCGCGGGCCGCGAAGGAGTCCTTGGCCCGGCCGCGCAGCTTCATCAGGCGGGTGACGTCGACCTCGACGACCGACGACAGCTGGGCCTGCTCGTGCAGCGCCTTGACCATGTTGTCGCCGATGACCTTGCGGATGCGGGTCATCTTGACGGTCTGGCCGCGCAGCGGGGAGACCTCCAGGGCCGGCGCCTTCCTGGCGGCGGAGCCCGCGGCGGCCGGGGCCGGGGCCGGGGCCGGGGCGGCGGCCGCGGCCTTGGCGGCCTCGGCGGCGGCGACGACGTCCTGCTTGCGGATACGGCCGCCGACACCGGTGCCCTTGACGGTGGCCAGGTCGACGCCGTTCTCGGCGGCGAGCTTGCGCACCAGCGGGGTGACGTAGGCGCCCTCGTCGGCCGGCTGGGCGGCGGCCGGAGCCGGAGTGACCGGAGCCGGAGTGACCGGGGCGGGGGCCGGGGCGGGTGCGGGAGCCGCGGCGGCGGGCTGGGCCGGGGCCGCCGGGGCGGGCGCCGGAGCGGCCGGGGCCGGAGCCGGGGCAGCGGGGGCCGGGGCGGCACCCGGGGCACCGATGACGGCGAGCTTGGCGCCGACCTCGGCGGTCTCGTCCTCGCCGACCACGATCTCCAGGAGCACGCCGGAGGCCGGGGCCGGGATCTCGGTGTCGACCTTGTCGGTGGAGACCTCGAGCAGCGGCTCGTCGGCCTCGATGCTGTCGCCGACCGACTTCAGCCAGCGGGTGACGGTGCCCT
The DNA here is from genome assembly GCF_022414535.1 of Streptomyces sp. MUM 2J. GTDB lineage: Bacteria > Actinomycetota > Actinomycetes > Streptomycetales > Streptomycetaceae > Streptomyces. The sequence goes on from NZ_JADWYM010000020.1 coordinate 87,260, forward strand.
CGGTGACGGACTCGCCGAGCGCCGGAAGGGTTACGGAAACCGCCATGGTTTCGGTTGCTCCTTACGAGTTGCGGAAGTCTGTGTCGTCGCGCCCGAGGGCTGATCAGTCGTGCGCGTGCAGCGGCTTGCCCGCCAGGGCGAGGTGGGCCTCACCGAGCGCCTCGTTCTGCGTCGGGTGGGCGTGGACGAGCTGGGCGACCTCGGCCGGCAGCGCTTCCCAGTTGTAGATCAGCTGGGCCTCACCGACCTGCTCGCCCATGCGGTCGCCGACCATGTGGACGCCGACCACGGCACCGTCCTTGACCTGGACGAGCTTGATCTCGCCCGCGGTCTTGAGGATCTTGCTCTTGCCGTTGCCCGCCAGGTTGTACTTCAGAGCGACGACCTTGTCCGCACCGTAGACCTCCTTGGCCTTGGCCTCGGTGATCCCCACGGAGGCGACCTCCGGGTGGCAGTACGTCACCCGCGGCACGCCGTCGTAGTCGATCGGGACGGTCTTCAGACCGGCCAGACGCTCCGCCACCAGGATGCCCTCGGCGAAGCCGACGTGCGCGAGCTGGAGCGTCGGGACCAGGTCACCGACGGCGGAGACGGTCGGGACGTTGGTCCGCATGTACTCGTCGACCACGACGTAGCCGCGGTCCATGGCGACCCCGGCCTCCTCGTAGCCCAGGCCCTGGGAGACCGGGCCGCGGCCGACCGCCACCAGCAGGACCTCGGCCTCGAACTCCTTGCCGTCGGCGAGGGTGACCTTGACACCGTCCTGCGTGTACTCGGCCTTCTGGAAGAAGGTGCCGAGGTTGAACCTGATGCCGCGCTTGCGGAACGCGCGCTCGAGCAGCTTGGAGGAGTTCTCGTCCTCGACCGGGACGAGGTGCTTCATGCCCTCGATGACGGTGACGTCGGCACCGAAGGACTTCCACGCCGAGGCGAACTCGACGCCGATGACACCGCCGCCGAGGATGATCGCGGACTTGGGCACGCGGTCCAGGACGAGGGCGTGGTCGGAGGAGATGATCCGGTTGCCGTCGATCTCCAGGCCCGGGAGCGACTTCGGCACGGAGCCGGTCGCCAGCAGGACGTGACGGCCCTGGACACGGCGGCCGTTCACGTCGACGGAGGTGGGCGACGACAGGCGGCCCTCACCCTCGATGTAGGTCACCTTGCGGGAGGCGACGAGCCCCTGCAGGCCCTTGTACAGGCCCGAGACGACGTCGTCCTTGTACTTGTGCACACCCGCGATGTCGATGCCCTCGAAGGAGGTCTTGACACCGAACTGCTCGCTCTCGCGCGCCTGGTCGGCGATCTCGCCCGCGTGAAGCAGGGCCTTGGTGGGGATGCAACCCCGGTGCAGGCAGGTGCCGCCGACCTTGTCCTTCTCGATCAGGGCGACGTCCAGGCCCAGCTGCGCCCCGCGCAGGGCCGCGGCGTAACCACCGCTACCACCGCCGAGGATCACTAGGTCGAAAACGGTGCTGGCGTCGTTCGCCACGTCACGTCCTCCATGCATGTGCGCCACCGGTCTCCAGTGACCGGCAGGCGGCTGGTGTCCGGCCGCTCGTTCTTCGGCCCTGGGTGGGGCCCTGTCCTGCCGTGCCCCATCTTCGCACTAGTCACTGCTTGACGAGACGCGGGGCCGGGGTGTGAGACGTCCCACGTTCCCGGGCGCCGAAGGGGCGGCCCGCTGCGGAAAACGCGGGCGCGGGGGCCGGTGCGATACGGTCCCCGCGCCCCGGGAGCCGCCCCGCGGTGGAGCGGGCCGGCTCAGCGGCCGGGCATCAGCCCAGGTCACCCGCGGCGGTCAGCTCCGCCAGGCGCACCAGGGTCCGTACCGCGGAACCGGTGCCGCCCTTCGGCGTGTAGCCGAAGGGGCCGCCCTCGTTGAAGGCCGGGCCCGCGATGTCCAGGTGTGCCCAGGTGATCCCCTCGCCGACGAACTCCTTCAGGAAGAGCCCGGCGACCAGGCCGCCGCCCATGCGCTCACCCATGTTCGCGATGTCGGCGACGGGGGAGTCCATGCCCTTGCGCAGGTGCTCCGGCAGCGGCATCGGCCACGCCGGTTCGCCCACCTCCTCCGCGGCCTCGTGCACCGCGCCGCGGAACGCGTCGTCGTTGGCCATGACGCCGAAGGTGCGGCCGCCCAGCGCCAGCATCATCGCGCCGGTCAGGGTCGCCACGTCCACGATCGCGTCCGGCTTCTCCGCCGAGGCCGCCCACAGCGCGTCGGCGAGCACGAGCCGGCCCTCGGCGTCGGTGTTGAGCACCTCCACGGTCTTGCCGCTGTACATGCGCAGCACGTCGCCCGGGCGGACGGCGGAGCCCGACGGCATGTTCTCGGCGAGCGCCAGCCAGGCGGTGACGTTGACCTGGAGCTTCAGCCGCGCGGCGGCGACCACCGCGGCGAACACGGCGGCCGCACCGCTCATGTCGCACTTCATGGTCTCGTTGTGGCCGGCCGGCTTCAGGGAGATGCCGCCCGAGTCGTAGGTGATGCCCTTGCCGACGAAGGCGAGGTGCTTCTTCGCCTTGGAGGAGGTGTACGACAGCTTGACCAGCCGCGGGGCCGCCGCGGACCCGCCGCCGACGCCGAGGATGCCACCGTAGCCGCCCTTGGCCAGGGCCTTGTCGTCCAGGACCTGGACCTTGATGCCGTGCTCCTTGGCCGCAGCCTGGGCGATCGCGGCGAAGGCCTCGGGGTCGAGGTCGTTCGGCGGGGTGTTGATCAGGTCGCGGGCGCGGTTGAGCTCCTCGGACACCGCGGTGGCGCGGGCGATCGCCGCCTTGTGCGCGGCGTCGCGCGGCTTGCCGCCCAGCAGGACGGCCTCGGCCAGCGGGGCCTTGCCGTTCTTGCCCTTGGTGCCGCTGCCGGAGGAGCCGTTCTCCTTGTAGGTGTCGAAGGAGTAGGCGCCGAGCAGCACGCCCTCACCGGTCGCGCCGGCGTCGCCGGCGTCGGCCAGCGGCAGCGCGAACGCGGCCTTCTTGGAGCCGGCGAGCGCGCGGGCGGCGGCGCCGGCGGCCTTGCGGAGCGCCTCGGGGTCGTACCCGGCGCCCTTCTCCGGCTCGGGGCCCAGGCCCACCGCCACGACGAGCGGCGCCTTGAAGCCGGCCGGGGCCGGGAGCTTGGTCACCTCGCCCTCGGCGCCCGAGGCCCCGAGGGTCTCCAGGACTCCGGCGAGCCGGCCCTCGTAGGCCTTGTCCACGGCCTCGGCGCCCGGTGCGACGACCAGGTCCCCGGAACCGGAGGCTGTGCCCTTGGCGACACCGATCACGATCGCGTCGGCCCGGAGACCGGGCGCCGCGGCGGTGCTGAGAGTGAGAGCAGTCACGGTGGTGAAATCTCGCTTCCGATGTGAAGTTTCTGTGGCCGAACGGTGTGGGTCGGCCGAGCCCGACGGCCGACAGTAGATCCGGCCTGCGGGAGCGATCCGACCGGGGTCCGAGTCAGCGCGGCGGACTGCTCGGAGCACCCGGCACACGAGACTACGCGCGAATGAGCATTCGCTCATTCCTGCGAACGTTCACCCTCTGGGGGTGTCGTGGCCGGTTTCCGATCCTCGCACTCCATGAGCTGAGCCACACTCATCAGGTCCGGTGGGTCGATGACGCACCGTTTTGCACGATTACCACGAATCCTCCGCATGTCGACCGTCACGCGTCGACCGATCGACGGTGGATTCCTCTGGGGGGAAGGAACAATCCATGGCGCGAAGTGCGCACGGATGGAGAATCGCCGCTGCCGTGATCGCGGCGGGCGGTATGACGGCGCTGGGCCTCGGGGCGCCCGGCGCATCGGCCGCGACGGAGCCGCGCATCGACCTGAAGGTGCTGGTGGTGGACAACGGTGACACGTCCGTCCAGGCCATCACCGCTCAGCTGAAGAGCACCGGCATCCCGTACACGACCGTTGACCTGGACGACCCCGGCCGCACGGTGATCGACGCGGCCTTCCTCGGCGACACCGTGGGTGGCACGCCCCGGGCCAGGTTCCAGGGGATCGTCCTGCCCAACGAGGCCCCGTTCGGCGCGGGTTCCGCCGAGCAGACCGCACTGGAGGAGTACGAACGGACCTACGGCATCCCACAGGTCGACGCCTACACCTGGGCCCACCCGGAAGTGGGTCTGGACTACACCGACGAGGGCGGCTGGGCCGGCACCCTCGACGGGCAGCGGGCGACCGTCACCACCGCCGGCCGCGCCGGGGCCTTCGGCTACCTCGACGGCGCCTTCACCTTCGAGGACAACTCCCCCACGGTCGCCGAGAGTTACGGCTACCTGGCCCGGCCCCGCGAGGGCTTCACCAGCTATGTGGACATCCCGGTGCCGGGCGGCTCGGGCACCGGCAGCCTGCTCGGCGAGTACGCCCACGACGGACGCCGTGAGCTGGTGGTGACCTTCGCCTACAACCAGTACCAGCAGCAGTTCCGCCTCCTCGCCCGGGGCGTCGTGGAATGGCTGACGGGTGGGGTGCACCTGGGGCAGGCACGCAACTACCTCGCCGTCCACGTCGACGACGTCTTCGCGGCCGACAGCCGCTGGGACACCGAGCGCAACTGCACGCCAGGCGACCTGGACTGCGTCGACGGCGGCGAGGAGACCGCACCGATCCGCATGACCGCCGCCGACGCCGCCTACGCCGCACAGTGGCAGCAGGACCACGGCTTCACCCTGGACATGGTCTTCAACGCGGGTTCAGGGGAGGAGTGGAAGAGCGAGAACGGCGGCACCGACGCGCTCGCCGACCGGCTGCTCGCCGACAGGGCGCAGTACCGCTGGATCAACCACACCTACACCCACCAGTTCCTCGGCTGCATCCAGGACGTCTCGGTCGTGCCGTGGAGCTGCGCGAAGAACGCGGACGGCTCGACGCAGTGGATGAGCCGCCCGGACATCTCCGCGGAGATCTCCAGCAACTACAACTGGGCCCTCCTGCACGGCGTCCCGGTCGACCGAGGCGAACTCGTCACCGGCGAGCACTCCGGCCTCAGGACGCTGCCGCAGCAGCCGGAGGACAACCCCTACCTGGCCCCCGCCCTGTCCGACAACGGCATCCGGTGGATCGCCTCGGACGACTCGCGTGAGCCCGAGCAGCGGGCGGTCGGCAGCAGCACGCTGACCGTGCCCCGCTACCCGATGAACGTCTACTACAACGTCGGCACCAAGGAGGAGATGGCCGACGAGTACAACTGGATCTACACCGCGAAGGCCGACGGCGGCAGCGGCGTGTGCACGGACAACCCCACCTCCACCTGCATGGACCAGCCCCTCGACGTCGCCACGGGCTACGACTCCTACATCGTCCCCCAGGAGGCGCACACCGACCTCGGCCACGCCATCTCCAACGACCCCCGACCGCACTACGCCCACCAGTCCAACCTGGCGGAGGACCGGATCCTCTACCCGGTCCTGGACAAGGTCCTGGCGGACTACCAGGCCCTGTTCGCCGACGACACCCCGCTGGAGAACCTGCGGCAGAAGGCCATCGGCACGGAGCTGCAACGCCGCGCCGCCTGGCAGTCGGCGATCGAGCACAACGAGGTCACCGCGTACCGCATCGGCGACACCGTGACCGTCACCGCGCCGTCCGGGACGCAGATCCCGGTCACCGCCCCGGAGGGGACCCGGCAGCAGCAACTGATCGGCACCACCACCTTCGGCTCGGCCTACGCGGGGGCTCTCTCGGGGTGGACCACGCCGGGACCGTTGCAGAGCGCGCTGACGCTGAACCTGCCGTAGCGCCCGGCTGAACCGGCGACACCGCCCCCGGCCGACGAAGGGGGCACGGGGAACTGCGCGACCGGCCCACGACGGACCCACAGCCGCGGTCCGGCGCGCAGTTCCCCCTCTCACCGTCCGCACCACTGGGGGGAACCGCGTAGCGATGCGCACCGGCCGTCAGGTCACCATGCTCACCGAAGGCACCTATCCCCATGTCCACGGAGGGGTCAGCACCTGGTGCGACCAACTCGTCAAGGGCATGCCGGAGGTCGACTTCCACCTGGTCTCGCTCACCGGGACCGGCCGCGAACCCGTCACCTGGGAGCTGCCGCCCAACGTCCGCCGCCACCGATCCGTACCGACCTGGGGCCGGCGGCCCGGCCGCAGACGGCCCCCGCACGGCCGCGCCCGCCGCCGCTTCACCGCCGCCTACGAGCATCTGCTGCTGTCCTTCCTGGACCCAGGGGCGGGCTGCGACTTCGGCGAGGCCCTGTACGAACTCGCCCCGCTCGCCCGGGCCGGGCTCCTCGCGCCGGCGCTGCGCACCGAGTCCGCGCTCCGCGCCCTGATGTGGATATGGACGATGCCGCACCTGCAGACGGCCGCGGCCCGCCCCACCGTCCACGACGCCCTCACCGCCATCGACCTGCTGGAGCACGCCCTGCGCCCGCTCGGCGTGCGCATCCCCCGCCAGTCCGTCGCCCACGCCGTCAGCAGCGGTCTCGCCACCCTGCCCGCCCTCGCCGCCCGCAGGCTGGACGGCGTGCCGTTCCTCCTCACCGAGCACGGCATCTACCTGCGCGAGCGCTACCTCGGCTACCGCGGCACCACCCAGCGCTGGCCGGTGAAGGCCTTCATGCTCGGCTTCTACCGCGAGCTGAACTCCCTGGGCTACCACGCGGCCGACCTCATCACCCCGTGCAACCAGTACAACCGCCGCTGGGAGGAGCGCGGCGGCGCCGACGGCGACCGGATCCGCACGGTCTACAACGGGGTTGACCCCAGCGCCTTCCCGCACGCCGGCCCCGAGCCGGACACCCCGACCCTCACCTGGTGCGGCCGGATCGACCCGATCAAGGACCTGGAGACGCTGCTCCGCTGCTACGCGCTGGTCCGCGCCGAGATTCCGGAGACCCGCCTGCGCCTGTTCGGCCCGGTCCCGCCGGGCGGCGAGGCCTACCGCACCCGGCTGGAGAAGCTCGCCGCCGAACTCGGCGCCACGGACGGCCTCACCTTCGAAGGCCGCGTCAGCGAGGTCTGGCGGGCGTACGCGGCCGGGCACGTCGTGATGCTGTCGTCGATCTCCGAGGGTTTCCCGTTCTCCCTCATCGAGGCCATGTCCTGCGGCCGCACGACGGTCTCGACGGACGTCGGCGGCGTACGCGAGGCCGTCGGAGACACCGGTCTGGTCGTCCCACCGCGCGAGCCGGAGAGGATGGCCGCCGCCGCGCTGACCCTGCTGCGCGACGACGAACGGCGCCTGGAACTGGGCGCACTGGCCCGGCAGCGGGTCGTCGACCGGTTCACACTGCGCCGCTCCGTGGACAACTTCCGCACCATCTACCAGGAACTCGCCGGGCAGCCCGAGGTGTACCGGCCCGCGGTCGAGACGGTCGAGGACTGGACCGAGGAACTGCACGACCCGTGGTACGCGTCCGTGGCGACGGACGGGACCGACCGGTGAGTGACGGCATGCGGCGGCCCGCCGCGATCCGCCCCCAGCCCCAGCCCCAGTCCCTGTCCCAGCCGCCGGCCTTCATCCCGCGGCAGCCGCGGCCCGGCCGGGCAGAGCCGGACCCGGTCGACGCGCTCGCCGACCGGCTGGAGGACTCCGTGGCGGCGGCCGTGCATCCGGACGAGATCGCCGCGCTGCTGGAGTCCGACGGGCTCTCCGACACGCGGATACGCGAGCGGTACGGCGTGAGGAACTCCTTCGCGCTCGCCGAGGCGCTGTACGAGCGCGTGGAGCGCCGCTACCCGGAACCGGACGGCCCCCACCACGACCCCTGGCAGGTCGGCCTGCTCGGCTGCCTGCTGCGCGGCGTCGTGTTCGCCCTGCCGGGCTTCGCCTACGTCCTCGGGGCGCCGCTGCTGTCCCACCACGCCGGCCCCGGCCTTCCGGCCGGCACGGCGGCCCTGCTCGCGGGCGCCCTCACCGGCTGGGCCTGGAACCAGGGCCTGGCCCACCGCGCGTACTCCTGGCTCGGCCTCGGCGACCGCCCGGCCGCGGCGCGGGCCCTGCGACTCGGGGCAGCGGCGGGCGCGCTGCTCGGTTCCCTCGCCGCCCTCGCCGTGGCCGGGCCGGCCCGGCCGGCGGCGGTGGCCTTCGCCGCGGTGCAGTCCTGCTACCTGGGCGCGGCCACCGTCCTGCTGGTGCTGGGCCGCGAACGGGCCCTGCTCGCCGCCCTGCTGCCGCTGGCCGCGGGCGCCACGGCCAGCCTGGTGTCCCCCGTCCCGGTGGCCGCCCGGCTCGTGCTGCTGCTCGGCTCGCTCGCCGCCGTGCTCACCCTCGCTCTGCGCGCAGTGGCGCCTGCCGCGCGGGACCCGCGCGACGGCAGCCGAACGGGCCTCGCCGCGCTGCTGCCCTTCGGCGCCCCGGGCACCGGGGCCGGGCGGCGGCGTGCCGCGCCGCCGTGGCTCACCGGCTCGCTGCCGTACGCCCTGTTCGGGCTGGGCAGCGGTGTCCTGGTGCTGCATGCGGCCCTCGGGGACGTGCTGGCCGGCCGGGAGCACGCCGCCATCGCCGCGCCGGCCGCGGTGGCGTTGACGCTGAGCATGGGGCCGGCCGAATGGCTGCTCCACCGCTTCCGCAGCGGCAGCCTGGCCGGGCTGCGCTCCACCGACAGCCCGCGTGCCTTCTGGCGGACCACCGTGCTCACGGTCGCGCGGTGCCTGAGCGCGTACCTGGCCACGCTGCTCGCCCTGGGCGTGACCGTCTCCGCCCTGTGGCCGGGCACGCTCGCGCAGGCGGGCGCCCCGGCCGGCATGGGCGGCGTCCGTCTCGCCGGGCTGCTGCTGCTCGGTGTGGTGCTGTGGACCGGCCTGCTGCTCCAGTCCTTCGGGGCCGTGCTCAGCGCGGCGACGGTCTGCTGTCTGGCCGCCCTCGCCCAGACCCTGGTGCTGGTGGCGCACCTGCTGTCTCCCCCGGCCGGGCCGGAGGTGCTGTGGGCCGGGGTGGCGGTGTACGGCGCGGCCGCCGCCGCCCAGGCCGTGCTGGTGTGCGTGCTGCTGGGAAGGGCGACCGCGCACCGGTGAGCAGCCCGCCGTCCGGGGGAGCGCGGCACCGCCACCACGTCCACGGGGTTCCGGAGGGCGCCGGCCGCTCCCGACCGGCCGCGGCCCACGGCGCGGTCCTCTACGGTGCGGTGCCCGGCTCGGGAGATCATCCTTGGGGTACGTTGCCGCACACTCTGGAGCCCACCCGGTGAGACGCCCCCTCCTCCTCGTCGCCCTTCTGCTGCTGGTCGCCGCCTGCTCGACGGCTGCGGACGACAAGCCCGCCACCCCGGATCCGGCCGGCGGGCGCTGGCAGCCGCGGCCCGGCACCGCCTGGCAGTGGCAGCTCAGCGGACGCCTGGACACCTCTGTGGACGTCCCGGTGTACGACGTCGACGGCTTCGACAACTCCGCGGCCGCCGTGTCCGCCCTGCACCGCGAGGGCCGCAAGGCGATCTGCTACATCTCCACCGGCGCGTGGGAGGACTGGCGGCCGGACGCCGGGAAGTTCCCCGCGTCGGTGCGGGGCCGGGGCAACGGCTGGGAGGGCGAGCGCTGGCTCGACATCCGCCGCACCGACGTGCTGGAACCGCTGGTCGCCGCCCGCTTCGACATGTGCCGGGCGAAGGGCTTCGACGCGGTGGAGCCCGACAACATGGACGGCTACCGCAACACCACCGGCTTCCCGCTGACGGCCGCCGACCAGCTCCGCTACAACCGGCTCGTCGCCCGGCTCGCCCACGACCGGGGCCTCGCCGTCGGCCTGAAGAACGACCTCGACCAGATCCCCGAACTGCTCGCCGACTTCGACTTCGCGGTGAACGAGCAGTGCGCCCAGTACGGGGAGTGCAAGGCGCTCACGCCCTTCGTCCGGGCGGGCAAGGCCGTCTTCCACGTCGAGTACGAACTGCCCACCGACCGCTTCTGCGACCAGACCCGCAGCCTGGGACTGAGCTCGATGCTCAAGAAGTACGAACTGGGAGCGTGGCGCCGCCCCTGCTGACCCCGTGCCGGGCCCGGCCGCCGTGGCCGGTGCCCGGAACGCGGTTCACCCGCCCAGGGTGAGTGCCACCAGAGCCACCGTCGCGGAGGTCTCCGCCAGGGCCCCGAACACGTCGCCGGTGACCCCGCCGAAGCGGCGGACACAGTGCCGCAGCAGCAGATCGGCGGCGGCGAGTGCGGCCAGGACCGCGACCGCGGTGCGCACGGCGCCGTACGGCCCGAAGACGGCCCCGCAGGCCGTGGCCACGACCGTGACGGCGACGGCCGCACCCGCGGCGGCGCCCGCCGGGACCACCCCGGCCACCGCGGCGCCCAGCCCCTCCGGCCGGGCCGCCGGCACGCCGCCACGGGCGGCCAGGGTCAGGGCGAGGCGGGCGGCGGTGGCCGCGCCGGCGGCGGCGAGCGCGCCACGGGCCCAGGAGCCGCTGTACAGCTGCGCCAGGGCGGCGACCTGGGCGAGCAGCACGAAGACGACGGTGAGCACGCCGAACGGGCCGATGTCCGACTGCTTCATGATCCGCAGCGCCTCGTCGGCGGGTTTGCCGCTGCCCAGCCCGTCCGCCGTGTCCGCCAGCCCGTCCAGGTGCAGTCCCCGGGTCAGCGCGGCCGGTACCGCCGCGGTGGCGACGGCGGCGAGCAGCGGCGCCGCGCCGAGGAACAGCAGCAGTAGCCCGAGGCCCGCGGCGGACGCGCCGACGACGAGTCCGGCGAGCGGGGCGCACAGCATCCCGCCGCGCGCCGCCTCGCGGTCCCAGCGGTGCACCCGGACCGGCAGCACGGTCAGGGTGCCGAAAGCGAAGCGGACGCCGTGGAAGGCAGGGGTCGTGGACACCGGCGCAGGCTACCGGGCGGTCGCGGGAGCGGGGGAGCCGGCTGGTCGGCGGTGGCCGGTAATCGGACGCTGCCGGACGGCGGCCGGGCGGCACTCACGGATAAAGTTCGCACATGGGACAGTGGTGGTACCGCAACATCGTCGAGCCGGGCAAGCTTCCGCTGCTGCTCGCCCTCACCGCCTTCGTCCTCACCTTCCTGATCACCCGCGTCATCGTCCGGCTCATCCGGGCCGGTCGGGGTCCCTTCGGCAACGTCAAGGCCGGCGGCCTGCACATCCACCACGTCGTCCCCGGCGTCATCCTCACCGTCGTCGGCGGCTTCGGCGCGGTCGCCGGTGGACGGCACGGCTTCGGCTCGTACGTGTCAGCGGTGCTGTTCGGGATGGGTGCGGGCCTGGTCCTGGACGAGTTCGCGCTGATCCTGCACCTCGACGACGTCTACTGGAGCGAGGCCGGCCGGCAGAGCGTCGAGGTCGTGGTGCTGACCGCGGCCCTGGTCGGTCTCTGGCTGGTGGGCTTCTCCCCGTTCGGCGTCAACGGCATGAGCGAGGACGAACTCCAGGGCCGCAGCAGCGTCGTCGTGTCCATCGCCATCAACTTCCTCCTCGCCCTCGGCGTCCTCGCCAAGGGCAAGCCCCGCATGGCGATCTTCAGTGTGATCGTGCCCTTGCTCGCCCTGATCGGCATCGTCCGCCTGGCCCGCCCCGGGTCCCCGTGGGCCAAACGCTTCTACCGCCGCCGCCCCCGGGCCCGCGCCCGGGCCACCTTGCGCGCCTACCACCACGACCGCCGCTGGTCCGGGCCGCAACGCGCGCTCCAGGACTGGCTCGGCGGCAAGCCCGACCCGGACCCGAGCCGCGCGGTGGAGCGCAGCTGAGCCGCCGCGCACAGCACCAGCACCGCCGCGATCGCCGCCAGATGCTCCTTGCCGGCCAGGTTGTCCTTGACGATCACCTCGACGACCATTCCCGTCACCACCGCACCGACGGTGACGTACGCCCCGTAGCGGCAGCCGACGAGGACCGCGAGGCCGACCACGGCCGCGGACGGACCGGTGTCCACCACCTGCGCGTCCGAGGCGGGCAGGCCCAGCGGGGCGTCCGGGCCCAGCCAGATGCCGACGCGGGCGTACAGGGTGCCGGCGAGTGTGGCCGCGTAGACGACGGTCAGGGTGCGCCACCGGCCCAGGCAGATCTCCGCGACGCCGAACGCGAGCAGGATCTGCGCGAGCGCCCCCCAGACGGGTAGATCCAGCGCCGGGACGAACAGGGAGAGCGGGGTGCGCAGCAGCGCCAGCCACAGTGGGTCCTCGGCCCGTACCGCCCCCAGGTCCTGGACCGGTGCGAGGCCCCAGGGCCGGTTCTGCACGATCTGCAGGGCCCCGGTCAGGCACACCGCGGCCAGGGTCATCCAGACCGCCCGCCAGCGCCGCTTCGACAGCGGACCGCGCACGGTGACGTACAGCGGCCCCCATTCGGCGCGGGCCCAGCGGGCGAGGCGGTTCATCGGCGTGTCTCCAGGTCCGTACGGTTCAGCCGGGCCGACCGGCCCGGCACCTTCAGGAACCCCTCCGCGCACGCCGGGGCGGTGCCGACGCGGGGAAGGCCCGCGTTCTTCCCGAAGAGCGGGAACCGCGGTCCCCGCACGGGCAGGTACGGGGCGTCGGCGCGGTACGGCGACTCGACCTGCCGCCAGAGGGAGAAGAAGCCGAGCAGCGACCGCCACAGCCTCAGCACCCGCCCGGCGCCGAGCCGGGCGCCACGTTCGAAGACCGATCGGAACACCGCGAAGTTGAGCGACACCTGCGTGATCTCGGCCTCTGCGGCGCGCCGCGTCACCTCGACGACCAGGAACTCCGTCACCCGTTCGCCGCGGCCTCGTCCCGGCCGCGCCGCATCGGATCCGGCGACAGCCCGTGCGGCTCCCACGGCACGGCGGACGGCAGAACCCTCGGGCGCCCGGCGGCGTCGGCGCCCTGCCGTTCCAGCCGTTCCCGCAGCCGCTTCTCGTCCTCCGGCCGCCCTGGGTCCCGGGCGGTCGCCACCGGCGGCGTGGTCAGGGGCAGGGCGAGGCGGGCGGTCCACCGCCGGCGGCGGTGAGCCGGGGGCCGGACCGGTCGCCCTCGGCGTGGAACTCCCGAGGCCGGCGCCGCGTTGCGAGGGTCTGCCGCCACGGCGAGCGGGGACAGGGGCGACTCGGGCATCTCCCATGAAGGGCGATCATATGGGCGCCTTCCCGGCACATCGTGCATCTCGCCCGGACGCTCGCGACGGGACCCCCGCCGCCGGCCGCCGGACGCCGCGCCGGCCCGGGTCCCGCCGGGCCGGTGGTGCGCCGGCCGTGCCGGCCGTCCGGCGTCCACAGGGTTCGGGAGCGCCTGGAAGGGGTGCGGGGCACCACACCGGCCGTATCGCGTCGCGGCACGTCCGGCGGCGTGCTCAGTCCTTGTGCACCTCGGGCAGTTCGGCCGCCAGAGCCGCCGCCGCCTGCACCAGGGGCAGGGCGAGCAGCGCCCCGGCTCCCTCACCGACCGTCACGCCCTGGTCCAGCAGGGGTTCCAGCGCCATCCGGTCCAGCGCCTTGGCCTGCCCCGGCTCACCGCCGGCGTGCCCGGCCAGCCACCAGTCCGGTGCCCGGAACGCGACCCGCTGCGCCACCAGCGCGCAGGCGGCACCGACCACGCCGTCCAGAATCACCGGCATCTTCCGTACGGCCGCCTGGAGCAGGAAGCCCGTCATCGCCGTGAGGTCGGCGCCGCCCACGGTCGCCAGGAGTTGCAGCTGGTCGCCGAGGACGGGCCGGGCGCGACGCAGGGCGTCGCGGATCGCCGCGCACTTGCGCATCCAGGCGAGGTCGTCGATGGCGAGCCCGCCGCGCCCGGTGACGACGGAGGCGTCGGTCCCGCACAGGGCGGCGACCAGCACGCCCGCCGCAGTGGTCCCGCCCACGCTGAGGTCGCCGAGCACCACCAGGTCCGTCCCGGAGTCCGCCTCCTCGTCGGCGACCGCGACGCCGGCCCGGAAGGCCTGCCGGGCCTCCTCGGCGGTCAGCGCGTCCTCGATGTCGATCCGCCCGCTGCCGCGCCGCACCCGGTGCCGCACGACGTCCGCGGGCAACGCCTCCGGGTCGCAGTCCAGCGCCATGTCGACCACCCGCAGCGGTACGCCGAGCCGCCGGGCCAGCACGGACACCGGCCGGGCGCCCTCCAGTACGTCCCGCACCAGTTCGACGGCGCTGCCCGCGGGCCGCGACGACACCTCCAGCCCGGCGATGCCGTGATCACCCGCGAACAGCACCACCCGTGGCTGGTCGACCGGCCGCACCGGAACGGCCCCCTGTGCCGCGGCCAGCCACTCACCCAGGTCGTCGAGGCGCCCGAGCGACCCGGGCGGCACGCTCTGACGCTCCCGGCGCGCCTCGGCGTCACGCCGCACCCCGCCGTCCGGGCGCTCGATCAGATCGGTGAAGTCGTCGAGATTAAGCGAGCTCATTCGCCGAACAGTACCGGCCCGGGGCGAACGCCCCGGCGCCACATCGGCACGCCGTCGTTGCACCCGGGATCGCTTTCCCATACGTTCCGTTTTGCTGCGGATTGTCGCGCCCCCTCTCGTCCCCCACCGGGAGCCGCTCATGCCCCCCAGGCCCATCCACGAGCCCCGCCGCGAGGACTGCCCCTGGTGCGGAGCGCCCCGCCTGCGCACCCGGCTGCGCGCCCCCGACCTCCGCCACGGCAGACCGGGTACCTTCACCGTCGACGAGTGCCGCGACTGCGCCCACGTCTTCCAGAACCCGCGCCTGACGCCCGAGGGCCTGGCCCTCTACCGCGAGGGCGGTCCGGGCGCCTCGGACGAGGGGAGCGCCGTTCGCCGCCGGCACCACCGCGACGCCGCCCGCGCCGTGCTGCGCCACTGCCCCGAACCGGAGAGCTGGCTGGACGTGGGCACCGGCGACGCGGCCTTCCCCCGGGCGGCGAAGGAACTCTTCCCCTACACGTCCTTCGACGGCACCGACCCCACGCCGAGGGTGGTGCGGGCGCGCCGTGCGGAGCGGGTGGAGGAGGCACACGTGGGACGCCTGACGGTTCCGGAGCTGACGGCCCGCCTGCGCGCCCGCTACGACGTGGTCAGCGTGCTCGGCCAGCTGCAACGCAGCCCCGACCCGCGCGCCGAACTCCGCGCCGCCCTGACGGCGCTGCGCCCCGGCGGTCATCTGCTGCTGGAACTGCCCGACCCGGCCTGCTCGTTCGCCGCCGTGCTGGGCAAGTGGTGGCACTCGCACGGCCAGCCGCACCACCTCCAGCTGCTGCCTCTGGCCAACATTCGCGCGGAACTGGAGGAGCAGGGCTGCACGATCCTGACGGCGGACCGCGGGTCGGCCCATGTGCCCCGCGACCTGGCGCGGGCGGTGTCCCTGGCCGCGGGCCGGAAGCTGCCCCGTCCGCTGACCCGCTCGCTGACGGCCACGGCCGGCACGGCGGACCGCACCCTGTCCCCCCTGCTGCGCCGCACCCGCTTCGCGAACTCCTACCGCGTCATCGCCAGGAAGGGGCAGCTGTAGGGGAGCCGTGGGGCAGCTGTAGGGGAGCCGCGGGGTGCCGTGGCCGGACCCGGCCCGGCCGGGCCGCGCGGTCCGACCCGGCGCCCGGCCGGGCCACTGCCCGGCATCCCGCCGAACCGGGCGGTGGGTGCCGCTCAGCCCCGCAGCACCACCGCCTGGCCCGCCACCACCAGCAGCACCTGCTCGCACTCGCCGGCGACCGCCGCGTTCAACCGGCCCAGCTCGTCCCGGTACCGCCGTCCCGACGCGGTCGCCGGCACGATCCCGGACCCCACCTCGTTCGTCACCAGCACCACCGTCCGCCGGGCCGCCCGCACGGCCGCCGCGAGTCCGGTCACCCGCTCCCGCAGCAGCCGCTCACCCCCGTCCGCCCACGCCGCGTCGTCCCACGCCCCCACGGAGTCCATCGCATCGGTCAGCCACAGCGACAGGCAGTCGACGAGCAGCGGCGGCCCCTTCGCCTCCAGCAGCGGCACCAGCTCGCAGGTCTCCACCGTCCGCCACGACCCCGGCCGCCGCTCCCGGTGCGCGGCGACCCGCGCCGCCCACTCCCGGTCCCCGCCCCGCGTTCCGCCCGTCGCGACGTACAGCACCTCGGGGAAGGACTCCAGCCGCCGCTCGGCCTCCACCGACTTGCCCGACCTCGCCCCGCCCAGCACCAGTGTCCGCCGCGGCACCTCCGGCACCTCCTCGCTGGACCCCACCATGAGCGTCGAACCGTCCGGCACCGCCCGCGCACCCGCCGCCGCCAGCCGCCGCCGGACCTCGAAGCCGGGCGGCACGTCGTGGTCGAGGTGGACGGCGACGACGTCGGTGGCCGGCCCGACCGCCCCGGCCGCCCGCAGCCGGGCCAGGGCGTCCGGCCGCCCCACCACGTCGGCGGCGACCAGGTCGTACGCCGTCGCCGCCGGGGTCCGTTCCTCCAGGCCCGCAGGCGCCCCGCCCGGTGGCAGGTACAGCAGCCGCCCCCCGTCCGGTCCCGTCACCGCGTACCCGGTGCCGGGCGCGTCCATCGCCACCGCCCGCACCCGATGCCCCGTCAGCAGGGCCAGCTCCCGCCCGTCCGGCACCCGCCCGGGCTGCGGCAGCCCGTCCGGCACCTCCACGGCCGGCCCGTTGCCCGGGTGTGACAGCAGCACCTGCCGCACGTCGCCCAGCAGACGCCCCGCCCGCGCCGCCGCGAACGCCGCGCCCGGCGTCAGGTCCAGCAGCACCGTTCCGTCCACGAGCAGTGCGGTGGCCGCCCGGGCGTCGTCGCCGAGGGCGGCCGCGCAGGCGGCGCAGGGGCAGTCGGGGCGGGGCAGTCCCGCCGGGGCACCGGTGCCGAGCAAAGTCACTTCCACGCCCCGATCTTCCCCTGCCGCCCCGGGTCCTGCGCGTCCGGCTAGGCTCGGTGCGGGAGCCGGACCAAGATCCGGCTTCCGCTCTGCATGTGCTCACACCTGGGAGGCGTACATGGCGGCATGGACGTGGCGGTTCGAGAAGGCCGACGGGACGGAGGTCCAGCCCGCGGTCCAGCCCGAGGAGTTCACCACGCAGGGGGACGCCGAGTCCTGGGTCGGGGAGCACTACAAGGAACTGCTGGCGGGCGGCGCGGACCAGGTGCGGCTGTTCGAGGACGCCACGGAGATCTACGGGCCGATGAGCCTGCACGCCGACGAGTCGTAGGAGTGCGCCCGGGCGGCCGGCCCGGGACCGGCCGCCTCCTCACTGCTCGCCCAGCGTCACGTCCGCCGTCTGCTTCTCCCCGCCGCGGGTGTAGGTGACGGTCGTCTTCTCCCCTGGCGCCATGCCCGCCAACTGCTCCGCCAGTGACTGGGTGCTGGTGATGTCGGCGCCGCCGAGCCCGGTGATGATGTCCCCGGACCGCAGCCCGGCATTGTCGGCGGCGCCGCCGTCGGCGACCGCGACCACGGCGACACCGGCGGGCTGGTAGTCGGCGTCGACGACCGTACGGCCGGTGATCCCCAGGGCCGCCCGGCCCGAGTCGGTGACCTTGCCGCTGTCGATGATCTGGTCGGCGACCGTCTTCACCATCGATGCCGGGATCGCGAACCCGATGCCGGGCGCCGCGCTGTTGCCCAGGTCGGGGTCGGTCGCGGCGAGCGTCGGGATGCCGATGACCTGCCCGTCCAGGTTCACCAGCGCGCCTCCGCTGTTGCCCGGGTTGATCGCGGCCGACGTCTGCACCATGTTGCCGATCGTGGCGCCCGTACCACCGCCCGCACGGGCCTCGGTGACGGTCCGTCCGGTCGCCGAGACGATGCCCTGGGTGACGCTGGACGCCAGCCCCAGCGGGGAGCCCATCGCCAGCACGATGTCGCCGACCTCCACCTTGGTGGAATCCGCGAACTCGGCCGGCTTGAGCCCGTCCGGCACCGAGTCCAGCTTGACGACCGCCAGGTCCTGCTCGGGGTAGGAGTAGACCAGGGTCGCGGACTGCGGCTGCTCGCTGTTGGCGGTCGTCACCCGGAACGCCGTCTCGTCGCCGACGACGTGCGCGTTGGTGACGATGTGTCCCTTGTCGTCGTACACCACGCCGGATCCCAGCCCGCTGCGCCCCTGGATCTGTACCACGGACGGCAGAACGCTCTTGATCACCTTCTGGTAGGCGCTCTCCAGCTCGTCGCTCTGCCGGGCCGCGGCGGCGGGCTGTGCGGCCTGCGTCGTCGCCTTCTCCCGCTCGCCCGACGAACCGGAGCCGGAGCATCCGGCGAGGGGGGACAGGAGGACGGCGGAACAGGCGGCCAGCGCGACGGTCGCCCGGAGCCGGGCTCGGGAGGTGGGAACGTCCATGGGCCGAGTCTCACGCCGGGGGGACACCCCCGGCCTGCGCTGGGCGCCCGAACGGGTGGGCTCAGCCCCGCACCCCGCACAGGTGCAGCAGCGCCGCCACCGCCCGGTAGGGATCGGTCCGCCCGGCCCGCTCCTCGACCGCCAGCAGCGTCTCGGCGTCGTCGGGGACCGCGGCCCCGTCCGCGGCCGTGTCCGTGAAGACACGGACCCCGTACCAGGCGTGCAGCGGCGCCCCGATCCGCGCGAGCGTCGAGGTCAGTGCCTCGCGACGGTCCGCGCGGACGTCCAGGCCGAGCCGGTTGCGGTAGGCGGTGGTGTCGAAGGCGGTCAGCGCCTGCCCCCAGTCGCCGTACAGGCCTGGCCGCATGGCCAGCGCGTCGCCGTTGCGCACCAGCAGCGACAGCAGACCGCCCGGGGCGAGCATCCGCGCCAGCCCCGCCAGCAGGGAGTCGGGGTCCTCGACGTACATCAGCACACCGTGGCACAGCACCACGTCGAAGCTTCCGGGCAGGAAGTGGACGCCGGTGTCATGGCCGTCGCCCTCGACGATCCGCATCCGGCGGCGGATGCCCTCCGGTTCCCCCGAGAGGGCCTTCCGGGCCGCCGCGACCATGGTCGCGTCCCGCTCCAGGCCGGTCACCTGGTGTCCGGCGCGGGCCAGCCGCAGCGCCTGTGTGCCCTGGCCCATCCCCACGTCGAGCACCCGCAGCCGCTGCCCGACCGGGAACCGCCCGGCTATCTGCTCGTCGAGCTGGCGAGCCACCAGCTCCTGCCGCACGACATCGCGCAGCCCGCCCATCCGGCTCAGCCAGGCGTCGGCCGCCCCCTGGGAGAACGACGTCGTGCTCAGGGCCGCTCTCCGCGCTTGACCTGCGGTTTGGGCAGCCGCAGACGGCGCATCTGGAGCGAGCGCATCAGGCCGTAGGCGACCGCGCCGCGCTTGTTCTGGTCGGGGAAGCGCTCCCTCAGCTGCTTCCTCAGGCGGAAGCCCGAGAGGATCGAGTCGAGCACGATCAGCACGATCACGACCAGCCACAGCAGCAGCGCGAGGGCCTGCAGCCGGCCCACCCGGACCACGCTCAGGACCAGGATGACCACGGCCATCGGCAGGAAGAACTCCGCCACGTTGAACCGTGAGTCGATGAAGTCGCGCACGAAGCGGCGCACCGGACCCTTGTCGCGGGCCGGCAGATAGCGCTCGTCGCCACTGGCCAGCGCCTGGCGCTGGCGCTCCATGGTCTGGCGGCGCTCCTCGCGGGAGCGCTTGGCGGCCTCCTTGCGCGTCGTCGGCGTGTTGGCCACGCTGCGGCGCTGGGACTGGGCCTCACTGCGCTTGGGCGTCGGCCGGCCCTTGGGGGCCTGCGGGTCACGGGGCTGCTTGGAGACGGTCACCTGCGCCTTGTCGGCGGTGGGGGCCTTCTCGTCCTTGGCACGGCTACGGAACACAAAAGCCAAGGGTACGGGGTCCGGGGGCATGGACCCCAGCCCCGTGGGGAACGATCCGGCAACACCATTCGTCTGTAGGGGGACAGAACAGATCCACGAGTGACGCAGCGCACGTCCCGGGGGCGACGGTCCGCCGGCCGTCCCCGGACACACCTCCTCCTCCCTGCGCCGGAGCCGGTTCGTGCACAGTCGTCCCTGGGGATGAGCGCATCCGTTCCCGAACAGTGCGGTAATGGATGCAGGGCCCGTACTGTGGGTTCTGTCGCAGTGAGCTGGAGCTGGAGTCCGTCAGAAGGGGGCGCGCGAAGCCCATGAGCGGTGTCATGAAGCGTATGGGGATGATCTTCCGCGCGAAGGCGAACAAGGCCCTTGACCGGGCCGAGGACCCGCGCGAGACCCTCGACTACTCGTACCAGAAGCAACTGGAACTGCTGCAGAAGGTGCGCCGCGGCGTCGCCGACGTGGCCACGTCGCGCAAGCGTCTGGAGCTTCAGCTGAACCAGCTGGAGCAGCAGTCGTCCAAGCTGGAGGACCAGGGCCGCAAGGCGCTCGCGCTGGGCCGCGAGGACCTGGCGCGCGAGGCCCTGTCCCGCAAGGCCGCCCTCCAGCAGCAGGTCACGGACCTGGAGACGCAGCACGCCACCCTCCAGGGCGAGGAGGAGAAGCTCACCCTGGCGGCCCAGCGCCTCCAGGCGAAGGTCGACGCCTTCCGCACCAAGAAGGAGACGATCAAGGCGACCTACACCGCGGCCCAGGCCCAGACCCGCATCGGCGAGGCCTTCTCCGGCATCTCCGAGGAGATGGGCGACGTCGGGCTGGCCATCCAGCGGGCCGAGGACAAGACGGCGCAGCTCCAGGCCCGCGCCGGCGCCATCGACGAGCTCCTCGCCTCGGGTGCCCTGGACGACCAGTCCGGCATGCACAAGGACGACATCCAGGCCGAGCTGGACCGCCTCTCCGGTGGTACGGATGTAGAGCTGGAGCTGCAGCGCATGAAGGCCGAGCTGGCCGGAGGTCCGTCCGGCGACCGACAGGCCATCGAGGGCGGCACCGACCAGCAGCAGTCCGAGCAGCAGCAGGACACCCCGCGCTTCGACAAGCAGTAGGACGGCGCCGGGACCCCGAGCCGAGGAGGCGACGTGATCGTACGGATCATGGGTGAGGGCCAGGTGAGGCTGGAGGACGGCCATCTCACCGAGCTGAACAAGCTCGACGACGAGCTGCTCGCCGAGATCGAGAACGGCGACGGGCCCGGCTTCCGCCGCACTCTCGACGCGCTGCTCGTCAGGGTCCGCGAGCTGGGCGTCCCGCTGCCCGACGACACTCTCGAACCCTCCGGGCTCATCCTGCCCGCCCAGGAGGCGACCCTGGAGGAGGTCCGGGAACTGCTCAGCGACGACGGCCTGATCCCGGGCTGACGGATCCACCGGCCGGCTCGGTTCCCGGCCCGGACGGCGCCCCGTACCGTTCCTTCGGTGAGCACCCTCGACCGCGCCCGATGCCGACTGGGAGCACACCCCCTTGCGCTGGACGCGGCGCTTGCGGCGGTCGTGCTCGCCTGCATGGTCACCGGCTCGTTCGCCGGGCCGCACGGCGAGAGCGGCGTCACCTGGGGTGTGCGCACCCCCGACCTGCTCAGCCTGGTCCTGATGACCCTCGGCGCGGCCGCGCTGGTCCCGCGCCGACGCGCCCCGCTGACCGTGCTCGCCCTCACCGGTGCCCTCTCCCTGGTCGAGAGCGTCACCGGCGACCCGCGTGCCCCCGTCGCGATGGCCGCCGTCATCGCCCTCTACACGGTCGCCTCCACCACCGACCGCCCCACCGCCTTGCGGGCCGGCCTGCTCACCATGACCGTGCTGACCGGCGCCGCGATGCTCGCCGGCCCGCTGCCCTGGTACGCGCAGGAGAACCTCGCCCTCCTCGCCTGGACGGGCATCGGCGCCACCGCCGGCGACGCCGTGCGCAGCCGCCGCGCCTTCGTGCAGGCCATCCGCGAGCGGGCGGAGCGCGCCGAGCGCACCCGCGAGGAGGAGGCCCGCCGCCGCGTCGCCGAGGAGCGGCTGCGCATCGCGCGCGACCTGCACGACGTGGTCGCCCACCACATCGCCTTGGTCAACGTGCAGGCAGGTGTCGCCGCGCACGTCATGGAGAGGCGGCCCGACCAGGCCAAGGAGGCCCTCGCCCATGTGCGCGAGGCCAGCCGCAGCGCGCTCGACGAACTGCGCGCCACCGTCGGCCTGCTCCGCCAGTCCGGCGACCCGGAGGCCCCCACCGAGCCGGCCCCCGGCCTGGAGCGGCTGGACGAACTCACCGGCACCTTCCGCAGCGCCGGTCTCCACGTCCAGGTCCTCCGCACCGATCCGGACATCACCCTTCCGGCCGCCGTCGACCTGGCCGCCTACCGCGTCATCCAGGAGGCCCTGACCAACGTGCAGAAGCATGCCGGTACCGCGGCGAAGGCCGAGGTCAGCGTCGTACGGGTGGGGCCCCGGGTCGAGATCAGCGTCCTGGACGACGGTGCCGCGCAGGACGGCGGTCCGGCTCCGGTCCCGGGCACGCAGCGGGGCGGGGGGCACGGGCTGCTCGGCATGCGGGAACGCGTCACCGCGCTCGGCGGCACCCTCACCACCGGCCCCCGCTACGGAGGGGGCTTCCGCGTCCATGCGATCCTGCCGGTCACGACCCGGACGGCAGCGCCGGGCGAACCGGGGGAGACCGCATGACCATCCGCGTCCTGCTCGCCGACGACCAGGCGCTGCTGCGCAGCGCGTTCCGCGTGCTGGTCGACTCCGAGCCCGACATGGAGGTCGTCGGCGAGGCCTGCGACGGCGCCGAGGCGGTGCGGCTGGCCGGGCAGGAGCGTGCCGACGTCGTCCTGATGGACATCCGCATGCCGGGCACCGACGGCCTCGCCGCCACCCGCATGATCGGCGCCGACCCGTCCCTGTCCGAGGTCCGCGTGGTCATCCTGACCACCTTCGAGGTCGACGACTACGTCGTGCAGTCGCTGCGGGCGGGCGCCTCCGGCTTCCTCGGCAAGGGCAGCGAACCGGAGGAACTGCTCAACGCCATCCGGGTGGCGGCCGGCGGCGAGGCCCTGCTCTCCCCGGCCGCCACCAAGGGCCTGATCGCCCGCTTCCTCGCCCAGGGGGACCCGGGTGACGGCGAGGGGGACCCGGCCCGCTCCGAGCGGCTGGCCGCGCTCACCGGGCGCGAGCGCGAGGTACTGGTCCAGGTGGCCGGCGGCCACTCCAACGACGAGATCGCCGAGCGCCTCCAGGTCAGTCCGCTGACGGTGAAGACCCACGTCAACCGGGCCATGGCGAAGCTGGGCGCGCGGGACCGGGCCCAGCTGGTGGTGATCGCGTACGAGTCGGGCCTGGTGCGCCCACGGCAGGAGTGACGCCGCGGCAGGGAGACGCCGCCTCCGGCGCGCCGGAGGCCTTTCCGCTGAGGTCCGGAGCCGGGACCGGAGGGGGAGAGCCCGCCGGCCGCCCGGTCGGACCATCTCCCGCCCCGCTCGTGGCCGGGGATCCGGCGCGTGGCGGACCCCGGCGGCGGCAGGTGTCCTCCGGCCCCGTCCGTCCACGGGGTGACTGCACCCACCGGCCCGTACTGCGCCCGGAGTAGGTGTCACATAAGGAAATGGACCTGGGGGCTACGGAACAGCACCCGACGATGCAACAGGGTGTAGAGGCCACCACTTCTGCCGCTCACAGAAGAGAGAGAGACCCTGTCCATGTCCCGGCTGTCCCGCTTCAGCCTCGCGCAACGGGCCCTGATAGGCCTGGTGTCGATCGTCGCGCTGGTCTTCGGCGCGATCGCGATCCCGCAGCTCAAACAGCAGCTGCTGCCCACCATCGATCTGCCCATGGTCTCCGTGCTGGCGCCCTACCGGGGCGCCTCCCCGGACGTCGTGGAGAAGCAGGTCGTCGAGCCGATCGAGAACAACCTCGAAGGCGTCGACGGCCTGACCGGCGTCACCTCCACGGCGAGCGAGGGCAACGCCGTGATCGTGGCCTCCTTCGACTACGGCAACGACACCCAGCGGCTCGTCGCCGACGTGCAGCAGGCCGTCAACCGCGCCCGGGCCAGGCTCCCCGACGGCGTGGACCCGCAGGTCGTGGCCGGTTCCACCGACGACATGCCGACCGTCGTCCTCGCCGTCACCTCCGACAAGGACCAGCAGGCGCTGGCCGACCAGCTGGACCGGACCGTCGTACCGGCCCTGAAGGACATCGACGGCGTCGGCCGGGTCGCCGTGAACGGGGTGCGCGACCTGCGGGTCGCCGTCACTCCCGACGCCGTCGCACTGGCGAAGGCGGGTCTGACCCCCCAGTCCCTCGCCCAGGCCCTCCAGGCGGGCGGAGCCACCGTCCCCGCGGGCTCTTTCGACGAGGACGGTGCCAACCGCACCGTCCGGGTCGGCGGCGGCTTCACGTCGGTGCGGCAGATCCAGGACCTGGTCGTGCGCGGCAGCAAGCCGGTGCGGCTGGGCGACGTCGCCGAGGTGAAGCAGGAGGAGGCCCCGGCCGACTCCATCACCCGCACCGACGGCAGGCCCAGTCTCGCCGTGATGGTCACCATGGACCACGACGGCAGCGCGGTCGCCATCTCGAACGCGGTCCAGGACAAGCTGCCCGGTCTGCGTGAGGACCTCGGCTCCGGCGCCACCCTCACCGTCGTCAGCGACCAGGGGCCGGCCGTGTCGAAGGCCATCTCCGGACTGACCACGGAAGGCGCGCTCGGTCTGCTCTTCGCCGTGCTGGTGATCCTCGTCTTCCTGGCGTCGGTGCGTTCCACGCTCGTCACCGCCGTGAGCATCCCGCTCTCGGTGGTCCTGGCGCTGATCGTGCTCTGGACCCGCGACCTGTCGCTGAACATGCTGACGCTGGGCGCGCTGACGATCGCGATCGGCCGGGTCGTCGACGACTCCATCGTCGTCCTGGAGAACATCAAGCGGCACCTCGGCTACGGCGAGGAGCGCCAGGCCGCGATCCTCGCCGCGGTCCGCGAGGTCGCGGGCGCGGTCACCTCCTCCACCCTCACCACCGTCGCCGTCTTCCTGCCGATCGGCCTGGTCGGCGGCATGGTGGGGGCACTCTTCGGCTCCTTCAGCATCACCGTGACGGCGGCGCTGCTGGCCTCGCTGGTCGTGTCGCTGACGGTCGTGCCGGTGCTCTCGTTCTGGTTCCTGCGCCCGCCCAAGGGCACGCCCGCGGACGCGACCGAGGCCCGCCGCCGGGCGGAGCGGAAGGAGGCCGACAGCCGCCTGACGCGCTTCTACGTCCCCGTGCTGCGCTTCGCCACGCGCCGCCGCCTGACCAGCGTGCTGATCGCGGTCGTCGTCCTCGTCGGCACCTTCGGCATGGCCCCGCTGCTGAAGACCAACTTCTTCGACCCGGGCGACCAGAAGGTCCTCACCGTCCGGCAGGAGCTCCCGCCGGGCACCGGCCTGGCGGCGACCGACGCCCAGGCGCGGAAGGTCGAGAAGGTGCTCGCCGCGGTCAAGGGGGTCAGGGACTACCAGGTCACCGTCGGTTCCTCCGGCTTCATGGCGGCCTTCGGCGGCGGCACGGACACCAACCAGGCGTCGTACCAGGTGATGCTGGAGGACTCCGCGGACCACGAGGACGTCCAGGAGCGCATCGAGGCCGGGCTGGGCCAGCTGGACGGCATCGGCACGACGACCGTCGCGGCCGGTGACGGCTTCGGCAACCAGGACCTGCGCGTGGTCGTCAAGGCAGCGGACGGGGAGGTGCTCCGCACGGCCGCCGAGCAGGTCCGCAAGGCGGTCGCGGGCCTGGACGACGTCACCGACGTCACCAGCGACCTGTCGCAGAGCGTGCCGCGCATCTCGGTGAAGGCCAGCGGCAAGGCCGCGGCGGCCGGCTTCACCGACCAGACGCTCGGCTTGGCGGTCGCGCAGGCGGTCCGCGGTACCCCGGCCGCCAAGGCGGTCCTCGGCGACACCGAGAGGGACGTCGTCATCACGTCGGCGCACCCGGTGCGGTCGCTGCAGCAGCTGCGGGACCTGCGGCTGGGCGCGGTGAGGCTGGGCGACGTCGCCGACGTGCGGCTGGTGGACGGCCCCGTGTCGATGACCCGCATCGACGGTCAGCGTGCGGCCACCATCACCGCCAAGCCGAAGGGCGACAACACCGGCGCGGTGAGCGCCGACCTGACGGCCGAGCTGAACGCGTTGAAGCTGCCGGCGGGCGCGACGGCGGAGATCGGAGGCGTCACCTCCGACCAGGACGACGCGTTCAAGAACCTGGGCCTGGCGATGCTGGCGGCGATCGCGATCGTCTTCATGCTCCTGGTGGCCACCTTCCGCTCCCTGGCGCAGCCGCTGATCCTGCTGGTGTCCATCCCGTTCGCCGCGACGGGCGCGCTCGGCCTGCTGATCGCCACGGGCACCCCGATGGGCGTCCCGGCGATGATCGGCATGCTGATGCTGATCGGCATCGTGGTGACGAACGCGATCGTGCTGATCGACCTGATCAACCAGTACCGCGCTCAGGGGCACGGCGTGGTCGAGGCCGTGGTCGAGGGCGGGCGCCACCGTCTGCGACCGATCCTCATGACAGCCCTGGCGACCATCTTCGCCCTGCTCCCGATGGCCCTGGGCGTCACCGGCGAGGGCGGCTTCATCGCCCAGCCGCTGGCGGTCGTGGTGATCGGCGGCCTGGTCACCTCGACGCTGCTGACGCTGCTGCTGGTGCCCACGCTCTACGCCATGCTGGAACTCCGCAAGGAGCGCCGGGCGGTCAGGCGCGCGGCGAAGCGGCGGGCGAAGCAGGAGCCGTCCACGCCGGACCCGGAGCCGGCACAGGTCTAGCCGGAGCCGGCGCAGGCCGGCCGGACGGGCGAGGGGGCCGCACCCGAACGTGCGGCCCCCTCGCCCTGTCCCGGTGCCGTGACTACGGCAGGGCCAGCATCCGCTCCAGCGCCAGCTTGGCGAACGCCTCGGTCTCCTTGTCGACCTCGATGCGGTTGACCAGGGAGCCCTCGGCCAGGGACTCCAGGGCCCAGACCAGATGGGGCAGGTCGATGCGGTTCATGGTGGAGCAGAAGCAGACCGTGCGGTCGAGGAAGACGATCTCCTTGCCCTCGGGGGCGAAGCGGTTCGCCAGGCGGCGGACCAGGTTCAGCTCCGTGCCGATGGCCCACTTGGAGCCGGCCGGGGCGGCCTCCAGGGTCCTGATGATGTACTCGGTGGAGCCGACGTAGTCCGCGGCGGCGACGACCTCGTGCCGGCACTCCGGGTGGACGAGGACGTTCACACCGGGGATGCGTTCGCGGACGTCGTCGACCGAGTCCAGGCTGAAGCGGCCGTGCACCGAGCAGTGGCCGCGCCACAGGATCATCTTCGCCGCGCGCAGCTCGTCGGCGGTCAGCCCGCCGTTCGGCTTGTGCGGGTCGTAGACGACGCAGTCGTCCAGGGCCATGCCCATGTCGCGGACGGCGGTGTTGCGGCCGAGGTGCTGGTCGGGCAGGAACAGGACCTTCTCGCCCTGCCGGAAGGCCCACTCCAGGGCCCGCTCGGCGTTGGAGGAGGTGCAGATCGTGCCGCCGTGCTTGCCCGTGAACGCCTTGATGTCCGCCGAGGAGTTCATGTACGAGACGGGGACGACCCGGTCGGCTATGCCCGCCTCGGTCAGCACGTCCCAGCACTCGGCGACCTGCTCGGCCGTCGCCATGTCGGCCATCGAGCAGCCGGCGGCGAGGTCGGGCAGGACGACCTTCTGGTCGTCGCCGGTCAGGATGTCCGCGGACTCCGCCATGAAGTGCACACCGCAGAAGACGATGTACTCGGCCTCCGGGCGCGCGGCTGCGTCGCGGGCCAGCTTGAAGGAGTCGCCCGTGACGTCGGCGAACTGGATGACCTCGTCGCGCTGGTAGTGGTGGCCGAGGACGAAGACCTTGTCACCGAGCCTCTCCTTGGCCGCACGGGCGCGCTCGACCAGGTCGGGATCGGAGGGCGAGGGCAGGTCGCCGGGGCACTCGACGCCCCGCTCGCTCCTCGGGTCGGCCTCGCGGCCGAGCAGCAGCAGGGCGAGCGGAGTCGGCTGCACGTCGAGCTCCGTGGTGTGGGCGGTGGTCACGACACGCACCCTTTCTACTTTTCGTCGATCTGACGCTATCTATCATAACCGGTTCACGTCACTTTGACGATGGCCATAGTGTCGATGTGACATGAATCCCGGTGCCGAAGTGGTGGGCCCGTCCACAGGTCGCTGTCCGCTGTGCCCCGTGTGTGCGAGCATGAAGAAACCGGCGACACGACGAGCGCCGGCCCGGAATGAATCCGCGGCCCCGCCGGTTGCAACCGTCGGCAAGCAGTCTCCGTACAACCCGGGAGAGATGTAGATGTCCGTATCGGACGAGACCACCACCGTCACCGACGGCATCATCCTGACCGACGCCGCCGCGGCCAAGGTCAAGGCCCTGCTCGACCAGGAAGGCCGCGACGACCTCGCGCTGCGCGTCGCCGTCCAGCCCGGTGGCTGCTCCGGCCTGCGCTACCAGCTCTTCTTCGACGAGCGTTCCCTCGACGGCGACGTGGAGAAGGACTTCGGCGGGGTGAAGGTCGTCACCGACCGTATGAGCGCTCCGTACCTCGGCGGTGCCACCGTCGACTTCGTGGACACGATCGAGAAGCAGGGCTTCACGATCGACAACCCGAACGCCACGGGTTCCTGCGCCTGCGGCGACTCCTTCAGCTGAGCCGGCCGGCACGGACGGCACCAAGAGGCGGCGGCCCCCTCCGGGGCCGCCGCCTCCCGCCGTCCGGGGCCGCCGCGTCCGCCCGGTGCGGAGCCGACCGCCCCGGCGTGGTGCCGGCTACCGCACCGGCGAGGCCGTCACCTTCGCCGGCAGTCGCGCCCCCGGCTTCTCCGGCGGGATCGCGTGGCCGTCCGATCCCACGACCGTCCGGTCACCGAGTGGAGCGTCCAGCTGCACCGTGCGGTGGTAAATCTTCGCGATCATGATGCAGACCCGGCCCGGCCGTGGCTTCTCGGTGACGGTCACCTTCACCTGCGCCGCACTCTCCGCGGTGCTCACCTCGTAGTCCGCGCACACCCCACCGGTGAAGCGCACGGTCAGGTCCCTGCCGTCGGCGGTGTAGCCGTCCACCGCCACGTCGCGCGGGGCGGGCGCCGCGGTCGGCTCGTCACCCGGGCCGGTCGGCCGCGGGCTGGGCCGCTCGGTCGGGGTCCCGGACGGCGCGCTCAGATACCGCGGCTCGATGGCCGGGTAGGTCACCGTGAACGCGTCCTCGGCCCCCGGGGAGCGCACCTCGAACAGCCAGGACGGCACCAGCGCCTGCCGCCCGTCGGCGTAGCGCTTCGCCAGCCCGAACACCGCGTCCTCCACCGTGAGCGTCTGCCGCGCGGGGAGCGCCGTCGAGGAACCGCACGGCTGCTCCAGCCGGTCCTTCAGCGGGACCGGGCTGGCGCATCCGCCGATCCCCATGCGGTGGTGCGTGCCGGGCGCCGCGTTCAGCGCGTCGAGCGCCGTCTCCGCGTCGACGACCGGATACGTGTCGCCCTTCACCGGTGCCTTCAGCTGGCCGCTGCCGCCGACCACCTCGCCCTGCGCGGAGACGATCACCCCGGTGGTCCAGCCGTACGTGGGCAGCCCCCCGACCTTCGGGTCGGCGTTGACCACGCGCCGCGCACCCATCACCTGGCTCGCGTCGATCTTGGCGTCGTCCTGCCCCACCGCCTTCAGCACCGGCGCCGCGGCCTTCTTCGCGGCCTCCACGTCCACCGGATCGGTGGTCGGGGACGTGGGGGCGGCGGTGCACACGGGCTTGCCGCCGGTGCAGTCGTCGGTGCCCGGGGCGTAGCGGCTGAATGTCCACGCCCCCGGAGCCTTCCGGTTCACCTGGAGCATGGGGCCCTGGCCGTCCTCGCCCTGCCCGGCCCGCCAGGTCTGCCCCTCGGCCACGGGTGTCCCGTCGATGCCGAGCGCCGCCGCCAGCCTGGCCACCTCGGCCTCGGTCACCTCGCCCCGCGCCCAGTACACCGGTGCCGAACCGGGGCCGTCCGGGAGCGGGCCGTCCGCCCGGTAGGTGACGCCGTAGGGGTTCGGCTCGCCGGGGGCGATGCCGTTCGGGCCCTCCGTGCCGTCCGTACCGCCGTCGGCACTCTCCGAGTAGCCGTCCAGCACCAGCGGCGCGAGGCTGCCGCCGGGGCTCGGCGACCCCACGCCGCCGGAGCTGCCCGCGCCGCCCGTGCCGCCGGTCGCGGTGGCGGCGAGGTACGCCCCGCCGCCACCGATCAGCAGCACCGCGGCGGTGACCGAGGCGACGACCGCCGGAGAGCGCCGGCGACCGGACCGTGCGCCGGGCGCTTCGCCGCCGGCCCCGGTGACGTCCTGCGCGGCGTGCCCCTCGGCAGCGGCCCGGGGGGCGGGCTCCCCGGTGGCGTCCGACGAGGCGGTTTCCCCGGTGCCGGTGCCGGTGGCGTCCTGCGGGGCCGGTTCCTCCGTGCCGGTGGCGGTGCCGGTGGCGTCCGGTGAGGCCGGTGTCCCGTCGTCGGTGCCGGGGGCCTTCCGGGCGGCGGCCTCCCCGGCCGGGCCCTCGGAGGTCTCGGCGCCCAGGTCGTCGTTGTCGGGTCGCTCGGTGTTCACCGCATTCGCTCCTTCGGCCGCACAGCTGTCCCGGTGACCCTGACCCGGCCCTGTCAAAAATGAGAGCCGACGGGTCGTATGCCGTATCCCCTTCTCGGGGGACGGCGATGGGACGCGGCAGGGGAGCGCACGGTTCCCTTCCCGGGTCAGTCCCCGTAGTCGGACATCGCCTCCAGCATCCGGGCCGAGCGCGCCGGCACCCTGACGCCGTGGATCAGCAGTGGCGAGACGGGCCGGGAGGCGGTGCGGTCGGGAGCCGCCCAGTGCGGGACCATGCGCGCGCAGTCGCCGCGCAGCGACGCCAGACCGCCGTCCGGGTCGGCGGGGGCGGACGCTGACGCCGGAGAGGAGAACTCGAGGTTCGTCATACCGGAACCGTAGACACGGCCGGGCCTGCGAAGAAAGATCTACTATCGGGTAGTTTCGTTCACTTCAGGCGCGTGCCGTGACCGGGTAGCGTGAACTGTCAATCCCCCTCCACACAGGAGAGTCCACGCCGTGCGCATCGCAGTCACCGGCTCCATCGCCACCGACCACCTCATGACCTTCCCCGGGCGCTTCGCCGACCAGCTCGTCGCGGACCAGCTGCACACGGTCTCGCTGTCCTTCCTGGTCGACACGCTGGACGTCCGGCGCGGTGGTGTGGGCGCGAACATCGCCTTCGGCATGGGCCAGCTGGGCACCCGTCCCCTCCTCGTGGGTGCCGCCGGCTCCGACTTCGACGAGTACCGGGCCTGGCTGGACCGGCACGGCGTCGACACCGGCTCGGTCCGCATCTCCGAGACGCTGCACACCGCCCGCTTCGTGTGCACCACCGACGCCGACCACAACCAGATCGGCTCGTTCTACACCGGTGCCATGAGCGAGGCCCGCCTGATCGAGCTGAAGACGGTCGCCGACCGCGTCGGCGGCCTCGACCTGGTCCTCATCGGCGCCGACGACCCCGAGGCGATGCTCCGCCACACCGAGGAGTGCCGCTCCCGGGGGATCCCCTTCGCCGCCGACTTCTCCCAGCAGATCGCCCGTATGAACGGCGAGGAGATCCAGGTCCTGCTGGACGGCGCCACGTACCTGTTCTCCAACGAGTACGAGAAGGGCCTCATCGAGACCAAGACCGGCTGGACGGACGACGAGATCCTCGCCAAGGTCGGTCACCGCGTCACCACCCTCGGCTCGCGCGGCGTGCGCATCGAGCACCGGGACCAGGACCCGATCGAGGTCGGCTGCCCCGACGAGGAGCGCAAGGCCGACCCGACGGGCGTCGGCGACGCCTTCCGCGCCGGCTTCCTGTCCGGCCTCGCCTGGGGCGTCTCCCTGGAGCGCGCGGCCCAGGTCGGCTGCATGCTGGCCACCCTCGTCATCGAGACGGTGGGGACGCAGGAGTACCAGCTGCGCCGGGCGCACTTCATGGAGCGGTTCACCAAGGCGTACGGCGACGAGGCCGCCACCGAGGTCCGCGCGCACCTGGCCTGAGCCCCGGACCCGGGTGCGGGAGCCGGCCGGCCCCCGCACCCCCGGGCCGGTCACCCCGTCCGGCGGATCACATACGCCGTGCCCTTCCCGGCCGGCTCCTCGCCCACGTACTCCTGGCCCCGCATCTCGCACCACGCGGGGATGTCGAGGCGGGCCGCCTCGTCGTCGGACAGCACCCGCACCGTGCCGCCCACGGGGACGTCACCGATGACCTTCGCCAGTTCGATGACCGGGATCGGGCACCGCTTGCCCAGCGCGTCGACCACGACGTCGTCCCGGCGCACGACGGTCACCGGGGCGGGCGCGCCCAGTTTCTCCCGCATCCGTGCCACCGCGCCGGGCAGCACCTCCAGGAACCGCTCCACGTCCTCCGCGGGCGTCCCCGGCGGCAGCGACACCCGGACGTTGCCCTCGCTGAGCACGCCCATCGCCTTCAGGACATGGCTCGGCGTCAGGGTGCTGCTGGTGCAGGAGGATCCGGAGGACACGGAGAAACCCTCCCGGTCCAGTTCGTGCAGCAGTGTCTCCCCGTCGACGTACAGGCACGAGAAGGTGACCACGCCGGGCAGCCGGCGCACAGGGTCGCCCACCACCTCGACGTCCGGCACCAGGTGCGGCACCCGCGCCCGGATCCGTTCGGTCAGCTCGTGCAGCCGCCGGGCCCCCGGGGCGGCTTCCGCCCGCACCGCCCGCAGTGAGGCGGCCGCCGCGACGATCGCCGGGATGTTCTCGAAACCGGGTGCCCGGCCCGACTCCCGTTCGTCCACCGGCCCCTGGGCCGCGAACCGCACGCCCTTGCGCACGACCAGCAGCCCGACCCCGGGCGGCCCGCCCCACTTGTGAGCACTGGCGGCCAGCAGGGACCACGCGCCCTCCGCCGGACCCCACCCGAGCGACTGCGCCGCGTCCACCAGCAGCGGCACCCCGGCCTGCCGGCACGCCTCGGCCACGGCCGCCACCGGCTGCACGGTGCCCACCTCGTGGTTGGCCGACTGCAGACACGCCAGCGCGGTGCCGGGGCGCAGCGCCTCGGCGTACGCCGCGGGGTCCACCGCCCCCGCCCGGTCCACGGGCACCCGTGTCACCGTCCCGCCGTCCGCCTCGTGCGACTCGGCCGAACGGAGTACCGAGGAGTGTTCGACGGCTGACACGATCAGGTGACGTCCGGTCCGGCGGCGCCCGGCCAGTGCCCCCGCGATCCCCGTGTGCACGGCCCGGGTTCCCGAGGGGGTGAAGGTCAGTTCGTCCGGTCGGCATCCCACTGCCTCCGCCGCCGCCTCCCGTGCCGCGTCCAGCAGCAACCGCGCCCTGCGTCCCTCCCGGTGGAGCCGGGCGGGATCGGCCCATCCCTCGTCCAGGGACGCCTGCAGGGCCTGCCGGGCGACGGGGTGCAGGGGAGCGGCGGAAGCGGCGTCGAAGTAGGCCATGGGGCAACGCTAGTGCCGCAACAGGCAACGTTCGCCCCGTCGCGGCGCCCGGCACGCGCTCCCGCCGCACCGGCCGAAAGCCCGAGTACGCCCAGTACGAGGACTTCCGGCCGGCACGCCGGGAGCACGCACCGGACGCCGCTCCTCGACGGGCGAACGTTGCCTGCCGCGGCACTAGACGGCCGGTCGGGGCACCTCCGTTCAGGGGAGCGGGGAGCCGCGCGAGGGGCGGCGGACCACCCTCGGCCGCCAAACAAGCGAACCAACCCGCCCAGTAGGCACCCCTCCCCGCGAACCCCCGAAGGGCGTCGGCTAGGGTTTGGTCCGCATAAACATCCAAACCCCTGCCCGACGCAGGGCGGCGACCGACCAGCGAGAAGGCCAGGCCGCAGCCGTACAGCGCGGGCGAGACTCTCGGGAAGGCGCTACGTGAGTCCCAACGGCTCCGACCGCTCGCCGCGGCGCCCGATGCGGCGGAAGCTGCTGCAGGCACTGACCGCGGGCCTGGTCCTGGCGACCGCAACCGGTTGCACATACAAGGACTTCCCCCGCCTTGGTATGCCCACCCCGACCACGGAAGAGGCTCCGCGGATCCTCTCCCTGTGGCAGGGCTCCTGGGCTGCCGCGCTCGCCGTTGGCGTGCTGGTGTGGGGTCTGATTCTGTGGAGTGCCCTCTTCCACCGGCGCAGCCGCACCAAGGTCGAGGTTCCTCCGCAGACCCGCTACAACCTCCCCATCGAGGCCCTGTACACGGTCGTTCCGATCATCATCGTCTCGGTCCTGTTCTACTTCACGGCCCGGGACGAGTCGAAGCTGCTCAGCCTCGACAAGAAGCCCGACGTCACGGTCAACGTGGTCGGCTTCCAGTGGAGCTGGTGCTTCAACTACATCGAGAACGTCGACGGCTCCACCGGTGACGCCAAGACGTCCAAGGAACTGGACGCCATTCCGGACCGGTACAAGAAGGACTTCCCCGACAACGCCGGCGGCGTCTACACCTGCGGTACCCCGGGTGAGCGGAACCCGCAGACCAACAACCCGGGTCCGACCCTCTGGCTCCCGAAGGGCAAGACGGTCCGCTTCGTGCTCACCTCCCGGGACGTCATCCACTCCTTCTGGGTGCTGCCGTTCCTGATGAAGCAGGACGTCATCCCGGGCCACACCAACGCCTTCCAGGTGACCCCGAACGCGGAGGGCACCTTCCGAGGCAAGTGCGCCGAGCTGTGCGGCGTCGATCACTCCCGGATGCTGTTCAACGTGAAGGTCGTCTCCCCCGAGCGCTACGAGCAGCATCTCAAGGACCTCGCCAAGAAGGGGCAGACCGGTTACGTTCCCGCCGGCATCGCGCAGACGAGCCACGAGAAGAACCGGGAGACGAACAACCTGTGAGCATCGTCAACGAACCCCAGGGAGCCTCGACGGCTGAACAGCCGTACTACGAGGACGAGCTGCCGGTCCGGCGCAAGCAGCCCGGCAACGTCGTGGTCAAGTGGCTCACCACCACCGACCACAAGACCATCGGAACGCTCTATCTGGTGACGTCGTTCGTCTTCTTCTGCATCGGTGGCGTCATGGCTCTGGTCATGCGCGCCGAGCTGGCCCGCCCGGGTCTGCAGATCATGTCGAACGAGCAGTTCAACCAGGCGTTCACGATGCACGGCACGATCATGCTGCTGATGTTCGCGACGCCGCTGTTCGCCGGCTTCGCGAACTGGATCATGCCGCTCCAGATCGGTGCCCCCGACGTCGCCTTCCCGCGGCTGAACATGTTCGCCTACTGGCTGTACCTGTTCGGCTCGCTGGTCGCGGTCGCCGGCTTCCTCACGCCGGACGGCGCGGCCGACTTCGGCTGGTTCGCCTACTCCCCGCTGTCGGACGCGGTCCGCTCGCCCGGCGTCGGCGCCGACATGTGGATCATGGGCCTGGCCTTCTCCGGCTTCGGCACGATCCTCGGCTCGGTCAACTTCATCACCACGA
>NZ_JADWYM010000021.1 GCF_022414535.1 Streptomyces sp. MUM 2J
CGGGCGGCGCGAAGCGTCGCTCCTCCCTGAGGAGGTTGGCCAGGCTTTCGTTACTCACGACATCTCCCTTTCTCGGGGTGTCCGTTGTGTCCCAGGCCACAGCTCATCAGACCCGGGGGGCCGATGACAAGGGTCGACGGAAAATTGGTTTAGACCTATGGGGCGAGTTCCCGGTGCGGGTGTCTCCGAGGTCGTCCCTGGTCATCCGTACCCACGGACCGGGTCCCGCGCGAGTTCACCGCATGTAACGCGCTTCACACCCCCGACGTCCGGGCGAGGGGAGGACAGGCCCACCTGTTGAGGGTGCGGGGTGGACGGGGCGTGAGGAGGGAGGCCGGGAGGCGGGGTGAGGTGCGAGCTGCGAGGGGGCGTTCGGGCCGGAGCGCGACAAGACCGGTTGCGTTGGAGGGACGGCAGCCGTCCCCTCCCGGCGGGCGGACGGCGTGCGCCGCGGGTGGGCGGGACCACGCCTCCCCGCGGTGACACGGCAACCGGGCACGCGTCACGGGCGCGCGGTCCGGCAGTGCAGGGACCGCGCGCCCGTGTCCGGTGCAACCGGGCTGCGGAGGGCCGGGCCCTCGGGTCAGGCCGGCAGGTCCGCCTCCCTCACGTGGTCGAACACCCTGTCCTGGTCCGCACCGGTCAACAGGTAGGCCTGCGCCTCACCCACGTGGAAGTACATCCCGTGCAGCTCCAGCGCGCCCTCGCGCAGCGCCCGAGCCACCGAATCGTGGGCGCGCAGGTGCTCCAACTGCTCGACCACGTTGGTCAGGCACAGCTGCTCCACCGCGTCGGCGGGCCCCCGGCCGGCGAGACGGGCCCACGGCCGGTTGTCGTCGGCCATGCGCTCCAGGCTCGGCAGCCCGTGCCGCAGCCACCGCTTCAGCGGTGTCCGGGCGCCGCCCGGCTCGGAGTTCAGCAGTGCCTGCATGGCCCCGCACCCGGAGTGCCCGCAGACCGTGATGGACCGAACCTGCAGCACCTCGACGGCGTACTCGATCGCGGCCGCCACCGAGTCGTCGCCGCTCTCCGCGCCGGGCAGCGGCACCAGGTTGCCCACGTTGCGCACCACGAACAGGTCTCCCGGGCCGCTGGAGGTGATCATCGAGGTGACCAGGCGGGAGTCGGCGCAGGTGAGGAAGAGCTGGGTCGGCCGCTGTCCCTCCCGTGCCAGCCGGGCGAGCTCGCCGCGCACCAGGGGCGCGGTGTTGCGCTGGAACGCGCTGATGCCGCGCACCAGTTGGCGCCCGCCGGGCTCGGGGCCGGGGGAGGTGTCCCCGAGGGCGGCCTGCCGCCCGTCCGCGCCGGTGCCGGAGTGCTGCCCGGCCCGGGAGGCGGCAGGCGGGCGCTCGCACTGGTGGTTGCGCCAGGGCGTCCAGGGACGGCAGCGGCATCCTGACGAAGCGACCGGTTCGGCGAGGCCGGTGCCGTGCCCCGGCCGGGGCGGGTCCTCCTGGTGGGCGTCGGAGCCGGTGGCGACGGCGGCTTGGGCCTTCTGGGCTTCGGGGCCGTGGGCGGTGGCCGGGGGTTCGGACAGGTCCTCGGGTTCGCCGATCCGGACTCCGGCGCGGCGACCGGTCAGCTCGACCGAGCCGCCCTGCGCGATGTGCGTCTTCTGCCAGTCCTGCAGTGCCTCGTACGCCGCGTGGTCCATGAACGACCCGCTCAACTCCACGACGACGTCGGCGCCCTGGGGGACGAGATGCAGGGCCCGGCTCAGTCGCGGCACCGCGAGGAACGTCAACTGGCCTCTCACCTGGACATGGTGGACTCCTTCCTGCTCGTCGTGGGTGATCCGGGTGCGGGTGAGGCGGTGCAGGGCGGTGGCGACGGCCACGGCGATCCCCAGCGCCACACCCTGCAGAACACCGAGGACGACCACGCCGAGGGTGGTGACGGCGTACACCAGCACCTCGCGGTGGCGGGTCACCGTGCGGATGTGGTGCAGGGACACCATCTGGATGCCGACGGCCATCACCAGGGCGGCGAGCGAGGCGAGCGGGATGAGCTCCAGGGCCGGGACCATCAGCAGCGCGGCTACCACTACGAGAACGCCGTGCAGCATCGTGGAGTTCCGGCTCACGGCACCGGCGTTCACATTCGCGGTGCTGCGTACGGCCACGCCCGCCACCGGCAGTCCGCCGAGCGTGCCGGAGACGATGTTGGCGGCACCCTGGCCGAGCAGTTCACGGTCCAGGTCGGAGCGGTGGATGTGCACACCGGGGCCGGGGCGGGAGGCGACCAGCTTGTCCACGGCGATCGCGCCGAGCAGCGACTGCACGCTGCACACCAGCGTCGTGGTCAGCACGGCGGCGGCGAGGCCGAGCGCCGGGCCCTCCGGCAGGCCGGCCAGAGCGTGGTTGCGCCAGGAGGGCAGATCCACCTTGAGCAGGCTGAGACCGGCGAGGGCCGCGGTCGCGGTGGCACCGGCGACGGCGACGAGTGGCGCGGGCACCTTCCGCAGCACCTGCCCGGCCCGTCCCGGCAGGCGTGGCCAGAGCAGGAGCAGGGCCAGCGTCAGTGTGCTCACGGCTACCGAGGCCGGTGCCAGTTGAGCCAACTGGGCGGGTAGTGCGCGGAGGTTGGCGAGCACGGAGCTCTGCGGGCGGCCGCCGAGCACGATGTGCAGCTGCGCCACGGCGATGGTGACGCCGATGCCGGCGAGCATGCCGTGCACGATCGCGGGGCTCACGGCCAGGGCGGTGCGCGCCACCCGCAGGCAGCCCAGGCCGATCTGGGCGAGTCCGGCGAGCACCGTGATGGCACACGTCGTGCGCCAGCCGTAACGCTGGATCAGGTCGGCGGTGACGACGGTGAGCCCGGCGGCGGGGCCGCTGACCTGCAGTGCACTGCCGCCGATCCGGCCGGCGACCAGGCCGCCCACGGCGGCGGCGACGAGGCCTGCCTGGAGGGGAGCACCGGTGGCCAGAGCGATGCCGAGGGACAGGGGGAGGGCGATCAGGAAGACCGCGATCGAGGCGGACACGTCGGCGCCCGCGGGCCGGAAGCGGCGTCGAGGGGCCGGCGGTGGGCTGTGCGGTGGGTGGGTGCGGTGGGTGCGCGTCGAGTCGGAAGCGCGAGTGGGGGTGCAGGCTGACATTTTCCCGTCTCCTCCGGGGCAGCGCGGTCGCGGAACTGGTGGGCCCCCGGTCGATGGCGGGGGTCGGGTCGCGGCCGTGGGTCACGGCGTGCAGCGGCGGGATGGATCAACGCTCGGTAAATGAATCGTAATGCAGAGTAAAGGCGAAGTGTGGATCATTCGAGCAAATAGGTCAAAAAGCCACTCTCATGAGTGAAGTGAGCTGTTGATCGGCTTGTCGTACAAATTCCTTCTTCGGTCCATGCGACCTTGACGGCGCTGTCGGCACGTCCCGGCACACACCGACAAGACGCCCTGATCGGCGTTGGCCTCGACAGAAGGAAGAAGGTGGGCGGAACATGGCCGCCACCGCAAGGATCGCCGCAGGCACCGTGGTCGCCGCGACCATGGCCGCATCCCTGGCCGGTTGCGCGACGGGAACCGGCGGATCCGGCGACACCGGTTCAGGCGTCCCCGGCGCGCAGAAGGCGAAGCAGGCTCCGGCACCGAAGAGCGTGGTCCGGCTGATCGGAGACGGATCGACCGCGTTCACCGGGGTACAGCCGCACCTGCCGACACCGCAACGGATGAAGCCGGGTCAGAAGCCTCCCCAGTTCGTGGTGTTCTCCTGGGACGGCGCGGGGGAGGACAGCCAGAAGCTGTTCTCCCACTTCCGTGAGGTCGCCAAGGACAACCATGCGACGATGACGTACTTCCTCAGCGGCGTGTACATGCTCCCTGAGAGCAAGCGTGACCTCTACCGCCCCCCGCAGCATTCGCCCGGCCGCTCCGACATCGGCTTCAACGACCAGCAGGGCATCATCGACACCGTCAAGCAGCTGAGGCTGGCCTGGCTCGAGGGCAACGAGATCGGCACCCACTTCAACGGTCACTTCTGCGGCAAGAACGGCGGCGTCGGCGAGTGGTCCGTCGAGGAGTGGAAGGACGAGATCAACCAGGCCAAGCAGTTCGTCAGGACCTGGAAGACCAACACGGGCGTGAAGAATGCCGCGCCGCTGCCCTTCGACTACGACAAGGAGCTCATCGGCGCACGCACCCCGTGCCTGGAGGGCCAGAAGAACTTCATGAAGGCCGCCCGCGAGCTCGGCTTCCGGTACGACTCCAGCGGTGTCAACAACCAGGTCTGGCCCGGGAAGAAGGAAGGCCTGTGGGACCTGTCGATGCAGCTCGTGCCCTTCCCGGGGCACTCCTACGAGCAGTTGACGATGGACTACAACTTCATGGTCAACCAGTCCGGCACCGCCACCCAGGGCGACCCCGCCAAGCGGGAGTTCTGGGGCGACCAGATGCGGGACGGCCTGCTCGACGGCTTCCGGCGGGCCTACGACGGCAACCGGGCGCCGCTGATCATCGGCAATCACTTCGAGTCCTGGAACGGCGGCACCTACATGCGCGCGGTCGAGGAGGTCGTCCAGACCGTCTGCAACAAGCCCGACGTCCGCTGCGTCTCCTTCCGGCAGCTCGCCGACTGGCTGGATGCCCAGGACCCGCAGGTCCTGGCCAAGTTGCGGACCTTGCAGGTCGGCGAGGCTCCCAAGCGGGGCTGGGCGTCCTTCCTGCCGGCCGCCCCCGCTCCGAAGGGTGTGCCCGGGTCGCCGGCGGCCCGGCAGTAGCCCGCTGGGGCGTGCGGTGAGGGTCCCGCCCCCACCCGGTACACAGGCTCACCGTGCTGTCGGGACCCCCACGTACGCCCCGCACGAGGGCCGGGTGCCCCTTCGTCCTGCGATCGCACGTTCCGAACGCCGAGCGGCCCGCCCGTCGGGAGATCGGCGCCTCGTTCGCGACACGCTCCGGAGGGCCGGCGACAAGGGGCGCCCCACCTGGAGCGCCCCTGCGGGGTCGAGATCTTCACCGGCCGCCTCAGGCAGGGGCGGCGAGGCTCTCGCCGAGCACGAAGTCCGGGTCGACCTGCGCCGCCAGGTCGGCCCCGGTGCGCTCGTTGCCCCAGGAGTGGGCGTTCTTCAGATGGAAGTGGACCATCTGGCGTGTGTAGCGCTCCCAGTCACGCCGCTCGTAGCTCTCGTCGGCGGCCGTCTGCAGCCGGTGCAGGGCGCGGCGGTTGGCGTCCTCCAGGAGCACGAAGCGGGGCGGGCGGCCCTTCTCCATGGCGCGCACCCAGTCCGAGTGCCCGACGGTCACCAGCAGGTCGTCCCCTACCTCGGCGCGCAGGAAGTCGAGGTCGTCCCGGCCCTGCACCTTGTTGCCGACGACCTTCAGCGTCACGCCGAAGTCGCGCGCGTACTCCTTGTACTGGCGATAGACGGACACTCCCTTCCGGGTCGGCTCGGCGACGAGGAACGTGACGTCGAAACGGGTGAACATGCCGGAGGCGAAGGAGTCCGACCCGGCTGTCATGTCGACCACGACGTACTCGTCACGGCCGTCCATCAGGTGGTTCAGGCACAGCTCCACCGCTCCCGTCTTGGAGTGGTAGCAGGCGACCCCCAGGTCGGCGTCGGAAAAGGGGCCGGTGACCATCAGACGGACGGTGTCGCCGTCGAGTTCCACCGGCCGGGCGCAGGCGTCGTAGACCGGGTTGTTCTCCCCCACCCGCAGCAGCCGCGAGCCCTCGCCGGGCGGCGTCGTCTTGATCATCGTGTCTGCGGAGGCGATGCGCGGGTTGGAGCCGCGCAGGTAGTCCTTGATCAGTGGCAGCCGCTCGCCGAGCGCGGGCAGTTCGGCTGCCTCCGCCTCGTCCAGGCCGAGTGCGGCGCCCAGGTGCTGGTTGATGTCGGCGTCGACCGCGATCACGGGCGCGCCCGTGGCCGCGAGGTGGCGGATGAAGAGGGAGGACAGGGTGGTCTTGCCGCTGCCGCCCTTCCCGACGAAAGCAATTTTCATGTTCACGAAGCGTAGTCGCCTCATTGCTGTGAGTGGAGTGGGGGCGTGAGGAAGACCACTCCTTCGTGGGGTGCGGGTTCCGGGTGCGTACTGTCGTACCCATGAGTACGACAGGCGCGACCGCCGATCCGCTCGCGGCCCTGGGCTCCCTGCCCGGCGTGGCCGAATCCGTGGAGTCCGTGCGCAGGGCCGTGGACCGGGTCTACGGACACCGGATCATGCGGCGCCGCAGCAACGAGATCACTTCCGAGGCCGCGTTGCGCGGGGCGCGCGGTTCCGCGGCGCTCTCCGGTGCCGACTGGGCGCTGGAAGAGGTGCGGCGGCGCAGTGACTTCGGCGGCGAGGGCGAGGAGCGCGTGATGGGTGCGGCACTCCGGCTGACCGCCGAGGCCGGTCAGCTGCTGTCCATCTGGCGGCAGTCGCCCCTCAGGGTGCTCGCCCGGCTGCACCTGGTGGCCGCGGCGACCCAGGGGGACGAGGTCGGGCGCCCCCGCCGGGCGGGCGAGCCGGTCGACGAGCCGCTGGTCGAGTTGCCGCCGCCCGGCGCGCAGGAGGTCTCCGGGCGCCTGGACGGCCTGGCGGAGCTGATCGTCGCGGGCGGTTCCGCCCCGGCGCTGGTGACGGCGGCGGTCGTGCACGGTGAGCTGCTGGCTCTGCGCCCGTTCGCCTCGCACAACGGCCTGATCGCACGGACGGCCGAACGTATCGTCCTGGTCGGCAGCGGCCTCGACCCCAAGGCGATCTGTCCTGCCGAGGCCGGACACGCCGAACTGGGCCGGGCGGCCTACCTGGCGGCCCTGGAGGGCTATGTCTCCGGGACCCCGGAAGGGGTGGCGGCCTGGATCGCCCACTGCGGACGGGCGGTCGAGCTGGGCGCACGGGAGTCGACGGCGGTCTGTGAGGCCCTGCAGCGCGGAGCGGCGTGACGGCACTCCGGCTTCGCTGCCGCGCCCCGCTTCCTGAGCGGTGCCAGAGAGCCGGGAGCGAGCGGGCCTGCCCCACCCGGGGCCCACAGGGTTGCGGCGGTACGAGGACTCGTACCGCCGCTGGCACGTGCACCGGGTTACCAAGCGTCCTCGATATGTACCCATCAGGTCGGGGTCTTTGCCCGAAACCTGGTGCGGCTGGCCCGTAATCGACGGGTCGACGTCGCGTGGGTGCCCGATGTCCGTGCGCGGTCCGTGGGGCCGAATGCGCTGTGAAGGTGATCCTCGCGGATGTCCTTGGTCTCGCGGGCCGTTGACTCCTTTCTACTCCAGGCCTCCGGCAAGCGGAAGCCTGGGCTGCACTTCTTTACTTTCGCCACCAAACGGGACCTGATCCGGCGCAATCCCCCTGAAACCGTTCGGACCGACGGGAACTACAGGTCACAGCTGCGGAGCGCGGCGTCGGCTCGCGTACCAGACGAGGCCGGCCGTGGCCGCCGCCGCGCCTATCGCGACCGCCGCGATGAGGGCCGGGCGTGACGGCACCGACAGCCCCGGGATGCGCTTCTTGAGCCGGACCGGGCGATGGAAGTCGAGAATCGGCCATTCGCGGGTCAGCGCCTCCCGGCGCAGCGCGCGGTCCGGGTTGACGGCGTGCGGATGGCCGACGGACTCCAGCATCGGCAGGTCGGTCACCGAGTCGCTGTAGGCGTAGCAGCGGGCGAGGTCGTATCCCTCGGACGCGGCCAGCTCCTTGACGGCCTCCGCCTTGGTGGGGCCGTAGGCGTAGTACTCCACCTCCCCGGTGAAGCAGCCGTCGTCGCCCACCACCATGCGGGTGGCGACGACCCGGTCGGCGCCGAGGAGCTCGCCGATCGGCTCGACCACCTCCGCGCCCGACGTCGACACGATCACCACGTCCCGTCCGGCCGTGTGGTGCTCCTCGATGAGGGAGGCGGCCTCGTCGTAGATGATGGGGTCGATCAGGTCGTGAAGGGTCTCCGCGACGAGTTCCTTCACTTGTTGCACGTTCCAGCCGCGGCACAGCGCGGACAGGTACTCGCGCATGCGCTCCATCTGGTCGTGGTCGGCGCCGCCCACCAGGAAGACGAACTGCGCATAGGCGGTCCGCAGGACGGCTCGGCGGTTGATCAGTCCGCCCTGGTAGAACGACTTGCTGAACGTGAGCGTGCTCGACTTCGCAATGACCGTCTTGTCCAGGTCAAAGAAGGCCGCTGTGCGGGGCAAGGAGTGGTTTTCCACGACCCCGAGCATAGGTGCAGCCCATTCGGCGTAAGGTGGGCGCGTGGGTTTGCCTGAGAGGCCTCTCGGGTACACCATGGAAGTCACGGATCGTTCGCGACCGTGCTAACCCGGTCCGACTCCTCCCCCCCCGAGTCGGCCGTGGAGACGACCCCCGCTCTCCCCCCCGGCGGGGGTCGTCGCATGTCCGGGTGGGTTTTCCCTCGCGTGCCACGACCAGTCGCCCCGTGCTGCTCCCTGGTGTCGGGTGCTCGACTCCTGCCCTTCTTCGTCACCCTCCGTAGTGGTTGGGCTGCTCTCTGGAAGTCGTCCGTGCATCAGTGCGGGCGTCACCGGTATGGGTGATGGCGATATTCACACTCGTCGAGTTGTCCACAGTTTTCGACCAAGATCCACATGATTTCCGGGGGTGCTGCACCGTGATTCCCACGCGTCGTCCGGCCCGCGCCGAGTTCTCGGCCGGATCCCATTGCCGGATGCGTATGGCCGGATTCCGTCGGCCGTTCATATGGAGGCCGCTTGCCGGTTCTTCACACGTTTGGGAATCGCGGGGCCCCAGGGGCTGCGCGACACGCAGCGAAGGGGGAAGGAAACCGTGTCAGGAACCGTCACACACGACCCGCCGCCGGCCACCGGAGGACGGCAGGCCCGCCCGCTGATCGTCACCGAGGACCCGGAACTCCTCGACGACCTGCTCCGGCTGTGCGCGGCCGCCGGCGCCACACCCGAGGTCCACCACGCCCAGCCGGAACCCGGGGGGAGCTGGGAGACCGCGCCGCTCGTCCTGGTCGGCGACGACGCGGCCCGCCG
Organism: Streptomyces sp. MUM 2J; assembly: GCF_022414535.1. Lineage (GTDB taxonomy): Bacteria > Actinomycetota > Actinomycetes > Streptomycetales > Streptomycetaceae > Streptomyces. Next base: position 8,941 of record NZ_JADWYM010000021.1, read on the forward strand.
CGTGCGCGGTGCCACCCGCCGCCGCGGCGTGGTGCTGGTCGGCCGCGACCAGGACGACTCCGGGGTGTGGAAACGCGCTGTCGAGATCGGCGCCGACCATGTCCTGATGCTCCCCGACGGGGAGCAGTGGCTCGTCGACCGCATCGCCGACGTCGCCGAGGGCGCCGGCCGGCCCGCTCTCACCGTCGGCGTCATCGGCGGCCGTGGCGGCGCCGGGGCCTCCACGCTCGCGTGCGCGCTCGCCGTCACCGCCGCCCGTGAGGGACTGCGCACCCTGCTCGTGGACGCCGATCCGCTCGGCGGTGGACTCGACGTCCTCCTGGGCGGCGAGACGGCCGAAGGGCTTCGCTGGCCCGCCTTCGCCGCGTCCCGCGGACGGGTCGGCGGCGGCGCCCTGGAGGAATCACTGCCCGAACTGCACTCCCTGCGGGTCCTCAGCTGGGACCGCGGGGACCGCGTCGCCGTGCCTCCTCAGGCCGTCCGCGCGGTGCTCGCCGCCGCCCGGCGCCGGGGAGGCACGGTCGTGGTCGACCTGCCGCGCCGCGTCGACGACGGCGTCGCCGAGGTCCTCGCCCAGCTCGACCTCGGGCTCCTCGTCGTTCCCGCCGAGCTGCGTGCCGTCGCCGCAGCCGACCGCGTCGCCCGCGCGGCCGCCATGGTCCTGCGTGACCTGCGGGTCGCCGTGCGCGGCCCCTACGCGACGGGGCTGGACGAACGCGAGGTGGCCCGGCTGCTGGGCCTGCCCCTGGCCGGGGAGGTTCCCGCGGAACCGGCGCTGCTGCGCCCGCGCGAGGGCACGGCGACGCCGGGTGCGGCACCACGCGGACCGCTCGCCCGGTTCTGCAGGGAGTTCTGGGAGCGGGCCCTGGTCGAGGCGGGCGGCTCATGACCAGCCCCGTACCCGAGACCCGCCCCGAACTGCTCGACGGCGTAAGGCGATGGCTGGCGGCGAGCGGCGCCGAACCCACCCCCGCGCGCGTGGCGCAGGCACTGCGCGAGCAGGGACGTGTGCTCGGCGACGCCGAGGTCCTCGGTGCCGCCGAACGGCTCCGTTCCGAGCTGGTCGGCAGCGGGCCGCTGGAGCCGCTGCTCACCGATCCGTCGGTCACCGACGTCCTGGTGACCGCCCCGGACCGGGTCTGGGTTGACCGCGGCGGCGGCCTGGAGCGGGCACCGGTCCGCTTCCCCGATGCCGCGGCCGTACGGCGGCTCGCCCAGCGCCTGGCCGCGGTCGCGGGACGTCGGCTGGACGACGCCCGGCCCTGGGCCGACGCCCGGCTGCCCGACGGCACCCGGCTGCATGCCGTGCTGCCCCCGGTCGCGGTCGGTTGCACCTGCCTGTCGCTGCGTGTGGTGCGGCCTCGTGCCTTCACCCTCCACGAACTCGTCGCGGCGGGCACGGTGCCGCCGGGAGGGGACCGCGTGTTGCGCGCTCTCGTCGAGGCGCGGCTGTCGTTCCTGATCAGCGGCGGCACCGGCAGCGGCAAGACGACGCTGCTGAGCGCGCTGCTGGGACTCGTCGGTCCCGGGGAGCGGATCGTGCTCGCCGAGGACTCCGCGGAGCTGCGTCCCGACCATCCGCATGTCGTCCGGTTGGAGACCAGGCCCGCCAATCAGGAGGGGGCGGGCCTGGTCACCCTGGAGGACCTGGTCCGTCAGGCACTGCGGATGCGACCGGACCGGCTGGTCGTCGGCGAGGTGCGTGGCCCTGAGGTCCTCCACCTGCTGGCGGCCCTGAACACGGGCCACGAAGGGGGTTGTGGGACGGTGCACGCCAACGCCGCCGCCGACGTGCCCGCGCGTCTGGAAGCACTCGGCACGGCCGCCGGGCTCGACCGGGCCGCCCTGCACAGCCAGGTGGCCGCTGCCCTGTCCGTGGTCCTGCACCTCGCACGCGACCGGGCCGGACGGCGACGGATCTCCGAGGTGCACGTCCTGGAACGGGACCCGTCGGGACTCGTCAGGACCGTGCCGGCGCTGCGGTGGGCCGAGGACGCCTTCGTGCCGCAGCGGGGCTGGGAGCGGCTGCGGGGGCTGCTGAGCGACGCCCCTCTCCCGGTGGCGGGCCCGCCGAGCGCGGAGTGGCGGCACGGGACGGACGGTCAGGGGTTCGGGGGTGAGCGGCATGGGTGAGATGTTCCGCACCCCTGCGGTGAGTGGTCCGGGCGACCTGGGCTGGGGCCCGCAGGTGATTGCCACGGGTGAGGCGCCGTGGCACGCCGGTTCGGCTCAGACGACGTGGGGTGCGGCTGTGGCCTGCCTCGGGGTGGCGGCCTGGATGCTGGGCGGCGGAGGCTTCGGAGCGCGGCGGGCGCGGCTGCTGCTGGCGGGCGGTGGAGTGGTGGTGCCGGGGCCGCCCGGCTGGCGGGAACTGGCCGGCGGACTGCGGCGGATCTGCGGACACTGGCGGCCCGAGTGGTGGTCGGCCGTCGGCGGGCTGGTGCTGGCGCTGCTTGGCGGCTCGCTGCTGCCGGTCCTCGCGGGTGCCGCCGGAGTACCGCTGCTGCGGCGGGCGCGGAGGGCCACCGAGGCGCGACAGGGCCGGGAACGACGCGCCGACGCCGTCATCGCGCTGTGCGCCGCCCTGGCGGGCGAGGTGCGGGCAGGGCGGCAGCCGGGGGAGGCCTTGCTGCACGCGGCACGCGGCTCCCACGGGCTCGGGGAGGCACGGGCCGCGGTGCTGGCGGCGGCCCGGTTCGGCGGTGACGTCCCCGCTGCGCTCGCACAGGCGGCACGGCAGCCCGGTGCCGGCGGACTGCTGGGTCTCGCGGCCTGCTGGCGGGTGGCCGTCGACCAGGGCGCCGGCCTGGCGTCCGGGCTCGACCGGCTCGAGGCCGCGTTGCGTGCCGAGCGGGACCAGCGCGCCGACCTCCGTGCCCAGCTGGCCGGGCCGCGAGCCACTGCCCTGCTGCTCGCCGGGCTACCGGTCGTCGGCATCCTCCTGGGCACCGCACTGGGCGCCGACCCGCTGCACGTCCTGCTCCACACCCCAGCGGGGCTCGGCTGCCTGCTGACCGGAGGACTGCTGGAGGGAGCCGGCCTGTGGTGGGCGATGCGGATCGTGCGGCGAGCCGAGGACGTGACGTGAGGCGGAGGAGGTGGCAGACATGACCGAGGATGTCGTCCACAGGCTGGGGGCGGTCATGGGGATCGCGGTGGTCCTCGGATGGCTCGCCCTGCGTGTGCAGGCGGCACGGCGCAGACGACGGACGCGGAGGCGGCTGGCCGCACTGCTCGGCCTGCGGATCGCCGACGCCGGCCGCCCCCGTCTCCCGGCACGTGGTGCCGCGCGCCGGTGGCTGCCCGCGGTGGGTGCCGTGGGCGTCGGCTGGGTGCTCCTCGGCGGGCCCACGGGCATCGCGGTCGGCCTGGCCGGTGCCGCCGGACTGAGCTGGTGGCGACGGCGCCGGGTGGCAGCCGACGGCGCTGCGGGGAAGGCAGACGCGGTGCTGATCGCCCGTCGGCTTCCGCTCGCCGCCGACCTGCTGGCCGCCTGCATCGCCGCGGGTGCCGCCCCGGCGGTCGCCGCGCAGGCCGTGGGCGACGCCCTCGGCGGCCCGGTGGGCGATGCGCTCGCCCGCGGCGCGGCCGAGGCACGGCTGGGCGGTGAACCGGCCGAGGCGTGGCGGCGCCTGGCCGCCCTGCCCGGTGCCGGGGCGCTGGCCCGGCTGCTGGAACGGGCCGACACGACGGGCCTCCCCGCGGCCGGGCCGGTCGCCCGGCTCGCCGCGGACGCCCGCGCCGGATGGACGCGCACAGCGACGGGACGCGCTCGGCGAGCGTCCGTCGCGGTCACCGCGCCGGTGGGGCTGTGCTTCCTGCCCGCGTTTCTCGCGGTCGGGATCCTGCCCGTGGTGATCGGACTCGCGGGCGAGGTGCTGGGAGGGGGTGGCTGATGGCGTGGGACGCGTGAACGGCACGGTGTCCCGATCGCGGGCACTGCCCCGGACGGGCGGTGGGCGCCGGACGGGCGACGGGTACCGGAGGGGCAGCCGGCCGTGGAACGGCGAACTGTCTCGGGCTGGGGGCCGACGCCGGACCGAGGAACGGTCCCCGGCCGGTGGATGCTCTCCGACCGGCGAACGCTCCACGGCCGTGGCCGACTCTGTGCGGGCTGCGGGCTGCGGGCTGCGGGCTGCGGGCTGCGGACCGGCCGCCGGTCTCCAGCCGGCCGTCGCCTTCGGCGGGTCCGCCGGACCGGGACCGCCCACGGGGCGAGGAGCGCCCGCCGGACCGGAAGCGCCCGCCGGCCTCGGGCGCGAGCCGGACCCGGCCATGTGCCGGACCAGTTGGGCGCATAGGAATCACAGGGATCGAAGACGGAATCGGACGGACGAGGAAACGGCAATGGACCTCACGGGGGTTGAGATGGGCGAGGCGGTACGGGCGCGGTTGCGTGCCCTGGTGTGCAGGCTGCGCGGGGCGCGGGAGGACGCGGGGATGGTCACCTCCGAGTACGCGATGGGGCTGCTGGCGGCGGTGGCTTTCGCCGCCGTGCTGTACAAGGTGGTGACGAGCGGGCCGGTCGGCGAGGCGCTGCAGGCCGTGGTGGATCGGGCGCTCGGTGCGCAGGTCTGAGTGCGGCCGGTCCCGCGGGCGAGCCCGGGACCCGGTGCGTACCCCGGATCCCGGGCGCGGCCGGGACGCGGGGTTCGTGACGGCCGAGTCCGCGATGGTGCTGCCCGTGCTGGTGCTGTTCGCCATGGGGCTCGTATGGGGGCTTCTCGTGGTCGCGGCGCAGATCCGGTGCGTGGACGCCGCGCGCACGGGGGCCCGGGCGGCGGCCCGTCAGGACCCGCCCGAGGCGGTGCTCCGGGTGGCGCGTGACACGGCACCGCGAGGTGCGCGGATCACCGTCACCCGGGAGGGGGACCAGGTCCGGGTGGTGGTCGTGGCCAGACCGCCTCTGTTGCACGGTCTCTCCCCCGAACTGCGCGAGGAGGCGGTCGCGTTGGCGGAGGAATCCGTGGGGTACGGGTCATGAGGGGCCCTGCCCGGACGGTGGCCCCGCGCAGGTCCGACAGGGGGGCCGCCACCGTCTGGAGCGTGGGCGCGATCGCCGTGCTGTGCCTGGTGTTCGGGGTTCTGCTCGCGCTGGGGCAGGCCGTCGTGACCCGGCACCGGGCGGCCGGCGGCGCCGATCTGGCCGCGCTCGCCGCCGCGGAGCACGGGGCGGAGGGCGGTGCGGCGGCCTGCGCCCGGGCGGAGCGCGTGGCGCGGGCCCAAGGGGCGCGGCTGGTGCGGTGCGCGATCGTGGGGGAGATCTCGGACGTGACGGCTGCGTCGGGACGGGGGCCGTTCGCCGTCGAGGTCAGGGCCCGGGCGGGCCCGGCGGATCCGTCGCCGGTTCGGCCGTCGCCGGATCCGGCTCCCCCGGCGCCGGCGCGTCCCGCAGCAGAACCGTGAGCAGCCGCACGGCGCCTCTCTTGTGCAGCGGGTCGTTGCCGTTGCCGCACTTGGGGGACTGGATGCACGACGGGCAGCCGGCGTCGCACTCGCAGGAGGCGATGGCCTCACGGGTGGCGGTCAGCCAGGCACGGGCGGTGTGGAAGGCGCGCTCGGCGAAGCCCGCGCCGCCGGGATGGCCGTCGTACACGAAGACGGTCGGCAGGAGCGTGTCGGGGTGCAGGGGGACGGAGACTCCGCCGATGTCCCGGCGGTCGCAGGTCGCGAACAGCGGCAGCATGCCGATGGAGGCGTGCTCGGCGGCGTGCAGGGCCCCGCCGAGGATCTCCGGGGGGATCCGGGCCTCGTCCAGTTGGTCCTCGGTGACCGTCCACCACACCGCGCGTGTACGGAGCGTGCGGGGAGGCAGGTCGAGCTTCGTCTCCCCCAGGACCTCGCCGGTGATCAGGCGCCGGCGGAGGAAGGAGACCACCTGGTTGGTGACCTCCACCGAGCCGTAGCACAGGCGGCCCTGGCCCCAGGGAACCCCGGTGTCCGTCTCCAGCACGGCAATGGACGTGGTGTCGCGGGCGACCGTGGAGTACGGCGGGGAAGCCTCCTCGACCAGGGCGACCGAGTCGTCCAGGTCCAGCGACCGCACCAGGTAGGTGCGGCCCTGGTGGAGGTGGACGGCGCCCTCGTGGACCGCGGTGTGGGCGGCGCCGTCGTCCACCGTGCCGAGCAGCCGTCCCGTGCCGGCCTCGACGATCTGCACCGGCCGGCCGCCCTCACCGCGGATGTCGGTCAGGTCGGCGGCCCGCTCCCGGCGTGTCCAGTGCCAGGCCCTCGTCCGGCGGCGCAGCAGCTTCGCAGACTCCAGCTGGGGCAGCAGTTCGGCACAGGCCGGACCGAACAGCGCCAGGTCGTCGTCGGTGAGCGGAACCTCCGCGGCGGCGGCGCACAGGTGCGGGGCGAGGACGTACGGGTTGTCGGGATCGAGGACGGTGGATTCCACCGGTTGGTCGAACAGGGCCTCGGGATGATGGACGAGGAAGGTGTCCAGGGGGTCGTCGCGGGCGATCAGGACGGCCAGCGCGCCCCGGCCGGAGCGCCCCGCGCGGCCCGCCTGCTGCCACAGGGAGGCCCGGGTGCCCGGGTAGCCGGCGATCAGGACGGCGTCCAGGCCGGACACGTCCACGCCGAGCTCCAGGGCGGTCGTCGCGGCGAGGCCCAGCAGTTCCCCGGAGTGCAGGGCGCGCTCCAGGGCGCGCCGCTCCTCGGGGAGGTAGCCGCCGCGGTAGGCCGCGACACGCCGGGCCAGCGAACGGTCGACCTCGGCGAGGCGCTCCTGCGCGATCACGGAGATCAACTCGGCGCCGCGCCGGGAGCGGACGAACGCGACGGTGCGCACGCCCTGTACCGCGAGATCGGTGAGCAGCTCGGCCGTCTCGGCGGTGGCGGTGCGGCGGACCGGTGCGCCCTTCTCCCCGTGGAGCTCGGTGAGCGGCGGCTCCCACAGGGCGAACACCAGCTCACCGCGGGGTGAGGCGTCGTCGGCCACCTCGACGACCGGGAGGCCGGTGAGACGGCGGGCGGCCACGGCGGGCTCGGCGGCGGTCGCGGAGGCCAGCAGGAAGACGGGGGAGGAGCCGTAGCGCGCGCACAGGCGGCGCAGGCGGCGCAGCACCTGGGCGACGTGGGAGCCGAAGACGCCGCGGTAGGTGTGGCACTCGTCCACGACGACGTACTTCAGCGCCTTCAGGAAGGAGGACCAGCGGGGGTGGGAGGGCAGGATCCCGCGGTGCAGCATGTCCGGGTTGGTCAGCACGTAGTTGCCGTACTGCCGGATCCACTCGCGTTCCTCGAACGGGGTGTCGCCGTCGTGCACGGCCGGTCGAACCGATGTGCCCAGTGGGCGTGAGAGCTCCTTCACCGACCGGCACTGGTCCGCCGCGAGGGCCTTGGTGGGGGCCAGGTACAGCGCGGTGGCGCCGCGGCCGTTGGGCGCCTCGGAGCCGTCCAGGAGGGTGGAGAGGACCGGGACGAGGTAGGCCAGGGACTTGCCGGAGGCGGTACCGGTTGCGACGACCACCGACTCGCCGTCCAGGGCGTGCTCGGCCGCTTGTGCCTGGTGGGCCCAGGGGTGGTCGATGCCCGCCGACTGAACTGCGGCGACGACTTCGGAGCGGATCCGGTCGGGCCAGACGGCATGCCGACCCGCCCTCGGGGGCAAGTGCTCCGTATGAGTGATGCGCGAAGCCCGGCTCGGCGCGGAGGCGAGCCGGTCCAGGACCGTGCCCGGCGAGGGGCCGGATGCGGGCTCGGTCCGGGGTCGATCGGGTCGCTGATTCTTGGCCATCGGCACCGAGTGTGTCACCGACGTGACGGACAATGGAGTCAAGGCGTCGTGCACGCCCGCCGGTAAGTGATTGAATGCCATCGCGGCTGGCGAACCGTCATCGGGGCAGCAAGCCGATAGTCCCGAGGGACGACCGCTCGATAGCAAGGTGCTGGAGGATCCGTGGACCTGTCCCTGTCGACCCGTACCGTCGGCGATCGTACGGTCGTCGAGGTCGGTGGCGAAATCGACGTATATACCGCGCCCAAACTGCGCGAGCAGCTGGTCGAGCTGGTGAACGACGGGAATTTCCACCTCGTCGTCGACATGGAGGGCGTGGACTTCCTCGACTCCACCGGGCTCGGCGTGCTGGTCGGCGGTCTGAAGCGTGTACGAGCCCATGAGGGCTCCCTGCGCCTGGTCTGCAACCAGGAGCGCATTCTGAAGATCTTCCGCATCACCGGTCTGACCAAGGTGTTCCCGATTCACACCTCGGTCGACGAGGCGGTGGCGGCCACCGACTGACGACCGGTCCCGGGCCCCGGCCCGGGACGGCTGGACGACCCCGACGGGGACCGGGCTGTACGCGGCCCGGCCCCCCGACAGCACGCCCGAGTTCCGAGGGGGATGCATGGCCACCGTTGAACTCCGATTCAGCGCGCTGCCCGAGCACGTCAGGACCGCCCGTTTGGTGGCGGCAGCGGTGGCGCGCAGGGCCGGGGTGGAGGAGGCCGTCCTCGACGAGGTCCGCCTCGCTGTCGGTGAGGCGTGTACCCGTGCCGTCGGGCTGCATCAGCTCAGCGGCGTCACGGAGCCGGTGAAGGTGGTGCTGATCGAGGAGGAGAAGCAGTTCTCCATCGAGGTCGGCGACCGGGCGCCGCACCAGGTGCCCGGAGAGCCTTCGGACGCCGGCGACGGCTCCGACGCCGAACCCGAGGAGGACGAGATGGGCCTGGCCGTCATCAGCGGGCTCGTCGACGACGTCGAGGTCTCCACCGGTGAGCACGGCGGGCTGATCCGCATGACCTGGCCCACCACGCCACCACCGGCGGCGGCGCTCGCCTGACCGCCGCCACCGTCTGTGGTACCCGAAGGGCCCCCTCGTGGGGCCCTTCGGCATGTGCGGATGTCAGTGTCCGCACCTAGAGTGGTGATCGGTGCACCACCTGTGAAGAACGTCGCCCGTCAACCGGATGCCGTCACCGAGCCGTCATGGCCGCGATGCATTTCGTGAATTCCTTCACGATCAATCGCGGCGTCGGATCATCTCCCTGTCCCTCCACAACGCTTCCAGGGCATTACTGTACGTCGCGGCGAATTCTGTTTACCGCGCCCTGTTTTGATCAGGGCCGGGTACCTACAATCCCGTCCACATCTTGAGCTCAGCCCAAGCGTCAAGGAGGACGAATGGCGGGGCTTTCCACCTCAGAACAGTTGGGTCATCCCACAGCCCTCGCAGCCGCTGTGCTGACCGACGACAACCGGGTGCTGGTGTCGGTGATCGCGGTCGTCGCGCTGGCCGCGCTCGTGGTCGCGGGCGTGCTGGTACGGCAGGTGCTGGCGGCGGGCGAGGGCACCGACACCATGAAGAGGATCGCGGCAGCCGTCCAGGAGGGCGCCAACGCCTACCTGGCCCGGCAGCTGCGCACGCTCGGCGTATTCGCCGTCGTCGTGTTCTTCCTGCTCATGCTGCTGCCCGCGGACGACTGGAATCAGCGCGCTGGCCGATCGGTGTTCTTCCTGATCGGCGCGGCATTCTCGGCGGCCACCGGCTATATCGGTATGCGGCTCGCCGTGCGCAGTAATGTGCGGGTCGCCGCGGCGGCGCGGGAGGCGACTCCGGCAGAGGGTGAGCCGGAAAAGGATCTCACCGCGGTCTCGCACAAAGCCATGAAGATCGCTTTCCGTACGGGCGGTGTCGTCGGCATGTTCACGGTGGGGCTCGGCCTGCTGGGCGCCTCCTGCGTGGTGCTGGTGTACGCGGCCGACGCGCCGAAGGTCCTGGAAGGGTTCGGTCTCGGCGCGGCCCTCATCGCGATGTTCATGAGGGTGGGCGGAGGCATCTTCACCAAGGCCGCCGACGTCGGAGCCGACCTGGTCGGCAAGGTCGAGCAGGGCATCCCGGAGGACGACCCGCGCAATGCCGCGACCATCGCCGACAACGTGGGGGACAACGTCGGCGACTGCGCCGGCATGGCCGCCGACCTCTTCGAGTCGTACGCGGTGACCCTGGTCGCCGCGCTGATCCTCGGCAAGGCGGCGTTCGGCGACGCGGGGCTGGCCTTTCCGCTGCTGGTGCCCGCGATCGGTGTGATCACCGCGATGATCGGCATCTTCGCGGTCGCCCCGCGGCGTGCCGACCGCAGCGGCATGACGGCGATCAACCGCGGCTTCTTCGTCTCCGCGGTCATCTCGCTCGCCCTGGTCGCGGTGGCCGTCTTCACCTATCTGCCCTCCTCGTACGCCGACCTCGACGGCGTCACCGACGCGGCGATCAGCGCCAAGGGCGGTGACCCGCGGGTCCTCGCCATCGTGGCGGTGGCCATCGGCATCCTGCTGGCCGCCGTCATCCAGCAACTCACCGGCTACTTCACGGAGACCAACCGGCGCCCGGTGCGGGACATTGGCAAGACGTCCCTCACCGGGCCCGCGACGGTCGTGCTGGCCGGTATCTCCGTGGGGCTCGAATCGGCCGTCTACACCGCGCTGCTGATCGGCCTGAGCGTGTACGGGGCGTTCCTGCTCGGCGGCACGTCGATCATGCTGGCGCTGTTCGCGGTGGCTCTGGCCGGCACCGGCCTGCTCACCACGGTCGGTGTGATCGTCGCCATGGACACCTTCGGCCCGGTCTCCGACAACGCTCAGGGCATCGCCGAGATGTCCGGGGACGTCGAGGGCGCGGGCGCGCAGGTGCTCACCAACCTGGACGCCGTCGGGAACACCACCAAGGCCATCACCAAGGGCATCGCCATCGCCACCGCCGTCCTGGCGGCGTCGGCGCTCTTCGGGTCGTACCGGGACGCCATCACCACCGGTGCGCGGGACGTCGGCGAGAAGCTCTCCGGAGAGGGCGCGCCGATGACCCTGATGATGGACATCTCGCAGCCCAACAACCTGGTCGGCCTGATCGCGGGCGCCGCGGTCGTCTTCCTCTTCTCCGGACTCGCCATCAACGCCGTGTCGCGGTCGGCCGGTTCCGTGGTGTTCGAGGTGCGGCGGCAGTTCCGTGAGAAGCCCGGGATCATGGACTACAGCGAGACCCCGGAGTACGGCAAGGTCGTCGACATCTGCACCAAGGACGCCCTGCGCGAACTGGCCACCCCCGGTCTGCTCGCCGTCATGGCGCCGATCTTCATCGGGTTCACGCTCGGTGTCGGCGCACTCGGTTCCTATCTGGCGGGCGCCATCGGCACGGGCACGCTGATGGCGGTGTTCCTCGCCAACTCCGGAGGAGCCTGGGACAACGCCAAGAAACTGGTCGAGGACGGGCACCACGGGGGCAAGGGCAGCGAGGCGCATGCGGCCACGGTGATCGGCGACACGGTCGGCGACCCCTTCAAGGACACCGCCGGTCCGGCCATCAACCCGCTGCTGAAGGTCATGAACCTGGTGTCGCTGCTGATCGCCCCGGCGGTGATCAAGTTCTCCTACGGTGTGGACAAGAGCGTCGGCATCCGGATCGTGATCGCGGTCCTCGCCTTCGTGGTGATCGCCGGCGCGGTGTACGTCTCCAAGCGGCGCGGTATCGCGGTCGGCGACGAGAACGACACCGGCCGGTCGTCCAAGCCGGCCGATCCCGCGGTGGTTTCGTAGCGGCCGCGGGCCGGGACCGGCCAAGGGGCGGGCGGGCGGCGCGCGTTGCGTGCCGCCCGCCGTGCGACGTGTGGGTCGCGTCTCTCCGTGAGCATTCTCTCACTTGGTGTAAATAGTGCATATATGGATATTCTTCCCTTCGTTTCTCGGGGGCCGCAGGGTCGGCGTGTATGTTCCGGGGCCGAGAGCCATGGGAAGGGACCGATCCGGTGAACAAGAAGCTCGCGGTCGCACTGTCCGGCGGTGCGGTACTCGCAGTGGCCCTGACGGGATGCAGCAGCGAGAAGGAGAACAAGGAACTCGACGCCTGGGCCGCGAAGGTCTGCGAGAGCGTGCCCGCGCAGCAGGCGAAGATCGAGGCGGCGTTCGACGCGCTCGGCAAGGCCGCCAAGGACGGCCCGCCGCAGGAGCTCCAGAAGACCGACTCCCAGGCCTTCCAGGACCTCTCCGACGGCTTCAAGGCCCGGGCTGCCACCATCGGCAGCGCGGGGGCGCCGCCCGGCGTCGACGACGGCGAGCGCAAGCAGCAGGACGCCGTCAGGAAACTCACGGTCCTGTCCGCGTCCTACGCCGACCTGAAGAAGCAGGTCGACGCCCTCGACACCAAGGACCAGGGCAAGTTCGCCGCCGGGCTGGACGACGTCTCGGAGCGGATGAAGGAGGTGTCCGTGCAGTACAAGGGCGCGGTCACCGCCCTGCAGACGCTGGAGGAGGGCGACGTCAAGCAGGCCGTGGCCAAGCAGCCGGGCTGCAAGAAGGCCACCGCGCCCACGCCGGCGTCCAGCACCTGAGCCGTCCGCCGCGGGCCACAATGGGTGCGTGAGTAACGCCACCTCGTCCCCCCTGCCCTCCACCGACCGCGCCGATGTGGCCGCGCAGCTGAGGGACGCCCTGCTCGGGGCGTCCTTCACCGCCGACGGCCTGCTCGACCTGCTCGGCGCCCCCGCGTACGCGGCACTGGCCCGCAGCGAGACCGTGCCCGCGCTGCGGGCGACCCGCGGGGACACCCCGCTGGAGACCGTCGTACGGCTCTTCCTGTTGCAGCAGCCCGTGCCGCACGAGCGCGCGGCGGGCGTGCTGCCCGTCGACGCCTGCCTGGAGGCCGGCTGGCTGGTGCGCACCGGCGCGGAGTCCCACGGCGACGTCGCCGCGACCGTGGACGTACGGCCGTACGGCGGACCCGGCGGCGAGGACTGGTTCATCGTGTCCGACCTGGGGTGCGCGGTGGGCGGGGCCGGCGGCATCGGACGCCGCGCCGAGGGTGTCGTCCTGGGCGTCGGCGGCGCGTCGACCACGCTGGCCGGCATCACCGTCCGCACGCCCGTCGCCTCCGCTCTCGATGTCGGCACCGGCTCCGGGATCCAGGCGCTGCACGCCTCCCGGCACGCCACGCGCGTGACCGCCACCGACCTCAACCCGCGTGCCCTGCACATCACCGCGCTCACGCTGGCCCTGTCCGGTGCCCCGGCCGCCGATCTGCGGGAGGGCTCCCTGTTCGAGCCGATCCGGGAGGACGAGACCTTCGACCTGATCGTGTCCAACCCGCCGTTCGTGATCTCGCCCCGTGCCCGGTTGACCTACCGGGACGGCGGGATGGGCGGGGACGATCTGTGCCGCTCGCTCGTTCAGGAATCGGGGGCGCGGCTGAACGAGGGCGGGTTCGCGCAGTTCCTCGCCAACTGGCAGCACGTGGAGGGGGAGGACTGGCAGGACAGGCTCAGGTCGTGGGTGCCGCGGGGATGCGACGCGTGGATCGTCCAGCGCGAGGTGCAGGACGTCACGCAGTACGCCGAGCTGTGGCTCAGGGACGTCGGTGACCACCGCGGGGACCCGGCGGAGTACCAGGCGCGCTACGACGCCTGGCTGGAGGAGTTCGAGGCCCGCAAGGTCAAGGCGGTCGGCTTCGGCTGGATCACCCTGCGCAGGACCGGGGCCGCCGAGCCGTCGGTGACGGTCGAGGAATGGCCGCATCCGGTCGAGCAGCCGCTCGGCGACACCATCCGCGCGCACTTCGAGCGGCTGGATCATCTGCGCTCGCACGACGACGCGGCCCTGCTCGCCGGCCACTTCAGGCTCGCCGCCGAGGTCGTCCAGGAGCAGGTCGGGCTGCCCGGCGCCGAGGACCCGGAGCACGTCGTGCTGCGCCAGCACCGTGGCATGCGGCGGGCCACCAAGGTCGACACCGTGGGCGCGGGCTTCGCCGGCGTCTGTGACGGCACCCTCAGCGCCGGACGCATCCTGGACGCCATCGCCCAGCTGATGGGCGAGGACCCGGTCCTCCTGCGCGACCGCACGCCTGCGCAGATCCGGCTCCTGGTGGAGCAGGGCTTCCTGGAGCCGTCGTAGGAGACCCGGTGCGACGCCTCTGCGGGGCGTGTGCTCCGCCACACGGTCCGGCGGCCGGGCGCGCCGCGGGGTGCGCCCGGGCCGTGGATGGGCGGCGACGGGCGGACACGCGCGGTGATCCGATGAAAACAAGCCGTGTTCACGGCCGTGTTCCCCGCGGTGTCCCGCCTGTCCGGGATCGTCGGGCCGGGGCCCTCGGGAGCCGGCCGGGACCGTGTCGGCCCGGCGTTCACCTCGGGTTCGCCGGGGTGACGCCCGTGCGTGTCAGTCTCCTCGGGCTGGGCGCGTAACGGACGGGACAAGAGGGGCGCGGGTTGCCATGGAGAGCGGACCGGCGATCTTCGCCGGAGTGGTGTTCGGCCTGTTCGGAGTGGGTCTGCTCACCTGGACGGCGGTCCGGGTGCGGCATCGCGCGCCGGTGGCCCTCGGCGTGAGCCCGGTCGCATCGGCCGCGGTCGCCGGCCTCGTGTCGGCGGCGGCGCTGGCGCTCGGCGCCTGGTGCCTCACGCAGCTGTGAGCATCGTCGCGGACGCGGTGGGCGGACCACCCCGGGCGGTATGTGAGAGGTCACGCTCCGGAACGCCCGAAAAGTCTGCTGAGCATTCCGGGCGGCAGGAATAGTGGTAGTCGGGTTACCGTTCGAGTGGCCGTTGCGGGCTTTCCCCGTTTGACACGGGGGCGGGATGTACCGTCACACTCCGCAGCGTCAGCATCGTCCGACCCCGGGACCAGGGCCTGGGGAGGCCCCAGCGTCGACCGGAGAGAAGAGCGAAGTTGTCCCCGACCAGCGAGACCGCGAACGGCGGGCGCCGACTCGTCATCGTCGAGTCGCCTGCCAAGGCGAAGACGATCAAGAGCTACCTCGGCCCCGGCTACACCGTCGAGGCGAGCGTCGGGCACATCCGCGACCTTCCCAACGGCGCCGCCGAGGTGCCCGAGAAGTACACCGGTGAGGTCCGCCGCCTCGGCGTGGACGTCGAGCACGACTTCCAGCCGGTCTACGTCGTGAACGCCGACAAGAGGGCGCAGGTCAAGAAGCTCAAGGACCTGCTGAAGGAGTCCGACGAGCTCTACCTCGCCACCGATGAGGACCGCGAGGGCGAGGCCATCGCCTGGCACCTGCAGGAAGTCCTCAAGCCCAAGGTGCCGGTCAAGCGGATGGTCTTCCACGAGATCACCAAGGCCGCGATCCAGGCCGCCGTGGCCAACCCGCGCCAGCTCAACCAGAAGCTCGTCGACGCCCAGGAGACCCGCCGCATCCTCGATCGCCTCTACGGCTACGAGGTGTCGCCGGTGCTGTGGAAGAAGGTCATGCCGAAGCTGTCGGCGGGCCGCGTCCAGTCCGTCGCCACCCGGCTCGTCGTCGAGCGGGAACGTGAGCGCATCGCGTTCCGCTCCGCCGAGTACTGGGACCTGACCGGCACCTTCTCCACCGGTCGTGCCGGGGACGCGTCCGACCCGTCGTCGCTGGTCGCCCGCCTGCAGACCGTCGACGGCCGGCGGATCGCGCAGGGCCGCGACTTCGACTCCCTGGGACAGCCCAAGAGCGCCGCCACCCTCCACCTCGACGAGGCGAACGCCCGCGCCCTGGCCGCCGCCCTGGAGAACACGCAGTTCTCCGTGCGGTCCGTCGAGTCCAAGCCGTACCGCCGCTCTCCGTACGCCCCGTTCCGCACGACGACGCTGCAGCAGGAGGCGAGCCGCAAGCTCGGCTTCGGTGCGAAGGCGACGATGCAGATCGCGCAGAAGCTGTACGAGAACGGCTACATCACGTACATGCGTACGGACTCCACGACCCTCAGCGAAACGGCGGTCGCCGCCGCCCGCGCCCAGGTCACGCAGTTGTACGGCGCCCAGTACCTGCCCGACGCCCCGCGTACCTACGCCGGCAAGGTGAAGAACGCGCAGGAGGCGCACGAGGCGATCCGCCCCTCGGGCGACCGCTTCCGCACGCCCGCCGAGACGGGTCTGACCGGCGACCAGTTCAAGCTCTACGAGCTGATCTGGAAGCGGACCGTCGCCTCCCAGATGAAGGACGCGACCGGCAACAGCGTCACCGTGAAGATCGGCGGTACGTCCGCCGACGGACGGAACGTCGAGTTCAGCGCCTCCGGCAAGACGATCACCTTCCACGGCTTCCTGAAGGCCTACGTCGAGGGCGCCGACGACCCGAACGCCGAGCTGGACGACCGCGAGCGCCGGCTGCCGCAGGTCGCCGAGGGCGACGGGCTGACCGCCCAGGAGATCACCGCCGACGGCCACGCCACCAAGCCCCCGGCCCGCTACACCGAGGCCTCGCTGGTCAAGGAGCTGGAGGAGCGTGAGATCGGCCGTCCGTCGACGTACGCGTCGATCATCGGCACGATCCTGGACCGCGGCTACGTCTTCAAGAAGGGCACGGCCCTGGTGCCGTCCTTCCTGTCCTTCGCCGTGGTCAACCTTCTGGAGAAGCACTTCGGGCGGCTCGTCGACTACGACTTCACCGCCAAGATGGAGGACGACCTCGACCGCATCGCCCGCGGTGAGGCCCAGGCCGTGCCGTGGCTGAGGCGTTTCTACTTCGGCGAGGGCACCACCAACGGCACCGCGGCCGATGCCGGCAACGGTGACGGGGACCACCTCGGGGGCCTCAAGGAACTGGTGACCGACCTGGGCGCGATCGACGCCCGCGAGGTGTCGACGTTCCCCCTGGGCAACGACATCGTGCTGCGTGTGGGCCGCTACGGCCCTTACATCGAGCGGGGCGAGAAGGACACCGAGAAGCACCAGCGAGCCGACGTCCCCGCGGACCTGGCGCCGGACGAGCTGACCCCCGAGCTGGCCGAGGAGCTCCTGGCCAGGGGCAGCGGGGAGCGGGTGCTGGGCACCGACCCGCAGCCGCCGCACCACGCGATCGTCGCCAAGGCCGGCCGCTTCGGGCCGTACGTCACGGAGGTGCTGCCCGAGGGCACGCCGAAGACCGGCAAGAACGCGGTGAAGCCTCGGACCGCGTCCCTGCTCAAGTCGATGTCCGTGGACACGGTCACCCTTGAGGACGCGCTGCGCCTGATGTCGCTCCCGCGGGTCGTCGGCACCGACGCCGACGGACAGGAGATCACCGCGCAGAACGGCCGCTACGGTCCGTACCTGAAGAAGGGCACGGACTCGCGGTCGCTGCAGTCCGAGGAGCAGATCTTCACGATCACGCTGGAGGAGGCGCTGGCGATCTACGCGCAGCCCAAGCAGCGCGGCCGTGCGGCGGCCAAGCCGCCGCTGAAGGAGCTGGGCGAGGACCCGGTCAGCGGCAAGCCGGTCGTGGTCAAGGACGGCCGCTTCGGGCCGTACGTCACCGACGGGGAGACCAACGCGACCCTCCGCTCCGGTGACAGCGTCGAGGCCGTCACCCCGGAGCGCGGGTTCGAGCTGCTCGCGGAGAAGCGCGCGAAGGGCCCGGCCAAGAAGACGGCGAAGAAGGCGGCGGCCAAGAAGACGACGACCGCGAAGAAGACCGCGGCGAAGAAGACGACGTCGGCGGCGAAGAAGACCACCGCCAAGAAGACCACGGCGAAGAAGACGACCGCCAAGAAGGCGACGGCCTCGCGGGCGGCGTCCGAGGACTGAACCCGGGTGTGCCGGGGGCCGGACGCAGCCGGCCTCCGCGCCCGGTCCGGCCCACGCGTCCAGGCCACCCGGCCGCCGACGTCTGCCGCCCGCCGGCTCGCGGCCCGCAGGCTCGCGGCCCGGCCCCTCCCGTGCTCCCGCGCCCCGTGCGCCGTTTCGCGGGACCGGGCCGGTCACGGGCGTCGCGTCCCGGGACAGGGCGGTGGTCCGGTTCCGTGTTCGCGAACAGAACGCCCCGGTCCCGCACGGGTTCCGGGGCGAGCGCGGGTTCGGTCGGGCGGTCCGGGTCGTCGGCCGGTCCCGATAGGCTGAAAGCATGACGCGAGCCGAGCAGCCAACGGCCCCCACCCCTGCCCCGGACGACGCCCTGGTGGCGGACTCCCGCGAGCGTGCCGTGCGCGCTCTGCTGCGCCGTCCGCAGCTCAAGCGGCTGTGGAGCGCGCAGCTCGTGAGCGGCGTCGGTGACATGCTGGCGCTCCTCGTCCTGGTCGTCCTCGCCCTCCAGGCGGCGGTCGTCGAGGATTCCTTCGGCGGCGGCTATCGGGGCGCGGCGTTCGCAGTGGCGATCGTCTTCGGGGTGCGGATCCTCGCGACCCTGCTGTTCGGAGCGGTCCTTCTGGGGCCGCTCACCTCGTTGACCTCCCAGGAAGGCCCTCTCGACCGGCGCTGGACCATGGTCGGCGCCGACGGGCTGCGGGCCGTGCTGCTCATCGTGGCGCCGCTGTGGATCGACTGGATGCCGGACGACGCCCTCGCCTTCCTGCTCGGCACCGTCTTCGCCGTCGGGATCGCCGAGCGGCTGTGGACGGTGTGCCGGGAGAGCGCGGCGCCCTCCCTGCTGCCGGCCCCGCCGCCGGAGGGAGCCACGGTACGGCCGCTGCCCGACCACATGGACGCCCTGCGCCGCCTGTCCTTGCGCACCGGGTTCGTCGTGGTCCCGCTCGCCGCCGCCGCCCTGGTCGCCGCCGGGCTGCTGAACAACCTGCTGGGCGCCGGCATCGCCTGGTTCTCCCAGCACCAGGCAGCCCTCGGCTCGTACGTGGCGGCCGGACTGTTCGCCGCCTCCCTGTCCGTGCTGACGTTCCTGGAGCTGCCCGGGGCGCGCACCCCCCGTGCGCGGTCGCCGCTGGAGGGCCTGCGCCGCCCCCGGACCGGCTCGGGCGTCGACAAGGGCCGCACCGGCGCGATCCCGCTGCTGGTGCTCGCCTGCGCGGCGGTCGCCGGGGCGATCTCTGCAGCCGTCGGCGTGGCGGTGCTGCACGCCGCGGACCTGGGCGGCGGGCCGGTGCTGTACGGGCTGCTGGTGCTCGCCCTGACCGGAGGCGTCGTCGTCGGTATCCGCACGGCCCCCGCGATCGTGCCCGCGCTGTCCAGGCGCCGACTGCTGGCGCTCGCCCTCGCCTTCACCGGCGTCGCCCTGCTCGCCGCCGGTCTCGTCCCGGACGTCACCACGGTGCTGCTGATCGACGTGCTGGCCGGCGTCGGCGCCGGCGTGGCCGCCAACACCGGGCACACCCTGCTCGACCAGGAGGCGGAGGACTACCGGCGCCCGCGCACGACCGAGCACCTGCACGCCGTCGTCCGGGTCTTCGTGGCGCTCGGGGCGGTGATCGCACCGCTCGTCGCGGCGCTCATCGGCCCGCACCGGCTGGAGAGCGGCAGGTTCGTCTTCGCGCACGGCGGTGCGGCGTTCACCCTGATGCTCGTCGGCGCGCTGCTGCTGCCGGTGGCCGCGCTGGTGCTGGCCAAGGTCGACGACCGCTCCGGTGTGCCGCTGCGGCAGGATCTCAAGGACGCCCTGCTCGGCGGCGACGACCCGGCGCAGGAGCCCGCGGGTTCCGGGTTCTTCATCGCGCTGGAGGGCGGCGACGGCGCCGGCAAGTCC
The DNA here is from genome assembly GCF_022414535.1 of Streptomyces sp. MUM 2J. Lineage (GTDB taxonomy): Bacteria > Actinomycetota > Actinomycetes > Streptomycetales > Streptomycetaceae > Streptomyces. Next base: position 28,308 of record NZ_JADWYM010000021.1, read on the forward strand.
ACGCAGGCCGAGGCGCTCGCCGAGTGGATCCGGGGCAAGGGCCACGAGGTCGTGCTCACCCGCGAGCCGGGGGCGACCCCGGTCGGCAAGCGGCTGCGCTCGATCCTGCTGGACGTGTCGTCGGCGGGACTGTCGCACCGCGCCGAGGCGCTGCTGTACGCCGCCGACCGGGCGGAGCACGTCGACACCGTCGTCCGGCCCGCCCTGGAGCGGGGCGCGGTGGTGATCTCCGACCGGTACATCGACTCCTCCGTGGCCTACCAGGGTGCGGGCCGCGACCTGTCGCCGACCGAGATCGCCCGCATCAACCGCTGGGCGACCGACGGCCTGGTGCCGCATCTGACGGTGCTGCTGGACGTCGCGCCGGAGACAGCCCGTGAGCGGTTCACCGAGGCGCCCGACCGGCTGGAGTCGGAGCCCGCCGAGTTCCACGCGCGCGTGCGGTCCGGCTTCCTCACCCTCGCCGCGGCCGATCCCGGCCGCTATCTGGTGGTGGACGCGGGACAGGAGCCGGAGTCCGTCACCACCGTCATCCGGCACCGGCTCGACCAGGTGCTGCCGCTGTCCGAGGCCGAGATCCAGGCCCAGGAGGAGGCACGCCGCCGGGCCGAGGAGGAGGCCCGCCGCAAGGCCGAGGAGGAAGCGGCCCGCAAGGCCGAGGAGGAGCGCCTGGAGCGCGAGCGCGAGGAGCAGCTCGCCCGGCTGCGTGCCGAGGAGGAGGAACGCAAGCGGCGCGAGCTGGAGGAGGCGCAGCGGCGCGAGGCCGAACGGCAGGCGGAGGAGGCCCGGCAGCGGGCCGAGGAAGCGAGCCGGCGCGCGGAGGAGGAGCGGCAGCGGCTCCTCGCCGAGGAGAAGGCCCGTGCCGAGGAGGAGGCCCGCCGCAGGGCCGACGAGGAACGGCGCCGTCGGCAGGCCGAGGAGGAGGCCCGGCTTCGGGCCGAGGCCGAGGCGCTGCGTCTGGAGAAGCAGCGCAAGGCCGAGGAGGCGCTGCTGCGTGCGGAGGAGGCCCGCCGGGCCGCCGAGGAGGCGGCATCCGCCGCGCAGGCCGGCCCGAAGCCGCTGCCCCCGGCGGTGACCCGGGAGGCGGCGACCGTGCCGACGCCGGTCGTGGAGCCCGGGCGGACCGGGCGGGGGACCGACGCCGCCCGCACCGACGGCTCCGCGGAGGCCGATCGCGCCACCGGCACGTCCGGTGTGCCTGACTCGGACTCCGAGGTGACTGCCGAGCTGCCGCAGCCGCCGGCGCCGTCGAGAGCGGCCGACGAGACGGCGGTGCTGCCGCCGGTGCCGCCGGGTGCCGCGGACGAGACGGCGGTGCTGCCGCCGGTGCCGCCGGGTGCCGCCGACGACACCGCCGTGCTGCCTCCCGTGCGGGAGGAGGACGCCGGGGACCGCGTGCCGCCGGGCTTCTTCCGGGACGGGCCGCGGGACGCGGGCCCGGCCGGCCACGGCGAGGACCGCACCCGCGAGATGCCCCGGATCGACGCCGACGACGCACCCCGCAGGCGGCAGCGGCCCGACTGGGCCGAGGAGACACCGCTGGACGACCTGCCGACGCTGGCCGACGAACTGCTCGGCCCGCGCGGGGACGGGGACGACACCGGCGACGACCCGCGGGGCGGACGCGGCCGGGGACGGCGGCGCTGACGGACGGCGTCGCCGCGGCGACGGCGGACCCGTCCCGTGGCCGGTGCTGTCGGTGGGGCCCCGCACAATGGATGCCGCAGGGTGTGAAGTGACGGAAAGGCGGCGTGACCCATGACCGTGTGGGACGACCTCGTCGGGCAGGCGCGGGTGAGCGAGCAGCTCGCCGCCGCTGCCCGGGACGCCGACGCCCTGGTCACCGCCGCCGCGGCGGACGCGCCGCCGCCGGAGGCGTCGAAGATGACGCACGCCTGGCTGTTCACCGGCCCGCCCGGAGCGGGGCACGTCCACGCGGCGTGTGCCTTCGCCGCGGCGCTGCAGTGCGTGAGCCCCGACCGGGCGCTCGGCGGCGCCCCCGGGTGCGGCTTCTGCGACGGTTGCCACACGGCCCTGATCGGCACCCACGCCGACGTCACCACGGTCGCCGCCGTCGGCACGCAGATCCTCGCCGAGGACATGCGCGACACGGTTCGCAAGTCCTTCACGTCCCCGGCGAACGGCCGCTGGCAGATCATCCTCGTCCAGGACGCCGAGCGGCTGAACGAGAAGTCCGCCAACGCGGTCCTCAAGGCGGTCGAGGAGCCCGCCCCGCGCACGGTGTGGCTGCTGTGCGCGCCGTCGATCGAGGACGTCCTGCCCACGATCCGCTCCCGCTGCCGCCACCTCACCCTGAGTACGCCGTCGGTCCATGCGGTCGCGGACATGCTGGTACGCCGCGAGGGCGTCGAACCCGATGTCGCCGCTGCCGCCGCCCGCGCCACGCAGGGGCACGTCGACCGGGCCCGCCGCCTGGCCACCGACCCGGCCGCCCGTGAGCGCCGCGCCGCCGTGCTCAAGCTGCCCCTGCGCGTCGAGGAGGTCGGCGGCTGCCTCCGGGCCGCCCAGGAACTGGTGGACGCCGCGGCGGAGGACGCCAAGGCCCTCGCGGAGGAACTCGACGCCAAGGAGACCGAGGAGCTCAAGGCCGCGCTCGGCGCGGCCCAGGGCGGCCGGCTGCCGCGTGGTACGGCCGGCGTGATGAAGGACCTGGAGGACAAGCAGAAGCGGCGCCGTACGCGCACCCAGCGCGACAGCCTCGATCTCGCGCTGACCGACCTCACCGCGTTCTACCGTGACGTCCTCGCCCTCCAGCTCGGCTCCCGCGTCGCCATCGCCAACGCGGACGCGGAGGACGCGCTGGAACGCGCCGCCCGCACCGGCGGCCCCGAGGCCACGCTGCGCCGCATCGAGGCGATCGGCGCGTGCCGGGAGGCCCTGGACCGCAACGTGGCTCCGCTGCTGGCGGTGGAGGCGATGACGATGGCCCTCAGAGCGGGCTGAGCCCGCGACGACGGCGGCCGGGACGCCAGTGGGGGTGCCCCAGGGACCCGGGGTGTGACCCCGTGGTGCGGCCTTGTCACAGCCGCGTGGCGCGGATCGACGGGCGGGCCCCCACCCGGGAGCGCGGTCACGGTCGTCGCCCCGGTGCCGCTGCCGCCGCGAGGGTGACCGGCGTCCGTGACGGTTGACGGTATCCCTCGTCCGAAGCACGTCGCCCACGGAGAGCACCTGTGCCGTCGCGCAGAGTTACGCTCGCGGAATGCACACACGGCGCGTTCCCCGCAGGCCCCGCACCGCCCTCGTCCTGGCCGCCGCCCTGCTCGTCTCCGCCTGCTCGGCCGGCGGACCGTCCGGCACCGCCGCCTCCACCGCGGCCCGGGCCGCGGTGCTGGCCGCCCTGCCCGCGGCGACGCCGGGCGAGCTGGCGCCGTACTACGGGCAGAAGCCGGACTGGAGCGAGTGCGGCGTGCCCGGCTTCGAGTGCGCCACGCTGAAGGCCCCGCTCGACTACGCCGACCCGTCCGCGGGGGAGGTGCGGCTGGCCGTCGCCCGCAAGAAGGCCACCGGCCCCGGCAAGCGCATCGGCTCCCTCCTGGTCAATCCCGGCGGCCCGGGCGGCTCCGCGATCGGCTACCTCCAGCAGTACGCCGCGATCGGCTACCCCGCCGAGGTACGCGCCCGCTACGACATGGTGGCCGTCGACCCACGGGGTGTCGCCCGCAGCGAGCCGGTCGAGTGCCTCGGCGGGCCCGCGATGGACGCGTACACGCAGACCGACAGCACCCCCGACGACGCCCGGGAGACGAAGGAGCTGGTCGACGCGTACAAGGAGTTCGCCGAGGGGTGCGGGGCCCGCTCCGCGCGGTTGCTGCACCACGTCTCCACCGTGGAGGCGGCCCGCGACATGGACATCGTGCGCGCGGCGCTCGGCGACCGGAGGCTGACGTACGTGGGCGCGTCGTACGGCACGTTCCTCGGGGCGACGTACGCCGGGCTCTTCCCCGGGCGGGTGGGGCGGCTGGTGCTGGACGGGGCCATCGATCCGTCGCTGCCGGCCCGCCGGATGAACCTGGAGCAGACGGCGGGGTTCGAGACGGCGTTCCGGGCGTTCACGCAGGACTGCGCGAGTCGTCCCGACTGCCCGCTGGGCACCGATGCCGCCGATGCGGGCCGGAGGCTCAAGGCGTTCTTCGGCGAGCTCGACGCCCGCCCCCTCCCCACCGGGGACGCCGACGGCCGGGTGCTCGGCGAGGCCCTCGCCACCACGGGCGTGATCGCCGCGATGTACGACGAGGGAGCCTGGGAGCAGTTGCGCGAGGCGCTGACCTCGGCGATGAAGGAGCACGATGGAGCGGGCCTGCTGATGCTGTCGGACAGCTACTACGAGCGTGACGCCGGGGCCCGTTACAGCAACCTGATGTTCGCCAACGCCGCCGTGAACTGCCTGGACCTCCCGCCCGCCTTCGACGGCCCCGATGCGGTGCGCAAGGCCCTCCCCGACTTCGAGAAGGCGTCCCCGGTCTTCGGGGAGGGCCTGGCCTGGGCCTCGCTGAACTGCACGTACTGGCCGGTGCGGCCCAGCGGCGAGCCGCACCGCATCACGGCCGAGGGTGCCGCGCCGATCGTGGTCGTCGGCACCACCCGCGACCCCGCGACCCCGTACCGCTGGGCGCGGGCCCTCGCCGGCCAGCTGTCCTCCGCCCGCCTGCTCACCTACGAGGGCGACGGGCACACCGCGTACGGCCGCGGCAGCGCCTGCATCGACTCCGCGATCGACGGGTACCTGCTGCACGGGACACCTCCGGCAAAGGGAAAGCGCTGCTCGTAGCCGCCGCCACCGGCCCTGGAATCCCCCGTTCCGAGGCCGGTGCGAAGCACCCCCGGAAACTGTGTAGACTTACCGACGTTGTTGATCGCACGATGGTGCGGGCAGCGCGCCGCTTTAGCTCAGATGGCCAGAGCAACGCACTCGTAATGCGTAGGTCTCGGGTTCGAATCCCGAAAGCGGCTCCACTCCAAGCCCAGCTCAGGCTTAGCCTGAGCTGGGCTTTTTCGTTCAGCGGATGCCGGTGCGTGCCGCCCGCGTGGCGGCCACGGCCGGGACCGCGGGCGTCGCGGGGTCACGGAAGTCTCGCGTCCGGTGGGCGGGTACGCCTGGCGCGCTGTGCGCGCGGACGCCCGACCGGGGGCTCGGGCCCCGCCGGCACGTCGCGACACGGGTGGCCCGTGCGAGGGCACGGTGCGGTGGGGTGGACTCGGGCCGGCGCGCGGAAAATCGCCGCAAATGGGAGGCAAAGTGAAGCGGCATCAGGACAACCCCCGCCCTTGAGGCAACATCTTCGTGAACGACGGGCGGCGTGCGGCAGGGACACGCCGTGGCCGGGTGGCCGGATGGGGTTGGTGAGGGACGTGATGGTGCCGAGGATCGCGGTCGCCGTGGTGACCATGGGCAACCGGCCCGCGGAGGTCGACGCCCTGCTGGAGTCCGTGGCCAAGCAGGACGTACCGCCGGCCCGCATCGTGATCGTCGGCAACGGCTGCCGGCTGCCCGAGTTCGCGCGGCGGCTCGCGCTCCCCGGTGAGGTCACCGTGGTCGAGACCGACGAGAACCTCGGCTGTCCCGGGGGCCGCAACGTCGCGCTCGCCCGGCTCCGCGAACTCGGGGACGTCGACGTCGTGGTGGAACTGGACGACGACGGGCTGCTCGTCGACCCCGACGTGCTGCGCCGGGTTCGGGACCTGTTCGCGGCGGACCCGCGGCTCGGCATCGTCGGCTTCCGCATCGCCGACGAGAACGGCGAGACACAGCGCCGGCACGTCCCGCGTGCCGGCAACGCCGACCCCATGAGCGGCGGTTACGTCACGGGCTTCCTCGGCGGCGGGCACGCCTTCCGCACGGCGATGCTGGACGAGATCGGTGACTGGCCCGCCCGGTTCTTCTTCGCGCACGAGGAGACCGACCTGGCGTGGCGGGCGGCCGACGCCGACTGGAAGATCCTCTACGCGCCGGAACTGCTCCTGCAGCATCCGAAGACGTCTCCCGCCCGGCACGCCATCTACTACCGCGTCAACGCCCGCAACCGGGTCTGGCTGGTCCGGCGCCGGCTGCCGCTGCCGCTGATCCCGGTCCACCTGGCCGTCTGGGTCGCTGTCACCCTGTTGCGGATCCGGTCGCTGGGCGGGCTGCGGGCCTGGTTCGGCGGCTTTCTGGAGGGCGTGCGCTTGTCCGCCGGCGAGCGTCGGCCCATGCGCTGGCGCACGGTGTGGCGGCTGACCCGGCTGGGTCGCCCGCCCGTCATCTGACAGGGCCCGCCCCCGTCGTCCGGACGCGCCCGCTCCGGCGTCCGGCGGTGCCGCCCGTCCCGGTCGTTCGCCGGGGTCGCCCCGGTCGCTCGCCCCGGTGATCCGGCTGCGTACGCCCTGCCGTCCGGACCGGTCCGGCCCGTCCGGACGGTGGTCCGCCCCCGGGGAGACGGGTCGCACCGCGCCGCAGGCGACGGCTCACTTGGCGTCCCCGTAGCACTCCACCACGGCGGTGGTGAACGGGAAGCGCACCGGCGTCTCACCGAACGTCAGCCGCCCGGCCAGCTCGGCCGCCTCCCGGATCGCCGCGACGACCGCGTCGGCCTCCTCCCGCGGGCAGTGCACGATCACCTCGTCGTGCTGGAAGAAGACCAGCTCGGCCGCCATGCCGGTGCACCGCTGCCGCAGCGCGGCGAGCAGCAGCAGGGCCCAGTCGGCGGCACTGCCCTGGACGACGAAGTTACGGGCGAAACGGCCTCGGGCGCGGGCGTCGGTGGAGGCGTAGCCGGGCACCCATGCGTCACCGCCGCGCTCCTCCTCGGGCACCGGGATGCCCGCCTCCTCCGCCGCGTCCTCCCGGGCTCCGGCCGCCGGTGGGCAGGTCCGGCCCAGCCAGGTGCGCACGAGGCGCCCCTCCTCGCCGGCCCGCGCGGCGTCGTCGACGTAGGCCACCGCCTTCGGGAAGCGGCGGCGCAGCGCGGCGAGGTTCTTCAGGCCGTCGCCGGAGGTCTGGCCGTAGACCGCGCCGAGCACCGCCAGTTTGGCCTGGGCGCGGTCGCCGGCGAAGGCCCGGTCGGAGACCGACTGGTACAGGTCGGTCTCGCGGCCGGCCACCTCCATCAGGCCGGGGTCGCGGGAGACGGCCGCGAGCACGCGCGGCTCCATCTGGTCGGCGTCGGCGACGACGAGCCGCCAGCCGGGGTCGGCGACCACCGCGCGCCGGATGACCCGGGGGATCTGCAGGGCGCCGCCGCCGTTGGTCACCCAGCGGCCCGTGACGGTTCCGCCCGCCTGGAACTCCGGGCGGAACCGGCCGTCGCGGACCCAGTCCTGCAGCCAGGCCCAGCCGTGCGCCACCCAGATGCGGTACAGCCTCTTGTACTCCAGCAGCGGTTTCACGGCCGGATGGTCGACGGACTCGATCTCCCAGCGGCGTGTCGACCTGACCTTGATCCCGGCCCGGCTGAATGCCTTGACGACGTCGGCGGGCAGGTCGGGGCGGACCCGGCGGCCGAAGGCGGCCGACACCTCCTCGGCCAGTTCAGCCAGGCGGCGCGGCTCGCCGCCGCCCGCGTACCGTTCGCCGAGCAGGTCGTGCAGCACGTCGCGGTGGACGTCGGCGCGCCACGGCAGCCCCGTGTGGTTCAGCTCGGTGGCCACCAGCATGCCCGCCGACTCGGCCGCGGTCAGCAGCCGCATCCGGCCGGGGTGCCCGGCACGCCCGTGGCGCCGCTGCTGCTCGGCGTAGACCTCCAGCAGGTCCGGCAGCGGCAGGGGGACGCCCTGGGGTTCGAACAGGGGTGACTGGGCTCCCGGTTCGGCCGTGCGCTGGGGCGGGTCGGGCGGTACGGGGCCCCCGCGCAGCCGGGCGAGGGCCGCCGCGGCCGAACGGGGCTCCCCGTACCGCCCCTCGTGGCCGAGGAGGAGGGTCTCGGCGGCCTCGATGTCGTAGCACCGCGTCACTCGCACCCCCGTGGCGAGCAGCTGCGGATACACCTCGGCCGTCGAGCGCCAGACCCAGCGGGACACGTGCGGCCTGCTGCGCACGGCTCCTGCCAGGTCCTCCTCCCGGCAGACCGGACCGTCGGGCAGCCCGTCCGGACCGAGGGGGGCGATGTCCACACCGCCGTCCTCGGCCGGGGCGAGCGCCCACCGACCGGTCATGGGAGGAGTCTGGCAGGAGGGTCTGACAATGTGGTCCTACCTGCGGTTTCTGGGCTCACCCGGCTCACCCGGCTCACCCGGCTTCCCGGCTTCACGGCTCCCCCGAACACGCGCCTTCCTCGCGCCGGTGTCGGCGGGGACGCCCTGGTCACCCTGGTCGGCGATCTCCTTCGCCGCGTGGCCCTCCGGCTCCGACGGCAGGGCGAGGACCGGGTGGGCGGGGCGCCCTCGGCGCTGCGCGCCTGCCGGGCCCGGCTGCGGGCGGCCATGACGACGTTGCGTGCGCGAGGTGTGTACCGGCTGAACCTCTGGCGCAGGCCGAGGACCGGCTCCCTGGGCGCGAACCGCTGCTGCGCCGCCCGCCGGGTGACGCCCATGCCCGTGCCGATGTCGCGGCGCCACGGCACCGTCCCCCGGCCGGTCTTCCGCGGCGGGCACGCGCGCGGGGCGAGATGTCGCCACGGGCGGGGGCCGGCTGTCGGCGGCCCGTGCCACGATCGACGGGTGAGCAGCACCGACAACCCGACCGGCACCGTCGACCGTGCCTTCTCGGCCGCCCTGTACGACACCGGGGACACCACCCTCGACACCGGCGCGTCCCTCCTCGCCGCGGATCCCGCGGCGGACGCCGAGGTGGCGCGGCGGGGCCGGGAGTTCGTCGCGGGCACCTGGCGACGCGGCTGGCAGCCCGCCGACGTCGTACGCATCGTGCGGCGCGAGCTGGACGACGGGCATGTGCGTCTCGCCGCGGCGCTGATCCGGGCCCAGGCGCCCGGTGACCGGCCGCGCGGTCCGCGATGGGCCGCACAACTCGGCGCCCTGCCGGAGGACGAGTCGCCCCGCCCGGACCGCTTCGCGCACGCCACCACCGTGCTGGAGCTGTACCGCCTGCTGCTGCGCCTGCCCGCGCTGGAGCCGCTCGACGAACCGCACCCGCGCTCCGGTCAGCGGACGCACGCCTCGGGCTCCCGCATGCTCACCCGCATCCGCGCGCTGCTCGCCAAGGCCGAGGCGACCGCGTACCCGGAGGAGGCGGAGGCGCTCACCGCCAAGGCGCAGGAGCTGATGGCCCGGCACAGCGTCGACGAGGCGCTGCTCGCCGCGCGGGACGCCGACCCCGATGCGCCCGGTGCCTGCCGGATCGGCGTCGAGCCGCCCTACGAGCAGTCCAAGGCGGTGCTGCTGGACGCGGTCGCCCGCGCCAACCACTGCCGCGCGGTGTGGAACGAGGCTCTCGGCTTCTCCACGGTCGTCGGCTTCGAGGCCGACCTGGAGGCGGTCGAGCTGCTGCACACCTCCCTCCTGGTGCAGGCGCAGACCGCGCTGGCCGGGGCGGAGGCCGCGCAGCGCCGCGGCGGGCGCAAGCGGACCAAGACCTTCCGGCAGTCCTTCCTCGCCGCCTACGCACACCGCATCGGCGCCCGCCTGACCGCCGCGGCGGAGGAGGTGCTCGCCGACCGCGGCGCCGGCGCCGACCTGCTCCCGGTCCTCGCCTCCCGCGAGGTCGCCGTCACCGCCGAGGCCGACCGGATGTTCCCGGAGACGGTCACCACCCGCCTGCGCGGGGTCAGCGACGCCGCCGGATGGGCCGAGGGCTCCGACGCCGCGGACCGGGCCCAGGTCAGGGCCCGTCCCCGGCTCTCCTGAGCCGGCGGTCCGCGCCGGGACGGGCCGGCCCCGTTCGACGGCGCCCACCGCCGCGCGCACAGCGTGCGACCCGGCCGCGTGGTACCCCGCGTGGTCGGCGCCGCCCCGCGGGCAAGGTCCCGTCTCCGACACGGCAGCAGCCATGCCATGGCCACGGCCCCGGTCCCGGCCACCCCCGCCCCCGCCCCCGCCACGGTCGCCGTCCGGTGGTGAACCCGGGTCCGCGGGGTGTGCCTCCGCCCGGGGGCCTTGCGTCCGCAGCGGCGTTCCCCGGCCCGGGAGCGTGGAGCCCTACGACCCGAGGTCGGCCGTGGGGAGTCCCGACGGCAGCGTGCCGCCCTCGGAGCGGGTGTAGGTCTCGGTGCCGAGGGGGCCCTCCCAGGTGATCCTCAGGGTGCTTCCGTCGACGGAGTCGACCGTGCCGGACGCCCGGTCCTTGCTGCCGTCGGTGCACTTCAGACGGATGGCCCGCGTTCCCGGCTCCGTCCCGGCGGTGCCGCTGCACACGGTGCCGCCGGTGGTGAACACGCCGGCCTCCGTGCCGTGGACCACCAGCACCACCGCCCTGCCGCCGGTGGTGGTGAGCCAGTTCCCCTCCAGGTCGCCGGCGGGTGCACTCGGCGTGCGGGTTCCGCCGCCCCCCGCGGTCGGTGTCGCGGACGGGGCGGGCGTCGCCGACGTCCTGTCGTTCGTGTCGCCGGCGTCGCTGCACGCCGTCAGCACCAGGGCACCGGTCAGCGCGGCGGCCAGGACGACGGCGGTCGTGCTCCGCGGTCGCCGCGGGGACGCTCCGCGCGACGTGCGATGCTGAGGACGCGATGAGGGCACCGAGGTCACGGGGGCTCCCGAGTCGTAGCCGAGCGGCCGGGTCGTGGACGGCCGGAGGGTCGCAGCACGCTACCAGCCGCCGCCGGGCCACCGTCCAGGCCTCTGCCGGAACACCGGACGATCCGCGCGGCACCGGAGCGCCGCAGGACGGAGGGGCCGAAGACCGGGTGAAGCCGGAACCTCCTCTTCCCATCCGGGCCGCTCCCCCCTCCTCCGTCCAGGAGTCCCGCGGGACTCCCCGTTCCCACGCCGAGCGGACGCCACCCGCGTCGGCCGGCACCCCGTCCCCTCCTCCCCCTCCCGCCGGAGCCCGGCGCGCCCGCCCGAGCCGGGGTCGCCCGCGCCATGGCCGGTGCGGGGCTCCGGGTTCCTCCGTGGGCGGGTCGGCCACCGGTACCGGATGCCCTCCGTCCGATGAACCGGCTCCGCTTCCCCGGCGTCGTCGACGTGGAGGTCCCCGTCTACGACATCGGGCGGACGCCGTCCCTCCGGCGGGCTGATGCCGGTCCGGCCGACCTGCCGGACCGGATGATCATCCGAACTCTGGAACAGGAAGGCCGCGGACTGCGTCCATTACAGGTGCACACGGGACTCGATCCGGGTGCCCCGGCGCGCCGGTGGCCTGGGCCGGACATGGACGAAAGCCGGAGCGCGCATGTCCTGCCCGACCCGGGGCAGGCGCTGGAAACGGCTTCGGCAAAGCGTCCGTCAAAGCTGTAACCGGAGGAACACCCCGTGTGCACGTGCATCTGCTCATGCATCTGCACGTGAACAGGACTATGATCCGGCTCAGTTGACCACTGCATCAATGGCCTCATCAGCCAGTGCACCACCGGGGAGCGACCTGTGGATCACCACGTGTACGACGCCCGCGACGCGTCCGGCGTGTACAACGGCATCGCCGCCACGCAGCTGCACGGGGCGGCCTGGCAGAAGAGCAGACACAGCAACTCCCAGGGATCCTGCGTGGAGTTCGCCCGGTTGCCGGGCGGTGACGTGGCCGTCCGGAACTCGCGGTTCCCCGACGGTCCGGCGCTCGTCTACACCCGCGCGGAGATCGAGGCGATGCTGCTCGGTATCAAGGACGGCGAGTTCGACCACCTCATCGCGGGCTGATGGGGCGCCGGCCCCCTTCCCGGCCGCCGCTGCCGGCGGACAACGCGGGGCATTCGCCCTACGACGCACGGTGACGCGCGTAGATCCGTGGCGCGGGGGAGCGCCGCGGATTCTCATGCGGAGTCGGGCCGCAGCCGGAACAGCGCCCAGACGACCTTGCCGCCCAGGGTGCCGGCGAGCGGGTGCCAGCCCCAGCCGTCGCTGAACGAGTCGACGAGCAGGAGTCCTCTGCCGGACTCCGCGGAGAAGTCGTCGGCCTCCCGCGTGACGGGCGACTCCTTGCTGGGGTCGCGCACGGCGCACACCAGGCGCCCGGTCCACCGCAGCAGGTGCAGCCGCACCGGCTGCTGCGGTTCGGGCGCGCGTACGGGGACCGCCGGGACCGCGTGCCGCAGGGCGTTGGTGACCAGCTCCGAGACGACCAGGCACACGTCGTCGAAGTGGTCCCCGAGCTCCCACTGGTCGAGGGTCTTGCGGGTGAAGTGCCGTGCGTCGCGCACCGCTTCGTAGCGGGCGGGGAGGGCGCAGGAGGCGGCCTCGGACACAGCCGCGGGGTCCAGCGGAGGAAGGCCCTGCCGTAAGGGCTCGAGCATGGTCGATCCATTCGTCCCCATGCGAGGCACTCCCGGGAATTCGCGGTCGTTGCGATGCAGCGGTGGCGCGGCACCATGGTTTCGGATGCGCACTACAGATGCAAGGGCAGATGCACGTGCACGTGACCGAATTGGGCCTGCCCGTACCACTTCTTGGCCATTTTTTCCGCCACCCTCTCGCCCAACTCCCGCCCTCCCTCCGTCATTTCCGTGTCCGCCCCAGGTCCGATGCAGAACGGATGGTTCTCCTTCTTTGCTTCTCTGTAATCGGACGAGTACTGCTCGAAGTGTTTTAGTGGCAGACTTCGGCTCCTGAAGACGGTTGGGGAGGCAGGCGAACGTGAGCGCGGGAGAGCCCGGATCGGTGGTGCGACGCATGCTGCTCGGCTCGCAACTCAGGCGACTGCGTGAGGCGCGCGGGATCACCCGCGAGGCGGCGGGGTACTCGATCCGTGCCTCCGAGTCGAAGATCAGCCGGATGGAGCTGGGCCGGGTGAGCTTCAAGACGAGGGATGTGGAGGACTTGCTGACGCTGTACGGCATCACGGACGAGGCGGAGCGCAACGCACTCGTCGCCCTTGCCCGTGAGGCCAATGTCGCGGGCTGGTGGCACAGTTACTCCGACGTGCTGCCCAACTGGTTCCCCACCTACGTGGGCCTGGAGGGCGCCGCCTCCCTGATCCGTGTGTACGAGGTGCAGTTCGTGCACGGTCTGCTGCAGACCGAGGCGTACGCCCGTGCGGTGGTCCGGCGCGGCATGAGGGGCGCCAGCGACGCGGACGTCGAGAAGCGCGTCGCGCTGCGGCTGGAGCGGCAGAAGTACCTCGTCACCGAGAACGCCCCCGAGTTCCACATCGTCCTGGACGAGGCCGCCCTGCGCCGTCCCTACGGCGACCGCGCGGTGATGCGCGAGCAGTTGCAGCACCTGATCGACATGTCCGAGCGGCCCAACGTGCGCCTGCAGGTCATGCCGTTCAGCTTCGGCGGCCACTCGGGCGAGTCCGGTGCCTTCACCGTCCTCAGCTTCCCCGAGTCCGACCTGTCGGACGTCGTCTTCCTGGAGCAGCTCACCAGCGCCCTCTACCTGGACAAGCGCGAGGACGTCCTGCAGTACGAGCAGGCGCTGAAGGAACTCCAGCAGGACAGCCCCGGGCCGGCCGAGAGCCGGGACGTGCTGCGCGGGCTGCTCCAGCTGTCGTAGGGCGCCGGCGGCGGGCGGAGCATGTCGCCGGACCTGCCGGTGTACCTTCAACTCCGGTGAATCGTCAGTACGATGACAGGTGATCAGGCTGATCGGACGGATTGAGGGATCACATGTCGTCGTCCTGCTTCACCGACCTGGCTCAGCAGTACATCGACGGTGAGTGGCGTCCCGGAACCGGCAGCTGGGACATCATCGACTTCAATCCCTACGACGGCGAGAAGCTGGCCTCGATCCCGATAGCCACGGCCGACGAGGTCGACCAGGCGTACCGGGCCGCCGCGCGCGCCCAGCGGGCCTGGGCCGCGACCGGCCCGTCCGGCCGGCGGACGGTCTTCGAGGCCGCACTGCGGCTGGTGGAGGAGCGTGCGGACGAGATCGCCGCGATCGTCGCCGAAGAGCTCGGCGGCACCCGCCTCCGGGCCGCCTTCGAGATCGGCCTGGCCAAGGAGTTCCTGCGGGACGCCGCCCGGCTCGCCCTCGGTGCCGAGGACCGCGTCCTGCCGGCGCGGGCGGCCGGCAAGGAGCACCGTCTCCACCGGGTGCCCGTCGGCGTCGTCGGCGTCATCAGCCCGTTCGACTTCCCCTTCCTGTTGTCGATCAAGCCGGTCGCGGCGGCCCTCGCACTCGGCAACGCTGTCGTGCTGAAGCCGCACCAGGACACCCCGGTCACCGGCGGCACCCTGATCGCCAAGCTGTTCGAGGACGCGGGGCTGCCGCCCGGACTGCTCAACGTCGTGCTCACCGACATCGCGGAGATCGGCGACGCCTTCATCGAGCACCCGGTCCCCGGGGTCATCTCCTTCACCGGCTCCGACAAGGTCGGCCGCCACATCGCCACCGTCTGCGCCGGACAGCTCAAGCGCGCCGTCCTCGAACTCGGCGGCAGCAGCGCACTGGTCGTCCTCGACGACGCCGATCTGGACTACGCCGTCGACGCCGCCGTCTTCAGCCGCTACGCCGACCAGGGCCGGATCTGCATGGCCGCCCACCGCGTCCTGGTGGACCGCACGGTCGCCGCGGAGTTCACCGAGAAGTACGTCGCCGAGGTGCGCACCCTGAGAACCGGCGACCCGCGCGATCCGCGGACGGTGATCGGCCCCGTCCTCAACTCCCTCCAGGCCGGCGCGATCTCCGCGACGATCGAGCAGGCCGAGGCCGAGGGGGCCACGGTCCTGGTCCGTGGGCGGACCGCGGACAACCTCGTCGGCCCGAGCGTCCTGACCGACGTGCCCGCCGACTCCTCCCTCCTGCACCGGGAGATCCTCGGCCCGGTCGCCCTCCTCGTCCCCTTCGACGGCGAGGAGGAGGCCGTCCGCATCCTCAACGACACCCCCAACGGCCTCAGCGGCTCCGTCCACACCGCCGACGTCGAGCGGGGCGTGGCCTTCGCCCGGCGTATCGAGGCCGGGACGGTCCACGTGAACGACGGCGCCGTCCACGTCGAGCCCCTCGTCCCCTTCGGCGGCGAGGAGGGCCCCGGCATCGGCCGCCTGGGCGGCGAGTCCACGCTCGACGCCTTCACCACCCTGAAGTGGATCTCGGTGCAGCACGGCCGGAGCGCGTTCCCGTCCTGACCCGCGCGGTCGCCGCCCGGCCATGCGGACAGGAGCTGACCTCATTCCCCCGTAGCGTCGTGGAAGCCCGCCGGAGGAGGTCCCTTCGGCGCATCCCGGCGAAAGGCGGCTGATCATGGTCACTCATGTTCCGGCGGAGGAGTACGGCGCCGAGCGCGGCGCGCTGTTGGCCTTCCTGGCCGAACAGCGCGGCGGCATCCGGCGGTCCGTGCTCGGGCTCACCGACGAGCAGGCGTCCTCCCGGCCCAGCGCCAGCGCCCTGTCTCTGGCCGGACTGGTCAAGCACGTCGCCGAGGTCGAGCAGGCCTGGATCGCGCGCGCCCGGGGCGAGGCCCCGGCGGTGGAGCGGGACGAGACGACCTGGGAGGAGTGTTTCCGCCTGGTCGGCGACGAGACGCTCGCCTCGCAACTGGCGTACTGGGAGAAGGTCGCCGCCGGGACGGAGGCCTTCGTCCGGGGCGTGCCGAGCCTGGACGACACCTTCGCCCTGCCCGATCAGCCCTGGTTCCCGCCCGAGGGCCGGGTGTCGATGCGCTGGCTCTGCCTGCACCTGATCCGGGAGACGGCCCGCCACGCCGGGCACGCCGACATCATCCGCGAGTCCCTCGACGGGAGGACGGCGTTCGAGCTGGTGGCCGCGGAACGGGAGTCGGCCTCCGGGTCCTAACCTGGAGCGCATGTCAGCGATCCGTCTCCTCGTGCTGGGCGCCGTCCGCCAGCACGGGCGGGCCCACGGCTACCAGGTGCGCAACGACCTGGAGTACTGGGGCGCGCACGAGTGGTCCCACGCCAAGCCCGGCTCGATCTACCACGCCCTGAAGCAGATGGCCAAGCAGGGCCTGCTGCACGCGCACGAGATCGCCCCCTCCACCGCCGGCGGTCCGCCCCGCGTCGAGTACGAGATCACCGGGGCGGGCACCGAGGAGTACTTCCGCCTCCTGCGCGAGGCCCTGGTGGCCCGCGAGGGGAACATCGACATGCTCTCCTCGGCGATCGGCTTCATGGTCGATCTGGAGCGCGGTGAGGTGGTGCGGCTGTTGCAGGAGCGGCTGCGCCGCCTCGCGGAGTGGCGCGACACCGTCACCGAGCACTACGTGCCCGAGGGCGGCCCCGAGAGGCTGGGCCACATCGGCGAGATCATGAACATGTGGGTCCACACGGCGGACGGCGAGGCCGCCTGGACCCGCGGCCTCGTCGACCGCATCGAGGGCGGCGCCTACACCTTCGCGGGGGAGGGCGAACCGTTCGTCGGCGTTCTGGCCGACGGCGAGGAGAACCCGTACGCGACGGGAGAGCGGCATCCCGGGGACGCCGGCTAATCAAGTTTGACCAATAAGAAAGGGCGCGTTATCTTCAGGGTATTAGTCAAGTTTGACTAGTGAGGAGCGTCCTGTGACCCATCCGGCGATCACCGTCGAGGCAGCCCGGAAGCGCTACGGAGACACACACGCACTGGACGGGCTCGACCTCACGGTCGCGTCCGGCAGCGTGCACGCGGTGCTCGGCCCCAACGGAGCCGGCAAGACCACCCTGGTCCGCATCCTCGCCACCCTGCTCCGCCCGGACTCCGGGCGTGTCCGGGTGGCCGGGCACGAGGTGGTGGGGCAGACCCGCGAGGTCCGCTCCCGCATCGGCCTGCTCGGCCAGTACGCCGCCGTCGACGAGCAGCTCGACGGCCGTCAGAACCTGGAGCTGTTCGGCCGCCTCCACCACCTGGGCGCCCGCCGCGCCCGGGCCCGCGCCGGCGAACTGCTGGCCCGCTTCGACCTGGCCGGCACCGGCCGCAAGCAGGTCGCCCGGTACAGCGGCGGCATGCGGCGCCGTCTCGACCTCGCCGCGGCCCTGATCACCGAGCCGGAAGTGCTCTACCTCGACGAACCCACCACCGGCCTCGATCCCCGCGGGCGAGCCGAGGTGTGGGCGGCGGTCCGCGCCCTGGCCGGCGGTGGCACGACCGTGCTGCTCACCACCCAGTACCTGGAGGAGGCCGACCAACTCGCCGACCGGGTCTCGGTCGTCGATGGGGGCAGGGCCGTCGCCGACGGCACGCCCGACGAGCTCAAGGCCCGCACCGGCGGCGACCGCATCGACGTCGTCCTGCGTGATGCCGGCGCCCTCGGGGCCGCCGTCGCCGTGCTGCCCCTGCCGAAGGACGCCGTCTCCGTCGACCCGGACCGCCGGCTGCTCAGCGCGCCCGTCACCGACCGGATGGCGGCTCTCACCGGCGCCGTACGCGCCCTGGAGGAGGCCGGTATCGACGCGGAGGACGTCGGCCTGCGCCGTCCGACCCTCGACGAGGTCTTCCTGCACCTCACCGGCTCCGGAGCCGGTGAGGGCACCCGAGTCGGCGCCCCGGCCGGCCGTCGCCCGAAGGAGACCGCGTGATGCCCCACACCCTGACCGACTCCTGGACGATGACGCGCCGCGAAGTCGCCCACTGGACCCGGCAGCCCGCCACCGTGCTGGTCGGCCTGCTCTTCCCGGTGATGATCCTGCTGATGTTCGGTTACCTCATCGGCGGCGGGCGAGGCGTCGACGGCGCCTACCTCCCCTACCTCCTCCCCGGGATGCTCGCGCTCACCATGGCCTTCGGCCTGGAGGGCACGATGCTCAACGTCACCCAGGACCTCGGCCGGGGCGTCATCGATCGCTTCCGCTCGCTCCCCATGGCCGACTGCGCGGTCCTGGTGGGCCGCTCGGCCGCCGACATGCTCCAGTCGGCGCTCGCGCTGGCCGTCCTCCTCGGCGTCGGCCTGGCGCTGGGCTGGCGCACACACGCCGGACCGGCCGCGCTCCTCGGCGCCGTGGGTCTGCTCCTGCTGTTCCGGTTCGCGATGCTGTGGATCGGTATCCACCTGGCGCTGGTGGCGGGCAGGCCGGAGATGGTGCAGGCCGTCCAGATCCTCGTGTGGCCGGTCGGCTTCCTCTCCAACGCGCTCGCCGCCCCCCGGTCCATGCCGGACTGGCTCGGCACGGCCGTCGCCTGGAACCCGATGTCCCACACGGCGACGGCCGTACGCGATCTGCTCGGCGGCCCCGGCGGGGAGCCGGGCCACCTGTGGGCGGCGGTGGCGTGGCCGGTGGGGCTGCTGGCGGTGTTCCTCCCCCTGGCGGTGCGGAGGTTCGCCCGGCTGGGTGGCTGACCGCCGCGGTCCGAACGGCCCGACGGCCCGGAGCGCTCAGTGGTGGAAGCCGGTGGCCGCCGCCCTGTCCGGTGTCTGTGGACGCGGCTGCCGGCGCAGCTCCGGCAGCAGCTGGGACAGGTCGGCCAGGAACAGGTCGCCGAGGTCCGACGAGAAGCCGTTGCGGCACACGACCCGCAGCACGGACAGGTCCTCGCGGTGGGGCGGGAAGGTGTACGCCGGCACCAGCCAGCCCTTCTCGCGCAGCCGCCGGGAGACGTCGAACACGTCGAAGGCCCGCACCTCCGGCGCCGTGGTGAAGGCGAACACCGGCAACTGGTCGCCCCGGGTCAGCAGCCGGAAGTCGCCGAACTCCTCCACCCGCTCGGCGACACTCCGGGCCACGTCCCGTGAGGCCTGCTGCACCGCGCGGTAGCCCTCGCGGCCCAGCCGCAGGAACGTGTAGTACTGGGCGACGACCTGGGCGCCCGGGCGGGAGAAGTTGAGCGCGAAGGTCGGCATGTCGCCGCCCAGGTAGTTGACCCGGAACACCAGGTCCTCCGGCAGCGCCTCGGCGTCCCGCCACAGCGCCCAGCCGACCCCCGGATAGACCAGCCCGTACTTGTGCCCCGAGGTGTTGATCGACGCCACCCGCGGCAGCCGGAAGTCCCACTTCAGGTCCGGGTCGAGGAACGGGGCGATCATGCCACCGGAAGCACCGTCGACGTGCACCGGGATGTCGAGCCCGGTGCGCTCCTGGAGGTCGTCCAGCGCCGCGCACAACTCCTCGACGGGTTCGTAGGACCCGTCGAAGGTGGAGCCGAGGATGCCGACGACCCCGATGGTGTTCTCGTCGCAGAGGTCGGCCGCCGCCTGCGCGTCGAGGTGGTAGCGGTCGCCCTCCATCGGCACCTGCCGGGCCTCCACCTCCCAGAAGTTGCAGAACTTCTCCCAGCACACCTGGACGTTGACGCCCATGACCAGGTTCGGGCGGGCGCCCCCGCCGGGGTACCGGTCCGCGTTGCGCTGGGCCCACCGCCGCTTCAGGGCCATACCGGCCAGCATGCACGCCTCGCTGGAGCCGGTCGTCGAACAGCCGACCGCGGACGACGGGTCCGGCGCGTTCCACAGGTCCGCGAGCATGGCCACGCAACGGCGCTCCAGTTCCGCGGTACGCGGGTACTCGTCCTTGTCGATCATGTTCTTGTCGCGGCACTCGGCCATCAGGATGCCCGCCTCGGGCTCCATCCAGGTGGTGACGAAGGTCGCCAGGTTCAGGCGGGAGTTCCCGTCCAGCATCAGCTCGTCGCGCACGAGCTGGTGGGCCGTCATGGGCGGCATGGGCGCCTGCGGCAGCCGGTGCTTGGGCGGCGCCTCGGTCATGCCGCCCAGCGGATTCGCCTCCCCGTAGAAGGGGTTCACGGACACAGTGCGCTCGTCGGGCTTCTCGGGGCCTTTGTGCAACGCCATGGGCGCGTCTCCCAGTTCTCTGAGTTCTCTGAGTTCCCTGAGTTCTCCGAGTTCTCCGAGTTCTCCCGGTGTTCCCGGATCTCCCAGTCTTCCCGGTCACCCCACAAGCGTGCCTCCCGGCCCCACCGGCCGGTGGTTGCCCCGGCCGTTCCGGGCACGGGTGCCCCTCTGGTCCCGCCGGGTGCCTGTTCTCCGGATCCCCGGGTGCCGCCGGGGCGTGCGACGGGGACCACCGCCGAGGCGGGGCCCCGGCGGTGCCGCTGTGCGTCCCCCGGGTGGCGGACTACTCCGGGGCGAGGATCACCGCCGTGCCGTACGCGCACACCTCGGTGCCCACGTCAGCCGCCTCGGTCACGTCGAAACGGAACATCAGCACGGCGTTCGCGCCGCGCGCGCGTGCCTGTTCGACGAGCCGCTCCATGGCCTGGTTGCGGGTCTGGACCAGGGTCTTGGTGAGCCCCTTGAGCTCACCCCCGATCATCGATTTCAGACCGGCGCCGATCTGGCTCCCCACATGGCGGGACCGCACGGTCAGTCCGAAGACCTCGCCGAGGACCTCCTGGACCCGACGGCCCGGAACGTCGTTCGTCGTCACCACGAGCACGTCCGGCCGAGGGCTCTGGCCACCGCCGTAGTCGTCAATACCCATGGCTCACAGCTTTGCCCCAGCCCCGCCACAGTGCATCCTGGGAGCGCGCGTGGAACCTGGGCCACGACCGCTGCGTTGATACTTTTGGGCGGCCAACCCCGCCCGTCCCCCATCAGCAGGAGCCACAGTCCCGTGACCACGCTTGCGCTCGGCCCCGAGTGGCTCAGCCCGGACTACCTGATCCAGACCTTCAGCCTGGCGGGCATCCTGCTGATCGTCTTCGCCGAGTCCGGCCTCTTCGCCTTCCTGCCCGGCGACTCCCTGTTGTTCACCGCGGGCCTCTTCGTGGCGCAGGGGCAGTACATCAGCCAGCCGCTGTGGCTGGTGTGCACCCTGATCGTGCTGGCCGCCGTCCTCGGCGACCAGGTGGGCTACATGATCGGCAAGTTCTTCGGCCCGAAGTTGTTCAGCCGGCCCGATTCCCGGCTCTTCAAGCAGGAGAACCTGGACAAGGCCCACGAGTTCATGGAGCGGTACGGTCCCAAGGCCATCGTCCTCGCCCGGTTCGTGCCAATCGTGCGGACGTTCGCGCCGATCGTGGCCGGCGCCGGCCGGATGAAGTACCGCACGTTCTTCACGTACAACGTCGTCGGCGGCGCAGCCTGGGGCACGGGTGTCACCCTGGCGGGTTACTGGCTCGGCCAGATCGACGTCATCAAGCGCAACGTCGAGGCGATCCTCGTCCTCATCGTGCTGGTCTCCGTGGTGCCGATCGCCATCGAATACCTGCGCGAGCGCGCCAAGAGGAAGCGCGCCGCCGGGCAGCCCGCAGACGTGCAGCCCGCCGCCGGGCACTCCGCCGGCGGTCGCCCGCCGGTCATGGACGACGCCACGACCCGGCTGCGCCGCGTCGACCCGGCCCAGCCGCCCCAGCAGGACCAGGGCGGCACCAGCGGGTACAGCGCCCAGTACGGCGCCCATCCCGCCCACGGTCACCAGCAGCAGCCGTACGCCCCTCAGCCCCAGCAGCCGTACGCGCCCCAGCCCCAGCCCCAGCAGCCGTACGCGCCTCAGCCCCAGCAGCCGTACGCGCCCCAGCCCCAGCAGCCGTACGCCGCCCAGTCCCAGCCTCAGCCCCAGCAGCCGTACCCGCCCCAGCCCCAGCAGGGCTACGGTCAGCCCCAGCAGGGCTACGGTCAGCCTCAGCAGGGGTACGGCCGCCAGCAGCCCTACGACGGCCAGTACCCGTACGACCAGGGCTGACAGCCCCGTCCCACGGGCAGGGGCGCGCGCCCGTGACGCCAGCCGATGCGGGCCCGATGCGGAGGTACGGTCTGCGCGGCCCCGTGCCGCCGCGGGTGGCCGCCCGGGGCACCGGTAGCTCAGAAGCCGCGCGTCCGTTTCGCCGCCCGCCGCTTCTCAGCAGACCCGACCTGGAGGAACAGCCGGGAGACCTCCGACCCGAGGTTGACCCCGATGGCGATGGCCATGGCGAGCGCCGCCGCCTTGGTCAGGGAAGCCAGCCCCTTGTCCACCTCGTTCTGCGCGATGGCCAGCAGCCCGAAGTAGGTGGCCGAACCCGGCAGCAGCGGCCCGATCGCGGCGGTCGTGTAGGGCAGCGCGGAAGCGAACCGGTAGCGCGACAGCAACTGCCCGAACAGCCCCACCAGCCCCGCCGCCGCCGCCGTGGAGGCGACCGGTGAGAGGTCGCCCGTGTAGCGCATCGCGCCGTACACCGTCCAGGCGATGCCCCCGTTCAGGGTCACGGCCAGCACGGTGGACCGTTCCTGCTGGAGCAGCACCGCGAACGTGAGCGACAGCAGCATCGCCGCGCCGATCTGCCACAGCGGTCGTTCGGAGATGCTCAGCGCGGCGTCGGGGTTGAGGCGGGCGTCCAGCTGCACTCCCAGATAGAGCACCACCAGCACGCCGACGACGATGCCCACGAAGAGGTACAGGACCTCCAGCAGCCGCGCCGAGGCGGTGATGTAGAAGCCGGTCAGCCCGTCCTGCACGCCGGCCACCAGCGCCCGTCCGGGCAGCAGCGCGAAGAGCCCACCGGTGATGACCGCGGAGGCCTTCACGTCGACGTGCGCCAGCGTGAGCGCGACACCCACCGCCGCGGGCGGCATCGCCGCCGCCGTGAACTGGTAGAACTCCGGCAGCCCGCGCCCCGCGGACAGCCACGCCAGCCGGTCGCCGAGCATGGCGCCGATCGCCGCCGCGACGAACACCAGCGGGCCACCGCCGACCAGCACCGAGGCCGCACCGGCGAGCAGCCCACTCGCCAGGGTCAGCACCCAGGTCGGGTAGGGGTGCCGGTTGCGCCTTATCTCCGCGAGCCGCCGGTAGGCCTCCTCCAGGGAGACATGGGTCTCGGGGTCGCTGAGGTCGTCCACGAGCTGGAACACGGCCGCCAGGCGTGTGTAGTCGGTGCCGCGCCGCCGTACCGTCCGGGACGCCGTCACCGGGTCCTCCACCAGCGACGGCTGGTAGGAGATCGCCAGCAGGGTGAAGGTCACGTTGGGTTCGCAGCGGTCCAGCCCGTAGGAGCGGCAGACGGCGAACATCGCCGCCTCCACGTCCTCGGCGCCCTCACCGCCGGCCAGCAGCAGCTCGCCGATACGCAGCGTCAGGTCGAGCACGCGCGGGACGGCCGGGCCGCCCTCCTCCACCCGTAGCACCGGCTCCGGAGCCGGCCGCTCGGTCACCGACATCCGCAGCATGGTGCGCATCCGGTCCTGCCACGGCACGTCCTTGGCCAGGCCGGCCGAGGGGATCCCGGAAGCCGGGGTGAAGGCCGTCGGTGCGCCCTTGGCGTGGTAGGTGCTCGGCGGGTCGAACGCCGATCCCTCCGGCTCGGCCGCGGGTGCCTGCGTCACGTCCAGGCCCCGGGGCACGGCGAACTCCGACGTCGTCTCCGGCTCCGTACCGCCTCTGGGCGCGACGAGCCCCGCCGGAACGGCGAACTCGGACGTGATGTCGGAGTCGTAGGAGCTCCGTGCCTCGTCCGACTGTGGTTTGCGGTCCTCCGTCTCCGTCACTTCCGAAGCACTCCCTCTACGACACCTCCATCTGGCCTCAGTATGCGCACACGCCCCCGGCCGGGCGGGCACGCCGATATGCGGACGGGCCGCACGCGCGGCGCGTGCGGCCCGTCCGGGAGTCGGTGGCTCAGTGACCGCCCTGCTCCTCGAAACGCTTGTAGGACCGCTCGATCTCGGCCTCGGCGTCGGTGCGCCCGACCCAGTTGGCGCCCTCGACGGACTTGCCGGGCTCCAGGTCCTTGTACACCTCGAAGAAGTGCTGGATCTCCAGGCGGTCGAACTCGGAGACGTGGTGGATGTCGCGCAGATGCTCCACGCGCGGGTCCGTCGCCGGGACGCACAGCAGCTTGTCGTCGCCGCCCGCCTCGTCGGTCATGCGGAACATGCCGATCGCACGGCAGCGGATCAGGCAGCCCGGGAAGGTGGGCTCGTCCAGGATGACCAGGGCGTCCAGCGGGTCGCCGTCCTCGCCGAGGGTGTTCTCGACGAAGCCGTAGTCGGTCGGGTAGGCGGTCGAGGTGAAGAGTCGACGGTCCAGGCGGATCCGACCGGTCTCGTGGTCCACCTCGTACTTGTTGCGCGAACCCTTCGGAATCTCGATCGTGACGTCGAACTCCACCGGTGGCTCCTCCATGATCAGCACATACTTCGGGTGGTTAAGTGTCCCTCACGCAGGTGTGTGATCGCGAAAGGGGCTGGTGGTCGTGCCGGAACTGAGGCCTTGGCGGGGCACGCGACCGCGCGCGGCACGGTTCGCCGCCGCCGTACGGCCGCGTCTCGCACGTGCCGCGACGGCCGTCCGGCCGCGGGTCGCGCGGCTTGCACAGTCCGCGAAACCGCACGTCACACGCATGACGCGGCCGAACGCCAACAAGACCTGGCAGTACACCGCGGGCGCGGCCACCGCCGGTCTGGCGCTGGCCGCCGGTGTGGTGACCGCCGTGGGTCCCTGGGACGCCACGGGTCAGCGTACGGCCGAGCGGGAGCGGGCGGCCGCGCAGGAGCACACGGGTGGCGCAGATCACGGCCACACCTCCGGCACCGCGACCGCAGGTCCCCGGCCCGCCCCGAGCGCCGCCGTCGTCCTCACGGGCCTGGGCGGCGGAGCCAACACCGTGAAGTCGGCGCCGAAGGCCCTGGACGCCAAGGCCCTCGCCGCCGTACTGGGCCCGCTGCTCGACACGCCCGCACTCGGCACCCGCCACGCGGCCGCGGTCGTCGACGTCGCCACCGGCGAGCGCCTGTACGGCGCCGGTGCCGCGCAGGGCCTGACGCCCGCGTCGACCACGAAGATCGCCACCGCGGTCGCCGCGCTGTCCGCCCTGGGCCCTGACCACCGCTTCACCACCCGTGCCGCGCTGGAGCCCGACACCGGGGAACTCGTCCTGGTCGGCGGCGGCGACCCCACGCTCACCGCACGCGAGAAGACCGACGGGTGGGCCGACCTGCGCACGCTGGCCGCGGACACCGCCGCGGCCCTGAAGAAGCAGGGCGTGCGGAACGTGACGCTGTCGTACGACACCACCCTGTTCGCCGGGTCCGGACTTCACCCCATCGGGGTCAACGGCAACCTCGCCCGTGTCAGCGCCCTGGCGGCCGACGAGGGCCGCGCCGACGGCTCCACCAGCGGACCCGCGCACCGCGTGGCGGACCCGGCGGTGGCCGCGACGCGCTCGTTCGCCGGGTTCCTGGCGGAGCACGGCATCAAGACCACCTCCCCGGGCCCCTCGAAGGCCACCGGCCGCGCCCGGACCCTCGCGACGGTGTCCTCCCCGCCGCTGTCCCGCATCGTGGAGCGGATGCTCACCCACAGTGACAACGACATCGCCGAGGCCCTCGCCCGCCAGACCGCCGCCGCGACGGGCGAACGCCCCGACTTCGCAGGCGCGGGCCGGGCCGTCCGCGCCCAGCTGCAGAAGCTGGGCCTGCCGCTGACGGGTGCCGTCTTCCACGACGGCAGCGGCCTCGACCGCACCGACCGTCTCACCGCGGGCCTGCTGACCGCCCTGCTCGTCGAGGCGGGCGACCCCGCGCGCCCCGATCTCCGGCCCGTCCTCACCGGCCTGCCGGTGGCGGGCTTCACCGGCACGCTGACCAGCCGATACACCGACGGGGCGGCCGGCGTCGTGCGTGCCAAGACCGGCACCCTGACCGGCGTGAACACCCTCGCCGGGACCGTCGTGGACCAGGACGGGCGCCTTCTGGCCTTCGCCTTCCTCGCCTCGGGGACGACAGACCCCTGGGCGGCGCAGAAGGCGCTGGACAAGGCGGCGACGGCAGTGGCGGGATGCGGCTGCCACTGAGCGCCGCACGCCCCGCACGCCCCGCGGCCGGGCCCGCCGCCTGCGGCGCCCCGGGGCACCGCAGGCGGCGGGCCCGGCATCTTCGGCACCTCCGGCCCCTCCCACGGCCTGCCCCCGGGGGCGGAGCTCACGTACCGTTGACGCATGACGAGCATCGGTGGAGCCGAGATGGTCGACTGGAATCTCGCGGTGGCGACCGCGACCCGGCTCGTGCGGCCGGGCCCCGAGGTGAGCCGTGACGAGGCCAGGGCCGTCGTCGCGGAGCTGCGCCGCCATGCGAAGTCCTCGGAGGAGCACGTGCGGGGCTTCACCCGGATGGGCACCGAGGTCACCCACGACACCCCGGTCCTCGTCGTCGACCGCCCCGGCTGGGTGCGGGCGAACGTCGCCGGATTCCGGGAGATCCTCAGGCCGCTGCTGGAGAAGATGCAGGAGCGTCGCGGCAACAGCACCGGCGGCGCGGTCCTCGGAGCCGTCGGCGGCAAGGTGACCGGGGTCGAACTCGGGATGCTGCTGTCCTTCCTGGCCTCCCGCGTGCTCGGTCAGTACGAGACCTTCGCCCCCGCCACCCGCGACCTGCCGGCCGGTGAGAACGGCGGCGGACGGCTGCTGCTGGTCGCCCCGAACATCGTGCACGTCGAGCGCGAACTCGACGTGCAGCCGCACGACTTCCGCCTGTGGGTGTGCCTGCACGAGGAGACGCACCGCACGCAGTTCTCCGCGGTGCCGTGGCTGCGCGACCATCTGGAGGGCGAGATCCAGGCCTTCCTGGCGGAGACCGACGTCGACCCGATGACCGTCCTGGAACGCGTCCGCGACGCCGCCCAGACACTCGCCGGTGGCCGTCCCGAGGGTGAGGACGACGACGGCGGCCGGTCCCTGGTCGAGCTGGTGCAGACGCCCACCCAGCGGGAGGTCCTCGGCCGCCTCACCGCCGTGATGTCCCTGCTGGAGGGGCACGCCGACTTCGTCATGGACGGGGTCGGCCCGGACGTCGTGCCGACCGTCTCCGAGATCCGCGAGAAGTTCCAGCAGCGCCGCGCCAAGGGCGCCTCCCGCCTCGATCTCGCCCTGCGCAAACTGCTGGGCCTGGACGCCAAGCTGCGGCAGTACCGGGACGGCGAACGCTTCGTGCGGGCCGTCGTCGACCAGGTCGGCATGGACGGCTTCAACCGCGTGTGGACCTCGCCCAACACCCTCCCCACCAAGGCGGAGCTCGCCAGGCCGGCGGAGTGGGTCGCGCGGGTGCACCACACGCCGGAGACGTGAGCCGCGGGGCGAACGTCGTGCGACACGTCCGGCCCACGGCAGGCGAACGCCCTCCCAATCACCCGTCCGAGGGACCGTGGGCCGTGGACAGGCGTGCAATGCTCAGGGAACCGCCCATTTCTGTCACCATCTACACACTCTGAGTGACCGACTACGGGCTCACCCCCCGAAAACTTCATGAAGGGAACCGGACATGGGTCCCCATCCTGCGGTCGCGGCGATACGCCTGGCGGTCCGCCGCGTCCTCCATGACATCCTCACCGAACACAGCGACACCGACGCCTCCGCAGCGGCGCCGGCGCACGGCACGCCCGTACGCCCGACCGCGCCGCTCGTCCTCGTGGCCTGCTCCGGCGGCGCCGACTCCATGGCCCTCGCCTCCGCCCTCGCCTTCGAGGCCCCCCGGCTCGGCCTCCGCGCGGGCGGCGTCACCGTCGACCACGGCCTGCAGTCAGGCTCCGACAGGCGGGCAGCGGACGTCGTCCTGCGCCTGCGGGACCTCGGTCTCGACCCGGTGGTGTCCGCCGCCGTCACCGTCGGCCGCGACGGCGGTCCCGAAGCCGCCGCCCGCGACGCCCGGTACGCCGCCCTCGACGCCGCCGCCGAACACCACGGTGCCACCGCGATCCTGCTCGGCCACACCCGCGACGACCAGGCCGAAACCGTCCTGCTCGGCCTCGCCCGCGGCTCCGGTACCCGCTCCCTGTCCGGAATGGCCGCGGTCTCGGGGGCCGGCGGCCGTTACCGGCGCCCCTTCCTCCAGCTCGACCGGCAGACCGCACGCAAGGCCTGCATGGTCCAGTCCCTGCCCGTCTGGGACGACCCGCACAACTCCGACCCCGCGTACACCCGCTCGCGACTGCGCCACGAGGGCCTGCCCGCCCTGGAGAAGTGCCTGGGCAAGGGCGTCGTCGAGGCCCTCGCCCGTACGGCCCAGCTCTCCCGCGACGACGCCGACGCACTCGACGCGTGGGCCGGCCAGGCCGAGGCCGGCGTCCGTGACGCCGCCGGTCTGCTGGAGTGCGCCAAGCTCTACGCCCTGCCGCCTGCCGTCCGCCGCCGCATCCTGCGCCACGCCGCCATCGAGGCGGGTGCCCCGGCCGGCTCGCTCTTCGCCCGCCACATCGAGGAAGTCGACCGGTTGATCACCGGCTGGCGCGGCCAGGGCGTGATCAATCTGCCCGGCAAAGTCGTCGCCCAGCGGCAGGGTGGCAGACTGGTGATTCGGCAAGGCTGAATCCGGAGTTCCCACCGGCCCGCTGACACGGGTCCCGGAGGTCCGGCGCAGGCCGGTGGGACGACCGACCGAAAGTGATGCGGGTGGACGCGAAAGACATGGGTGCCGACCTCAAGCAGGTGCTCATCACCAAGGAAGAGATCGACGCGAAGCTGGCCGAGCTGGCCGCGAAGATCGACGCGGAGTACGCGGGCAAGGATCTGCTGATCGTCGGCGTCCTCAAGGGCGCCGTGATGGTCATGGCCGACCTCGCCCGGGCGCTGTCCACCCCGGTCACCATGGACTGGATGGCCGTGTCCTCCTACGGCGCGGGCACCCAGTCCTCCGGCGTCGTACGGATCCTCAAGGACCTCGACACCGACATCAAGGGGCGGCACGTCCTGATCGTCGAGGACATCATCGACTCCGGTCTGACGCTGTCGTGGCTGATCAACAACCTCGGCTCCCGCGAGCCCGCCTCCCTGGAGGTGTGCACGCTGCTGCGCAAGCCGGACGCCGCCAAGGTCGCCATCGACGTGGAGTGGGTCGGCTTCGACATTCCCAACGAGTTCGTGGTCGGCTACGGCCTCGACTACGCCGAGAAGTACCGGAATCTCCCGTTCGTCGGTACGCTCGCGCCTCACGTCTACGGTGGCTAGCACGGCGCCGTAGGACGCGGAGGGAAGACCGGGAACCCCGGCGGCGGTCGCGCCGTTGGACCATGCAGACGGGATTGCCAGCCGTCCTGTGCGGCTTCGGGCCACCATGCTGGGGTACCGTCAGAAGAACTGTCTTATCAGACTCACTATGGCAGGAGGGACGGGGCGGCACCGCTCCGTGTGGATGGACGTGAAGCGATACTTCCGTGGGCCGGTCATGTGGATCGTGCTGGCCGTCCTTGCCGTGGTCGTGTTGATGCAGGTCGTCGGCTCGTCCGGCGGCTACAAGACGGTGGACACAGGTCAGGTTGTCCAGGCGATCAACGAGAACAAGGTCGAGTCGGCCAAGCTCACCACCGGTGACGAGCAGACCATCAAGGTCACGCTCAAGGACGGCGAGAAGGTCAAGGACAGCTCGAAGATCCAGGCGAGCTACATCGGCGACCAGGGCGTGACCATCGCCAGCACGCTGCAGAGCAAGTTCGAGCAGAAGCAGATCCCGCAGGGTTACACGGTCTCACCGTCGAAGCAGAACCCGTTCGTCGGCATTCTGCTGTCCCTGCTCCCCTTCGTCCTCATTGTCGTCGTCTTCCTGTTCCTGATGAACCAGATGCAGGGCGGCGGCTCCCGGGTGATGAACTTCGGGAAGTCGAAGGCCAAGCTCATCACCAAGGACACCCCCAAGACGACCTTCACCGACGTCGCGGGCTGCGACGAGGCCGTCGAGGAACTCCACGAGATCAAGGAGTTCCTCCAGGAGCCGGCCAAGTTCCAGGCCGTCGGGGCCAAGATCCCCAAGGGTGTGCTGCTGTACGGCCGTCCCGGTACCGGCAAGACGCTCCTCGCGCGTGCCGTCGCCGGTGAGGCCGGGGTGCCCTTCTACTCGATCTCCGGTTCCGACTTCGTCGAGATGTTCGTCGGTGTCGGCGCCTCCCGTGTCCGTGACCTCTTCGAGCAGGCCAAGGCGAACGCCCCGGCGATCGTCTTCGTCGACGAGATCGACGCGGTCGGCCGCCACCGCGGCGCCGGCCTCGGCGGCGGTCACGACGAGCGCGAGCAGACCCTGAACCAGCTGCTCGTCGAGATGGACGGCTTCGACGTCAAGGGCGGCGTCATCCTGATCGCCGCGACCAACCGGCCGGACATCCTCGACCCGGCGCTGCTGCGCCCGGGCCGCTTCGACCGGCAGATCGCCGTCGACCCGCCGGACCTCCAGGGCCGCCTGGAGATCCTCAAGGTCCACCAGAAGGGCAAGCCGGTCGCCCCCGACGTCGACCTGAACGCCGTGGCGCGCCGCACCCCCGGCATGACCGGTGCCGACCTGGCGAACGTGCTGAACGAGGCCGCCCTGCTGACGGCCCGCAGCAACAACAAGCTGATCGACAACAAGATGCTGGACGAGGCGATCGACCGCGTCGTGGCCGGCCCGCAGAAGCGGACCCGGATCATGTCGGACAAGGAGAAGAAGATCACCGCGTACCACGAGGGCGGTCACGCCCTGGTCGCGGCGGCTTCGCCGAACTCCGACCCGGTGCACAAGATCACCATCCTGTCCCGCGGCCGGGCCCTCGGTTACACGATGGTCCTGCCCGACGAGGACAAGTACTCGACCACCCGCAACGAGATGCTCGACCAGCTCGGGTACATGCTGGGCGGCCGTGCGGCGGAGGAGCTGGTCTTCCACGACCCGACCACCGGCGCGGCCAACGACATCGAGAAGGCCACCAGCGTGGCCCGCGCGATGGTCACGCAGTACGGCATGACCGAGCGTCTCGGCGCCATCAAGTTCGGCGGCGACAACAGCGAGCCCTTCCTCGGCCGTGAGATGGCTCACCAGCGCGACTACTCGGAAGAGGTCGCCGCGCTGGTGGACGAGGAGGTCAAGAAGCTCATCGAGAACGCGCACAACGAGGCCTGGGAGATCCTGGTCGAGAACCGCGACGTCCTCGACAACCTCGTCCTGGCCCTCCTGGAGAAGGAGACCCTGGGCAAGGAGGAGATCGCCGAGATCTTCGCCCCGATCGTGAAGCGCCCGCCCCGGCCCGCGTGGACCGGTTCCGCGCGCCGCACGCCGTCCACCCGCCCGCCGGTGCTCTCCCCCAAGGAGCTCGCGCTGACGAACGGTGCCAACGGCGCCACCCCGGCGATCAGCACCGTCAAGTCCACGGCGGCCGACTCCGCCCCGGCCGCCGAGCCGGCCACGGAGGACCGCACGGACGGCTGACGCCGAAGCGACCGAGCCGGGCCCGGTGGCCCACCGGGCCCGGAATGGATGCCGCGCCCCCCTGGTTCTAGCCTGGGGGGCGCGGCATCTTCGTATGTCCGCAGATCGGGCGCGTGGCCCACACGCGCGAAAGGCACAGGAACGAGGCACCAGATGACCGACCCCGTGACGCTGGACGGCGAGGGATCCATCGGCGAGTTCGACGAGAAGCGCGCCGAGAACGCCGTACGCGAGCTGCTGATCGCGGTCGGTGAGGACCCGGAGCGCGAGGGGCTCAGGGAGACGCCGGCCCGGGTGGCACGCGCGTACCGGGAGCTTCTGGCGGGCCTGCGGCAGGAGCCCGAGGACGTACTGACGACGACGTTCGACCTGGGACACGACGAGATGGTCCTGGTGAAGGACATCGAGATCGTGTCCCTGTGCGAGCACCATCTGCTGCCGTTCCACGGGGTGGCCCACGTCGGGTACATCCCGGCCGAGACCGGCAAGATCACGGGGCTGTCGAAGCTGGCGCGGCTCGTCGAGGTGTTCGCGCGGCGCCCGCAGGTGCAGGAACGACTCACCACGCAGATCGCCGACTCCCTCATGAAGATCCTTGAGGCGCGTGGCGCGATCGTCGTCGTCGAGGCGGAGCACATGTGCATGTCCGTGCGCGGCATCCGCAAGCCCGGTGCGAAGACCACGACGTCGGCGGTGCGGGGCCAGCTGCGGGATGCCACGACGCGGGCCGAGGCGATGAGCCTGATACTGGCGCGCTGAACCGGCCGACCCGTCAGCGCGGCCGACCCGTCAGCGCGGCCGGGAGCCGGGGACGGGCGGCACACTTCGCGGGGCGGGGTGCCCCGACCGAGCCGAGGAGGGGCACGCGGCGTTGCGTCCTTCACGGCGGCGGCTCTCCGGCCGGGACACGCCGCACAACGGCGCCCGCCCCGGTCGTGCCGCATTCGGCGTCCCGCCGGGACCGACCCGTCCCGCCGGCTGGCGGCGCAGGCCGGCGGGGCGGGTCGCCGTCATGACGCCGGAGAGGCCCCCGCGCCGTTGTGCTCGTCGTCCTCGGGGAGCTTGCAGACGCGCTCCAGGAAGATGGCCGCCGCTATGACCGCGATGCCCGCCAGCACGGAGAAGCCGGCGTAGATGGCCTGATCGCGGCGGGCGGGGATGTCGAGGAACTCCAGCAGGAACACGCCCGTGCCGCCGTACATCCCGGCGACCAGGGCGGCGACCAGGGCGCTGGCCTGGCCGAAGACGACCGCGCGGGCGGCCATCAGGGGATCGACGCCCTTGGCGTCGGGGCGCCGTTCGCGCTGGGCCCTGAAACGGGCCCGCAGGGACACGGCCGTCGCGAGCAGCACGACGGCGATCAGGGCGAGCACGATGGGGGCGGCCAGCGGGACGCGGGGGAGTGTCCCCACCGCGTCCCACAGCCGGGCTCCCGCCCAGGACAGCACTCCGGCGACGACGAACACACCGGCCAGCACCCTGATGCGCAGCTCTTTCACGGTGTCCCTTCAGCTCCCCGGACGTGGTCGAGAGCGGCTCGCCCGAGGTCCGGCCGTCCCGTGGTCGTCTTGACCTTAACGACTACTCGGGCAGCTGGAGTTCCAGGTCCTCGCGTGGGGCCACGCCGTCCCGGGTGACCGTGTCGAGCAGCTCCGCGACGCGTCCGCGGCCGGGCAGCTGGGCCTCCGGATCCACGTCGTGCCAGGGCGCGAGAACGAAGGCGCGTTCGTGGGCACGGGGGTGGGGGAGGGTCAGCTGCGGGTCGTCGGAGAGGACCGACGCGTAGGCGACGATGTCGACGTCGAGGGTGCGCGGGCCCCAACGCTCGTCGCGGACGCGGTGGAACGCCTCCTCCACGGCGTGTGCCCGCTCCAGCAGGGAGGACGGCGGCAGTGTGGTCCTGAGGATGACGACCGCGTTGAAGTACGACGGCTGGCTACCCGGCTCCACGCCCCACGGTTCCGTCTCGTAGACGGGGGAGACCGCCTTGACCCGCACACCGGGGGTGTCCTCCAGGGCGTCGACGGCACCCTGGAGGTTCTCCAGGCGGTTGCCGAGGTTGGAACCGAGAGCGATCACGGCCCGCTGAGGGTTCTGGAGCGTGGTGTCGGCGGCGTCCACCGCCTCGACGACGGAGGCGGGCACCGGCTGGACGGTCGGGTCGCTGTGACCACCGGTGAAGGGCGCGGTCATACTCGGCTCCGGGTGATGGTGACGGTCACGTCGTCGAAGGGGACGGTGATCGGCGCGTTCGGCTTGTGGACGCAGACCTCGACCTCCTCGACGCCCTCGTGCTCCAGGCAGGTCCGGGCGATGCGTTCGGCGAGTGTCTCGATGAGGTCGACGGGCTCGCCCTGCACGACCGCGACGACCTCCTCGGCCACGATGCCGTAGTGCACGGTCTTCGCCAGGTCGTCGTCGGCCGCGGCCGGCCGGGTGTCCAGGCCGAGGACGAGATCCACGACGAAGGTCTGGCCCTCCTCGCGTTCCCGGGGGAACACACCGTGGTGCCCGCGGGCCTTCAGGCCGCGCAGCGCGACACGATCCACGCGAATCACTCCTGCAATCGTCGGTAGCGGCCGGCGTCTGCCGTGTGCGGGCGGCAGACCGGCCTCAGCCGAATCTACCTGCGGGCACTGACGGCACCGGGCGGAGGGGCGCGGCGCCGGTTCGGGACGGTCAGGTTTCATCGCACGTTTCCCCCGGGGAACCCGCCCGCTCACGGTTTGGTAGCCGCGTATACCCGCGGCCCGGTGATTCCAACCACTCCCTGGTCCCTGCGGAGGGTTTCCGCAGGGACCGCGCCCCTCACGCGGGTGACCCGTCGTCCTCGTCCTCGTCGTTCTCGGTCAGTACGGGGGAGGCGTGGTGGGACCAGAGTTTCCAGCCCTCGGGCGTGCGGCGGAACACGTTGGTGGCGACCACCAGCTGGCCGACCAGGGGCCCCAGCTCCTCGCCCTCGGCGGGCGCGGGGCCGCCGCTGAGGATGTTCTCGGTGCAGGTCACCAGGGCGGTGTCCCCGGTGACGGAGACGTGCACGTCGGTGAGGAAGAACTGGATGTAGTCGGTGTTCGCCATGATCAGCGCGTACGACCTGAGGACCTCGCCGCGGCCGGTGAGCACGGGCCAGCCAGGGTGCACACAGGAGATCACGCCGGTATCGGCCGGATCGTGGTACTCCTCGTCGACGCCCAGGTCGGACGGGGTGAGCCAGAGCGCGGAGACCTGCTCAAAGTCGCCCTGCTCCAGGGCCTCGTAGAACGCGGCGTTGGCGGCCTCGACCTGCTCGACGTCCGTGTGGGGGGCGCTCACCGGGAGCCTTCTGCGCTCTGGGCGTCCTCGGCGCCGTGCCGCACGGCGCGGCCGGCGGTGCCCACGCCCGGCGTGCCGTCGGCGATCCGAGCCCCGCGTACTGTGTCCACGCCCGGCGTGCGCTCCGATGCATGCGCCCCGGCCGGGATTCCCGCGCCCAGCGCGTGTCCTGTGGCGCGTGCCTCTTCCACGGCCTGTGCGACCCGTACGGCGTCGGCCGTGGCGCGCACCTCATGTACGCGCACCGCCCACGCGCCGGCGTGCGCCGCGAGCGCGGAGACAGCGGCGGTCGCCGCGTCGCGCTCCCGGGCCGGTGGTGGGGAGCCCTCCGGCCCGGCGAGCACCCGGCCGAGGAACCGCTTGCGGGAGGCGGCGACGAGCAGCGGATGCCCGAGGGCCAGCAGGCGGTCGAGGTGCGAGAGGAGGGCCAGGTCGTGCTCGGCGTTCTTGGAGAAGCCCAGACCGGGGTCGACGACGATGCGGTCGGGCCCGATACCGCCCTCCAGGACCGCCTCCACGCGCGCACGTAGTTCCTCGGTGACCTCGGTGACGACGTCCTCGTAGACGCCCTGCACGTTGCCGCCCTCCAGGAAGCCGCGCCAGTGCATGACGACGAACGGGGCGCCGGCGTCCGCGACCGCCGGGATCATCGCCGGGTCGGCGAGACCCCCGCTGACGTCGTTCACGAGCGCCGCGCCGGCCGCGAGGGACCGCTCCGCCACACTGGCGCGCATCGTGTCGACGGAGACCACGACGCCCTCCGAGGCCAGGCCCCGGACCACCGGGATGACGCGCCGCAGCTCCTCGGCCTCGTCCACCCGGGTGGCGCCGGGCCGGGTGGACTCCCCGCCGACGTCGACGAGGTCGGCGCCCTGCGCGACCAGGTCGAGGCCGTGCTTGACGGCGGCCGTCGTGTCGAACCAGCGGCCACCGTCGGAGAAGGAGTCCGGGGTCACGTTCACGACGCCCATGACGGCGCAGCGGTCCCATGCCGGAAGGCCCGCGACGCTCCCGCGTCCGCTGTGGTTGCTCATATGTTCAGCGTAGGCCCCGCACCGGGGCCTCAGCGCCGTGCGGCCCGGGCGGAAGCCCTGGAGGGGGGAGGGGCTTCCGCCCGGGCCAGTCCTGCGTGCCCGGGTGCCACCCGGGGTTTCCGGTCAGGCGGCGCGGACGTCCCGCTCGGCCACCGTGTGGGCGCACGGGCGGGCGCCCAGCGTCCGTCGGCGCAGGAAGCGCGGCAGTGGAAGGGCCAGGTCGACGAAGCCCTCCGCCTGCATGGCGGCGATGCCGATGCGCGGCAGGTCGGCGGAGGCCCGGTAGACCACGAAGCGCGGTTCCCAGCGGGGCTGGAACTTGGCGTTGAACTTGTACAGGGACTCGATCTGGAACCAGCGCGAGAGGAAGACCAGCAGTCTCCGCCAGGCCCGCAGCACCGGGCCCGCGCCGATCTTCTCGCCGCGGGCCAGCGCCGAGCGGAACATGGCGAAGTTGAGCGACACGCGCGTGATGCCGAACTTCGGGGCTGCCTGGAGGGCCGCGACGATCAGCAGTTCGTTCATGCCGGGGTCGGCGGCGCGATCACGGCGCATGAGGTCCAGGGAGGCCCCGTCGCGGCCCCACGGCACGAAGTGCAGGATGGCCTTCAGGTCACCGTACGGACCCTGCTCGGCGTCGGCCCTGTGGGCGGTGGCGATGAGGCAGTCGCCGTCGAAGGGGTCGCCGATGCGGCCGAGCGCCATGGAGAAGCCGCGTTCGGTGTCGGTGCCGCGCCAGTCCTCGGCGGCCCGGCGGATCCGCTCCACCTCGGCCTCGCCCAGGTCACGTACACGACGGACCCGGGTCTCGTAACCGGCCCGCTCGATGCGCTTGACCATCTGGCGCACGTTGCGCATCGCGCGGCCGGCGAGCGAGAAATCCGCGACGTCCACCACCGCCTCGTCGCCCAGTTCGAGGGCGTCGAGCCCGGTCTCCCGGGTCCAGACCTCACCACCGGTCTCCGAGCAGCCCATCACGGCGGGCGTCCACGAGTGCGCCTTGGCCTCGTCCATGAAACGCTCGATGGCGCCCGGCCAGGCCTCGACGTCGCCGATGGGGTCGCCGCTGGCGAGCATCACACCGGAGACCACGCGGTAGGTCACCGCGGCCTTGCCGCTGGGGGAGAAGACGACGGCCTTGTCGCGGCGCAGTGCGAAGTGGCCCAGGGAGTCGCGGCCACCGTGCTTGTCCAGCAGGGCCCGCAGCCGCGCCTCGTCCTCCTCGGTGAGGCGGGCGGCGGGGTGCTCGGGCCGGAAGGCGAAGTAGATGGTGGTGACCGCGGTCAGCAGACCCAGGGCGCCGAGGGAGAAGGCGACCGTCCAGGAGGTGCTGTCCTGGTAGTCGACCGGGCCCTCGAAGCCGAACAGGCCGTAGAACACGTGGGTGAGGCGGTCGGCCAGGCTCGGGCTGCCGACCATGCGGTCGGGGTGGACGCTGACGATCACGCAGCCCAGCGCGAGGGAACCGGCGCTCATCAGCACGAAGTTGGCGAGCGCGCGCCACCGGCTGCGCGGGTCGGGCAGCGCCGCGAACTGGTCGCGGTGGACGAGCAGCGGCGCGAGCAGCGCCAGGGAGATGATCACCCCGAGGATCGAGTGCCGGTAGGTGAACTGCGCCGCCGCGCCCAGCGGCAGCAGCGCGACGGCGGCCCGCCAGGCGCGGCGCTTGCCGCGCTTGAGGCCGTGCGCGAGCAGAAGGAGCAGGACGCCCGCGCTCAGCGAGAGCGCCGCGGCGAACGGGCCGAACGAGCCGGGCAGTACCTCCGCGAGGGCGTGCATCCGGCTGTGCCGGAAGCGCGGGAAGACGCCCGCGGCGACGTCCAGCAGGCCCACGAGCGTGCAGGCCCGGGCGACGAGGACGGGAACGGCCTCGGGGCGCGGGCCCCGCACCAGGCGGCGCACGCGGCTTGATCGACTCGGAACCCCGCCGGACATTTCCCCATCTTCCCTGACAGACATCGCATCCCGTAGTTCTGCGAGAGACCTTGAATCCGGTGCCCTTTGGGGCATCCGGCGACATTGCGCCCTCTAGGACGGTGTCTCGGGGGGAGAGGTTCACTCACTCCGTCAAAGCCGGTTCAAAGGCTGGGGAAAGTCCGGGGCAAGCCCTCGCGAAGGAGCGGGAGGCGGCCGGGCCGGGCGGAAAGCGCAGGCAGGAAACCTCATGGGACTCGTGAGCAAGAAGGTGCTGGTACTGGCGGTCCTCGTCGCCGTGCTGCTCTTCGTCGGCACCGTGTGGCTGTGGCCACGGCTTGCCCGGCGGAACTGGCGTGCCGTCGGCGGGCGCATCGGCCTGCTCTTCGCCACGCAGGTGTCGCTGTTCGCCTGTGTGGGGCTCGGCGCGAACCAGGCCTTCGGTTTCTACGCCAGCTGGGCGGACCTGTTCGGGCAGGAGACCGAGCAGGGAGTGGTCGTCGACCACACCAGCGGCCGCGGGCCGGACGGCCCGCTGCGCGTCCTCGACACCCGGCGCGTGGCGGCGCGCGGCGGTGTCCGCCCCGAGACCGGGGGCCAGATACAGAAGGTCGCGATCGCCGGCCGAACGACCGGTATCGCGACCCCTGCCTACGTGTACCTGCCGCCGGAGTACTTCCAGGCGCAGTACCGCACACGCACGTTCCCCGCTGCGGTCGTACTGACCGGCTACCCGGGCACGGCCGAGGCGCTCGTCGACAAGCTGCACTACCCCCGCACCGCGCGCGCACTCGCGCGCGACGGCCGCATGCAGCCGATGATCCTGGTGATGCTGCGGCCGACGGTGGCGCCGCCCCGCGACACCGAGTGCGTCGACATACCGGGCGGACCGCAGACGGAGTCCTTCTTCGCCAAGGACCTGCCCGAGGCCGTCGGCGGCCACTACCGGGTGGGCACGAAGGCCGGCAGCTGGGGCATCGTGGGCG
This sequence comes from Streptomyces sp. MUM 2J, assembly GCF_022414535.1. Lineage (GTDB taxonomy): Bacteria > Actinomycetota > Actinomycetes > Streptomycetales > Streptomycetaceae > Streptomyces. The sequence continues at coordinate 66,566 of NZ_JADWYM010000021.1, forward strand.
ACTCCACGGGCGGCTACTGCGCCCTGAAGGTGGCCATGCACCACCCGAGGACGTTCGCGGCGGGAGTCGGCCTGTCGGCGTACTACAGGGCGCCGAACGACCCGACCACCGGAGATCTCTTCCACGGCGACGAGCTGCTGCGCAACCGCGCGGACCTGTTCTGGTGCCTTCGGCACGAGGCGGCGCCCGACACCTCGCTGCTCGTCACCAGCAGCAAGCTCGGAGAACCCAACTACAGGGCCACGATGAGGTTCATCCAGCAGGTGAAGGCGACCAACCGGACACGGGTCTCGTCGATCGTCCTGGAGTCCGGCGGGCACAACTTCAACACGTGGCGGCGTGAGATCCCGCCGGCCCTGGAGTGGCTGAGCGGACGCCTCTCCTGAGCCGCCGCCGACGCCCTTCCTGCGCGGGCTCCCCGTCTCCCCGGTGCCCCTCCCCGAGCCGTTCCCGAGCCGTTCCCGACACCGTTGCCGGCCGTTTCCGGAGCAGTCTCCGGAGTCCTCGGAGCGTCTTGCCACCGGCGCCCTGTGAGGCGTTGTGCGTTGGCTGTTTTTTTGCGGGGCCGGGCACCACGATTCGCCTACGCGCGGTAAGTTTCTGGCCATGCCACGTGGACGTCACCGCCATTCCCCGCCCTTGCACAGGCTGATGCCTCCTTCGGCGATCGCCGGCGTGTCACTGGTGTGCGCGTTCGGCCCTTGGGTGTTCACGGAACCCATGGTGCTGCGCACCCTGGCGGCGATCGCCGCCGCGACGGCCGGCGTCGGTGCGGCCGTCATGCGCCGGTGGGACGCGAACGCGGGCAAGCAGGTGGCCGATCTCGCGCGGGCGCGCGCCAGTGACGAGTGGCGGCACGAGGAGCGGATCGCCGAACTGGAGACCGACCTGGAGGAGTCGCGCGCGCTGCGCGTCAAGCTGGAGAAGCGGCTGCGCGCGAAGCGGGCCGAGCTCGCGGGCCTGCGCAACGAGCACGCGTCCCTGCTGCGGCGCTACGCCACGGCCGAGACCGAGCGCGCCACTGCCCTGGAGGGCCGCCGGCTGCTGGAGATAGAGACCGTGGCGCCGTCCACGGCCCCTGCCCTGCCGCCTGCGCCGGTGCTGGAGGACGAGCCGTCCGGTAACGGCAGGGCGGGGAAGACGGCCGGAGCCGCCGAGGCTGCGGACGACTCCGAGGCCACGCGGGCCGGGGACGACGCCGACGCCGTGCAGGACGTGGATGCCGTGGAGGACTCCTGCGCCGACGGGGACCCGGACGTCGTGGAGGACCCGGACGTGGCGGAGGACCCGGACGTGGCGGAGGACGAGGCGCGGGGTCCGGCGCCGACGGCGTTCTCGCCGGAGGGTTCCAAGCTGTTCATGCGCGCGCAGGCGGCGCTGACCCGCCTCGACGCCGAGCCGGACGCGGTCGGCCCGGAGAGCCCCGCCGGGTCTCGGACGGAGAGCACCCGGGACGCCGTGAAGGAGACCGCGCCTCTCGCCCCGGCCGGGAAGACCGAGCCGGGCGAACAGGCCGAGCAGCTGGTCACCGCCGGGGACGCGGCCGGTGCGGCGGCCGAGGACGCGCGGGAGGACGAGGCGCAGGGGAAGCCCGGGGCGGTCGACGCCCACGCGCGTGCGACCGCCGCCCCCGAGCCGCCGAAGGACCCCGCCACGGCGCCTCTGCCCGCCGTCCAGCAGCCGCCCGAGGGGCACTTCGCCGTGCCCACCGCAGTGGCCGTCGCCCCTGCCGCGCCGCCCGTCCGGCGCCCGGCGACCGAGGGCGGGTTCGACTTCTTCGGCACGAAGAACGCGCCGGCGGCCGACGCCCTGGAGGCCGTGCAGAACGAGGACCTCGCCGATGTCGTCGGCCAGGAGGCCCTGGCGCTGCACAAGGCCGAGACCGAGGGCGGTTTCAAGCCGGCCGGCGAACGGACGCGTGACGCGGGCCAGGTGATCGACCTGACGGCCCACGACGAGACGCAGCAGATCGACGTCCAGGGCCTGCGCAGCGCGGCGTCCTGACCGCCGGCCACGCGGGCGTGGCCGCCGAACGCCGCACCCCGGCGGTCCGCAGCCCGAGCCGCGGACCGCCGGTCACGCCATCCAGCGGTCCGGGCGCGCGTCCCTGCGGCCCGTCCGGGACCGTTCCGCCTGCCCGCGCAGCAGCTCCGCGGCCTCCCCGGCGTCCCGCAGGCGCGCCGTCACCGTGCTGCCCGCCCCGCTGTCCACCCTTAGGTCGGCAAGGCCCCACCACCGCTGCCACGGCCCCTGGGTGAGCCGTACGCTCTGCACCTTCGCATGCGGCACCAGCGCCAGGACGCGCCCCAGCAGCCCGTGCCGTGCCGCGAACACCCCGCTGGTGACGGCGATGCCGTATCCGCGCCACCACAGCGGCACACACCGCCCCGCACGCCGCGGGGCGGGAGACAGGGACGCGGCAGAAGGCACGGTCACGCCGGGCAGCACACGCGCGACGATCTCCTCGGCGGCTTCCCGGGGGGCGACGGGCACCAGCACCGAGTTGTCGGATCCGGCCACATCCAACTCGACCCGCACCCAGCTTCCCGCGTGCTGCGCCCGGCGCCGACGGCGTGCCCCCCACCACCGCCACAGCAGGGGCTCGATGATCCGCACGCTCTGCACCCGTCCCGGTGGCACCGTCTCGTGGGTGCGGTCCAGCAGTCCGTGGTCGATGCGCAGCCCGTCCGGTGACTCGCTCACCGACCAGTCGTACTCGCTGACGAACCGCCCCACGCTGCTGGCCCCCGCCGCGCCCAGCAGCGGCAGCGCGGTCGCGAGGACCGTCCACACGCTTCCGGTGGCCAGCCACAGCACGGACGGAAGGACGAGCGCGGCGAGCAGCGCGCCCCAGGTGGCGCCCGTCAGCACGAGTGCGACGGCAAGCACGCGCGGGGGCACGCGCAGCAGCTCGCGCGCCGGCGCCTCTCCCACGTCATGCGCCGTCTCGGGTGCGAACCCGGCAGCGCGCGCCAGCAGTTCCGCGCGCAGCGCGCGCGCCTCGCGCTCCCCCAGGAAGGCGAGTTCGTCCTTCCTGCCGGTGCCGACGACATCGAGTCGCAGTTTCGCCACACCCGCCACGCGCGCGAGGAGCGGCCGCGTGACGTCGATCGCCTGGATCCGCTCCAGCCGGATGTGCGCGGTGCGGCGGAAGAGCAGACCCGTACGGATCCGCAGGTCCGTGCCGGTCACCGCGAAGTGGGTGAACCACCACGACAGGAAGCCGTACAGGGCGGCGGCGGGGACGATCACGGCGACCGCGATGAGCAGCGTGGTCGTCGTGAACCGGGTCAGCTGGTGTTGCGCCTGGTCGGGGTCGTGCACCGCCCAGCCGACGACCACCGCGAAGGGCGCCCACGCCCGCCGCAGCGGCGTCACCGGGTGCAGCCGCCGTTCGCTCACCGGTGCCGGACCACACACGTCGTCGCCGGGGCCGGGGGTCGTCACAGTCCCGCCGATCGGGCCTCGCCCAGCTCGCTGAGCCGGTCGCGGAGCCGTTCCGCCTCGGCGGGGTGCAGACCGGGGATGGCCGCGTCGGTGGCGGCGGCAGCCGTGTGCAGCTGGACGCTGGCCAGGCCGAAGCGTCGCTCGACCGGCCCCGACGTGACCTCGACCAGCTGCATGCGCCCGTACGGCACGACGGTCTCCTCGCGCCACAGCACGCCCCGGCTGATCAGCAGATCGTCGGCGCGCTCGGCGTACCGCCAGGACCGCCAGTTGCGGCCGAGCAGCACCCAGCCCCACGCCGCCAGCGCGAGCGGCAGCAGGGCGAACGCCGCCCAGGCGGGGCCCACGAGGATGCCCGGCAGCAGACCGGCGGCCAGTGCCACCAGGCCCAGCCACACCACCAGCAGCAGGCGGCGCATCCGCAGCAGGCCGGGGGGCAGCCCCGTCCACACCGGCCCGTCCGCCCGCACCCGGGCTGTCTCGTCCGCCCCGCTTCGCCCCGCACCGGGCGGGCTCCCCGTCTCCATACCGCCAGCCTACGTAGGGGAGACTGGGGCCATGACTCCTACGACGGAGACCACGGTCGGTATCGGCGGCGCCGCGGAGAGCACCGACATGGTGCTCAACATCGGGCCCCAGCACCCGTCCACGCACGGGGTGCTGCGGCTCCGGCTCGTCCTGGACGGAGAGCGCATCACGCGCGCGGAGCCGGTGATCGGCTATATGCACCGCGGCGCGGAGAAGCTGTTCGAGGCGCGCGACTACCGCCAGATCATCGTGCTCGCCAACCGGCACGACTGGCTGTCGGCGTTCTCCAGCGAGCTGGGCGTGGTCCTCGCCGTGGAGCGGATGCTCGGCATGGAGGTCCCCGAACGCGCGGTGTGGACGCGCACCCTGCTCGCCGAGCTCAACCGGGTGCTCAGCCACCTGATGTTCCTCGGTTCCTATCCGCTGGAGCTGGGCGGCATCACTCCGGTCTTCTACGCCTTCCGGGAGCGCGAGGTCCTCCAGAACGTCATGGAGGAGGTCTCCGGCGGGCGCATGCACTACATGTTCAACCGTGTCGGCGGCCTCAAGGAGGACCTGCCGGCCGGATGGGCGGCACGCGCGCGTGCCGCCGTCGCGGCCGTGCGCTCGCGCATGGACGTCTTCGACGACCTGGTGCTCGGCAACGAGATCTTCCGGGGGCGCACGCGCGGCGTGGGAGCCCTCACCCCCGAGGCCGTGCACGCCTACGGCGTGAGCGGCCCCATCGCACGCGCCTCCGGCGTCGACTTCGACCTGCGCCGCGACGAGCCGTACCTCGCCTACCCGGAGCTGCAGGACGTGCTGAAGGTGGTGACCCGGGCCGAGGGCGACTGCCTCGCCCGGTTCGAGTGCCTCCTGGAGCAGACGCACAACGCCCTCGACCTCGCCGACGCCTGCCTCGACCGTCTCGCCGGCCTTCCGCCGGGCCCCGTCAACCAGCGGCTGCCGAAGGTGCTGAAGGCGCCCGAGGGCCACACCTACGCCTGGACCGAGAACCCTCTCGGCATCAACGGCTACTACCTGGTCAGCAAGGGCGAGAAGACCCCGTACCGGCTGAAGCTGCGCTCGGCGTCCTACAACAACATCCAGGCGCTGACCCGGCTGCTGCCGGGGACCCTGGTCGCGGACATGGTGGCGATCCTCGGATCGATGTTCTTCGTGGTCGGCGACATCGACAAGTAGCGGGCCGTGCCGCCGTGGGCGGTCGTCAGCGTCCGGCGGTCGTGCGACCCAGCGGGTCGGCCACACCCACCGGCTGCACCAGCCACCCGAAGTCACCGAGTCCGCCCTCCGCGGTCAGCTCGGCGGCCTCTCCGGCGCGCGACAGCGCGCGCACGTAGGCCGCTGGATCGCTGGAGGCGAGTGTGAGAGGCGGGCGTGCGCCGCCGACACCCAGCATGCGCAACGCGTCGCGCTGCCGCAGCAGGCGAGCCCTCGGCAGAGCGTGAGCGCGGTCCGGGCCCGCCGGGCGTGCGCCCCTCGACGCCGGGCGCACGTACGGTGCGTGCGCCGGTTGTCCGGCTTGCTCGCACGCCGACGGAACGTCCTCCCGCGCCCCGGGGCGCGCGGCCGCTCCGGGCTCGCGTTGCACGCGCGCGGCGCACGCGTCCAGCGCGACGTGCGCCGTGATGTCACACGACCCGTCCGGTACGGGCGCCGTCTCGCGCCCCTCCCGGAAGCCGGTCAGCGTGCCGAACGGGGGGCGCGCGTCCGCCGTGTGCGCGTAGTCCGCGGCCACTGCCACCCCCCGGTCCACGCGTGCGACCACGGACGCCCAGGCCTCGTCCCGGGGCCACCCGATCTCCGCGCGCAGGCCCTCCTCCGCCGGCAGCGGCCACCACTGCCGAAGCCACTGAGCGTCGGCGCCCGACACGGGCTCGCCGAGCCGTTCGGTCCCGTCCCCCCGGACGAGGACGAGCCGGGCGACACCCGCGGGGTCGGTCTCGGCGACGTCGACCGGGATGTTGTCGAGCCACTCGTTGGCGAACAGCAGGCCCGTGATCCCGGGGGGCACGTCGGCCCGCCAGGCGATGCGCCGGTCGAGGCCGCCGGGCCGGCGGCCGCCGATCTCGACGGCGCACGTCCGCGTGCGGGCGGCCACACCCGCGGGCAGGGCGGCGAGCACTCCGGTGGCCAGTTCGCCCCGTCCGGCCGCCATGTCCACGAAGTCCAGCGGGTCGGGCCGTCCCAGCGCCTCGTCGACCAGGCACAGCAGTCGCGCCACGGCCCGCGCGAACAGCGGCGAGGCGTGCACCGACGTGCGGAAGTGCCCGGCCGGGCCCTCCGGCCGGCGGTAGAAGCCTTCCTGCCCGTACAGGGCGGCCCCGGCCGCGGTCCGCCAGCCGCACCACTCGTCCGTCGCCTCGTGCACCACCCGGACAGACTAGGCGCACAGGAGATCGCCGCCTCCACCTTGCGGAGTACACGCATCCGATCCGGATCGGCCCTCCGGTTGACCCCCGCACGCATCCGGCTTCCCTACTCTGGGTTACGTGCAGCGCCTCTACGATTTTCTCCGCAGGCATCCGACCTGGGTCGACGGCTTCTGGGCCGTCGTCCTGCTCGGGATCTCGCTCGTGGCGGAGACGGCGAACCCGGAGACCACGGGAACCAGCTCCCCGGTCGTGGTCCTGCCGGTCGTGCTGCTGCTGTGCGCCACGGTCGCGCTGCGGCGCCGCTGGCCGGAGCGGATGCTGCTGCTGGCCATCGGACTCGGTGCCGCCCAGGTGGCACTGGACGTGGAGACGCGCGTCACGGACTTCGCCCTGCTGGTGATCGTCTACACGGTCGCCGCGACCGGTGCGCGCTGGGCGTCCCGGCTGGCGCTGGCGACGGGGCTGGGCGCGGCGACTCTGGCCCAGCTGCGCTGGCCCAACGAGCACGCCGGCGTGCTGGGCAACCTCGCCATAGTGGTGTTTCAGACGGTGCCGTTCGCGCTCGCCTGGGTGCTCGGCGACTCGATCCGCACCCGGCGCGCGTACTACGCGCAGCTGGAGGAGCGGGCCACCCGCCTGGAGAAGGAGCGGGAGGCACAGGCGAAGGTCGCGGTCGCCGCCGAGCGTGCCCGGATCGCGCGGGAGCTGCACGACGTGGTGGCGCACAACGTGTCGGTGATGGTGGTGCAGGCCGACGGCGCCGCCTATGTTCTCGACGCCGCACCCGACCAGGCGAAGAAGGCCCTGGAGACGATCTCCTCCACCGGCCGGCAGGCTCTGGCCGAGATGCGCCGCCTGCTCGGCGTGCTGCGCACCGGCGAGCACCAGGAGGCCGGCGAGTACGTCCCGCAGCCCGGCGTGGAGCAGATCGAGGACCTCGTGGAGCAGTGCCGCGGTTCCGGCCTGCCGGTCGACTTCAAGGTCGAGGGGACCGCGCGCCCGCTGCCCAGCGGCGTGGAGCTGACGGCGTACCGCATCGTGCAGGAGGCGCTCACCAACACCCGCAAGCACGGTGGGGTGAACGCCGGCGCGAGCGTGCGGCTGGTCTACTTCGACGACGGCCTCGGTCTGCTGGTCGAGGACGACGGCAAGGGCGCCCCACACGAGTTGTACGAGGAGGGCGGCTTCGACGGCCAGGGCCACGGCCTGATCGGGATGCGTGAGCGGGTCGGTATGGTCGGCGGCACCCTGGACGCCGGCCCGCGCCCAGGCGGAGGATTCCGGATCAGCGCGCTGCTGCCGCTCAAACCGGCGCTCTGACGCCGCCGCACGCCCCCTGTTGACACCTGTAGCGGCCGTGCCGAACGGCCTGGACGGACACGGAAGAGGACCCGATGACGATCCGCGTGATGCTCGTCGACGACCAGGTGCTGCTGCGCACCGGGTTCCGGATGGTGCTCGCCGCCCAGCCGGACATGGAGGTCGTCGCGGAGGCGGGCGACGGCGTCGAGGCCCTCCAGGTGCTGCGGTCCACCGCCGTCGACGTCGTGCTGATGGACGTGCGCATGCCGAAACTGGACGGTGTGGAGGCCACCCGCCGGATCTGCTCCGCGCCGGATGCGCCGAAGGTGCTGATCCTGACCACCTTCGACCTCGACGAGTACGCCTTCTCCGGGCTGAAGGCGGGCGCCTCCGGGTTCATGCTCAAGGACGTGCCGCCCGGCGAACTCCTGGCCGCGATCCGTGCCGTGCACAGCGGCGACGCGGTCGTCGCCCCGTCCACCACGCGCCGTCTGCTGGACCGGTTCGCGCCGATGCTGCCCGCCACCGGCCAGGAGCCCCGCCACAAGGAGCTGGACCGGCTGACCGACCGCGAGCGCGAGGTCATGGTCCTGGTCGCGCAGGGCCTGTCCAACGGCGAGATCGCGGGCCGCCTGGTGCTGTCCGAGGCGACGGTCAAGACGCACGTGGGCCGCATCCTGACCAAACTCGCCCTCCGGGACCGGGTCCAGGTGGTCGTCCTCGCCTACGAGACGGGCCTCGTACGGGCCGGCGGACACGGCTGACCGGAGGCCGCGCCGTCGGGAGGGACGCCGTGCGGCGGCTCGACCACGCCTGGGCGGCTGAACGGGGCGGGAGTGCGACGAGCTGTCCGTGGACCAGCCGGTCGGCGGTCCCGGAGACCGCCGACCGGATCGCCGTTCCGGCCGGCCCGCGGCCGGTGCCCCGCGCCGAGGGCGGGTGCGGACCCGGCTCCGGCAGGAAGGGTGGGCCCGGGGCGCATCCGGCGCGACGGGAGAGTGACGCGGGAACGGCGCCGGCCCGGGCGCGTCAGGCTCCCGGGATCAGCCGGCGGACGAAGGCGGCGACCGCGGTCCTGACGTCCTCGGCCGTCCACTCCAGGCCCGGCGCCCGTACATACACCTCGGTGCAGGCCAGTCCCGGTCCCCTGGGGTTCCAGCTGTTGGCGAACAGGGCGGTCCCCGTCTCCTCGACCGTCCGCACCGCCGCCTCGGCGGCGACGTCGGCGTCATAGGGCAGCCACACCTGGAAGTCGTGGGTGTGCGGCACCTCGGGGTGGACGCGTGCCCACGGCACCCCGGCCGCCGCGAACCCGTCGCGCAGCGCCTCGGCGACCACGCGCGCGTGCGCCACGTACTCGGGCAGCCGCGGCAGCTCCCGGTCCAGCCCGATCAGCGCGGACAGGGCGTCGGGGAACGCCTGGAAGACCTGGCCGCCGTACCGGTGGCGCCACGCCTTCGCCTCGCCGACGAGCCCCCGTGGGCCCGCCAGGACCGCGCCTCCGAGCCCGTCGAGCGATTTGTACAGCGAGACGTAGACGCTGTCCGCCAGGCCCGCGATCTCCTCCAGGGACCTGCCGAAGTGGACCGTGGACTCCCACAGGCGGGCCCCGTCGAAGTGCACCACCGCGTCGCGTTCCCGAGCGGCCTCCACCACCTCGGTCAGCTCCTCCCAGGACGGGAGCACGAAACCCGCCTCCCTGAGGGGGAGTTCCAGCATCAGGGCACCGAAGGGCTCGTCGAAGTCACGGATCTCGGCGGCGGTCGGCAGCCGGGGCTCGGCCGTGACCGTCACCGGCCGCAGACCGCTCACCTGGCTGAAGGCGTTCCGCTCGTGCACCTCGGGATGGGAGAGCCCGTGCAGGGCGACGGTCGGGCTGCCGGTGCGGCCCGCCCAGCAGCGCAGGGCGACCTGCTGGGCCATCGTGCCCGTGGGGAAGAACGCGGCGGCCTCGGTGCCGAGCAGAGTGGCGACCTTCTCCTCCAGTGCCTCCACGACGCCGTCGCCGTAGATGTCCGAGCGCTCGTCGAGGTCGTGCACGTCTCCTGCCGCGTCCAGCAGCGCCAGCCGTTCGCGGAGCGTGCCCAGGAAGCCGAGGCGGGCGAGCGAGCGCGACGCGGCCCGGCAGGCGGCTATGCGCCGTTCCCGCAGGTTCTCGTGCCGCCCACCGTCCGGCATCGGGTCCGCCGTCCGGTCGGTGCTGTGCGTCGTCCGGTCCGAAGCCCGGTCCGTCGTCCGGTCCTGCCGGTGCCCGGCTGCCTGTGGTCCCTGCTGCTCCGTCGCGCTCATGGCCGGGATCATGCCGTGCGGGCGTCCGGGCGCGCACCCGCTTTCGGGGCCCGGCGCCTGTGCGCGGACGGCGTGTGAACGCCCACAGCCTGTGGACGACCGGACAGCCCCCGAACCGATCGCGTTAACATGACGAGAAATCGTCCGGTACCCGGAGCGGACTGGAACGGGAAGGCCTCCGTCGCGTGAGTACAAGCCAGCAGCCAGATCCCCAGGGCCGCCCCGCGCGGCTCACCGTCGGCGTCGTCGGCGCCGGCCGAGTCGGCCCCGCACTCGCCGCCTCCCTCCAGCTCGCCGGGCACCGCCCGGTCGCCGTCTCGGGCGTCTCCGACGCCTCCCGGCGGCGTGCCGAGCTGATGCTTCCGGACGTGCCCCTGGTGGCGCCCGCCGAGGTCCTGGAGCGCGCCGACCTGGTCCTGCTGACCGTCCCCGACGACGCCCTGCCCGGCCTGGTCACGGGACTGGCCGAGACCGGGGCCGTGCGCCCGGGCCAGCTGCTCGTGCACACCTCCGGGCGGTACGGCACCAAGGTCCTCGACCCGGCCCTGCGGGTGGGCGCGCTGCCGCTGGCCCTGCACCCGGCGATGACCTTCACCGGCACCCCCGTCGACGTGCAGCGCCTGGCCGGCTGTTCGTTCGGCGTCACCGCCCCCGAGGAGCTGCGGCTGGCCGCCGAGGCCCTCGTCATCGAGATGGGCGGCGAGCCCGAATGGATCGCCGAGCAGATGCGCCCGCTCTACCACGCGGCCCTGGCACTCGGCGCGAACCACCTGGTCACGCTGGTCGCCCAGGCGATGGAACTGCTGCGCGCGGCCGGCGTGGAGGCCCCCGACCGCATGCTCGGCCCCCTGCTCGGCGCCGCCCTCGACAACGCCCTGCGCTCCGGCGACGCCGCACTGACCGGGCCGGTCGCACGCGGTGACGCCGGCACGGTCGCGGCCCACGTCGAACAGCTGCGCACCCACTCCCCGCAGACCGTCGCCGGATATCTGGCGATGGCGCGGGCGACCGCCGACCGGGCACTCGCCCACGGCCTGCTGAAACCGGAACTCGCCGAGGACCTGCTGGGCGTCCTGGCCGACCGCGGCGTCGGCACCGGCCGCGTCAACGGCAGCGACGGCACCGACGGCAGCGACGGCTCCGACGGCTCCGAAGGGGAAGCCCGATGACCACCACCCTGCTGCGCACCGCCGGCGAACTCCACGCACGCACGCGTGCGGGGCGCCGCGCCGTCGTGATGACCATGGGCGCCCTGCACGAGGGGCACGCCACGCTCGTCCGGTCCGCGCGGGAGATCGCCGGCCCGGACGGCGAGGTCGTGGTCACGGTCTTCGTCAACCCACTGCAGTTCGGCGCGGGCGAGGACCTCGACCGCTACCCACGCACGCTGGAGGCCGACCTGAAGGTCGCCGAGCAGGCCGGTGCCGACGCCGTCTTCGCACCCTCCGCGGAGGAGGTCTACCCGGGCGGCGAGCCGCAGGTCCGCATCAGCGCCGGGCCCATGGGCGAGCGACTGGAGGGCGCCTTCCGCCCCGGCCACTTCGACGGCATGCTCACCGTCGTCGCCAAGCTGCTCCACCTGACCCGCCCCGACGTGGCCCTGTTCGGGCAGAAGGACGCCCAGCAACTGGCGCTGATCCGCCGCATGGTGCGGGACCTGAACTTCGGCGTGGAGATCGTGGGCGTCCCCACCGTGCGCGAGGAGGACGGCCTGGCCCTGTCCAGCCGTAACCGCTACCTGTCCGCGCAGGAACGGCGCACCGCGCTCGCGCTGTCCGGCGCGCTCTTCGCGGGCCGGGACCGGCACGCGGCGCAGGAGGCGCTGCGGGCACGCGCGCGTGAGGTGCCGGCCACCCACGCGCGTGCCGAGGCACTCAGCGCCCTCGGCGAGTCCCGCGCCGCCGCCGACGCGCACGCCGTGGCGAAGGCGTCCCCGGGCGGACCGGCGGCCGTGCGTGCCGCGGCCCGTACGGTCCTCGACGACGCCGCTCGCCTGAACCCGCCGCTCGAACTGGACTACCTCGCGCTCGTCGACCCGTCCGACTTCACCGAGCTCGGGGACGACTTCACCGGCGAGGCCGTCCTCGCCGTCGCCGCCCGGGTCGGGGCGACCCGGCTGATCGACAACCTCCCCCTCACCTTCGGAGCCGCCTCGTGACCAGCACAGGCATACGACTGCACGCGCCCGCGCCCGGGTGGTCCATCGACGCCGACGTCGTGGTCGTCGGCTCCGGCGTGGCCGGTCTCACCGCGGCGCTGCGCTGCGAGGCGGCCGGGCTGAACACCGTCGTCGTCACCAAGGCCCGCCTCGACGACGGCTCCACGCGCTGGGCCCAGGGCGGCATCGCCGCGGCGCTGGGCGAGGGCGACACCCCCGAGCAGCACCTCGACGACACGCTGGTGGCGGGCGCGGGCCTGTGCGACGCCGACGCGGTGCGCATCCTGGTCACCGAGGGCCCCGACGCCGTACGGCGGCTGATGGCGACCGGCGCCCGCTTCGACGAGTCCTCGGCCGGGGGCCTGGACCTGACCCGTGAGGGCGGCCACCACCGCCGCCGCATCGCACACGCCGGCGGCGACGCGACCGGCGCGGAGGTGTCCCGCGCGCTCGTCGAAGCCGTACGCGCGGCCGGGGAGGGCGAGCGCGGCGCGCTCCCGGACACGGAGGGCGGCGGACCGCGGGCGGGACTGCGCACGATCGAGAACGCGCTCGTGCTGGACCTGCTCACCGACGCCGACGGCCGCACGGCCGGCGTCACCCTGCACGTGATGGGCGAGGGCCAGCACGACGGTGTGGGCGCCGTGCACGCCCCCGCGGTGGTCCTCGCCACCGGCGGCATGGGGCAGGTGTTCTCAGCGACCACCAACCCCTCCGTGTCGACCGGCGACGGAGTGGCGCTGGCCCTGCGCGCGGGCGCGGAGGTCTCCGACCTCGAGTTCGTGCAGTTCCACCCGACGGTGCTCTTCCTGGGACCGGACGTCGAGGGCCAGCAACCGCTGGTCTCCGAGGCGGTACGCGGCGAGGGCGCCCACCTGGTCGACGCCGACGGCGTGCGTTTCATGGTCGGGCAGCACGAGCTGGCCGAACTCGCCCCCCGGGACGTCGTCGCCAAGGGCATCCTGCGCCGCATGCAGCAGCAGGACGCCGAGCACATGTTCCTCGACGCCCGCCACTTCGGCGCCGGGATGTGGGAGCACCGCTTCCCGACCATCCTCGCCGCCTGCCGCGCCCACGGCATCGACCCCGTCCACGAGCCGATCCCGATCGCCCCGGCCGCCCACTACGCCTCCGGCGGCGTGCGCACCGACTCCCACGGCCGTACGACCGTGCCCGGCCTGTACGCGTGCGGCGAGGTCGCCTGCACCGGCGTGCACGGCGCGAACCGGCTCGCCTCCAACTCCCTCCTGGAGGGCCTGGTCTACGCCGAGCGCATCGCCGACGACATCGCGGCGGCGCACGCCGGGAGCGGCCTGCACGCGCGCGTGCCGCAGCCGGTGCCCCATCCGGAGCGGCCCGCGCACCCGCTGCTCGCGCCGGAGACGCGGTTCGCCGTCCAGCGGATCATGGCCAACGGCGCGGGAGTGCTGCGCTCCGCCGCATCGCTCCGGCAGGCCGCCGACCGGCTCCAGCAGCTGCACACCGACGCCCGCGACGCGCTGGAGGAGAACGGCAAGACCGCCGAGCCGGGAGTGGACACCTGGGAGGCCACCAACCTCCTGTGCGTGGCCCGCGCCCTGGTCGCCGCGGCGAGCGCGCGCGGGGAGACCCGCGGCTGCCACTGGCGCGAGGACCTGCCGGACCGCGACGATGACCACTGGCGCCGCCACATCGTCGTACGGCTGAACCCGGACCGCACCCTGGCCGTGCACTCCACGGACTCCGCCGACTTCCCCCCGACCCAGCGTCCCCAGGAGCAGTGACAGAAGTGAGCAACGACCTTCCCCTCGTCCCGAGCGGCGGCTGCGGCGACGGCTGCGGCTGCGGCGACGGCGAGGAGTACCTGGAGTGCGGGCTCGACCCCGCGCTCGCGCAGCTCCTGGCCGACGCCGGACTCGACCCCGTGGAGGTCGAGGACCTCGCCAACGTGGCCGTCCAGGAGGACCTCGACCACGGTGTGGACGTGACGACCGTCGCGACCATCCCCGAGGACGCGGTCGCCACCGCCGACTTCGTCGCCCGGGAGGCGGGCGTCGCGGCCGGTCTGCGGGTCGCCGAGGCGGTCCTGTCCGTGGTGTGCACCGACGAGTTCGAGGTCGAGCGGCACGTCGAGGACGGCGACCGGGTGGAGGCCGGACAGAAGCTGCTGTCCGTCACCTCGCGCACCCGCGACCTGCTCACCGCCGAGCGCAGCGCTCTGAACATCCTGTGCCGTCTGTCGGGCATCGCCACCGCCACCCGCGCGTGGGCGGACGCCCTGGAGGGCACCGGGGCGCGTGTGCGTGACACCCGCAAGACGACCCCGGGGCTGCGCTCCCTGGAGAAGTTCGCCGTGCGTTGCGGCGGCGGCGTCAACCACCGCATGTCGCTGTCCGACGCGGCCCTGGTGAAGGACAACCACGTGGTCGCCGCGGGCGGCGTCGCCCAGGCCTTCAAAGCGGTACGGGAGGCCTTCCCGGAGGTCCCGATCGAGGTCGAGGTCGACACGCTGCACCAGCTGCGTGAGGTCGTCGAGGCCGGCGCGGACCTGATCCTGCTGGACAACTTCACGCCCGGCGAGTGCGAGGAGGCCGTCGCGCTCGTGGACGGGCGGGCGCTGCTGGAGGCGTCGGGCCGGCTGACGCTGCAGACCGCCCGCGCGTACGCCGACACGGGCGTCGGCTTCCTCGCCGTAGGCGCCCTGACCCACTCGTCGCCGATCCTCGACATCGGCCTGGACCTGCGCGAGGCGGAGTAACAGCCATGCTCCTCACGATCGACGTCGGGAACACGCACACCGTTCTGGGCCTCTTCGACGGTGAGGACATCGTCGAGCACTGGCGCATCTCCACGGACGCGCGCCGCACCGCCGACGAGCTGGCGGTGCTGCTCCAGGGCCTGATGGGCATGCATCCGCTGCTCGGCGACGAGCTGGGCGACGGCATCGACGGCATCGCGATCTGCGCGACCGTTCCGTCGGTGCTGCACGAGCTGCGCGAGGTGACGCGCCGCTACTACGGCGACGTACCGGCCGTCCTCGTGGAGCCGGGCGTGAAGACCGGCGTGCCGATCCTGACCGACAACCCCAAGGAGGTCGGCGCCGACCGCATCATCAACGCCGTCGCGGCCGTCGACCTGTACGGCGGGCCGGCGATCGTCGTCGACTTCGGCACGGCGACGACGTTCGACGCGGTCAGCGCGCGCGGGGAGTACGTCGGCGGTGTCATCGCGCCCGGCATCGAGATCTCCGTCGAGGCGCTGGGGGTCAAGGGCGCCCAGCTGCGGAAGATCGAGGTGGCCCGGCCGCGGAGCGTGATCGGCAAGAACACCGTCGAGGCGATGCAGGCCGGCATCGTCTACGGGTTCGCCGGCCAGGTCGACGGCGTCGTCAGCCGGATGGCGCGCGAGCTCGCCGACGACCCCGGCGACGTGACCGTGATCGCCACCGGCGGTCTGGCCCCGATGGTGCTGGGCGAGTCCACGGTGATCGACGAGCACGAGCCGTGGCTGACGCTCGTCGGCCTGCGCCTGGTCTACGAGCGGAACGTGTCCCGCATGTGAGTGCCGGCCGTCTCGCCCCGGCCCGGGGCACGCGCTGCCGGCGCGTACGCCGGGGCTGACTCACGTCGTGCGCGGGTGGGCCGTGCGCCGGTGCCGCCCGCCCGGACACCGCGCCGGCCGATGGGCGCCGGGACCGCGTCCGGGACCGCGTTCCGCCGCCCGGAGGGCCCGGGCGTGTGCCCGACGCCGCCTCGCGAGCCGCCCCGCCCCGGAGTGCGCCCCGGCAGCCCCCGGCCGGTGCGTGTGCGGGCGGGAGCTGCCGGCGGTGGGACGGCCGGCGCCGTCCAGGCGGGTGGCTCGCCGTGGCACGCCACGCGCCACGCCCGCACCATGTGTCGGGTTTGTCTGATTAGCGCGTATCGTCGCCTGCATGCCCACGCCATACGGATCCCGCGGCGGCATGGCGTTCGGCGTGGAGGAGCTGCGTGTGCTCCGCCGCGCCCTCGCCCTCGCCCTCCACCCCGCTACCGCCTCAGCCGAGGACGTGCAGGACTGCCTCCGGCTCGCCGAGTCGTTGGACGAGGCGACGCGGGAGGGGGTCAGGCTGCGCGCCTTTCTCGTGGCCGACCTCGGCCGCTACCGGGCCGCCCTGCCCGGAACCGCCGCCGGCTACCTCACGCTCCTGGAAGAAGCGCTGGGTGCCGCTTACCGGCCGGTCGCCGACGACCTCGCCGCCCTCCGGGCGCTGCGCGGAAACCCCGTGGCGGCGGCCCTGCTGGAGCGCTGCCAGGCCCTCGCCGAACAGGACGTACGCGAGCGTCTGGCGCGTGGAACGGCCCGTCGTGGCGACGCCCTCGACATCCCCTCCGTTCCCGCCTCGCGCACGCGCCTGCTGGCCCTTCCGGGCGGCCTCGCGGCGGGACTGCCCGCCGCCGCGCAGGAAACCGCCGGGCGGCCCGGCGAGGGCGAGGAGCCGCGGCGGAAGCCCTCCGGGAAACCCGTCCGGCCCGCCCCCGGCCCCGCGGCACCGAAGCCCGAGCCCGCCCGGAAGCCCGTTCCCACACCCGGCGAGGTCTTTCCCCGCCGCAAGCCGACTCCGCCGCCGGAGCAGCCGCCCCAGCAGCTCGCCGCGGGCTGATTCGCCCCACCCCGCCCGAAACCCCCCGTCCCGCGTGGCTACTCTTGGGCCATGGACTACGTCTCCGCGCTCGTACCCCCGCTCGTCATGGCCGTGTTCTTCGTCGGCGTGATCCGGGTGATCGTGAAGACCCAGGGCGGGGCCAACAAGACCAAGGAGGACGCGGCGGTCGACGCCGAGCTGGCCCGCGCCGAGGGTGCCCGCCAGTCCTCCGCGGGCACCGACGCCTGAACCCGGTGCGCCGCAGGCCGGGCCGCCGCCGCCGCCGGGCCCAGCGGGCCGCCCCGGCGGCGGCCCGCTGAGCGGCGTACGACTTCCGCACGCGTGCGTGCCGGTCGGGTCGTACGCCCTTTTCGCCCCCGTTCGGACCTGAATGTGCCCGTCCGGCACGCCAGGACCGACATCTCCCACTACTGTGCTGAGCTGTGCCTCGCCCATTGGGAGAACTCGAAGACGCGGTCATGACGCGGGTGTGGAAGTGGAACCGCCCTGTCACCGTTCGGGAAGTCCTGGAAGACCTTCAGCAGGAACGGTCGATCGCTTACACCACGGTCATGACCGTTTTGGACAATCTCCATCAGAAGGGCTGGGTCCGCCGTGAGGCGGAAGGCCGGGCCTATCGATATGAGGCGGTCTCCACCCGGGCCGCCTACGCGGCGGCGCTGATGAACGACGCCTGGGCGCAGAGCGACAACCCCGCCGCCGCACTCGTCGCCTTCTTCGGCATGATGAGCGATGAGCAGCGCCAGGCCCTGCGTGATGCGATGCGCATCGTCGGCGACGGCGAAACATCCCCGGAACCCGCACCCGGTGGGGAAGACGGTACGGAGAACCCCGGCTCGGCATCCGGGAGCGGCGGGCGATAGCGTCCGCTCATGTCAGCAGAGAGTCCCTCCGCCGAGAGTCCCGAGGCCACGGCTAAAGCCATCACGGTCCGGCGGGCCCGCACCAGCGATGTCCCCGCCGTCCGCCGGCTCCTTGACGCGTACGTCCGTGGCGGCATCCTGCTCGACAAAGCGACGGTGACGCTTTACGAGGACATCCAGGAGTTCTGGGTCGCGGAACGGGACGACAACGCCGAGGTCGTCGGCTGCGGTGCGCTGCACGTGATGTGGGAAGACCTGGCCGAAGTGCGCACTCTTGCGGTGACGCCCGGCCTGAAGGGCGCCGGCGTCGGTCATCGGGTGCTGGAGAAGTTGCTGCAGACCGCCCGCTGGCTCGGTGTTCGCCGCGTTTTCTGTCTGACCTTCGAAGTCGACTTCTTCGGCAGGCACGGCTTCGTGGAGATCGGTGAGACGCCGGTCGACACCGATGTCTACGCGGAGCTGATGCGTTCCTATGACGAGGGCGTCGCAGAGTTCCTCGGTCTCGAACGAGTGAAACCCAACACCTTGGGCAACAGTCGGATGCTTCTGCATCTGTGATCGTCAACGGGTGCTGGCAACTGACAGGGGGATCTGCCCCCTATTCCGACCGGCAGCACCTGCCCCGGTTCCCTATGTCCGAAACGCGCATCTTTCCGGCCCGGAGGCGGCAACCGGTCTCCGCCGGGGGTTTGTGTTTTTCCAGCAAAAGCGGTTTGCTTTCCGACGTACTGCAGTACTGCATATAACAAGGGGCGGCGAAACGGCGGACGCCGCGGGCCCCGTGCCCTCACGTTATCGATGAAAGGAAATCCGGTGGCACAGAAGGTTCAGGTCCTTCTTGTCGACGACCTCGACGGCGGCGAGGCGGACGAGACCGTGACGTTCGCGCTGGACGGCAAGACCTACGAGATCGACCTCACGACTGCCAATGCGGACAAGCTGCGCGGTCTTCTCGAGCCCTATCTGAAGGGCGGTCGCCGTACCGGAGGCCGCGCCTCTGGCGGGCGCGGAAAGGCGCGTGCCGCTTCCGGCGGCACCCAGGACACGGCTGCGATCCGCGCCTGGGCGAAGGAGAACGGCTACGAGGTCAACGACCGCGGCCGTGTCCCGGCGTCCATTCGCGAGGCCTACGAGAAGGCCAACGGCTGAGCACAGGTACGCCTCAGCCGGATCCGGTGGCAGTGCGTTGCCACCGTGTCCACGAGCCGTACCAGGTCAGGGGTGCCGCCGGCACTCCCCAGCGCCGTCAACGACGGCAGCGAGGCCTCGACCTCGCACCCCGGCACGGGGGGCCGCAGCCAGACGGCGGTCGGCTGCACCGTGTCCGAGCGGCTCAGGGCCAGCGGTTCCGGTTCGGGGGAGCCGGACGCCGGCCCGGGGTCCGGAGGTGCAGGCGCCGGCCCGGGGTCCGGAGGTGCAGGCGCCGGCCCGGGGTCCGGAGGTGCAGGCGCCTCGGAGCGGAGGCCGTGCGCCTCCGCCGCGTCCCATGCCGCGGTGCGTGCCGGCGCGGTAACCGGTGAGCCCGGCCCGGCGGGTGGCGGCGGCGCGCCCATCTCCGCGCCCGTGCCGAGGGCCCTGAGGTCCAGCGGCAGGCCGCCCCACTCCAGCCACTCCAGCAGGCCCGGCAACTCCTCCGCGCTGCCCGCGGCCACGAGCAGGACCATCCGATCGCCCCTCAGGGCAACCGGACAGTCCGCGGGCACGCGCCGCAGCGCGGCCCGGCCCGCCGCCGCCGGCACGTCCAGGACGTCGAAGCGGACGCCGAGGGGCAGCCGCAGCGGCTCCCCCGGCAGCGTCGGCCACCCCAGTTCGTCCTCGTACCAGCGCCGCACCCGGGCATTCGCACCGGGCGGCCGCCGGGGAGGGGGGACCACGGGCCATGGAGGTGCTGCGCCAGCCATGCCACGTGCAACCGCCGGAAGGCCGTTCGGGTTACGCTGGGTGCTCCGCCGCATGCCGAGCGTGTTGTTCGAGGGGGCGTCCGGGGGTGCCGGAAGCCGCAAGATTGTTCGCCCATAGCGGAGGGGACCGGTGCGCGCGGCATGGACTGTCGGTGGCTGCGGGTAAGACATCCCTAGTGGGAGGGGGCGACACGCAGGGCAGGCCGTCTCACGTTCGCCATCGGCGTACTGGTGAGTGGGGTATCTGCCTGGCCTGCGGGAACATCGTCTCGCACCATCGGGTTGGAGCAGATGTCGGCGTTCGGGGTCAGGAGGCCATCGACGGTGTCGGCAGTTGGAATGAGCGGTCCCCGCTTGCGGGACTAAGCTGCGGAAGGACAGGGAGGGGAAGTTCCCCCCACTGCCTGACCGCTCTGAGGAGCGATTAACGATGTTCGAGAGGTTCACCGACCGCGCGCGGCGGGTTGTCGTCCTGGCTCAGGAAGAAGCCCGGATGCTCAACCACAACTACATCGGCACCGAGCACATCCTCCTGGGCCTGATCCACGAGGGTGAGGGTGTCGCCGCCAAGGCCCTTGAGAGCCTCGGGATTTCGCTCGAGGCGGTCCGCCAGCAGGTGGAGGAGATCATCGGGCAGGGCCAGCAGGCGCCCTCCGGTCACATCCCCTTCACCCCCCGTGCCAAGAAGGTCCTGGAGCTGTCGCTCCGCGAGGCCCTCCAGCTGGGCCACAACTACATCGGCACGGAGCACATCCTGCTCGGCCTGATCCGCGAGGGTGAGGGTGTCGCCGCCCAGGTCCTCGTGAAGCTGGGCGCAGACCTCAACCGGGTGCGGCAGCAGGTCATCCAGCTGCTCTCCGGCTACCAGGGCAAGGAGGCCGCCACCGCGGGCGGTCCTGCCGAGGGCACGCCCTCCACGTCCCTGGTCCTCGACCAGTTCGGCCGGAACCTCACCCAGGCCGCTCGCGAGTCCAAGCTCGACCCGGTCATCGGGCGCGAGAAGGAGATCGAGCGGGTCATGCAGGTGCTGTCCCGCCGCACCAAGAACAACCCGGTCCTGATCGGTGAGCCCGGTGTCGGCAAGACCGCCGTCGTCGAGGGCCTCGCCCAGGCCATCGTCAAGGGCGAGGTGCCCGAGACCCTCAAGGACAAGCACCTCTACACCCTCGACCTCGGTGCCCTGGTCGCCGGCTCCCGCTACCGCGGTGACTTCGAGGAGCGCCTGAAGAAGGTGCTCAAGGAGATCCGCACCCGCGGCGACATCATCCTGTTCATCGACGAGCTGCACACGCTGGTCGGTGCGGGTGCCGCCGAGGGCGCCATCGACGCCGCCTCGATCCTGAAGCCGATGCTGGCCCGCGGTGAGCTGCAGACCATCGGTGCGACCACGCTGGACGAGTACCGCAAGCACCTGGAGAAGGACGCGGCCCTGGAGCGCCGCTTCCAGCCGATCCAGGTCGCCGAGCCGTCCCTGCCGCACACGATCGAGATCCTCAAGGGCCTGCGCGACCGGTACGAGGCGCACCACCGCGTCTCCATCACCGACGAGGCGCTGGTCCAGGCCGCCACCCTGGCCGACCGGTACATCTCGGACCGCTTCCTGCCGGACAAGGCGATCGACCTGATCGACGAGGCCGGTTCGAGGATGCGCATCCGCCGGATGACCGCGCCGCCGGACCTGCGCGAGTTCGACGAGAAGATCGCCGGTGTCCGCCGGGACAAGGAGTCCGCGATCGACTCGCAGGACTTCGAGAAGGCCGCTTCCCTGCGTGACAAGGAGAAGCAGCTCCTGGCCGCCAAGGCCAAGCGGGAGAAGGAGTGGAAGGCCGGCGACATGGACGTCGTCGCCGAGGTCGACGGCGAGCTGATCGCCGAGGTCCTCGCCACCGCCACCGGCATCCCGGTCTTCAAGCTGACCGAGGAGGAGTCCAGCCGCCTGCTCCGCATGGAGGAGGAACTGCACAAGCGGGTCATCGGCCAGGACGACGCCGTCAAGGCGCTGTCGAAGGCGATCCGCCGTACGCGTGCCGGTCTGAAGGACCCGAAGCGTCCGGGCGGCTCGTTCATCTTCGCCGGCCCGTCCGGTGTCGGTAAGACCGAGCTGTCCAAGGCGCTGGCCGAGTTCCTCTTCGGCGACGAGGACGCGCTGATCTCCCTCGACATGTCGGAGTTCAGCGAGAAGCACACGGTCTCGCGTCTCTTCGGTTCGCCCCCCGGCTACGTGGGTTACGAGGAGGGCGGCCAGCTGACCGAGAAGGTCCGCCGCAAGCCGTTCTCCGTCGTCCTCTTCGACGAGGTCGAGAAGGCCCACCCGGACATCTTCAACTCGCTGCTGCAGATCCTGGAGGACGGTCGCCTGACCGACTCCCAGGGCCGGGTCGTGGACTTCAAGAACACGGTCATCATCATGACGACCAACCTCGGCACCCGGGACATCTCCAAGGGCTTCAACCTGGGCTTCGCCGCCCAGGGCGACACGAAGAGCAACTACGAGCGCATGAAGAACAAGGTCTCGGACGAGCTCAAGCAGCACTTCCGGCCCGAGTTCCTCAACCGCGTCGACGACGTCGTCGTCTTCCCGCAGCTGACCCAGAACGACATCCTCCGGATCGTCGACCTGATGATCAGCAAGGTGGACGAGCGCCTGAAGGACCGGGACATGGGCATCGAGCTCTCCCAGTCCGCCAAGGAGCTGCTGTCCAAGAAGGGCTACGACCCCGTGCTGGGCGCCCGGCCGCTGCGCCGCACGATCCAGCGCGAGATCGAGGACACGCTCTCGGAGAAGATCCTCTTCGGTGAGCTGCGTCCCGGTCACATCGTGGTCGTGGACACCGAGGGCGAGGGCGACGCGGCGACCTTCACCTTCCGCGGCGAGGAGAAGTCGGCGCTGCCCGACGTCCCGCCGATCGAGCAGGCGGCCGGCGGTGCCGGGCCGAACCTGAGCAAGGACGCGTAGCCGTCTTGGTCAGCCCGACGGGGCCGGTGCTTTCGGGCACCGGCCCCGTCGGCGTGTTCGGAGCGCGTGCGGGCGAGCGGGTTCTGCCGTCGCCCGGCACCGGGGTCCGGGCGCGGCGGTGCCGCCGCGGTCGGCGGCGGGGAGCGGTCAGGACAGCTGGCCGCCGTAGTCGGGCAGCTTGAACGTCCGCTCGGCGTGGCCGCCGGACAGGTCGGTGGCGCTGTTGCCGATGTTGGCGATGATCGAGTAGCCGCGGGACTCGATGTCGGTGCGCTGCGCGGTCTTGTAGGCGGAGACGCTCTTGAACAGGTCGAACAGGCCGCGGACGTACAGGCCGGAAACCTGGTAGCCGTCGTGTTCGAGGTTGTACTCGGTCGGCAGGTAGATGATGCCGGGTCGGGCGGTGACGAAGAACAGGGCGACGCCGTGCTCCTGGGCGTACCGGGCCACCTCGCGGACCGGCCTGTTGGCCGGCTGTGGGAAGGTGAAGCCGAAGTCGGTCTCCAGGGTGGTGTTGTCGACGTCGAAGACGATCGCCTGCTTCTCGCCCGGCCGGCTCTGCGCGATCCGCTGCTGGAGGTACGGCAGGGCCTCGTCCATGACGGTCCGGCAGTCCCGCTGCCAGGTGTCGTAGTCCACCTTGTCCGAGGAGGCCGAGGCCGAAAGGGCGGTGACGGCCGAGGGGGCGCCGGAGGGGACCACCGCCTCTGCCGGGGCGGCCGTCGCCACGAGGGCGGTCGCGGCGGCGGCGACCAGGGATGCTCGGTGCCACCAGGTGCGTCGGTGGGTCATGTGGGGGGTCCTCTCACGTCCGGTGCCGTTGATGAGTGCATGATCGGTGGTGAGGGTGGCGCGAGAGGAACCGTAGGGTTACCGGACAGTAAGTGGCTAGAGGTCTGCGCCACATTGGGGAAGTCATTGATCTCGGCGACCGGTGACATGCCGCACAGCCGATTTGTCCGTTACTACGCGGAATAGTGGGATCTTGGATTGCCCTGAAATCTGACCAAAGGGACATTGCTCCCTGGATTGACGGGCTACTTTGACGACTTTGTGGCGATTTGCTCCAAGTGGTAGATCTGTCAAGGAGTCGGAAGTTTTGAGCTGATGTACTAGCTTCCGTCGTAGATCACACGTTTGGGGCTTTGTGGGGGTCGGGGTTACCAAGGATGAGCCCATCCGGCGGACGCCTGTCGCGTCGGGTGGCTTTTCTCTGTCCCCGTCCTCCTGAGGTTTCGATGTTCCAGCGCGTCACGTCCCGCACGTCCCGTATGTCCCCGCTCCGCACCCGCGCCGCCGTCCTGGCCGCCGGACTGGGGGCCTCGGTCGTACTGGGTGCCGGGGTTGCGGTCGCCGCCGACGCAACGTCCGCTACCAGCGCCGCCACGGCAGTCGAGGCCCAGGCCGCCGCTCAGGCCAAGGCTGCCAAGGAGGCCGCCGCCGCGAAGAAGGCCGCCGAGGTGAAGAAGGCCGCTGCGAAGAAGGCCGCCTGGGTCGACCCGGTGAAGCACTACCGTCTGTCGGCGAGCTTCAACCAGGCCGGCGGCATGTGGTCGCATCGCCACTCCGGTCAGGACTTCGCCGTGCCGACCGGCACCAACGTCGTCGCCGCGCACGGCGGCACCGTGGTCAAGGCCGGCGGCAACGGCGCCGGTGACGGTCCCGCCTACGGAAACGCCATCGTGATCAAGCACGGCAACGGCACCTACTCGCAGTACGCGCACCTGTCGCGCATCGACGTGAAGGTCGGTCAGGTCGTCACCACGGGTCAGCACATCGCGCTGTCCGGCAACACCGGCAACTCCAGCGGCCCGCACCTGCACTTCGAGATCCGCAAGACGCCGAACTACGGCTCGGCCATCAATCCCGTCACCTTCCTGCGCAGCAAGGGCGTGAAGGTCTGACGCACTGTCGTCTCAGGCGCCCTGGTGCGCCTGGGTCACCAGGTCCGTGGCGACCTCCAGGACGGCCTTGCGCTTCTCCTCGGGGTCGCCCTCCACGTCCTGCATGACGAAGATGCCGGCGTGCAGCGTGAACATGGCGCTGATGCAGCGGACCTGGTCGACCAGTTCGGCGTCCGGGTCGATGAGGATGTCGCGCAGGCGCAGCATGCGGTCCTTGAACATCTCGCCGATGCGCAGTTCCCGGATGGTCGCCTGGTTCTCCTGCATGAAGCGGAAGAGCGGGGCGGCTCCGGCCAGGGCGTCGCTGTAGCGGCGCACGATCTCCTGCTTCGTGGCGAGGCTGTTGGGCTGCTGCCCACCCCACTCGATGAGGTCCTCGATCGGCTGGGAGAGGTCCTCGAAGATGCTGACGAGGATCTCTTCCTTCGTCTTGAAGTGGTAGTACAGCGCGGCCTTCGTCACGTCCAGGCCCTCGGCGATCTCGCGCAGCGAGGTCTTCTCGTAGCCCTGCTCGGCGAAGAGTTCGAGGGCCACGTCCTGGATGCGCTGGCGGGTGTCCCCGCGACGTCGCTGCTGGTGGGTGCCGTCCATGATGCTGCCCATCTTCCTACTGCCGCACAGCCTCGGAAAACTTACTTGACGCCCGGCTAGGAGCGCGTCTACCTTCCAGTCTAGACAACTAGCCGGTCGGCAAGTAAGTAGCTCTTCCGGGGGAGTGGGAACGATGGCGGACACACAGCAACCGGCGCCGGGCGCCGCGCAGCCGGCGGATTCAGACGCATCGCGGACCGGGCCGGACACGGGCACCAAGCCCAGGAGCGTTCGGGTCGTGCTGCTCGCCCTGATGATCGCCATGATGCTCGCGATGCTCGACAACATGATCGTGGGCACCGCGATGCCGACGATCGTGGGCGAGCTCGGCGGCCTCGAACACCTCTCCTGGGTCGTGACCGCGTACACCCTGGCGACCGCCGCCTCGACTCCCATCTGGGGCAAGCTCGGCGACATGTACGGCCGCAAAGGCTCGTTCATGACGTCGATCGTGATCTTCCTGATCGGCTCCGCGCTCAGCGGCATCGCCCAGGACATGGGGCAGCTGATCGGATTCCGCGCGGTTCAGGGCCTGGGCGCCGGCGGTCTGATGGTGGGTGTCATGGCGATCATCGGTGACCTGGTGCCACCCCGCGAGCGAGGCAAGTACCAGGGCATGATGGCCGGCGTCATGGCGCTGGCGATGATCGGCGGTCCGCTGGTCGGCGGCAGCATCACCGACCACTGGGGCTGGCGCTGGACCTTCTACATCAACCTGCCGCTCGGCGTCGTGGCCCTCGGACTGATCAGTGCCGTACTGCACCTGCCGAAGAAGCTGTCCCGGGCGCGCATCGACTACCTCGGCGCGGGCCTGCTCACCGTCGGCATCACCTCCATCGTGCTGGTGACCACCTGGGGCGGCACCGAGTACGCCTGGACGTCCGCGCGGATCATGGAACTCATCGGCATCGGTGTCGCCGCGCTGATCGGGTTCGTGTTCTGGCAGACCAAGGCCGCCGAGCCGGTCCTGCCACTGCACATCTTCCGCAGCGGCAACTTCACGCTGATGTCCGTCATCGGCTTCATCACCGGCTTCGCGATGTTCGGTGCCACGCTCTTCCTGCCGCTGTACCAGCAGGCCGTGCAGGGAGCGTCCGCGACCAACTCGGGGCTGCTGCTCCTGCCGATGCTCGGCGCGATGCTCGTGACCTCGATGGTCGCCGGGCGGGTCACCACCAACACCGGCCGGTACAAGGTCTTCCCGATCACCGGCGGCGTGCTGATGACCGCCGGCCTGTACCTGCTGTCGACGATGGATACCGAGACGACCCGGCTCACCTCGGGCGTCTACATGGCCGTCCTCGGCGCGGGCATGGGCTGCCTGATGCAGATCACCATGCTGGTGGCGCAGAACAGCGTGAGCATGAAGGACATGGGCGTCGCGTCCTCCTCCACCACCCTCTTCCGCACGCTCGGCTCCTCCTTCGGCGTCGCGATCATGGGTGCGCTCTTCAGCCACCGGGTGCAGGACGTCATGGCCGCGCGAGCCGGCGCGCTCGGGTCGAAGATCACCGAGCAGTCCGCGCAGCTGGACGCAGCCAGCCTGGCCAGGTTGCCCGCCGCGGCTCGGGAGGCATACCAGCACGCGGTGTCCTCCGGAACGCACAGCGCGTTCCTGCTGGGTGCCGCGGTCGCCGTGATCGTCCTGGTGTCCTCGCTGTTCGTGACGGAGGTTCCGCTCAAGGGGGCGGGACCGGGCAAGGACGAGGCGGGGCAGGACACCGCCGGCGCGCAGGCGCCGGTCGTCGAGACGGCGTGAGCCGCGGCGGTCACCTTCGCCGTCACGGCGCGGCACCGACCCGACGGTGAGCCGCCGGGCTGCTGAGCCGCCGAGCCGCTGTCCCGAAGGTCCCCGGTGGGTGCCCGCCCCGGGGTCTTTCGTCATGTCCGCGCCGAGGTCGCCAGGGGCGTCGGCGGCCACACCGGAGGGTGCATCTCCGGCCAGCACCCCCGCGCTCGACCCCGCCGGGGCCGTCGGAGTCCCCGCACGCCCATCGTCCGGATCGGCCCTGCACCACCCCCGACCCCCGACCCTCGGGCCTACGGCAGCATCGGGTAGCTGCCGGTGTCGGTGGGGGCGTGCTCGGGCAGCCACAGGACGGCGACCGCGCCCTCGGCCGGTATGTACGGGGGCGTACCCGAGGGCCGGATGTTGCGGAAGGTCAGGCGGGCTCCCAGCACCCGGGCCTGGCCGGCGGCGATGGTCAGGCCGAGCCCGTGCCCGTGTCCCGCGCGGTCGATGCTGCCGGTACGGAAGCGGCTCGGCCCGTCGGCGAGCAACTCCTCCGGGAAACCGGGTCCGTGGTCGCGGACCCGGACGACCCGGCCCTCGACGGTGACCTCGATCGGCGGCTTGCCGTGCCGGGCCGCGTTGGCCAGCAGGTTGAACAGCACGCGCTCCAGGCGGCGCGGGTCGGTGGTGACCTCCGACTCGTGCACCACCCGCACCTCGACGGCCGGGTCTCTCGCGGCGACCCGCCGCGAGACGAACTCCCCCAGCATGATGTCCTGCAGTTCCGCCCGCTCCGAGGCGCCGTCGAGGCGGGCCACCTCCAGCACGTCCTCGACGAGGGTGCGCATCGCCTTGGCCCGGTCCAGGACCAGCTCCGTCGGCCGCCCCGGCGGGAGCAGTTCCGCCGCGGTCAGCAGTCCCGTCACCGGGGTGCGCAGTTCGTGCGCGATGTCCGCGGTGACCCGGCGCTCCGCCTCCAACCGCTGCTGGAGCGCGTCGGCCATCGCGTCCACCGCGCTGGCCAGGTCGTAGGTCTCGTCCCGTACGACCCCGCCGATGGCGTCACGCACCCGCACGTCCGTCTCGCCGTTGGCGACCTGGTTGGCGGCGGCGGCCGCCTTGCTCAGCCGGCGTGAGAGCTGTCCGCCGATCAGGACCCCCAGGGCGCTGCCTCCGACGACGACCGCGATGGATCCGATGACCAGGGCCCGGTCGAGGTCGTTGAGGATGTCGGTGCTGCGGTCGGTGATCCCGGTGTGGAGCGACAGCACGTGTCCGTCCTTGACCGGCACGGCCGCCCAGATGTCCGGGCCGCCGCCCCTGCGGTCGGAGACGAAGGTGGCCCGGCGGCCGTCCTCGACCTTCTGGCGCAGCTCCTGCGGCAGCCGCGGGTCGTCGATCTTGATGTTGGGGAAGTTGGGTCGGCCGGACAGTTCGTAGTTGCGCTGGGCGGTCTGCATGCGTTCGTCGGCGAGGTCGCGCGCGTTGTCCAGCATCGACACCCGCGCGGCGTTGTGCACGACCAAACTGAGCACGATCGTCACCAGCGCGCCGACCAGCGCGATGGCCGCGCTGAGCTTCCATCTCAGGCCCGTGCGGATGCCCGCACGCCGTACGCGCGCCGGGACCGGACGCCGGAAGTACCCCCGCATGTCGCCGCCCGCCCCGCTCAGGCCCTGAGCTTGTAGCCGAAGCCGCGGACCGTCTCGATGCGGTCCTGGCCGATCTTGGTGCGCAGCCGCTGCACATGGACGTCGACGACACGGGTGTCCCCGCCCCAGCCGTAGTCCCACACCCGCTCCAGGAGCTTGTCGCGGGAGAGCACGGTCCCCGGCGCCGAGGAGAACTCCAGCAGCAGGCGCATCTCGGTGGGTGTCAGCGCCACCGGCTGCCCGGCGCGGCGCACCTCCATGCCGTCGGTGTCGATCTCCAGGTCTCCGAAGGCCAGCGTCCCGCTCGTGTCGGCGGAGGCCTCCTGCTCCGCGCGGTCGCCGCCACCGGCGTGGCCGAAGCGGCGCAGCACCGCGCGGATGCGGGCGACCAGGACGGCACCGTCGAACGGCTTGGTCACGTAGTCGTCGGCGCCCGCTTCCAGACCGAGGACGACGTCGATGGAGTCGGCACGCGCGGACAGCATGATCACCGGGACGGTGGACTCGTCCCGGATGCGCCGGCACAGGCTGACGCCGTCCAGACCGGGGACCATGACGTCCAGCAGGGCGATGTCGGGGCGGTTCGCCCGGAACGCCTCCAGACCGGACAAGCCGTCGGGCATGGCGGTCACCGCGAAGCCGTCCCGCTCCAGGGCGAGCTGTGTGGCCTCGCGGATGACATCGTCGTCCTCGACGAACAGGACGTGGGTCTGCTCTGCCATCCGATGCTCTCAGTTCTCGTGTCGGTCTCGTGCGGGCCGTGCCTGTGCTCTGCCTCTGCCGTGCCTGTGCGTCTCCGCGCCGGCGCCTGTCCGTGTGCTGCCCTCACTCGTACATCGGATCGAGCGGCCCGTTCGGTTCACACGGACGGGAAAGAAGTCGTCAGCCGCTCTCGGGCGCCGCCGCCCCGCCCGAGCCGACGGCCGTGCTGTACTCCGTGCGATGCAGGTCCCGCTGCACGAAGCGCCCGGCGATCCAGGAGTACGTGATCACGACCTCGCCGGACGGGCTGGAGACCGGGTCGTCCTTCTCGTACACCTGCTTGGTCACCACCAGGTCGCCGCGGTCGATCTCCGCGTAGACCGGGGACTCCTCGGCCGCGAACACGTTCGCGTAGGCGCCGTCCTGCTCGTGGTACACGTAGGATCCGACGCCCACGGCGTCTCCGCAGGTCAGCACATTGACCACGACGTCCTCGGCCGATCCGCCGGTCAGGTCGCCGTACGACACGTCCACCGGGTACTCGTCGCCGACGCAGGGCTGGAGGTCCTGTTTGACCGAGGGCGACACCTGCGGGTCCTCTTTGACGAGCAGCACCGGATCCACCCGCGGCCGGCCGGCCGACGGCTCGGGCGACGGGTCGGGTGACCGCGTGGACGCCGCGCCCACGACCGAGTCGGCGTGTGCGGGGCCCTCGTCCCGTGCACCGGTCCCGCCGGTGGAGCAGGCGGACACCAAAAGGGCGACGGCGGCGAGCGCGGCCACCGCCGCGATCGCCGCCTGGAAGGTCCGGGCCGTGGGCCCCGCGCCGGTCAGGCCGCGCAACGCTCCTGCTCCTCACGCTCCAGCGCGCGTGCGTCCAGATCACGCGCCTGCAGCTCCTCGCGGAGCCGGGCGAGCGCTCGGTGCAGCGTGCTCTTGACCGTTCCGGCCGACATGCCGAGGGCCGCGGCCGTCTCCTCCGTGGACATCTGCTCCCAGTGTCGCAGCACGACCACACTGCGCTGCTTCGGGGCGAGCACCTTCATGACGTCCATCAGCAGGGCGCGGTCGGCGTGCTGCTCGGTGGCGTCGTCGACACAGGCGTCCGGGAGCTGCTCGGTGGGCACTTCCTCCAGCTTGCGTGCCCGCCACCACTCCGTCCGCGTGTTGATCATCACCCGGCGCAGGTAGGCGTCCGCGAGCCGCTTGTCGGCGATGCCGTCCCAGCGGTTGTACGTCCGCACCAGGGCGGTCTGCAGCAGATCCTGGGCGTCGACCGGGTCCGGGACCAGCCGGCGGGCGCTGCGCAGCAGTGCGTCCTGCCGGGTGCGGACGTACTCCTCGAACTCGAGCACCTCTCCCTGCGCCATGACCAACCGCCTCCGATTCCCCGCTTTTTCCCCGTTTCCCGACGAACCTGCCGTCGCCGGGATTCACTGCCTGTGGTCTGTAGCCCTCCCGGTCTCCCGGGTGCGCAATCGAAGCTACGGAGGCGTTGTCACGACGTTGTCCGAGGAAGCGCGCGGCTAGCACTCGGCTGTCCGTCGGTTGTGTAACGGAGGGAGGAAGCGGGCATACGGGCAGGTCGTTCGGTGGTGCTGTGGGGGTGTTGTACCGGTAGGTCAGGTCAGCGGCAGCCGATACAGGCCGCCCGGCAGGGGCTCCACCAGGCCGTCCGCGACGAGACCGTCCAGGGCACGGGCGCGTTGCACCGGTTCGTGCCAGACGCGGTCGAGGTCGGCCTGCGGAACGGGCACGTGCGCCTCGCGCAGCACGGCGAGCAGCTTGCCGCGGACCTGCCGGTCCGTACCGGCGTACGTCTGACCGCGCCGCGGCGGGCCGTCGTGCTCCGGTTTGCCCGCCTGCCGCCACGCGCACTGCGACGCGATCGGGCAGCGGTGGCAGCTCTCGTTCTTCGCCGTGCACACCAGCGCCCCGAGTTCCATCGACGCGGCGGCCCAGCGGGCCGCGGTCCGCTCGTCCTGCGGCAGCAGGGCGCGGGCCAGCCTGCGCTCGGCCGCGGTGGTGGCGTTCGGCGGGAACTGCACGCCGGTGACCGCGCGGGCGAAGACCCGGCGGACGTTGGTGTCCAGCACCGCGTGCCGCTGCCCGTGGGCGAAGGACGCCACCGCCGCAGCGGTGTACTCACCGATGCCGGGCAGCGCGAGGAGCTGGGCGTGGCCGGACGGCACGTCCCCGCCGTGCCGTTCCGTTATGGCCACCGCGGCGCCGTGCAGCCGCAGGGCACGGCGTGGATAGCCGAGCCGGCCCCAGGCGCGCACCGCCTCGCCGGGCGCCTCCCCGGCCAGGTCTGCCGGACGGGGCCAGCGGGCCAGCCACTGTTCGTAGACCGGCAGGACGCGGTTGACCGGGGTCTGCTGGAGCATGAACTCGCTGACCATCACACCCCAGGCGCCCGCTTCCGGGCGCCGCCAGGGCAGATCGCGCGCGTGCTCGTCGAACCAGGCGATGACGGGGGAGTGGAGGGGCTCGCCGAGGACGCCTTCGGAGTCGGAGCCGGCGGGGCCGCTGGTGCTGTGCGGGAGCTTCGTGGGCGCAGTCATGGCGCCTCCGATCCTGCCATGCGGGCACGCGCGCGCGTGCGCACCGACGACAGGGCGGGGTGGCGCGGGGTGCGCCGGGGGCGCGCGATATGCCTCGGCGCGCGGCGGAGCCGGGTTCCTGGCGTGCGGGACCGGCGGGTGCGCGGGGCGTGTGGAGCGCTGAAGGGATGCTGTACGGGCGTGTGGAGCGCTGGAGTGCGGGTTGTGCGGACGTGGAGTGCGCGGGGCGTGTGAAGCGTCGACGGGCGCGTGCACGGGGCGGGTACGCCGGCTGCCGTGGCGCCGGGCAGCCGGTCCGGGCGCTCCAGCCATGGCCAGAGGTGCAAGGGGCGCGATCGCGAAGGCGTGGGGTGGAAGCGGGACGGGCGCCACGCGCGTTCGGTGACGAGCGGTGGCGCCTGGGGGCGGGGCAGGTCCCTGCCGTGTCGCGGCCGGACGCCGCACCGACACCCGGCTGTCATGCGCGGTGCCGGTGCCGACCAGTGGAGTCGGGGTGCCGCCCGTTGTCACCGGGGCCGGGGTTCTGGGGAGGGAGGGGCCGTCGTCCGGTCGCGACCGGCGAGCACCCGCTGCCCCCGTGACACAAATCGACGGTCCGCAGGCACACTTCCGGAATGATGATCCGGAAAAGTTTGTGACGTTGCGCGGCGGGTGAGGCGGGCGCGAGCGACGATCTCTCGTACAGTTTGCGCCGTGGGATCTTTGCGCAATCCGGTCGGGCCGCTTCCCTCCTCCATCTACTGGCGTCGGAGGGCCGTACTGCTGTCCGTGCTGGCGCTGTTGGCGCTGCTGGTCGCCTGGAGCATGATCTCCGGTGGCGGGGGCGGCAGGAACAACGCGGACGGGGCCAACGGCAAGAATCCCGCGCCGTCGATCACGCCCGGGCCGTCCGGTTCCGGACCCGCGATCAGCGAACACCCCGGAGGACGTGACGAGTCGGGCGGCGGGGGCAGCGGCGGATCCGGTTCCGGCGACTCCGGCGGTTCCGGCGACTCGGCCGGGGGCGGATCGGACGACGGCGCCAACGGCAGCGGCAGCGGCGGGGACGGCACGGGTACGACCCTCCCGGCGGGCTCCACCCTTCCCAACTGCACGGCGAGCGCAGTGACGTTGACGCTGAGCAGCGTCCGCAACACGTACAGCCCGGACCAGACGCCGACCTTCCGGATCACCGCCAGGAACTCCTCCGGCAGCGACTGCAAGGTCGATCTCGGTCCGCGCGGAGCGGTGGTGACGGTCACTCAGGCGGGCAGCGCCGACGCCTACTGGTCGTCGGACGACTGCCCGAAGGGCGCGAGCAGCCTGCTGTACCGGGTCCCCGCCAACAGCAGCGTCACCTCCACCGTGAAGTGGGACCGCAGGCCGAGCGCACCCGAGTGCGGGACGCCTCCAGCGGGTTCGGCCAAGCCGGGCACCTACCTGGTGGAGGCGAAGGCGCCGGGGTACGCCAAGGCGCAGACGTCGTTCGTGCTCTCGGCGGACTGACCGGCCCGGTGCCGCGGCGCCCCTGCGCGGCGGTGCCGGGCCGTACGGCCGAGCCCGCCGCGGGCGGCGCGAATGCCCGCCGGGGGCACACCCCGCACCCGCCCCGGGCCCGACTCCGCTGGGCGCCGGCCCAGGGGCGTCGGCCTCCGGGACCTGTCGCGAGAGGGGCGCCCGCCGCCCGACGCGCCCCGCGCGCTCCCCCACTGCCCCAAAGGCATGGGAGGTGCGCCGGCTCTCCCTGCCGTCCGAAGGCCCCAGCCGCCCGGCACGGGGACGTTCGGGCGCCACGCCGAGGGCGCGGACCGGGCACCGCGCGGCCGCCCGTCGGGCGGTGCCGCGCTTTCGCACCGGGCTCTAGACGTACCGTTCCAGGATCGACGACTCCGCCAGCCGGGACAGGCCCTCCCGGACGCTGCGTGCCCGCGCCTCGCCCACGCCGTCCACCGTCTGGAGGTCGTCGACGCTGGCGGCCAGCAACTTCTGCAGGCCGCCGAAGTGCTCGACCAGGCGGTCGATGATGGCGCCGGGCAGACGCGGGACCTTGGCGAGGAGCCGGAAACCGCGCGGGGAGACCGCCGAGTCGAGTGCCTCGGGGGAGCCGGTGTAGCCCAGGGCGCGGGCCACCGTGGGCAGTTCCAGCAGCTCGGCGTGGGTCAGCGCGTCGAGTTCGGCGAGCGCCTCGTCGACGGTGCGGGAACGCTTGGCGGTGGGCTCGGGGACGTAGTCCCGCACGACCAGCTCGCGCTCGGGCTCCACCCCGGCGATGAGCTCGTCCAGCTGGAGGGCGAGCAGGCGGCCGTCGGTGCCCAGCTCCACCACGTACTCGGCGATCTCGGTGGCGATGCGGCGCACCATCTCCAGCCGCTGAGCTACCGCGGAGACGTCCCGGACCGTCACCAGGTCCTCGATCTCCAGAGCGGACAGCGTGCCCGCGACCTCGTCGAGGCGCAGCTTGTAGCGCTCCAGCGTGGCCAGGGCCTGGTTGGCACGGGAGAGGATCGCCGCCGAGTCCTCCAGGACGCGCCGCTGGCCGTCCACGTACAGGGCGATCAGCCGCATGGACTGGGAGACGGAGACCACGGGGAAGCCGACCTGCTTGCTGACCCGGTCCGCCGTGCGGTGCCGGGTGCCGGTCTCCTCGGTGGGGATCGTCGGGTCCGGGAGCAGCTGGACCCCGGCTCGAAGGATCTTCGACAGGTCCGAGGAGAGAACGATGCCGCCGTCCAGCTTGCACAGCTCGCGCAGGCGGGTGGCGGTGAACTCGACGTCCAGTACGAAACCGCCGGTGCACATGGCCTCGACCGTCTTGTCGGAGCCGAGCACGATCAGGCCGCCGGTGTTGCCGCGGAGGACGCGCTCCAGGCCGTCACGCAGGGGGGTGCCGGGTGCCACGGCACTCAGCGAGGCGCGCATCAGGCCATCGGAACCGGCACTCCCACCGGACTTTCCGGGAGCTGCTGCCCGGTCGTTGGCTGCCACTGCACTCCTCCGGTCGCAGGTTCTTGAGGCGCTCCCGTTCCGTGCACTCGGTTCGTACGGACGGGCGAGACCAGGGCAAAGTCTACCGGCGCTCCTCCGCCTCCTGTGGGGCCTCTCGTCGACGCGAGCGCGGAAGGACCCGCAGCGCGTCCCCCACGTCGGCGACTTCCAGTACCTTCATGCCGGCCGGAACCCTGCCGGGATCGCCCGGTACGAGCGCGTGCGTGAAGCCCAGGCGGTGGGCCTCCGCGAGCCGCCGCTGCACGCCCGTGACCCGCCGGACCTCGCCCGCCAGGCCCACTTCGCCGATCGCGACGAGGTTCTTCGGCAGCGGGGTGTCGCTGGCGGCCGACGCGAGCGCGAGGGCGACGGCGAGGTCGGCGGCGGGCTCGGAGAGCTTCACTCCGCCGACCGTCGCGGAGTAGATGTCCCTCTTGCCCAGGCTGCTGATGCGTCCGCGCTGTTCGAGCACGGCCAGCATCATCGACACCCGGGACGTCTCCAGGCCGGAGGTGGTGCGGCGGGGGGAGGGGATCTGCGAGTCGACGGTGAGCGCCTGGACCTCGGCCACCAGTGGGCGGCGGCCCTCCAGGGTCACCGTCAGGCAGGTCCCCGGGACCGGTTCGTCACGTCGCGTCAGGAAGAGCCCGCTCGGGTCCGCAAGTCCCGTGATGCCCTCGTCGTGCAGTTCGAAGCAGCCGACCTCGTCGGTGGCGCCGTAACGGTTCTTGACGCCCCGTACGAGACGCAGCCGCGCGTGTCGGTCGCCCTCGAAGTGCAGGACGACGTCCACCAGGTGCTCCAGCAGCCGCGGACCCGCGATCGCGCCGTCCTTCGTGACGTGGCCCACCAGGAGCGTGGACATGCCGCGTTCCTTGGAGGCGCGGATCAGGGCGCCCGCGACCTCCCGTACCTGGGCCATGCCGCCGGGGGCGCCGTCGATCTCCGGGGAGGCCACCGTCTGCACGGAGTCGAGGACGAGCAGGGAAGGCTTCACCGCGTCCAGGTGGCCCAGCACGGCGGCCAGGTCGGTCTCCGCGGCGAGGTAGAGGTGATCGTCCAGGGCGCCGATGCGGTCGGCGCGCAGCCGCACCTGGCTCGCCGACTCCTCGCCCGTCACGTACAGCGTCCGGTGCTCGTCGCTGGCGGCCTTGGCCGCCACGTCCAGCAGGAGGGTGGACTTGCCGACGCCGGGTTCGCCCGCGAGCAGCACGACGGCGCCGGGGACGAGGCCGCCGCCGAGGACCCGGTCCAGCTCGGCCACGCCGGTGGAGCGGGCCGTGGCCTGACGGCCGTCGACCTGGCCGATGGGGAGGGCGGAACTGGTGACGCGGCCCGGCGCCGTCGTCCGGACCGCCGGCGTGCCGTACTCCTCGACGGTGCCCCAGGCCTGGCACTCGGGGCAGCGGCCGAGCCACTTCGCCGTCTGCCAGCCGCACTCCGTGCAGCGATAGGAGGGGCGGTCCTTGGTGGTCCTGGTGCGGGCAGCCATGGGGAAACCGTAGCGGCCGGCACCGACAGTCCGGGACGGCTGTGCACGGGTGGGCGGGCTCGCCCCGGCGCGCGCCGAGCGGCCTCGCGCCTCCGGTGGCCGCGGTGCTTCCGCCGGGCGCCGCGCTCTTGCCGGTTCCTCCACCTCGTCCGGCTCCCGCGCCCACGCCGATGCGTCCCGCCCCGCCGGTCCGCAGTCCGGCTGGTCCGGGGCCCGGCTGGTCCCCGGCCCGGTCCCGCCGTCTCCGGTGTTCCCGACGCGGCGAGCCCGCCCCGGCAGCGGTGACGAACGCTGCTGCGACCGCCGGGGCACCCTCGTGGGGGCCCGAGTATCGGCCACCCCGGCACGAACGAGCCACGGAAGGGGCCCCTGGTGTCCCCTATTGAGGGATCGTTTCACCCGTACGGGTTAAAACTGCTCAAGGTGGGAGTAGGGGCCTGCTTCCGACGCATACGGTCGCACGGGTGATGAGCAGCAGTCCGGAGACCACGCCCCGAACCACCGGCGCACACCGGGCGCACCGCGAGGCGCGCGACCGCACCGCGGCGCGCACGCTGGCGCAGCGTCCTCCCGCGCGCTACGAGCCGTACCTGGACGGTCTGTTCACCTACTGCCTGTCGGTGCTGTGCGACCACGAGGCGGCGACCACGGCCCTGGGCGACGTCCTCGCGCTCGCCGAGCGGCGTGGCCAGCGCGTCCCGGAGGCGGCCGGGGACCGTCGCGCCTGGCTGTACGCACTGGCCCGCTGGGCGTGCCTGCGCAAGCTGGCCGAGGCACGGCAGAGACACCGGACCGGGCACGCGGCGGGCCGGCACGCCCCCGGCAAGCGCCACGTCGCCGAGGAGAAGGCCGGCGCCGGGAATCGTCACGGCTCCGGGCGACAGCAACCCGCGACCCCGGCAGGCCCCGCCGTCTCGGCGGAGACGCAGCGGCAGCGGCGGCGCGAACTGGCGCTGCTGGCCTGGCCGGAAGCGGCCGGCACCACCCCCGAGCAGCGCGAGGCGCTGGAACTCGCCGTACGCCACCACCTCGCCGCCCACGAGGTCGCCGCGGTCCTCGGCATGGACCTGGCAGGCGCCCGCGAGCTACTGGCCTCCGCCGCCTGCGAGGTGGAGCGCACCCGCGCCGCGCTGGCCGTCGTGGAGACCGGCACGTGTCCCGGCGTCGCCCGCCTCACCGGCAACGGGCAGTTCGTGCTGAGCGGCACCGTGCGGCGCGAGCTCGTCCGGCATGTCGACGACTGCCCGCGCTGCCGCCGGACCGCCGAGCGCGCGATCCCCGGCCACTGGCCCGGCGCCACCGTCACCCCCGCCGCCCTCCCGGTCCTGGAGGCGCCCCGTGCGGCGCTGCACGGGGCGATGGCCCACCACCCGCGCGCGCGGGGCGCCGCCGCACCCCGCTTCGACCGGCGGGGCTTCCCGATGGACCCCAAGGATCGCGCCGCCCGCCGGGACCGGCTCCGCGCGCGTGCCGTCACCACGACCGTCGTCGCCACGGTCGTCGCCGCGCCGGTACTCGCGCTCTGGGCCGCCCACCGGGGAGCCCCGCCCGGAGAGGGCCCCGACGACGGCTCGGCCAGGGCGGGCAGGGAGCACGGCTCCGGCAGCCTCGGCGGCGGGACGGCGGGGGGCGGGTACGAGAACGCCGGCAACGCCAGCACCAGATCCGGTGACCGTTCCACCGACGGCGATCGGCCGGACGTCTCGGTGAACGTCGTCAACGTCACCGGTGTCGGTACGGCGGGCACCGGGCACCTCGACGTCTCGGCCGGCAGCAGCGGCGACACCACGTTCATCATCCTCACCGCCGCCGGGCCGGAGCCGCTGAGCTGGTCGGCGACGACCGGTGCCGGATGGCTCTACCTGAGCCGGTCCTCGGGAACCCTCCAACCCGGCGAATCCCTGACGATCAAGGTCTACGTCGACCCTCTGCGCGAGCCCTCCGGGCACTGGACCGCGCGCGTGGCGATCTCACCCGCCGGTGCCGTGGTCACCATCGACGGCTACGGCACCGCACCCGGTCCCCCCGACTCCGGCGGTGACCCCGCTCCCGGCCCGGATCCCGGTCCCGGCACGCCGGACGACCCGCCGTCCACGTCCGCACCGGCTCCGACGGCCACCTCCGCGCCCTCCGACCCGACGCCCGGCGACCCGGACTCGTCCCCGACCCCGGGCACCGGCCCGGCCCCGGCGGACCCGACCCCTTCCCCCGACCCCACGAGCGCGTCGCCGCAGCCCGGCGACGGTGGTAACGGTGGCGGCGACCCGAGCCCGTCGACGTCGTAGTGGGCCGTTCCCGGTCAGCCCGCCGGACCGGCCGGGCCCGCCGGATCGGTCGCGCCGGCCGGATCCGCAGGATGAGGGGCCAGCAGCGGCAGCCGCGACGCCAGCCGTTCCTCGCACAGCTCGACCAGCCGGTCGTAGCCGGCCTTGCCCATCAGCTCGGTCAGCTCCGCCCGGTACGAGACGTAGACGGGGTCGCCCGCGCCGTGCGCCGATGTCGCCGAGGTGCACCACCAGTGCAGGTCGTGGCCGCCCGGACCCCAGCCCCGGCGGTCGTACTCGCCGATCGACACCTGCAGTACGCGCGTGTCGTCCGGTCGTTCGATCCAGTCGAAAGTGCGGCGGACCGGCAGCTGCCAGCAGACGTCGGGCTTGGTCTCCAGGGGCTCCCGGCCCTCACGCAGGGCCAGGATGTGCAGCGAGCAGCCCGCCCCGCCGGCGAAACCGGGCCGGTTCTGGAAGATGCAGGACCCCTGGTGGGGGCGGGTCTGCCGCTCGCCGTCCTCGTCCTTCGACACCCAGCCGTTCCTCGTGCCCTCGGCATGGTGCTGCCAGATGTCCGGCGTGAGCCTCGCCACATGCTCGGCGACCCGCTTCTCGTCGTCCTCGTCGGAGAAATGGGCGCCCAGCGAGCAGCAGCCGTCGTCCGCGCGGCCCGCCTGGATGCCGTGGCAGCCGCTGCCGAAGATGCAGTTCCAGCGAGAGGTCAGCCATGTCAGATCGCAGCGGAAGACCTGCTCGTCGTCGGCCGGATCAGGGAACTCCACCCATGCGCGGGCGAAGTCCAGCCCCTTCTCGTCGGCCTCCCGGGCCTTCCTCGACTTCCTGGCCGCCTTCGTCTGGAAAGGAACCATGGAGGACGAAGGAACCCCGGAGGGCACGGCCGCCGGGGCCGTCCCGGATGTCCCGGCCGGACCCGCCGATTCGGGCGTCCTGGCCTTCTTGGGCGTCTTGGGCGCTTTTTCGTCCTTCGCCTTTTTCGTCTTTGGCACGCGACCAGGGTATGCCCCCCGTGCTTCGTCCCGGCCCCGCACAGGTGGCTGAGGACAGCGCCGCTGGCAGTAGCGTTCCCTACATGAGACTCGGTGTCCTCGACGTGGGATCGAACACGGTGCATCTGCTGGTGGTGGATGCGCACCCAGGCGCGCGCCCGCTGCCCGCGCACTCGCACAAGGCGGAGTTGCGCCTTGCCCAACTCCTCGACGAGGGCGGTGCGATCGACTCGGAGGGGGTCGACAGACTCGTCGGCGTCGTCAAGGACGCACTTCAGGCCGCGGAGGACAAGGGCGTCGAGGACCTGCTGCCGTTCGCCACCTCCGCCGTGCGCGAGGCCGGCAACGCCGACGACGTCCTCGCGCGCGTGCAGGCCGAGACCGGGGTCGAGCTGCAGGTCCTCACCGGCGAGGAGGAGGCCCGTCTCACCTTCCTCGCCGCGCGCCGCTGGTTCGGCTGGTCGGCCGGGAAGCTGCTGGTCCTCGACATCGGCGGGGGCTCCCTGGAGATCGCCTACGGTATCGACGAGGAGCCCGACGCGGCCGTCTCCCTGCCGCTCGGCGCCGGGCGTCTCACCGCGGCCTGGCTGCCCGGCGACCCGCCCGAACCCGAGGCCGTACGGTCCCTGCGCCGCCACGTCCGCGCGCAGATCGCCCGCACGGTCGGCGAGTTCAGCCGCTTCGGCGCCCCCGACCACGTGGTCGCCACCTCCAAGACCTTCAAGCAGCTCGCCCGCATCGCCGGTGCCGCCCGCTCCGCCGACGGCCTGTACGTGCAGCGCGAACTGAAGCGGGAGTCCCTGGAGGCCTGGGTCCCCAGGCTGGCCGCCATGACGGCCGACCAGCGGGGCGATCTGCCCGGCGTCTCCGAGGGCCGGGCCGGCCAGCTCCTGGCCGGCGCCCTGGTGGCCGAGGGCGCGATGGACCTGTTCGGTGTGGAGAACCTGGAGATCTGCCCGTGGGCCCTGCGCGAGGGCGTGATCCTGCGGCGCCTGGACCACATGGGATCGGCGTAGGGCTTCCGGGCGAGCCGGTGGATCTTCCGGCCGACGCCGTCCGGGCGACCGGGCGGCTGCGCACCCGGACGTCCGGGTGACCGGCCGGCGGGCCCGCGCGGGGACGCCCGCAGTCGTCGCGTGGGTGCCCGCCATCGTGGCCCGGAGCCGCCCTACGGATGCCGGGGGCCGCCGCCCGGCACCGGGACCACGGCCCCCGGCATCCGTGTATGGCGCTCACCACAACGGCCAACAGACGCCCGGACCCATCCGTACCGCACCCCGTAACCTGTCCCCCATGGCAGAGCCAGTCGTGCGTATCCCGGATGCGAAGGTCGCCCTGTCGACGGCCTCCGTCTACCCGGAGTCGACGGCGACGGCCTTCGAGATCGCCGCACGCCTCGGCTACGACGGCGTCGAGATCATGGTGTGGACCGACCCGGTCAGCCAGGACATCGAGGCGCTGCGCCGGCTCAGCGACTACCACCGCATCCCGATTCTCGCGGTCCACGCCCCCTGCCTGCTCATCACGCAGCGGGTGTGGTCCACCGACCCCTGGACCAAGCTCCGGCGCGCCCGCTCGGCGGCCGAGAAGCTGGGGGCGACCACGGTCGTCGTCCACCCGCCGTTCCGCTGGCAGCGGCAGTACGCGCGCGACTTCGTCGCCGGGATCTGGCGGATGGCGGACGAGACGGATGTGCGGTTCGCCGTCGAGAACATGTACCCCTGGCGCTACCGCGATCGTGAGATGCTCGCCTACGCCCCCGACTGGGACGTGACGAAGGACGACTACCGCCACTTCACGATCGATCTCAGCCACACGGCCACGGCCCGTACGGACGCGATCCACATGATCGACCGCATGGGCGACCGGCTCGGCCATGTCCACCTCGCCGACGGCCGGGGCTCGGCCAAGGACGAGCACCTCGTGCCCGGCCGCGGCACCCAGCCCTGCGCCGAGGTGCTGGAGCGCCTCGCGCTGACCGGCTTCGACGGCCACGTGGTGATCGAGGTCAACACACGGAGGGCGATGTCCAGCGCGGAGCGCGAGGCCGACCTGGCCGAGGCACTGGCGTACACGCGCCTGCACCTGGCCTCCGCGGTGAAGGTGCCGCGGCGATGAGCGGCATCGGCGCCCGCCGGCGTGGTCGCCCCCCGCGTACGGAGTCGGCGGACACCCGCGATCGT
Source organism: Streptomyces sp. MUM 2J (assembly GCF_022414535.1). Lineage (GTDB taxonomy): Bacteria > Actinomycetota > Actinomycetes > Streptomycetales > Streptomycetaceae > Streptomyces. Next base: position 108,064 of record NZ_JADWYM010000021.1, read on the forward strand.
ATTCTGGCCGCCGCCCGTGCGGAGTTCTCCGAACGGGGCTACGAGAAGACGTCCGTGCGGGGGATCGCGAAGGCAGCCGGCGTCGACTCGGCCCTGGTGCACCACTACTTCGGCACCAAGGAGCAGGTGTTCGAGGCCGCCGTGGAAGTGGCCTTCGCGCCCGCCCTCAAGATCCGTGACTCCGTTCTCGACGGTCCGCTCGACGCGGTCGGCGAGCGCATGACCCGCACCATCGTCGGCCTCTGGGAGAACCCGGTGACGCGGACGCCGCTCCTGGCGATCGTCCGCTCGGCCGTCGACAACGAGACCGCCGCCGCCGTCTTCCGCCGCCTGGTCTCCGCCCAGCTGCTGCGCCGTATCGCGGGGGAGCTCGACGCCCCGGACGCGGAGCTGCGCGCCGAACTGGCGGCGGCACAGCTCGTGGGTCTCGCCATGCTCCGGTACGTGATCAAGGTGGAGCCGCTGGCGTCGGCGGACGCCGAGCACGTCATCGCACGGGTGGCCCCGGTGGTCCAGGGCCACCTGACGGGCCGGACGGGCGCGACGGGCCCCTGAAGGGGCGGCCCGCCCCTGCGGGGGATCCCAGGGTGGCCGTCGGGGCCCCGCCCCCTGGGGGCGCCGAGGGGTGCACGGGGTGTTCCGGGCGTCCCCGGTGCCCCGGGCAAGCCGCCGGACCTGGGGAGGCACGAGACGTTCGTCCCGAATTCCGGACACCGCGTCCCGCCCACTGGATGACCGGCGTACGCTCGGTAGCAGCCAGAACTCTCTGATCGTCAGCGGCCGGGACCTCCCGGCCGTCCCTGACGCAGACTCTCGAGGAGCGAGCGACGATGCCCGAGCTGAGGTCCCGCACAGTCACCCACGGCCGCAACATGGCGGGCGCCCGTGCCCTGATGCGCGCCTCCGGTGTACCCGGTGCGGACATCGGCCGGAAGCCGGTCATCGCGGTCGCCAACAGCTTCACCGAGTTCGTCCCCGGCCACACCCACCTCCAGCCGGTCGGCCGCATCGTCAGCGAGGCGATCAGGGAGGCCGGCGGCATCCCGCGCGAGTTCAACACGATCGCCGTCGACGACGGCATCGCGATGGGCCACGGCGGCATGCTCTACAGCCTGCCGTCCCGGGACCTGATCGCGGACTCGGTCGAGTACATGGTCGAGGCGCACTGCGCCGACGCCCTCGTCTGCATCTCCAACTGCGACAAGATCACCCCCGGCATGCTGAACGCCGCTCTGCGGCTCAACATCCCGGCGGTGTTCGTCTCCGGCGGCCCGATGGAGTCCGGCCGCGCGACCCTCGTCGACGGCACGGTCCGCACGCTCGACCTGGTCGACGCGATCTCCGACGCCGTGAACGACAAGATCTCCGACGAGGACATCCTCCGTATCGAGGAGAACGCCTGCCCGACCTGCGGTTCCTGCTCCGGCATGTTCACCGCCAACTCGATGAACTGCCTGACCGAGGCGATCGGCCTCTCCCTGCCCGGCAACGGCTCGGTCCTCGCCACCCACACCGCGCGCAGGCAGCTGTACGTCGACGCGGCCCGCACGGTGATGGACCTGACCCGCCGCTACTACGAGCAGGACGACGACAGCGTGCTGCCCCGCTCCGTCGCCACCTTCCCGGCGTTCGAGAACGCGATGGCGCTGGACATCGCCATGGGCGGCTCCACCAACACGATCCTGCACCTGCTGGCCGCCGCCCAGGAGGCGGGCGTCCCGTTCGGCCTGGACGAGATCGACCAGGTCTCCCGGCGGGTGCCCTGCCTGGCCAAGGTGGCGCCGAACGTCGGCAGGAACCGCACCTACTACATGGAGGACGTGCACCGGGCCGGCGGTATCCCCGCCCTGCTCGGCGAGCTGCACCGGGCCGGCCTGCTCAACGAGGACGTCCACGCGGTCCACAGCCCCTCCCTGGCCGACTGGCTGAAGACCTGGGACGTCCGGGGCGGCTCCCCGTCCCCGGAGGCCCTGGAGCTCTGGCACGCGGCCCCCGGCTGTGTGCGTTCCGCCGACGCCTTCTCGCAGTCCGAGCGGTGGGAGTCGCTGGACCAGGACGCGGAGAGCGGCTGCATCCGCAGCGCCGAGCACGCCTACTCCAGGGACGGTGGCCTGGCGGTGCTCAAGGGCAACCTGGCGGCCGACGGCTGCGTGGTGAAGACCGCCGGCGTCGACGAGTCGATCTGGACGTTCGAGGGCCCCGCGGTCGTCTGCGAGTCGCAGGAGGAGGCCGTCGAGAAGATCCTGGCGCAGCAGGTCGCGGAGGGCGACGTGGTGGTCATCCGCTACGAGGGCCCGAAGGGCGGCCCGGGCATGCAGGAGATGCTCTACCCGACCTCGTACCTCAAGGGCCGCGGCCTGGGCAAGGCGTGCGCCCTCATCACCGACGGCCGCTTCTCCGGCGGCACCTCGGGCCTGTCCATCGGCCATGCCTCCCCCGAGGCGGCGTCCGGTGGCACGATCGCCCTCGTCGAGGACGGCGATCGCATCCGGATCGACATCCCCGCCCGCTCCATCGAGCTTCTCGTCGACGACGCGGAACTGACGCGCCGCGAACAGGCACTGAACGGCGCGTACGTCCCCAAGCACCGTGAACGCAAGGTCTCGGCCGCGCTGCGGGCCTACGCCGCCATGGCCACGAGCGCCGACAAGGGTGCCGTCCGGGACGTGTCCAAGCTGGGCTGAGCCGCCGCCCGTCCCGCGTGCGGGGCGGCCTCCACCGCTGCCGGTCCCGCATACGGGCCGGTCGTGGCGCCGTTCCGCCCCGCGCGCCCGCGCGGTCTCTCCCGCGGGACCCCACTCTCGCGGCGCCCGCGCGGCGCGTGGGGCCGCCCATCGGCCGGAGGCCGAGCCGGGGTGCCGGGGCTCAGATCCTCCCTCCTCGGGTTCCCGTCCGCGGTTCGACACCGCCGCCGGGTCGCCATGCCGCCGGTCACCACTCCGCCGGGTTCCGTCCGTCGACGGCGAAGACGGTCCCGTCGGGGGCGGGGGCGAAGACGTGCGAGCCGACGATCAACGGTTCGGGCAGGGCGGCCGGCACCCGCTCCGCGTCCGCTCCGAGGCGTGCCCGGGTCTGCCCGACGAGCTCGCCCGACCGGGCGGCGAAGGCCAGCAGCCGGCCGTCGGCGGCCGAGACCAGGACGAGGTTGCCGTCGGAGACCGGAGCGGACCCCCGGCCGAGGGAGGTCTCCACATGCCACCGCCGCTTGCTGCCGTCCATGTCGACGGCCTCCAGGGAGCCGCCGGCGGCCAGCAGATAGACCGTGTCGCCGTGCACGGTGGCGTGCGCGCTCTGATGCCGGACCGGCAGCGGCACGGTCCGGGTCGCCCCGGACGCGGGTGTGTAGCGGACCACCGCCTGCGTGTCCGCGTACACCGCGTCGACCGACAGGAAGAACACGGACCCGTGCGCACTGCCGACGATCCGGAGCGTGCCGTCCAACCGGGCCTTCCACCGCACGTCTCCCGTGGCCGGGTCGACCGCGGTCACCTCGGTGCTCGACCCGTCGGCCGAGGGAGTCGTCAGATAGGCGGAGGAATCACCGGGGAACGACGAGAACGACGCCGGGACGGCCTCCGGGAACGGCCGCTGCCACTTCGTCTCGCCGGTCGCCGCGTCCACACCCCGGACCGCTCCGTCCGTCCCGGTCAGCAGCAGCATGCCCGCGACCTGCCCGATCCCGCTGTACGCGGGCACGTCCCACTCCCTGCGCACTCCGCCCGAGGCCGGGTCCAGCGCCTCCAGCCGGCTGCCGTGGTCGGTCAGCGGCTGGACGAGCCCGCCCGCCACGACCGGTGCGGTGCTCCAGTAGGTCGTTCCGGAACGGTGCCGCCACAGCACCCGCCCGTCGGACGGGTCGAGGCCGAGCACGTGACCGGGGGTGACGCAGAGCAGGGCGCCCGCACCGTACGAGCACCGGGGCATGCCCCCGCCCTCGGCGAGCGACGGGGACGTCCACGACGTGACCTCCGCCGAGGCCGCGTGGGTCGCCCTCGCACGGGGCGGCTCGGCGCGCCCCGGCGCCAGCGACCGGACGGAGCCGAACACGCCGCCGGCCACGAGGAGGAGGGCACCCGCGGTGAGCAGCACCCTGCGCCGGGCACGAGCCGCGGCGGGCCGCGCCGGCCCCGGCACCTCGGGGCCCGACCCGGACGGCGACCCGGAAGGCGGCTCGGCTGGCGGCTCGGACGGCTGCTCGCCACCGGTCCGTTGCTCCGGTATGAACGCCTGGGTGTCGTACGAGGCCGCCACCGACCGCAGGTCCCGCATCAGCTCGTCCGGAGTCGGGCGGTCCTCGGGGGCCTTCGCCAGACAGCGCAGGATCAGCGGAGCGAGGTTTTCGGGCACGCCGGTCAGGTCCGGTTCGTCGTGGACGACCTGGTAGGCCACGATGTAGGGGCTGTCCGAGTCGAACGGCCCGCGCCCGGTCGCCGCGTGCACCAACACCGATCCGAGCGCGAAGACGTCCGCGGCCGGTCCGACCTCCCGGGGCCGGCGGAACTGCTCGGGCGCCATGAACGGCGGGGTACCGATCAACTTACCGGTCTCGGTGCGCAGTTCGCTGTCCGCTGGCCGAGAAATGCCGAAGTCGATGACTTTCGGCCCGTCCTCGGCCAGCAGCACGTTGCTCGGTTTGAGGTCCCGGTGCACGACCCCGACGCGGTGGATGTCACGCAGCGCCTCCGCGAGTCCGGCCATCAGCCGGCGCAACCGATCGGGCGTCATCGGGCCGTTCCGCTTCACCTGTTCGGAGAGCGTCGGACCCGGAATGAACAGTGTGGCCATCCAGGGCCGCCCGGTCTCCGGGTCGGCGTCCACGACCGGCGCGGTGAACGCGCCGCTCACCCTCCGCGCGGCGGCCACCTCCTGCCGGAAACGGCCCCTGAACTCGGGATCCCTCGCGAACTCGGCGTGCACGACCTTCACCGCGAGCTTCATGCCCGAGGTGCTCCTGGCCAGGTGTACGACGCCCATGCCGCCCGAGCCGAGACATGACTCAAGACGGTAGTGACCGGCGTACTCGGGAAGTTCCGCTTCCGCGCCCGCTCCGATGTTCCGCTGTGGCGCCATGGGACCACCCCCCGTGCTGTTCGCCCCCGCGCGCAACGCTCGGAGCCTAGTCGATGAGTCGTACGGGACCGAGGCGGCTTGCTAGTGTCCGTGTGCGAGTCACGGACAGGTGTTTCATGGCGAGATTCAGGGGTATCAACCTGGCCCCATGGCAGCCATGGGGTCCGACGGGGGGAGTCACTCATGTCTGTCGAGCGTGTCGAACGGTCCGGAACCGACGCCGCCGGGGCGACCATGGCGACGGCGTCCCTGCGCTACTACTCGATCGCTCCGGGAGTCCGGCTCAACGTGCGCAGTGGCCCCGGCACCGGCTACAGCATCGTCCGCGTGCTGCCCGCGGGCAGCAGGGTCCCCCTCTTCTGTCAGACCCGGGGCACGACGGTGACCGGCTTCTACGGCACGACGAACATCTGGGACTGCATCGGCGACAGCGAGTTCGTCTCGGACGCGTACGTCTACACCGGCAGCGACGGCTATGCGGCCCCACGCTGTTCCTGACCCACCGCATCCGACCCGCCGCACGGCCCGTCCGGGCACGGTGGGCGACGCCTGCGGCGGACCCCGAACCGGTGCCCACCGGAAGGGCTCGCCCGTCCGTCCCAAGGGCCCGTGGCGGCCCACCGGTGGAGCCCGCCCGCCGCGGCGCCATAATCGTTCTGTGAGCAGCGACGACAACGGCACCCCGGACACACCCGCGGGCTCCGGCCCCGGCGGGGCCGCCCCGAGCGGGCCCCGGCCCGAACCCCTGCGGTTCTTCGGCACCACCTGGGTCGACCACGGCGATGGCTACACGGCCCGCCGGATCGGCGTGGCCGTCGGCTCGCTCGCCCTGGCCGCCGCCTCCTGCGTGGTGTTCAGCCTCGCCTACGACGGCATCCGGATCGCCGACACCGGCGGCTTCGTCAACGTGCTGGTCGTCGCCATGTTCGCGATCTGCAGCGTGCTCGCCTTCCGGCACACCTGGGACGGCTTCGCCCGGCGCCCGGACGCCGAACGGCACGCCAACCTGCGCGGCCTGCTGGCCATCGGCTTCGTAGGGTCGCTGCTCGCCTACTTCTTCCGCGCCTTGACCGAGGCACCCGGCGAGAGACTGCACCGCCAGGAGTACGAGGCGGCCGTCGAGCAGTACGGCAGGCGTACGGCCCGCCGCACGGGGAACCCCTCGAAGAAGCGCCGCGAGCGCTAGCGGCAGGCGCCCCCCGTTCTTGCCGAAAAGCGGCTGCCCCCTGCGAAAACGCCCGGCCATCATGGCCGTATGACGCTTGCGCCGCCTTCTCACACCGCACGCGCACACTCCTTCAACACCGCCGCGGCCCAGTACGCCGCCAACCGCCCCTCCTATCCGCCCGCCCTCCTCGACACGATCGAGGACCTGGCCGGCCGGCCCCTCGCCGGGGCGAGGGTCGCGGACGTCGGCGCCGGTACCGGCATCTCGACGGCCCTGCTGCGGGACCGGGGTGCCCGGGTCGTCGCCGTGGAGCCGGGCGCGGGCATGGCCGTGCAGTTCCGCCGGGTCCTGCCCGGCGTCCCCGTCGTCCGGGGGGACGGAACCGCCCTGCCCCTCGCCACCGCCTGCGCCGACCTCCTCACCTACGCCCAGTCCTGGCACTGGGTCGACCCGGCGCGTGCCGTTCCGGAGGCGGTGCGCGTGCTGCGTCCCGGTGGGGCGCTCGCACTGTGGTGGAACACCAGCGCCCTCGACGTGCCGTGGATCGACGAGCAGCAGCAGCGGATCCGCCGCCACTTCGGCGTCGACGCCGCCGGCTGGAAGAAGACCGGGAGCGACACCCGCGTGGCCGACCCCTCCGGCCGCCTCGACTTCTCGCACCGCCGGGTCCGCTGGAGCCGCCGCGTCACCGTCGACACGCACCTGGCCAACATCGGCAGCCACTCCGTCTTCCTCGTCCACGGCGGGGAGCGCAGCCGTCCCTTCCTCGCCGAGGAGCGCGCCCATGTCCTCGACGTCTTCCCCGGCGGCGTCGTCGAGGAGGTCTACGACGTGGAACTGCTGATCGCCACGATCCCCTGACCCCGTCCCGCCCACCCCGGGCCCCCACCGGCGCCGCAGGCCCGGCGCCCCCGGGCACCCACCCGTCGGTCCAGCCAACCCGCGCGCCTCCCCGCACGCCCCCTTTCGGCTCCCGTCCGGCTCCCGTCCGGCTGCCGTCTCGCGGACACCCAGCCGACGGCCCGCCCCGCCTGCTCCGGGTGCTGTTGTTCCCCGCAGCGTCCGGGATCTTTCGGCGCCCCGCCCGCTGCCGCGTGACCCTGCCCCGTGTGGCACCGCACGCCCTCCGCGGGGTCCGCCCGGCCCTGCCGGTTCCCGATGGCCACGCCGGTCTTCTCCCGGCGTGCAAGGCCCTGGCCCCCGGAGCGACCCCGCCAGGGCACCGGCCTCTGCGAGGCCCGGCGCACGCCTACCCCGCTCCCGCGCCCGTGTGTCCTCCCGCGCTCCTCCCCGCGCTTCCTCCCGCACCTCTGCCACCGCCCAGCTCTTCCGCACCCCCGCCGCGTACCTCGGTGGCGGCACGCCCGCTGACGGCGGACCGCACGCAGCCCGGTGGCCGTGGCACCCGCGACTTCCGCACCACCGTGCGAGCCGCGTCCTCGGAGCGCCGCGCCCGCCTGCCCGCCCCGGGCGATGGCCCCGCCACCGGGTCCTTACGTGCAACCCCCTTGACCGTGCCGGGGCACGGGAGCATTATTCAGCACATGATGAATTATGCGCCCGGCCCGTCGGGCGGTCCGACGGGCGGTCTCTCGGGCGACCGCCCCGATGTGCCCGACACCCCTGCCGTCCGTGCCGCCGGCCTCACCGTCGTCCGCGGTCCCCGCACCGTCCTGCGGGGGCTCGACTTCACGGTCCCGCGCGGCCAGATCACCGGCCTGCTCGGGCCGTCCGGCTGCGGCAAGTCGACGTTGATGCGCTCGATCGTCGGCACCCAGGCGAAGGTCACCGGCACCCTCGACGTCCTCGGCCGGCCCGCCGGCCACCCCGACCTGCGCACCCGGATCGGCTACGTCACCCAGGCGCCCTCCGTCTACGACGACCTGACGGTCCGCCAGAACCTGGACTACTTCGCGGCGATCCTCCGCCCCGGCCGCGCCGTCGCCGGCCGGCGACGGGAAGAGGTCACCCGGGCGATCGCCGACGTCGACCTCGCCAGCCACGCCGACGCCCTCGCCGGAAACCTCTCCGGAGGCCAGCGCAGCCGTGTCTCCCTCGCGGTCGCCCTGCTCGGCGCCCCCGAACTCCTCGTCCTCGACGAACCGACCGTCGGCCTCGACCCGGTACTCCGCCGCGATCTGTGGAGCCTCTTCCACGACATCGCCGACCGGCGCGGCGCCACCCTGCTGATCTCCTCGCACGTCATGGACGAGGCCGAACGCTGCCACCGCCTGCTGCTCATGCGCGAGGGCGAGATCCTCGCCGACGACACGCCCGACGCCCTGCGCACCCGCACCCACTCCGACACCGTCGAAGCGGCCTTCCTCCACCTGGTCGACGAGGCGATCGCGGCCGGCCGCGCAAAGGAGACGACCCGATGAGCACCACCACGAAGGAGACCGCGGCACCCGCACCCGCCCGGTCCCTGAGCGTCCCGCGCACCCTCGCCACCGCGGCCCGCGTCCTGCGCCAGCTCCGCCACGACCCCCGCACCATCGCGCTGCTGATGCTCGTCCCCTGCCTGATGCTCTTCCTGCTGCGCTACGTCTTCGACGGCAGCCCGCGCACCTTCGACAACATCGGCGCATCCCTCCTCGGGATCTTCCCGCTGATCACGATGTTCCTCGTCACCTCCATCGCCACTCTGCGCGAACGCACCTCCGGCACCCTCGAACGCCTCCTCGCCATGCCCCTGGGCAAGGGCGACCTCATCGCCGGCTACGCCCTCGCCTTCGGCACCCTCGCGATCATCCAGTCCGCCCTGGCGACCGGCCTCGCCCTGTGGTTCCTCGGCCTCGACGTCATCGGCTCGCCCTGGCTGCTGCTCCTCGTCGCCCTGCTCGACGCCCTGCTCGGCACGGCTCTCGGACTGTTCGTCTCGGCCTTCGCCGCCTCGGAGTTCCAGGCGGTCCAGTTCATGCCGGCGGTGATCTTCCCCCAGCTCCTGCTCTGCGGCCTGTTCACCCCCCGCGACAACATGCACCCCGCCCTGAAGGCCGTCTCGGACGTCCTGCCGATGTCCTACGCCGTCGACGGCATGAACGAGGTCCTCAAGCACACCGACATGACGGCCACCTTCGTCCGCGACGTCCTGATCGTGGCGGGCTGCGCCCTCCTCGTGCTGTTCCTCGGCGCGGCCACCCTCCGCCGCAGGACCACCTGACGGACCGGTGCCCCGCCGGACGTCCCGCCTGCCGGACAGACACCCCCCACCCCGCGCCCCGGTGCGACGATGGACTCCGGACGACGCACACCCCGGAGGGCACCCTCAGCCATGACGCAGAAAGTCGCAGTCCTCGGCACCGGCAAGATCGGCGAAGCCCTGCTCAGCGGAATGATCCGAGGCGGCTGGTCCCCCGCCGACCTCCTGGTCACGGCCCGCCGCCAGGAGCGGGCCGACGAACTCCGCACCCGCTACGGAGTCACCCCGGTGACCAACGCCGAGGCCGCGAAGACCGCCGACACCCTGATCCTCACGGTCAAGCCGCAGGACATGGGCACCCTCCTCGACGAACTCGCCCCGCACGTCCCCGCCGACCGCCTGGTCATCAGCGGGGCGGCGGGCATCCCCACCTCCTTCGTCGAGGAACGCCTCGCCGCGGACACCCCCGTCGTCCGTGTCATGACGAACACCCCCGCCCTCGTCGACGAGGCCATGTCCGTCATCTCGGGCGGCAGCCACGCCACCGCCGACCACCTCGCCCACGCCGAGGAGATCTTCGGCGCGGTCGGCAAGACCCTGCGGGTGCCCGAGTCCCAGCAGGACGCCTGCACGGCCCTGTCCGGTTCCGGTCCGGCCTACTTCTTCTACCTGGTCGAAGCCATGACCGACGCCGGCATCCTGCTCGGTCTGCCCCGCGACAAGGCGCACGACCTCATCGTCCAGTCCGCCATCGGCGCCGCCACCATGCTCCGGGACAGCGGCGAACACCCCGTCAAACTCCGCGAGAACGTCACCTCTCCCGCCGGCACCACCATCAACGCCATCCGCGAGCTGGAGAACCACGGCGTACGAGCCGCCCTCATCGCCGCTCTCGAAGCCGCCCGCGACCGCAGCCGCGAACTGGCCACCGGCACAAAGGACTGACACCCGCCGGGGGCGGTCAGCTCGCCGCACCCACCACCTCCTCGGTGGTCACCACCCGAGCGAATCCGCCCCCGTGCAGCGACACCGCCGACGCCCGCGCCAGCTCGTCCGCACTGCGCCGCCAGTCGAACGGCCCCTCCAGGTCGAAGGTGTGCGTGGCGTCGAACGCCACCAGCACGTCGTACCCGAGATTCCCGCCCATCCGCGCGGTCGTCTCCACACACATGTTTGTCTGGATGCCGACCAGCACGATCTGCGAGATCCCCGCGGTCTTCAGCCAGGCATCCAGATCGGGCGTCCCGTAGAAGGCCGAGTTCACCGTCTTCGTGATCAGCAGCTCCGCTCCCGCGCCACCCTTCCCGCGCCGCTGCTCCACGTACTCCTTGAACGCGTTGCCCCCGTGCCCGGGCCGCAGCGGCGACCGAGGACCGGTGGAGTCGTGCCGGACGAACACGACCGGACGCCCCGTCGCCTGCCACACGTCGATGACCGAGGCGATGTTGTCGTCCGCCTCCGGGTTGTTCCGCGTCCCCCAGAACCCGGCCTCGTCGAAGCCCTTCTGCACGTCCACGACCACCAGCACTGCGTTCTCTGCAATCTCCATGCCCTCGATCCTGCCGCCGGCGGCAGGACCTCCCCAGAGGTACAGAAGACAGCGATCGATGGTTTACTGCCATCGTGACCCGCCCCCGGAACCCACCCTCCCCGTACCGCGTGGCGCTCGTCGCCTTCCCCGGCGTCCGCGCCTTCGACGTCTCCGTCATCACCGAGGTCTGGGGCACCGACCGCACCGACCGCGGCGCCCCCGCCTTCGAACTGCGCCGAGTCGCCACCGATCGCGCCCCCGTCCCCATGCGCGGCGGCCTCTCCCTCCTGCCCGACCGCACCCTGGCCTGGCTCGACCGCGCCGATCTCGTCGTCGTCCCCGGCCTCGACGACCACCTCACCCCCGCACCCCCTCCGGTCCTCGACGCCCTCCGCCGCACCCATGACCGAGGCGTCACCCTCGCCGCACTGTGCGGCGCCGCCTTCACCCTCGCTCAGGCCGGCCTCCTCGACGGGCGCCGCGCCATCACCCACTGGAACCTCGTCGACCTCCTGCGCGAGCACCACCCCCGCGTCACCGTCGTCCCGGACGCCCTGTTCATCGAGGACACCAACATCTGGACCGCCGCGGGCACGGCCGCCGGCATCGACCTCTGTCTCCACCTCGTCCGCCGGACCCACGGCGCCGAGGCCGCCGCGACCATCGCGCGCTCCATGGTCACCGCCCCGTTCCGCACCGGCACCCAGGCCCAGTTCGTCGAGCGCCCCACGCCCCGCGCCGACCGCGACGCCGACACCCTCGCGGCCGTCCGCGAACACGCCCTGTGCCACCTGCACGAGCCCCTCACGGTCGCCGATCTGGCCACCCGCGCGGGCATGTCGGCACGCACGTTCGCACGTCACTTCACCGCGGAGACCGGCACCACACCCCTGCGCTGGCTCCTCGACCAGCGCATCGCCGCAGCACAGAAGCTCCTGGAGCGCACCGACCTGCCCATGCCCGAGGTCGCACGCCGGGCCGGTTTCGGCAGCGAGGTCACGATGCGCCAGCACTTCGCATCGCGCCTCGCCACCAGCCCCCGCGCCTACCGGGCGGCGTTCAGCACGACATCGTCGCCTCCGGCGAGCCCGTCACCCGCGGACGTTTCCGCCGGGACCGTATGAGCGGCGGGCAGCAGGCCGATCGCGCGGCAGGCGGCATCGACGGTCGGCCGGGCCACCGCCCGGGCCTTCTCCGCTCCATCCCGCAACACCTCCTCCACATGGCCGGGATCCGCACACAGCTCCCGGTGCCGTTCCCGCAACGGCCTCAGGACCTCCACCACCGCCTCGGCGGTGGCCTTCTTCAAAGAGCCGTACGTGTCGTGAACGCACGCCAGTGACTCAGGGTTCCCACCCGTGCACGCAGCGAGAATCTCCAGCAGGTTGGCGACCCCCGGGCGGCCCGCCTTGTCGTAGACGACGTCCCGGCCGCTGTCGGTGACGGCCCGCATCACCTTCCTCCGCACCACGTCCGGCTCGTCCAGGAGATAGACGACCCCCGCCCCCGTGCGGTCCGACTTCCCCATCTTCGACCCCGGATCCTGCAGGTTCATCACCCGCGCTCCCACCGGGGGAACGGTCGCCCTCGGCACCACGAACGTGTGCCCGTACCGCTGGTTGAACCGCTCCGCGAGATCCCGGGTCAGCTCCACGTGCTGTGTCTGGTCCTCGCCGACGGGAACCTCGTCCGCCCGGTAGGCCAGGATGTCCGCGGCCATCAGGACCGGATAGCTCAGCAGGGAGAGCCGCACGCTCCCGCCGCGCTCCCGCACCTTGGCGGCCTTCTCCCTGTACTGGATCATCCGCCGCATCTCGCCGTCGGTCGCCACGCACTCCAGCAGGTACGACAACCTGGTGTGCTCGTCGACATGGCTCTGCAGGAACAGCGTGCACACCGCGGGGTCCATGCCGGCGGCCAGCAGCAGCGTCGCCGTCTGCCGACTGAGCCTGCGCACCCGTGCCGGATCGTGGTCCACGGTCAGTGAGTGCAGATCCACCACGCAGAACAGCGAGTCCGCACGGTGCTGGTCCACCTCGGCCCAGCGCCGCATGGCGCCCAGGTAGTTCCCCAGGGTCAGGTGCCCGGTTGGCTGAATCCCACTGAAGACCCGCGTCATCTCCACTCCACCTTCAGGTCGGGACCGCCGCGCCTGCGGCCGGCCCCCCGAATCCGGAGGGAGATACGAGAACGGCCGCCGAGGCGGCGGCCGTTGAGTGCATACGTAGGACGGCCGCCGTCAGGCGGCCCACCACAGCTGGGTGTACGTACGCTCGGTCATGCACCACAGAGTACGCCGGGAGCGGATGGTCAGGCGGCAGGTTGACACACCCCTGCCCCGTGCGTAGTGTTCTCCGAGTTGTCCGACGTGAGCGCCGACTCCGGTCGGTCCCCGGACAGCCACTTCACAGGCACCACTCCTTCACTCGACTGATGGTCGATCTGTCTTCGGCCGCTCGTCGTGTCATTGGCATGGGTATTTGAGAAGTGAGGAATCCGCGCTCGAAAGGGCGAGGGCCCCGATTAGGTCGGGAGCCGGGAATCCGCTAAAGTCTCACTCGTCGGAACGGCCCAACAGCCCGCCCGGCAACCCCCTCTGACGGGGAATCAGACACCGAAAGGATCTGATAGAGTCGGAGCCGCCGGAAAGGGAAACGCAAGAGCGGGAACCTGGAAAGCACCGAGGAAATCGGGTCGGAAAAGATCTGATAGAGTCGGAGACACCGAAGGGAAGCGCCCGGAGGAAAGCCCGAGAGGGTGAGTACGAAGGAAGCGTCCGTTCCTTG
>NZ_JADWYM010000022.1 GCF_022414535.1 Streptomyces sp. MUM 2J
GCTCCCGGCCTGCCCGCGGCCGGCCGTCACCTCAGCGCGCCGTCCCGGCGGTGCCGCGAGACCGCCGAGGCCCTCGGCCTCGACGCCGCGACCGAGACCGCGCTGCGCGACCTGGACCTCGGCTCGTGGCGGGGCCGGGCCCTCGACGAACTGGCCACCGCCGAACCGGCCGCGCTCGCCGCCTGGACCACCGACCCGTCGGCGGCCCCGCACGGTGGGGAGAGCGTTCTCGACCTGTGCCGGCGCGTGTCCCACTGGCTCGACCGGCTCCCGGACGACGCCGGCCGCATCCTCGCCGTCACGGACGCCTCCGTCGCCCGCGCCGCCGTCCTGCATGCGCTGAGCGCGCCCCCGCACGCCTTCTGGCGCATCGACGTCCCGCCACTGGGCCGCGTCCTGCTCACCGGCCGCGCCGATCGGTGGAACCTGCGCATGGAGTGATCGGCGGGCGCCGTCGCCGCCGGGCCGTGGACGGGGCGCGGTCCCGGACGGCGCCGCGCGGGCGGGAGCGCTTCCGCACACCGCGGCGCGGACGGGAGGGTCCCCGACACCGGGGTGGGATCGCCCGGACCATCCGGACATCTGACCCCACAGGTCACCGTTCGGTCACCGAGCGGACTCAAAAAGTCACCGCACGCCCCTCGTGGCTTCGATGTGTCGTACTCCACACTGGGTTCCGGTGCCTGAGTCCCCGGAGCGCGGCCGACCCGTCCCCCACGGGTCGCACACCCCCGCGGTTCCGCCCATCGCCTACGGGACGGACAGCGGCGAGGCCGCCGACTCCGCCCCCGAAGTACCGCTGCCGAGCCCCTCAGCAGCGATCATCCTGGAGGTCGCCCCCGTGCAGACCCAGACCCTCAGCCAGACCCCCGGCGGTACCGTCGGCGGCACCGCCGGAACGGAGCCTGACGCCGAGTCGGACATGCTTCGCACGGTGGCTCCGCAGCCCCGCGTCGTGCTCCGTCCCGAGACCGCGGAGCCCGCCGACTCCCCCGCGGGGGTGCCGGAGGCCGCCGACAGCCCCGGGCCCGTCGAGCCGCCGCCCGCGCGGGCCGCCGAGACCGGCGGGCCGTCCGCGGACCTGTTCCGCCAGTACCTGCGGGAGATCGGGCGCATTCCGCTGCTCACCGCGGCCGAGGAGGTCGACCTCGCCCGCCGCGTCGAGGCGGGCCTGTTCGCGGAGGAGAAGCTCGGCAGCACCCCCGACCTCGACAGCCGGCTCGCCCATGACCTGGACCGGCTCGTCGTCATGGGCCGTATGGCCAAGCGCCGCCTCATCGAGGCGAATCTGCGGCTCGTCGTCTCCGTCGCCAAGCGGTACGTCGGTCGTGGCCTGACCATGCTCGACCTCGTGCAGGAGGGCAACCTGGGCCTGATCAGGGCCGTGGAGAAGTTCGACTACGCGCGCGGCTACAAGTTCTCCACCTACGCCACCTGGTGGATCCGCCAGGCCATGTCCCGGGCCCTGGCCGACCAGGCCCGCACCATACGCGTCCCCGTCCACGTCGTCGAACTCATCAACCGGGTGGTGCGGGTGCAGCGCCGCATGCTGCAGGAACGCGGACACGAGCCCTCTCCCGAGGAGGTCGCCGACCAGCTCGACCTGCCGCCCGAGCGGGTCGGCGAGGTCCTGCGGCTCGCCCAGGAGCCGGTCTCCCTGCACGCCCCGGTGGGGGAGGAGGACGACGTCGCCCTCGGCGACCTCATCGAGGACGCGGACGCCGCCTCACCCGTGGAGTCCGCCGCCTTCCTGCTGCTCAGGGAGCACCTGGAGGCCGTGCTGTCCACCCTCGGGGAACGCGAGCGCAAGGTCGTCCAGCTGCGGTACGGCCTCGTCGACGGCCGTCCCCGGACCCTGGAGGAGATCGGGCGCATCTTCGGTGTCACCCGGGAACGGATACGGCAGATCGAGTCCAAGACCCTCAACAAGCTCCGCGACCACGCCTTCGCGGACCAGCTGCGGGGATACCTCGACTGACCGGGGGCCGCCGTGCGGCGGCCCCCGGTCCCGGGCCGGTCGCCGGAGCCTCAGTCGACCTCGGCCACCGCCCGCGCGAACTGCGCCTTGTACAGCCGTGCATAGGCCCCGTCCGCGGCCAGCAGCTCGGCGTGCGCGCCCTGTTCGACGATGGAGCCGTTCTCCATGACGAGGATGGTGTCAGCGTCCCGGATGGTGGAGAGCCGGTGCGCGATGACGAACGACGTGCGCCCGTGCGCGAGTTTCGCCATCGCCTTCTGGATCAGCACCTCGGTGCGGGTGTCGACGGAGCTGGTCGCCTCGTCCAGCACCAGGATCACCGGGTCGGACAGGAACGCCCGCGCGATCGTGACGAGCTGCTTCTCGCCGGCGCTCACGCCCGTGCCCTCGTCGTCGATGACGGTGTCGTAGCCCTCGGGCAGGGTGCGGATGAAGCGGTCGGCGTGGGCCGCCCGCGCCGCCTCCTCGATCTCCCCGAGGGTGACCTCGCGCGAGGCGCCGTAGGCGATGTTCTCCGCGATGGTGCCGCCGAACAGCCAGGTGTCCTGGAGCACCATGCCCACCCCGGCGCGCAGTTCGTCCCGGGACATCGTCGCGATGTCGACGCCGTCGAGGGTGATGCGCCCGCCGGAGACCTCGTAGAACCGCATCAGCAGGTTCACCAGCGTCGTCTTGCCGGCGCCGGTCGGCCCGACGATCGCCACCGTGTGGCCCGGCTCCACCTTCAGCGACAGGTCCTCGATGAGCGGCTTGTCGGGGTCGTAGCGGAACCGCACGTGCTGCAGCTCGACCCGTCCGAGCAACTCCGCGGGCCGCTGCGCGGGCACCGGATCCGCCTCCTGCTCCTCCGCGTCCAGGAGTTCGAAGATCCGCTCGGCCGAGGCGACACCGGACTGCACCAGGTTCGCCATCGACGCGACCTGCGTCAGCGGCATCGAGAACTGCCGCGAGTACTGGATGAAGGCCTGGACGTCGCCGATGGACAGCGCACCGGTCGCGACCCGCAGCCCGCCGACGACCGCGACCAGCACGTAGTTGAGGTTCGACACGAACATCATCAGCGGCTGCATGACACCGCTGTTGAACTGCGCCTTGAACCCGGCCTCGTACAGCGCGTCGTTCTGCTCGGCGAACTGCTTCGCCGACTCCTCCTGCCGGCCGAACACCTTCACCAAGGTGTGCCCGGTGTACATCTCCTCGATGTGCGCGTTCAGCGAGCCCGTCGACCGCCACTGCTGCACGAAGTGGGGTTGGGACCGCTTGCCGACGCGGGTGGCGACCAGGAACGACAGCGGCACGGTCACCAGCGCGACCAGCGCGAGGATCCACGAGACGTAGAACATCATCGCCAGCACACCGATGATCGTCAGCACCGAGTTGATGAGCTGGCCCATCGACTGCTGGAGCGTCTGCCCGATGTTGTCGATGTCGTTCGTCGCCCGGGACAGCACCTCGCCGCGCTGCCGCTTGTCGAAGTACGACAGCGGCAGCCGCGACAGCTTCACCTGCACGTCCTCGCGCATCCGGAACATGGTGCGGTTCACCGCCCGGTTGACCATCCGCGTCGCCACCGCCATCAGCAGCCCGGCGAGGAGGAATGTGCTCAGCGCCAGCAGCAGGACGTTCCCGACGGCGGTGAAGTCGATGCCCCGGCCGGGGGTGAAGTCCGTGCCGCTCAGCATGTCGGCGATGCCGTCGTCGCCGCTCTCCCGCAGGCCGTGCAGCACTTCGTCCCTGCTCTGGCCCGCCGGCATCCGCCTTCCGACGATGCCCGCGAACACCAGGTCCGTGGCCCGGCCGAGGATCTTCGGCCCGACGACGTTGAGCCCCACGCTGACGACCACACAGGCCAGCAGCGTGAACAGGGTGACCCGCTCCGGTTTGAACCGGCCCAGGAGCCGACTGCCCGACACCTTGAAATCCATCGAGCGGTTGTCGGGGCCGCCCCCGGCCATCATCCGCCCCATCGGCCCCGCCATCAGGCAGCCTCCGCTTCCGTCAGCTGGGAGAGCACGATCTCCCGGTACGTCTCGTTGTCCGCCATCAGCTCGTGGTGCCGGCCCGTGCCGACGACCCGGCCCTCGTCCAGGACGACGATCCGGTCGGCGTCCCGGATGGTCGCCACCCGCTGGGCGACGATCACCACCGTCGCCTCGGCGGTCTCCTCGGTGAGCGCGGCCCGCAGCGCGGCGTCGGTGGCGTAGTCGAGCGCGGAGAAGGAATCGTCGAACAGGTAGATCTCCGGCCGCTGCACCAGCGTGCGGGCGATGGCCAGCCGCTGCCGCTGACCGCCGGACACGTTGGTGCCGCCCTGCGCGATCGGGGCGTCGAGTCCCGCGTCCAGCCGCTCCACGAAGTCCTTGGCCTGCGCCACCTCCAGCGCGTGCCACAGCTCCTCGTCGGTGGCGTCGGGGTTGCCGTAGCGCAGGTTGGTGGCGACCGTCCCCGCGAACAGGTACGGCTTCTGCGGCACCAGCCCGACCGTGCGGGCGAGCACCCGGGGGTCGATGGTGGCGACGGGCACCCCGTCGACCAGGACCTCGCCGTCGGTCGCGTCGAACAGCCGCGGCACCAGCCCGAGCAGCGTCGACTTGCCGCTGCCGGTCGACCCGATGACGGCGGTCACCTCACCCGGGCGGGCCACCAGGCTGACACCCTTCAGCACCGGCTCCTCGGCACCCGGGTAGCCGAACCCGGCGTCCCGCAGCTCCAGGTGACCGTGCCGGCGCAGCTCGGTGACCGGCGCGATCGGCGGCACCACGCTCGACTCGGTCGACAGCACCTCCTGGATACGCTCGGCGCACACCTCCGCCCGCGGCACCATCATGAACATGAAGGTGGCCATCATCACGGACATGACGATCTGCATCAGGTAGGCGAGGAACGCGGTCAGGTCGCCGATCTGCATGCCGCCGCTGTCGATGCGGTGGGCGCCGAACCACACCACGGCGATCGACGACAGGTTGACCACCGTCATCACGATGGGGAACATCAGCGCGAGCAGGTTCCCGGCCCCCAGCGCCATGGCCGTCAGGTCGCTGTTGGCCTTGCGGAAACGCTCCTGCTCGTACTCGTCCCGCACGAAGGCGCGGATCACCCGGTTGCCGCTGATCTGCTCCCGCAGCACGCGGTTCACCGTGTCCAGCCGCACCTGCATGGCACGGAACAGCGGACGCAGCCGCCGCACGACGAGCGTCACGCAGATGCCGAGTACCGGGACGACGGCGACCAGCACGCCGGACAGCGGCACGTCCAGGCCGAGCGCCATGACGATGCCACCGACGCACATGATGGGCGCCGACACCATCAGCGTGAACGTCATCAGCGCCAGCATCTGCACCTGCTGAACGTCGTTGGTCGTCCGGGTGATCAGCGACGGCGCACCGAAGTGACCTACCTCACGCGCGGAGAACGACTGGACCCGGTCGAAGACGGCACTGCGCACGTCCCGGCCGAGCGACGAAGCGGTCCGGGCGCCGTAGTACACGGCGCCGATGTTGCACACGACCTGGGTCAGCGAGATGCCGATCATCAGGGCGCCGTAGGACAGGATGTAGCCGGTGTCCCCGTTGACGACGCCGTTGTCGATGATGTCGGCGTTCAGCGTGGGCAGGTAGAGGGTGGCGCAGGTCTGCAGGAACTGCAGCAGCACCAACAGGGCGATGGGTTTCTTGTAGGGCCTGAGATAGGTCCGCAGAAGTCGTATGAGCACGCTGGTCTCTCGGAGTCGGCGGGAGGGGCCGGGTCGGTTGCCCTTGGCCCCTATCGTCGGGCACTCCCCCCGCGTTACCTCAACCGAATAAGCCGGCGGCCCTGCGCGGTACGGCCGTACGGGTGCCGGTTCGCGGTCCCGCCCCACACACCCGTGCTACGACCGGAACGCTCCCGGATGGGTCTGCTCCCGCACCGATGCGAACTGCTGCCGCACCGCCTGGCCCATCGCCAGCTGCTCACCGGGGTCCAGCACCTGCGCCGCGGCACCCTGCCACAGCGGCGGCGTACGCGGGTCGAGGGCACCCTGCGACACACCGAGCGCCCAGGCCGCCTGCCGGGCGGCCCCGATCGCGGCGTAGTCGGCGGGCTGCGGTACGACGACCTGCGCACCGAACAGCGCCGGCGCCGCCGCCTGCACCGCGGGCAGCTCCGCCGCCGCGCCCAGCAGGAAGACCCGCCGCACCTCCACGCCCCGGCCGCGCAGCACGTCCAGCGCGTCACCGAGCCCGCACAGCATGCCCTCGAACGCGGCCCGCGCCAGGTGCTCCGGCTTCATCGACTCCCGCCGCAGCCCGGCCAGCGTGCCCGCGGTGTGCGGCAGGTTCGGCGTCCGCTCCCCCTCCAGATACGGCAGCAGCACCAGCCCGTGGGATCCCGGCGTCGACTTCATGGCCAGGTCGGAGAGGGACTCCAGGTCCGTCAGCCCGAGCAGCTCGGCGGTGCCGCGCAGGGTGCGGACGGCGTTCAGGGTGGTGACGACCGGCAGGTGCATGCCCGTGGCGTCGGCCAGGGAAGTGATCATCCCGGTGTTGTCCAGCAGCGGCTCGGGATGGACGGCCATCACGGAACCGGACGCGCCGAGCGAGACGACCGCGTCGCCGAGACCGATGCCGAGCCCGAAGGCGGCGGCCATCGTCTCGCCGGTGCCGGCCGAGATCAGCAGCCCCTCCGGGGTCGTGCCGGCCGCCTCCGCCGGTCCGATCACGTCCGGCAGCATCGCCTGGTGCCCGAGCGCCAGCTCCACCAGGTCGGGCCGGTAGGCGCCGGTCGCCGCCGACCAGTAGCCGGTGCCGGATGCCCCGCCGCGGTCGGTGGTGCGCCGCGCCGGCCGGCCCAGCAGCTGCCACACCAGCCAGTCGTGGGCCTGCAGCAGCAGAGCGGTGCGCTGCGCGGCCTCCGGCTCGGCCCGCGCCAGCCAGCGCAGCTTCGTCACCGGCTGACCGGCCTGCGGCACGCAGCCCACGGCCTGCGCCCACGCCTCGCGTCCGCCGAGCGCGTCCACCAGGTCCGCCGCCGCGACCTGAGCCCGTTTGTCGCCGCCGACCATCGCCGGGCGCACGGTGGCGCCCTGCGTGTCCAGCGGCACCAGCGCGTTCTGCTGCGCGGACACGCCGATGGCCTGCACGCCCTCCAGCAGCCCGCCACCTGCGGCCTCACCCAGGGACAGCAGCCAGGCCTGCGGGTCGACATCGCTGGGCCGGCCCGTGCCACCGCCGGCCGGCGGCTCGACCGGATGCGGGGCATAGCCCTGCCGGAGTACGGCCCCGGTGTCCGTGTCACAGACGACGATGCGCGTGAAATCGGGCGAACTGTCCAGCCCGGCGACTATCCCCATGCCGGAGATTCTGCCGTAGCGCGAGGCCTGTCCGGGCCGAGGGCGGGCTTCACCGCCTCGGCGCCCGCTGTCCGGCCGGTCCGCGGTCGGCGGCGGCGCGCCCCCCACTGCCAGGGGACGCCGCCGCGCGCCGCGCCGGACACCTCCTACGTGTTGCTGGTGCCCCAGTCGTCCTCGCCGCCGCCGTTGTGCGCGGAGCGCTCGCGCAGGGAGCGGACCCGCCCGGCGACCGAGTCGGGCAGGTGGTCGCCGACCTTCTCGCTGACCGCGTGGTACGCCCGGCCGGCGAACTGGCGGCTCTGCTGGGCGGCGCTCTCCGCGGTGTTGCGGACGGCCGGGCTCTGCGCGACCTGGCGCGCCGACTTCCTCAGCTGCTCGTAGCGCTCGCGGCCGGCCCTGGTGCCGAGCACGTATCCCAGGGCGAGTCCGGCGATGAACGTGAGCCGGTAGCGCATGGCGGCCACCCTTCCCTTGTGTCGGTCTGCGGTGCGGCATCGGTGTCGGGGGGAACCGATTGGCGGAGCACCCCCCTGCTTGCGCTAATGTATGTGTCGCAGCGAGCGAGCGCGCCCTGGCGACCACCCGGGTGGCACGTTCGACGCGATCGAGGCATTCCTCCGTAGCTCAATTGGCAGAGCAGCCGGCTGTTAACCGGCAGGTTACTGGTTCGAGTCCAGTCGGGGGAGCTCGGTCCTCCGTAGCTCAATTGGCAGAGCAGCCGGCTGTTAACCGGCAGGTTACTGGTTCGAGTCCAGTCGGGGGAGCTCGGTCCTCCGTAGCTCAATTGGCAGAGCAGCCGGCTGTTAACCGGCAGGTTACTGGTTCGAGTCCAGTCGGGGGAGCATGCTGAACGAGGACCCCTTGGGGGTCCTTTTTCATGCCTGGGGGAACCGCGCGGTCGGCGGTGCAGTCCTCCAGGTCAAGAAGGCCGTGCGAAGCCGACCATGCGAGGCAGGAGATCGTATGACCGGCTATGCTGCGGCACACGGCGCGCACACATGTACGCGACACGCCGCTATGGGGCGGTAGCTCAGCCGGTTAGAGCAGCGGACTCATAATCCGTCGGCCGTGGGTTCGAGTCCCACCCGCCCCACCAGTACAGGGCCGTGATCTGCGGAAACGTCTCTTCTGAGGTGTTGGAACGTCAACTCGGGCTCATCGGACTGAATCCGCTGCTCGTGACTTCGGCGGCGAGTTGACGGATGGGGGCAGGCGTTGCGCTGACCTGCGTGAATGCGCCGAAGCGTGGTTGGGGGGAAGGGCCCAGGAGCGGCCTCGACAAAGGGCCGGAGGCGTATTTGGGGACGCTGTGAGGACGCGGGTACGGCGAAGTCGGCCTTCGAGGTCGCCTCAGGGCGGGGTGCATGGTGCCGGCCCAGTGCTACATGGGTGCCTGGCAGGCATCCGAAGTGCGTCCTCGGCCACCCGGGACCGAGAGCAAGGGGTCACGAGCAAGGTCGACGAACGGTACGGGCCGCGGGTGAGTTCCCGGTTGGCCAGTCAATCCTGCGGCTCGGGCGCCCGGGCTTTGGCTGAGTTCTCGACAGGCCGTTGCCATGGGGCCGCCCTGTGCCTCATCGCCGACTGTGCGGCTGTGGAGGCTCTACGGCCTGAGGTCCATCGTGCGGACCGGCTGTCCCGTCGTGCGGGCGATGGTGTCGAAGTCGTGGTCGCAGTGGAGCAGTGTGAGCCCCGCTTCCTCGGCGGCGGCAGCCACCAGGAGGTCGACGGGGCCTGCGCTGCGGTGCTCACCCTTGGCGGTCAGCTGTTCCTGGACGGCGCGGGAGCGGCGGTAGACGCCGTCCGGCACGGGGCACCAGACGTAGTGGGCGTCGAGCGCCGTCTTCAAACGCGTACGGTCTGCGGCCGAACGGGCTGAGTAGAGGACCTCGAGTTCGGTGATGTCGCAGATCGCGACGAGGCCGGCGCCGATCCTGTCATCCCAGTCGGCCGTGTTCTGGCGGAGCAGGACGCGGGCGAGCGCGGAGGTGTCGATGAGGTAATCGGCGACGGTCACTCATGCGCTCCGGTGCCGGGGGTGGCGTCGGCCGTGCTCGTGGGCCGGTACCTGCTCTTGTCCAGGAGAAGGTCCATGTCCAGCGCGCCGTCGGTCACCAGCTCGCGGGCTTCGTCGAGTGCGCGCAGACGCCGGTAACGGGCCGTGACTTCCCGCAGGGCGGTGTTGATGGTCTCGCGCTTGGTCGTGGTGCCGAGTTCCTTGGCCGCTTCTTCCAGGGCCTCGTCGTCGAGGTCGATCACGGTACGGCTC
Source organism: Streptomyces sp. MUM 2J (assembly GCF_022414535.1). Lineage (GTDB taxonomy): Bacteria > Actinomycetota > Actinomycetes > Streptomycetales > Streptomycetaceae > Streptomyces. The sequence goes on from NZ_JADWYM010000022.1 coordinate 9,577, forward strand.
ATGGGCGCCCTCCTTTGTGTATCAACTAGAGTATACCAAGATACAAGATCTTTTATATATAGGTCAGTGATGAAGGCGTCTGCCCGCGGGGCCTGAACTGAACCGCCCCGGTTCGAATGGAGGCTCCGGACTGTCCCGAGTTGGGTGGAGTCGAGATGTGGCGCCCTGGTCGGCCGAGGCTTCCAGCTCGGGCCAGGACAGGCCGGGCCCCATGAAGTGGCCGTCGTCGGTGGCGAGGGTGAGAGTTTCCGTCCAGGCGGGGTGGGAGAGCAGGTAGTCGACGCCGTGGTCGCCTTCCAAGTCGCGATAGACGACGTGGAGCGCGTACCCGGAGTGCAGGTGCACGGTGAACGCCGGCCACTCGTCGGGGGAGGAGAGCGTCTTGTACAGCTCTTGAGCGTCGTCCCAGTCGGGGCAGAAGGCGGCGGCCTGTGCTTCCTCGCCCCAGAGGCTTGAGCCGAGGTGGCACGGCCAGAAGAGCGGCAGGTCGAGGAGCCTCGAACCGTCCACCAGCGGGCCGCCTTCGTCACCTGCGATCTCCAGCATGGGCAGATGATCGCACGGCGTTCTCCTCCGGGGCCGCGTCGCCGCTCTCCCGCCGCGTGCCTCGGCCCGTCGGGTTGCTCGCGTGGTCCGACAGTCCTGCCCGTGGTCGCGAGTGAGCGCGTGGGGAGTGACGACCACCCGCATATCCCTCCAGAATCAAGCTCAGCTCAGCGTCTTCAAGGCCGCCGCGTCATACGGCTTCAGTCCGTCGTGGCGGTCGGCGAGGATCTTGGCCGCCCACTGCGGGTCCTGGAGCAGGGCGCGTCCGACGGCGACCAAGTCGAACTCGTCGCGCTCCAGGCGGTCCAGGAGGTTGTCGAGGCTGCCCACCGGTGCGCCCTCGCCCTGGAACGCCTTGAGGAAGTCGCCGTCGAGGCCGACCGAGCCGACCGTGACGACCGGCCTTCCGGTGAGTTTCTTCGTCCACCCCGCGAGGTTGAGTTCGGAGCCGTCGAACTCGGGGAGCCAGTAGTGGCGGGTGGAGGCGTCAAAGACGTCGACGCCGGCCGTGGCGAGCGGGGTCAGTATGGCCTCCAACTCCTCGGGAGTCTCGGCGAGGCGGGCGCGGTAGTCCTGCCGCTTCCACTGCGAGTAGCGGAACAGGACCGGGAAGCCGGGGGACACTGCCTGACGGACCGCCACGACGATCTCCGCCGCGAACCTGGTGCGGGCCACCGTGCCACCGCCGTACTCGTCCGTGCGGCGGTTGGTGCCTGCCCACAGGAACTGGTCGACCAGGAAGCCGTGGGCGCCGTGGATCTCCACGCCGTCGAAACCGATGCGCTCCGCGGCGGCAGCGGCCTCCGCGAACGCGGCGGCGACGTCATCCAGGTCCTGCCGGGCCATGGCCTTGCCCGTGGGCTCGGCGCCCTCGGTGACAAGGCCGGACGGGCCGATGGCGGGGGCACCCGGGAAAGGGGGGTCGCCCTGCTTGCGGACCATCCCGACGTGCCACAGCTGCGGGACGATCGCGCCGCCCGCCGTGTGCACGGCCTCGGCGACTCTCGCCCAGCCCGCCAGCTGCTCCTCGCCGTGGAACCGGGGTACGCGATCGCTCTGCCCGGCCGATTCGTGGCCCACGTACGTGCCCTCGGTGACGATCAGGCCCACTCCGGCGGCAGCACGGCGCGCGTAGTACGAGCGCACGTCCTCGCCGGGGACACCGCCCGGGGAGAACATGCGGGTCATCGGGGCCATCACAATCCGGTTGGGGACGGTGAGACCGTTGAGGGTGATCGGGCGGGAGAGGATCTGGGCCGCGCGGGAGGCGGGCGTGGAAGCGGTCATGCGGGAGGCTCCTCGTGAGTGGTTCCGGCTATACCTGCTGTGTGCACGCGCATCGGTGCACCTTCTCGAAGAACTGCTGGTGACAGCTGAGCGCCGGCGGCCGCCCTGGTGGGCGTCCCGGGGGTGACGAGCGATGCCGGATCGGGATCCCTTCAGCGTGACGAGAAGGGCTGCTGCTGCCGTCGCTGACACGTGTTCAGGACTCCGGATCGGCCAGGAGGAGATCGACATCCACGCGGAAGCCACTGTCGTCCGTCTCGTGGATGTCGAACCAGTGCGCGAGAGCCTCGACGATGCACAGTCCGCGGCCGTGCTCGTCGGGGTCGGCGCACTCCGTCAACAAGCCGGAGGGGCGGGGCCGTCCGGTATCGGCGACCGCGATGTTGAGGACCGGTCGGTGCAGGGCCAGCCTGAGGGTCATTTCGGAGCGGCCGTGGCGTGCGGCGTTGGCCGCGAGTTCACTGACGATCAGCACGGCGGACTCCCGGTCTTCGGAGGCCACGCACCAGTGGTCCAGCACGCGAGAGGTGAAATCCCGGGTGCGGCGTACCTGGTCCTCGGCGGCCGGCAGCGCGAGCAGCGCCTGGTAGGTGGGCTCCGGGGCCGGCTCGCCGGGGAGAGCGGTCCGGACCGCCGGAGCCCCGTTGGGAAGCCTGGGACGGACCAGGGGTGCGGGGGCCTCGACGAACTGAGATCGGTGATACCTCATGGCCCCTCCTCGGCCATCCCCCGCGGGTGGCTTCCCCCGTTGGATGAAGCCTCTCAGGAGGGGGCGGGAAGGGACATGGGCGGCCTGCTGCCCCCGAGGGACACCGGTGGGCGCACAGCACACCGCTCAGTCGAGGCTCAGGCGCGCACGGCAGGCCAGGTGCAGTGCAAGGCGTTCGTCGGCGTTGGCCAAGTCCAGACCGAGGACCTGCTCGACTCTCGCGATCCTGGCGGCCACCGTATTGCGGTGCACCCCGAGCACCGCTGCTGTCTCGGTGAGCCGTGATTCGGCGTCCAGATAGGCCGAGACGGTGGCAATGAGGTCGCCTGGCTGATCCACCAGCGGCGCCAGAAGTTCCCGCGCGGCCGGCTCGAAGGTGTCGGTGCGGGTCCAGGCCAGCAACAGCTGGGCGAACCCGAGCCGGTCTATGTGCAGGAACCGGCCGACTTCCCGTCGGCCGCGTGCCAGACGTGCGGCGTCGGCCGCCTCCCCCAGGGAGAGGGCGAGCCCCTCCGCCCCGCCGTGCGCCCGGCCGACGCCCACGTGCGAGGTCACGAACCGGTTCAGCCTGCGCTGTACTTGGCGTAGGGCGGACACGAGTTCCCCGACCTCGGTCCGGGTCGGCTCGCGATCCAGCGTCACCCATGCCGACCAGCCGTCGGCCCCCTCCACGACCTGCGCATCCAGATTCTCTGCCCGCAGAGCGGCATGCACCTTGTCGCTGAGGGCGAGGATGTCGACCTCCTCCGCCACACCGATGCGCACTCCCACATGCCGGCCGTCGAGTCGCCAGCCCATCTCGGTGAGCCGACGCCTCAGCCCGGGTGAGGGCTCCGCCTCCAGGCGCAACAGTTCGGCGAGCAGTGAGGTCCGCAGGCGCGCCTCACGCTCCAGTTCGGTGCGTCGCGCAGCACGCCACCGTTGCAGGCCGGTAACCGCCACCGTGAGCACGTCCTGAACCGTCCGCTCCCATGTGGCGTCCTGGTGCTCGATCACCGTGGCGAGCCACAGGTCGGCGGCTGTCCCGAGTGCAGAGGGCACCGGTACGACCACGGTGACGGCCGTGCCGTCCCGATCACGGCGCGGCACGGGCGGGTGAGGGTCGAACCCGGGCAGGACCAGCGGGGCACCGGCGATCGATGCGCCGCTGCGGTCGAGGACCGCGACATCGGACCCGAGAAGGTGGGACACGGCCTTCGCGAGTTCCTCAGGCGCCCTCTGCTGCTGTGCGACGGTGTGATGGGCGGCGAGGACGAACCGCATCCGTTCGATATCCGGTGCTGCCAGCGCCTCCTGCGCCGCAACGGCGAGGTCCACGACGGAGTCGTCCTGGCTCCCGACGACGGCGATGGCCAGCCGGTCGGCCAGCAGCACGGTCGTGGGCAGCAACGGTGAGGCGGTCGGAAGCAGGAGGCCCGCGGCGCCCGCGTCGGACGCTTTGCGGAGGAGTACATCGATCCTCCAGTCCGACACGTCGCCCGCATCGACGGCCACGACGAGCGAGTTTCTGCCCGGTTGGCCGCGGAACCCGTGGACGAGCCGGACGTCGGTGATCTCCGCTTCGAGGTACGCGCCCCCGGCCAACGGGCGAACGTTCGACCAGGAAGGATGCGAACACAGGCCGGCGACCGTCAGAGGAGTCATACCGTCCCCACGCCAAATCGGACCGGTTCGTGGTCGAGACCGAAGGCCCGCGGCCCCACCAGGCCCACGTGCTCGGAACGCCACCAGAAGTCGAACCCGGGAAGCCGGACGCAGGCCACATCCAGGCCCTTACGCACTTGGTCGCACTGGACCGGCCGCCCTGTACGCCTGTCCGCCAAGATCAGCGGATCCGGTGTGCCGGCCACCACCACCCCGTCACGTACGGCCAACAGGTACTCGTTCTCCATCTCCACTCGCAGGACCGCGCCGTCGCGTTCGTCGACGACGGTGACGGCATCGTGCCTTCCGGGCGTCCGTGGATTCTGGCGCATCACATGCTCCACGCGGCCCTCGGCGAGGACATCGCCGGCGGCCCCCGCACCCCGCCTCATCCACTGGCGCCCCAGTGCGAGGGCGTGCCCCGCCGAGCCGATGATGGTCGCCTCCTGCAACGTCCCGGCGGGGATGGGATTGAACGCGACGGCCAGCCATCCACCGGCTCCGGCGAGCATCGTCCGGACGAGTCGCTCCAGACCCACGGCTCCCACCCCGTCGAGCAAGCCCCGAAGCCCGCCCGCTCCCGAGAACGCCATCGGGGTCAACGACCGTCCGGCAGCGGCGATGCTGAGCTGATCCAGACGCGGCAGGGCGCGGCCGGTGAGATCCGCGTCGACGACGTCGAAGCCCATCGAGGCGGCTGCTGCGAACATTGCGACGCCGTTGACCCCGGCGATCTCCATCGGCATGACGGCGGCCGGGGGGCCGACGACTCTGCCGATCTCGTCGGCGGCCGCCCGGAACTCGGCGCCCGAAGGCATCTTCTCCGCCAGCGCGGGGGTGGAGCCGACGATGCCGATCGGCAGCACGAGTGCCCGCGGGGGCAGGTCCTGTGCCTGGAGCAGCCGAACCGGCCCGCGTTCGGTCACGTTGTGCGCCAGCCACGTCGCGGCAAGCGAGGCGGGCCCCCCGCCGCCGGACCCGAGCAGGGTCGTGCCCCATTCCAGTGCGGGGATGGAGTCCCCGTCCACTTCGGTCAACGACCCCACCTCCACCCGACGACCTCGTCTTCCGAACCGGTCCCGGCCTCTCCACACTACGCTGGTGGAGTGACCGGCCGCCCGGTCGCTCAGGCATGCCGGTCCGGGTCACGGAGTGAGCGGGGAATCCGCTCTTCGAGCGGCTGGAACCTCTCTGCGAACCCGAAAGCCTGCGGTCCGAACGCGGCCAGGGCCTCCGGAGTCCGCATGACCGGCGGCGTCCCGATGCCGAGGACGGTGGCCCGCTGGCCGTAGGCCAGGCTCTCGGTGGTGATCGGCTCGCAGTTGTCGGCGTCGAGCACACAGATCAGGTCCGGTACGGTGCAGACGACCTCGCCGTCGACCTCGCCGATCAGGAATTCGTTCCGGAACGTCAGACGGAGTTCGGAGTTGTCTTCGAAGCTCGCGAACGTGGCGCAGCCCTGGGCGAACCCTCCGTCGGTCCTGCGTTCCACGTCGGTGACCTTGCCGGTGAAGAGCACCCGCAGGTGGCGGTAGTCGGTGTCGGCGATGGTCCTGGCCAGCGCGGCCACCGGTGGTTCGTGCGCCTCCCGTGCCTCCCGCAGCGTGCGACCGATGCGCAGTGCGAGGGTCAGTGTGCGGCGGATCGCGGTGCGCCGCACCTGCGCTCCCGTCATCGTGAACTCGGCAATGAGGGCGGCGCCGCCCAGGCGCATGGTGATGCCGCGCGCCAGCCACTCCATTCGCTTGTCGTCGCTGCCGGTGTCGACGACGACCGTCTCCCCTCGTTCCCCGACCAGGACCATCGGCGATCCGGGGACGCCGTAGGCGGCGAAGGTCTTCATCTGCAGTTCGGGGAAGGCCCGGCCCATGCCGTCACCGTCGACCACCGGTAGCCCGGTCTGACAGGCGACCAGCAGCGGGATCATCGAGTTGATCCCGCCGCACTCCACCGGGATCGTCGCCGTCGCGGTGCGCCCGAGATGGCGTTCGACGGCGCGCAGCGCGGCAACGGGCTCGGTTCCGGCGGGCATCTTCTCCACGGCTACCGTCGGCGCGCCCATCTGGGCGATCGGCACGATGAAGTCGTCGTCGTCGATCTCGTCGATGTCGACGATGGTGATGGGCCCGGTGGAGCGCATGACGTTCTCCACCATCAAACGGCCGACGTGGGGATCACCGCCCCCTCCGGTGCCGAGGACGGCAGCGCCGCGTGCGAGGTCGTTCAGGTCGTCGATGCCGAGTTCGAAGCTCACTGGATTCCTCTTCTGTGTCCGGTTGTTCCGCTTGTCAGCTGATCTGGAGTGCGCCGACTGCCTTGACCTGGATGCGAGTCGCGTTGCCCGGGAGGTAGGCCAGCGGCACCTCTTCGACCTCGACGACCTCGACGGTTCCCGGCGAGGCTCCCGCCTTGATTGCTCGGTCGACCGCCTCCTGCCGCGCCTCGTCGAGGGCACGGGCACGGCCGCCGGCCTCGATCGAGTAGACCCGGTCGACCTCGCCGCCCACCTGAGCGATGGCCGCTCCCACCGCGTTGGCGACGGAGTAGTTCTCCGGCCGGTGTACCTCGACTCCGTCGAGCTGGTCAGGGAGCAGGATCGAGCCGCCCCCGACCGCGACGACGGGCAGCGGCTCGGGTGAGGTCCGCATCCGTTCCACCGAGGCCGCGACACGGCGGACTATGACGTCCAGCGCGGCCGACACGAGATCGCGGCCCAGGTGCGCGACCAGGGAGGGGTCTCCGATCTCGGCTCGGCCCGCGGCGACGGCCACGTCGGTCGCGGTCAGGGTGCCACCGCCGAACACCATGGAACGCTGCGGGAGGCGGAAACCCACCGACTCGGGGCCCACGTGTGCCTCCGCCCCTTCGAACCGGACCAGGCTGCCCCCACCGATGCCGATCGAGACCACATCGGGCATGCGGAAATTGGTGCGAATCCCGGCCACCGTGACGTCCGTCCCGGCCTCGCGCGGGAATCCGCCGCGCACGATGCCCACGTCCGAGGTCGTCCCACCGATGTCGACCACGGCGCAGTCTCCCAGGCCGGACAGCATCGCTGCCCCGCGCATGGAGTTGGTCGGTCCCGAGGCGAAGGTGACCACCGGGTAGCGCAGGGCGAAGTCGAGGTCCATCAAGGTGCCGTCGTTCTGGCTGAGGTAGAGCGGTGCGGCTATGCCGTGGCCTCGCACGGCTTCGGCGAGTCCGTTCACGATCTGCCGTGCCAGGGAGCGCAGCGAGGCGTTGACGATCGTGGCGTTCTCCCGTTCCAGCAGGCCCATTCGGCCGATCTCGTGGGAGAGCGACACGTCCACCTCACCCAGCTCCGCCTGGATCACCTCCGCCGCCCTCAGCTCGAACTCGGACGTCACGGGTGAGAACACCGAGGTGATGGCGACGCTGCTGATGCCGTATGCCGCCATGTCGCCGGCGGCGCGCTTGAGTTCGTCCACATCGAGGTCACTGATCTTGCGACCGTCGAATTCATGCCCGCCGTGGCACATGTACGCCCGGCCCTCGATCGCGTCGACCAAGTCCTCCGGCCAGCCCACCATGGGCGGCAGAGCGGCTGTGGCAGGCAGCCCGAGCCGAATCACCGCCGTCGGGGCCAGCCTGCGACGCTCGACGAGTGCGTTGATGAAGTGTGTTGTACCGATCATGACGGCGCGTACGTCAGCGGGCTCGAACGCGTGGCGCTGTCGCAACCCGTCCAGTGCTGCGACGATCCCGCTGGTGACGTCTTCGGCCGTGGAGGCCTTGACGGATACCACGACCCGCTCGCCGTCCATCAACACCGCGTCGGTGTTGGTGCCGCCCACGTCAATTCCGATGTGCATGGAGTCTCCGTTTCTCTGGGTGCCCCCGGAATCTGTCGGACGGTAGACAAGCCCGTTGGGGCCGTCAGCAGGCTGCCTGCACCAGGAGTGCTATACGGCAGTGCGGTGTGCACAACCGGACAGCCGTTCCCGGTGCCTACCGAGTCCCACTCGGCGGCGTCCGGCATGCCGGCCCCGCTCGTCGATTTCACAGGAGCCCGGCCCCCGTGTGGTGCCCAGCCGTGGAGCTGCATGCCCGACACGGACACGCCAGGGCGGCCGCGCCTGGCTTCCGGTGGAGGAACCGGGCCGGTGCCGTCCCGGCCGGTTGCGACTCGATCCTGTCCGACGAAGCCGTGAGCCCCGGACAGTGCAACCCGGGTGCGGAGCGGCGCACCCGTGGTGGGCGACCGGACTCTCCACTCGTCTCCACGCACCCCGCGGTGGGCCGAATCACCGGAGCCGGCCAGCGGTGGGCCGGCACCCCGGGCAGCTGGCGGTCCCCGCGGTGCGGGGCACCCCCGGAACGGACGGACGCCGGTGGGCACAGTGCCCAATGACGTACCGACCCTGCCAGCAAGTCGCACATGGCCCTCGGTACGGCCCCGGTGGTCCTCTGACGTTCACCGTTCGTGTCGTCCATCAGGAGGTCGTCACCGTGACACTACGTTTGCCAGTCACCGCCATCATGTCCACTCCGGTGCGAGCCATGGTGCCCGTGATGATCCCCCCGCCCTGCGACCCCGGGGCGGTCGAGCGGGATAGACTCAGGTCGGTGCTGTCCCCGAGCAGGGGCGGCGCGGTGCCGGTCTGCGGGACCGGAGCGCGGCATCCTCGGAGCGCGCATCACCCGGCCGGGACCGCCTGCCCGTGCGCCCGCGAGTCCCGGAGCGGATCGCTGTGGTCCGCTGCTCGGGCCGTGCGCTCCCGCCCGGCGGCGACCTGCGTCCCGCCGACTCGGCTCACGTCGAGCGGGGTGGCCAGATGAGCCTCATAGAACCCGCACAGCAGCACGAGAGAGAACGACACCCGTCGGTGTTCGAGCCGACGGTCCTCGCCGCGGTCCTGTTCACCTCGATCGCCGGGGCGCTGATCGGCCTGCAGATCATCACCAGCCTTGGTGTCACGCCGAACACGTCGATCATGGGTGTCCTCGCCTCGATCGTGGTCTCGCGCATCCCGCTCAGCATCTTCCGGCGCTTCCGTTCGACCCACCGACAGAATCTGGTCCAGACCAGTATCTCCAGCGCGACGTTCGCCGCGGCGAACTCACTGCTGCTGCCGATCGGGATCCCGGTGGTCATCGGCGAACCGGGACTCATGTGGCCGATGCTCATCGGTGCCACACTGGCCATGGTCATCGACCTGCTCATGTTGTACTGGATGTTCGACACGCGCGTATTCCCCGCCGAGAACGCCTGGCCGTCCGGTGTCGCCGCGGCAGAAACGATCATCGCTGGTGATCGTGGTGGCAAACGCGCCAAGAACTTCGGGTACGGGATCGCCCTCGGCGTTGCCGGCTCCTGGTTCGGGCTGCCGATGGCCCCGATGGGAGTGGCGTTCATCGCCAAGTCCCTCACGATGCTCGCCTTTGCCGCGGGCCTGCTGATCGCCGGATACTCGCAGTCCCTGTTCGGTTTCACCCTCGGCGGCTCCAACATTCCCAATGGGATGATGATCGGCGCCGGCCTCGTGGCCCTGGCCCAGGCCATCATGATCGTCTTCCGGCACCGCAAAGCCCCACAACCGGTGACCGACCGCCCCGGCGACGAGGGAAACGCCACCTCTACCAGCGCTCCTCCGGCCGCTCGGATGACCCGAACCGACAAGGACGCGCTGCGCGGCCTGCGGCGCGGGACCCTTCTCTACATCAGCGCCGGGCTCACCCTGGCCGTGCTCGGCGGCCTTTACAGCAGAATGGCACCGCTCCAGCTCGTGCTCTGGGTGCTGTTCGCGGCGGTCGCCTGCATCTGCGCCGAGCTGATCGTGGGCCTCTCCGCGATGCACGCGGGCTGGTTCCCGGCATTCGCCACAGCCCTGATCTTCCTGATCCTCGGGATGCTGATGCACTTCCCCACCGTGGCGCTGGTCCTGCTGGTCGGATTCGTCGCCGCGGGAAGCCCGGCATTCGCCGATGGCGGCTACGACTTCAAGACAGGGTGGCTGCTACGCGGCCAGGGAACCGACCGCTCCTTCGAGCTGGAGGGCCGACGTCAGCAACTCTACGCCGGGCTGGTCGGCCTCGTGGTGGCCGTGGTCGTCGTCGCCCTCACACACAGCCTCTACTTCGACGCCGGTCTGTTCCCCCCGGTCGACAAGGCGTATGCGGCAGCCATCCGGGCCGGGCTCGACACGAGCAGCGTCGCCCAGCTGGCACTGTGGGCCCTCCCGGGTGCGCTGATCCAGCTCGCTGGAGGACCTTCACGCCAGCTGGGCGTCCTGCTGGCTACCGGACTGCTCGTCGCCAACCCCCAAGTGGGATGGATCGTCGCGGCCGGCATGGTCATCCGTTGGCTGGTGCTGCGCCTCAAGGGCCCCGAGGCCTCCACACCGATGACCATCTTCGCGGCCGGCATCATCGCCGGATCCGCCATGTACAGCTTCTCCAACGCCGCCGTCAAGACATGGAGCCGGTGACACTCGCCAGTGTCTCCGTAGCACCAGAGGCCCCGCCCACTCCATCGGTCGGCGCCGGCTCGCCGCCCGGTCCACCCATCGCGGACCGGGCGGCAGAGCCCCTTCGGCCCGACGGCCGGGACTGCCGCGGCGGACCTGCAAGACCAGGCCGATGCCACCGGTCCCCCGATCCGACTCACACTCACGATGCACAACACCGAGACCACACCTTCACACCCCGCGGAGGAGCCGGCCATGGGCTGGTGGCAGCAGCGCAGAATCGCTTTCAGGGCTCCGGTGGAGACCTCCGCATTCGGCAACCTCGCAGCAAGCACGGGCTGGCTCTACGCGGGGGGAGAGGACCACGAGTGGTTGGGCGTCGCCTCCACCTGGCGCAGCCTCGACGGCGCAATCGTGCGCTTCTATCCCGGAGACGCGATCTGCGTGCCCTTCGCCGAGATAACCGCGGACGAACCAGAGGTTCACCAGCGCGCCATGGCTGAAGCCGACGCCATCGCACGCCGGGCCTTCCCGTGCTTCACCCTGGCCGAAGCCCTGAGCTTGTTGCACACGACAAAACCCGCGGCCAAAGCCCCCATCCTCACGGCCGTGGCCGCGTCGGCCCCGGAACACCACCGCTCCGACGTCGCCGACGCCGTCACGTCAGGGCTCTTCGCACCACACAGACCGGTACGCGCCGCGGCCCTGCGCGCCGTCCTGCTGACGAGATGGCCACAGCTGGCACGCCCGCTGGTCGCTCACGCCCTGACCGAGCCCGAAGACGACCTGGCCTCCTGCGCACATGCGTTGGCGGGTGGCATATACCGCCAGGACTGCGGCGCCCACCTCGCCACAGCTCCCGGTCCACCACCCCCGCGACACTCGCAGAACACGCCCGGAGCCCCCCTCGAGGTTCCGGCGGACAGCAGCGGGACACCGCAGCCCGTCACCAGGACCACCCCACCCCCGGGTGAATCGCCCACCACCAGCGGACCCCTCGCGTCACCGCGTGAGGACGGGAACGTCGCCAGCCCCACCATCCCCGACAGCTTCACCTTCATCACTCTCTGATCCCCCCATGCCGCTGAACGGGGGCGGTCCCGGCCGGCGGCATGACACCGCTGTGCGCCACGGGCCGCACACCCCAAGCGCCGGTCGAGGGACGCCTGTCACCGGATTGGGGACGCCCGGGCTGCGACGTCCCCCGTGGGCCGGGATGCAGGACGGTCGCCGTGGTCGCGGTGGCTCTCCAGGGGGAAGCTCGGCCGGACCGGCCGGTGCTCGCCGCCGCACACGCGCGTCCCGCGGTCACGCGACCGTCCCGCGGTTCACGCCTGCTGCGGTACGACGGCCACCGGGCACATCGAGTGGTGCAGCGCCGCGTGGGCGATCCGGCCGAGTTGCAGCCCGAAGTGTCCTTCGTGCCGCCTGGCTCCGACGACCAGCAGATCGGCGTCGCGCGAGGCGTCCACCAGTACCCGGCGGGCGTGGCCCTCGACGGTACGGCGCCGCAGTTCGATGTCGGGCGGGGTGTTCCGCAGGGCCTGGGCGAGGACCTTCTCGGCGTGCTCCTCGTGCGGCACGGCGAGGTCGTCGGCCGGCGACACGTGGCCGGAGGCCTCGTGCGTGGGGCATCGCCAGGCCCGGACGGCCTCCAGCACGGCCCCCCTGTGCCGGGCCTCGTCGAAGGCGAAACGCACCGCGGCCGAGTCGTTCGCGTCCTCGCCCACGCCCAGCACGACGTGACCGCCGTCCGGGGGCGTGGCCCGGTCGCGGTGGTTGTTGCGCAGCACGATCACCGGGCAGCCGGCGTTCGCGGCCACGGTCAGGCTGACCGAGCCCAGGAGCAGTTCGGCGAGACCACTGCGGCCCCGGGAGCCCACCACCAGGGCCGCCGCCTGCCGTCCCTCGTGCACCAGGGCGTACTCGGGCTCCTCGAACACCACCTCGCAGGACACCTCCAGGCCGGGCTGCCGGTCACGTGCCCGCTCCGCCGCGGCCTCGACCACGTCCTGGGGCAGCACCCGTGCGGACGGCACGCCGAAGTCCCGGGCGAGGGCCGCGCCCTCGTAACGGTCCCAAAGGCAGGCGTACACCAGCCGCAGCCTCATTCCGCGCAGCGCGGCCTCGTCCGCCGCCCAGCCCACGGCCCGCAGACTCGGCTCGGAGCCGTCCACCCCCACCACCAGCGGATGTTCCGTTCCCACCCGCACCGGAACCTTCATGTTCATGACTGTCGTTTCTCCTCGTGGTTCGTGTTCGGTCGTGTCCGACGGGACGGCCAGCGGGGCGGGGGCGTGGTGGAGCACGGCTCAGCCCCCGGGAGCCGAGGACCGGCGGCCCGGCGTCCCCTGCCGCCTCGGTCAGCACCTGCGCGGGCCGGCCGGGGGGCTGCTCCGCGTTCATGCCGAGGCCGGAACGCCGAAACCCGGGCCCCTCGACCACCTCGCGCGCGATCCGCTCACCCCACTCCTGCCGTGTCCCGGCGCCGACGCAGCGCACCGGAGCCACGGGGTCGGGCCCCGCACCCCGGACGTGGACAAGCCCGGCCGGCAGACCGCGCCGGCCGGGTTTGCCGCCCACTCCGCCGCTGCACGGCTCTCGGCCGGACCATCGAGACCTACGACAACACTGCGGACCATGGCTTCCGCTTCCTCACGGGGATTCAGGGCCAGCATGGCGGCGCGGGGGCGGCGGGCGCAGGGGCCGCAGGTCCCCGGGCCGGAGGGCCGGTGGGCCCGCAGGCTGGGCCGGTGCCGTGCCGGACGTGCTGCCCCGCGTCCGCCGCGCCCCGAAGCGGCCCGCGGCCCGGGCGGTCACGGCAACGCCGCGCGGAACGTGTCTGCTCCCGGGTGTGCGCCTTGGCCGGCCGTCGGCTGCTGTCGGCAACCACGTTCACCCGTCTGCCGGAACCTGCCCGTACCGCCCTGTCCAGGAGGGCGCGCCGCCGTGGACGCCGCGCATGCCGGCGGACGCCGCGCATGCCCGCGGACGCACGGCACCGGACGCGTCCGCACCCGGTCCGGCCTTCGGGGAGCCTCTCAGGGGGTGTGGGCCCGGTCGCGGGAGGTGAGGGGGATGCGCCAGCACAGGCGGGTGCCGCCGCCGGGACGGCCGGTCACCTCGAAGGTGCCGCCCAGACTCTCCGCGCGGCGGCGCAGGTTGGTCAGACCGCTGCTGCGGGTGACTGCCGGATCGATGCCACGGCCGTTGTCGTGCACCTCCAGCAGCAGTTCGTCGCCGGCGCGGACGGTGACCCAGGCGGCGGAGGCGTGGGCGTGCCGGGCGGCGTTGGACAGGGCCTCGCGCAGTACCGCGAGCAGGTGGGCGGCCGTCTCGTCGGGCAGCGCGGCGTCGACCGGGCCGTCGAACCCGACCGTGGGGGTGAAACCGAGCCGGTCCTGGGCAGCGGTCGTCTCGCCGAGAACCTGGGCGCGCAGGCTCGCCGCTCTCTGGGCGGGCTGGTTGAGGTTGAAGATCGTGCCCCGCAACTCCCGGATGGTGGCGTCGAGTTCCTGGATGACCTTGTTGATGCGGTCGCCGGTGTCCGCCCGGTCGAGGCGGGCGCCGATGCTCTGCAGGGCGAGCCCGGCGCCGAAGACCCGCTGGATGACCATGTCGTGCAGGTCCCGGGCGATGCGGTCGCGGTCGGCCATCACCTCGCGCTCCGCGCGGGCGGCGGCCAGCTCGGCCTGCGCGGCGAGTTGATGGGTGATGTCCCGTGCCGTCGTCGAGAAGCCGATCAGGGAGCCTTCCTGGTCGCGCATCGGGGAGACGGTGACGGCTACGTCCACCTCCGTGCCGTCGGCGCGGCGCCAGCGACTCGGGTAGGAGTCCGTGCGTCCCTGGGAACGGATCTGCTCCGCCGCGGTCCGCAGCGCGTCGAAGGCCGTCGCGGACATGAGCGTCTGGACCGGCCGGTCGAGGATCTCCTGCTCGGAGTGGCCGAACAGTCTGTGGGCGCCCGGGTTCCAGGTCCGGACGAGCAGGTCCGGATCCAGCGAGATCATGGCGTCGTCGGAGGAGGCCACGACGGCCGCGAGCCGGGCCTCGGCCTCCCGCGCGGCCTCCAGCTCGGTGTGCAGGGCGATCAGTCCCCGGTTGGTGTCCTCCAGCTCCTGGCTGAGCTCGTCCACCAGCCGCGCGCGGCGCTCCAGTTCTGCCTGGGGCCCGGCCGCGGCGGGTGCGCCGTCGGTGGTGCGCGGGTTGGGCAGGTCCCTCATGTCCGACCCCGTTTCGCCTGATGACGGGAACCGACTCATGATGCCATGGCGCCGGCCTGGCGCAGCACGAGCACGGTGGCGTCGTCGGTGGGCCGGCCGTACTCGCGGTGGAGCACGGCGGCGACGATCGCCGGATGGCGTTCCAGCAGCCGGGGGTGGTCCTCCAGGTTCCAGCCGGAGCGGATTCCGTCGGAGACCAGGACGAGCGTCGATCGGGGCTCCCACGCGGAACGCTGCACATGGACCGTGGGAAGGGGCAGATGGGTGCCCAGAGTGCCGGGACGGTCCAGCAGATGGACCGACCGGGGACCGGTCAGGATCCGGCCGCAGATGTTGCCGACGGCCGCGTGGACGAGTTCGCCGCGGCCGGGGTCGATCACGCACACACCCGCCACACCGCCTCGCGTGCCGCGCATCGCCTCGTGGACGTGACGGACGGACAGATCCGGTTCGGAGGCGGGCGCCTGCCCGAAGGCGGCGACCGCGGTCCGTGCCGCCGCGGCCGCGGCCGGTCCGTGCCCGAGGCCGTCGACGACCAGGGCGGCCGCCCGCGGGCCGGGCGCGACCGCCCAGGCGTCCCCGGAGGCGCCGTCGCCGCCGAGCGGGACGTTGACGCCGCCGAACCGCCACTGCGCAGGCCCGGCGGGCGCGGTGCCGAGCCGGACGTAGACGACCGTGCCGCGGCGCGTGGAGTACCAGTCGAACTCGGTGGCGTTGCGCCGCACCACGCTCAGCCCGGCACCCAGACCGCCCCCGCGGAAGGGCACCGCGGCGGGCGGGACCGTCCCGGAGGGTGGGGCGAGCGCCGCGGCGGTCGTCCCCGGGCCGTGGTCGACGGAGATCAGCTCGATCCCGTCCCCGGCCGTGCGGGCCAGCACGTACCCTCCGGGGTGGGCGTGCCGGAGCAGGTTGGTTCCCAGCTCCGTCGCCACCAGTTCGGCCACGCCCTCCCGCAGCGCGTGCCGCCCGGCGGCCAGGCGGGCCACCGCGCGGCGCAGCGCGCCGACGTCCTCCTGCGCGACGATCGTGTGCCGGCGGTGCTCGTGCCCACCCGGCGCCGCCTCGCTCCCGGCCCCCGGAGTCATCGCTGCCATTTCACGATCACCACCGTCGTGCCCGACGCCGCGGCGGAGGTGATGGTCATGTCGTCCACCAGTCTCCGTGCCCCCGGCAGCCCCAGTCCGAGGCTGCCGCGGGTGCTGAAGCCGTCGGTCAGCGCGGCGCCGATGTCGGCGATGCCCGGCCCGTCGTCGGCGAACGTGGCGCGCACACCCCGTCGGCCCTGGCCGTAGACCTGCTCGACGCTGATCCGGCCGCGGCCGCCGGTGGCGTAGTAGAGGATGTTGCGGGCCAGCTCGCTGCCCGCCGTGATCAGTTTTGTCGCGTCCACCAGGTTCAGCCCCACCGCCTCGGCCTCGCAGCGCAGCACCTTGCGCACCCGGATCAGGTCGGTCTCGTCGACGATGTCGAAGACGGACGGTTCCCAGCCCCGCGCGGTACCGGTGGTCATGGCCGGCCTGTACCGGCGTCGGCGCGCCGCAACCGCTCCAGCAGGGCCAGGCCCTGCTCGGCGTTGAGAGCGGTGTCCAGATGGCCCATCTGCACGCCCAGTTCCACCAGGGTGATGGCGACCGCCGGCTGTATGCCGACCACGGCCGCCTGCGCCCCGAGCAGCCGGACCATCGACACGATCCGCGCCAGCACCCGGGCGATGAAGGAGTCGACCACACTCAGCCGGCTGACGTCGATGAGCATCCCGGTCGCCCGGGTGCGGGCGACCTCTCGGGTGAGCTGGTCCTCGATCCGGACCACGGTGGTGTCGTCGAGATCGCCCTGGAGCGCCACCAGCAGCGTGTCACCGATCTGCATGACCGGAACCACGTCGTCGGTCACCGCGGCTCCCCGTCGATCAGCGTGTGGGCGGCGGTCTCCGCGGTCGCGGCGCGCTCCGCCAGCACCGCGAGGGCCAGTTGCAGGGCGTCCTGCAGCGTGTTGCGGGAGCGCAGCCGCCCGATGTCGATGCCCAGGTGGACCATGGACTGCGCGGTCTCCGGCCGTACCCCGCTGAGGATGCTGACGGTGCCCATCAGCGAGGCCGCCTGCACCGTCTTGAGCAGGTGCTGGGCGACCTGGGTGTCGATGGTGGGCACCCCGCTGATGTCCAGGATGGCGACCTCGGCCTGGCTCTGGGCGATCTTCTCCAGCAGGCCCTCGGTCAGCCGGGTGGCGCGCAGGGTGTCCAGGGTGCCGATGATGGGCAGCGCCAGTACCTTGTCCCACACCTGGATGACCGGTGTGGACAGCTCCAGGATCTCGTCCCGCTGGCGTTGCAGCCGCTGCTCGGTCTCCCGGCGCTCGGTGACGTCCCGGATCGCGGCGGCCACCAGCCGCCCTTCGGGCGTCTCCAGCGGGCTGAGGCTGATCTCGACGGGGAACTCCGTACCGTCCCGGCGCATTCCGGACAGTTCCAGCCCCGCGCCCATCGGGCGCAGCCGGGGATCGGAGAGGAACCCGTTGCGGTGGCCGATGTGCCGGTCGCGGAACCGCGGCGGCACCAGCACCTCGATCTCCCGGCCGACCAGTTCGTCGCGCTCGAAGCCGAACAGCGTCTCTGCCTGCCGGTTGACCAGGACGATCCGTGCGTCCGGCCCCACGATGACCATGGCGTCCGGAGCGGACTCCAGCAGGCCGTGGAACAGCGACTCGGCCCGCGCGCTCTCCGTCACGTCCCGCAGGACCTTGACGAACCCGGTCACGGACCCGGCGTCGTCGCGTACCGGTGTCAGCGTGACCCTGGCGAGGAACCGCCCGTCGCCCTTGCGGACCCGCCAGCCCTGGAACTCCCGCCGCCCGTCCTGCCGGGCACCGTCGAGTTCCTGCTCCACCAGACCGGCCGCACGGTCCTCTGCGGTGTGCAGCACCGACACCGGCCGCCCCACCACCTCGTCCGCGGTGTAGCCGGTCATCGCCTCGGCGGCGCGGCTCCAGCGGACCACGTCACCGCCCGGACCGAGCTTGACGACGGCGTGGTCGGTGACCGCGTCCAGCATCGTCTCCAGGTCCCGCAGGACCGCCTGCTGATCCCGGCCACCACCCGATGGCGTCGTCATACCGGTGCCCCCACCCTTCCGCGTCGTCCGTCCCCGGGCCGAGCCGACCGCTCGGCAGCAGCCGTGATGCCCGGCGCGGCCGATGCTACCCGCTGCCGACGGGGCCCCGTCGACCGCGACCAGGGCTCCCCATCGGCAGCCCTTCCACGGCAGACCGGCACGCGGCCCTGACGGGCGCGGAACGCCGCCGCGCGGCCGGGTGCGAACACCTGTGCGCGACCCGGCGGTGGTCTCCCCGGCACGACGACGTCACCCGGCCCGGCGAAGGCGTTCGGCACGGGGCTGAACGGGGAGATTCCTTTCCGGCTCTCCCCGTCACCGCCCCGGCGCCTCCCGTGGCGGGAGCGCCCCGGGCCGGGCCGCACGTCGAGTGTGCGGCCCGGCCCGGGAACCGGGGAGGGACTACGCGGCGGGAACGATCAGACCGTAGTGCCCGTCGAAGCGGTGGTAGACAACGCTGCCGCGACCGGTCGTCCGGTCGGTGAAGAAGACGAACGGCAGGCCGGCCAGCTCCAGACGGGCCACGGCGTCCGTGACACCGATCTCGGGTACCGGCACGGTGCCCGGGCCGGTACCCGCTCCCTCCGGCTCGACGAGACGGCCGTCCTGTCCGCTCGCCGACGCCATGCGGTGGTGGCCGTCCTCGTCGCGGTAGACGATGCTGTCCTGCCCGGACACGGCGTCGGTGAACAGGTAGAAGTCGTAGTCCAGCAGGTCCAGGTCGACGACCGCGTCGTGGACCGGCTGCCGCGGCAGACCGAACGACTTGCGCCGTACGATCCTGCGGTCCTCGGGGACCACGTGGTGGCGCACCGGCCGGTGGTGCTGACCGGCGCCGTCCCCGGCCGTCCGTGAGCGGGACTCGGCGGTTCCGTGGTGCCGGTCCTGCCGGTGCCCCCGCGCGCGGGCGAGGCGGGCGGCCAGCCGGTCGCGCAGCAGGTCCACGGCCTCGAACAGGGAGTCGGCGGCCACGTGTGCCCTCACCGGCCGTCCGTTCAGGTTCACCACGGCCTGCGCGTGGGCGGGCCTGGCCGCCGCGGGGTTGGCCGCAAGGCTCAGCTTGACCTGCGCCGCGAGGACCGGCTCGCCGACGTGCTCGATGACGGTGAGCGTCTTGTCCTGCGCGTAACGCGCCGCGTTCCGGGGGACCTGCCCCCGGGTCTCCACCTGGACATCGACATCCGGCCTGCTCTTGAGACGGTTCATCAGGCGTCCTCCATCCGTGATCACTCAGAGCCTGCCCGGCCGGGCGCGGCTCTCCCAGAGCTGGCCAGCCCCTGTCGGCAGGCCGAACGTCCCTGGGGCAGGTGCCGGACGGCCCGGCCGAGGTGGCGTCCGGATCCGGCGCGGGCTCCCTCCGGGTGCCGGACCGTCAGGGTGCAGCGGGGAGGAGCACCTCGGGCAGGGGCCTGCGCGGTGTCGGGGGCGTCGGCGGCGCGTACCCCAGCCGCAGGATCACCTGCGGCCGCCGCCCGGATTCGGCGCCGGCCACCACTTCCCGCAGCGCGGGAATCTCCAGGGGGTGGCTCATCGGTGTGGTCGCGATGCCTCGCGTGGTGGCCGTCAGCAGCACGCGCTGCAGCGCCTGACCGCTCCTCACCCATGCACCGGGCCCGTCCGTCCCGGTGGACAGCACGGCGATGGTGGGGGAGGAGGGGAACGGCTCGGCGGGGCGGTGCAACTGCGGCAGAGCCAGCCCGAAGTCGCGCACCGGCAGGACCTCGAGTGCGTCCCACGACCCCGGAGCCACCGGCGGGAGGGCGTTCCGGCGGCGGGGGGCCGGACGCGACCGCCCGGCCAGCTCCGCACGGCGGACGCCCCGGGCGCGCAGTCGCTCGTCCGCGGTACGGACGAGGTCGAGGATGGCGTTTCGGGCCACCGTGTCGGCGACGTGGAACACGGCGCCTTCGGACTCGGCCGCCGCGGCCAGGGCCCTGAGGACCGGGGCAGGCACCATCGCCGAGGTGAACGGCAGGCGGTTGGTGTGCCGGTGCGGGAGGGCCGCCGCCAACTCCACGAGCGACTCGTCCGGTTGCGCGTACGACCCGGCAAGGACCCTGGCCACCCGGTCCGGTTCGGCGGCTTCGGGGAACAGCCTGGTCTCCGGCGTCCAGCCCTGCGCGTGCAGGGCGAGACGCAGGTTGAACACGGCCGCGCCGATGCTGATCAGCATCTCCCGACCGGACGGATCGATGGCCTCCAGCCTGCGACCCGGGTCGGCGAGGACGTCCACCGTGCCGTCCCCGATCCGGAACAGCCACGGCTGGCTGTTGTGGATGGACGGTGCCGCCGTCGCGGCCCGCACGCAGGCCGTGAGGATCTCCTCGGACGGCTTTCCGGGCTCCCGGCTGACGGGGGGCCGGCGGCCGGTCTCGGGCTCGGGCATCGTCGGACTCCCAACATCCAGGGCCGTCGGCCGCTCGCTTCGGGTGTGCAGCGGTCGCTTCTCAGGCGGTGAGCTGTTCGGCGGGGGCGGTGAACTCCTCGGCGGAGGCGGTGAGTTCGAAACGCACGTCCACGACGCCCTCGATCGCATGGACCAGACGGAGCGCCGTGGGCACCAGGGAGGTGTCGCGGAGGCGTCCCTCCATCGTGACCACCCCGCGCACGACCGAGACCTGGAGCGAGGGCTCGTCGGGGAAGAGCGCCGACACGACCTCGTGGTGGACCTCGTTCCGGATGGCCTCGTCGGAACGCAGGAAGCCCTTGAGCACGTCGCAGGGGCTGACCACACCGATGAGGCGGTCGTCCCCGTCGACGACGGGCAGGCGCTTGACCCGTTTGGTCCCCATGAGCCGTGCGGCCTCCGCGAGGACCGTCTCGGGCCGGACACAGACCGCGGGTGCCGTCATCAGGTCGCCGACCTTCACCGCGGACGCCTTGCCGAGCTCGTTCGCCCGCAGGAGGCGCTCGAGACGCGACGGGTCGCTGTCGCGCAGCTCCTGCTTGGGCAGCAGGTCCGAATCGGAGACCATGCCCACGACTCGGTTGTCGCCGCAGAGCACGGGCAGGGCACCGACGTTCCACCGGTGCATCGCTTCGATGACGTCCTTGTAGGTGGCGTCGCGGCTGACGGCGACGACGGTGGTGGTCATCACGTCGCGGACGGTGTGCGGAGCATCGCTGGTGAACACGGCGTGTCTCCCGGGACATGCGCAGGACGAGGGATGTCGGAATCCAGGTCGCTCAGGGACTTGGACCGCTGGTTGACCGGTGCCTCTTCGCCTCTTCATGGTGGGGCCGCGCGCCGCCGCCGGGCAGGGCCGGTCGGGCCCCTCCGCACGGCCGACAGGCTCATGGTGCGGTCGGGCCCCGTCGCGGACAGCCTGCTCGTGACCGCGACGCCTCCACCGGTCACCTCACCCTCCCACACGGCCCCGCGCCGGCAGGGAGGAACCGGCGGTGCGAGGAGGAGGCCGGCCCTGCCGGGCTCGCGGACTCAGGTGTGACGCCGGGGGGAGCCGTCCCCGTCGCCGGCCCGTGGCGGTCCGTCGAGCCCGGCGAGACGGCGCAGCGCGCCCTCCAACGGCACCCCGCCGAGTCGCGGGTCGATCAGGTGGTGCAGGACCAGACCGTCGAGCAGGGCCAGCAGGAGTACGGCGACGGCCTCCGCCTCCGGGTCCCCGGTCTGTGCGGTGAGCCAGCCGGTGAGGGCGGACCGGCACTCCCCGAGCGCTGCGGCCAGTTCCAGGCGCAGCCGTTCGTTCCGTGTGGCGGCGAGCAGCGCTTCGCTGAACAGCGCCGTGGTCTCGCTGTCGGCGGCGTAGCGGGCCACCAGTTCCAGGAAGAACTCCAACCCGGTCCCGGTGTCGGCGCCCCCGCGCAGCACGCTCAGCAGTCCGTCGACCTCCTGGCGCAGTGCCTGCAGGGCCGCCTCGACCAGGAGGTTGTCCACCGACTGGAAGTGGTAGTGCACCAGACCGGGCCGGACCCCGGCCCGGTCGGCGAC
The DNA here is from genome assembly GCF_022414535.1 of Streptomyces sp. MUM 2J. Lineage (GTDB taxonomy): Bacteria > Actinomycetota > Actinomycetes > Streptomycetales > Streptomycetaceae > Streptomyces. Next base: position 31,473 of record NZ_JADWYM010000022.1, read on the forward strand.
CCGCCGGGTGGACACCGTGCCCCAGCCGTCCTCGACGATCAGTTCGGCTGCGGCCCGCAGCAGCCGGGCTCGGGTCTCCCGCCCGGTTTCCTGCGAGGTCGGCGCCATGTCGTTTCCTTCTTCTCCGGTGACGCGCAACACGTCTTGGGCGTTCGACCAAATCGTACGGGTTGACCGATCACACCGACAAATGGGTCGCGCGGCCCGCGCGCGCCGTCACTGTGCCCGCTCCCGGACCACCCGTGCGATGTCCAGTCGTCCCACGGCTCGGAGGGCGGGAAGCTGTGAGACGGCTGCTGCCGCAACCACGGAGACCGCCGCCAGCAGCAGTGCCGGCCAGCCGAGGCTGAGCTGCATGGTGAACAGATCGCTGTTGAACGATTGCAGGAACGCCCATGCCGTCGCCGCGCCCGCGACCAGGCCGGCCGGCATGGCCAGCAGGGTGGCCGTGAGGTTCTCGGTGGCGAGGATGCCCGCCACCCGGCGCAACGGGACGCCCGCCGCCCGCAGTGTGGCGAGTTCGCCCGTGCGTTCCGCGACGTTCACGGTCATCGTCACGTAGATCACGGTGAAGGCGAGGGCCCCGCCGAGGACCAGCATGGCGCCGATGAAGATCCAGAAGAGTTTCAGGTAGCTGTCCACCTGGTCGCGCAGTGCTCGCGCGTCCGTATAGGCGACGACGCCGTCGAGGCCGGTGATCTGCGCGCGCAGCTGTGCCCGGTCGGCACCGTCGGCGAACCGCAGCAGGTAGGTGTCCGGCTGGGTGCCGGTCACGGTCCGGACGGTGTCGAGGGAGGCGTAGAGCACGGTGCCCATGGGCTCGTGCACGAATCCGGCGAGCGTCACCTGCCGGGCCCGTCCGTCGGGTCCGGTGAGCGTGATCCGGTCGCCGGTCGAGACGTGCAGCCGGTCGGCCAGCGCCGCGCCGGCCAGCACACCGTGCACGGGCAACTGCTGTGCGTCTCCGTCGGCGCGCAGGAACCGGTGCATCTGCGTGTCGGGCCGGTATCCGGTCAGGGAGGTGGTGTAGGAGCCGTGCGCGGAGGAGGCCGTGACCGGCAGGGTGGCCGAGGGCTCCACCGAGGCCACCCCGCGCGCGGCCCGCAGCCGGGCCCCGAGGTCCTCGGTGCCCGCGGCCGCCGTGACCGTGGCGTCCTGCCGCTGGACCTGGTCGAACTGCCGGTTGACCATGGCCCGCATGCTGGTGAGCATGCCGACCGAGGTCAGGACGAGGACGAGTGCGAGCACCGCGCCGCTCATGGTCGCGATGGTGCGTCGCCGGCTGCGGCCCAGGTCGCGCAGCGCCATCCGCCAGCTGACCGGCAGTCGCCGGGCGCGGGCCAGGAGCCGCGCGACCCGCCCCGGCCGCGGGGTCCGGCTCCCGTCGCCCCGCATCGCCTCGGCGGGCGCCGTGCGGGCCGCGGCGAGCGCCGGAGCCCCGCCCGCCACCAGCCCCACCACCAGCCCGAACAGCAGCCCGAGCAGGCTCGTCGGCACGTGCCGGCCGACCACGGTGTCGGGGATGTCGAGTGCGGAGGTGTAGGCGCGGGTCACCGCGGAGGTGGCCACGGCGCCCAGGACGACGCCGGCCACCGCACCGGCCGTGGTCGAGATCACGGCGTGCGCCAGATAGTGGCGTACGACGGCGCCGCGACGGGCCCCCGCGGCGAGCAGCGTGCCGATGATCCGGCGCTCGGCCAGCACCAGCCGGGTGATCAGGATGTAGGCGGCCACGCCGGCGGCCGACAGGAACAGCAGAGGGAAGGCCACGGCGAGTTCGTTGAAGCCCTTGAGGTCCTCGGCCAGGGCGGAGTTGGAAGGCTGGTCGGCGCGCGGTTGCACGTGAACGGCGCCCGCGGCGCGCAGGGCGGCGGTCGCCCGGCTCCTGTCCGTGTCGCCGCTGCCCGGGGTGAATCCGACCAGGGCCTGGTTCGGGGCGGACGTTCCCGCCAGTGCCCGGGCGGTGGTCTCGGGGACGTAGAGCACGGCGAAGGAGTGCGGGTCGGCGAGCACCTCCTGGCGGTCGCGTGCGGGCCACAGGTATTCGGGTGACACGGCGATGCCGCGGACCGTGAGGGTGCGCCAGCCGCTGCCGTCGTAGGCGCGCACCCGGTCGCCGGGCCGGAGGCCGAAGGTGCGGGCGGCATGGCGTTCGAGCACCGCGCCGTCGGAGTCGCCCGCGGCCGGCGCCCGGCCCTCGGTGATCTCCACCTGGTTCACCGCGGGGGCCCCGGCGTCGTCGGGCAGTCCGGCGACGCGGCCCTGGAGTTTCTGGCCGGTGATGTCGAGCGGCACGTCGGCCTGGGTGCGCGTGGTCACGGCCGCGACGCCGGAGACGTCCTCGACCCGGGTGGCGAGCGGTCGCGCGTCGGGTGCGGTCGCGGTGAGGTCGGCGAAGTGCAGCCGGCTGTAGGTGCGTTCGTAGGACGCGCTGAGATTGAGGTAGGCGTCGTAGCTGGCGATGAACAGGGTGACGCCCAGCATCACGGTGATCGCCACGGCGGTGAACTGGGCCAGCCGCCGCCGCAGATCGCGCCGGGTCTTGGTGAACATGATGTGTCGCACGGCGCGCCTCACCAGGTCACGGCGGCCGCGTCGGCCGGGACGGACTGCCGCTCGACGGACTCGACGCGCCCGTCGCGCATGTGCACGACCCGGTGGGCCATCGCCGCGATCCCGGCGTTGTGGGTGACCATCAGCACGGTGCGCCCCTCGCGGTTGCTGCGCTGTACCAGCTCCAGGATCGCGCGGCCGGTGGCGGTGTCGAGCGCGCCGGTGGGTTCGTCGGCGAGGAGCAGGTCCGGGTCGGTGACCAGCGCCCGGGCGATGGCCACCCGCTGCTGCTGTCCGCCGGAGAGCTGGGCGGGGAAGTGGTCCATGCGGTCGCTCAGGCCGACGGCGGTGAGCAGCTCCGCCGCCCGCCGGCGGTCGCCGCGGCCGGTGAGCTCCACGATGACCTCGACGTTCTCCCGTGCGGTCAGCGTCGACACGAGGTTGAAGAACTGGAACACGAATCCGATGTGCTGCCGCCGGAAGTCGGCGAGCCGGGCCGGCTGTCGCTCCGTGAGTTCCTCTCCCGCGACGGTCAGCCGGCCGGCGTCCGCCGACTCGATGCCGCCGATGAGGTTGAGCAGGGTCGTCTTGCCGGACCCGCTCGGACCGAGGACGACCACGAGTTCCCCGGGCTCGATGTCGAGATCGACGCCGCGCAGCGCGTGGACTGTTGCCTCTGCAGTGCCGTAGGTCTTGCTCACGCCGCGCAGTCGTACGCCGCCGCGGTCTTCCGGTGTGGTCGTCATGTCGCGCTCTCAACGCTCCTGATCCGGTGTGGTCCCAGCGGCACCGGCCGGCGTCCCACGCGGCGGCGCTCCGGCGGGAGGTGTTCCCCGCACCTCTACTGGGCGAACGCCCAAAGCGTACGCCTTGGGCGTTCGCCCAAGCAAGGTGCTGCCTCAAGCCGAAGCCCTCACGCTGTGGTGAGGTGACGGACCTTCCGGGCGGAAACGCCCGGGATGCCGAGAGTCGCCGAGGCGTCTGAGCAACGGCACGCCATCAGGAAGACCGGGGTTCCCCGGCTCACATGCCGCTCACGCTGATCCCTCACGGGCTGCGCGACGGGCGGATCCCGGGCATGCGAACGGCTCGGCGAAACCGGGACGGTGCGCTCCGCGCCCGTGCGTGAGCTCTCACGCCCGGGCGGAGAACGGCGGTGCGTCGGTCAGTTCTGGTTCACCGGCCAGACCGCCGCCGGATCGCAGTGGGCCGGGCAGGCCAGCAGGTAGACCTCGTTGCCGAGGAACAGGTTGTACATGTCGGTGCCGACACCGTAGGGCTGCTCCGGTTGGCCGGAGTGGGTGACGAATTCCATGTGTTCCGGTACCTGGCACATGTACACCAGCTCCGCGCCGCACGCGCACCGGTAGGACTCGGGGGACTGCGCCCACGACGGCCTTCCGCCCACCTTGAACATCCGGGCTCCCCGCCCCCGCCGGACTGGGGCGTCCGTGAAGGGCCGCAGTGTCAGCGGCAGGGCGCGCACGGCCGGTTCGGGCTGCGCCGCCGGCTGCGCCGCGTCGCGCTGGAGCAGTACCCGCCAGAAGGGCCGCGGGTGAGGCGGCTGCGGAGCGTCCCAGTACCGGGGTACGAGCCGGCCCTCGTCGCTCAGTTCAGGGTTGGAGGCGTCGTTGTGGGCGCGGCAGTGGAAGACCAGAAGGTGGTCGCCGCCGAACGGCCCCAGGTCGTCCGGGAGATCGAGTTGGAAGAACAGCGACATCCGTTCACCACAGAAGCACTCCGGCCACTCCTGGCCCTCATCGAGGAAGGGCCAGCCACCCACGGAGTTCCGTGTCGGGCGGTCCAGCGGTTCGGTGCCGACCTCGAGCACGTAGGCGGCCAGTGGGGCCCGCGTCGCGATCTCCGCCACCGTCGCCTCGGCCGAGGGCGCGTCCGGCAGCGGCGGCGCGGTGGCGAGGTCGAGACCGAGCCGGGCGAGCACCGAGTCCACGGCCCGGTGCAACTCGTCACGATCGTCGCAGTAGCGGCGGGCCTGCTCCGCGTGCTCCTCGTACAGGCGCCCGAGAGCCGAGATCTTCACCACCTCGGTCCAGTCGTCCGTCCAGTGGCCGGTCAGCGGAGCGCGCAGCACATCCCGCATCACCTCGACCACCGCAGGGCTGCGCACGGGGGCGAGCAGATCGGCCAGCAGGACCCGGGACGTCCAGTCCGGCAACCGCCAGTACAGATCGACGAGCTGGGGCACATCCTCGGACTCCACCTCCCCCCGAGCCGACTCGATACCGGCCATGTCGTGCGTACGCACCATATGTTCGAACTCGTTCGATCCCCACATGATCCGCAGCCTAGACCCGAGGTCTGACACACCGGATCGGCACCGCGTCCGGCAGGGTGGGCGGGCCGGCGCGTCGCCGGGGCGGCCTGCCGGGTCCGAGGCGCGTGGCCGGGGCCTTGCACAGCACGTGGAACGTGAGGGTGACCGGCGGGTGGCTGCCCCGGCGGTCAGGGGGTCACGGCGGGTGCAGGTGGGTGTGGAGGGCGGGCAGCTCCGTCCGGAGCCGCTGATCGCGGTCTTCCGCCGAAGCCGGTGATGACCCTGCCTCCGGTGTCCCGGGCGGGATCCAGGTCGCCCGGCGCCGCCGGCGCCACGGGCTGGGACAGAGCAGCACGAGCGCCGCGCCCAGGACGCTACCGTCCCTCCCGGTGAGGCGGAACAACGCCTCCGTCGACGTACGGCGGGCCTACGCGGCCGGGACGGGGCGTGCCGCCCATGCCTGAGCCTGTCCCGAGGTGCGCTCCTTGAGGGCGAGGACCAGTGGTTCGCCGGCGAAGGTACCCACGGGGACGACGGCCTCGTCGGGGCGGGGCCGGGACCGGATCACCCCGTCCCGGCCGATGGCGAACATCATCCGTGACTGCTTCTCGGGGTCGTCCGAGCCGCACGGCCGGATGCCGATGCCGGCGGCGTCGCCGTCGGCCTTGAGACAGAAGTCGGGAGCGGCCATGTTGTGCAGCCGCCCCTCGGAATCCAGCGCCCAACGCTGCGTCGGGGCCGATGTGCAGGTCGCGGCCACCGCGTCGGCGTGCTTCTGCACGCGTTCGTTCTCCACGTCGAGACACAGACCGCTGTCCGTGTGCACCAGCTGGGCGGTGACGCCGACACGGATCTGGGTGGGCGGCTGGCTACGGCTCGCGGACACGGGCGGGCTGCTCGGCTCCCGATGCGGTGAACCACCGGCGGGCCGGCCGTGGTCCAGCACCGCGTTCGTGACGGTCGCGGCGACCACGGCCGCGGCGGACACGGCGAGTGCGGCGGTGAGGGCCCGGTGCTTCGGGGCGGCACGATGGGCCGGGCCGGAGCCGTGGCGCGTGCCGGCCCCCTGGATCGTGTCGGTGGGCGTCCGGGGAGATGCGCCCGGATCGCCCGCGGCGTCGGACCGGTCCCGGGGTTGCGGTGACGGCTCGAAGGCCCCGCGGGCGGGGCGACCGGCGGTGTAGGCCGCTCCGCCCCACACCAGCAGTCCTTCGGCCAGGGCGGTCCGCGGCTCGTTCGACAACCTCGTCAGTTCGTCCAGCAGTTGCGTGCACGGGGCACAGCCGGCCAGGTGCGCGACGAGGTCCGGATGGCGTCGGGTGTCCTCCGTGTGTGAGGCGGTCTCGATGATGCGGTCGAACCCCTGGCACTCCGTGGTGCCGTGGGATGCCAGGTGTGCCTTCGCGTGGGCGTTCTGCAGTGCGAGTGGGGCCTTGCCCCTCAGGCCGGGCACGGTGCGCGGGGGAATGCCCAGGTACCGGGCCACGCTGACGTCCGGCTCCTCGTCGACGACCGAGTACCACAGGACGCCTCGTACCTGCTCGGGCAACTGGTAGAAGGCCCTGAGCATGACACCCGGCGCGTCGCGCTGGACGGCGCCTGACGGGGACGTCGGTGAGGCCAGGGGCTGTTCGGCGTTCCGCGCCCACGTCAGGAAATCGGTCCGCAGCCACTCCCGCCTGCCGTCAGCCGTCCACAGGAGTGCCGTCCTGGCCACACAGGTGAGCGCGTGGTGGCGCCAGGTGCCCAGGGGGTCGATGCCGCTGCGCAGCTCTTCCACGGCACGGGTGAAGGCCTCCGCGGCAAGGCGGTTCCCGGCCGTCTCGTGGATGGTGCACCCGCGCGCACAGGTCAGGACGGCGGGCAGGTGCCGCTGGCGGAGTTCCAGTGCCGCCGGGCCGGCGCTCTCGTCCTGGGTGCGCAGGAAATCGGTGAGTTCTGTGTCGGACAGCGATGCGTACGTGGGGGTTGTGGAGTCAGTGGGGTGATCTGTGCTCCCGACGTCCGAATGTGTCACCTTGGGCCTCGCTTCCTCGTATCGCCGGATTCACGGGTTGCGGCGCGCTGCCGCGCCGAACGGCGCCGGTGGATGAACACGGCCTGGCTGCCGCCCGCAGGGAGTGACACGGCGATCTCGTAGGGACGACATAGTGAGCGGTGAGGGGGTGCGGCGTAAAGGGATACCGGCGGTAAGTGCCTTGCACAGGAGGATTTTCGGGTGTTGACGCGGGAAGCCGCCGGATTCTCATGAGGAGTCGTGAGGGTCTGTGGGGCCTTGGCCCCATGCCGGACGGTTGACGAGTTTGCGCTGCGGTCAAGGGATTTGACGGGTGTGCCGTGCGGACGGGGCTCGCGCACCCGTGCAGGATGCCCGGCCGCGTTTGGTGTGGGAGAGCCGCAGGCGGCGCCGGACGGGCAACCGCAGTCGCCCACGGCCGAGTTCGCGGAAGCCTGGTCACACCAGGGCCCTTCGGGTGGCATGCGTGCGTTCGCAGCGGTTTTGCGGACGGGTGACTCCGGAGCGTGGAACGGAATCCGGCTGATCGCCGGCCGGTCCCGCTGCCGTGTGCATGCACTGCTGCACGGGTCGGCGATGTGGTGGGACTGCGCGCCCCGGACGTTCTGCCTCAACCGCGCACGGACGAAGGACGGTTCGGGTTCCGGGTCCCGCTGTTCCGGCGGGACGAGCAGGAACGACGCGTCACCGGGACCTTGAGGACCGGTAGGCGAGTCCGGCGCCCGTGGCGGTGGAGAACCTCCAGGTCGTCGCCGCCCGAGCGGTGCATTCCACGCCGTCTCGCGGAAGGTGGCGCAGTGTAGCGCCTCGCCATGGATTCGGTAGTTCCGCTTGACGCGGGCTGTGGTGGACCGTTGTCCTTTCGACTCCCAGGGCCGCGCAGCAGCCCACGTCCGGAAGGCACCCGAAGTGAGTCCCCGAATGCGTCGTACCGCCATGACCGCGGCAGTTTCCGTGATGACCCTCTCGCTCGGATGCGGGGCGTCGAACTCGACGGAGAAATCCGGCGAGGTGAGCCGGTCCAACGGCAACGACCTCACGGTGGGACTGCTGATGCCGGAGACGACGAACACGCGATACGTGAACTTCGACTACCCCATCATCAAGCGCAGGGTCGCCGAACTCACGGAGAACCAGGGCAAGGTCGAGTACGCCAACGCGGGCGCGAGCGCGAGCAGACAGGCCCGGCAGATGCAGGAGATGATCGACGGCGGGGTCGACGTCATCCTGCTCGACGCCGTCGACGCGCACGCCATCTCCGGCCTGGTGAAGAAGGCCAGGAGCGCCGGCGTTCCGGTCATCGCCTACGACCGGCTCGCCGAGGGCCCGATCGACGCGTACGTCTCCTTCGACAACGAGCTCGTCGGGGAGGTGCAGGGGCGCACCTTGCTGGCGGCGCTGGGGCCGGGGGCGAGCCCCTCCACGAAGATCGTCATGATGAACGGCTCGCCCACCGACCCCAATGCCGCGCAGTTCAAGGAGGGCGCTCTCGCCGAGCTGAGGGGCAAGGTGACGATCGCGAAGTCCTACGACGTCAAGGACTGGAGCCCGGACCTGGCCCAGACCCGTATGACCGAGGCGCTCGACGCACTCGGCGCGGAGGACGTGGCCGCCGTCTACTCCGCCAACGACTCCATGGCGGGCGGCGTCGTCAAGGCCATGAAGGCCGCGGGTGTCAGCAGCATGCCGCCGCTCACCGGTCAGGACGCGGACCTCGACGCGGTGCAGCGCATCGTCACCGGCAAGCAGTACATGACCGTCTACAAGCCCTACCCGGACGAGGCCGAGGTCGCCGCCGAGATGGCCGTCGACAAGGTCCAGGGCAAGAGCATCCAGTTCGACGCCCTCACCCAGGACCACGTCGACAGCCCGACCGACAAGGGCATCCCGGCCCAACTGGTCACGGTGAGCGCCCTGACGCAGAAGAACATCAGGGAGACGGTCGTGGCGGACGGCATCTACAAGATCTCCGACATCTGCATCGCCAAGTTCGCGGCGGCCTGCCGGGCGATCGGCCTCGACTAGTGCCGCAACAGGCGACGTCCGCCCCGTCGCGGCGCCCGGCACGCACTCCCGCCGCACCGGCCGAAAGCCCGAGTACGCCCAGTACGAGGACTTCCGGCCGGCACGCCGGGAGCACGCACCGGACGCCGCTCCCTGACGGGCGAACGTTGCCTGCCGCGGCACGGGGAACCGCCGTCCGGTGCGTCGGGGCCCGCGCGTACGCCGCCGGTGGTTCCCGGGTCCCGGTGCGCTCGCGCGCGGTGGTCCCGCTCTGAACCGCCGACCGCGTCCGCCCCCTCCCGCACGCATCTGATCCAGCGGCTCCGGCCGCCCGTGGAGAGCGAGTGGGTCAGTTGTATTCGGCAAGCTGCCAAGCACGAACATCGGCGGCGGTTTTCCGACATGGACGATAGTCCCATGCCGTAATTCGTCAGTCACCGGGGTCCGGCGGTGAGCAACGTTCAGCATTGACGTTTCGCCACCATGTGGAATCACCGCGTACGCCCTGCGTGTTCCTTTCTGCTGCGCTGCTTCCGGCGCGCGGCATTCAGAGCCGGCGGGCACGGAGAATTGCCCCCACCGTGCCGCAAAAGAAACCCCACTTCGTCGATCGGATGGGTGTCACGGTGAACATCGCGTGTCCGTCGGCCGTATGTCTTCAGTGGGGGAAAGCAGAGAAAGGAGAAGCCAGTGTCAAGAAATAGATCGACACGGTCGCCACGCGTGGTGCGGAGGGACCGGGCCCGGCGCTGGAAGCGGTCGAAGCTGACGGTCGCGCTGGTCGGCGGGCCGGTGATCCTCGCGGTCGTCGCCGGATCGGTGTTCGCGGCGGGCAGCCGTCACCACCACCGCCGGCAGGCGGACGGCGGGGCCTCCGCGCAGCCGGCGCAGGCCGGCACGCCCAATCCGGACTGCACACTGGTGGTCCCCGACCACCCCCTCACGGCCCGCGGCCTGGCCACGCCCTACGAACTCGTCGCAACGGATCCGGCGAAGGGACCGTGCCACGAGTCCCATCCGGATCAGGCGGCGTTCGTCGAAGCCGTGATCCTCACCAAGGACGGCAAACTGACCGTCTACAACCCGCTGGTGGTCGACAAGGGCACGAAACCGGCCGCACGCCCGGTCCGGCCCTCGGTGCCGGCGGGCTCGACGGTCGGCATATGGTTCGGTTTCAACAACGCCCGTCTGACCCTGCGGGCGAGTCGCCGCTCCGACAGCCTCGCTCAGGGCAAGTGCGTCAACGGTGTGGGGGGCTCGATCTTCGGCCAGTTCGCCTACTGCAATGCTCCGGACTTCTTCAGAGCCGCCAACGACCGGATCACCGACAAGCAGCTCGCGATTCCGGCGCTCGGGACCGCCAAGGACGGCCTGCCCTGCCCGACCACGAGGGACTTCTCCGTCGTGGACCAGGACGGAAGCGACAACGTGGTCACCCACTACCTTGCCGACGCCCGCGGCCGGATAGCCCAGAACAACGCCGCGAGCGTGAAGGCGATGAGCAGGGCAAGGCGCATCGACAACCGGGGCGACCGCCATCACCACCATGACGGCCGGGCCAGGTCGGCACAGGCGGCCACCCCCTCGGACCTGGCCAACGGCAGCGACAACCTGCTGCTGACCCAGTTCATGGATCCGGCCCTGGGCTGCAAGCCGTTCACCGCGCCGAACCAGTCCAGCGACGGCCGGGCCACGTCAGCCCTGGCGCTGGACGAGCTGTCCGCCGCGGCCAACCAGAAGGCCCCGATCGCGTTGATCCCGCAGAACGACCCGATGACACTGGTCGACGGCCGCGCCAGTGCCGAGAAGACCAACGCCTACCGGGCGGGGGTCAACATGCCCGCCCTCGGCTCCGACGCCGATGGTGACGGGACCTCGTACTGCAGGACCCTCTTCAGCGATCCCTCGGGCATCCAGCGGGTCTTCAAGGACAAGTCGCTCTTCGAGAAGGCGCCCTCGCCCGACCCGGCGACGGCCCCGAACCTCTTCGGCTTCCTTGCCGCACGTGCCGCCGGGACCTTCAGCGACCTCGGCTGCGACACCCTCCTCGGCGTCTCCAACCCCGTCACCCTGACGACGGACGGCGACGGCAGGGTCACCGACGCGGTGCTGACACCGCTCGGCCAGGCACCCGCGTCCCCCGAACCCACGGACGGCGCTTCCCCGGCCGAGCCGCCGAGCAGCACCTCGTCCCCCGCAGGTGACGGCCCGACCGCTTCGGCCCCGTCGAGTGCCGGGCCTCCCGCCTCAGCCTCCGCCTCAGCCCCCGCCTCAGCCCCCGCCTCAGCCTCTGCCGGGACCGCGAAGCCGTCCCGCGGGACCGACGTCAGGTACTGAGGAGACGCCGGCCGTCCCGCTCGCGCTACTCCGCTCCGGAGGCACTCCGCCCGTAGCGTGCCGGGGCGACGACACCCCCACCGTCGACCTCCGCACCCGCACCCGGCGACCGGCAGCGCCGTCCCGCTGCCGCTCGCCCGCACCGGTCGGTCATCCGCCCGACCCGGCGCCGGCGGCACCCGCCGCCCGGCCGCACCGGGTGCCCGGCCGCACCGGGTGCGGCGCACCGTCCCGCCCGGGCGGGACGGCCGTTCAGCCGAGTTCGGCGAACGACTCCACCGTGTGCGTCTTGCCGGTCACGACGATGACGTCGCCCTTCTGCACGACGGTCTCGGCGGTGGCGTAGGTGAAGGCCTCGCCGGGGCGTTTGACGCCGACGACCGTGACGCCGTACTTGCTGCGCACATGGCTCTGGCCGAGGGGCAGTCCGGTGACGATGTCCGGGGCGACCGTCTTGACCAGGGCGTAGTCGTCGTCGAACTCGATGAAGTCCAGCATCCGGCCGGTGACCAGGTGGGCCACGCGCTCGCCCGCCTCGTGCTCGGGCAGGACGACGTGGTGGACGCCGAGGCGTTCGAGGATCTGGCCGTGCTGGCGGCTGACGGCCTTGGCCCAGATGTTGGGCACCTCCGCCTCCAGCAGGTTGGAGCTGACCAGTATGCTCGCCTCCACGTCGGTGCCGATGGCGACGACGGCGCTGGTGAACTCGTGGACACCGAGCTGGCGCAGTGCCTCCCCGTCGGTGCAGTCGGCGACGGCCGTGTGGGTGAGGGTGTCGCTGTACTTCTGGACGAGGCGGGTGTCGGTGTCGAGACCCAGCACGTCCCAGCCGCGGTGCATCAGCTCATTGGCCAGCGAGTAGCCGAAGCGGCCCAGGCCGATGACGGCGACCCGCTGGTCACCGGTGCCCCGGGGGTGGGGCTCGGCGCGGCGTTCGCGGCGTCGGCGGCGCAGGGAGTGGAGGTAGTTAGCCAATGACGGGTCGCTCCTCGGGCAGTTCGTAGCGGCGGGTGCGCTCGCGCAGGGCGAGGGCCGAGACGAGGGTGATGGGACCGAGGCGGCCGATGAACATCAGGCCGACCAGCAGCAGGTGCCCGCCGGTGGGCAGGCCGGCGGTGATCCCGGTGGACATGCCCACCGTGCCGAAAGCGGACACGACCTCGAACAACACGCTCTCCATCGGGTACCCCGTCATTGCCAGCAGGGTCAGCGTGGAGGCTATGACGACGCCGATCCCGGCCAGGGCCACGGTCAGGGCCTGGCGCAGGGTGTGCGGGGCCAGCCGGCGCCCCAGCATGACGGAGGCGGGCTCGCCGCGCATCTCGGCCAGCATCGCCGCGGCCAGCACCGCGAAGGTGGTGACCTTGATGCCGCCGGCGGTGCCCGCGCTGCCGCCGCCGATGAACATGAGCACGCATGTCATCAGCAGGGTCGAGGCGCGCATCGCGTCGATGTCGAGGGAGTTGAAGCCCGCCGTGCGGCTCATCACGGAGTGGAAGAAGCCGTCGAGGATCTTCCCCGCCACGGTGTGCGGACCGAGGGTGCCGGCGTTGGTCCACTCCAGCAGGCAGGTCAGCACCGTTCCCGCGGCGAGCAGGACGACGGTGGTGATCACCGTGAGTTTGGTGTGCAGGGTCCAGTTGCGGCGCCCGGTCGTACGGCGCCGCCGCCGGTGGCGCAGGAGTTCCAGCAGGACCGGGAAGCCGATGCCGCCCAGGATCACGGCCGCGGCGATCGGCAGGAGGATCCACGCGTCCTGCGCGTAGCCGGTGAGGCTGTCTGCGTGCAGCCCGAAGCCGGCGTTGTTGAACGCCGACACCGCGTGGAAGTAGCCGAGGTAGACGGAGTCACCGATGCTTTCGCCGTACCCTTCGCGCAGGCGCACCGCCAGTACGGCGCCGACGGCCAGTTCGACGGCGAGCGTCGTGCCGGCGACGCCGAGCAGCACCCGGCGCACGTCCCCGATGGCGAGGCTCCTGGTCTCGGCCTGGGCCGTCAGCTGCAGCCGCAGCCGCAGCCGTCCCGAGATGAGCAGGGCCAGCAGCGAGGCCATCGTCATGATGCCGAAGCCGCCGACCTGGATGAGGGCGAGGATGACGCCCTGCCCGAAGCCGCTCCAGTACGTTCCCGTGTCCACGACCGCCAGACCGGTGACGCAGACCGCCGAGGTGGAGGTGAACAGCGCCGTCACGAAGCCGGGCTCGGTGCCGTCCGCGGAGGCGATGGGCAGGGACAGCAGCACCGTGCCGACGACGATGACGCCCGCGAACGCCACGACGACCGCGCGGGCGGGATGGACGGCCAGGAGCGACAGCCGCGCCCGCGCCTTCGATGCCGGTCCCGCCACCGCTGTCCCTCTCCCGTCCGCCCCCGTCTGTCGTGACGGTCACCCTGGTGTGCCTGCTGATGCCGGGGACTGCCAAGATCCCGGCCGCACACCCTACCCGGGGACCTCGGCCGGAGCGGTGCGAGGTCCCGGGTGGCGCGGTGGAGTGCGGTCCGGGCGTCCGGCGCGGGGTGCGCACCGAAGGCGGTTCCGGCGGGCCCGGCGTGCTCGGGGCGGCACACCGGCGCCGGTGCGTTCCGGGAGGACGGGGGGTATCGGGAGGGGCACCGTCGGGACGGTCCCGGGGCTGGTGCCGTCGGCGGGACGTCCGACGCGGGTGCCGCCGGTGCGTCCCCGGGGCAGGGGCGGTCACCCGGGGCGCCGCCTGCTCAGCCGGCCAGGGGGTCCAGGGTCAGCGGCTCGATGCGGCCCTCCAGCATCTGGCCGAGTCCCTGCACGGCGCACACGTCAGGGCGCTCGGCGATGGCCACCGGCATGCCGGTGGCCTGACGGAGCATCTGATCGAAGCCGGGGAGCAGCGCACTGCCGCCGACCATCGTGATGCCGCGGTCGGCGAGGTCGGCCACCAGGTCGGGCGGGCAGTCCCGCAGGACCTTGCCGATGCCGTCGAGGACGGCCGTCAGCGGGGTCTGGATGGCGTCGCGGACGGCGGCGGTGTCGATCTCGACGGAGCGGGCGAGGCCGGTGGCGACGTCGCGGCCGTGGATCTCGGTGGAGGCCGGTCCGTGCGGGGAGAGCCCGTTGCCGGACAGGGCGACCTGCAGGGGGCGGACCGACTGGCTGGGCAGCATCAGTTCGTGCGCGTGCCGCAGATGCTGCACGATCGCGTGGTCGACGGCCTCACCGCCCACCGGAATGCGCTGGGCGGTGACGATGGACCCGAGGGAGAGCACGGCCACCTGGGTCGTGGCGGCCCCGCACACCATGATCATGGTGGCCTCGGGCTGCTCCACGGGCAGTCCGCAGCCGACGGCGGCGGCGATGAGCGTGTCGACCAGCTCCACGCGCCGGGCGCCCAGGCCGACGAGTGTCTCGATCGCGGCGCGCTGGGCGAGCGGGTCGGCGTCGTGCGGCGTGCAGGCAGCGGCCCGAAGGAAGGGCTTGCGGCGCAGCTGGCGGCGGATCTTGTCGCCGATCAGGTGCCGCAGCATGCGCTGCGCCATCTCGATGTCGACGACCGTTCCGCCGGAGACGGGACGGGCCACCCGGATGTAGTGCGGGGTACGGCCGGTCATCCTCTCGGCGAACTCGCCCACCGCGATCAGCGCGCCGGTGCGGGTGTTCACGGCGGCGGCGGAGGGCTGGTCGACGACGAGCCCGGAGCCCTTGACGTAGACCCGCGTCCGCGCCGCGCCCAGGTCGACGGCGAAGTGGCAGCGGCGTAGCTGCTCCAGGCTGGCGGTCATGGCAGGTCCTCCCGAGAGCGCAGACCGTGGGGGCCGCCTTCGTGGCGGGCCTCGCTTTGCGTGGGCCGCCGGTTCGGCAGGCCGTACTCGCATGGTGCGCGGGGAGTGTCGGGCGGCGCCTGCTGGAGGGGGCCGGGCGGGGCGCCGCTGAATGGGGGGTTTTGCCGGTTATGGCGCGAAGTGAAATATAGGTACCACGTGGGGGCGCGGGTGCGGCGCCGACACCGGTAGATCGCGGTGCGGCGCCGACTCCGGTAGTGGAGTGGCCCCGCCGTGGACGCGCGTGCGGCGGCGGCGCCGCCTCCCTGGGACGGGGAGGCGGCGCCGCCTGTCTTGCCGGCTCGGGCCTCAGACCAGCCAGCCGATGAGGTGGACCAGGCCGGCGAGGACGTCGGTGAGCAGATTCATGCCGTGTCTCTCCTTGCGGTGATGCGTGGGGGACCAGTGCGTCGGCCACGGTCTGCAGCCCGTCGCTCGCACACCGTGAGTGTCGTCCGCCTCGCGCGCCGAAGTCGCTCCTACGAGCGCCGATCACCTGTTCCGGGGAACAGGTGATCCCCTGTTCGGATCACCCCCAGCTCGATCAAGTCCTGTGGCCTGACGCGGAGTTGATTCGCCGTCGCCGCCACCTCCTCCGGCGTCCGCTTGAGGATCGCGGCGGCCATCTCCGGCGCGATCACCGAGAAGTAGCTGTCGGGCGTGGCCCAGGTGCGACCGGGCGCCGCCAGCGCCAGGGCACCGCCGGAGCCGCCCTCGCCGATCAGCAGCGTGGTCACCGGAGTTCGCGCTGCGGCCACAGCCCCGAACAGGTCGGCGATGGCCGCGCCCGCCCCCTGCCGTTCCGCGTCCGCGTCGTTGGCCGCGCCCGGGGTGTCCACCAGCGTCAGCACCGGTACCCCGAGCCGGTCCGCCAGCCGGATCAGCCGGGCGGCGGTGCGGTAGCCCGCCGGGCGGGTCGCCCTCCCGGTCTGGGCGGCGAAGGCGACGGTGCGCCCCGCGTGTTCGCCGAAACCGCACCGCATGCCGTCCGGGTCCCTGCCGCCGCAGCGGTCGCCGGAGATCTCCACCCGGTCGGTGAAGTAGGCGCCGAGGTAGGCCTCCGCGCGGGGCCGGTGCCGGTCCCGCGCCCGGCGTACGGCGTCCCAGCCCGTGTCCGGCAGCTCACGCGTACCGAGCGGCACCGGCACCGGTGCGGGCTCCTGCGACGGCCGGCCGAGCAACCGCAGCCACCGGCCCAGCACCGCCCGCAGCTCCCCCGCGGGCACGACGGCGTCGGCCGCGCCGGCCTCGACCTGCGCCTCGGCCGTGTACGCGGCCGGGTCGGCGTCCGGCGGACGCACGCGGGAGCCAGCGAACCCGACCTGGGCCCCGGGCAGCGCGAGGATCACGTCGGCCCCCGCACCCAGCGTCGCCCAGCCGCCGCCTGTCGTCGGGTCGCGTACCACCGCGATCTGCGGCAGCCCGGCCTCCCGGGTGAGCACCGACTGCCGCGCCACGCGCTGGAGCTGGGCCAGCGCGAGCATCCCCTCCTGCATCCTGCTGCCCCCGGTCGCGATCAGCGCCACGACCGGCAGCCGGTGCGACCGCGCGTGGGCGTACGCCGCCTCCAGCCGGTCGCCGGTGCGCTCCCCGAGCGAGCCGCCGAGGAAGCCGAACTCGAAGGAGACCAGCACCACTCGGGTGCCCTCGACGGTGCCCGTGCCGCATACGACGGACTCCTCCTCGCCGGTGCGCTCGCCGGCGCGGGCGCGCGTTTCGTCGTACCCCTGCCAGCCGAGCGGCCCGCCCGGCACGAAGGGCCGTGCGGGGGCCTGTAGTTCGGTGAAGTCGTCGGTGACCAGGGCGAGGGCCCGGCGGGCGGAGAGCCGCTCAGCCATGGACCAGCGCCCGCTTCATGATCTTCCCCATGTCGTTGCGGGGGAGCGCGTCGAGGTAGCGGACCGTGCGGGGCCGCTTGTGCGGGGCGAGCCGGCGGGCGACATGGCCGGCCAACTCCTCCGCACCGGGCGGTGAGCCGGGATCGGAGGGCACGATCCACGCCACGACCCGCTCACCGAGGTCGGCATCGGGCTCCCCGGTGACGGCGGCCTCGCGCACTCCCGGATGATCGAGCAGCGCGTTCTCGATCTCGCCGGCCCCGATCTTGTAGCCGCCGCTCTTGATGAGGTCGGTGGCCTTGCGGCCGACGATGCGCACACAGCCGTCGGGGTCGCGCACGGCCATGTCCCCGGTCCGGAACCAGCCGTCCTCGGTGAACGCGGCAGCCGTGGCGTCGGGCCGGTTGAGATACCCGGTGAACAGGTTCGGCCCGCGCACCTGGATCTCCCCGACGGTCTCCCCGTCGTACACGGCGACGGGCGCGCCGTCCTCCTCCACCAGCCGCAGTTCCACCCCCGGCAGTGGCACACCCACCGTCCCCGCCCGCGGCTCGCCGCCGACGCGGACGCTCGTGTTCATCAGCGTCTCCGTCATGCCGTACCGCTCGACGACCCGCCGTCCGGTCGCCGTGCTGATCCGCTCGTGGTCGTGCAGGGGCAGTGCCGCCGACCCGGACACCAGCAGCCGGGCCCCGGCGAGTGCCCCGGCCAGGTGCCGGTCGGCGGGCAGGGCCTCGGCGATGCGGTGGTACATGGTCGGGACCCCGAAGAACATGGTGGCGCCGGTGGTCAGCTCCCGGGCGACGCCCTCGGTGCCGAACCGCCCGAGATGGCGCACCGAGCCGCCGCGCCGCAGCGGACCGAGGATGCCCAGCACCAGTCCGTGCACATGGAACAGCGGCAGCGCCTGCACGAGCACGTCCGCCCCGGTCCACTGCCAGACGTCGGCGAGCGCGTCCAGCGTCGCCGCGATCGCGCGGCGAGGGATGACGGCCCCCTTGGGCGGGCCGGTGGTGCCGGAGGTGTAGACGACCAGCGCCGGTTCGCCGTCCTCGGCCCGGCGGTCGTCGGGGACGGGGCCGGTGGCGTGGACGTCGATGTCGGCGCGCGGCACCGCGCCCAGGGACGCGGGCAGTTCGTCGCCGGGGGCGGCGAGCACCAGCGCGGGCGCGCTGTCGCCCAGGATGTGCCTGAGCTCCTGCTCCCCCGACCTCGGGTTGAGCGGCACGGCGGTCACCCCCGCGAGCAGCACGCCCACCGCCGCGACGGCCGTCTCCAGCGAGGGCGTCGCCCAGAGCGCGACCCGCTCCTTCCCGCGCACCTGCCGGCCCACCGCCCCGGCCGCCGCCGCGAGCTGCGCATAGGTCAGGGCCCGGTCACCGAACCGCAGGGCGGCCCGCTCGTCCGGGTCGCCCGTGAGGGCGGGAAAGAGGGAGGACACGGCAACTCCTTCGGTAGGGAACGACAGGGCCTTCCTACCCCGGGCCGGGCGTCGTCCGCCGCCGGCGGAGGTTGACGCCCGTCACGTCACGTCGCGGCCTGCCCGCCTCCCGCCGCACGATGGTGTCCCGGGAGCGCCGTCGGCCCCTCGGCGGGCCCGCACGGCTGTCACCGTCGCACGCCCGCACCGCGCCCTGCCCCGCCCCGGAGCGCCGGGCATGCCGCTCGACGCCGACCAGCCGCACCCCCTCGCGCGCGCCGAGAAGGGGAAGCCGTGTGCGCGGGCGGCCGTGACCGCCCGGGCGACGAGTGGCGGGAGACGGTCGAGGGCGGCGCGGGCGTCCGTACCGGAGAGCGACAGGCCGTCGACCCTGCCGTACCGCGGCGGCGGTCAGGCCGCCTCCGCCACATCTGCCACCACGCAGCTGACGTTGTCGGGGCCGCCGACGTCGTTCGCCGCGTCGATCAGCACCCGCACGGCGTCGTCGGGAACGGGGGCGGAGGACAGGAGCGCACGGATGCGGTCCTCGGGGACGACGGCGGACAGGCCGTCGGAGCACAGCAGGTAGCGGTCGCCGGGGCGGGCGTCGTGCAGGCGCAGGTCGGGGGCGGCCGGGGTGCCCGGGCCCAGGGCCTTCAGGAGCAGGGAGCGCTGCGGATGACTTGCCGCCTCCTCCTCGGTCAGCCGGCCCTCGTCCAGCATCGACTGCACCAGGGTGTGGTCGTGGGTGATGCGGAACAGCTCCCCGTCCCGCAGTACGTAGGCGCGTGAGTCGCCGATGTGCGCCAGGGCCAGCTGCGGGCCGCCCGTCCACAGGAGCGCGGTCAGGGTCGTGCCCGCGTCGCCGGGACCCCCGGTCGCGTCCCGCACCGCCTGGGCCGCCCGCTGCAGGGCGTCCTCCAGGAGGCCGAGGACACCGCCCGCGGCGGGCTCGGCGGTGTCCAGGACCCGCAGCGCCTCCAGCGCCGCGGCGCTCGCGGGCCCGCCCGCCCGGCCGTAGCCGTCGGCCACGGCCAGCAGCCGGCGCCCCGCGTGCGCCGCGTCCTGGTTGGCGGGGCGGACCCGGCCCCGGTCGGAGTGGGCGCAGTAGTGCAGTTCCAGCATGGTGGTGTCCTTCCGCGGTACGGCCGACAGTTGCTCGACGAGGAACGAGGCGAGGTCCCGCCGGGCCGCCGTCTCCGCCTCGACGCGTGCCCAGAACGCGCGGACCTCGCGGGCGGCGGCGGCCGGGACGAGGGTGCACACGTGGCGGATGTCGGCCAGCGGCATTCCCAGCCGCCGCAGCCACGCCACCAGCCGGGCCCGTTCCAACTGCCCGGCGGCGTAGTAGCGGTACCCGGTGTCCGCGTCGACCCGGGCGGGCCGCAGCAGCCCCAGCTCGTCGTAGAGCCGCAGCGCCTTCGGCGACAGCCGGCACGCCTTCGCGAAGGCGCCGATCGTCATCGTCGGCATGTCCGGCCCGTCCGGCTCGCCCGTGGAGTTCATGCGCACCTCTGCATCGCTCGCTCGTTCACGCCTCTGATGCTGGGGCTTCACCGAAGGGGAAGGTCAAGCGGCCGTCCCGGTTCCACCCGGAGCCCGGAGCCCGGAGCCCGGAGCCCGCAGCCCGGAGCCCGGCGGACACGCGGCTCCCCGGATCGCCGGGTGGGCCCGCCGGCGCGGAAGCCGCCGTGTCCGAGCCGGCCCTGACCGCGGTGCCGGGCCCCCGGTCGTGTTCTACGCGAGTCTCATGCCCTGACGGTAACGAGAGGATGTGGCAACGCCGTCGGGGCGACGCCCACTCCCGGCCCGGTCCGCGGCCGGGCGCGTCACTTCCCGCCCGGGCCGGCCACCCGGCCGGGGGACGGGGCACCGACCGCCGTCCGCTGCAGCAACCCCCAGGTGAACTCGGCGACGACCTCGTGCGGCACCCCCTGCGCGTCCGGTGCCGTGAACGCCAGACCCCAGCGGGTGGGGGCGGTGCCCTCCAGGGGGCGGGCGGGGGCGAACGCGCGGGCCGCCTCGTCGACCGTGCAGGACCAGGGGATGAGGTCGTCGAGGGTGCGCAGCGTGGGGCCGTCCGCGTCCGGCGCGCGGACGAGCCACTCGTTCCACACCGCGCCGTTCGGGCCGACCAGCACCTCGAAGCGCAGGTCGGGCCAGAGGGGGAGCGGCCACTGCCAGGCCGCGCACTCCAGGTCGCCGACAGCGCGCTTGCCCTCCCGCTCCGGGGTGCCGAGGACCGACCGGTAGCGGGACGCGGCGGAGCGGGCCCGGGGGGAGCGGACCATCGCCTGCCAGCGCTTGTTGGCCTCCCGCATCCCGGTGAGGGAGACCCCCAGCGCGCGCCGGGCGTCCGCGACCAGATCGGGGTTGTGGTCGGCCATGCGGCGCAGCAGGACCAGCTGGAAGTCGTGGGCGGTGAAGGGCTTCGCGGGTTCGCGGGAGGACATGCGTCCATCCTCGCCTCCGGACGGCGGCGTCGGGGACGGTGCCCGCGGGCGGTCTCCGGGCCCGCTGGGCCGGGAGTTTCCGGGGCCGCAGGGGCCGTTGCCCGTGATCCGCACGGTGACTAGCCTGTGTTCGTCATACCGGTCGCCTGTTGACATCCCGAACGCGGGCGCCGTCTCAGATCACCAAGGAGGAGGCCGGTCGTGGGACGCCTCGTACCTGCCGTGACCCGGGCTCTGGACATCCTTGAGCTCTTCCTCGACGGCGACGGCACCCTCTCCGCCCCCGACATCGTGCGCAAGCTCCGGCTGCCGCGCACCACCGTGCACGAACTGGTCACCACGCTCGCCGCCCGCGGGTACATCGCCCCCGTGCCCGGCCGGCCGGGACGGTACCGGCTCGGCGTGCGCGCCTACCAGCTGGGCAGCCGCTACGCCGAGCAGCTCGACCTCGCCGCCGAGGGCCAGCAGGTCGCCCGCGCCGTCGCCGAGACCTGCGACGAGACGGTCCACGTCGCCGTCCTCGAAGGAACCGACGTCATCTACATCGCCAAGGTCGACTCCACGCACGCGGTGCGCATGGTGTCGGCCGCCGGCCGCCGGCTGCCCGCCCACTGCACGGCGGTCGGCAAGATGCTGCTCGCCGCGCTGCCCGAGCAGGAACTGGCCGCACGGATCCCGGACGGTGCCGCACTCGCCGCGATGACCCCCCACAGCATCAGCGATCCCGCCGTGCTGCGCGACGCTCTCGCCGGGATCCGCCGGCGCGGGATCGCGGTGGAGAGCCGCGAGTCCAACCCGGACGTGAGCTGCGTGGCCGCTCCGGTCCGCGACCGCACAGGCCAGGTCGTCGCCGCGCTCTCCGTCTCCGTGCCCATGATCCGCTGGAACGACGGACGCCGCGCCGAACTGGAGCAGCTCGCCGCCAAGGGCGCCGCCGAACTCTCCGAACGCCTCGGCCACCGGAGCGAGGACCGCTCTCTCCCCGGCCCGAGGACCGGGGCGTCCACGGAGGGATCCCGATGACGGCGGACCACGAGGTGGCGGTACGGGCCGGGGCGTCGCTCGGCGAGGGGCCCACCTGGGACCCGGCGACCGGACGCCTGCTGTGGGTCGACATCCTCGGCTCCCGCGTCCACACCTACGACCCCTCGCCGGGCCGCCGCGCGGTCCGCACGACCGGGCAGCACGTCGGCGCGGCCAAGCCGAGGGCCGGTGGGGGCCTGGTCCTCAACCTGCGGGACGGGGTGGGGCTGCTCGACCCCGACGGCACCTTCCGCTGGCTGCACCGCGAACCGGTCCCCGGCCGCCGCGCCAACGACGCCGCCGTCGCCCCCGACGGCTCCCTCTGGGCCGGGACCATGCGCTACGACGAGGCCCCAGGCGGCGGCACCCTCTCCCGCCTCACCGCCGACGGTGCGGCCGGGACCGTCCTCGGCGACGTGACGGTGAGCAACGGCACCGGGTGGAGCCCCGACGGTCTCCTCATGTACTACATCGACTCCCCGACCCGCCGCGTCGACGTCTTCGACCGCAGGCCGGACGGACGCGTGACGGGCCGCCGCCCCCTCGCCGTGATCGAGGAGGGCGCCGGGTTCCCGGACGGCCTGACGGTCGACGCCGACGGCTGTGTGTGGGTGGCCCTGTGGGACGGAGGCGCGGTACGCCGCTACACCCCCGGCGGCCGCCTGGACCGCACGGTCGCTCTTCCGGCGCCGAGGGTCACGGCCTGCGCCTTCGGCGGCCCGGACCTGACGGACCTGTACATCACGACGGCCCGCGTCGGCCTGACGGCGCCGACGCCGCTGTCGGGGTCGGTACTGGTGGTGCCGGGCGCCGGGCAGGGGCTGGCGCAGCCCGCGTTCGCGGGGTAGCGGCCGGCGCCTTCCGGTGCCGGCGGGCGGGGGCGGGCGCAGTGGCGGGAGACCGCCGCGCGCCCGGTGCCCCCGGCCCCGGCGCCCGACGTCCTGCCGCCCGCGAGGGCTCGCGGCCCTCCGCCGTGGCACCCGGCGCCGGGCCCTGCCCGCCCCGGTGCTCCGCACCCGGGCCGCGCGGGCGGCGGGCGGTCACCTCAGTCCGGCACGCTTGAGCTCCTCCGAGGTCAGCGGCGGACCCGGCAGCGCCGGCTTCAGCGGTCCGACCACGGCCGCGAGCAGCACCGCCGGCGTCAGCAGCACACCCGCACCCCGCTCCAGCGACGTCACGTCGGTGACCCGCCGAGCGATCCGCCCGTTCCCCGTCGCGGTCAGCATCAGCCGGTCGACGTACCCCGCCACCAACCGGTCCCGTAGTGACGGGCCGTCCGGCGTCGCCCCCGGATAGAACACGTCCTGACCGATCGCCAGGTCCCAGCCCGCCGCGACCGGCCGGGCCACCGCGGCCTGGACGCGGCGGGCCAGCCCGGGCGTCCCCCACCCATGACGCCGTATCACCTTCCGCAGCAGCAGGGCGCTCTGGGCGCCGACCGCGAGTCCGTGCCCGTACACCGGGTTCAGGGCGGCGAGGGCGTCGCCGAGCACGGCGAAGTTCTCCGGCCAGGCCGGCATCCGCTCGTAGTAGTGGCGGCGGTTGACGGTGGTCCGGGTCACCGACACGTCCGTCAGCGGCTCGGCCTGCCCGATCAGGTCACCGATGATCGGGTGCCGCAGCTCGTCCCGTGCGAAGCGGACGAAGTCCTCCTCCGCGCCGGTCGGCTGCCCGCCCCGGGTACCGGAGAGGGTGACGATCCACCGTCCGTCCTCCACGGGCAGCAGGAAGCCCGCCCGTCCCGGCCCGCCGTCGCGCGGGTCGGGCTGCACGTTGATGATCGGGAAGGCCTCCCGGGCCGCCTCGGGGGCGAGGAAGAGCCGGCTGGCGTACACCAGGCCGGAGTCGACGACGCGGACCTCGGGCTCGGGCAGCCCGAGCGCCGTCAGCCACCGCGCGGCCCGCGATCCCCGTCCCGTGGCGTCGACGACGAACCCGGCCTCCACGGTCCGCTCGCTGCCGTCCCGGTGCCGGATCCGGACGCCGGTGACCGCCGCGCCGGTGCCGGTGAGGCCCAGCGCCTCGGCCTGTTCGACGACCTCGACGCGCTCGTCGGCGAGCACCTGTGCGCGGATCACGGAGTCCAGCAGGTCGCGTCCGGCCAGGACGACGTGGTGGGACTCGGGCCAGCGCCGGAACCAGCCCTGCCCGCTCAGCGCGACGATGTCCGTGGTGACGGGCTGCCGGCGGGCCCCGAAGTCCCGGAGCGCCGAGGTGATCCCGGGCAGCAGTTCCTCCGCCGCGCGCACCCCGCCCGACCAGAGCATGTGCGCGTGCCGGGCCTGCGGCAGTCCCTTGCGCGGTTCGGCACCGGCGGGCAGCACGTCCCGCTCCACGACCACGACCCGGTCGGCGAAGGCCGTCAGCGCCCGCGCGGCGAGCATGCCGGTGTGGGAGCCGCCCAGGACGACGGCCGTCCTGGCGCCGCCCGCGGCGGCGGTTCTGGCGGGGGACGCTGGTTCACTCATGCGCGGGCACGCTCTCTGCCAGGGCGGCCGCACGGGCGCGGACCGCTTCGATGTCGTCGTGCCGGCGCAGGACCCGGGACACGGCCTGGATCTCCTGCAGCAGGTACGCGGTGTCCGGTCCGGACGGGGGAGCGGTGCTGTCGGTCCGGGGAGTCCGCTCCCGGGCGGCGACGGCGTCCAGCATCGTCACGGCGGCGGCGAGGGCCTTCGCCCTCCCCGGTGCGAACCCGAGGGCGACGGCGGCCTCGTGCGCCCGCGCCCGCAGGCCCTCGTCGAGGTACCGGGAGAGCGGCAGCAACGCGTCGCGGATGAACGTCTCACGGCGGATCAGGCGCAGTTCCGCGGTGGAACGCGGCGCGAAGGGGGCACGCCCGCCACTGACGGTGCGCATCAGCCGGTACAGGGGCCGCAGCCGCCAGTGGTCGGCGCGGATCCGCCACCGCTCCTGGAGGTACTGCCCGCCGTGCGGCAGGATGAAGCCGACCGCGACCAGGGTGGCGGAGACACAGGCGGCCGAGGGCGCCAGTTCGGTGCTCAGCCAGTCGAGGCGGCCGGTCCCGGTCCAGCGGGCGGCGACGGCGGTCAGCTTGGCCGCGTCGAAGAGCAGGTTGGTGCCGTAGCCGATGCCCAGCAGCCGCAGCCCCCAGCGCAGCCAGGCGTCGAGGCCGTCGGTGCGCACCCAGTTCCAGATCAGCCGGGCCGTCACCGAGCAGGCGGCGGTGTGTGCGAGCAGGTAGAGCAGGATCTCCTCGCGCATGAACGGCGTGCGGGCGTAGTAGGTGTCCAGGTCGCGGGTGCGTTCGACGGGAACGTCGGCGAGGGCGAACAGCACCCACAGCGCCACCACCACACCGGTGTACACGACGACGACCCAGCGGGCCGCGCGGCGGGTCGAGCGCGAGCGGTCGGTGCCGTTGCGCCAGGCGACGATGAGCAGCAGCCACGACGCGCACAATGCGGTGAGCAGCGAGTACACCCAGGGCGCGGAGATGTTGGGCACGCCGGTGACGCGGTTGGTCCAGCTGATCGTCGAGGGGTAGGCGAAGACGAACACCGCGCACGCGAACAGGAGGAGCCCGCCGACACCCCGCAGCAGCGGGTCCCGCCACATCTTCACCAGGCTCGGCAGTTTGATGGCGAGCGCGACCGTGAGGGCGGCGATCGGCAGCCAGAAGGAGACGGAGAAGCGGCTGAGCAACCCGGCCGGATCCAGGGCCAGTTGGGCAGGGGCCGACATGCCCGCCGCAGCGGGGCCGACCGCGGTCAGCGCGCTCACCGCACCCGGCCTCCGCGTCTGCGGTACCCCATCGACCGCTGCACCGGGCCCAGGGGAGGCTCGCCGCCGCCGGAGGTCAGCGGGCGGAACGAGGCTGCCAGCCGGTGGCCGAAGTCGTCGGACTCGGCCTCCTCCCGTTCCCGGGAGCCGTTGCGGGCGGCGATGCTCAAGGCGGCGTCCTTCCAGTCGCGCGGGCCCGTCAGCGCGTCGGCGACGGCGCTGGCGGCGACGTGGTGATGGCGGTGGCCGGCGTGCACGTGCCACAACTCATGTCCGAGGATGACCAGTTGCTGCACGTCCTCGGCGCGCTCCTCGACGATCACCAGGTCGAAGTCGGTGAACTCCACCCACAGACCGGTGACCTCGATCTCGTCGGGGAACCTCTCGAAACGCAGTTCCAGGGGCCGCCCGCCGCGGCGTGCGCTCATCTCCTCGCACAGGGCCCGGCAGAGCGCGCGCACATCGGCCGGCGGCTCGGGTCTGCGGTGCACGGCTGCCGCGAGCTGGGCGGCGAGGTCGCGCATGGCAGAGCCGCGCCGCGAGCGTCGGCGCAGCGCCGCCACGAGGTCCGTCACGCCCTCTTCCCCTCCGTCCGTCTCGTCGGGTCCGCTGCGAGATTCCCGCTGCGTGACCGGATGTTCGAGCCTACGCGGCCGGAACTGTCCTCGTCATGTGATCCGGCGACCGTTGTTCAACCGGTAACGACCGAGGCTGTCCAGAAGGGCGGCGAGGAGGTGCTGCACGGGGTGGACGGGACCCCGAAGGGCGCGGACGGCCCGGAGCCGCTGTGCACGGACCCGGTCCCGGTGTCCCGGCCGGACGCGCCTTCGCGGTGCCAGCCACACGCCCGGTCGCAGCCGTGCCGCCGGCCCGGTGTGCCGGTGAACGTTCCGCATGTGAATGGCCGGAGAACGGCCTTCACAGAAGACACACAACGGTCGCACAGTCTCAGCAACGACCGAACACCCCCCACGGAACGGATGGTTCACCATGCCTGGCGCCTTCCTCATGAGCGGTGCGGTGGCCGCACTGCTCACCGGGACCACCGCCTTCCTGCCCGCCCAGCACGTCGCGTCCCCCGTGTTCACCGACCCGCCGCCCGACCGGATCGTCATCGATGTCGCGACCGTGAACGGATCCGGCTGCCCGCAGGGCACCGCGGCCGTGGCGGTCTCCGAGGACAACACGGCCTTCACGGTGACCTACAGCGACTACCTCGCCCAGGCCGGCGGCAATTCCGACCCGATCGCTTTCCGCAAGAACTGCCAGATCAACCTCGTCGTCCACGTCCCGCAGGGCTTTACGTACGCCATCGCCAGCGTCGACTACCGGGGTTTCGCCGCTCTCCAGTCCGGAGCGAGCGGCATGCAGAAGGCCTCGTACTACTTCCAGGGCTCACCGCAGACCGCGTTCCGCAACCACCCGTTGGACGGCCCCTACAACGACAACTGGCAGGCCACGGACGAGACGGACTGGGCCCAACTGGTCTGGGCGCCCTGCGGAGTCCAGCGCAACTTCAACATCAACACGGAGCTGCGCGTGACTGCGGGCACCACGGAGCCCGACAAGGTCAGCTTCATGACCATGGACTCGACGGACGGGGACATCGGCACGGTGTACCACATGGCGTGGAAGGAGTGCCCGTCGTCGCAGTGACCGCGCTGCCGGTCCCCCTTGCCCGGCCGGGCCCGCTCAGCCCGCCGCGGCGGGCCAGCCCGCGGCGCTGGGCCAGCCCGTCGCCGGCGCCGGGGTGAGCCCGTTGGTGCCCCTGACCTGGGCCGCGGTGAGTCCGCCCTGGGCAGGCACGCCGGGCGGTGTGATGCCCGCCGCAGCCGGCTGCGGTGCCGGAACGGGTTGCGGCACCGGTACGGGCTGGGGCGCCGGAAGGGGCTGCGGCACCGGCAGGGGCTGGGGTGCCGGAAGGGGCTGCGGCACCGGTGCCGGCTGCGTCAGCGGCTGGGGCGCCTCCGGCAGGGGTGCCGGGGGCGCCGTCGGGATCTGCATCCCCGCGCCGTTGGTGGCACCGACCAGCCGGTCCACCGCCGCCGTACCCGAGCTGTAGCTGGTCCCGGTGCCCAGCTCGGGCACGGCGGCTCCCCTCCTGGTCCCGTAGAGCACCTGTTCCAGGCCGGACACCAGGCGACGCACGTCGACCTGGGGGCGCACCACGAGCCGCAGGAAGCGGCTGGACGAACCGATCTTGTTGCCGCACTCGCGGACCAGGATCCGGTGCTCGGTGAGGAGCCGGTCCCGGACCGCGGTGCCCTCCGCGCCGACGGGCAGGCGCACGAAGAGGAAGTTGCCCTGCGAGGGGTAGACCGTCAGGCCCGGCAGCTCGGACAGCCGGCTCGCCATCTCCAGCCGGTCCCGACGGACCTGCTGCAGGCTCTGGGCGTACTCCGCGGCGTGCTCCTTCAGCATGAAGACGACGTGCTCGGCGAAGGAGTTGAGGTTCCACTTCGGCAGCATGGAGCGGATCCGTCCGGCCAGGGCCGGGTTGGCGACCAGATAGCCGAAGCGTACGCCGTGCAGGCCGAAGTTCTTGCCGAGGCTGCGCAGGACCACGACGTTGGGCCGGAGCATCGCCTCCTGGACGACCGAGGGTTCCGTCTCCGCGTCGGCGAACTCCAGGAAGCTCTCGTCGATCACGACCAGGTCCCGGTCGGCCATCGCGTCCATGAACTGCACCACCGCGTGCTTGTGCAGATAGCCGCCGTCGGGGTTGTTGGGGTTGCAGATCACCACCGCCCGCGTCCCGCGCGTGCGGACGAAGTCGGCGTACTGCGCCAGGTCCAGGGCGAAGCCGCCGGACTCCTGCAACGGGAACATGTCGACCCGCTTCCCGGTCTCCATCGGCTGGTCGGTCCAGCGCCCGAACGTGGGGACGGGCACGGCGAGCGACTCGCGGACCAGGAGGTGGTCGATCCAGGTGATCAGCTCCGTCGACCCGTTGCCCATCGCCACGCACTGCGGCGGGAGCTGGAGAAGGCTGCACAGTTCCGCGGTGATCGTGTCGGCGCTGCTCGGGTAGTACGTGACGATCTCCCGGAGGCGGGCCGCCATCTCGTCGAACATCGCAGGGGTGGGGAAGTACGGATTGCAGGGGATACAGAAGTCCGTCGGTCCCGCCCCGTCCCCGTCCTCCCGGGTCAGCGCCGCCATCGACGGGCTGTGCGCCGTGGTGCTGCGGAAGAGCGAGGTGACGTTGCCGGTCAAGGGGACCTCCGTGTCAGGGTGGCCCGTGCGGGGGAGCACGGGCCACCCTGAGATACGGCGGCGGCCCGGGCACCGTTCAACCGGTGCGGCAACGGCCGCACGGCGGGTTCCGCTTCATCGGCCGGGCAGGCGCGGTCGCTCCACCGCCGGGGCCGGTGCCGGCGGCGCCCCCTGTCGGCAGGTGCCTGACCCGGTACCGGACAAGGGCTGCGCAGGCGGTTCAGGAACCGGACCTGCGCTTGTTCCACACGTCGAACCCGACGGCCGCCAGCAGGGCGAATCCCTTGATGACCTGCTGCCAGTCGGTGCCGACGCTCAGCAGGTTCATGCCGTTGTTCAGCACACCGAGGACCAGCCCGCCGATGATCGCTCCGAGGACGGTGCCCACCCCGCCGCTCATGGACGCGCCACCGATGAACGAGGAGGCGATCGCCTCCAGTTCGTAGTTCAGGCCCGCTTTCGGGGAGGCGGCGTTGAGGCGGGCGGCGATCGCCAGGCCCGCCAGCGCCGCGAGCGCGCCCATGTTCATGAAGACGAGGAAGGTGACCTTCTTGTCCTGCACGCCGGACAGCTTGGCCGCCGGCAGGTTGCCGCCGATGGCGTAGACGTGCCGGCCGAACACCGCGTTGCGCATGACGTAGCCGTAGCCGACCACCAGGGCCCCCAGCACCAGCAGCAGGATCGGCGCGCCCTTGTAGCTGGCGAGCAGCAGTGTGAGCACGAGGATCGCGGCGACGATGGAGACCAGCTTGAGCAGGAAGAGGTTGCGGGGGACGACGTCCAGCGAGAACTCCTGCTGGCGCCGGCGGTCGCGGACCTCCTGGAGGACCACGAAGACGATCAGCGCCAGGCCCAGCATCAGGGTGATGTTGTGGTAGTTGGTGTGCGGCCCGGCCTCCGGCAGGAAACCGTTGCCCATCTTCTGGAGCCCGTTCGGGAACGGGCCCAGCGTCTGCCCCTGGAGCAGGATCTCGGTGAAGCCGCGGAAGACCAGCATGCCCGCGAGCGTGACGATGAAGGAGGGGATGCCGAGATACGCGATGAGGAAGCCCTGCGCGGCGCCTCCGACCGCGCCCGCGATCAGGCACAGCACCAGGGCTACCGGCCACGGCACACCGTGCTGCACCGTCAGCACGGCGGCGAAGGCGCCCACGAACGCCGTCATCGAGCCGACCGACAGGTCGATGTGGCCCGCGATGATCACCAGCATCATGCCGATCGCGAGGATCAGCACATAGCCGTTCTGCAGCACCAGGTTGGAGACGTTGCGCGGAAGAAGCAGCTGGCCGTCGGTCCAGAACGCGAACAGGGCGACGATCAGGCCGAGGGCGATCAGCATGCCGTACTGCCGCATGTTGCCGCGCATGTTGCCGGCCAGGAGCTGGAGGACGTTCCCGCCCCCGGCGGCCGGGCCGCCGCCTCTGCCCGGCGGGGCGGCGGCCGGGCTCTTGGTCGCTTCGGTGCTCATCGCGTTACCTCTTGTCCTTCGTCATCCGGCGCATCAGCACTTCCTGCGTGGCCTCGGCCCGCGGCACCTCGCCGGTGAGCCGCCCGGCGGCCATGGTGTAGATGCGGTCGCACATGCCGAGCAGTTCGGGCAGCTCGGAGGAGATGAAGACGACCGCCTTGCCCTGCGCGGCCAACCGGTCGATGACCGTGTAGATCTCGTACTTGGCACCCACGTCGATGCCGCGCGTCGGCTCGTCCAGGATCAGCACGTCCGGCCCGGCGAAGATCCACTTGCTGAGGACGACCTTCTGCTGGTTGCCGCCGGACAGCTTGCCGACCGGCTCGAAGACCGTCGGTGCCTTGATGCTCATGGACTGCCGGAACCCCTCGGAGACCTGCCGCTCCTCGTGCTCGTCGACCACGCCCCGCCGGGCGACCTTGCGCAGTGCGGTCAGCGAGATGTTGCGGTTGATGGTGTCGATGAGGTTGAGGCCGTAGTGCTTGCGGTCCTCGGTGACGTAGGCGATGCCGTGCCCGACCGCCTCCGCGACGGTCCTGGTGCGGATCTCCACGCCGTCCTTGAGGACCGTGCCGCCCGCGTACCGGCCGTAGACGCGGCCGAAGACGCTCATCGCGAGTTCGGTGCGGCCGGCGCCCATCAGGCCCGCGATGCCGACGATCTCCCCGCGGCGGACCCGGATCGACACGTCGTCGACGACCGTGCGGTGCCGGTCGATCGGGTGGTGCACGGTCCAGTTGCGGATCTCCAGCGCCGGGGCCGCGTTCTCCTCGGCCCGGTGCGGGGTGCGCTCGGGGAAGCGGCTGTCGAGGTCGCGCCCCACCATGCCGCTGATGATGCGGTCCTCGGTCGTCTCCGGCGCCCGCACGTCCAGCGTCTCGACGGACAGCCCGTCGCGGATGATCGTGACCGAGTCGGCGACCCTGCGGATCTCGCTGAGCTTGTGGGAGATGATGATCGAGGTGATGCCCTGGTCCTTCAACTGCAGGATCAGGTCCAGGAGTCTTCCGCTGTCCTCGTCGTTGAGCGCCGCGGTCGGTTCGTCGAGGATGAGCAGTCTCACCTTCTTCGACAGCGCCTTCGCGATCTCCACCAGTTGCTGCTTGCCGACGCCGATGTCGGCGACCCGCGTCTCGGGGTGCTCGTCGAGGCCGACCCGGCGCAGCAGTTCGGTGGCGTGCCCGAGGGTCTCCCTCCAGTTGATGAAGCCGCGGGCGGCGTGCTCGTTGCCGAGGAAGATGTTCTCCGCGAGGGAGAGGTGGGGAACCAGGGCCAGTTCCTGGTGGATGATGACGATGCCGAGCTGCTCGCTGGCCCGGATGTCCCGGAACCGGCACACCTGTCCCTCGAAGAGGATGTCGCCCTCGTAGCTGCCGTGGGGATGGACGCCGGAGAGCACCTTCATCAGGGTGGACTTCCCGGCGCCGTTCTCCCCGCAGACGGCGTGGACCTCGCCCTGGCGGACGGTCAGTGTGACGTCCGACAGCGCCTTGACACCGGGAAAGGTCTTGACGATCGAGCGCATTTCCAGGACGGGTCCCGTCATGGGCGTGCCTTCCAATCCGTTGGTGTCGCCCGTTACCTGAGCTGGTCGGCGGTGTAGTAGCCGCCGTCGACGAGGATCTTCTGGTAGTTGTCCTTGTCGACGCTCACCGGCTGGAGCAGGTAGGAGGGGACGACCTTGGCACCGTTGTCATAGGTCTTGGTGTCGTTGACCTCGGGCGTCTTGCCGTCCAGGACGGCGCCGACCATGTTCGAGGCGACCGCTGCCAGCTTGCGGGTGTCCTTGTAGACCGTCTGCGTCTGCTCGCCCGCGATGATCGACTTCACCGAGGCCAGCTCGGCGTCCTGGCCGGTGAGCACGGGCAGCGGCTTGTCCCCGGCTCCGTAGCTGTCCGACTTCAGCGCCGACAGGATGCCGATGGAGATGCCGTCGTAGGGGGAGAGGACCGCGTCCACCCGGGCGCTCTTGTAGGACTTGGTGAGGATGTCGTCCATGCGTCGCTGCGCGGTGGCGCCGTCCCAGCGCAGGGTGGTGACCTGGGTCAGTTCCCTCTGGCCGGAGCGGACGACGAGCTTCTTGCCGTCGATGTAGGGCTGGAGGACGCTCATCGCCCCGTTGAAGAAGTACTGGGTGTTGTTGTCGTCGTTGGAGCCGGCGAAGAGCTCGATGTTGAACGGGCCCTTGCCGTTCTTCAGCCCCAGCTTGTCGACGATGTAGTTCGCCTGGAGCTCGCCGACCCTGCTGTTGTCGAACGAGGCGTAGTAGTCGACGTTCGGTGTGCCGAGGATGAGCCGGTCGTAGGCGATGACCGGGATGTTCGCGTCCTTGGCCTGTTGCAGGACGTTGTTGAGGGACTTGTTGTCGATCGCGGCGACGATCAGCGCCTTCACGCCCTGCGTGATCAGGTTCTCGATCTGGGAGACCTGCTGGTCGGGGTCGTCCTCGCCGTAGACGAGCCTGGTCCGGTAGCCCTTGGCCTCCAGCTCCTTCCTGACGTTGTCGCCGTCGGCGATCCAGCGCTCGGAGGACTTCGTCGGCATCGCGATGCCGATGGTGCCGCCCTGGGCGGACCCCTTGTCCTCCTTGCTGCCGCCCTCGCTGTTCTGCCCGCAGGCGGTCAGGGCGAGGGCGAGGCCGGCGGCTCCGGCTGTGGCGGCGAGGGCGGCTCTGCGGTTGCGCATGGTCATCTTCCTTGATGTCTGAGCACGGCCTGGTCGGGTGGTGCGGCAACGCTGGGCAGGTGCGGTCGGTCCGGGCGGAAGTCCCGGGAGCGGATGACTGTGTGGGATTCTGTTTGACTGCGTCGCCTTCTGTGAAGTGGTGTGTCCGAAAATTTATGAGCGTGTTTCAAAGCGTCGAAGGCTTCCGGGTAGCCGCGAGCCCAGGGGTGCCATGTCCCCGTCTGCGCCGTGCCGCGCCAGCAGGTCCAGTGCCAGCCGGCCGCGCCGCACCCGTTCCCGGGCGGTGGCCAGCGCCACGTCCCGCAGGTGGTGGCCGTAGGGGTAGAGGCCGGGTGCCTTCGACAGGCCGAACTTCAGGTACAGCGGCGCCCCGCGCCGGATCAGTTCGGCGACCTCGTACATCCGTACATAGCCGCCGAGGTCGTCCGGCGCCTCGATGTACATGTCCATCGGGGCGCCCGACGCCTTCCGGATCTCGGTGAGGTGATTGAGCGTCAGGTCGCTCGGCACGTTGACGGAGTCGGCGCCGAGGTGCTCGTACACCGCGTAACTCGCCGGGTTCACGGGCCCGATGAGCGCCGAGACCTTCAGCGTGGTGTCGGCCGGGACGATCCCCCGCGCCCGCGCCCGGTGCAGGGTCCACAGCACTCCCTCGTCGGCGACGAGCAGGCACCTGACGCCCAGTTCCGTGGCGCGTACGGCGTCCTCGACGCATCCGGCGACGGCGTCGCGGCCGCGGGCGCGCGCTCCGGCCCCGCCCGAGTCGGTGCGGGTGGAGCCGCCGATGTCCCAGGTGCCGCGCGGTCCGGTGAAGAGGCAGAGTTCGACGTCGTGCCCGGCGGCGGTCTCGGCCATCTCGGTGATCTCGGCGTCGGTCAGCATCCACACGCCGCTGCCCTGGCTGATCCGGTGGATCGGCACGTCGAGCCGTGCGGCCTCCTTCAGGACCACGGTCAGCGCCTCGGGCCCCTCGCACGAGGGGATCTCCGTGCGCCAGCGGCCGCCTCCGGGGAAGGAGTGCGCGGAGGCGTCGGCGGGGTCGGGCGGAGGTGCGGCGAGGCCCAGCGCGGTGAGCGCCTGCTCGCCGGGGCGTCGGGTGGCCGTGGTGGAGGGAGTGATCACGAGCGGTCCTTCTGTTCGGTATATCGGACGACGTTCGGAGATCTCGGTGTGCGGGGGCGGGACCCGACGCGCGAGGCCCGGCTCGGCGGCGGCGTGGGGTCCTGATGGGGCGGGGTCCCGTGGGGCAGGGCCGGCGGCGCCCGTGCGCGGGGCGCGCGGTACGCCGGTTGGAAAGGCCCGTCGGGTCGCCCACGGACCGGCGTACGCCTACGGGTGGACGAGTACCTTCCCGACCGTCGGGTCGCCGGACCCCACCAGCTCGACGGCGCGGGAGAACGCCGCGAGCGGCAGTTCGTGCGTCACCAACGGCAGCGGATCCAGCAGCCCGGCGGCGAACACCCGCACGGCGTACGCCCAGGCACGGGGCGGAGCCCCGAAGACGGTGTGCACCTCCAGTTGCCGTACGACGAGGTCGGTCGGGTCGAGCCCGTCGGCGCCCGGCGAGGGGATCCCGGTCAGCACCAGCCGCCCCCCGCGCCGCAGCAGCCGGGCGGCGGTCCGGGCGGCGTCGGCGGAACCGGCGGTCTCGATCACGATGTCGAAGTCGTCCGGCAGCCGCCGGTCCCGGGTCAGGAAGGCGGTGGCGCCGAAGTGCCGGGACAGCCCGGCACGGTCGTCGTGCCTGCCGACGACCAGCAGCTCGCCCGGGGACACGGCGCGCAGGAACTGCACGGCGAACATGCCGAGCGTCCCGGTGCCCACCACCGCGACCCGGTCGCCTGGCCGGGCGTTCGCCCGGAGTGCGGCGGCGGCCACGCAGGCGGCCGGCTCCAGCAGCGCCGCCGCGCTCAGGTCGGCGTCGTCGGGCAGCACGTGCAGCAGCCGGGCCGGCAGGGTGAGGGTGGCGGCCATGGCGCCCGGCTGCGTGAACCCGGTCTCCTCGTACCCGGCGGAGCACAGGGTCGTCTCGCCGGCCTGGCAGCGGTCGCAGACCTGGCAGTTGCGGAAGCCCTCGCCGACGACCTTCCTGCCGGCCAGCGAGCGCGGCACCCCGGGTCCGGTGGCCTCGACCGTCCCCGACCACTCGTGACCGGGGACGAGCGGGTAACGGACGTATCCCTCGGGCCGGTTGCCCTGGTACACCTCGCGGTCGCTGCCGCACAGGCCGACGGCGTGCACGCGCACCAGCGCCTCGCCGGGCTGCGGCTCTCGGGGCTCGTGCGGGACGAGCCGGTGCACGCCCGGCGCCTCGACGACGATGGCGCCGCTCATCGCCCGGGCGCCTTCGGCCGCCGCTTCTCCCAGCCCTCGGCCCACAGGTCGAAGCGGGCCCGCTGCTGCGGGAACTCGGCGGCGGCGTCGACGTCGAGCTCGACACCGAGGCCCGGCGCGTCGGTGAGCGCGAAGCAGCCGTCCTCGGGGTCCACCTGCCACGCCCCCTTGACGACCTTCTTGATCTCCGCGTCGGCGAAGTCGTCGAAGTGCTCCAGGACCTTGAAGTTGGGGGAGGTGAACCCGACCTGGAGGGAGGCCGCGGTGAGTACCGGCCCGCCGACGTTGTGCGGCGCCACCAGCATGTAGTGCGTCTCGGCGGTGGCGGCGAGTTTGCGCGTCTCCCAGATGCCGCCGATGTGGCCGACGTCCGGCTGGACGATGTCGACGGCCTGGCTGTCGAACAGCTCGCGGAACTCGATCCGGTCGTGGATCCGTTCGCCCGTGGCCACCGGCACGTCGACCTTGGCGGCGACCTTCTCCAGCGCCCTGAGGTTCTCCGGCGGGACCGGCTCCTCCAGCCAGGCGGGCCGGAACGGCGCGAGTTCCCCGGCGAGCCGGACGGCCGTCGAGGGCGAGAACCGTCCGTGCATCTCCAGCATCAGCTCGGCGTCCGGACCGACGGCGTCGCGCACGGCCTCGACGAGGGAGACGGCGTCCAGGGTCTGCCGGTGGTCCAGCTCGAAGTGACCGGTGCCGAACGGGTCGATCTTCAGCGCCCGGTACCCGCGCTCCATCACCCCGCGGGCCGCCGCGTGGTAGGCCTCGGGCGTCCGCTCGGTGGTGTACCAGCCGTTGGCGTAGGCCTTGACCCGGTCGGTCACCTTCCCGCCGAGCAACTGCCAGACCGGCACGCCGAGGGCCTTGCCCTTGATGTCCCAGCAGGCCATCTCCACGACGGCGATGCCGGACATGACGATCTCGCCGGCCCGCCCGTAGTCCCCGTACTTCATGCGCCGCACGAGGTCCTCGACGGCGAACGGGTCCGAGCCGAGGACGTGGTTGGCCTCGGCCTCCCCGAGATAGCCGAGGAGGGCGCCGGTGCGCCCCAGCATCCGGGTCTCGCCGACTCCTGTGATCCCCTCGTCGGTGTGCACCTGGACATACGTCAGGTTGCGCCAGGGCGTCCCGACCACGTGTGTGCTGATTCCGGTGATGCGCACGGCTGTCGCCCCTCGTGAACGTCAGATCCTGTTCGAAATTTCGTCCCACGTTCGAAATGCTGGCGCGACAGCAGGAGGGTGTAGAGGACATGTCAATGGGCGGGGCGCGGAACGCTTCCACCGGTTCCTGCGGCGGAGACCTGCGGTCGCCTCCTGCGGTGGTGCGCCCGGGGGCGGTCCGTGCGTCGATGTCCGGTCCGCTCCTTCGGCGGTGCGGCCGGGGTGGTGACGGGTCAGGCGGGCGACTCCCCGGAGGAGGACCCCGATTCCAGCATCCGCCGCAGCAGATCGCGCAGGGACAGTCGCTCCTCCTCCGACAGGGCCGCCAGCGGTTCGCGGGCGAAGCCGAGGGAGTCGCGCAGGGCGCGGGCCAGGTGGCGGCCTTCGTCCGTGGCGACCGCCACCTTGACGCGGCGGTCGGCCGGATCGGGCCGGCGCTCCACCAGGCCGCGGGATTCGAGCCGGTCGACGATGCCGGTGACGTTGGACGGCTCGCACTTGAGCTTCTGGGCCAGCTTGCGCATCGGCAGCGGCTCCAGGGTGAGCAGACCGAGCAACCTGGCCTGGGCGCCGGTCAGGGAGTGCTCGGCGGCGGCCTGCTCGTACTCCTCGTGGTAGCGGGCCACGACCGAGCCGATGAGCTCGACGACCTCCAGGGTCACTGCGTCGGGGCGGTGGGTCTTGTGCGGTGTGGCCATGGACACCAGGGTACCCGTTTACTTGACAACATGAAATATTCAGGCGCATGGTTGTTTCAGGTAATGAAGTAAATGGAAGGCTCCTGGCATGATCAACCGTGAATGGCACCTCCTGTCCCGCCCGGTCGGCTGGCCCGAGGCAGGGGACTTCGCCCTGGTGGAAGCTCCGATGCCGACGCCCGGTGAGGGCCAGGTCCTGGTTCGCAACAGGTACCTCTCCGTCGACCCGTACATGCGCGGCCGGATGAGCGCCGCGAAGTCCTATGTCGCCCCCTTCGAGCTCGGCAAGGTCATGCAGGGTGGCGCCGTCGGCGAGGTCGTCGAGTCCCGCGCCGAGGGGATCGAGGTGGGTGACCACGTCCTGCACTTCCTCGGCTGGCGGGAGTACGCCGCGGTGGACGCCGCCCAGGCGGTCAGGGTCGGCTCGGCCGGCTCGGGTGACGTCCCGCTGTCGGCCTACCTCGGCGTCCTCGGCATGACCGGTCTCACCGCCTACGCCGGCCTGCTGCGCACCGCCTCCTTCAAGGAGGGCGACGCCGTGTTCGTCTCCGGCGCCGCGGGTGCCGTCGGCAGTCAGGTGGGGCAGATCGCCAGGCTCAAGGGCGCCTCCCGCGTCATCGGCTCGGCGGGCTCCGACGAGAAGGTCAAGCTCCTGGTCGAGGAGTACGGCTTCGACGCCGCCTTCAACTACCGCAACGGCCCGGTCGCCGAGCAGTTGCGCGCCGCCGCCCCCGACGGCATCGACGTCTACTTCGACAACGTCGGCGGCGACCACCTGGAGGCTGCCATCGGCTCCCTCAACCGGGACGGCCGGATCGCGGTCTGCGGCATGATCTCCGTCTACAACAACACGGAGCCCGCGCCCGGCCCGAAGAACCTGGCCCGACTGATCCAGACCCGCGGCCGCATCGAGGGCTTCCTGGTCGGTGACCACTACGACCTCCAGCCCCAGTTCGTCCAGGAGGTCGGCCCGTGGGTCGCCTCGGGTGCGCTCAAGTACCGCGAGACGGTCGTCGAGGGCGTCGAGAACACCCTGGAGGCGTTCCTCGGCGTGCTGCGCGGCGACAACATCGGGAAGATGGTCGTCAAGCTCTGAGGCGGCCCTGCGGCCGGTGCCCCTGCGGCTCGCGGTCCGGGTGACCCCGAACCTCCTCGGCCCCGGCCCCGTCGTCCCCGCGCCCCGGTGGTGCGGGGTTCGGCGGCTCAGGGGGTGCGGCTTCGGGCCGCCCGTTCCGCGTCCTGGGGGCTTCCCGGGCCGGCCCGGGAAGCCCGACCCTCCGGGACACCCTTCCCGTCGATTCCGGCATGCGGTAACTTCTTTCCGAAATTCGCCGACGGCCTGGGCGCGAGCCGCGGCGGACCGAGGAGGAAGACCATCCCATGCCGATTCAGCAGTCCGACGTCCTGTACACCGCCGTCGCCGTCGCCGAGAACGGCCGCGACGGCCGGGTCGCCACCGACGACGGCAAGCTCGACGTCGTCGTGAACCCGCCGAAGGAGATGGGCGGCAGCGGTGCGGGCACCAACCCGGAGCAGCTGTTCGCCGCCGGCTACAGCGCCTGCTTCCAGGGCGCCCTCGGCGTCGTGGCCCGCCAGGAGGGCGCGGACGTCTCCGGTTCGACCGTGACCGCGAAGGTCGGCATCGGCAGGAACGGTGACGGCTTCGGCATCATCGTGGAGATCTCGGCGGACATCCCGAGGGTCGACGCCGGCACCGCGCGGTCCCTGGTGGAGAAGGCCCACCAGGTCTGCCCGTACTCCAAGGCCACCCGCGGCAACATCACCGTCGTGCTGGTCTGACGGACGGCGCCCGCGGAGGAGGGCCCCGCCCGGACGCCGGGCGGGGCCCTCCTCCGTCACCTCACACGCGCAGGGCAGCCGTGTGCACCGCCCGCACCAGCCGGGCGTTCTCCGGCGCCGCCCCGCCCGGAAAGGCCAGCCGGCGCCGCGTGTAGCCGTAGGCGAGGCCGCTGCGGGGGTCGGCGAAGGCCTGCGATCCGCCGGCGCCGCTGTGGCCGACGGCCCCCGCGCCCAGGAACGGGTACCACATGTCCGCGGTCGCCTGGAAGCCGAGCGCGAACGACTTGTGAGTCCGCTGCACCAGGTCGTACCCCGTCGAGTGGATCTGCCCGAACTCGGCCAGCGTGTCCGGCTTCAGCAGCGGCGGCCGACCGTCCATCTCGCTCGTCATCGCCGCGTACATCCCGGCCAGCCCGCGCGCCGAGGCCACTCCGCCCGCCGACGCCGGCCCCCTGGCGCGCACGGCACGGGAGTTGGCGAGACCCTCCAGCGTCCCCGGGTCCGGCACATGCGTGTTGAACGCGATCGAGGCCAGCGTGTGCGGCCCGTCCGGGCGGGCGTCCAGTGCGGCCTGCTGCCCCGGCGTCGGCCGCATCGGTTGCACGGAGCGGAAGCGGGGCTCCTCGGCCGCGGGCAGCCCCAGGTGGAAGTCCAGGGCGTACGGCGCCCGCACCCGGTCCTCCCAGACGTCCTGGAGCGTTCGCCCCGTCGCCCGTCTCACGACCTCGCCGGTCAGCGCGCC
Organism: Streptomyces sp. MUM 2J; assembly: GCF_022414535.1. Lineage (GTDB taxonomy): Bacteria > Actinomycetota > Actinomycetes > Streptomycetales > Streptomycetaceae > Streptomyces. Next base: position 71,035 of record NZ_JADWYM010000022.1, read on the forward strand.
GATGACCAGCGCGTGGTAGCCGAAGGCCGTGCCCGGGCGCCAGAACGGCTTCTGGTCGGCGAGGCGTTCGGCGACGGCCCGGTCGTCGGCCAGTTCCTCCCGGGTGAACCCCGCGTCGAGCCCGACCAGTCCGGCCCGGTGCGCGAGCAGGTCCCGCAGCGTCAGCGAGCCCTTGCCCTCGCTGCCGAACTCCGGCCAGTAGTAGGTCACCTTGCGATCCAGCTCCAGCGTGCCGTCCTGCACGAGCAACGCGACCACGAGGTGCGCCGCGCCCTTGGTGGAGGAGTACACGCCGTAGAGGGAACCGGCGTCCGCGCCCGCCCACAGGTCGACGACCCTGCGCCCGTGCACACAGGCGCACAACTGCCCCTCGTAGTCGGGCCGCTCCTGCGCGACGAACGCGGCGAACTCCTCGCGTGCCGCCTCGAACCCGGCCGCCACCGTGCCGTGGATCTCCTGCGTCATCCGCTCTCCCTCCTCCGCTCTCCGAGATCGGTACGGCGAGATGTACCTGTTCGACTCAACCGCAACATGGGGGTGCCGGTGTCACCGATGCCCGTGCCAATGCCCCGGATGGCGCACGGCCCGGACACCCAAGGGGCATGCTGGGGGCGGGTGCGGCAGGGGAGAACCGCACGGCACGGCCAGGACATCGTACGGGCACGGCACGGGCACGCAGGGCGGGCGAGGCGAGGAGAGCTCCTGGCGACGATCCGGTCGGCTCCCCGCGGGGACGACGTGCAGCGCATGGCACGCACGCACCACCACCGACACCACCGGCCACCTTCCGTGCACCGCCGCGAACGTCACCAGGATCGCAGTCAACACCCCCGGTCCGCACGGTCGTTCCGGCACGGAGCTACCGCCCGCGGACAGTCGCCGCGGCCACCCGCTGACGCCCCTGCACGCCGTGCTCGCGAAACGGGCGTCGGCCCTCCGGGACCGAACCGGCGCTCCTGCGGGAGGTGCCGGGCCGGACGGGCCGCCGGCCGGGGCAGGCCGGGACCCGGCCCTGCCCGCAGGCGGCCGGTAGAGTTCGCCCATGCGTGATCTCGGGGCGGGGCTCGGTCATCTCCTCAAGGGCCAGCGATGGGTGGCCGGGCACGGCAGGCAGTTCGGGTTCGGACTCGTCCCCGGCCTGATCACCTTGGTCCTCTACGCCGCGGCACTCGTCTGCCTCGCCCTGTGGGGGCAGGACTTCGTCACCTGGGCGACGCCCTTCGCGGACGACTGGTCCAGCCCGTGGCCCGGTCTGTTCCGCGGACTCCTGACGGCCCTGCTGTTCGCGCTCGGCCTGCTCCTCGCGGTCGTCACCTTCACCGCGGTCACGCTGCTCGTCGGGCAGCCCTTCTACGAGAGCCTGTCGGTGACCGTCGACCGCGACGTGTCCCCGGACGGCACCGCACCCGAGTCGGAGCTGCCGCTCTGGCGCGAGCTGTGGATCTCCGGCCGGGACAGCCTGCGGATCGTGGTCCGCGCGGGTCTGTGGGGCGTGCTGCTGTTCGCCCTCGGCTTTCTGCCGTTCGTCGGGCAGACCGCCGTCCCGGTGCTGGGCTTCTTCGTCACCGGCTTCTTCCTCACCGAGGAACTGACCGCGGTCGCCCTCCAGCGCCGCGGCGTGCAGCTGCGCGAGCGTCTCGCCCTGCTGCGTTCCCGCAGGCTTCTGGTGTGGGGCTTCGGCACGCCCCTCGCGCTGGCGTTCCTCGTCCCCTTCGTCGCCGTGTTCCTGATGCCCGGCGCGGTCGCCGGAGCGACGCTGCTGGCACGGGAGCTGCTGGGCGAGGAGGTCCGTGACGGCGACGGGCGCCACGACCCCGAGGACGACGTCCCGCCCGCACCCCGGGACGAGCACGCTCACCGGTGACGCCCCCGGAGGCACCCGCCCCGGCCCCGACCATGCCGGCGGGGTGATACTGCGACGCATGAAAGCAGCCAGAGCAGCCAATCTGGGGGTCCTGTTCCTCGTCGAGCTCGGCGCCGTCGCAGCCGCCGCCTACTGGGGCGTCACCCTCGGCGTCCCCGCCGGGCTCGCCTGGCTGCTCGGCCTCGCCGCCCCCGCCGCGCTGATCGTGCTGTGGGGGGCGTGCGGCTCGCCCAGGGCGCCGTACCGGATGCGGGGAGCGGCCCGCGCCGGCTTCGAGACGCTGTGGTTCGGGGCGGGCGCGGTCGCGCTGGTTGCCGCCGGGGCCGTCGGCTGGGCGGTCGCCTTCGCCCTCGTCTGCGCCGTGAGCAAGACGCTGGCGGTCGCCTGGGGGCAGTGACCCCCGTCCACCGCTGGCGTGTCAATCCGCCTGCTCCGTCGATCCACTGCGCGGCTGCTCGGCCGCCCGGCTGCGCGGCTGCTCCTCGGGCTCGCCCAGCAGCCGCAGGAAGTCCCGGAACGCCGCCGGCATGTCCACCGACTCCGGGTCCAGCAGCCACTGGTACTGGAGCCCGTCCATCACCGCCACCAGCAGCGGGGCGGTGCGTTCGGGGGACAGCCCGCTGGGCAGCCGGTCTCCGTACGCGGAGCGCAGGACGCCCGTCATGGTGTCCCGCACCCTGCGGTAGCGCTCGGTGAAGTACCCGCGTGCCGGATGCCCCTCCGTGACGCTCTCGCCGAGCAGCGCCGAGAACGTCCGGATGATGGCGGGCCGCATCGCGTTGTACTCGACGAGGGAGGCGAGCAGGTCGACCCGCCACCGGCTGTCCGGCACCGCGTCCCACCGGTCCCGCTCCTTCAGGACGGCGACGAGCAGTGCCTCCTTGGTGGGGAAGTGGTGCAGCAGTCCCTGCTGGGTCAGTCCCACCCGTTCGGCCACCGCGGCCAGGCTCGCGCCCCGGTAGCCGCGCTCGGCGATCACCTCCAGGGCGGCCCGGACGATCTCCGCTCGCCGTTCCTCGCTCCTGACCCGTGCGTTCATGGCGTCACCGTACGCCATACGACCGCTTGTCATATAACGGGCACATAACGAAACCTACCGGGTTACAGGCGGTGGGTGCACGATGGGGAAACCGCACGGACGTCACCGAGGAGGCACTGCCATGCCGGAGACCCGGCCCACCCCCGCCGACGAAGCCCGCGAGGCAGCCGTCGCATCCGCCCTGGGCAAGCTCGACCTGGACACCAAGACCCGGCTCCTGGCCGGCCAGGACGTCTGGTCCCTGCCCGCCCTCCCGGAGATCGGTCTGCGGTCCCTCGTGATGTCCGACGGCCCGATCGGCGTCCGGGGTGTGCGCTGGTCCGCCGACGACCCGTCCATCGCCCTGCCGTCCCCGACCGCGCTCGCCGCCACCTGGGACCCCGCGCTCGCCCACCGCACCGGCGTCCTGCTCGCCCAGGAGGCCCGGCGCAAGGGCGTGCACGTGCTCCTCGCCCCCACCGTCAACCTCCACCGCTCCCCGCTCGGCGGCCGTCACTTCGAGGCCTACAGCGAGGACCCGTACCTGACCGGCGTCATCGGCGCCGGCTACGTGCGGGGCGTGCAGTCCGGCGGTATCGGCACCACCGTCAAGCACTTCGTCGCCAACGACGCCGAGACCGACCGCTTCACGGTCGACAACCGGGTGGGCGAACGAGCCCTGCGCGAGCTCTACCTGGCCCCCTTCGAGGCCATCGTCGAGCAGGCCCGCCCATGGGGCGTCATGACCGCCTACAACACCGTCAACGGCACGACCATGACCGAGCACCACCATCTGGTGAACGAGGTGCTGCGCGGCGAATGGGGCTTCGACGGGTGCAACGTGTCGGACTGGACGGCCGCCCGCTCCACCGTCGGCGCCGTCGAGGGCGGCCTCGACATCGCCATGCCGGGGCCGCGGACCGTCTACGGCGAGGCGCTCGCCCGGGCCGTCCGGGACGGACGCGTCCAGGAGGGCACCGTCGACGGGGCCGTGCGGAACGTCCTGCGGCTCGCCGCCCGCGTCGGCGCCCTGGAAGGCGCCGCACCCGCCGTCGCCGAGCCGCCCGAGCCCGTCGACGGCCCCGCACTCGCCCGCGAGATCGCCCGCCGCTCCTTCGTCCTGCTGCGCAACGAACGCGGCGCCCTCCCGCTCAGGCCCGGCACGGTCGCGCTGATCGGAGCCGCCGCCCGCGACGCCCGCGTCCTGGGCGGCGGCTCCGCCACGGTCTTCCCGTCCCGTGTCGTCTCCCCGCTCGACGGTCTCACCGCTGCCCTGCCCGAGGGCAGCCTCGGCTACCGGGTCGGCGCCGACCCGGCCACCGAACTCGCCGTCGCCCGGTTCGGCTTCGAACTGCGCGCGGTGTGCCGGGACGCGCGCGGCGACGCCATCGGCAGTCGCTCCGCCCCGAGCGGGCAGATCCAGTGGACGGGCGCCGACCTGCCCGAGGGCGTCACCGGCGCCGCCCTCCACACCGTCGAGCTGACCGGCACCTTCACACCCCGCGAGACCGGCCTGCACACCTTCGGCATCAAAGGCGCCGGAGCCTTCACCCTCACCGTCGCCGGTACGGCGCACTACGACGGCGTCCAGCACCCCGCCGGTGACGGCGACCCCTTCGAGGCGTTCTTCGGCGCCCCGGTCGCCCGTGCCCGGGTGGAACTGATCGCCGGCGAACCGGTCGAGGTCTCCCTCACCCATGTCCACGACCTCCCCGCGGAGGTCCCCATGGAGGTCGTCGCCTTCGCCCTCGCCCACCAGGAACCGCAGCGCGACGCGGACGAGTTGATCGCTGAGGCGGTCGAGGCCGCCCGCGCCGCCGACACCGCCGTCGTCGTGGTCGCCACCACCGAGCGCGTCGAGTCCGAGGGCTTCGACCGCACCGACCTGCGCCTGCCCGGCCGCCAGGACGACCTGGTGCGCGCGGTCGCCGCCGCCAACCCCCGTACCGTCGTGGTCGTCAACTCCGGCTCCCCGGTCGAACTGTCCTGGCGGGACGAGGCGGCCGCCGTGCTGCTCAGCTGGTTCCCCGGCCAGGAGGCCGGCGCGGCACTCGCCGACGTCCTGACCGGTGCCTGCGAGCCGGGCGGCCGGCTCCCCACCACCTGGGGCCCACTGGCCGACGCCCCCGTCACCCAGGTCGCCCCGGCGGACGGCCGGCTCCGCTACGACGAAGGCGTCTTCATCGGCTACCGCGCCTGGGAACGGCAGGGCCGCACCCCGTCCTACCCCTTCGGCCACGGGCTCGGCTACACCGACTGGGCCTACGAGTCCGTCGAGGTGCAGGGCACCACGGCGAGGGTCCGTCTGCGTAACTCCGGCCCGCGCACCGGACGCGAGGTCGTGCAGGTGTACCTCGCGCCCGCCGCGCCCGACGACGCCCGCCCGGCGCGCTGGCTGGCCGGGTTCGCGAGCGTCGGGGCCGGGCCGGGCGAGAGGGCCGAGGCCGTCGTCGAACTCCCGCGCCGTGCCTTCGAGATCTGGGACGAGACGGCCAACGCCTGGACGTTTGTGAAGGGTTCGTACGAGATCCAGGTGGGGCGCTCGATCGCCGACCGCAGGCTCACCGCGGACGTTAACGTCTGATCCGGGACGGGTTCCCCCTCGGGCAGCCCCGGTCCGGAACCTGACCTCCGGACCGGGGCTCGTGAGTGCGGGCGCGCCGCGGGACGTGTCGCGTGAGCGGAGCCTGCCGGAGCGGGGCCCGAACGGCATCCGGCCGCTGCGGCAGTTCACCATCGCCAACTCCAACCACCGCAACCACACCGTCCAGACGCGGGCTCTGCACTCCCACCTGCGATGGCGCAACACGAACGCCCGACACCCCGACGTGCTGGCCGCCCAGCGCCGCGAGCGCGCCCGCATCCGCGGTGAGAAGGGCATCCGCTGGGGAGTGCGGCCCCTCGCCGATGCGGCTTGACCGGCCCCGGCGACCTTGCCCGGCCGGGGCCTAGCAGTAGCCGTTCACCCTGGTGGCGGCTGGAGCGAGGTTGGGCCAGGGATGCCCGGCTCTGTCGGAGGCAGCGGACCGCAGGAGGTCAAGAAGAGCGCGCCCCGGGTAGCCCCGAAAACTCGCGTAGGTGCCGCGGTAGTAGCAGCTCCAGTAGCTCACGACCCGTCGTTGAATGCGTGCGAAGTAGGCCGGGTTGTCCACGATGAACTGCCCGTACGCGAGGTGGCCGCAGGTGCCGGGCGCGGCGAGATCACGGAGTTCATCGCAGATGACGACCAGGATCTCCAAGACGTACTCGCCGACCAACTGCGCGACGAAGGGGACAGCCCATGGGTCCGTGGAACCCACGATCTTCTCCAGGTGGCGTTGCCTGACCACCCCGTCGCAGTGCCTTGAGTACAGGCAGTGCAGAAGCTGCCGTTGGCGCGACGAAAGCGACGCCACCGCATCAGGTGGCGGCTCGTCGTTGTAGAGGCGCTCGGGGATCAAAACCTGCTGGCCCTCTACAACGACCGAGAACGGCGCTGTCGGCAGGAGGCGAGAAGCAGGCATGACCGACACTACTGCCTCGGCCTCGCATGCAAGCTCGGCCGGGAACGCCATGGTCAACGGAGCGCTTCTATCGGGTGGTTGCACAGGCTGAGCATAGGCGGACGTCCCTAGCACGAGCCTGCCCCCCACCACCTCACAGCCACCCATCCCGGTGAACCTATGCGGTCAGAGCACTAGCGGACGCCGAACCCGTAGACCGTCTCCGACCGGTACGTCCCGCCCGGCCGGAGCACCGTGCTCGGGAAACCGGGCCGGTTGGGGGAGTCGGGGAAGTGCTGAGTCTCCAGCGCGACGCCCTGCCCCGGCACGAACGGCTCACCCAGGTGATCTGCGGTGTACAGCTGAAGACCCGGCTCGGTCGTCGCCACCGTCAGCACCCGCCCGGAGAGCGGGTCGTGCAGCTCGGCCACCTCGACGGGGGCGGCGGTGACACCCTTGTCCAGTACGAAGTTGTGGTCGTAGCCGGAGTCCGTGCGGCGGGCCGTACGGAAGTCGAAGCGGGTCCCGGACACGTCCGCGAGTTCCCCCGTGGGGATCAGGTCCGGGCCGACCGGCGTGTAGCGGGAGGCCGCCAGGCGCAGCACATGGCCGGTGGCGGCGCGGCCGGAGCCGGCCAGGTCGAAATAGCTGTGGTTCGTCAGGTTCACCACGGTCGGCGCATCCGTGACCGCCTCGTACGCGACGTGCAGGGCACCCGCCTCGTCCAGGGTGTACGTCGCCGCGACCTCCAGGCGGCCCGGGAAACCCTCCTCGCCGTGCGGGGAGACCCGGGTCAGGCGCAGCCCGTGCCCGGTCGGCTCGACGTCCCACACGCGCTTGTCGAAGCCCCCCGCACCGCCGTGCAGCGAGTGGGCGCCCTCGTTGGGCGCGAGCGCGTACGTCCGCCCGTCCAGGGCGAAGCGGGCGCCCGCGATCCGGTTGGCGTACCGGCCGACCAGCGCACCGAGGTACGGCTCGGGACGGTTCAGGTAGCCGTCGAGGCCGGGGAACCCCAGCACCACCTCCCCGGCACGCCCCTCGCGGTCCGGGACCCGCACCGACTGCACGATCCCCCCGTACGACAGGACCCGCACACGGACGCCCGCGCGCTCCAGCGTCCAGCGGTGCACCGGCGTTCCGTCGGGAAGTGCGCCGAAAAGTTCGCTCATGTGGAAAACCCTAGGTCACGGGCTTCTCGGCGCTGACGGTGCGGTAGGCGATCTCCGCCAGCCTGGCCTGCCCCTCCCTGCTGGGGTGGAACCAGTCCCAGTGGCTCAACTGGTCCGGGCCGAACCGGTAGTCGTGGACGGCACCGCCGTCGTAGCGGCAGTGACGGTCCCCGGCGCAGACCTTCTTCAGCACCTCGTTGTACGCCTCCACCCGCTCCTGCACCGTGTTGCGCCGCTGGTCGGCCGCCGCGTCCAGGGCGTCCGCGTCGCCCAGCATGGACGGGCAGATACCGAGCTTCCACACCTGCCTGCCCAGCGGGTCGGTACGGCCCAGCGACCACAGCCGTTTCAGGTCCGGCACGCTCGCGACGTACACCTGCGCCCGGGGCGCCCGGGCCCGCAGGGTGCGCAGCGCCTCCTGGAACTGGCTGCGGAAGTCGGCCACGGACGTCATCCGCGACGTCGTCCGCCGGCAGGCGTCGTTGGCACCCGCCAGCACCGTCACCAACTCCGGCTTCCGGGACGCCGCCCGCGCCATCTGATCCGGCAGATCCGCCATCCGGGCGCCCGTCACCGCGTAGTTCCAGCTGTGCGTGGCCGCCCGCGCCGGACCCAGCAGCCGCACGGCGAGGGAGTCGACGGCCGCGTCGGCGCCGGTCGCCCAGGACACCTCCGGGCAGTCCGACAGCACCGAGCAGGCGTCGAAGCCGCGCGTGATGGAGTCGCCGACGGCCGCGACCGAGTCCGGGCTGCGGTTCCAGGACGGCGTCGGCGACGGGGTGGCCGCTCTCCTCTGCCCTCCGGAGGAGCCCGGAGATCCGCCACCGGACCCGTCGCAGCCGGCGGCAGCCAGCACGGCGGCCGCCACGACGGCCACCACGGCCCGCCCGCGCTGGATTCGCTTCCGCATCCCCGGCTGATCCCCTCGGTCCCGACGGCAGAGCTCCCCCCAGCATGACAACGACCGGGCGTTCCCGGCCGGTGCCGTGCAACGGCTCACACCCGTACAAGCGTCCCCCTGGGTGAATGGCAGGTGTTTCCCGGCCCCGGGACCGACGGTACGTCACACTCCTTGCGCCGCCGCACGGTAGCCTCGCCATCAACGTGGCAGCCCTGCCGCCGCCGCTGTGCCCGCCCTGCAAGACGACCCGCCTGCCCGGAGGTCCCGGTGACGACACGTGGAGTTCTGTACGTGCACTCCGCGCCGCGCGCGCTGTGCCCGCACGTCGAGTGGGCCGTTGCCGGGGTGCTCGGCACGCGCGTCAACCTCGACTGGATCCGGCAGCCCGCCGCGCCGGGCACCTGGCGTTCGGAGTTCTCCTGGCAGGGCGAGGCCGGCACGGCGTCCAAGCTGGCCTCCGCGCTGCGCGGCTGGCACCTGCTGCGCTTCGAGGTCACCGCCGAGCCGTGCACCACGGCCGAGGGCGAGCGCTACAGCTGTACCCCCGACCTCGGCATCTTCCACGCCGTCACCGGCATCCACGGCGACATCCTCATCCCGGAGGACCGGCTGCGCGCGGCCCTGCTGCGCAGCCGGCGCGGGGAGACCGACCTGGAGGCCGAGATCTCCAAGCTGCTCGGCAAGCCCTGGGACGACGAACTGGAGCCGTTCCGGTACGCCGGGGAGGGCGCGCCCGTGCGCTGGTTGCACCAGGTGGTGTGACCCCGCCGGGGGCGAGGGCGCGGGGCACTCGCGCGACCACCCCACCCGCACCCCAAGGCTGGCGCGTACGTCGATTCCGCCTGCCCGGGCAGGCGCCGTTGAGCCCGTCCCGTTCTGACGGACCCCTCGCACCACGCCCCGTCCTTCGCCCGGGCCCGACACGCCGTACGACACCGGCTCCCGACACGCCGTGCAGTGCCGGTGCACGACACGCCGAAGTCCCGGCCTCCTCACGGAGACCGGGACTTCGCGCACGCTGCGGAGCGTCAGACCGTCCGGAACGCGAGCACCACGTTGTGGCCGCCGAACCCGAAGGAGTCGTTGAGCGCGGCGATGCGGCCCTCGACGGGCAGCTTCCGCGCCTCGCCACGGACGATGTCCGCGTTCACCTCGGGGTCGAGGTTGTCCACGTTGATGGTCGGCGGAGCCACCCGGTGGTACAGGGCCAGCACCGCGGCGACCGTCTCCACGCCGCCGGCGCCGCCCAGCAGGTGACCGGTCATCGACTTGGTCGCGGAGATCGCCATGTGGTCGACATCGTCGCCGAAGGCCTTCCGCAGCGCCTTGATCTCACCGATGTCGCCCTGCGGGGTCGACGTGGCGTGCGCGTTGACGTGCGCGACCTCGGCCGGGTCCAGGTCGGTGGCGGCGAGCAGGTTCTGCAGGGCCGCCGCGATGCCCGTGCCCGAGGGCTCGGGCTGGGTGATGTGGTGGGCGTCGGCGGAGATGCCCTGGCCGACGGCCTCCACGTAGATGCGGGCGCCGCGGGCCCGGGCGTGCTCCTCCGACTCCAGGACGATCACGCCGGCGCCCTCGCCGAGGACGAAGCCGTTGCGGTCGACGTCGAAGGGGCGCGAGGCGCCCTGTGGGTCGTCGTTGCTCTTGGACATCGCCATCATGTTGCCGAACGCGGCGATGGGCAGCGGGTGGATCGCCGCCTCGGTGCCGCCGGCGACGACGACGTCGGCACGGCCGGTGCGGATCATCTCGATCGCGTAGCCGATGGCCTCGGCGCCGGAGGCGCACGCCGAGACGGGGGTGTGCACGCCGGCCTGGGCACCCAGCTCGATGCCGACGTTGGCCGCCGGGGAGTTGGGCATCAGCATCGGCACGGTGTGCGGGGAGACCCGGCGGACACCCTTGTCGCGCAGGATGTCGTACTGGTCCAGCAGGGTGGTCACGCCGCCGATGCCGGAGGCGACGACCGCACCGAGACGGTGCGGGTCGACCTGCGCGTCATCGCCGGCCCTGCCGGTGAAACCGGCGTCCTTCCAGGCCTCCTGAGCCGCGATCAGCGCGAACTGCGCCGAGCGGTCCAGCTTGCGGGCCTGCGGGCGAGGAATGATCTCACCCGGTTCGACGGCGATCTGCGCGGCGATGCGGACCGGCAGCTCGGCCGCCCACTCCTGTTCGAGGGGGCCGACGCCGGAACGACCGGCGACCAGGCCTTCCCAGGTCGAGGCTGCGTCGCCACCCAGCGGTGTGGTTGCGCCGATACCGGTGACGACCACGGTGCGATTGGTCGGGCTCACGGGAAATCTTTCTCCAACGGATCAGAGGATCGAGCGGCGCCACCGCCGGGTGGCGGGGCCGGGGCTACCCGGCCGGAGCAGTGACTCAGGCCTGGTGCTTGAGGATGTAGTCGGTCGCGTCGCCGACCGTCTTGAGGTTCTTGACGTCGTCGTCCGGGATCTTGACGTCGAAGCGCTCTTCGGCGGCGACGACGACCTCGACCATGGACAGCGAGTCGACGTCGAGGTCGTCGGTGAAGGACTTGTCCAGCTGGACGTCCTCAACCGGGATCCCGGCGATCTCGTTCACGATCTCGGCGAGACCGGCGACGATCTCTTCCTGAGTGGCGGCCATGTCGGCGCTCCTTCGTTGGTGTTCCTAGAGGGTGTGGCGCCCGCCGCCGCGGCGGCGGGAGGGCGTTGCCCGCACCGGACCGGATGATCCGGCACGAGGTGCCTAGGGGAGGGTAACGACCGTCGCGGCGTACACGAGACCCGCCCCGAATCCGATGACGAGTGCGGTGTCGCCGCTCTTCGCCTCGCCGGTCGCCAGGAGCCGCTCCATCGCGAGCGGGATCGAGGCGGCCGAGGTGTTGCCGGTGGTGCGTACGTCGCGGGCGACCGTGACGGACTCCGGCAGCTTGAGAGTCTTCACCATCGAGTCGATGATCCGCTCGTTGGCCTGGTGCGGAATGAAGACGTCGAGCTCGCTTGCGCTGATCCCGGCCGCGTCCAGCGCCTGCTGGGCGACCTTCGCCATCTCGAACACGGCCCAGCGGAAGACCGCCTGGCCCTCCTGCGTGATCGCGGGGAAGCGCTCGATCGCGCCGTCACGGTAGTCCGTCCACGGCACGGTCTGCTTGATGGTCTCCGACTTGTCGCCCTCGGAGCCCCACACCGTCGGGCCGATCGCCGGCTCCGGGGAGGGGCCGATCACGACCGCGCCGGCGCCGTCACCGAACAGGAAGGCCGTCGCACGGTCCTCCAGGTCGGTGAGGTCGCTCAGCCGCTCCACGCCGATGACCAGGACGTACTCCGCCGATCCCTCGGCGATCATGCCCTTGGCGAGGGTGATGCCGTAGCCGAAGCCGGCGCAGCCGGCCGAGATGTCGAAGGCCGGGGCCTTGTCCGTGCCCAGCTTGTCGGCGATCTCGGTGGCGACCGCGGGGGTCTGCTTGAAGTGGGACACCGTCGAGACGATCACGGCGCCGATCTGCTCGGCGGAGATCCCGGCGTCCGCGATCGCCTTGCCGGACGCCTCGACCGACATCGCGGCGACGGTCTCGTCCTCGCCGGCCCAGTGCCGGGTCTGGATGCCGGAGCGCGAACGGATCCACTCGTCGGACGAGTCGATCTTCTCCAGGATCACCTCGTTCGGCACGACCCGGGTGGGGCGGTAGCCGCCCACGCCGAGGATGCGCGCGTACGGGGTGCCCTTGCTGGCCTTGATCTTCGCCATGTTCGAATCGGCTCCTTGGGGCTCTCAGGCGTGCTCTGCGATGAGCTCGCGGGCCGCGTCGAGGTCGTCGGGGGTCTTCAGGGCCAGCGTCTTGACGCCGGGCAGGGCGCGCTTGGCGATCCCGGTGAGGGTGCCGCCCGGGCACACCTCGATCAGGGCGGTGACGCCGAGCTCCTGGAAGGTCTCCATGCACAGGTCCCAGCGGACCGGGTTGGCGATCTGGCCGACCAGGCGGGCGACGACCTCGTCACCCGTGGCGACGGTCCGGCCGTCCTTGTTCGAGACGTAGGTGACGACGGGGTCGGCCGGCGTGAACTCCTCGGCCGCCTTCGCCAGCTTGTCGACCGCGGGCCCCATGTGGTGGGTGTGGAAGGCACCGGCCACCTTCAGCGCGACCACCCTGCGGACGCCTTCTGGCTTGTCCGCCTCCAGCGCGGCCAGCTGCTCCAGGGTGCCCGCGGCGACGATCTGGCCCGCGCCGTTGACGTTCGCCGGGGTCAGGCCCAGCTTCTCCAGGTGCGGGATGGTCGTGTCCGGGTCACCGCCGAGCAGCGCCGACATGCCGGTCGCGGTGATCGCGGCGGCCTCGGCCATCGCCAGGCCCCGCTTGCGGACGAGGGTCAGCGCGGAGGCGTCGTCGAGGACGCCCGCGAAGGCGGCGGCGGTGATCTCGCCGACGCTGTGTCCGGCGACGGCGCCCGGGGCGACGTCACCGAGTGCCGCGGCCGACAGGAGCCCGGCGGCGACCAGCAGCGGCTGCGCGACGGCGGTGTCGCGGATCTCCTCGGCGTCGGCCTGCGTGCCGTAGTGGGCGAGGTCCAGTCCGATGGCGTCCGACCACGCGGCGACGCGGTCGGCGGCACCGGGGAGATCGAGCCAGGGGGTCAGGAAGCCAGGCGTCTGAGCGCCCTGGCCGGGAGCGACGAGTACGAGCACTCTCACACTCTCTCTTGGGTACGGGCGCAGCCGCCCGTGAGGACAAGGACGAAGAACACGAGGGGGTTTTGTGGACCTCCGACAAAGACTAGGTCTGGGGATCTCCATCCACCAGACGCCCGAGGATCAACGCGATGCGCAGGGTGAACGCGGAGCGTACATCGGACGGCGACCAGCCGGTGACGTCGGTCACACGTCGGAGCCGGTAGCGGACGGTGTTGGGGTGGACGAACAGCATCCGGGCCGCCCCTTCCAGACTGCTCGCCTGTTCCAGGTAGACACTGAGGGTCTCCAGCAGGGCCGAACCGGCCTCCTCCAGCGGTCTGTAGATCTCCTCCACCAACTGCTCACGCGCGCTCGGATCCCCGGCGATGGCGCGCTCCGGCAGGAGATCGTCCGCCAGCACCGGCCGCGGGGCGTCCTGCCACGCCGAGCACGCCTTCAGCCCCGCCGCGGCGGCCTGCGCGGACCGCGTCGCGGCCAGCAGGTCGGACACCACCGGCCCGGCGACGACCGGCCCGGTGGCGAACGGCCCGATCAGCGACCGGGCCACGGCGAGCGGATTGTCGCTGCCGCCGGCGATGACGACGAGCCGGCTGCCGAGCACTCCGGTGAGGACCTGGAGCTTGGCGTGCCGGGCGGCGCGCCGGATCGCCTCGACGGTCAGTTCGCTGTCCCCGTCCGGTGCGGTGCCCAGCACCACGCACACGTGCTCGGGCGTGTTCCAGCCGAGCGCGGCGGCCCGGCTGACGGCACCCTCGTCGGCCTCCCCGGACAGCACCGCGTTGACCACCAGGGACTCCAGCCGCGCGTCCCAGGCACCGCGTGCCTCGGCGGCCTGTGCGTAGACCTGCGCGGTGGCGAAGGCGATCTCGCGGGCGTACACCAGCAGCGCCTCGCGCAGCACGCTCTCGTCACCGGGTGCGGCGACCTCGTCGATCGCCGACTCCATGACCTCGATGGTGGTGCGCACCATCTCCACGGTCTGGCGGAGCGTGATCGCGCGGGTCAGCTCGCGCGGCGCGGTGCCGAAGACGTCGGTGGAGATCGCCTGCGGGGCGTCCGGGTGCCGGAACCACTCGGTGAAGGCCGCGATACCGGCCTGTGCCACCAGCCCGATCCAGGAGCGGTTCTCCGGGGGCATGGCCCGGTACCACGGCAGCGTCTCGTCCATCCGCGCGATGGCCTGCGCGGCGAGGCTTCCGGATGACTTCTCCAGCCGTTTCAGCGTCGCGGCGTGCGGGTGGACGGCGTGCGCTGCGGCGCCGGTCTGGCGTGTTTCGGGTTCGGGCACGGGACAAGACTAGTTTGGATGGTTCGGTCGCCTTTGCTGGGTCGGCCGCCTCGCCGGTACCCGGCCCGCAGGACCCCTCGGCCGGCGGGCCCCGGCCCGTGCGGAACACCCCCTAGGGTGGGTGCCGTGATGGTGGACGTACGGCGCGCCGAGGAGCGCTACCGGGGCGGGGATCCGGCAGCCGGGATCGAGACGCGGCACGCCTTCTCCTTCGGCCCGCACTACGACCCCGACAACCTCGGCTTCGGTGCGCTGATCGCCTGCAACGAGGAGCGCCTGGCGCCCGGAGCCGGGTTCGACGAGCACCCGCACAGCCACACCGAGATCGTCACCTGGGTGGTCGAGGGCGAGCTGACCCACCGCGACTCCACCGGCCGCGCGAGCACGGTGCGGGCCGGGGACGTGCAGCGGCTGAGCGCGGCGGCGGGGGTGCGGCACGTGGAGCGCAACGACGGCGGCGCGCCCCTGGTCTTCGTGCAGATGTGGCTCACGCCCGGGGAGCCGGGCGGCGATCCTTTCCACGAGGTCGTGCACGGCATCGCCGACTCCACCCCGTACGACGTCCCGGAGGCGGGTGCCGTGCTGCACGTGCGCCGGCCGGCGGCGGGGGAGCGGGTGGCGGTGCCGGACGCGGAGTACGCCTACGTCCACGTGGTGCGCGGCGCGGTGCGGCTCGCGCGACGGGAGCTGGGGCCGGGCGACGCGGCGCGGATCACCGATGCCCGGGACGTGGAGATGGTCGCGGGCGCGGGCGGTGCGGAGGTGCTGCTGTGGGAGATGGCGGCCGCGCCCCGCGGGCGGACGGCACCCGGGCGCGGGTGACGCGCCCGCCCGTCCTCGCCGGACGCCGCCCCTAGCGGCGGAGCTCCGTCAGCACCGCCTCCGTGAACACCGGCCACGCCTCGATCGCCCACGGCCCGAAGGCGCGGTCGGTCAGCGCGACGCAGGCCGCTGCCGCGTCGGGGTCGATCCACAGGAAGGTGCCCGCCTGCCCGAAGTGCCCGAAGGTGCGGGGCGAGGACGAGGCACCGGTCCAGTGGGGCGCCTTGGAGTCCCGGATCTCGAAGCCGAGCCCCCAGTCGTTGGGGTTCTGGTGGCCGTAGCCGGGCAGGACCCCCTTCGTCCCGGGGTACTGCACCGTCATCGCCTCGGCCACGGTCCGCGGGTCCAGCAGCCGCGGTGCCTGCACCTCCGCGGCGAACCGCAGCAGGTCCTCGACCGTCGACACCCCGTCCTTGGCGGGGGAGCCGTCCAGGGACGTGTTCACCATCCCCAGCGGCTCCAGCACGGCCTGCCGCAGGTACTCGGCGAAGGGGATGTCGGTGGCCTTGGCGACATGGTCGCCGAGCTGCTCGAACCCGGCGTTGGAGTACAGGCGCCGCTCGCCGGGGGCGGACATCACCCGGTGTTCGTCGAAGGCGAGCCCCGAGGTGTGCGCCAGCAGATGGCGCACCGTCGCTCCGGGCGGCCCGGCCGGTTCGTCCAGGTCGATCGCGCCCTCCTCGTGGGCGACGAGGACGGCGTACGCCGCGAGCGGCTTGGTGACCGAGGCCAGCGCGAACCGCTGCCCGACGGGACCGTGCACCGCCCGGACCGTCCCGTCGGCCCGTACGACACCCGCCGCGGCGGAGGGGACCGGCCAGTTCTCGATCAACGCGAGGCTCTTGAACGACATGCGTCGAGCCTAAGTGCTCCCGGCGCGGGCCTCGCGGACGGGGCCGCGGACGAACGGGTACGGGAGGTGTCCTTCCGCCGAATCACGATCGGACCCGCTTGCCTGGAGTGCGCTCCAAGGCCATAGCGTGGTGGTCATGACGGTGACGCAGCCCACGGGCACGGCCCCGCAGCAGACCGGGGAGACAGCCACCGGGAGCGACATCTGCGCCGCTCCGCCGCCGCGCCACCCGCGGCCCGACGGCCAGGACCGCTACACGATCAGCGAGGTCGCCGCCTTCACCGGACTGACGGCACACACCCTGCGCTGGTACGAGCGGATCGGTCTGATGGACCACATCGACCGCTCGCACACCGGCCAGCGCCGCTACACCAACCGCGATCTGGACTGGCTCGACCTCGTCGGCAAGCTCCGGCTCACCGGCATGCCCGTCGCCGACATGGTGCGTTACGCACAACTGGTCCGCGAGGGCGACACGACCTACGCGGAGCGGCGTGAGCTGCTGGAGGCGACCCGGCGGGACGTCGTCGCCCGGATCGCCGAACTCCGCGACACCCTCGCGGTGCTCGACCGGAAGATCGGCTTCTACACGGCCGCCGCGTGCTCCGGCACCGGGGAGGAGACGAGCTGACGACACCGCGCCCCGGGGAGGAGGTCCGCCGGAAGCAGCGCGCCCCGCATGCACCCCCTAGAGCTCGGCCAGCAGCTCCGCCTTCTTCGCCAGGAACTCCTCGTCCGTCACCAGGCCCGCCCGGTGCAGTTCCCCGAGATGGCGGATCCGCTCCGCGATCTCGGCCGGGTCACGCCGCGGAGCGGTGACCGCGGGCACCGGCCCGCACGCGCGCACGGCCGCCAGTACGGCCGCGGCGAACGGCAGCGACTCGTGCACGGGCCCGTACCCCAGCCCGAAGACGACGGCGGCCGGATCCTGGTCCGGCTGCGCCGGTTGCGCGGACTGCTCGGCGGTGTCCCGCGGCCGCAGCCGCATGTGTCCCTCGAACGCCTCCGGCGAACGCCATTCCACTCCGCTGAGGCCGGTCACCGGGAAACTCTGGTCGCCCGCCTTCCACTTCGCCGACGAGGCGCCCGTCCAGGACCAGCGGAAGCGGACGGTGGTGCCGTCGAAGGACGCCTTCCCGTCGTAGGCCTTGAACGACTGCGGCGCCTCGGGCGCGGCCACCAGGAATCCGTCCGCCGGACCGGCCCCGGCCAGCCGCCCGCGCAGTTCGTCGGCGTAGTACTCGGCGAGTGTCTCCCGCTCGGCGGGCAGGACCAGCCGGTAGGGATCGCAGCCCTCCTTCAGCTGCCCGTCGGCCGCCTCCATCAGCGGGTCGGCGCCCGGCCGTGGACGGGCGTGCAGCACGACGGTGCCGCGCCTGCCCGGAGCGAGCGTCACCGCTTCGAGCGCGGCCAGCGGCACCCGTCGCTCGCCCAGCGCCTGGAACAGTTTGGGTGTTCGAATCCCCCGTTCGTAGCGGATGAGCACGGAGTCGGACTCGAACTCCCAGGCGGCATGAAATCCGGCCAGTACGTCACCCATGCGGCTCATCGTATGCGGCACCCCCTTCCGAGTCGCCACCCCGTGCAGGCCGCAGTTCCTGTTGTCTCTACGCGCGTTCGGCCATCGAGGTACCGGTCAGATCCGCCCGGCACCTGTCATCGTCGTGTGCGCACCGCACCGCGTCATAGGCACCCACCCCGATGTCGGCGAGGTTGCGCAGGCTGTCCGTGCCCGGTTCGAAGTAACCGCTGTGCCCCTCGGCGTCCCGCGCCGACAGCACCCGTGCGCCGAACGCCGCCGACACCGGGTCCTCGCCGTGGCCGAGCCCGCCGAACTCCAGATGGGGCACGTCCTGCACCCAGTCGGTGGCGTCCCGCATCGCCCACACGCGGGCGCCGGTGCCCAGATGGCCGGCCGTGGCGGCCCGCATCCCGGGGCTGGCGGCCACCGCTATGTCGGCGACCCGGGCGGGCATGTCCCGGGCGGCGACCCCGCAGAGCACCGAGCCGTAGCTGTGGCAGAACATCGACACCGGCGCGCTGCCGGGCAGCGCGTGCAGCAGGGCGTTGAGCCGGACGGCGCCGTCCTCGGCGCGCATGGCGGTGGCCGAGTCGATGCCGAGCCCGGCGGGTGCGGTGTAGTCGGCCCAGGCGATCACGGCCGTCCGCGTCACCGGGTTCGCCGCGCGCTCGGCGGCGTACAGCGACTCGGCCATGCCGACCGGAGCCGAGTAGCGGCGGTTGGTGCGCTGGAAGGTGAGCAGGTCGGTGTCGACACCGGGGACGATCACCGAGATCCGCTCGGCGACGTCCAGGTCGCCGAGGACCTCGGCGACGCGGCCGGAGCCCTCCGGGTCGAAGGCGAGGATCTGGCGGCCGGCGTCGTGCAGCGACTCGAAACGGTGCATCCGGCGGACCGCCTCCCGTTTCCCGGTCGGGGTGAGCCGGGAGTCGTGCGTCCGTGCACGCTCGGCGTCCCGTGCCCGTCCCAGCGCGATCCGGTTGGCGCGGTAGCGCAGTGCGACGGGGGCGCCGTTCATGTTGCCCACCGCGAGGGGATAGTGCCGGGCGAGTCCGCTGCGCTCCTCGGCGGTGAGCGAGGCGAAGAAACGCGCGAGGCGGGAAGGGCCGGAGTGCGGGTCCGGCAGTGGCCGCCCGCGCATGCTGCCGTGCTCCCAGGAGGTGAGCGAGGCCTTCAGCGCGGAGGGTTCCCGGTGGTGGCGCACCGCCGTCCACCCGGTGGTCGCCAGCATCACGAACACCACGGCCAGCGCGAGCAGAGCGCGCCCGACGCCGAGTTGCGGGGAGGTGTCGAAGGAAGTCACTGGGAGGACACACTAGGAGAACGGGCGGGTCTCGCGTTAACCGAGTGACAGGGATCACGTTTCACTCTTCGCGGCGGTCGTGCGGTGACGATCTCAGGGGGCGCGCCAGTCGCCGGCGAGCACCGGGCCCACCTGATCGAGGTACCGGGCGGTGAGTTCGCGGATCGCCTCCAGGCTGAAGTCCTCGCCCGTGCTCCACTGCCGCTCGGTCACCCGGATCACCCCGGCGAAGACGGCGACCACCAGCCGGGGCCGGGGGTCGGTGCGCACGTCGACCCCCTCGCGCTCGGCGAGGATGCACGCGATCTTCTCCTCCACCTCCATCGAGCGCCGCAGGTGCGCCGCGAGCAGCACGGGCGTCGACTCGATCAGCTGGTACATGCGCAGGTACAGCTCGACGGGCACGACGGCCGAGACCGCCTCGTGCAGCTGGTCCCATCCGTCGACGACGGCCTGCCGCAGCGCCTCCATCGGCGCCTCGTGCGCCGGGCGGGCCCGGACGCCCTCCACGAAGTGCGCCTCCGTCATCTCCTGCACGGCGAACGCGGCCTCCTCCTTGCTGGCGAAGTAGCGGAAGAAGGTGCGCTGCGAGACGTCGACGGCGGCGGCGACGTCGTCGACGGTCGTCGCCTCGTAGCCGCGGGTGGTGAACAGCTCCAGGGCGGCGCGCAGCAGTGCGTCCCGGGTTCGCTGCTTCTTGCGTTCGCGCAGTGTTTCCATGTGTGTCAGTAACTGACGTGTGAATTGCTTTGTCAATTGTCAGCGGCTGTCACTAACCTCGACGCATGACTAGTCAGACCACCGTAGGCACGACGGGTCAGGGCGGCGAGTCGCCGTCGGCCCCCTCGGAGCAGCCGCCGGCCTCCGGCCTGCGCGGGCATCCCTGGATCACCCTCATCACGGTCGCTGTCGGGGTCATGATGGTGGCCCTCGACGGCACCATCGTCGCCATCGCCAACCCCGCCATCGCCAAGGACCTCGGGGCGAGCTGGGCGCAGGTGCAGTGGATCACCAACGCCTACTTCCTCGCCCTCGCGGTCTCCCTGATCACCGCGGGCAAGCTCGGTGACCGCTTCGGCCACCGCCAGACCTTCCTCGTCGGGGTGGTCGGCTTCGCCGCCTCCTCGGGCGCCATCGGGCTGTCCCACAGCATCGGGGCGGTCATCACCTTCCGCGTCTTCCAGGGCCTGTTCGGCGCGCTGCTGATGCCGGCCGCGCTCGGGCTGCTGCGCGCCACCTTCCCGGCCGAGAAGCTCAACATGGCCATCGGCATCTGGGGCATGGTCATCGGCGCGTCCACCGCCGGCGGCCCGATCCTCGGCGGCGTCCTGGTCGAGCACGTGAACTGGCAGTCGGTGTTCTTCATCAACGTGCCGGTCGGTGCGCTCGCGCTGCTCCTCGGCGCCTTCATCCTGCTCGACCACCGCGCCGAGAACGCCCCGCGCTCCTTCGACCTGCTCGGCATCGTCCTGCTCTCGGCGGCGATGTTCTGCCTGGTCTGGGCGCTGATCAAGGCCCCGGACTGGGGCTGGGGGGCGGGACGGACCTGGCTGTTCGTCGCGGCCTCGGTGGTGGGCTTCGGCCTGTTCGCGCTGTGGGAGACGAAGGTCGCGGAACCCCTCGTCCCGCTGACCCTCTTCCGCTCGGTCCCGCTCTCGGCGGGCGTCGTCCTGATGATCCTCATGGCCATCGCCTTCATGGGCGGCCTGTTCTTCGTGACGTTCTACCTCCAGAACGTGCACGGCATGAGCCCGATCGACGCCGGCCTGCACCTGCTGCCGCTCACCGGCATGATGATCGTCGGCTCCCCGCTCGCGGGTGCGATGATCACCAAGCTGGGCCCGCGCATCCCGCTCGCGGGCGGCATGACCGCCACCGCGGTCGCCATGTACGGCATGTCCACGCTGGAGACGGACACCGGCAGCGGCGTGATGTCGCTCTGGTTCGCCCTGCTGGGCCTCGGCCTCGCGCCGGTCATGGTCGGCGCCACGGAGGTCATCGTCGGCAACGCGCCCATGGAGCTCTCCGGCGTCGCGGGCGGTCTCCAGCAGGCGGCGATGCAGATCGGCGGCAGTCTCGGCACGGCCGTGCTGGGCGCGGTGATGGCTTCCAAGGTCGACCGCGACCTGCCGGGCAACTGGGCCGGCGCGGGTCTGCCCCGGCTCACCCCGACCCAGCTGGACCAGACGGCCCAGTACGTCCAGCAGGGCGCCGCTCCGGTGGCACCGGGCACGCGGCCGGAGACCGCCGCGAAGATCGCGGACGTGGCGCACGAGACGTTCATCTCCGGCATGAGCCTGGCGTCGTTGGTCGCCGCGGGCGTGGCGGCCGTTGCGGTGCTGGTCGCCTTCCTGACGAAGCGGGGCGAGAACGTGGAGGCGGGCGCGGGCGCGGCGCACGTCTGACGTGCGGTCCGCGTCCCTTGCGGCTGACGTGGCGTCAAGGTAATTCCCTCATCAGGGTGATAACGCTCAAGATCCCTCCCCTCCGGAACGCCGCGCACGTCACAGTGGGTCAAGTCCTCCGGTACGGAATGTTCCCCAGGCACATTCCGTACGGCTCGTTCCGTACGGCCGGTTCCGTACGGCTCGTGGCGCTACGGCCACCGTGCGACGCGGAGGGCGCCCGGGCCCCGGCGCGCTGCCGGAGGGGGACAGCGCGCCGGGGCCGCCGGCAGGGGCCGCCGCGGGCGAGGTGCGGGGCCTGCGCCACCGGGGACCGGTCGCCCGCGCAACGCCCCCGACCCGGAGGAGCCGACGACGGCGGCTGCCGGACAGGGAGCGTGCGGGCGCCCCTCAGGGGACCCGGTCCTCCGCGGCCGGCTCCGGCAGGGCCACCGCACCGGACAGCGCCGCGACCTCGGCCCGCAGGGCCCGCACCTCCTCCGTCAGCGCCTCGATCGCCTGTGTCTGGCGCCGCTCCTCCACGTCGTCCTTCTCGAAGCGCGCGATGAACCACGCCGCGATGTTCGCCGTCACCACACCCAGCAGGGCGATCCCGGAGAGCATCAGCCCCACGGCCAGCATCCGCCCCAGCCCGGTCGTCGGGGCGTGATCCCCGTATCCGACGGTCGTCATCGTCGTGAACGACCACCACACGGCGTCACCCAGCGTCCGGATGTTCCCGTTCGGGGAGTCCCGCTCCACCGACAGCACGGCCAGCGACCCGAACATCAGCAGACCGACGACCGACCCGGCGACATACGTCGTCAGCCGGATCTGCGAGGCCATCCGCGCCCGCCGCCCCACCAGCATCAGCGTCGCGACCAGGCGCAGCAGCCGCAGCGGCTGGAGCAGCGGCAGCACCACCGCACACAGGTCCATCCAGTGGGTCCGCACGAACGCCAGCCGCCGCCGGGTCAACGACAGCCGCACCACGTAGTCCGCGGCGAACGCCCCCCACACCACCCACTCCGTCGCCGTGCAGAAGACCGTCAGCGACCTGCTCGCCGAGCCGTCCACGATCGGCACGCCGTACGCCAGGGCGAACAGCACGGCCAGCACGAGCAACGGCCGCTGGGTACGCAGCTCCCAGCGGGCCTGCGCCGTAAGTTCCTTCATGCCCCGCATCGTAAAGAACAGGTAAGAGTGGCGGGCCCGCAAGCCCACCGCCCTCACCCCGGCGCATCGTGGCGCGCGGGTCCGGGTGCCGCGTCAGGACCCGCGCTGGCCGGGCCCGCGCCGCCGAACCGGCGCGGCGTCCCGCAGCGGCGCGCCGTCCGGTGCCGCCGGCCACCGCGTCACCGCGGCGGGCCGGCGGTCCGGCGCGGCGTTCCCCGCTCCGTAACTCAGGCCTCGCCACCCGCCGTGCCCGGGTCCGCCGCCGTCACGTCGAGCAGTTGGTAGCGGTCGACGGCCTGCTTCAGCACCGACCGGTCCACCTTGCCCTCGCGGGCCAGTTCGGTGAGGACGGCGACCACGATCGACTGGGCGTCGATGTGGAAGAAGCGCCGGGCGGCACCCCGGGTGTCCGCGAAGCCGAACCCGTCGGCGCCCAGGGACTGGTAGGTGCCGGGCACCCACCGGGCGATCTGGTCGGGAACCGACCGCATCCAGTCGGACACGGCCACGAACGGGCCCTGCGCCCCCGAGAGCTTCTGCGTCACGTACGGCACCCGCTGCTCCTCCTCGGGGTGCAGCAGGTTGTGCCGCTCCACCTCGACGGCCTCGCGGCGCAGCTCGTTCCAGGAGGTCGCCGACCAGACGGCGGCGCGCACGTTCCACTCCTCGGCGAGCATCCGCTGCGCCTCGACCGCCCACGGCACCGCGACGCCGGAGGCGATGATCTGCGCCGGGATCGAGCCCCCCGGCCCCTCGCCGAGCCGGTGGATGCCCTTGAGGATGCCCTCGACATCCACGTCGTGCGGCTCGGCCGGATGCCGGATGGGCTCGTTGTAGACCGTCAGGTAGTAGAAGACGTCCTCGCCGTGCGGGTGCTCGTCGTCGCCGCCGTACATCCGGCGCAGGCCGTCCTGGACGATGTGCGCGATCTCGTAGGCGTACGCCGGGTCGTAGGCGACGCACGCCGGGTTGGTCGACGCCAGCAGCTGCGAGTGCCCGTCTGCGTGCTGGAGGCCCTCGCCGGTCAGCGTCGTACGCCCGGCGGTCGCGCCCAGCACGAAACCGCGCGCCAGCTGGTCGGCCATCTGCCAGAACTGGTCACCGGTGCGCTGGAAACCGAACATCGAGTAGAAGACGTAGACCGGGATCAGCGGCTCGCCGTGTGTGGCGTAGGCCGACCCGGCGGCGATCAGCGACGCCGTGCAGCCCGCCTCGGAGATGCCGTCGTGCAGCATCTGGCCGGTCGGCGACTCCTTGTAGGCGAGCAGCAGCTCGCGGTCCACCGCCTCGTACTGCTGACCCAGCGGGTTGTAGATCTTCGCGCTCGGGAAGAACGAGTCCATGCCGAACGTGCGGTACTCGTCCGGCGCGATCAGCACGAACCTCCTGCCGATCTCCTTGTCCCGCATGAGGTCCTTCAGAAGCCGGACGAAGGCCATCGTGGTGGCGATGGACTGCTGACCCGACCCCTTCTTCACCGACGCGTACGTCTTGTCGTCGGGCAGCGCGAGCGGCCGGGAGCGCACGACACGGGTCGGGACGTAGCCGCCCAGACCCATGCGCCGGTCGTGCATGTACTGGATCTCCTCGGTGTCCCGGCCCGGGTGGTAGTACGGCGGCGGGCCGCTCTCCAGCTCCTTGTCCGAGATCGGCAGGTGGAGCCGGTCGCGGAAGTGCTTCAGGTCGTCGACCGTCAGCTTCTTCATCTGGTGCGTGGCGTTGCGGCCCTCGAAGTTCGGACCGAGCGTCCAGCCCTTGACCGTCTTGGCCAGGATGACCGTCGGCTGCCCCTCGTGCTCCTCGGCCGCCTTGAACGCGGCGTAGATCTTGCGGTGGTCGTGACCTCCGCGGCCCAGGTGCAGGATCTGGTCGTCGGTCATGTTCTCGACCATCGCGCGCAGCCGGTGGTCGTCGCCGAAGAAGTGCTCGCGGATGTAGCCGCCGGACTCGGTCGCGTACGTCTGGAACTGGCCGTCCGGTGTCGTGTTCATCCGGTTGACCAGGATGCCGTCCCGGTCCTGGGCGAGCAGCGGGTCCCAGGTGCGGTCCCAGATCAGCTTGATCACGTTCCAGCCGGCGCCGCGGAAGACCGACTCCAGTTCCTGGATGATCTTGCCGTTGCCGCGCACCGGCCCGTCCAGCCGCTGGAGGTTGCAGTTGACGACGAACGTCAGGTTGTCCAGGCCCTCGCGTGCGGCGATGGTCAGCTGGCCCAGCGACTCCGGCTCGTCCATCTCGCCGTCGCCGAGGAAGGCCCACACGTGCGAGCCGGAGGTGTCCGCGATCCCACGGGCGTGCATGTACCGGTTCATCCGCGCCTGGTAGATCGCGCCGATCGGGCCCAGACCCATCGACACCGTCGGGAACTCCCAGAAGTCCGGCATCGACCGCGGGTGCGGGTACGACGACAGCCCGTCGGGGGCCTTCGAGTGCTCCTGGCGGAAGCCGTCCAGGTGCTGCTCGGAGAGCCGGTCCAGCAGGTACGCGCGCGCGTAGATGCCCGGGGAGGCGTGCCCCTGGAAGAAGACCTGGTCGCCGCCGCGGCCGTCGTCCTTGCCCCGGAAGAAGTGGTTGAAGCCCACGTCGTACAGCGAGGCGGAGGAGGCGAAGGTCGCGATGTGCCCGCCGACGCCGATGCCCGGGCGCTGGGCGCGGGAGACCATCACCGCGGCGTTCCAGCGGGTCGCGTTGAGGATCCGGCGCTCGATCTCCTCGTTGCCCGGGAAGAACGGCTCGTTCTTGGTGGCGATCGTGTTGACGTAGTCCGTGCTGCGCATCTCGGGCACGGCCACGCGCCGGGCCCGGGCCCGCTCGATCAGCCGCAGCATCAGGTAGCGGGCCCGCTCCCGGCCGCGCTCGTCGATGGCGGCGTCGAGCGAGTCGAGCCACTCCTGGGTTTCCTCGGGGTCGAAGTCAGGAACCTGACTCGGAAGGCCGCCAATGATGATCGGGGTGCGATCGGGTCCGGAAGCCACGCTGTTCCTTACCTGTCGGAGGGCGATTGGGCAGGGCGGCCGCAGACGGCTTTGCCGCTGCTCCCCATCGTGTACCTCGGGGCCGCAATCGTCATCTCTACCGCCGGGTATCCGTGGAAGGTTCCCCGTCCCGCAAACCGGGCAGAAAGGTGTGGTGTACGTCACTATGTCCGAGGGGCGGCATGGCTGCAGTTGCGGCGACACGGCCGGGATCGTCACCGTTTCGGCGGTCTGAACCGCCGGGTACTTGCGCGATCCGCCCCGCCCGTGTGGACTACGCCCAATGCTTCGCGCACGCGCGAGGCTGAGATTCCCCGAGCCCGGAGAGGGCCGGGGGTGCACCCGACCGAAGACATGATCAGGAGGCAACCCGTGAGCGCGACCGCGGACCACGCGGAGGAGCGGACGAACCCTGCCGGCAGGCTGGGGTTCCAGCCCGGGCAGGTGGTCCAGGAGATCGGCTACGACGACGACGTCGACCAGGAGCTCCGCCAGGCCATCGAGGAAGCCGTCGAGGGCGACCTGATGGACGAGGACTACGACGACGTGGCCGACGCCGTGGTGCTGTGGTTCCGTGACGACGACGGTGACCTGACGGATGCGCTGGTGGATGCCACCACGTACATCGAAGAGGGCGGCGCGATCCTGCTCCTCACACCGAAGACCGGCCGTTCGGGGTACGTGGAGCCGAGTGACATCTCGGAAGCCGCGACGACCGCCGGACTCACGGCGTCCAAGAGCGTCAGCGTGGGCAAGGACTGGAGCGGCAGCAGGCTGGCGACCCCCAAGGCGGCCAAGTCCAAGCGCTGACGCTCCGCCCCGGGCGGGCGGCGGGCGCGACCGGAGGGGCCCCGCCCCCCGGACGGCGTCCGGACGGGCCGGCGCGTGCCGGCCCGTCCGCGGGTCCCGCTCGCCTCTGCGTAGGCTGTTCCCCGGTTTCCCACCCGAACAGCCCACGAAGGGACATCCACCACGATGGCCATCCAGGTCGGCGACAAGGCCCCCGAATTCGAGCTCAAGGACAACCACGGTGCCACCGTCAGGCTGTCCGACTTCCGCGGCAGCAGGAACGTCGTCCTTCTCTTCTACCCCTTCGCCTTCACCGGCGTGTGCACCGGCGAGCTGTGCGAGGTGCGGGACAACCTCCCGCGGTTCTCCGACCGCGACACGCAGGTCCTCGCCGTCTCCAACGACTCCATCCACACCCTGCGCGTCTTCGCGGAGCAGGAGGGGTTGGACTACCCGCTGCTCAGCGACTTCTGGCCGCACGGCGAGGTCTCCCGCGCCTACGGCGTCTTCGCCGAGGACAAGGGGTGCGCCGTGCGCGGCACCTTCGTGATCGACAAGGAGGGCGTGGTCCGCTGGACCGTCGTCAACGAGCTGCCCGACGCCCGTGACCTGAACGACTACGTCAAGGCGCTCGACACCCTGTGATTGTCCGGCCCCCGGGACTGCGGGGTGCGGGAACCCGTCACTAGGATCGTTTCGTTGATCCGATGTCACAGCTCGACGGGGCTCCCCGCCCCAGGACACCAATGGAGGACCCGTGGGAGTCAGCCTCAGCAAGGGCGGCAACGTATCGCTGACGAAGGAGGCCCCCGGCCTGACCGCGGTCAACGTCGGTCTGGGGTGGGACGTGCGCACCACGACCGGCACGGACTTCGACCTGGACGCCAGCGCGCTGCTGCTGAACACCACCGGCAAGGTCGTCAGCGACCAGCACTTCGTCTTCTTCAACAACCTCAAGAGCCCCGACGGCTCGGTCGAGCACACCGGTGACAACATCACCGGTGAGGGCGAGGGCGACGACGAGTTGATCAAGGTCAATCTCGCGAGCGTCCCGGCCGACATCGACAAGATCGTCTTCCCGGTCTCGATCTACGACGCCGAGAACCGCCAGCAGTCCTTCGGCCAGGTGCGCAACGCGTTCATCCGCGTGGTCAACCAGGCCAACCAGCAGGAGATCGCCCGCTACGACCTGAGCGAGGACGCCTCCACCGAGACCGCCATGGTCTTCGGCGAGCTGTACCGGCACGGCGCGGAGTGGAAGTTCCGCGCCATCGGCCAGGGCTACGCCTCCGGTCTGCGCGGCATCGCGCAGGACTTCGGCGTGAACGTCTGAGCCACGCCGCAGCGTCTCACCGTCCGGCGTCGCACGGTTTGCGTGCGGCGCCGGACGCGCAGGACCAGCACCAGAACACCGTTTCGGGGAGGGACAGCAGTATGGGTGTCACGCTCGCCAAGGGAGGAAACGTCTCCCTGTCCAAGGCCGCGCCGAATCTCACCCAGGTGATGATCGGGCTCGGCTGGGACGCACGCTCCACCACCGGGGCCCCCTTCGACCTCGACGCCAGCGCGCTCCTCCTCGGGAGCGGCAACCGCGTCCTGGGTGACGAGTGGTTCGTCTTCTACAACCAGCTCAAGAGCCCCGACGGCTCGGTGGAGCACACCGGTGACAACCTCACCGGCGAGGGTGAGGGCGACGACGAGTCCATCCTCGTCGACCTGGCCAAGGTGCCGCCCCAGTGCGAGAAGATCGTCTTCCCGGTCTCGATCCACATGGCCGACGAGCGTGGCCAGACCTTCGGCCAGGTCAGCAACGCCTTCATCCGCGTGGTCAACCAGGCCGACGGCCAGGAGCTCGCGCGCTACGACCTCAGTGAGGACGCCTCCGGCGAGACGGCCATGATCTTCGGCGAGGTCTACCGCTACCAGGGCGAGTGGAAGTTCCGCGCGGTGGGCCAGGGGTACGCGTCCGGGCTGCGGGGCATCGCCCTGGACTTCGGGGTAAACATCTCGTAAAGAGCCACCCCGTCCGCTCCCCCCGCGCTGATCGCCCGTGTCGCACCGGCAGCGGGCCGCCGGACCGGCCTCCCGGTCCGGCGGGCCTCACCGTAGACTCTCCTCGCAACGTCAACATCGAGTAAAGCCGAGTGCGGCGCGGGGGAGACCCTCCCCCAGACTCCGTCTGGGAGGGACCCCCGACACAGGATTGGGTAGCCAGTGCTTCTGAAAACCTTCGGCTGGTCGTTCGCGGTCACCGCGCTCGGCCTGGTCGCAGCGGTCTTCTACGGGGGGTGGGAAGCCTTCGGCATCGTGGCGATCCTCTCCATCCTCGAGATCTCGCTGTCGTTCGACAACGCGGTGGTCAACGCCGGAATCCTGAAGAAGATGAACGTCTTCTGGCAGAAGATCTTCCTCACGGTGGGCGTCCTCATCGCGGTCTTCGGCATGCGGCTGGTCTTCCCCGTCGTCATCGTCGCGATCAGCGCCAAGATGGGCCCCATCGAGGCCGTCGACCTAGCGCTCAACAACAAGGACCGCTACCAGGAACTGGTCACCGACGCGCACCCCGCGATCGCGGCCTTCGGCGGCATGTTCCTGCTCATGATCTTCCTCGACTTCATCTTCGAGGACCGGGACATCCAGTGGCTGCGCTGGATCGAGCGGCCCCTGGCCAAGCTCGGCAAGGTCGACATGCTGTCGGTCTGCATCGCGCTGATCGTCCTGCTGATCACCTCCTTCACCTTCGCCACCCAGGCCCACCAGCACGGCGGCGTCCACGTCGACAAGGCCCAGACGGTGCTCATCGCCGGCATCGCCGGCCTGATCACCTACATGGTCGTCGGCGGGCTCTCCGGTTACTTCGAGGACAGGCTGGAGGAGGACGAGGAACGGGAGCACGAGGAGGAGGAAGAAGCCGCCCGCACCGGAAGACCGCGCTCCGCGGTCAAGCTGGCCGGCCAGGCCGCGTTCTTCATGTTCCTCTACCTGGAGGTCCTGGACGCGTCCTTCTCCTTCGACGGCGTGATCGGCGCCTTCGCCATCACCAACGACATCGTCCTGATGGCGCTCGGCCTCGGTATCGGCGCGATGTACGTCCGTTCGCTCACGGTGTACCTGGTGCGCCAGGGCACCCTCGACGACTACGTCTACCTGGAGCACGGCGCCCACTACGCCATCGGCGCCCTCGCGGTCATCCTCATGGTCACCATCCAGTACGAGATCAACGAGGTCATCACCGGTCTCGTCGGCGTCGTCCTGATCGCCTGGTCCTTCTGGTCCTCCGTGCGCCGCAACCGCGCCCTGGAGGGTTCGGAGGGAAAAGCGGAGGGCTCGGACGAGAAGGCTGAGGTCTCGTCCGGAGTGTGACCGCATCCCGGTTGAGGGAACGCTTCGGTGCGGGGCGGCCGTGAGGGAGGACGTGTCCTTCCGGCCGCCCCGCCGGTCTTTTCGACAACTGCACCTGGGGGCGGGAATGGGCATCTTCGACGGGCTGCTGGGCGGGCGCTCGGCCGACTTCGACTCGGGCAGCGCGGCCACCAACTCCATCGAGCTGACCAAACGGCACCGTACGGTCTCCCTCACCAAACAGGGCGCCGCCACGGGCCACCTGCGCATCAACCTGACCTGGCGGATGCGCACCTCCGACATCGGCGGCATGCAGCGCGAGAGCCTGCTGCGCCACCCCTTCAAGGCGCTCAAGCCACCGGAGGTCGTCGGCCACAGCCAGAGCATGGTCAACGTCGACCTGGACCTGGGCTGCCTGTACGAGCTGGCCGACGGCACCAAGGGCGTCGTCCAGCCGCTCGGCAACCTCCTCGGCGACGTCAACGCGCCGCCCTACGTCAAGCTCAGCGGGGACGACCGGTTCGGCTCCGCGTCCGGCGAGACGATCTACGTCAACCTCGACCACCGCGAGAAGATCAAACGGCTGCTGGTCTTCGTCTACATCTACGACCAGACCCCGGCCTTCGACCGCACGCAGGCCATCGTCACCCTCTACCCCAGCAACGGGCCCCGCATCGAGATCGGCCTCGACGAGCGGCACCCGCAGGCCCGCTCCTGCGCCGTCGTACTGATCGAGAACGTCAAGGACGAACTGATCGTGCGTCGCGAGGTGACGTTCGTCTACGGCTTCCAGGCCGAACTGGACCGCCTCTACGGGTGGGGCCTGCAGTGGGGCCGGGGGTACAAGAACCAGGCCGCTAGCGCCCGATGAACTGCGGACCCTGCGGAGGCATCCGGAACTCCGCGTCCGGCACCCGGGCCGCGGCCGGCGGGTACCCGTACCCGGACGCGCCGCCCGCCGCCGGCTGCGGATAGCCGTAGGCGGGCCCGGGACCCGGATGGCCGTGGACGGGCTGCACCGGGGCCGTCGGCGCCGCGGAGTCCGCCGCCTGCGGGAACCCGTACGCCGGGCCCCCCTGCGCCGGCACCCCGGCGGGCTGCTCCGGCGGCAGCGGCCGGGAGTTCTCCGGTGCCGCCGGCTCGCCCACCGCCTCCGGCCCCTCCTCGGGCTCCGACTCGTCCACGGAGATCCCGAAGTCGGTCGCCAGCCCCTTCAGACCGTTGGAGTAGCCCTCGCCCAGCGCACGGAACTTCCAGCCCTCGCCGCGCCGGTACAGCTCCCCGCAGATGAGCGCCGTCTCGCTGCCCGTCTCCGGCCTGATGTCGAAGTACGCCAGCGGTTCGTCCCCGGCGGCGTCGGCGTCGTACAGCAGGATGCGCAGCTCCCGGACCCGGTCGAACGCGACCCCGTCCGCCGAGGCGACCAGCAGGATCCGGCCGACCTCGGACTCGACGCCCGCGAGATCCGCCTGGACGGTGTCGGTGAGCCCCTCCGCCAGCCGCTTCTTGCCCAGCCGCCACACCTTCCCCGACGGGTGCCGGGGCTGGTTGTAGAAGACGAAGTCCTCGTCGGAGCGCACACGGCCGTCCGGGCCCAGCAGCAACGCGGAGGCGTCCACATCCGGAACCTCCTGCTCTGCCGCCCAGCGCAGCACGGCGCGCACCGTGGCCGCTTCCAGCGGGATGTTCGACCCCTTCAGCATCGCGTGCGTCATGCGGTCATCCTGCCCTCTCGGTCCTGGTCACGACAACGCGGGGGTACGGTGCGGGCACAGCTCCGGCACAGCGCGTGCCCAGCCGCGTAACCGGAAATTCATGCCCACAGGGAACTCAGGACACGGCTCCCTACGTACTATTACCGGCCACCTATCGACACGTGATCGGTCGGTCCACCGGCCGCCCACA
The DNA here is from genome assembly GCF_022414535.1 of Streptomyces sp. MUM 2J. Lineage (GTDB taxonomy): Bacteria > Actinomycetota > Actinomycetes > Streptomycetales > Streptomycetaceae > Streptomyces. Next base: position 102,502 of record NZ_JADWYM010000022.1, read on the forward strand.
GCACCACGGGGGAGTTTCATGCGTCATTTCGGGCACATCGCCCCTGAGGTGCGCCGCCGCCTCTTCCACCAGGAGCCCTGCTCCTTCACGGCCGACTCCCCGGCACGCCTGCTCTCCGCCGCCCTCGGGGCCACGCTGTACAGCCCGGCCACCCGGCCCCGGCTCGCCGAGGACATCCTCAAGCAGGCCGCGAACGGCGTGGTCTCCATGGTGCTGTGCCTGGAGGACTCCATCGACGACGCGGACGTCGTGTACGGCGAGGAGAACCTCGTCCGCCAGTTCGCCGACCTCGACGGCGCCGGCACCGCACTGCCGTTGCTCTTCATCCGCGTCCGCAACCCCGAGCAGATCCCCGACCTCGCCGACCGCCTGGGCGCCGGGGTCCGGCACCTGTCCGGGTTCGTGCTGCCGAAGTTCACCGAGGAGCGCGGGATCCCCTTCCTGGAGGCCCTCGCCACCGCCGAGGCCGCCTGCGGGCGGCGCCTGTTCGCCATGCCGGTCCTGGAGTCGCCCGAACTGCTGTACCGCGAATCCCGCGTCGACACCCTGGAAGGCATCTTCCGCGCCGTCGACAAGTACCGCGACCGCGTCCTCGCGCTGCGCCTCGGCGTCACCGACTTCTGCTCCTCCTACGGCCTGCGCAGAGCCCCCGACATGACGGCCTACGACGTCCAGGTCGTCGCCTCCGTCATCGCCGACGTCGTCAACATGCTGGGCCGCGCCGACGGCACCGGCTTCACCGTGACCGGCCCGGTGTGGGAGTACTTCCGCGTCCCCGAGCGCCTGTTCAAGCCGATGCTGCGTACCAGCCCCTTCCTGGAGGGGCAGGCGGTCGAACTCCGCGAGGCGTTGATCGAGCACGCCATGGACGGACTGCTGAGGGAGATCTCCCTCGACCACGCCAACGGCCTGCTCGGCAAGACCTGCATCCACCCCTCGCACGTCCCCGCGGTGCACGCGCTGTCCGTCGTCAGCCACGAGGAGTACAGCGACGCCGCCGACATCCTGCGCCCCGAGCGCGGCGGCGGGGGAGTACTCAGGTCGCAGTACACGAACAAGATGAACGAGGTGAAGCCGCACCGCGCCTGGGCGGAACGGACCATGCTGCGTGCGGAGGTCTTCGGTGTCGCGCACGAGGACATCAGCTTCGTGGACCTGCTCGCCGCCGGAATACCCGGCTGAACACGACAAGGGATCATGAACAAGGCAGAGAACAACGGCGTCTGGTCCGGCAGTTGGGTCGCCGAGCGACTCGGGGTCGAACTCGTCGGCGACGCCCGGCTGACCGGCCTGCTCGGGCTCGCGCTGCGCCGCAACCCCAAGCGGGCCCATCTGCTCGTGTCGAACGTCCTCGGCAAGCACGTCCCGCAGTCCCCCTCCGTCGTCTACGGCCACGGCCTCGCCCTCGGCCGCCGGGTGCGCGACCTGCTCGGCGCGGACGACTCGGACCGCGCCGTCGTCCTCGGCTACGCGGAGACCGCCACCGGCCTCGGCCACGCCGTCGCCGACGGCCTCGCCACCGCCCCCTACCTGCACTCCACCCGCCGGCCCGTCGCCGGTGTCGACCCGGCCGGCGGCTTCGAGGAGGCCCACTCGCACGCCACCTCCCACCTGCTGCTGCCCGAGGACGCGGCCCTGCTCGCCGGCGACGGACCGCTGGTCCTGGTCGACGACGAGTTCTCCACCGGCAACACGGTCCTCAACACCGTCCGGGACCTCCACGCCCGCTACCCGCGCGGACGGTACGTGGTCGTCGCCCTCGTCGACATGCGCTCGGCCGCCGACGCGGCCCGCCTGGAGGACTTCGCCCGGGAGATCGGGGCCCGCGTCGACCTGGTGGCGGCGGCCTCGGGCACCGTACGGCTGCCGGACGGGGTGCTGGAGAAGGGGCGGCGGCTGGTGGCCGCCCACGAGTCCGGCGCCGGGGGACCTCAGGCCGGCGACGGCACCGGGGACCCGCACCCGGCCGGCGGGGACACCTTGCCGGAGCGGCCCCGCGACCCGGTCGCACGGGTGGACCTGCACTGGCCCCCCGGCCTGCCCGACGGAGGCCGGCACGGCTTCACCCCGGGCCACCGCGCACGTCTGGAGAACGCGCTGCCCGCGATGGCCGCACGCCTCGCCGAGGCGCTGCCGAAGGGCGCACGCCGGGTCCACGTCCTCGGCTTCGAGGAGCTGATGTACACGCCCCTCAGGCTCGCCCGCGAGCTGGAGCAGATCACCTGCGCCGAGGTCCGCTACTCCACCACCACCCGCTCACCCGTCCTCGCCGTCGACGACCCCGGCTACGCGATCCGCAGCCGCCTGGTCTTCCCCGCCCACGACGCCCCCGCCGACGGCCCCGGCGACCGCTACGCCTACAACGTGGCCGGCGCCGGCTTCGACGCGGTCGCCGTCGTCGTCGACTCCGCCGCGGACACCCCGGACCTGCACGCCCCCGGCGGCCTCCTCGACCGGCTCGCCGCCCACGTCCCGCGCGTCGTGCTCGCCGTCGTGCCGTCGTACGTCCCGGGGCCGCCGCGCCCCGCCGCTCCTTCCGGAACAGGAACCACCATGCTGCCCGAGCCTCTTCGCGGCCCCGCCTTCTCCTCGTACGCGGCCGAGGAGGTCGGCTGGCTGCTCCAGGACCTCTCGGACGTGGCGCTGGAGGCGCCGACCGAGGAGCGCGAGGAGGCCGTCCAGAGCGGCGGCGCCCACTACGCCGAGTCGCTGCCGGTGGAGTACCAGCCGAGCGAGCAGTACCAGGAACTGTTCCGCACCGCTCTGGAGGCTTCCGCGGACCGCCTCGCGCACGCCGTCGGCGTGGTCACCGACACCGTGATCGCCGAGCGCTCCCCCCGCCCGGTCCTGGTCTCCCTGGCCCGCGCCGGAACCCCCGTCGGCGTCCTCATGCGCCGCTGGGCCCGGCACCGCCACGGCCTCGACCTGCCGCACTACGCCGTCTCCATCGTGCGCGGCCGGGGCATCGACGCCAACGCGCTGCGCTGGCTGGCCGCCCACCACGACCCCTCTGACGTCGTCTTCGTCGACGGCTGGACCGGCAAGGGCGCCATCACCCGCGAACTCGCCAGTGCCCTCGCCGAGTTCGAGGCAGGCGACGGCGTCACCGGCTTCGACCCGGAGATGGCGGTCCTCGCCGACCCGGGTTCCTGCGTGCGCACCTACGGCACCCGGGAGGACTTCCTCATCCCCTCCGCCTGCCTCAACTCCACCGTCTCCGGCCTGATCTCCCGCACGGTGCTGCGCGGCGACCTGGTCGGTCCGCACGACTTCCACGGCGCCAAGTTCTACCGCGAGCTCGCCGGCGCCGACGTCTCCGCGGCCTTCCTCGACGCCGTCTGCGCCCGCTTCCCCGAGGTCGCCGGCAGCGTGGACGCCGCGGTCAAGGAACTCCGTGCCGGCGACCGCACCCCCACCTGGGCGGGCTGGGCCGCCGTCGAGCGGATCAGCGAGGAGTACGGCATCCACGACGTCAACCTCATCAAGCCCGGAGTCGGTGAGACCACCCGCGTCCTGCTGCGCCGCGTGCCGTGGAAGATCCTGGCCCGTGCCGGGTCGGGCCCCGACCTGGACCACGTCCGGCTGCTCGCCGAGCAGCGCGGCGTCCCCGTCGAGGAGGTCGCCGAACTGCCGTACACCTGCGTCGGCCTGATCCACCCCCGGTTCACGCGCGGCGCGACCGGTGCGGACGGCAGGGCGGTGAACGTCTGATGCCGGTGCTGGTGGCGAGCGACCTCGACCGCACGCTGATCTACTCCGCGGCGGCCCTGTCCCTGACCATGCCGGACGCACGGGCCCCCCGGCTGCTGTGCGTCGAGGTCCACGAGAGCAGGCCGCTGTCGTTCATGACGGAGGCGGCGGCGCAGCTGCTGACCGATCTCGCCGGCGCGGCGGTGTTCGTGCCGACCACGACCCGCACCCGCAAGCAGTACCAGCGCATCAACCTGCCGGGCCCGGCGCCCACGTACGCGATCTGCGCCAACGGCGGACACGTCCTGGTCGACGGGGTCCCGGACGGCGACTGGCACGCGGCGGTCACCGCCCGGCTGGCCGCCGAGTGCGTGCCGCTGGCCGAGGTGCGGCACCATCTGATGACGACCACCGACCCGGCGTGGGTGCGCAAGCACCGCGTCGCCGACGACCTCTTCGCCTACCTGGTCGTCGAGCGCGAGCTGCTGCCCGGGGAGTGGGTGAAGGAACTGGCCGCCTGGGCGGACCCCCGCGGCTGGACGGTGTCCCTGCAGGGACGCAAGATCTACGCCGTGCCGAAGCCGCTGACGAAGAGCGCCGCCGTCCGCGAGGTCGCCCGCCGTACCGGCGCGGACCTGACGCTGGCGGCCGGCGACTCCCTCCTCGACGCCGACCTGCTCCTGGCCGCCGACCGAGGCTGGCGCCCCGGGCACGGTGAACTGGCCGACGCGGGCTGGACGGCGCCGCGGATCAGCGCCCTGCCGGAGCGGGGCGTACTGGCGGGGGAGCGCATCCTCGGGGAGTTCCTGAGCGCCTCCCGCCCGCAGGGGTAGAGGACCCGGGCGGCCCTGGGGCGGAGCCTCGGCAGGCGCCCCGCCCCGGAGGCCGTCCCGGTGTCAGCCGCAGCAACCGCCGCCGCAGCAACCGCCCCCGCCCCCGCCCCGGGGCGCCGGGGCGGCGGCGGACGCGGCGGCCGTGCCGCCGACGGCCACCGTCGACAGCAGCTTCACCGTGTCGTCGTGCCCCGCGGGGCAGCTCGCGGGGGCGGAGGACTCCGCCATCGGACGGTTCATCTCGAAGGTGTCGCCGCAGGTACGGCAGCGGTACTCATAGCGAGGCATGCGCACAGGTTAACCGGGCGAGGCCCGCGCGCGGCAGCTCAGTGGGCGGCGCCCGTACCCCGGTCCTGGCGGATCTGCCCGACCACCCGCGCCACCGTCTCCCGCACCGACTCCGTCTCGGTGAGGAAGTGCCAGTAGTCGGGGTGCCGCCCGCTCTCCAGTGTGGCGACGGCGCGGTCCAGCCGGGCCACCGACTCGTCCAGCGGCCGCGCGTGCCGCGGATCCGGTGTCGTCCGCCCCGTCATGGCCAGCCGCTGCGCGTCCCGGATCGCGAACCGGGTCCGCTGGATCTCCTGCTGCGGATCCCGCTGCACCGCGTTGAGCCTGTTCAGCCGGTCCCCGGCGGCGGACACGGCCTCGTCGGTGGTGTTCAGCAGGGCCCGCACCGTGGACAGCAGCGCCGTCGCGTCCGGCCACCGCTGCTCCTCGCGGGCGGCCCGCGCCTCCGCCAGCTTCCGCTCGGCCTGCCGCACGTTCTCCGCGGCCACCTCGGGCACCCGCTGGAGATCCTGCCAGCACGCGGCCGTGAACCGCCGCCGCAGCTCGCTGAGGACGGGCTCGACCTGCCCGGCGCGGGTGGTCAGGGCCTGCGCGCGGGTGCGCAGCGACACCAGCCGGTGGTCGATCTCGGCGGCCTGCTCCGGCAGCCGCCCGGCCTCCACCCGGATCGCCTCGGCCTCCCGTGCCACCCGTTCGGCCCGCTCCAGCGTGGGTGTGACGCCGTGCTGCCCCGCGCCCTGGTTGAGCCGGGTCAGCTCGGGGGACAGCGAGGCAAGCCGGGACGCGAGGTCGTCCGCCCTCAGCCCCGACTGCCGTACGGCGTCCAGGGCGTTGGACGCGGCGAGCAGGCCCTGCCGGGCCCGCTCGACGGCGGGCGCCACCCGGGCCAGCTGCGTCTCGGCCTTCCCGAGCAGCGGGCCGAGCCCACCGGCGAAACGGTCCAGCTCCCCCTTGACCCGCTCCAGCTCGTCCTTGGCCCGGGTCAGGTCGGTCCGCGCCCGGGCGGCGGCCGAGGCCTCCAGGTCGTCCCGGTCGAGATCGTGCGCGTCCACGGCACCGATGTACTGGTGGCTGACCTCGTCGATGCGCCGTCCGAGCGCCGCGAACTCGGCGACCGCACGCCGGGCGGCGGGCGAGTCGTCGACGGCGGTGATCGTCTCCACCGAGATCCGCAGATCCCGCTGGGCGGTGTCCAGCTCGTAGAACGCGGCCGCCGCGGCGTCCTTCGCGGCCTGCGCCTCCGCCCGCTGGCTCTCCGCGCGCCCGCCGAACCAGCGTCGGGTGCCGCCGCCCGCGAACGCGGCGGGCAGCGCGAGGGCGGCGACGAGCGGCAGCCCCATCAGGACGAGTGCGTCCCGCGCGGCGCGCGCGTACGGCATCGACGGCGACGAGTACGGCTGTGGTGGTGTCGCCGTCACATCCCTCTCCCGTGCTGTGGTCGGCCCGGCCCGGTGTCATTCTCCCACCGGTTGAAGACGAACACACGGGTCGTTCAGTTCGCCGTGTGCACGGTGATTCCGCCGTCGCCCGTGTGAACGGACACCCGGTGCGGGCTGGAGTCGTCCCGCGGCACCGACACCCGCACGCGGCCGTCGCCGCTCGACGCCGACACCCGGTAGGCGGCGCGGGGCAGGGAAAGGGTCACCGATCCGTCCCCGCTGACGGCCTCCACCCGGTCCGGCACGGCGCTCAGCTTCACCCGCACCGAGCCGTCCCCGGTGCGCGTACGGACGTCCCGCGAGGCCACCTCGGCGTGCACCGACCCGTCGCCGGTGCGCAGCGTCAGCGGACCGCTGGTGTCGGTGACGTGCACGGAACCGTCGCCGGTATGGATGCTGAGCGCCTCCCGGAACCCGCGCGCCCGCACGCTGCCGTCGCCGTTCTCCACCGCGACGGCGACGCCCCGGGGCACCTCGACCCGGTGCCGGGCGGCGCAGTCGGCGCCGAACCCGGAGCAGTGCACCCGCAGCACCAGCCGGTCGTCCTTCAGGGACCAGGTCACCTTCGGCCCCGACCCGACCAGCACCGACCCGGTGAACCACCGGGTGACGCGCACCCGCCCCGTCGCGTTCCCGTCCGCGGCGACGATCTCCAGTGCCGAGTCGTCGGAGTCGACGGTGAGGGACCTGCCCTCCAGGGCGAAGGTCCGGTGGTCGGGGTCCTTGTCGTCGCCGGGTGAGGCCCCGCAGCCGGTGGCCCCTGCGGCGAGCACGGCGGCCAGGGCGGCGACGGCGACGGCGCGGGCGGGACGGGAACGGGCCATGACGATGATCTCCCCCTGGGTGTGTGCCTCGGTGGTGCGGTCACCTCTCGACGTTAGGGGTCCCGACGCGGTCGCGGGATCCGGCGGGCCACCTGATCCACCCGGGGGTTGTCCCCCTGCCGTCCGCGGTCGGGGGTTTGCGGAGGACCGCCCCCGGCAATGTAGGCTGTCGACTCGTTCCCGGGTGCGTAGCTCAGGGGTAGAGCGCCTGCCTTACAAGCAGGATGTCGGCGGTTCGAAACCGTCCGCGCCCACCCAGTCCAGGGCCCCGCTCCACGATCAGGAGTGGGGCCCTGTAGATCGTTCGGGGGATGTTCGGGAGATCTCTGCCGGGCCCGTTGGCGAGTTCGGACCCGTGGACAGAGCCACCGGCTCTCCGCGTGTGGTGTGGCGGACCGGTCCCGGAACTGTGAGCGGGGCTGTGGCGTCCCACCTGTTGTGAAGGAAGAGATCAAGGGCCTCGCCGGTTTCCTGGTGGCCGGTCTGGGTGCCGCGGCGGCGCTGCTGGCCTGGGCACCGCTGGCGCGGGTCAACGTGGAAGGCGGATTCGAGGGGATCCACCGGGACCTCGGTGTCCTGTACGTCGACCTGCCGCTCGTCGCCGTGGGCGGCGCCCTGGTGCCTCTCGCCTGCTGGTTGCTCACCCTGCGCTGGTCCCGTCGCCCGTGGCTCGCCGCCTTGGCCGCCGTCGCCGCGGCCGCCCTGGGGATCTGGGGACTGACCAGCTGGTGGGTCCCCTACCGGGCGCCCGAGTTCGGCTACTGAGCAGGCGGTTCGTGCGGTGACGTCCTCTTCACGGTGAGGTCCTCTCCACGCTGGGGCCGGGGCGGGGTGTCCACGGTGAGGCGGCCGGGGCAGAGCGCTTGCCCCGGCCCGCCGGATACCGCTTCCCGACCGAGATCAAGCAGGTGACGGGGCGTCGGGGCCGGCGTCCGCGGACCGCTGGTCCGCGGCATGGCCGGGCGGGGTTCCGGGTGTCTGCTTGAGGCGCATGCGGGCCTCCACCCGGCTGTCGGCGGCTACCTCGGACCAGAAGCGGTGGGTGCTGACGAAGACCGCGAGTTCGTGTTCGCGGCGCCGTAGCTTCTCGACCTCGGCCTGTTCGTCCGGCGTCCAGCCGGGGGAGGCGGGGCGCTCCACCCTGCGCCAGCCGTCGTTGTCGCTGAAGCCGTCCAGCGGCTCCACCGACCAGGGGAGCCGCTTCAGCAGGGCCGACAGCTCAGCCCGGACCTGATGCAGCTCCTCCTGGCCGGCGCGGAGGTCACTGGGGAAGTCGTAGGTCGCAGCCACGCGCCAATGCTACGCCTGTTCGATTTCTTGGGGCGAGTCCGTTCCTCCGGTTCATGCGGACGAGTGACCGAGTCGCGCCGCCCCCTTCCTGCCGGCCCGCGGCGGCGGGCCGTGAGCAGCGATGGCCGACGCCCCGGCCGGGGAGCCGTGGAGGACGCCCCGGCCGGGGGGCCGTGGACGATGTCAGCGGGTGAGGTCCCGCACCAGCCGGGCGGTCACCGGCGCGGCCACCCCGTGCCGCTGCGCCGCGCGCAGCAACGCCCCGCCGATCGCGTCGAGTTCCATCGGGCTGCCCGCCTCGGCGTCGCGCTGCATCGAGGACCTCGTCCCGGGCGGGAAGGCGTCGTAGCGGGCGAGGGCCCCGGCCGGGTCCGCCGGTCCGCCGCAGGCACCGCTGACCGCCGCGGCCTCCCCCACCAGGGCGGTCAGCTCGTCGCGGTGCCGGGTGCGGATGTCGCCGATCGGGACGCGGTGGTGGGTGGTGAGCAGGGCGAACGGCGCGAGGAACGACATCTTCGCCCACAGGGCCGCCGCCTCGTCGTCGAGGACGCGGGTCGCCGGGCCCGCCTCGGACAGGGCCCGGGCAAACGCCTCCAGCCGGTCGCGCGGCACGGTGTCGCCGGCCAGGTCGATCTCGGCGAACGGGCTGCCGTGGTCGATGACGCCGGGTGCGACGCGGGTCGACTCCGCCCGGATGACGGCCGGGGCGACCAGGTCGGCCGGGTAGCGGGTGCGCAGGACGGCCGGGTGCTCGACGCCGTTCAGGAACGGTACGACGAGAGCGTCGCCGAGCGCCGCGGCGGGCAGGCGTTCCAGAGCGGCGTCGAGGGCGGTGTGCTTGACGGTGACGAGGGCGGCGTCGACCGGTTCGCGCAGTGTGGTGGCGGCCTGCGCGCGCACCGTGAAGTCGCCGAACAGGCCGCTGCGGACGCGGATTCCGTGCGTGTCCAGGGTCGCGGCGGTCTCCTCGCCGGCCAGGCAGACCACGCGGTGGCCGGCGCGGGCGAGGAGGGCGGCGAGCAGGCCGCCGATGCCTCCGGGGCCGAGGACGGCGATGGTGAGCTTGTCGTGCGCCATGCTGGGTGGCTCCTCGTTCGTCGGTCGGCCCCGCGGTCGGTGGCCGCCTCGGCAGTGATCATCGCAGGTGCCCGGTCCGCGGGGGAGGGGGCGGCTGTCAGTGGTGCGCGCGAGACTGGGGGCATGTGCCGGAGCATCAAGACTCTTCGTCCGCCTGCGTTGCCCGAGGAGGCGACGGAGGAGGAGATCCGGGCAGCGGCCCTGCAGTACGTGCGGAAGGTGTCCGGGTTCCGGGCGCCGGCCGTCCACAACCGGGAGGTGTTCGAACGGGCGGTGGACGTGATCGCCGAGGCCACGGCAGAACTGCTGGACGGGCTGGAGATACGGGGTGCCGGCATCCGGCGGTGACGAGCACCCCGGCCGGTCCGTCGTGCCGTCGGATCACCCGGTCGGCGCACCGAGGAAGAGCCCGGTCCCCACGACCGCCCAAGGCGGGCGGGGTTCGTGGCGCGTCCGCCCGCGGAGGGATGGGCCGGCCGGAGCGCGCGGCAGTGCGGGCGCGCCCTGGCCCACTGCCGCGGTGCAGGGCCGTGAAACGGCCCGGGGAAGGTTGTGCGACCGTGCGCGAGGGCGGGCCGGCGGGTTCGGCGCGGCGCGTCCGGCGGAGCGCTCAGCCCGCGACCGCCGGCCTGCGGCGCATCAGGTACGTCGCGCCCGCCCCCGCCGCGAAGAGCGCGCCCAGGGACACCGCCGTGGCCAGCCATCTGGTCCCCAGCCACTGGGCGCCGAAGTAGCCGAGGGCGGTGCTGTAGGCGGCCCAGGACAGGCCGGCCAGGGCGGACCAGGGGAGGAACTCGCGAGCCCGGCGGCGGGCGGCGCCCGCGGTCAGGGAGACGACGGAGCGGCCGGCGGGGGCGAACCGGGCCAGGACGACCAGCGCACCGCCTCCTCCGGCGAGCGCCGTGCCGAGACGTTCCTGCGCGGCGCGCAGCCGGCGGGACCGGGCGAGGGCGCGGTCCAGCCGGGGGCCGCCGCGCCAGGCGAGGCGATAGACCGCGAGGTCGCCCAGCACCGATGCGGTCGCGGCGGAGAGGATCAGGAACAGCGCGTCGGGGACCTGGCCCCGGGTCACGTCCGTGCCCGCCGCCGCACCCGTGCCGGCTGCCGCGGCGGTCGCCGCCGCGATGACGAGGACGCCGCTCGGCAGGATCGGTACGAAGACGTCCAGCAGCACCGAGGCGGCCACCACCGCGTAGATCCATGGACTGCCGGTCAGCGCGCCGACCTGTCCGAGACTCTCCAGCACCGCTGACTCCCCGTATCCCCCGTGGGCCGTACCGAGCCGCGGTGTCGCGGGGAGCGGCAGGAAGCGGCCTGTGACAGCCACCCAGCGTACGCGGGAGGTGGGGCGGAGGGGCTCCGGGGGCCGGTGGGACGCGAGGGGGCTGTCGGGCGGGTCCGTGGGAGCCGGCCCCCGCGGGGCAACCGGGAAGGAGCCGGGCGGCCGCGCGCCAGGCGCCGGGCGGCCGCCCCTGGGGCCCGCCGCCCGGCGGAGCGTCAGACCGCCACCGGTGACCGCTCCGTCGCCGGGTTCGCGGCCCGACCACCGCGCCGGGCCAGCAGGCGGTCCAGGCCGAAGGCGCCCGAGCCGGTGAATACCAGCAGGAAGAAGGCCCAGCAGAACAGTGCGGAGGCCTCGCCGCGGTTCTGGAGCGGCCACAGCGCCGCCGGCTGGTGCACGTCGAAGTAGGCGTACGCCATGGAGCCCGAGGCGAGCAGTGCCGCCGCGCGGGTGCCCAGGCCGAGCAGCACCAGGCCGCCGCCGAGGAGCTGGATCGCGGCGGCGTACCAGCCGGGCCAGGTGCCGGCCGCGATCGTGCCGCCGTCGGTGCCCGCGGCGCCGCCGAGGACGCCGAAGAGCGAGGCGGCGCCGTGGCAGGCGAAGAGCAGGCCGACGACGATGCGGAAGAGGCCCAGGACAAAGGGCAGGGCGCGGTCGAGGTGTCCGGTCATGTGGGGGGTGACTCCTTCGGTTCTGATCGCTACCGAATGAGCACTAGGTTAGGCATGCCTTACTCATGCTTGCAAGTTCAAGCTCCAGGGGTGAGCCCGGACTCCGCCACCACGTGCAGCGTGCCGTCCGGCCGGGCCTGCTCCAGCGACAGTACGGCGGAACGCCCGTGCAGTGTCAGCGTCATCAGCTGGTTGCCGAACCAGGGGCCGCCGGTCCTGCGCCAGCGCACCGGCGGACGCGGGACGCCGCCGTGCCGCGCGAGCCGGCGTCCCAGCGCCCGCGCCGCCGCGCTCCAGCCGAAGCGGAAGCCCAGCCGCATCGCTGCAGGGACGGAGTTGTGCACGGGCGAGCAGGTCAGCTGAACGACCCGGGCGGCGGGGGCCCGGCCGTCCGGCCAGAACGGCTCAGCCGTGTACGCGTGGTGCACGTCCCCCGACAGCACGCACACCGTCGCCGGGGCGTCCGGCCCCGAACCGGCCTCGGCGAGCAGTTCCGCCAGCGCCGCGAAGGACGTCGGGAAGGCTGCCCAGTGCTCCAGGTCGGCCCGCTGCCGCAGCCACTCCCCGAAACGCGCCCAGCGGGGCCCCCTCCCGCCCAGGCACAGCGCCGCGCTCCACGCCTCGGCGTCGTGCACGAGATGCGGCAGCAGCCACGGCAGCGACGTGCCGACCAGCAGGTGGTCGCAGGAGTCCGGCCGGTCCAGCGCCTGCTCGCGCAGCCATGCCGCCTCGCCGGGGGCGAGCATCGCGCGCCCCTCCTCCTCCAGCACCCGCGCCGCCCGGGTGTCGACCATGAGCAGCCGGACGCGGCCGATGTCGCGCCGGTGGCTCCAGCGCGCCGAGGACGGGTCGGCGTCCGCGGCGGCGGCGAAGGCGCGCAGGACCTCGGTGGCGTCGGGGGTGCCGCGCACGGCGGCGAAGAGGGGGTCGGCGTCCAGTTCGGCCGGGGAGAGGTTGCCGAGGTGCTGGTACACCCAGTACGACATCAGCCCGCTCAGCAGCCGCTCCCGCCACCAGTCGGTGGCCCGGATGGCGGCGAGCCAGGCGGCGGAGGTGTTCCAGTCGTCGATGACGTCGTGGTCGTCGAAGATCATCACGGACGGCACGGTGGACAGCAGCCAGCGCACCTGCGGGTCGAGCCAGGACTCGTGGTAGAGCCAGGTGTACTCCTCGTAGTCCGCGACCTCGCCGCCCGGGGGGTCGGACGGGTCGCGGCGGGCGGCGAGCCGCCGGCGGATCGCCGGGGAGGTCTCGTCGGCGTACACCTGGTCGCCCAGCAGTACCAGGAGGTCGGGGCGTTCGTCCTGCGGGCCGGCGGTGAGCCGCGAGGCCAGCGCGTCCAGTGCGTCGGGGCCGGCCGGGTCCTTCGCGGCGCCGGACCGCGCGGCCCAGCGGCAGGAGCCGAAGGAGACGCGGAGCGGGCCGTCCCCGCCCGGCGTCCGGATGACGGAGGGCGGGAGGCGGGAGTCCGGCGGCGGCCAGACCGGGGTGCCGTCGAGGAGCACCTCGTACGCCGTCGCCGTGCCGGCCGTCAGGCCGGTCACCGTCACCAGCGCGTAGTGGTGTCCCGCCACCTGGAAGGTGCGGGCCGTGCCGCCGGCGCCACCGGCGCAGCGCACCTCGGCGGTGCACGGACGGCTCGTCTCGACCCACACGGTCGCGGACGAGCCGTCGGCGTACCTCAGCAGTGGTCCCAGGCGCAGTCCGGCCATGTGATCCCCTCCTCCGTCGCCCGTACCGTACGGAACGAGGACGGAGAATGGGGAGATCCCGGGCGCCTGTGGTCTGTCAGCAGTTCGCCAGGTAGTTCTGCAGGGCCGTCTTCTCGGCAGAGTCGACCGACAGGTCGTAGTAGTACTTCACCTGCACCCAGGCGCGCACGTAGGTGCAGCGGTAGGCGGTGCGCGACGGCATCCACTGGGCCGGGTCCCTGTCGCCCTTGGACTGGTTGACGTTGTCGGTCACGGCGATGAGCTGGGGCCGGGTCAGGTCGTTGGCGAACGCCTTCCGCTGCGCCGTGGTCCACCCGTCGGCGCCTGAGTCCCAGGCCTCGGCGAGCGGGACCAGGTGGTCGATGTCGAGGTCGGAGGCGGCGGTCCAGGTGGCGCCGTCGTAGGGCGAGTACCAGCTGCCGCTGGTGGCGTGGCAGGAGGAGTTGGTCACGACGTTCGTGCCGTCGCGCTTCAGGACCGTCTCGCGGGTGTTGCAGCTGCCGCTGATGGTGATCCAGTGCGGGAACAGGTCGCGGTCGTAGCCCGTACGGTCCTCGGCGGTCACGGTGAGCCGGGCGAGGTAGGTGCGGGCGGTCGAGGCGCTGACCGGGGTGGGGAGGGCGGCGGAGGCGCTCGGAGCGCTGAAGAGGGCGGTGGAGGTGATGAGCCCGGTGAGGGCGGCGAGTATGCCCGTCCGTCGATGCGCGTAGAACCTGGGCATGTGCGAACTCCCTTGGGTCGTGGGGGTGTTGGAGCGCGAGCGAAGGGAATGCTGGCGGCGCCGTGTTGCGCGGGGATGTGCGCCGGGTGAGAACGTAATGACGCGTCCATGACATGACAAGGTTGAGGTTCGAACTTTTTGTTGCCTACGATGGGTCGCGTTGAAGGGGAGTAGCTCTTCGCCGGACCGTCGACATACTGCTCAGCTCGCGCTGGGCCGGCGCCCGGGGGCGGAATCAAGGATTCCGCCAGCGAGACCTTCGGCCAGCAGTGCACGCCCGCGCCCCTCGGTGCGGGCGCCCGAGCGCGCTGCCGTGCCGAGGCGTCCGCGCGTGATGTGCAGCACTCTCGGTGGGGCGGCCCCGACCGATCGAGGAACCTTGGTCAGCATCACCGTCTCGACGCTCGCCTTCGGCGTCGTCTTCCTCGCCGAACTGCCCGACAAGACCGCGCTCGCCGGCCTCGTGCTCGGCGCCCGCTACCGCGCCTCGTACGTCTTCGCCGGTGTCGCCGCGGCGTTCGCGCTGCACGTCGTACTGGCGGTGGCCGCCGGCAGTGTGCTGACGCTGCTGCCGCAGCAGGTCGTGCAGGCGCTCACCGGCGCGCTGTTCCTGGGTGGGGCCGCGCTGCTGCTGATGAAGAAGGGTGAGGGTGGCGAGGAGGTCCGCAGGCCGGAGGACCAGACCTTCGTCAAGGTCGCCGGAGCGGGCTTCACGCTCGTCCTCGTCGCCGAGTTCGGCGACCTCACGCAGATCATGACGGCGAACCTCGCGGCCCGCTACGACGATCCGCTCTCCGTCGGCCTCGGGGCGGTGCTGGCCCTGTGGGCGGTGGCCGCTCTGGGCATCGTCGGTGGGAAGGTGCTGATGAGGAGGGTTCCGCTGGCGCTGATCACCAGGATCGCGGCGGCGCTGATGGTCGGCCTCGGCGTGTGGAGCCTGGGGGAGGCGGTCGCGGCGTGAGGGTGCGTCTCGGTGCCGTCGAGCTGAACGGTGGGTGAACGATCTGCGGCGGCGGTGGCGGGATGCCGGAACTATTTTGTACCGTGGGGGAACAAAGTGGTTCCCGTCCGCTCTCCCTGACCGGCGGGCGGGGCCGTCTTCGTCCCCGCGGGGCCCGGCCGGCCCGACCCGCTGACCCCCGTCACGACTTTCCCGGAGCTGCCGATGACGGCCACCGCCGCCTCCACCGTTCTGCCCGCCCGTGCCCTGCTGCTCGACATGGACGGCACCCTGGTCGACTCCGACGCCGTCGTGGAGCGCATCTGGCGCCGCTGGGCGGAGCGGAACGGACTCGACGGCGACGAGGTGCTCAAGGTCGTCCACGGACGGCAGGGGTACGCGACCATGGCGGTGCTGCTGCCGCACCGGCCCATGGAGCAGAACCTCGCCGAGAACGCACGCATGCTGGCCGAGGAGACCGCCGACATGGACGGCGTCGTGCCGGTGCCGGGGGCGCCGGAGTTCCTCGCCTCGCTGACCTCCGCGGCGGTGCCGCACGCACTGGTGACCTCCGCCGACGTGGCGCTGTCGACGGCGCGCATGGCCGCGGCGGGGCTGCCGCTGCCCGGCGTGCGGGTGACCGCGGAGTCCGTCGGGGCGAGCAAGCCGGACCCCGAGGGCTTCCTGAAGGGGGCCGCGGAGCTGGGCGCCGCCGTGGAGGACTGCGTGGTGTTCGAGGACTCCGGTGCGGGGATCGCGGCGGGCCGGGCTGCCGGGATGCGCGTCGTGGGCGTGGGACCGCGGGCACGGGCGTACCGGCCCGACGCGTGGGTGGCGGACCTGACGCAGGTGCGGGTGGAGGCGGCCACCGGCGGCACCGCCCTGCGGCTGCACGTGGCCTGACGCGCCGTCCCGTACCGGGCGGGCGGTCCGCACCGCCCCGCGGATCGCCCGGTCCCCACCGGGCGCCGCGGCGCCCCGGCGTCAGGGCTCCCGGGTCTCCGCCTCCAGCATCGACCGCGTCTCCCGGCCGTACACCCCCAGGCGGTCCGAGCGGATGCCGCGGGCCCACTGGTAGCGGGCCAGGGCGTCCTCCACCCGGCCGTTGAAGCGGCCGTTGACGTCGCCGCCGTACAGGTACAGCTGACGCAGGCGGAGCTGCAGCTCGGTGACCTCCGGGCCCTTGTCGCCGCGGCGCAGCACCGGGGCCTCGGTCGAAGGCCCCAGGGCGGGGGCGGACTCGCTCGCGGTCGCGGTCGCGGTCGACGCCGTCGCCGTCGGGGACGGGCTCGACTCCGCCGTCCGGGAAGGCGTCGGGGCCCCGCTCGACACCGACTCCGACGGGGACGGCGAGGGCGACGCGCTCGACGGGGACGGCGACGGGGACGCCGCCGAGGCACTCGCCGACGCGGTCGAGGCCGTCGGCGACGCAGGCTCCGGCGCCGCGCTCGTCGTGGTGTCCGGAACAGCCGCCCGCACGTCCTTCGACGCGGCGTCGTCCCGGGACGGTGTCTGGTACGAGAACAGCCCGCTCGCCAGGCCCGCCACCGTCACGACGCCCGCGACGGCCCCGCTCACGCCCAGCACGACGCCTCGGCGGCGCGCGGGTTCCTTCCGGCCGCGCCGACCCCGGGCCCGCCCTTCGCGGGCGTACGGGTCCCGGGCACGGCCCGGACCCGCCCCCTCCCCCTCGAACAGGCTCAGATCCGTCGCGCTCGGCGGGCTCACCGGCGGTGCCAGCGGGGCCGGGAGTACGGACGTCGCGTCCGTCGCGTCCGGTGCGGCAGTCGGGTCCGGCTGCCGCGAGGACGGCACCGGGGCCGGTGCCGGGGCTACGGCGCGCAGCGCCATCGTCTCCTCGACCGCCCCGGCTGGCCCGGCTGGCCCGGCGGCTTCGGCGGACCCCGTCGTCCTCGCCGCCCCGGCCGCCGTTCCCGAGTCCGCGGCACCGGCGGCGTCCTGCCTTCCCGGTGCCCGCGGTGCCGGGGCTACGGCGCGCAGCGCCATCGTCTCCTCGACCGCCCCGGCCGCCGCACGCGCACGCGCGTCGCCGGCGCCCCCGGCG
>NZ_JADWYM010000023.1 GCF_022414535.1 Streptomyces sp. MUM 2J
GCCCCCGTTGTGTAGCGGCCTAGCACGCCGCCCTCTCAAGGCGGTAGCGCCGGTTCGAATCCGGTCGGGGGTACGCGAGACGAAGGCCCTCCAGTTCGCTGGAGGGCCTTCGCCGTGTCCGGAGCGGGTGCGCCCGGCACCCCGGTCCCGTGGACCGGCCCGGGAGCCGGGTCACTCGAAGCCGTACCGCCGCGCCGACTCCTCCTCCTGTGCCAGCCGGTGCAGGGCGCTCAGCATCGGCTCCACCAGGATCGCCCCCAGCACCGCCGCCTCCACCCGCTCCGCCTCGGTGGACTGCGTGTCCACGAAGTCGAGATCGAGGACGGCCGCCCGGTGCATCAAGCGCGCACGGTCCACCAGCAGTTCGGGGTCCCAGTCGTAGCCGAGCCGCCGCAGCGCGGCCACCGCCGCCACCAGGGAACGGAACGCCGGCGAGGCCGAGGTCAGCAGTGCGGCGTTGGACCAGCCCAGCGCGCTCAGCAGTTCCTCCGCCTCCTGCCGGGCGCCGCGCACGTACAGGTCCTCCGCGTCCGGCTCCGGGACCTGGGGCAGCGCCCACAGGGCCGCGCCCAGACGGACCGTGCGGCCCAGGGAGTCGTCGTCGACGTGCCCGAGCACCTCCTTCACCGTCGCGACCGGCAGCCGTCCCACCTGGACCATCGCCCGCACCAGGCGCAGCCGGCGCAGATGACCCTCGTCGTACTCGGCCGTGGTCCGGTTGATCTCGCGGCCGGGCGGCAGCAGCCCTTCGCGCAGGTAGTACTTGATCGTCGCGGTGGACACCCCGCTGCGCTCGCTCAGTTCCGCCAGCCGCATCCTCTTGCGCCCCTTCTTGGATAACGGCACTATCCAAGCATGCCCGTCCTGGGCCTGCCGCCCACCCGCAGGGGGATGCCATGCCGTGGACACCGACCGCCGCCACCCGTACCACCGCCGATGCCCGTGGGGAGGTGGTGGTGCTGCTGATCGGCATGCGGATCAACCACTTCCGGGCGGTGCACCAGTGGCTTCCGGTGATGCTGGCGATGTTCCGCATGCTCACCGAGCTGCGGAGGGCCCCGGAGCGCGGACTGCTCTCACATGTGCTGCTGACCGCGTCACCCCGCACGTACTACGTCGTCCAGTACTGGGAGTCCAAGGACAAGCTCTACTCCTACGCCGGCGCTCCCGACGCCTTCCACCGCCGGGTCTGGGCGAAGGTCAACCGCAAGGAGCGCGCCGGCAAGGTGCGCGGGCACGTCGGCATCTGGCACGAGGCGTACATCGTGCCGGAGGGGTCCTACGAGGCCGTCTACGGCGACATGCCGGCCTTCGGGCTGGCGGCGGCGCACGGCCAGGTACCCCTGGAGGCCCGCGGGCGGTACGCGAAGGACCGCTTCGCCCACCGGACGGAGGCACAGGGGTAGGCCGGTCCCGCCGTGCTGCGTCCGCGCGCCGGGGAGACCCGGGCGGGCGCGCCACCCCCGCGCGGGGAGGTTCCAGGAGGGGGGAAGGGCCGCCCGGGTCTCCCCGCGCGGTCGTCCGCGCCCCCCGGTCCTGCGGACCGCCGGGAAGAGCCTGCCGCGGCGTTGAGGCCGGCTCCTCCACGGCGGGGCCGTGACGGCGGGGGCGGGAATCAGCCCGAGCGGCGCAGGGCCTCCGACAGGCGGGCGGCGGCGTCGATGACCGCCTGGGCGTGCATGCGGCCAGGGTGGCGGCTCAGGCGCTCGATCGGACCGGAGACGGACACCGCGGCCACCACGCGGTTGGAGGGGCCGCGCACGGGCGCGGAGACGGAGGCGACGCCCGGCTCGCGCTCGCCGATCGACTGGGCCCAGCCGCGGCGCCGTACGCCCGACAGGGCCGTGGCCGTGAACCGGGCGCCCTGCAGGCCCCGGTGCAGGCGCTCCGGCTCCTCCCAGGCCATGAGGATCTGCGCGGACGAGCCCGCCTTCATGGTGAGCGTCGAACCGACCGGGACGGTGTCCCGCAGGCCGGACAGCCGCTCCGCGGCGGCCACGCAGATCCGCATGTCGCCCTGGCGGCGGTAGAGCTGTGCGCTCTCGCCGGTCACGTCGCGCAGGTGCGTGAGCACCGGCCCGGCCGTGGCGAGAAGGCGGTCCTCGCCGGCCGCCGCCGCGAGTTCCGCCAGGCGCGGGCCGAGGATGAACCGGCCCTGCATGTCCCGTGCCACCATGCGGTGGTGTTCCAGCGCCACGGCCAGGCGGTGGGCCGTGGGTCGTGCCAGTCCGGTGGCCGTGACCAGACCCGCGAGGGTGGCCGGACCGGACTCCAGAGCGCTCAGGACGAGTGCCGCCTTGTCCAGAACGCCGACGCCGCTACTGTTGTCCATGCAACGATACTCGCGTCTCACTCTGTGAAACGCAAGTTCAATTTTCCGTGGAACGCGCCACTCTGGATGTCACGAAGGCACAGCGGCCCGCGGATCAACGGGCCTGGCGGCGGTCGCCCGGACGCAGGGGCGCGGGCGACGCCTCCTCAAGATCTCTAGTTGGGCCGGTGGACGCTTGCCGGCCGGAGGGAAAGCGATGGGTAGGACACTCGCGGAGAAGGTCTGGGACGACCACGTCGTCCGGCGCGCCGAGGGCGAGCCCGACCTCCTCTACATCGATCTGCACCTGCTGCACGAGGTGACCAGCCCGCAGGCCTTCGACGGCCTCCGCAAGAGCGGCCGCACCGTGCGCCGTCTCGACCTGACCATCGCCACCGAGGACCACAACACCCCGACCCTCGACATCGACAAGCCCATCGCCGACCCCGTCTCCCGCGCCCAGCTGGAGACACTGCGCAAGAACTGCGCCGAGTTCGGCGTGCGCCTGCACCCGCTGGGCGACGTGGAGCAGGGCGTCGTCCACGTGGTGGGACCGCAGCTGGGCCTGACCCAGCCCGGCACCACCGTCGTCTGCGGCGACTCCCACACCTCCACCCACGGCGCCTTCGGCGCACTGGCCTTCGGCATCGGCACCTCGCAGGTCGAACACGTGCTGGCCACCCAGACGCTGCCGATGGCCCGCCCGAAGACCATGGCGATCACCGTCGACGGTGAACTGCCCGAGGGTGTCACCGCCAAGGACCTCATCCTGGCGATCATCGCCCGGATCGGCACGGGCGGCGGCCAGGGCTATGTCCTGGAGTACCGCGGCGAGGCCATCGAGAAGCTCTCGATGGAGGCCCGGATGACCATCTGCAACATGTCGATCGAGGCCGGCGCCCGTGCGGGCATGATCGCCCCCGACGAGACGACCTTCGCGTACCTCAAGGGCCGCGCGCACGCCCCCGAGGGTGCCGACTGGGACGAGGCCGTCGCCTACTGGAGGACGCTGCGCACCGACGACGACGCCGAGTTCGACGCCGAGGTCGTCATCGACGCCGCCGAGCTGTCGCCGTTCGTCACCTGGGGCACCAACCCGGGCCAGGGCGCGCCGCTTTCGGCCTCCGTCCCCGATCCGGCTTCGTACGAAGACGCTTCGGAGCGCCTGGCCGCCGAAAAGGCCCTGGAGTACATGGGGTTGGAAGCCGGCCAGCCGCTGCGCTCCATCGGCGTGGACACCGTCTTCGTAGGCTCCTGCACCAACGGCCGCATCGAGGACCTGCGCGCCGCCGCCGACATCGTGCGGGGCCGCAAAGTCGCCGACGGCGTGCGCATGCTGGTCGTCCCCGGCTCGGCGCGGGTCGGTCTGCAGGCCGTCTCCGAGGGCCTGGACGTGGTCTTCAAGGAGGCCGGAGCCGAGTGGCGGCACGCGGGCTGCTCGATGTGCCTGGGCATGAACCCGGACCAGCTGGCCCCCGGTGAGCGCTCCGCCTCCACCTCCAACCGCAACTTCGAGGGCCGGCAGGGCAAGGGCGGCCGGACCCACCTGGTGTCGCCGCAGGTCGCAGCCGCCACGGCGGTCCTGGGCCACCTGGCCTCCCCGGCCGACCTGTCCGACGCCGAGACCCGTACGCCCGCTGGAGTCTGATCAGTCATGGAAGCTTTCACCACGCACACCGGCCGGGCGGTTCCGCTGCGCCGCTCCAACGTCGACACCGACCAGATCATCCCAGCTCACTGGCTGAAGAAGGTCACCCGCGACGGTTTCGAGGACGGTCTGTTCGAGGCCTGGCGCAAGGACGCGGACTTCGTCCTCAACCGTCCCGAGCGGCAGGGCGCCACGGTTCTGGTCGCCGGACCCGACTTCGGTACCGGCTCCTCCCGCGAGCACGCCGTCTGGGCCCTGCAGAACTACGGCTTCAAGGCCGTGATCTCCGCCCGCTTCGCCGACATCTTCCGCGGTAACTCGCTGAAGAACGGCCTGCTCACGGTGGTTCTGGAGCAGCAGACCGTGGACGCTCTGTGGGAGCTCGTCGACGCCGACCCCCAAGCCGAGATCACCGTCGACCTCGTCGAGCGCGAGGTCCGCGCCGAGGGCATCACCGCCTCCTTCGAGCTGGACGAGAACTCCCGCTGGCGGCTGCTGAACGGCCTGGACGACATCTCGATCACCCTGGGGAACGAGGCGGACATCGCCGCGCACGAGGAAAGGCGCCCGGCGCACAAGCCGCGCACCGTCCAGGCCTGATCCCCTCCTGGCCGAAACGGTTCGGGCCCGCGGCCTCCCCGCCTCCCGGACGCGTCGAGTTTCGGCCACCGCGACACCCCCGCCGTACCCCCGATCGCTCCGATCGGGGGTACGGCCGTTTCTGCGCCCGGACAGCCCCCCGCGCCGCCGCGACATCCGACAACGTCCCACGTTAAGGCGGTGATTGCCGGGGTACACGTGCCTGGAGGCCGCGGCTCCGGGAGCTGCGGACAGGGCCGTTCGTGGCGGCAGTTGCCCCCTGCGCGGGCGACAACTCGCCCCAGATGGCACAATCTGTGCATGGGACACGACGGCCAACTCCAGCTCTATGCGGCGGTCGCGGACCAACTCAAACAAGCGCACGCCAGGGTGCGCGCACTGCAAGTCCCGGAGGGCGTACGGATGGCGCTGACCCGGAAGCTGCTGGTCATTACGGCCGCGGCCAAGCACGATCTCGCCGATGCGGCAAGGCGTCTGGAGGGGTTCATCGCGGACCTCGACGCGGGGCGATTCCCCGAAGAGGACCGCTGAACACATCCGTGACAGTCGAGTTCGTTGCGGCGCACGGGTGATTAGCCCGTTTCGTGTTTGATTTGCGGTATATATCTGCCTAACGTGCGAAAACGCTTGAACACTTTCGTTCGGGCAATGTCTCCGAAGGGGAAGACGTGAACAAGGCGCAGCTCGTAGAAGCGATTGCCGACAAGATGGGGGGCCGCCAGCAGGCCGCCGATGCTGTCGACGCGGTCCTGGACGCCATCGTCCGTGCGGTCGTCGCAGGTGACCGGGTCTCGGTCACCGGGTTCGGTTCGTTCGAGAAGGTCGACCGTCCGGCCCGCTACGCCCGCAACCCCCAGACGGGCGAGCGGGTTCGGGTCAAGAAGACCTCCGTGCCGCGCTTCCGCGCGGGCCAGGGCTTCAAGGACCTGGTGAGCGGTTCGAAGAAGCTCCCGAAGGGCGACATCGCCGTCAAGAAGGCTCCCAAGGGCAGCCTGAGCGGCGGCGCCGCCGCGACGGTCAAGAAGGCCGCAGCGAAGAAGGCCACCACCAAGAAGGCCGCAGCGAAGAAGGCACCCGCGAAGAAGGCACCCGCGAAGAAGACCACGACGGCCGCCGCGAAGAAGGCCGCGGCCAAGAAGGCGCCGGCGAAGAAGGCCACGACGGCCGCCGCGAAGAAGGCCGCGGCCAAGAAGGCCGCCACCGCCAAGAAGACGACGGCGAAGAAGGCCACGGCCAAGAAGGCCCCCGCCAAGAAGGCCACGGCCAAGAAGGCCCCCGCCAAGAAGTCGACGGCCCGCAAGACCGCCGCCAAGAAGGCCACCTCCCGCTGACCCGGGAGCGCAGGATTACTCACGCGCCGGGCCGGACTCCCTCTCGGAGTCCGGCCCGCGGCGTGTCCCGGTGCGCTGACCTGCCCCGACGGCGCTCAGAACGTCTGCAGGGTGACCAAGGCGATCCGGCGGTCCGCGCCCTCGCCCGCCGTCTCGATCCGCACCCGCTGACCGGGCCGCAGCAGCCGCAGCCCGCCCGCGTCGAACGCCGGCGCGTCGAAGGGCACCGGGGTGCCGTCGTCGAGCAGCACCTGCCCGCTGCGGGTCGCGGGGTCGTACGTGTATGCCGTCGCCTGCATGACGGCAGCCTACTGCCCGGCCACCGGCAGCCGCCGGGCGGCCAGGGCCGTTTGGGGACCCACCCCCAGCGCCAGCGCCGCCCGCAGATCATCGGCCGTGTCGACGTCCTGCCGTACGGAATCCACCTGCGTGACCGTGATCTCCACCGCTCCCGACGCGCGGTGGCGGGCGCGGGAATCCGGACCGAATGACGGATGCAAAGCACGGCCCGGCCCGGCGCAGAGCAACGTGGTGCCGATTCCGGCCGCATCCGGGAGAAAAGCGCGCGGGAATTCCGCCGCGGCATCCAGAACCCTGGTCAATTCCATCGGGCGAAGGGCGGGGAGGTCCGCGTTGAGCGCCGCGACCGCTCCGTCGGGGCGCGCGGCGCGCACCACCGCAGCCGCATGCGCCAGCGCGGCGTTCAGCCCGCCCCCCGGCTCGTCCGGGACGATCCGCGCGCCCAGAGCCGCCAGCTCCCGGCCGGCCAGCGTGTCGTCCGTGACGACCGCCACATCCCGCACCGCGGGCGTGGCCAGCGCCGCCGCCACCGTGTCCTGCGCGAACGCCAGCGCCAGACCGGGCCGTACCCCGTCGTCGGCCGCGTCCGCGAGTCTGCTCTTCGCCCGCGCCAGGGGCTTCAGAGGGATGACCAAGGTCCACTGCACCGGCGTACCGCCCCTTCCGTGTCGCGGCCATTGTCACTCAGCCGTCACCGGGGCCACCTGGCGGCGGCCGCATCGGGGCGTACGGTGTTCTCGACAGACCGGCGGCCTGGGGCGACACTTGTGCGGCCCCCCGGCCCTGGTGGCAGACCTAGAGGAAGGTGTTCGCGTGCCCCGCCGCAAAATCGGCTTCTGGTACCGCTTCGCCGCAGTGATCTGCAAACCCCCGCTGCTGGCCCTGGTCAAGCGGGACTGGCACGGAATGGAGAACATTCCGGCCGAGGGCGGATTCATCACCGTGGTGAACCACAATTCGCACGTCGACCCCTTCGCCTACGCCCACTTCCAGTACAACACCGGGCGGGTTCCGCGATTCCTGGCGAAGAGCGGACTCTTCAGGAAGGGCCTCGTCGGCGCAGCGATGCGCGGCACCGGGCAGATCCCCGTCTACCGGGAGTCCACCGACGCGCTCAGCGCCTTCCGGGCCGCGATCGACGCCGTGGAGCGCGGCGAGTGCGTCGCCTTCTACCCGGAGGGCACCCTCACCCGCGACCCGGACGGCTGGCCCATGACCGGCAAGACCGGGGCCGCCCGTGTCGCCCTGCAGACCAGGTGCCCGGTCATCCCGGTCGCCCAGTGGGGCTGCAACGAACTGCTGCCGCCGTACGCCACGAAGCCGAACCTGCTGCCGCGCAAGACCCACCGCGTCCTCGCCGGCCCACCCGTGGACCTCTCCCGGTTCTACGGCAAGGAGATGACGGCCGACCTCCTCAAGGAGGCCACCGAGGCCATCATGTCCGCCATCACCCGCCAGCTGGAGGAGATCCGCGGCGAGAAGGCGCCCGAGACGCCGTACGACCCGCGCCGCGAGCGCATCGAGCAACGCCGCCGCACCCAGGCGCAGACGCAGCCGCAGGAACCCGCGCAGCCGCAGTCGCCGCAGGCAGAAGGGCAGGGCAAGTGAGCAAGCCGGTCCGGCCGGTCAAGGCCGCCGTCCTCAGCGCCGGTTCGTGGGGCACGGCCTTCGGAAGGGTGCTCGCCGACGCCGGGTGCGAGGTCGTGCTCTGGGCGCGCCGCGCCGAGGTCGCCGGGGCGATCAACTCCACCCGCACCAACCCCGACTACCTGCCCGGCGTCGAGCTCCCGGAGAACGTCCGGGCCACCACCGACCCCGCCGAGGCCGCGGCCGGCGCCGACTTCACGGTCCTGTCCGTGCCGTCCCAGACCCTGCGTGCCAACCTCGCGCAGTGGACGCCGCTGCTCGCGCCGGACACCGTCCTGGTCTCCCTGATGAAGGGCGTCGAACTCGGCACGACCATGCGGATGAGCGAGGTCATCGAGGACGTCGCCAAGGTCGGCAGGGACCGCGTCGCCGTGGTCACCGGCCCCAACCTGGCTCGCGAGATCGCCGCACGGATGCCGGCCGCGTCCGTCGTCGCCTGCACCGACGAGTCCGTCGCCCGGCGCCTGCAGGCCGCCTGCCACACGCCGTACTTCCGGCCGTACACCAACACCGACGTCGTCGGCTGCGAACTGGGCGGCGCGGTGAAGAACGTCATCGGCCTCGCCGTCGGCATCGCGGACGGCATGGGCCTCGGCGACAACGCCAAGGGCTCGCTCATCACCCGCGGGCTCGCCGAGACCACCCGGCTGGGTCTGGCGATGGGCGCCGACCCGCTCACCTTCTCCGGGCTCGCGGGCCTGGGCGACCTGGTCGCGACCTGCTCCTCGCCGCTGTCCCGCAACCACACCTTCGGCACCAACCTCGGCAAGGGCATGACCCTCCAGGAGACCATCGCGGTCACCAAGCAGACCGCCGAGGGCGTCAAGTCCTGCGAGTCGGTGCTCGATCTGGCCCGCCGGCACGGCGTCGACATGCCGATCACCGAGACGGTCGTCGGCATCGTGCACGAGGGCAAGGCCCCGGTGGTGGCCCTCAAGGAGCTGATGTCGCGCAGCGCGAAGCCCGAGCGGCACTGAGCGGGGGCCGCACGGCGCCGGACGAAGGGGACCGCCGAACGCTGACTCGGGCCCTACGGGCGGGTACGCTCATCGCGATATGAGCACCGAGAACCTCCCCCAGAGCCCTGATCAGCAGCCCCGCAAGCCGCGCGTGGCCGTCGTGTTCGGTGGGCGCAGCTCCGAACACGGGATCTCCATGGTCACGGCCGGCGCCGTGCTGAGCGCCATCGACCGGACGCGCTACGACGTCCTGCCGATCGGCATCACCCGGGAAGGCCGCTGGGTGCTGACGGCCGACGAGCCCGAGCGGATGGCCATCGCCGACCGCCGCACCCCCGAGGTCGAGGATCTGGCGGAGTCCGGCGAGGGCGGCGTGGTGCTCCCCGTCGACCCCGCGAGCCGCGAGGTCGTCTACAGCGAGCCCGGCTCGGTGCCCAAGGCGCTCGGCGAGGTCGACGTGGTCTTCCCGGTGCTGCACGGCCCGTACGGCGAGGACGGCACCCTCCAGGGACTGCTGGAGCTGTCCGGGGTGCCGTACGTGGGCTCGGGCGTGCTCGCCTCGGCCGTCGGCCAGGACAAGGAGTACATGAAGCGGGTCTTCACCTCCTTCGGGCTCGCCGTCGGCCCGTACACCGTGATCCGGCCGCGCGAGTGGGAGCAGGACCGGCCCGCCGCCCGCAAGGGGATCGTCGACTTCGCCGGTGAGCACGGCTGGCCGCTGTTCGTGAAGCCGGCCCGCGCGGGTTCGTCGATCGGCATCACCAAGGTCGACGACCTCTCCGGCCTGGACGAGGCGATCGCCGAGGCCCACCGCCACGACCCCAAGATCCTGATCGAGGCCGCGCTGCGGGGCCGCGAGATCGAGTGCGGCGTCCTGGAGTTCCAGGACGGTCCGCGCGCCTCCGCGCCCGCCGAGATCCCGCCGCCGGACGCCCACGCGTACTACGACTTCGAGGCCAAGTACATCGACTCCACCCCCGGCATCGTGCCCGCCCCGCTGACCGGCGAGGAGACCGCCGAGGTGCAGCGGCTCGCGGTGCAGGCCTTCGAGGCGGCGTCGTGCGAGGGCCTCGTCCGCGCGGACTTCTTCCTCACCGAGGACGGCACGTTCGTGATCAACGAGATCAACACCATGCCCGGTTTCACACCCATCTCGATGTACCCGCAGATGTGGCAGGCGAGCGGAATCGGCTACCGGGAACTGGTGGACCGGCTCATCCAGGCGGCGCTGCGCCGTTCGACCGGCCTGAGGTAGCCCTTCCCGGGCGTGCGGGGCCGCACCGGAACGCGGCTCCGCCCCCGGGGCGCGGCCGAGCGCCGCTCCTCGACGGGCGAACGCTGCCTGCCGCGGCACCAGGGGGTGTTCCGACAGTCCCGCACAGCACCCGCGGCGCCCGGTACGCACTCTCGCCGCACCGGCCGTAAGTCCGGGTACATCCGGTACGAGGTCTTCCGTCCGGCACGCCGCGAGACGCACCGGACACCGCGGGCACCGCACCGGACCTTCGGAACACCCCCTAGTCGGCTATCCCCTCCGGCACCGTCTTCCTGACCGCGGGTGCCAGATCCACCAGCGGTGACACGCCTTCGGCGGTCAGCTCCGCGGGGAGCGTGACCTCGACGTACGCCGTGCGCAGCGTCGTCGTGAACCGGTACGCCCCGCCGTCCTGCTTCTCCACCAGCCAGCCGACACCGTCCACCTCGACCCCGTCGGCCTCGGTCGAGGACATCGAGGCGGGCCGCGGCACACCGCACCGCAGTATGATCGCCGGGTCCCCCCACCCCGCGGTCAACGCGGACGCGGGCTCGGGGTCCCGGCGATCGCGGCCGTCGACCTCGGACGGAAGTGCCCTGTCCAGGTCCCGGCACAGTCCGGACACCCTCGCCCCCGGCGAGGGAACCGCCGCCGCCGGACCGTCGTCCGTCGACGAGCAGCCTGCGGCAGCGGCGATCAGCAGGGCGAGTACGGGCAGACCGAGAGGCCGGTGACGGGAGAAGCTCACCGGCCAAGGGTAGACGGGGGCTACAGATGAACCACCGGGCAGGTCAGGGTGCGCGTGATGCCGTCCACCTGCTGGACCTTGGCAACCACCATGCGCCCCAGGCCGTCGACTGTGTCGGCCTGGGCCCGGACGATGACGTCGTACGGTCCTGTGACGTCCTCGGCCTGGATGACTCCGGGGATCTTGCTGATCGTCTCGGCGACGGTCGACGCCTTGCCGACCTCCGTCTGGATCAGGATGTACGCCTGTACCACGGAACCTCCAGGGCGGCCACGAGGATCATGTGGGGAAAAGGAACGCCACGGTATCGCGTCGCCGCTCGCCGCGGGGAGACCTGCGGGCACCCGCGCCCGCGTGCCGGGGCGCGGGCAGCCGGGAAGTCGACGGTCTCCTCGACCGTATCGAGCACACCGGTCGGGCGCGACCGGGAACGGACAGAGGCAGAAGGGGAGCAAGGGACATGAAGGGCACTGTTGGTGAGCTCGGGGAGTTCGGGCTCATCAGGGAGCTCACCTCCCGTCTCACCACCACTCCCGCGGTGCGGGTCGGCCCCGGTGACGACGCCGCGGTGGTGGCCGCGCCCGACCGCCGGGTCGTGGCCAGCACGGACATCCTGCTGGAGGGCAGGCACTTCCGGCGGGACTGGTCCACGGCCTACGACGTCGGCCGCAAGGCCGCCGCGCAGAACCTCGCGGACATCGCCGCGATGGGTGCCGTGCCGACCGCCCTGCTGCTCGGCCTGGTGGTACCGGCCGAGCTGCCGGTGACCTGGCCGACGGAGCTGATGGACGGCCTGCGCGACGAGTGCCAGGTCGCGGGCGCCTCGGTGGTCGGCGGGGACGTGGTGCGCGGGGACACGATCATGGTGTCGATCACAGCCCTCGGCGACCTGCGCAACCAGGAGCCGGTGACCCGTGGGGGCGCACAGCCAGGAGACGTCGTCGCGGTGACGGGCTGGCTGGGCTGGTCCGCGGCCGGGTACGCCGTCCTCGCCCGCGGGTTCCGTTCGCCGCGCGCCTTCGTGGAGGCCCACCGTCGTCCCGAGCCGCCGTACCACGCGGGTCCGGCCGCCGCGGCACTCGGCGCCACCGCGATGTGCGACGTGAGCGACGGGCTGGTCGCCGACCTCGGGCACATCGCCGAGGCGAGCAACGTCCGGATCGACGTCCGCTCCGGCGCGATCGACATCCCGACCCAGATGAACGATATCGGTCAGGCCGTCGGCGTCGATCCGCTGCAGTGGGTGCTCACCGGGGGCGAGGACCACGCGATCGTGGCGACCTTCCCGCCGGACGCCAAGCTGCCCGCCCGCTGGAAGGTGATCGGCGAGGTGCTCAACCCCTCGGCCCTGCCCCAGGTGACGGTCGACGGGGCGCCGTGGACCCGGAAGGGCGGCTGGGACCACTTCGGGGACATCGAGTCATGACGCCGCCCAGGGTGCTGACCGTGGCGGGCTCGGACTCCGGTGGCGGCGCCGGGATCCAGGCCGACCTGAAGACGATGCTCGCGCTCGGCGTGCACGGCATGAGCGTGGTCACCGCGGTCACCGCCCAGAACTCCCTGGGCGTGCAGGGCGCTTGGGAACTGCCCGCGGAGGCGGTGCGCGCCCAGTACCGCAGCGTCGTGGACGACATCGGCGTGCAGGCCGTGAAGACCGGGATGCTGGCCTCCGCCGAACTCGTCGAGACCGTCGCCGGATTGATCGCCGCGACGGACGCGCCGGCGGTCGTCGACCCGGTGGGCGTCTCCAAGCACGGCGACCCGCTGCTGGCCGCCTCCGCGCTGGAGTCGGTGCGCACCAGGCTGCTGCCGGCCGCCACGGTCGCCACCCCGAACCTCGACGAGGTGGCGCAACTGACCGGCGTACGGGTCGAGTCCGAGCCGGACATGCGCCGGGCCGCGGCGGCCGTGCTGGAGTACGGGCCGCGCTGGGTGCTGATCAAGGGCGGTCATCTCGCCGCGGACGCGGCGAGGCCGGGCGGCGACCGGGCCGTGGACCTGCTCACCGACGGCTCCGACGAGCACTGGCTGCGCGCCCCCCGGTACGGCAACCGGCACACCCACGGAACCGGCTGCACCCTCGCCTCCGCCGTCGCCTGCGGTCTGGCCCGGGGGCGATCGGTGCCTCAGGCGGTGACGGCGGCCAAGGCGTACGTCACCGGGGCCATCGCCGCAGGGTTCGCGCTCGGCGGCGGGATCGGCCCCGTCGACCACGGATGGGACCTCGAACGGGGCGCGGGCGGTGCCTGACACCGGCCGCCCCCCTCCGGCCCGGTTCTCCGGGCCCGGCCGGTGAGGAAGGCACCCCGAACGAAGCCCGGACGCGCCTGCCCCGGCGACGTGGCGGCCGCGGGAGCAGGTGGCGTCCGGACATGCAGAAAGCCGGTCCACACGAGGTGGACCGGCTCAGTGCAGCTGACCGGACGGTGGCCGCGCGCTGTAGCGGAGCGTCAGCGCGAGACCTTGCCGGCCTTGATGCACGAGGTGCAAGCGTTCACGCGCTTCGGCGTCCCGCCGACCACGGTACGCACACGCTGGATGTTCGGGTTCCAGCGGCGGGACGTACGGCGGTGCGAGTGCGAGATGTTGTTGCCGAAGCCCGGCCCCTTGCCGCAGACGTCGCAGTTGGCAGCCACGGGTCACTCCAAAGACTTCAGATGCACTAACGGTCAATCCCGGCATGCCGGGATCGAGATCTCAGGATCTGTACGATCTGAGAACTGAGTGGCGTTGCCAGGGGGGATAGACCCGATCAGGATCGGGCCAACCGGAGCAGCATACAACGGCTGCTTCCGTACAACGAAACTACCATGGCAGCTCAGGGGACCGCCCCCGGCCCTCTTCCGGCGCACACCCCCTCAAGGTCTACGCTGCGTCCCGATCCAGCAGCTCAAGGAGGCGCAGGTGGCGCAGGTGCCGCAGACATTCCTCGATGCTCTCGCGGTGCGCACCTGGTGCGGCCTCGCGCTGGACGCGCTGGGGCGGGCGCGCGAGGAGATCGACGCCATCAACGTCTACCCCGTCGCCGACGGGGACACCGGGACGAACCTCTACCTGACTGTCGAGTCCGCCGTCGCCGCCGTCGAGGCGGTCTTCACCGGGTACGAGGCGGGCGGCCCCGGCGAGGGCGCCGGCCCCTCGCTGGCCGACGCGGCGCGGGCGATGGCCCACGGGGCGCTCATCGGCGCCCGCGGCAACTCCGGAACCATCCTGGCGCAGCTGCTGCGCGGCATGTCCCAGGTGCTCGCCGCCGAGGAGGAGGGCATCCGGGCCGACGGGCAGGGACTCCGGCTCGCCCTGCGGCGGGCGGCCGATTCCGCCCGCCAGGCCGTCGTCCACCCCGTCGAGGGCACCGTGCTGTCGGTCGCCTCGGCCGCCGCCGAGGCTGCCGCCGGGGCCGAGGACGACTGCGGAGCGGTGGCGCGGGCCGCCTACGAAGGGGCCCGCGCGGCGCTCGCCGCGACGCCCGGCCAGCTGGCCGCGCTGCGGCGCGCCGGGGTCGTGGACGCGGGCGGACAGGGGCTGGTGGCGGTCCTGGCCGCGCTGGTGGAGACGTTCACCGGAGAGGCACCGGCGGCGACCCAGGCAGCTGTGCCCCACCCGCGCGTGCGGGTGCCGGTGGCCGGTGGGACAGGAGCGGCCGGCTGCCCCGACGGGACGGCCCCGCCCACGGAGGACGGGCCCGCCTTCGAGGTGATCTACCTGCTGGAGGCCGACGACGACGCCGTCGCCCGGCTGCGGCGCCGGCTGGACTCCCTCGGCGACTCCCTGGTCGTCGTCGGCGGCGACGGGCTGTGGAACGTCCATGTGCACGTCGACGACGCCGGCGCCGCCGTGGAGGCCGGGGTGGAGGCCGGACGGCCGTACCGGATCCGCATCACGCACTTCGGGGCGGGCGACGTGCACACCGCGCGCGGCGAGCGCCCGGCCCGCGAGCGGATCCAGCGGGCGGTCGTGGCCGTGGTGCCCGGCGAGGGCCTGGCCGGGCTGTACACCGAGGCCGGTGCGACCACCGTGCTCGCGCGCCCCGGGGAGCCGCCGGCGAGCGGGGAGCTCACCGAGGCCGTGCGGCGGGCCCACGCGCGCGAGGTCGTCCTGCTGCCCAACGACGCCGAGCTGCGCCACACCGCTGCCGCCGCCGCCGAGCAGGCCCGCGCGGAGGGGATCCGGGTGGCCCTGATCCCGACGCGCTCCGCGGTCCAGGGCATTGCCGCCCTGGCCGTGCACGAGCCCGACCGCCGCTTCGACGAGGACGTCGTCTCGATGACCTCGGCGGCGGGCGCCACCCGGTACGCCGAGCTCGCGGTGGCCGAGCGGCAGTCCTGGACGATGGCCGGCATCTGCCAGGCCGGTGACGTGCTCGGCCTCATCGACGGTGACGTGGCCGTCATCGGCACCGACGTCATCCTCACCGCCGAGACCGTTCTGGACCGGATGCTGGCGGCCGGCGGCGAACTCGTCACGCTCGTCGTCGGCGACCAGGCCCCCGAGGGCGTCGCCGACCGCCTGGAGGCCCGGGTGAGGGAGGCCTACCTGGCGGTCGACACCGTGGTGTACCGCGGCGGCCGGCAGGGAGCACTGCTGCTGATCGGCGTGGAGTGAGCCCGACGGCTCCGAAGACCCCGCCGGGCGGTCCGTCGTCACGGCCCCGCCGGCGGGGGAGGAGACGCGACGGCGCGGGGCCGGGCGGTCCCGGTGGGGCGGGAGTCCGCGGGGGAGGCCGGACCGTGCCGTCCTGCGACCCGGGCGACCGGGCTGACCAGGGATTCCCCAAGACGTATACGAGCCCTGTCGCCACCGGTCCGCGGCATTGTCAGCGCCGTGGTGTGCAATGGATCCCGTGCCCGCACTGCAAGAACCACTGCGACAACCGCTGAAGTCGGTGCTCGGCCCCGCCACCGCGAAGGTGATGGCCGAGCACCTCGGCCTGCACACCGTCGGTGATCTCCTCCATCACTATCCGCGCAGATACGAGGAGCGTGGGCAGCTCACCCACCTCGCCGACCTCCCCATGGACGAGCACGTCACGGTGGTCGCCCAGGTGGCCGACGCCCGCCTGCACACCTTCGCCTCCGCACGCGCCCCGCGCGGCAAGGGCCAGCGCCTGGAGGTGACGATCACCGACGGCAGCGGCCGGCTCCAGCTGGTCTTCTTCGGCAACGGCGTGCACAAGCCGCACAAGGAACTGCTGCCCGGCACGCGCGCGATGTTCGCCGGCAAGGTCTCCGTCTTCAACCGCCGCCTGCAACTCGCCCACCCCGCCTACGAACTGCTCCGCCGCGACGGCGAGGAGGGCGAGGAGGGCGAGGAGGCCGTCGAGGCCTGGGCCGGCGCCCTCATCCCCCTCTACCCCGCCACCGCCAAGCTGGAGTCCTGGAAGATCGCCAAGGCCGTCCAGACCGTCCTGCCCAGCGCCGGGGAGGCGGTCGACCCACTGCCCGGTTCCCTGCGCGAGGGCCGCGGCCTGGTCTCCCTCCCCGAGGCCCTGGTCAAGATCCACCGCCCGCACACCAAGGCCGACATCGCCGACGCCCGCGCCCGGCTGAAGTGGGACGAGGCCTTCGTTCTCCAGGTCGCCCTCGCCCGTCGCCGGCACGCCGACGCCCAGCTCCCGGCCGTCCCGCGCACCCCCGGGCCCGACGGCATCCTCGCCGACTTCGACGGCCGGCTCCCCTTCACGCTCACCGACGGCCAGCAGAAGGTCTCCGCGGAGATCTTCGACGACCTGGCGCGCGAGCACCCGATGCACCGGCTGCTGCAGGGAGAGGTCGGATCCGGCAAGACCCTCGTCGCCCTGCGCGCCATGCTCGCCGTCGTCGACGCCGGCGGACAGGCCGCGATGCTCGCCCCCACCGAGGTCCTCGCCCAGCAGCACCACCGGTCGGTCACCGAGATGATGGGCGACCTCGCCGAGCAGGGCATGCTCGGCGGCGCCGACCACGGCACCAAGGTGGTCCTGCTCACCGGCTCGATGGGGGCCGCCGCCCGCCGCCGGGCCCTCCTCGACCTCGCCACCGGCGAGGCCGGCATCGTCATCGGCACGCACGCGCTGATCGAGGACAAGGTCCGCTTCCACGACCTCGGCCTGGTCGTCGTCGACGAACAGCACCGCTTCGGCGTCGAGCAGCGCGACGCCCTGCGCGGCAAGGGCAAGCAGCCCCCGCACCTGCTCGTCATGACCGCCACGCCCATTCCGCGCACGGTCGCCATGACCGTCTTCGGCGACCTGGAGACCTCCGTCCTCGACCAGCTCCCGGCCGGCCGCTCGCCCATCGCCAGCCATGTCGTGCCCGCCGCCGACAAGCCCCACTTCCTGGCCCGCGCCTGGGAGCGGGTGCGGGAGGAGGTCGCCAAGGGCCACCAGGCGTACGTCGTCTGCCCCCGCATCGGCGACGAGGAGGACGGCCCCGCAAGGGCCGGGAAAGCGGGCGGATCGGCCGAGGACGAGGCCGAGAAGCGGCCCCCGCTCGCCGTCCTGGACGTTGCCGCGCAGCTGGCGCGCGGGCCGCTGAGCGGCCTGGGCGTCGAGGTGCTGCACGGCCGTATGCAGCCCGACGACAAGGACGCCGTCATGCGCCGCTTCGCCGCCGGCGAGACCGACGTGCTGGTCGCCACGACCGTCATCGAGGTCGGCGTCAACGTCCCGAACGCCACCGTCGTGGTGATCATGGACGCCGACCGCTTCGGCGTTTCGCAGCTGCACCAGCTGCGCGGTCGCGTCGGCCGGGGCTCCGCGCCCGGCCTGTGCCTGCTGGTCACCGAGATGCCCGAGGCCTCCGCCGCCCGGCAGCGCCTCGCCGCCGTCGCCTCCACCCTCGACGGCTTCGAACTGTCCCGCATCGACCTCGAACAGCGCCGCGAGGGTGACGTCCTCGGCCAGGCCCAGTCCGGTGCCCGCTCCAGCCTGCGCGTCCTCGCGGTCATCGAGGACGAGGAGATCATCGCCGAGGCCCGCCAGGAAGCCTCGGCCGTCGTGGCGTCCGACCCGGAACTGGCCGGTCTCCCGGGCCTGCGGACGGCGCTGGACGCCTTGGTGGACGAGGACAGGGAGCAGTACCTGGAAAAGGGATGAGGCGGGACCGCCCGCTGACGCGGTGCGCCGTGCGACCCGCCACACTGAACTGGAAGCACCCCACTACCAAGGACCCGAGATGACCCGCGTAATCGCCGGCGCAGCCGGCGGACGCCGCCTGGCCGTTCCGCCGGGCAGCGGCACCCGCCCCACCTCCGACCGCGCACGCGAGGGCCTCTTCTCCACCTGGCGGTCCCTCCTGGGCGGCCCCCTCGACGGTGAGCGCGTCCTCGACCTGTACGCCGGTTCCGGAGCCGTGGGCCTGGAGGCCCTGTCCCGCGGCGCGAGCCACACCCTGCTGGTCGAGGCGGACGCCCGTGCCGCCCGAACCGTCCGGGAGAACGTGCGGAACCTGGGCCTTCCGGGCGCCGAGGTCAGGGCGGGCAAAGCGGAACAGGTCGTCCGCGGCGCAGCTCCCGCGGAGCCGTTCGACATCGTCTTCCTCGACCCGCCGTACGCCGTCCCGGACGACGATCTTCGGGAGATCCTGCTCACACTCCGCTCGGAGGGCTGGCTCGCGGACGCGGCCGTCGTCACCGTGGAGCGCAGCACCAGAGGCGGCGAATTCCGGTGGCCGGACGGCTTCGACGGCATTCGGGCCCGTCGCTACGGCGAGGGAACGTTTTGGTACGGTCGCGCCGCCTCTACGTGCGAAGACGCACGATGACCGGATCGGAGAGCGAGGGAGCTCAAGTGCGCCGCGCCGTATGTCCCGGGTCGTTCGACCCGATCACCAACGGACACCTCGACATCATTGCCCGGGCTTCCCGCCTCTACGACGAGGTGTACGTCGCGGTGATGATCAACAAGGCCAAGAAGGGCCTGTTCGAGATCGAGGAGCGGATCGAGCTGATCCGCCACGTCACCGCCGAATACGGAAACGTCCGCGTGGAGGCCTTCCACGGCCTGCTCGTCGACTTCTGCAAGCAGCGCGACATCCCGGCCATCGTGAAGGGCCTGCGCGCGGTCAGCGACTTCGACTACGAGCTGCAGATGGCCCAGATGAACAACGGCCTCTCCGGCGTCGAGACCCTCTTCGTCCCGACCAACCCCACCTACAGCTTCCTGTCCTCCTCCCTCGTCAAGGAGGTGGCCCAGTGGGGCGGCGACGTCTCCCACCTGGTGCCGCCGGCCGTCCTGGAGGCCCTGGGCCGGCGTCTGCGCCAAGGCTGAACGGGCCACAGTCCAAAGGGCTACAGTCGTCCCGTCCGTCTCCAACACATCGGTAGAGAGTGGCGAGCACACGGTGGACGTGCAGAAGAAGCTCGACGAGATCGTGGCCACGGTCTCCAGTGCCCGGGCCATGCCCATGTCGGCGTCGTGCGTGGTCAACCGCGCCGAGCTGCTCGCGATGCTGGAAGAGGTCCGGCAGGCGCTGCCCGGCTCCCTCGCCCAGGCCCAGGAGCTCATCGGCGGCCGTGAGCAGATGGTCGAGGACGCCCGCCGCGAGGCCGAACGGATCATCGAGCAGGCGCACAGCGAGCGCGGTTCGCTGATCTCCGACACCGAGGTCGCCCGCCGCTCCCTGGCCGAGGCCGACCGCATCCTCTCCGACGCCCGCCAGGAGGCCGAGGAGGTCCGCGCGGAGGCCGACGACTACGTCGACTCCAAGCTCGCCAACTTCGAGGTCGTCCTGACCAAGACGCTCGGCTCGGTCGGCCGCGGTCGTGAGAAGCTGCTCGGCACCGGGCCCGGCCCGGGGGAGCAGGGCCACGTTGATCCGGAGGAGGACGACGCCCCCGAGCGCAGCCACGACCCCGAGACCCTGCGCCGCGACGCCGACGCCTATGTCGACACCAAACTCGGCGCGTTCGAGGCGGTCCTCGCCAAGACCCTGGAGGCGGTCGGCCGCGGCCGGCAGAAGCTGCACGGCCGGATCGCCACGGACGACCTCGGCGCCCTGGCCGACGACACCTCCACCGTCCAGCACTCCAGCGACGCCGACTACCTCGCCGACCTCGCGGCCCTCGCCGAGCAGGACGCGGCGGCACAGGCGCAGCAGTCCCAGCAGTCGCCGTACGCCTACCAGCAGCAGCCGGACCCGTACGCCGGTTACCAGCAGCAGTACGGCCAGCAGGACGCCTACGGCTACCCGCAGGCGGACCCGTACGCCTCCGGCTACACCACGGCGGGCGCCGCCTCCTTCCAGGGCGGCTACGACGCCTCCCAGCAGACCGGCTACGACCCCCGGCAGGCCCACTCGTCCCACCAGCCCCAGCAGCAGGACCAGCAGGGCTACGCGCTCGACGAGACCAGCCTCTTCGACACCGGCATGATCAGCGCGGAGCAGCTGAGGGCCTACGAGCAGGGCCGCGGGCCGCAGTAGGGCACCGGATTGGGTCCTGGGCGAAAGGTCAAGTATCCTGGCCCTTCGGTCGCGTCTACGTCCGCGATCAGCGCTGCCCTGGAGCACCGAGGGGCGGTGTCTCCTCCAAGTTTGGAAGACCGAAAGCAGTAATGGCTCAGAACGCCCGCCTCGACCACCGCAACCCTCTCGTGTTCGACACGCACGAGCTGGGCCGGCGGCCTGGTGCGCTGCAGCGCCTGACCCGCTCGGTCCCCGCTCCCCGGGACTTCGGTGTCCAGGGAGTGATCGGCGTGCCGGAAGGCACTCCGCTGGAGCTCGACCTCCGACTCGAGTCCGTCATGGAAGGGGTGCTCGTCACAGGCACCGCCCGTGCACAGGCCGAGGGGGAGTGCGTAAGGTGTCTGGAGCCGCTTCGCCTCGACGTCGAAGCGGAATTCCAGGAGATGTTCTCGTACCCTGACGCCGACGACCGGGGCCGCGTCCAGCACGCGGAGCCCGGCGACGACGCCGAGGACGACGAGGACAGGCTCTTCCTCGAGGACGGACTCTTCGACCTCGAACCTCTGCTGCGGGACGCGGTGGTGCTCGCACTACCGATGCAGCCGGTGTGCCAGGAAGACTGCCCGGGTCTGTGCTCCCATTGTGGAGCGCGGCTCGCGGACGACCCGGACCACCACCACGACGCCGTCGACATCCGTTGGGCGGCATTGAAGGGACTCGCCGATTCACTCGAAGCCGGCGATAAGGACGAGATGAGCGGCGACGCGACTCGATCAGCGCGCGTCGACGAGAAGCAGGAGAAGTAGCCGTGGCTGTTCCGAAGCGGAAGATGTCGCGCAGCAACACGCGCCACCGCCGGTCGCAGTGGAAGGCTGCGGTCCCCACCCTGGTCGCGTGCGAGCGCTGCCACGAGCCCAAGCAGCAGCACATCGCGTGCCCGTCGTGCGGCACCTACAACAAGCGCCAGGTCCTCGAGGTCTGAGCGGCTGGTGAGAGGCACTGTGTCCACGCCGAAGAAGAACTCTGCGGACAACCAGGCCTCGTCCCACACGCTTCTGGAAGGGCGGCTCGGCTACAAGGTCGAGTCCGCCCTTCTGGTGCGTGCGCTGACCCACCGCTCGTACGCATACGAGAACGGCGGTCTGCCGACGAACGAGCGACTGGAGTTCCTCGGGGACTCCGTACTCGGCCTCGTCGTCACCGACACGCTGTACCGCACCCACCCCGACCTGCCCGAGGGCCAGCTGGCCAAGCTGCGGGCCGCGGTGGTCAACTCGCGTGCGTTGGCGGGGGTCGGCCGTGGGCTCGACCTGGGCTCCTTCATCCGGCTCGGCCGGGGTGAAGAGGGCACGGGCGGCCGGGACAAGGCATCCATCCTCGCCGACACCCTGGAAGCGGTGATCGGCGCGGTCTACCTCGACCAGGGCCTCGACGCGGCCTCCGAACTGGTGCACCGCCTGTTCGATCCCCTGATCGAGAAGTCCTCGAACCTGGGAGCCGGCCTGGACTGGAAGACATCCCTCCAGGAGCTCACCGCGACCGAGGGGCTCGGTGTCCCCGAGTACCTGGTCACGGAGACCGGACCCGACCACGAGAAGACCTTCACTGCTGCTGCCCGCGTCGGAGGCGTCTCGTACGGCACCGGCACCGGCCGCAGCAAGAAGGAGGCGGAGCAGCAGGCCGCGGAGTCCGCATGGCGGGCCATCCGGGCCGCGGCGGACGAACGCGCCAAGGCAGCGGCCAAGGCGTCCGAGTCCACCGAGGGCGCCGATGAGGCGCCGGCCTCCGCCTGACCGGCACGAGCCAGCAGGGCGACCGAGCGTCCGCCCCCCCGGCAGAGCCCCGGGGCGGGCGCTCGCCCGTACCGGAAGCCCGGGGCGCGGGCCCGACGGCCCGGGCCCCGGCGCCGGTCTCTGCCGCGGGGTGCCGGCCACGGACCGGGCCGTCGCCGCCCGGCCCGTGGACACCCGCGGCCGTACCCGCCCCCGGGCGTTCCGCCCGTCGGCCGCACGCGCGGGGCCGTCCGGGAGCGCCCGCCGCAGCCGCGTCGGGCTTCCCGGCAGCGCGTTCCGAGGAGCCCTGAGGAGATCCGTGCCCGAACTGCCCGAGGTCGAGGTCGTCCGGCGGGGTCTGGAACGGTGGGTCGCCCACCGGACCGTCGCCGACGTCGAGGTGCTGCACCCACGCGCGGTGCGCCGTCATGTCGCCGGTGCCGACGATTTCGCCCAGCGCCTCAAGGGACACCGCGTCGGCACGCCCCTACGTCGCGGCAAGTACCTGTGGCTGCCGTTGGAGGACACCGGCCAGGCGGTCCTGGCCCACCTGGGCATGAGCGGCCAGTTGCTGGTGCAGCCGCACGAGGCGCCGCCGGAGAGACACCTGCGCGTCCGCGTCCGGTTCGCGGACGACCGGGGCACCGAACTCCGCTTCGTCGACCAGCGCACCTTCGGCGGCCTGTCGCTGCACGACACCACCGCCGACGGGCTGCCCGACGTCATCGCGCACATCGCCCGCGACCCCCTCGACCCGCTCTTCGACGACGACGCCTTCCAGCGGGCCCTGCGCGGCAAGCGCACCACCGTCAAGCGGGCCCTGCTGGACCAGTCGCTGATCAGCGGGGTCGGCAACATCTACGCGGACGAGGCGCTGTGGCGTTCCCGCATCCACTACGACCGCCCGGCGGCGGGCCTCACGCGCCCACACACCCTGGAACTGCTCGGTCACGTCCGGGACGTGATGAACGCGGCGCTGTCCGTCGGTGGAACGAGCTTCGACAGCCTGTACGTCAACGTCAACGGGGAGTCCGGCTACTTCGACCGCTCGCTCGACGCCTACGGACGCGAGGGTCTGCCGTGCCGCCGGTGCGGCACGCCGATGCTCCGCAGGCCCTGGATGAACAGGTCCAGCTACTTCTGCCCGCGCTGTCAGCGACCGCCGCGCGTCATGTCGTAGCGTTCCCGGGCGGCGAGGACCTCGTCCATGCTGCCCTCGACGAAGTGGATGAGCGCGAGCAGACGCTCGGCGACCTGGCGGCCCAGCGGAGTGAGTTCGTAGTCCACGCGCGGCGGGTTGGTCGGCTGTGCCTCCCGGTGCACCAGACCGTCGCGCTCCAGGGCGTGCAGTGTCTGGGAGAGCATCTTCTCGCTCACGCCGTCGACGCGGCGGCGCAGCTCGTTGAAGCGCAGTGAGCCCTCGTGCAGCGCGCCGAGCGTGAGCGAACCCCACCGCCCGGTGACGTGTTCGAGCGTGCCGCGTGAGGGGCAGGCCTTGGCGAACACGTTGTACGGGAGGTCCTGCTCCGGCGTGCGCTCCTGCGTGGTGGTCATGGCGCCAGCGTACTGGACAGCAGCGCTTACCGACATATTGCGCTAACCGATGGATAGCGTATCCCCGGGTCGCCCGGATCCCGCCTTGATCCGGGTGCGCGACTCGACTTCGCAGGTGTGGACCTCGCCCCGCCGGAGCCATGCCGGGTGCGCTGCCCGCGCACCTGGAGACCGGGCATCCGTCGCCGTTCAGCCAGCGGGACGCCCCGCGCGACCGCCGGTACCGCCTCGGGCCCGTCCCGCCGGGGCGGACACTAGACTCCGCGCATGGTTCACCCCAGCGTGGCGGCACTGATGCGGATCCTCCCTCCCCCCGAGGCCGACTCCGAGGGCATGTATCGGGCCCAGGTACCGGCGCCGCTTGCCGACTCCGGAGGCGACCGCTTCGACTGGGAGGACCTTGCCGTACGAACCGGCTGGAACTATCCCTCCGACTACCGGTGCTTCCTGGAGACCTACGGCGCGGGAGGCGAGATATCCGGAACGATAGGCATCGAGTCACCCCCGCCCGCCGGAGTCGAATACCGCGTCGACCGCCGCGAGCTCTACGCATGGCCGCCCGGACGGGCCTTCCCTGCGCGCCTCGCCGCGGAGCAAGGGCGATCCGCACGAAGAGGACCTTGTGCGCTGCCTGAGTGCCGGTTCGGTGCTTGCCGCGAGCGGATCGGCCGTCCACGACGGGTGCGCCCTACCGGCGGCTGCTCCCATCTCGGTAGCCGGGAAGTGAAAGGCCGGGATCGCTGACCTGCGATTGTCCTAGTAGCCGAAGTCCTGCGTCCACCACGGGCCGCCGGAGCCGTAGTGGACGCCGACGCCCAGCGTCTTGAAGTCGCAGTTGAGGATGTTGGCCCGGTGGCCGGGGCTGTTCATCCAGGCTTCCATCACGGCCGCCGCGTCGGCTTGTCCGCGGGCTATGTTCTCACCGCCGAGGTCGGTGATCCCGGCCTTCGCGGCCCGGTCCCACGGGGTTGCGCCGTCGGGGTCGGTGTGATCGAAGAAGCCCCGCGCGGCCATGTCCACGCTGAAGGCCTCCGCGAGCGCGGTCAGCGAGCTGTTCGCGGCCAGCGGGCTGCAACCGACCTTCGCCCGCTCCTCGTTGACGAGCCGGAGCACCTCCGCCTCGACGGCGGCCTCCGGGGACACCGTCACCGGGACGGTGGTCCGTTGTGCTGCCCTGGTGGGGGTGGGCGTCGGGGTCGGGCCCGGCGTCCGGGTCGGCTCCGGCTTCGCGCTCGGCGTGGCCGTCTGCGACGGCGTCGGCTCGGGCTTCTCCTCCGGTGTCTTCGTCGGTGCGGCCGAGGAGGTGGAGGCGGAGGGCGACGGCGACAGCGAGCGGCTGGTGTCCCGGCTGGTGGAGCCCGGCGCCTCGGTGCGGCTGTCGGCTGCGCCGGACGTGCCGCCCTGCTCGCTCGGTGAGTTGGTGGGGGAGTCGGCGGCCTGGATCCGGTCGCCGGAGCCGCCTCCGTCGCCGCCGAGACGGTAGTTGTCCAGGCCGGGCACCACGCCCGAGGCGACGGCCACCGTGCCGAGGGCGACCGCGGCCGAGACGCCGAGCAGTCCGCTGCGGACCGGTGGCACCGTCTTCTTCTTCCGGTGCCGGTGCGAGGAAACCTGCCGGGAACCGCCGTCGGGCGTGAACCCGGGGGAGGCGAAGATCGCGGTGCCGGAGATGTCGTCGGTACCGAAGAGGTATTCCTGGCTCCTGGTGTGGGCCTCGGCGTACGCCTCGGGGTTCAGGTAGGGCGCGATCCCCAGCGGGGCGTCCGCGTCACCGTACGAGCCCCCCGGGACGCGGCCGCCCGGGTAGGAGTCGTCCGTGTACGTGTCCCCCGTGGCGCGGCCCGTGGCGGCGCGGCCGGCGTCAGAGCGTCGGTGGCGTCCCATGTCCTGGCCTTCCTCGTCCCTTGCGGTCGACCCGGGCCCGCCCCGGGTCTGTGCGATGTGCTGGTCGGTCCGAGCACGTCCCCCCGGCCCGGCAGCCGATCACTCTCACTCGAACGAGTGAGTTTCATATGAGATGCATCGGGTCGGGACGGTACCGCATGGCGCCGGAGGAGGGAGCGCCCCGAGTGACTTTGGTTGGTTAGGTTGCAGTCATGAGCGAGGAAGTACGACTGGTCGCCTGGGTGCGCGGACGCGTCCAAGGTGTGGGTTTCCGCTGGTTCACACGAGCGAAGGCATTGGAGATCGGCGGCCTGAGTGGCTTTGCTCTCAATTTGGACGACGGACGGGTCCAGGTGGTCGCCGAGGGTCCCCATGCGGGCTGCCGGAGCCTCCTGGACTGGTTGCAAGGCAGCGACACGCCCGGCCGTGTGGACGGTGTGACCGAGATCTGGGACACACCCAGAGGCGGCTACGACGGCTTCGCCATCCGCTGATCCCGTGGATCGCGGGGCATCGGCGGGCGGCCCGGGGGCGCGCCCGCCGCGTCGCGCGCCGGGAGGAATGACCAGGTCGTTGCCGAGAAAGGCTTGCGAGCGGCAGGGTCCGCACGCAAGGATGATCGCCACGCCCCCAGGGCCCCGCAGACGCCGTGGCGCCGCTGTTTTTCCGCCGCCTGCACCGGGTTGCCCGCCAATGCGGGGCGTGATCGTGTTGACCGTCAAACTTTTTGGTGAGACGCTGAAAGCCCCGCGCACCTTAGCTGTTTGGCATGGCTGAACGGCAGCACAACTCCAGGCCTGCCAAGCAACCGCGGGTGCGAATCCCTCACGACCCACACCGCTTCGGTCGGTCACTCATTGTGGAGGACCATCCATCATGGCAAAGGCGCTTCTCGGTTACGTCGGCGGCTCCGACCCTCGACTCCTCGCCGAGATGCGACGGCTCCAGCAGCGTGTCCAGGACCTCGAATCCGAGCTCGTACGGATTCAGGCGGAGAACGAGGCGCTGCATGCTGCCGCTTCTCACGACAGGATCATGGAGAGCATCGACGCGAACCAGGCGGAG
Source organism: Streptomyces sp. MUM 2J (assembly GCF_022414535.1). Taxonomy (GTDB): domain Bacteria; phylum Actinomycetota; class Actinomycetes; order Streptomycetales; family Streptomycetaceae; genus Streptomyces. The sequence goes on from NZ_JADWYM010000023.1 coordinate 26,455, forward strand.
CCTGCGCTCACCTGATCACTGCATCGCTCCACGACAGCACACAGGCAGTGGTCGGGCAGCCCGTACGACCGCTCAGTTGTCAGAGTTGCAAGGGACGCCTCGGCGTCCCTTCTTTCTTGCCCCCATGCATCCTTTCACCGTCTTCAACGTGTGGTCTGCCCTGCGCGTTCAACGGCGAAACCGCCGGTTCATGGAGTGGGACGGGTCCGGACGGTAGAGTCCGGCGGCGTGCACCTCAAGGCCCTGACCCTCCGCGGGTTCAAGTCGTTCGCCTCTGCGACCACACTGCGCTTCGAGCCGGGCATCACGTGCGTCGTCGGCCCGAACGGCTCGGGCAAGTCCAACGTCGTGGACGCGCTGAGCTGGGTCATGGGCGAGCAGGGCGCCAAGTCGCTGCGCGGCGGCAAGATGGAGGACGTCATCTTCGCCGGCACCACCGGGCGGCCCCCGCTGGGCCGGGCCGAGGTGTCGCTGACCATCGACAACTCCGACGGGGCCCTGCCCATCGAGTACGCCGAGGTCACCATCACGCGGATCATGTTCCGCAACGGCGGCAGCGAGTACCAGATCAACGGCGACACCTGCCGCCTGCTCGACATCCAGGAACTCCTCTCCGACTCCGGCATCGGCCGCGAGATGCACGTCATCGTCGGCCAGGGGCAGCTCGACTCCGTCCTGCACGCCGACCCCACGGGCCGCCGCGCGTTCATCGAGGAGGCAGCCGGCGTCCTCAAGCACCGCAAGCGCAAGGAGAAGGCCCTGCGCAAGCTGGACGCGATGCAGGCCAACCTCGCGCGCGTGCAGGACCTGACGGACGAGCTGCGGCGCCAGCTCAAGCCGCTCGGCCGGCAGGCCGCCGTCGCCCGCCGGGCCGCCGTCATCCAGGCCGACCTGCGCGACGCGCGGCTGCGGCTGCTCGCCCACGACCTCGTGCGGCTCCGGGAGGCCCTGCGGGCCGAGGTGGCCGACGAGGCCGCGCTCAAGGCCCGCAAGGAGGCCGCCGAGGAGGAGCTGAGGAGGGCCCTCCAGCGCGAGGCCCTGCTGGAGGACGAGGTGCGCCGGCTCACCCCGCGCCTCCAGCGCGCCCAGCAGACCTGGTACGAGCTCTCCCAGCTCGCCGAGCGGGTGCGTGGCACCGTCTCCCTGGCCGACGCCCGGGTGAAGAGCGCGACCTCGGCCCCGCCGGAGGAGCGGCGCGGCCGCGACCCCGAGGACCTCGAACGCGAGGCGGCCCGCGTCCGGGAGCAGGAGGCCGAACTGGAGGCGGCCCTGGAGGCCGCCCGGCACGCCCTGGACGACACCGTCGCCCACCGCGCCGAACTGGAGCGCGACCTCGCCGCGGAGGAGCGGCGCCTGAAGGATGCCGCCCGTGCGGTCGCCGACCGACGCGAGGGCCTCGCACGGCTCAACGGGCAGGTGAACGCGGCCCGTTCGCGCGCCGCTTCCGCACAGGCCGAGATCGACCGGCTCGCCGCGGCCCGCGACGAGGCCCAGGAGCGTGCCGTCACCGCGCAGGAGGAGTACGAGGTCCTCAAGGCGGAGGTCGACGGCCTCGACGCCGGCGACGCCGACCTCGGCGAGCAGTACCGGGCCGCGGGGCACCGGCTCACGGAGGCCGAGGCCGCGCTGACCGCCGCGCGCGAGGCCACCGCTGCCGCCGAACGCCGGCGCGCCGCCACGCAGGCCCGCCACGAGACCCTCGCACTCGGCCTGCGCCGCAAGGACGGTACGGGCGCGCTGCTGGACGCCCGGGACAGCCTCACCGGCCTGCTCGGTCCGGCGGCGGAGCTGCTCACCGTGGCCCCCGGCCACGAGGTGGCCCTGGCCGCCGCGTTCGGCGCCGCCGCCGACGCCCTCGCCGTGGCCACCCCGTCCGCCGCCACCGACGCCATCCGCCTGCTGCGCAAGCAGGACGCCGGCCGGGCGGCCCTGCTGATCGGCGGTGCCCTCGACGACGTGCCCGAGCCCTCCCGGCCCGAGGCGCACCCCCTGGCCGCCGACCTCGTGAACGGACCCGGCGACCTCCTGCCCGCCGTACGGCGGCTGCTGTGCGGGATCGCCGTCGTGGGCACCCTGGAGGACGCCGAGGACCTGGTGCGCGCCCGGCCCGACCTCACCGCCGTCACCGCCGAGGGGGACCTCCTGGGCCCGCACTTCGCGCACGGCGGCTCCGCGGGGGCGCCCAGCCTCCTGGAGGTGCGGGCCTCGGTGGACGAGGCAGCCGCCGAACTGGAGGAACTCGGCGTGAGCTGCGAGGCGCTGACCGCGGCGCAGCACGCGGCGGCGGAGCGGCGCGGCGAGTGCGCCGCGCTGGTCGAGGAACTGGGGGAGCGCCGCCGGGCCGCCGACCGGGAGAAGTCGGCCGTCGCCCAGCACCTCGGCCGGCTGGCCGGGCAGGCCCGGGCGGCGGCGGGCGAGGCCGAGCGGTCCGGTGCTGCCGCCGCCCGTGCCCAGGAGGCACTGGACCGGGCACACGCGGAGGCGGAGGAGCTCGCCGAGCGGCTGGCCGTCGTCGAGGAGATGCCGGTCGACGAGGAGCCCGACACCGCCGTGCGCGACCGGCTCGCCGCCGACGGCGCCAACGCCCGCCAGACCGAGATGGAGGCCCGCCTTCAGGTCCGTACGCACGAGGAGCGTGTCAAGGGGCTGGCCGGACGGGCCGACTCCCTGGACCGCGCCGCCCGCGCGGAACGCGAGGCACGCGCGCGTGCCGAGCAGCGCCGGGCGCGCCTGCGTCACGAGGCGGACGTCGCCCGGGCCGTGGCCTCCGGGGCCCGACTGCTGCTGGCGCACGTCGAGGTGTCGCTCGCGCGCGCCGAGCAGGAACGTGCCGCCGCCGAGGCGGCCAAGGCCCGGTGCGAGGAGGAGCTGGGCTCCGCCCGGGGGACGGGGCGCGACCTGAAGGGGGAACTCGACAAGCTGACGGACTCCGTTCACCGGGGCGAGGTGCTCGGTGCCGAGAAGCGGCTCCGGATCGAGCAGCTGGAGACCAGGGCGCTGGAGGAACTCGGGGTGGAGCCGGCGGGCCTGGTGTCCGAGTACGGCCCCCACCAGCCCGTGCCGCCCTCGCCCCCGGCGGAGGGCGAGGTGCTGCCCGAGGATCCCGCGCATCCGCGCAACCGGCCCCGGCCCTTCGCGCGGGCCGAGCAGGAGAAGCGGCTCAGGGCGGCCGAGCGGGCGTACCAGCAGCTGGGGAAGGTCAATCCGCTCGCCCTGGAGGAGTTCGCGGCGCTGGAGGAGCGCCACCAGTTCCTCAGCGAGCAGCTGGAGGACCTGAAGAAGACCCGCGCCGACCTGCTGCGTGTGGTGAAGGAGGTCGACGAGCGCGTCGAGCAGGTCTTCACGGAGGCCTACCGGGACACCGCCCGCGAGTTCGAGGGCGTCTTCAGCCGTCTCTTCCCTGGTGGCGAGGGGCGGCTGGTGCTGACCGATCCCGACAACATGCTCACCACGGGCGTGGACGTCGAGGCGCGCCCGCCGGGCAAGAAGGTGAAGCGGCTGAGCCTGCTCTCGGGCGGGGAGCGGTCGCTGACCGCCGTCGCACTGCTCGTGTCGATCTTCAAGGCGCGGCCGAGCCCGTTCTACGTCATGGACGAGGTGGAGGCCGCCCTCGACGACACCAACCTGCAGCGGCTGATCCGCATCATGCAGGAGCTGCAGGAGGCCTCGCAGCTGATCGTGATCACGCACCAGAAGCGCACCATGGAGGTGGCCGACGCCCTCTATGGCGTGTCCATGCAAGGCGATGGGGTGTCGAAGGTCGTCTCGCAGCGGTTGCGCTGAATCGGGCGCCGACTGGACCTGTCCCCGCCCGCACCCTCCATGTGAATTCACTTCCTGAACGAAACCTCTGCGGTTTGCCGGTCCCTGCGGTGCTTCTGTGGGTAGACCCCCGTCTTTGACTTCGAAACTTGAAGGCATAGTCTCTGCAACGTTGCACTTACCTTCAGGTGTGAGCGGCGTACGCGTGTGCGCCCCTGCTGCCTGACAGGGCAGACCCCCACCCGGCAGCGTTGCCGGTGGCCCGAGGAGTTCACGTGACCAGCACGACGCAGGCGCACAAGCCAGGAGCCGGGACGGCCCACCCCGAACATCTGGGGCACGTCATCTTCATCGCCGCGGCAGCCGCGATGGGCGGCTTCCTCTTCGGCTACGACAGCTCCGTGATCAACGGCGCGGTCGAGGCCATCCGCGACCGCTACGACATCGGGTCCGCGGCGCTCGCCCAGGTCATCGCGATCGCCCTGATCGGCTGCGCCATCGGCGCCGCCACCGCCGGCCGCATAGCCGACCGGATCGGCCGCATCCGCTGCATGCAGATCGCGGCCGCCCTGTTCACCGTCAGCGCCGTCGGCTCGGCTCTGCCCTTCGCGCTGTGGGACCTCGCCCTCTGGCGCATCGTCGGCGGCTTCGCCATCGGCATGGCCTCCGTCATCGGCCCGGCCTATATCGCCGAGGTCGCCCCGCCCGCCTACCGCGGGCGCCTCGGCTCCTTCCAGCAGGCGGCGATCGTCGTCGGCATCGCCATCTCGCAGCTGGTGAACTGGGGCCTGCTGAACGCCGCCGGCGGTGACCAGCGCGGTGAGCTGATGGGCCTGGAGGCCTGGCAGGTCATGCTCGGCGTCATGGTGATCCCGGCCGCCCTGTACGGCATGCTCTCCTTCGCGATCCCCGAGTCCCCGCGCTTCCTCATCTCCGTCGGCAAGCGCGACCGTGCCCGAGAGATCCTCGAGGAGGTCGAGGGCGGGAACGTCGACCTCGGGGCCCGTGTCGCCGAGATCGAGCTCGCGATGCAGAGCGAGCAGAAGTCCACCTTCAAGGACCTGCTCGGCGGCTCCTTCTTCTTCAGGCCCATCGTCTGGGTCGGTATCGGCCTGTCCGTCTTCCAGCAGTTCGTCGGCATCAACGTCGCGTTCTACTACTCCTCGACGCTGTGGCAGTCGGTGGGCGTCGACCCCGCGGACTCGTTCCTCTACTCCTTCACCACGTCGATCATCAACATCGTCGGCACGGTCATCGCGATGATCTTCGTGGACCGGATCGGCCGCCGCCCGCTCGCCGTCATCGGCTCCGTCGGCATGGTGGCCGGCCTGGCGCTGGAGGCCTGGGCCTTCTCCTACGACCTGGTCGACGGCAGGCTGCCGACCGCGCAGGGCTGGACGGCGCTGATCGCCGCCCACGTCTTCGTCCTCTTCTTCGCCCTGTCCTGGGGCGTGGTCGTCTGGGTCATGCTCGGCGAGATGTTCCCGAACAGGATCCGGGCCGCCGCCCTGGGCGTGGCCGCGGCCGCGCAGTGGATCGCCAACTGGGCGATCACCGCGAGCTTCCCGTCGCTGGCCGACTGGAACCTCTCCACGACGTACGTGATCTACACCGTCTTCGCCGCGCTCTCCGTCCCGTTCGTCCTGAGGTTCGTCAGGGAGACGAAGGGCAAGGCCCTGGAGGAGATGGGCTGAGCCGACGGGCGAGGCCCCCGCAGACTCGAGGAACGGGCCCAAGTCCCCGCTGCCCGCTCCTCGACACCCGTGAGGCGTGCCGCCCCGGCCCGGAGAACCGTCCGGACCGGGGCGGCACGCGTTCCCGGGACGACGTGTCTCCCGGCGGACGCCGCAAGGCGGGGTCGGCCGACCCCCATGACTGATACTGGACGCGTTATGGAAACCGTCATCCTTGCTGTAATCATCGCCGTGGTCGTGCTCGGCGCGATCGGCGGGCTCATCATCGGCAGCCGGCGGAGGAAGCCGCTGCCCCCGCCGCCGCCCGCAGCGCCCGACATCACCGCCCCTCCGGCCGAGCCGCACGTCGGCGAAGAGGCCGAGACGCCGCGGGAGGAACCGCGGCGCACGATAGAGGAGGTGGATCTTCCGGAAGGCTCGGCTCCCACAGCGGTCGAGGAGCCTCCCGCCGAACCGCTCGTCGTGGCTCCGGAGATCGAGATCCCGGAGCCCACCGCAGGCCGCCTGGTCCGCCTGCGTGCCCGCCTCTCCCGTTCCCAGAACGCCCTCGGCAAGGGACTGCTCGGCCTGCTGTCGCGCGAGCACCTCGACGAGGAGACCTGGGAGGAGGTGGAGGACACGCTGCTCACCGCCGACGTCGGCGTACAGCCCACCCAGGAGCTGGTCGAGCGGCTGCGCGAGCGCGTCAAGGTGCTCGGCACCCGCACCCCCGAGGAACTGCGCGCCCTGCTGCGCGAGGAGCTGCTCACCCTGGTCGGCACCGACCAGGACCGCACCCTGAGGACCGAGCCGGAGGCGAGCAAGCCGGGCATCGTGATGGTCGTCGGCGTCAACGGCACCGGCAAGACCACCACCACCGGCAAGTTGGCCCGCGTCCTGGTCGCCGACGGCCGCAGTGTCGTCCTCGGCGCCGCGGACACCTTCCGCGCCGCCGCCGCCGACCAGCTGCAGACCTGGGGCGAGCGGGTCGGTGCCCACACCGTGCGCGGACCGGAGGCCGGCGACCCGGCGTCCGTCGCGTTCGACGCGGTCAAGGAGGGCAAGGAGATGGGCGCCGACGTGGTGCTCATCGACACCGCCGGCCGCCTGCACACCAAGACCGGGCTCATGGACGAGCTCGGCAAGGTCAAGCGGGTCGTGGAGAAGCAGGCCCCGCTCGACGAGGTGCTCCTCGTCCTCGACGCCACTACCGGGCAGAACGGCCTCGTCCAGGCCCGTGTGTTCGCCGAGGTCGTGGACATCACCGGCATCGCGCTCACCAAGCTCGACGGCACCGCCAAGGGCGGCATCGTCATCGCCGTCCAGCGCGAACTGGGCGTACCGGTCAAGCTCGTCGGACTCGGCGAGGGCGCGGACGACCTGGCGCCGTTCGAGCCGGAGGCGTTCGTCGACGCGTTGATCGGCGACTGAGGAGTCCGCCTCCGGGATCCGGAGGTGCCTGCCGCACGCGAGAAGCGCCCGCCCCGCGGTCCGAGCCGGGGGACGGGCGCTTCGCCGTTCCGTGAGGGTTCCGGGGACCGGTGCCGCGCGCCGGGGTGCCGCGGCCTTCGCGGCGCTACGCGCGCGAACGGTGGGCGACGTACGCCAGCGTGCCCAGCAGCAGCCGGGCCGCCGGCGGCCTGGTCGCCGAGTCCAGGGCCGGCGGGCGCAGCCATCGCACCGGGCCCCGGCCGCCGCGGTCGGACGGCGGCGCCGTGAGGTGCGTGCCGGGGCCGAGGCCGCGCAGGTCCAGCGCCGGGTCGTCCCAGCCCATCCGGTACAGCAGTCGCGGCAGGTCGGCCGCGCCGCCCGGCGCGACGAAGAAGTGGGCGCGGCCCTGAGGGGTGGCGGCGACCGGGCCCACCGGCAGCCCCATGCGCTCCAGCCGGACCAGCGCCCGCCGGCCGGCCGGCTCGGCCACCTCGATCACGTCGAACGTGCGCCCGACGGGCAGCATCACCGCGGCACCGGGGTGCTCCGCCCAGGCCCCGGTCACCTCGTCCAGCGTGGCGCCCGCGCGGATCTCCGGCGCGAACTCCAGCGGATGCGCGCCCGGCGCCCGGCAGTCCGCGCGACCGCAGGAGCACACCCCCGCGGCGGCCCTGGCGCCCGGGGCCACGTCCCAGCCCCACAGACCCGTGAACTCGGCGACGGCGAGGCACTCCGACGAGCGGCCCCGGCGACGTGAGACGGACCGGATGTCGCGGATGCCCCGAGTGCTGCCGATCGTGAATCCCATGCCCCCTCCAACGGGTCCGGCGCACCGGTGGTTACGAGACGCGCCCGGAGTCTGACTGTGCGTGACCAGCCTGTCCCTGGTCGCCCCCTGGCCGGCGGCGCGTCGAAGCACGCGCGGTGGTGTGTCCGGCGGTGCGCGCCCCTCTGTGCACCGTTCCGCTCGCTCTCGGTTGTCCTATGTCAAGTGAATCGTGTGCAGGCGACAGTGAGTTCATTCGAAGGGGTGGCGAATGGTGGCGTTTCCGGGATCCCCATGGCTGGACGGGTGATCGTAGGATTACTTTGAGTGCACGAGGCCCCGGGGCACATGCGCCAGTGGGTATGCCGGAGGCAAGTCGGCTTTCCGTTCGAAGGGTGAGAAGGTGCGGACGGGCGCCGGGCGCATCGGCATTCTGGTAAGGGTTGGCGCACTCGGCGACACAGAGGTCTTGACGGATGGGGGCGTTCCAGTGAGCGGCAACGGCGGTGGCGGGACGAACGCGGACAAGCGCCCCAACGAGCTGCTGGGGTCGTGGTTCGTGCGCAGCGGCTGGTCGAAGGGCGAACTCGCCCGCCAGGTCAACCGCAGGGCCCGGCAACTCGGCGCCAACCACATTTCCACCGACACCTCGCGCGTGCGCCGCTGGCTGGACGGCGAGAACCCCCGCGAGCCCATCCCGCGGATCCTGTCCGAGCTCTTCTCCGAGCGGTTCGGCTGCGTCGTCCCCATCGAGGACCTGGGCCTGCGCACCGCACGCCAGTCGCCCTCCGCGACCGGCGTCGACCTGCCCTGGACGGGCCCGCAGACGGTGGCGCTGCTCAGCGAGTTCTCCCGCAGCGACCTGATGCTGGCGCGGCGCGGCTTCCTCGGGAGCTCTCTGGCCCTGTCCGCGGGCCCGGCCCTCATCGAGCCCCTCCAGCGCTGGCTCGTGCCCGCGCCCCCCTCGCCCCTCCAGACCTCCGAGCCCGGCTCCCCGCGCACGCGTGGACGGCTGTCCCGGCCCGAACTGGATCTGCTGGAGTCCACCACCGTGATGTTCCGGCAGTGGGACGCCCAGTGCGGTGGCGGTCTGCGCCGCAAGGCCGTCGTCGGCCAGCTGCACGAGGTGACCGACCTCCTCCAGGAGTCCCAGCCCGAGGCCACCGCCAGGAGGCTGTTCAAGGTCGCCGCCGAACTCGCCGAGCTGGCCGGCTGGATGTCCTACGACGTCGGCCTCCAGCCCACCGCCCAGAAGTACTTCGTGCTCGCCCTGCACGCCGCCAAGGAGGCCGGCGACAAGCCGCTGGGTTCCTACGTCCTGTCCAGCATGAGCCGCCAGATGATCCACCTCGGGCGGCCCGAGGACGCCCTGGAGCTCGTCCACCTCGCCCAGTACGGCAGCCGCGACTGCGCGAGCCCGCGCACCCAGGCCATGCTGTATGCGATGGAGGCCCGCGCCTACGCCAACATGGGCCAGCCGGGCAAGTGCAAGCGGGCCGTGCGGATGGCCGAGGACACCTTCACCGACGTGCACGAGTGGGACGAGCCCGACCCCGACTGGATCCGCTTCTTCTCCGAGGCCGAACTGCACGGAGAGAACAGCCACTCCTTCCGCGACCTCGCCTACGTGGCCGGCCGCAGCCCCGCCTACGCCTCCCTCGCCGAGCCGCTGATGCAGCGGGCGGTGGACCTGTTCGCCAAGGACGGCGAGCACCAGCGGTCGTACGCGCTCAACCTCATCGGCATGGCCACCGTGCACCTGCTCCAGCGTGAACCGGAGCAGAGCGCCGTCTTCGCGCAGCAGGCCATGAAGGTGGCGAAGAAGGTCCGTTCCGAGCGCGTCAACACCCGTATCCGAAAGACGGTCGACACCGCCGTCCGCGACTTCGGTGACCTCGCCGAGGTCGTCGACCTCACCGACCGCCTCTCCGTCGAGCTGCCCGAGACCGCGGAGGCGGTCTGAGCACAGGCGGACCCCAGACCCCGGCCGCGGCCGGCCCTCCCGAACTGCCCGACTCGGCTCCCCCGTGCCAGGTCATCGGAAGGCCGTCCGCGGCCGGTTCCTTCTCCTCCGCCGAAGGTTGCGCCACGATAACGATCGACGCAGCCCGTATCTGCCAGTTCATCGACGCGTAACACGCGCGGTGCCTTCGTCACGGCGGCGAAACAACGCGGGGCCTCCATCGAAACCGTGCTGCGCCAATCTCATGGCGCATAACCGGCCCACCCCTCACGCCGCTCAGGCTTCCCCCCGCACGGGGCCGTACCTACGACGAGGAGATACCGGCATTGAACGGCACAGATACCGGATTCGTATTGATCAGTGCAGCGCTCGTCATGGTGATGACGCCTGGGCTGGCCCTGTTCTACGGCGGCATGGTCCGCTCCAAGAGCGTCCTCAACATGCTGATGATGTCCTTCATCTCGCTGGGCGTCGTCAGTGTCCTGTGGGTGCTCTACGGCCACTCCCTCGCCTTCAGCGGTGACACCGGTGGCTTCATCGGCAACCTGGACATGATCGGGCTGAAGGGCGTCAGCGCCGACAGCGTGGTGGACAGCTTCGTCACCGACGCAAGTGGCAAGGCGCACCAGATCTCGACCTTCGCCTTCTCGCTCTTCCAGATGCTGTTCGCGGTGATCACCGCGGCCCTGATAAGCGGTGGTCTGGCGGACCGGGTGAAGTTCGGCTCCTGGATGGTCTTCATCGGGCTGTGGGTCACCGTCGTGTACTTCCCCGTCGCCCACTGGGTCTGGGGCGGCGGCTGGCTCGCCCAGCTCGACCCGGCGGTGATCGACTTCGCCGGTGGTACCGCGGTCCACATCAACGCCGGTGTCGCCGGGCTCGCCGCGGTCCTCGTCGTCGGCAAGCGCGTCGGCTTCAAGAAGGACCCGATGCGCCCGCACAACCTGCCTCTGGTCCTGCTCGGCACCGCCCTGCTGTGGTTCGGCTGGTTCGGCTTCAACGCCGGCTCCGAGCTCGGCGTCGACGGCACCACCGCCACCATGGCCATCAACACGCAGGTCGCCACCGCCGCCGCCATGCTGGGCTGGCTCGCCTACGAGCGCATCCGCCACGGCGCCTTCACCACCCTGGGCGCCTGCTCCGGCGCCGTCGCCGGCCTGGTCGCCATCACCCCCTCCGGTGGGAACGTCAACGTCTTCGGCGCGCTGCTCATCGGTGTCGTCGCCGGTGTCGTGTGCTCCTGGGCCGTCAGCCTCAAGTACAAGCTCGGCTACGACGACTCGCTCGACGTCGTGGGTGTCCACCTCGTCGGCGGTGTCCTCGGCACCCTGATGGTCGGCTTCCTCGCCATCGACGGGGCCGGCGGCTGGAAGCAGTTCGTCTCCCAGGCCATCGGCGCCTTCTCCGTCATGGGCTACACCTTCGTGGTCACCTTCATCCTCGCCTTCGTCATCCAGAAGACGATCGGCTTCCGGGCCGCCGAGGACGACGAGGTCACCGGCCTCGACCAGACGGCGCACGCCGAGACTGCATACGACTTCAGCGGCGCCGCCGGCTCGCACCTGACCGCCGCCGCGCCCGCCCCGGCCGGTACCGCCGCCACGAGCAAGAAGGTGGACGCATGAAGCTCATCACCGCCGTCGTCAAGCCCCACCGGCTCGACGAGATCAAGGAAGCCCTCCAGGCCTTCGGAGTCCACGGTCTGACGGTCACCGAGGCCAGCGGCTACGGTCGTCAGAGGGGCCACACCGAGGTCTACCGGGGTGCCGAGTACACCGTCGACCTGGTCCCCAAGATCCGCATCGAGGTGCTCGCCGAGGACGACGACGCCGAGCAGCTGGTCGACGTCATCGTCAAGGCGGCCCGTACCGGCAAGATCGGTGACGGCAAGGTCTGGTCCCTCCCGGTCGAGACGGCCGTACGGGTCCGGACCGGCGAGCGCGGCCCGGACGCGCTCTGACACGCATCAAGAACAGGAGTCGCTGGGTGACGAGTACGGACGTGCGGAACGATGCAGAGGACTCCGGACCCAGCGGCTACGCGGCGGCCCGGCTGCGCCTCCTCACCGAGGGGGCGCAGTCCGGGCCGCCGCGCCGTGCCGCCCTCGCCGAACTGACCGACGACTGGCTCGCCGGGCTGTTCACCGCGGGCGCCGGCGCACTGCGTGGGGTGTCCCTGGTCGCCGTGGGCGGCTACGGGCGTGGCGAACTGAGCCCGCGCAGCGACCTCGACCTGCTGCTCCTCCACGACGGAACCGACCCCGCCGCGGTCGCCGCCCTCGCCGACCGGATCTGGTACCCCGTCTGGGACCTGGGCCTCGCCCTCGACCACTCGGTGCGCACCCCGGCACAGGCCCGCGGCACGGCCGGAGAGGACCTGAAGGTCCAGCTCGGCCTGCTCGACGCCCGCCACATCGCGGGCGACCTCGGGCTGACGGCCGGCCTGCGCACGGCGGTCCTCGCCGACTGGCGCAACCAGGCCCCCAAACGCCTGCCCGAGCTCCAGGAGCTGTGCGCCGAACGGGCCGAACGGCAGGGTGAGGCCCAGTACCTGCTGGAACCCGACCTGAAGGAGGCCCGCGGCGGCCTCAGGGACGCCACCGCGCTGCGGGCCGTCGCCGCCTCCTGGCTCGCCGACGCACCCCGCGAGGGCCTCGCCGACGCCCGTCGCCGCCTCCTCGACGTCCGTGACGCCCTGCACCTGACCACGGGCCGGGCGACGGACCGGCTGTCGCTCCAGGAACAGGACCAGGTCGCCGGCGACCTGGGCCTGCTCGACGCCGACACGCTGCTGCGCCAGGTGTACGAGTCGGCCCGGGTCATCTCCTACGCCAGCGACGTGACCTGGCGCGAGGTGGGGCGCGTGCTCCGCTCGCGCTCGGTGCGGCCGCGCCTGCGTGCCATGCTCGGCGGCGGCAAGCAGCCCGCCGAGCGCTCCCCGCTGGCCGAGGGCGTGGTGGAGCAGGACGGCGAGGTCGTGCTGGCCCGCGCCGCACGTCCCGAACGCGACCCCGTCCTGCCGCTGCGTGCCGCGGCCGCCGCCGCTCAGGCCGGCCTTCCCCTCTCGCTCCACGCCGTGCGCCGCCTGGCGACCACCGTGCGCCCGCTGCCCACGCCCTGGCCCGCCGAGGCCCGCGAGCAACTGGTGACCCTGCTGGGCTCCGGCCGCCCGACGGTGGAGGTGTGGGAGGCCCTGGAGGCGGAGGGGCTCGTCACCCGCCTGCTGCCCGACTGGGAGCGGGTCCGCTGCCGTCCGCAGCGCAACGCCGTCCACGTCTGGACCGTCGACCGGCACCTCATCGAGACGGCCGTCCGCGCCTCCGCGTTCACCCGCCGCGTCAGCCGCCCCGACCTGCTGCTGGTCGCCGCACTGCTGCACGACATCGGCAAGGGCTGGCCCGGGGACCACTCCGTGGCCGGGGAGATCATCGCCCGCGACGTGGCCGGCCGGATCGGCTTCGACCGGGCGGACGTCGCCGTGCTGTCCACCCTGGTCCGCCACCACCTGCTGCTGGTCGACACCGCCACCCGGCGCGACCTGGAGGACCCGGCGACCGTGCGCCTGGTCGCCGAGGCGGTCGGCAGCCAGTCCACCCTGGAACTGCTGCACGCCCTCACCGAGGCCGACGCGCTGGCCACCGGGCCGGCGGCCTGGTCGTCCTGGCGCGGCTCGCTCGTCGCGGACCTGGTCCGCCGGGTCGCCGCGGTGCTCGCCGGGGACGACCCCGAGGAGCCCGAACCCGCCGCGGCCACCACGGAGCAGGAGCGGCTCGCCCTGGAGGCCGTCGCCACCGGCGGACCCGTGCTGGCGCTGCGCGCGCAGACCGAGCCCGCTCCGCAGCCGGCGGAGGGCGCGGCGGACGTGGCGGACCCGGAGCCGCTCGGTGTGGAGCTGGTCATCGCCGTACCCGACCAGCCGGGCGTACTGCCCGCCGTCGCCGGCGTTCTCGCCGTGCACCGGCTCACCGTCCGCACCGCCGAGCTGCGCGCCCTGGAGCTGCCGCAGGGCGTCGAGGGCTCCGTGCTGCTGCTGAACTGGCGGGTCGCCGCGGAGTACGGCTCGCTGCCGCAGGCGACGCGGCTGCGCGCGGACCTCGTCCGGGCCCTCGACGGTTCCCTGGACGTCGCCGGCCGCCTCGCCGAGCGCGACGCCGCCTACCCGCGGCGCCGGGGCGTGGTGGCCCCGCCGCCCAGGGTGACCGTCCACCCCACCGCCTCCCGCCTCGCCACGGTCATCGAGGTCCGGGCGCAGGACGCCCCCGGCCTGCTGTTCCGCATCGGGCGGGCCCTGGAGGACGCGGCCGTGCGGGTGCGCAGCGCCCATGTGTCGACCCTGGGCGCCAACGCCGTGGACGCCTTCTACGTGACCGGCCCCGAGGGTGCTCCGCTGCCCGGCGAGGAGGCCACCGCGGTGGCCCGGAAGCTGGAGGAGACCCTGCGCGGGTGAGCCCGGCCCGGTGACTTGTGTCGCCGGGATACCCTGGAGGGCGATTCGTTTCCCTGCCACCGACCCCGAGGACCGACGTCGCCGTGTTCGATACTCTCTCCGATCGCCTTTCAGCGACCTTCAAGAACCTGCGCGGCAAAGGGCGTCTGAGCGAGGCGGACATCGACGCCACCGCGCGCGAGATCCGCATCGCGCTTCTCGAGGCGGACGTGGCGCTGCCCGTCGTGCGCTCGTTCATCAAGAACGTCAAGGAGCGCGCCCTCGGTGCCGACGTGTCCCGGGCGCTCAACCCGGCCCAGCAGGTCCTGAAGATCGTCAACGAGGAACTGGTCACGATCCTCGGTGGCGAGACCCGCCGCCTGCGCTTCGCCAAGCAGCCGCCGACCGTCATCATGCTGGCGGGTCTGCAGGGTGCCGGTAAGACCACGCTCGCCGGCAAGCTCGGCAAGTGGCTCAAGGAGCAGGGGCACTCGCCGCTGCTGGTCGCCTGTGACCTCCAGCGCCCCAACGCCGTGAACCAGCTCAGCGTCGTCGCCGAGCGTGCGGGTGTGGCCGTGTACGCGCCGGAGCCCGGCAACGGCGCCGGCGATCCGGTCAAGGTCGCCAAGGACTCCATCGACCACGCGAGGGCCAAGGTCCACGACATCGTGATCGTGGACACCGCAGGCCGCCTCGGCATCGATCAGGAGATGATGCAGCAGGCCGCCGACATCCGGGACGCGGTCTCGCCCGACGAGATCCTCTTCGTCGTCGACGCGATGATCGGCCAGGACGCGGTCAACACCGCAGAGGCCTTCCGCGACGGCGTCGGCTTCGACGGCGTGGTGCTCTCCAAGCTGGACGGCGACGCCCGTGGTGGTGCCGCCCTGTCGATCCGGCAGGTCACCGGCAAGCCGATCATGTTCGCGTCGAACGGCGAGAAGCTCGACGACTTCGACGCCTTCCACCCGGACCGGATGGCCTCCCGCATCCTCGACATGGGCGACCTGCTCACCCTGATCGAGCAGGCCGAGAAGACGTTCAGCCAGGAAGAGGCCGCCAAGATGGCCTCCAAGCTGGCGTCCAAGAAGGGCCAGGACTTCACCCTCGACGACTTCCTGGCCCAGATGGAGCAGGTCCGGAAGATGGGCAGCATCAGCAAGCTGCTCGGGATGCTGCCCGGGATGGGGCAGATCAAGGATCAGATCCAGAACCTGGACGAGCGGGACGTCGACCGCACGGCCGCCATCATCAAGTCGATGACCCCGGCGGAGCGCCAGGAACCCACGATCATCAACGGCTCCCGCCGCGCACGTATCGCCCGCGGTTCCGGTGTCGAGGTGAGCGCGGTGAAGAACCTGGTCGAGCGGTTCTTCGAGGCCCGCAAGATGATGTCCCGCATGGCCCAGGGCGGCGGCATGCCCGGCATGCCGGGGATCCCGGGCATGGGCGGCGGACCCGGCCGGCAGAAGAAGCAGCCGAAGAAGGCCAAGGGCAAGCAGCGCTCCGGCAACCCCATGAAGCGCAAGCAGCAGGAGCAGGAGGAGGCCGCGCGCCGCGCGGCTGCCGCCGAGGGCGGTGCCTTCGGTCTGCCGCAGCAGGGCGGGCAGGGGTTCGAACTCCCGGACGAGTTCAAGAAGTTCATGGGCTGACCGCCGGCCGGTCCCGGGCTCCGGCCCGCACGCGGCACGCGCCCGCCGGGGGTGCCTTCTCGTCGTCGAGGAGGCACCCCCGGCGTCGTCCGTCCGCATGTGCGCGCGGCTCACGTGCCGTGGCGTCCGGACACGACCGGCCCCACCCCGCCCGCCAAGTCTCCCGACATGCCCTGGCGCTTCGGGGGCACTCCCGGGGAGCTGCCGAAGCCGCCGTCCGGTGGGGCGGACCGCGCGGGGGCTGAGGGCGGCCGACCCCGGCCGCGCTCGTCGTGTACCTGATCGCCAACGTCTTCGACGAGTGCCACGAGGAGGCCTGCCGCAAGGTGGACGACCGCCGCGACCAGCTCGACGCCCCCGCCGAGGCGCTGCCGGAGCACGAGACGCTGGAGGAAGCCGGCGCGTACCGCATCGCGGGGGTGACGCGGCCGGTGGAGGACACCGAGGCCTGACCGCCCGGCGCACCCCTGCGCGCGCCGTGCCTACGGCACGCGTGCGACGAGGTAGCGGAAGACGTTCGGCATCCACACCGTCCCGTCCGGCCGCCGGTGCGGGTGCAGGGCCTCGGTGAGCTCCTTCTCCACCTGCGCCTGGTCGGTGGCCGCGATCGCCGCGTCGAACAGCCCGGTCGACAGCAGGCCGCGGACGGCGCTGCGGGGGCCGGCATAGCCGAACGGGCAGGCGACCCGGCCCGAGCCGTCCGGCTTCAGACCGGCCCGCTGGGCGACCTCCTCCAGCTCGTCGCGGTGCGTGGGCCGCCAGCTGCCGGCGAACCGCAGCGGATCGGCCAGCCGGGCGGCCACCCGCAGCACGGAGGACGTGCTGCACCGTTCCGGTGGCCCCCAGCCGGCCAGCACCACCGCCGCCCCGCGCTCCGCGAGTGGTACCGCGTCCGCGAGCAGCTCTGCGAGCCCCTCGGAGTCGCCGGCGAGGCAGCCGATGGGCTCGAAAGCGGTCACCAGGGTGTACGGCGCCGTCCGGGTGCCGGTGACGCCCTCGGGGCAGTCCTCGACGAGCCGTGCCTCCGCCCCCGCGGGTGCCTCCGGCGCCTCGGGCAGCAGCCGCTCGCGGGCCAGGGCCAGCCGCTCGGGGGAGTGGCACTCCACGCCCGTGATCCGGGCGCCGCGCGAGGCCGCCATCAGCAGGGCCAGGCCAGAGCCGCAGCCCAGGCCCAGCAGCCGGGTGCCGGGACCCACTTCCAGTCGTTCGTAGACGGCCTCGTAGAGCGGGACGAGCATCCGCTCCTGGATCTCGGACCAGTCACGCGCGCGTGCACGCAGGTCCACGCGGGGGGCCGGGCCCGCGTGAGGGAGGTGCTGCCGCACGAGCGTAGGTGTCATAGGTACGCGCCCCAATCCGCCGAGAGTCGCTGCTGTGCCCGGAACTGCGCACCGCAGGGTCCCCGTGCGGTGCGCTCGCAACTTCCCCCCGTATGCCAGGTAACTCCGCCTCCGACCGGGCGTCCAGTGGAAGACGGCCCCGGGTTTGGGAGTTGACCGCCCCGGTGGCGAGATTTCACATGCCCGCAACGTCGGCCCGTACCATCGCGCCATGACCAGGACACCGGTTCTCACCTCGCACGCCGAGGACTTCCCCGCTGGTACCGGGAGCCCGTCGCCGGGGGGGGGGCCGGCGGACAGCGGCCCGCTGCGGGGCACCATGGTGATCCGCCCGAACGGGTACGGCCCGTGGCACTGGATGCCGGCCGCGACACACGCCCGGATCAGGGTGACGGGCACCGCGCGCGTACGTCCCGTCGCTGGTCCCGCAGCCGTACCCCGCCCGGGAGTCCGACCACGTCGAGGGCCTTCGCGCCCGAGCGGCTCGCCGGGCAGCGGTGACCGCGTCCGGTCGCCGGGGACGGGCCGGTTCAGGAGGCCGGGGACGCCCCGGGTAACGTCGCGGGCGTCGCGCGCGCTTACTGATACAGCGGGCTTTCGGCGAGGGCGTGTCCGAAACACCTCTTGCGCAACCGCCGGCCGGGCTGGCACGGCTCGCGGCCCCGTTCGTGTGCCGGCCCGGGGAAGGGCCGCGTGCGTGGACGACGGCGGCGGACGGATGGGCCTACATCAGACTACGTACCGCCTTGGTAGGAGCTGTGAGGCTTCTCCGCAGATCAGCGCACCCGCCCTCGTCAGGACGCATCAGCGGCAACTGACGGGTACGTGCAAATTATTTGGGATGGCCCGGAATCGGAACACAGGAGCCCTCCGGCTCGTTGTCATTACGTGAGCACGACACAGACACCACCTGTACTCGCCGCAGAGCTGGCGCAGGCGTGGGCCGACATTCAGCGGTACCACCCCGAGCTGCCGGACCTTGCCGCACCCGAGTCCCTGATCGGGGAGTCGTCGTCCGCGTGCGGTCACGAACTCTCCTTCGAGCGACTGCTCCATGAGGCAGTCCATGGCGTCGCCGCCGCGCGCGGCGTGCGCGACACCTCCCGTGCCGGCCGCTACCACAACCGCAGATTCCTCGCCGTGGCCGAGGAACTGGGCCTGGACCATCCGGACGAGCCGCACCCGAGCAGCGGCTTCTCCCTGGTCACGCTCAGTCCCGAGGCCAAGCGGCGCTACCGTCCGACCATCGAGCGGCTGCAACGCGCTCTCAAGGCCCACTCGGCGGCGACCTCCGCCGAGACCACCCGTGCCTTCCGCGGCCCTGCCGCCCGGCACGGCTCCTCCGGTGGTGGCGTACGCGTCAAGGCCGTCTGCGACTGCGGCCGCAACGTCCGCGTCGTCCCGTCGGTCCTGGCGCAGGCCCCGATCGTCTGCGGCGGCTGCGGCAAGCCGTTCCGGATCCCGGAGGTCGTGGGTGCGGCGTAACGGGCGGCCGTCCGGCACCGGCATCTCGTGGCTGCCGGTGCCGCGCAGCGTCACCGCGTAGCGCCGGGCCGCGCATCCGGCGGCGATCTTCGCACCGCCGCCGGATGCGCCCTCGGCGTGCCCTGGTGCAGGCACCCTGCGTCCCGGACCGGACCGCGGGGTGTGGCACAATGGCTAGCTGTACTCGACAGCCGCACAGGACCCCTCTCTCCTCCGGCTGACGCGTCCATCGGGCACTCGGGTACCGCAACCCCACGCGGCGAACCCGCCGTGCCCCACCACGTCAATTCCAGGAGAATCCACTCCCGTGGCAGTCAAGATCAAGCTGAAGCGTCTGGGCAAGATCCGTTCGCCTCACTACCGCATCGTCGTCGCCGACTCCCGCACCCGCCGTGACGGCCGGGCCATCGAGGAGATCGGCAAGTACCAGCCGACGTACAACCCGTCGGTCATGGAGGTCGACGCCGAGCGCGTGGCGTACTGGCTCTCCGTCGGCGCCCAGCCGACCGAGCCCGTGCTCGCCATCCTGAAGAAGACCGGCGACTGGCAGAAGTTCAAGGGCGAGCCCGCCCCGGCGCCGCTGCTGCAGGCGGCCGAGAAGCCCGCGCGTCCGTCGTTCGAGGCCATCGGCGGCGACGACGACGCCAAGGGTGAGGCGATCACCCAGAAGAAGAAGGCCGAGAAGAAGGACGAGGCCGCGGCCGAGTCCTCCTCGGCTGAGTCGACCGAGGCCTGAGCATGCTCGAGGAGGCTCTCGAGCACCTCGTGAAGGGCATCGTCGACAACCCTGACGATGTGCAGGTCGCGTCACGCAACCTGCGCCGCGGGCGTGTGCTGGAGGTCCGGGTCCACCCCGACGACCTCGGCAAGGTGATCGGCCGCAACGGCCGCACCGCACGCGCCCTGCGTACCGTCGTGGGCGCCATCGGCGGTCGCGGTGTCCGCGTCGACCTCGTCGACGTGGACCACGTCCGCTGACGCTTCGCAGCACCGGCTCGGGCCGGGGAGGGCCACTGGCCGTCCCCGGCCCGCAGTCGTATGACGGGAGCGAAGCCAGATGACAGGAGTGTCAGAAGTGACCGTAGTGACAGGAGAATGGGTCACGTGCAGCTGGTAGTCGCACGGATCGGCCGCGCCCACGGCATCAGGGGCGAGGTCACCGTCGAGGTACGTACCGACGAGCCGGAACTGAGACTCGCGCCGGGAGCCGTCCTGGCCACCGACCCCGCCTCCACCGGACCGCTGACCATCGAGACCGGCCGGGTGCACAGCGGACGGCTGCTCCTGCGGTTCGAGGGCCACACCGACCGCACCGCCGCCGAGGCGCTGCGCAACACCCTCCTGATCGCCGACGTCGACCCCGACGAGATGCCCGAGGGCGAGGACGAGTACTACGACCACCAGCTCATCGACCTGGACGTGGTGCTGCCGGACGGCACGGAGATCGGCCGGATCACCGAGATCTCGCACCTGCCCACCCAGGACCTCTTCATCGTCGAGCGCCCCGACGGCTCCGAGGTGATGGTCCCGTTCGTCGAGGAGATCGTCACCGAGATCGACCTGGCGGAGCAGAGAGCGGTCATCGACCCGCCGCCGGGCCTGATCGACGACCGCGCCGAGATCGCCTCCTCGAGGGACGACGAGGCATGAGGCTCGACGTCGTCACGATCTTCCCCGAGTACCTCGAACCGCTCGACGTCTCCCTCGTCGGCAAGGCACGTGCGCATGGCCGGCTCGACGTGCACGTGCACGACCTGCGGCAGTGGACGTACGACCGCCACAACACGGTCGACGACACCCCCTACGGCGGTGGTCCCGGCATGGTGATGAAGACCGGGCCGTGGGGCGACGCCCTCGACTCCGTCCTCGCCGACGGCTACGAGTCGGGTGCCGGTGAGCCGGCCCTCATCGTGCCCACGCCCAGCGGCCGGCCCTTCACCCAGGACGTCGCCGTCCGGCTCTCCGAGCGGCCCTGGCTGATCTTCACGCCCGCCCGCTACGAGGGCATCGACCGCCGCGTCGTCGACGAGTACGCCACCCGGATGCCCGTCCACGAGGTGTCCATCGGCGACTACGTCCTCGCGGGCGGTGAGGCGGCCGTCCTCGTGATCACGGAGGCGGTGGCACGACTGCTGCCCGGTGTCCTCGGCAACGCCGAGTCCCACCGGGACGACTCCTTCGCCCCCGGCGCCATGGCCAACCTCCTGGAGGGCCCCGTCTACACCAAGCCGCCCGCCTGGCGCGGCCGGGGCATCCCCGACGTGCTGCTCAGCGGCCACCACGGGAAGATCGCCCGCTGGCGCCGCGACGAGGCACTGCGGCGCACGACGGCGAACCGCCCCGACCTCGTCGAGCGCTGCGGGCCCGGGGCCTTCGACAAGAAGGATCGGGAGATGCTCTCCATCCTGGGCTGGGAGCCCGACCCCGAGGGGGCGCCCCACGGCCGATTTTGGCGCAGGGCCGGGGCCGTGGAACAATAGACCGCTGCTGTCGGCCGTCCGGCGTGCGCCCCTGCCACAGGGGGACACGACGTCCGCTCCGACGGAGGCAGCGCTTCACCGAACGATCTAGTTTCCGTTGATGACCTGTGGCATCAGCGAAGAAAGCAGACGACATGTCGCACCTGCTCGACTCCGTCGACGTCGCGTCGCTCCGCAGCGACATCCCGGCCTTCCGCCCGGGTGACACCGTCAACGTCCACGTCCGCGTCATCGAGGGCAACCGCTCTCGTGTGCAGCAGTTCAAGGGCGTCGTGATCCGCCGCCAGGGTTCCGGCGTGCGCGAGACCTTCACCGTCCGCAAGGTCTCCTTCTCCGTGGGCGTGGAGCGCACCTTCCCGGTGCACACCCCGATCGTCGAGAAGATCGAGCTCGTCACCCGTGGTGACGTGCGCCGCGCCAAGCTGTACTACCTGCGCGAGCTGCGCGGCAAGGCGGCGAAGATCAAGGAGAAGCGCGAGAACTGATCTCGCGCGGGCGTTCACAGCGGGGCCGGATAGCATCTGGCCGCGATGGACACCGAAGCACAGCCGGCGAAGCGCGACCGCTCCCCCCTCCCCGACACCGGGGCGGGGGAGAGCCGGTCGCGCTTCTCGCATATGGCGCGGGCGGCCGGCCGGCTGCCCGGTGGGCGGATCACCCTGACCCTGTCGGTCTGCCTGGTCTTCGTTCTGTTCCTGAACCTGTTCGTGACGCGGCCCTTCCAGATCCCTTCCGGATCCATGGAGGCGGGGTTGAGGATCGGGGACCGCGTCCTCGTAAATAGGTTGGCGTACCGTTTCGGTGCCGAACCGCGCCGCGGGGACGTGGTCGTGTTCGACGGCACCGGGTATTTCGGGGACGCCGACTACGTCAAACGCGTTGTGGGTGTGGGGGGAGACCACGTGGTCTGCTGTGACAAGGAAGGGAGGATCACGGTGAACGGCCGCTCTGCCGACGAGTCCGCGTTCCTGTATCCGGGGGACGAGCCGTCCCGCGTGCCCTTCGACGTCGTCGTGCCCGACGGTCGCCTCTTCGTGCTCGGCGACCACCGCAGCGTCTCCAGCGACTCCCGCGACCACCTGGGTTCGCCCGGCGGCGGCATGATCCCCGTCGGCGACGTGATCGGCCGCGCCGACTGGATCGTGTGGCCCCTCGGGCACGCCGTCCGGCTGCGCCGTCCCGGAGCCTACGCGGACGTGCCGGACCCCGGACCGGTCGCCGCGGGGGCGACGTCCCCGGACAGGGCGGGTGCGCATGGGTAACCGCGGCAGACCCCGGGGCGTGCCCGCCGACGCCACGGACAACCTCCTGCCCACCGGAGCGCGCCGCGCTTCCACCCCGTCCCCCGGACGCAGCCGCGTCGATCGGCGCAAGCTGCAGAAGAAGGTCAAGCGCAGGCGCAGGCGCGGCGCCGTCAAGGAGATACCCCTCCTCGTCGGTGTCGCGGTGCTGATAGCACTCGTGCTGAAGACCTTCCTCGTCCAGGCGTTCGTGATCCCCTCGGGCTCCATGGAGCAGACGATCCGCATCGGCGACCGGGTCCTGGTCGACAAGTTCACCCCGTGGTTCGGCTCCCGGCCGCAGCGTGGGGACGTGGTGGTGTTCAAGGACCCGGGCGGCTGGCTGCAGGACGAGCAGACCACGACCAGGAAGAACGACCCCATCGTCGTCAAACAGGTCAAGGAAGGACTCACCTTCATCGGCCTGCTGCCGTCCGACAACGAGAAGGACCTCATCAAGCGGGTCGTCGGCGTCGGCGGGGACCACGTCAAGTGCTGTGACGCGCAGGGGCGCATCACCGTCAACGACGTTCCCCTGAACGAGGGCTACCTGTACCCCGGCAACGCCCCCTCGGACACGCCCTTCGACGTCACCGTCCCCGAGGGGCGCCTGTGGGTGATGGGCGATCACCGCGCCAACTCCGCCGATTCCCGCTTCCACCAGGACATGGACTACGGCGGTACGGTCTCCGAGGACGAGGTCGTCGGGCGCGCCATGGTGATCGCCTGGCCGCTGGGCCACTGGAGCACGCTGAACGAACCGAAGTCGTTCGCCGCGGTGACCGACGCGGCCCCCGGGTCGAACGCCGCGGCGCGGTCGTCGCATAGGGTTGCCCCCGACGATGTGAACCAAGCGGTCCCTCTCCCGATCCCTGCGGAACTCCCGCTCGTTATGGGAGTGGTGGGCCTGCGCCGTGTACGGGGCAGGCAGCGGCAGAGAGTGAGGAGTTGGCGTGGGGGATGTGGCGGTTGGCGCACGATCCGGACACGATGGCGAGGAGCACCGCGGACACCCCGTGGAGTCGGCCGCGCCGGCTGCGGACAGCGCCATGACCTCCGGGAATGACGGGGCGGCACCCGGCGACGACACCCCGGCGGACGACCGGGACCCGACCGGGGACGGGGACGCGGGCGACTCGGGCGCCCCGAGGAAGCAGCGACCGTTCTGGAAGGAGCTGCCGCTCCTGATCGGCATCGCGCTGGTGCTGGCGCTGCTGATCAAGACGTTCCTGGTGCAGGCGTTCTCGATCCCGTCGGAGTCCATGCAGGACACCCTGCAGAAGGGCGACCGGGTCCTGGTGGACAAGCTGACGCCCTGGTTCGGATCCGAGCCCGAGCGCGGTGAGGTCGTCGTGTTCCACGACCCGGACAACTGGCTGGCCGGTGAGCCCACACCCAAGCCGAATCCCCTGCAGAAGGTCCTCAGCTGGATCGGACTGATGCCGTCCGCGGAGGAGAAAGACCTGATCAAGCGGGTCGTGGCCGTCGGCGGCGACACCGTCTCCTGCAAGGGCACCGGTCCGCTCACGATCAATGGCCACGCGCTGAACGAGTCGTACGTGTACCCCGGCAACACGCCGTGCAGCGACGACGAGGGCGGCCAGTTCACGGTGAAGGTGCCCAAGGGCTTCATCTGGGTCATGGGTGACCACCGGCAGAACTCCCGGGACTCGCGCTACAACCAGAACGACAAGAACCACGGCTTCGTCCCCGTCGACAAGGTCGTCGGCCGCGCCATCGTCCGCGCCTGGCCGGTCAACCGCTGGGGCACGCTGCCCATCCCCGACACCTACGACCAGCCGGGTCTGGGCGACCAGTCCTCGTCGGCCGCGCCCCTGACGGCCGCCCCGGACGTGCTCGTCCTCGCCGGTGCGGTGCCGGTGGCACTGCGGCGGCGCCGGCGGTCGCGGAAGGACTGACGCCCCGGCGGATGCCGCCGGGCGGGTCCCGTACCCGGTCCCCGGGCGCGTCCCGGCGGGGACACGGCATGGCCGCTTCTTGACCTTCGCCGTCCTCCCGACGGGTGGGCCGCACCCGTACCGCCCGGTAGGGTGCGGGTGCATGAGCGGCGAGAGCACGATACGCACGGCGACCTCCCGGCCCGGCGGCCCGGCGGGCGGCCGGCTCGGACACCGGCTGTCGGGGCTGGCCGTGGCGCTGGGCCTGGTGCTGTTCCTGGGGGGTTTCGCCTGGGCGGCGGTGGTCTACCGGCCGTACACCGTGCCGACCAGTTCGATGGCCCCGACCATCGGCGTCGGCGACCGGGTGCTCGCGCAGAGGGTCGACGGCGCCGACGTCCGCCGCGGTGACGTCGTCGTCTTCCGCGACAAGACCTGGGTGACCAACGCCCCCGTGGTCAAGCGGGTCGTCGCCGTCGGCGGCGACACCGTCTCCTGCTGCGCCGACGGCAAGCTGACCGTGAACGGCCGGCAGATCGACGAGCCCTACCTGCCGGCCGGCAGCCTGGCCGAGATCACGAACTTCCCCACCGTGAAGGTGCCCGAGGGGCGTCTGTTCCTCCTGGGGGACGAGCGGCGGGGCTCCCTGGACTCCACCGCCCACCTCGCCGACGCGGCCAGCGGCACCGTGGCGCGCAGCGCCGTCACCGCCCGCGTCGACGCCGTCGTCTGGCCCATGGACGGCATGCTGAAGCGTCCCACGGGCTTCGAAGCCCTCGGCACGCTGTCGCAGCCGGGTCCCCTGCGGACGATCGTCGCGCTGGTCGTGGCCGGGACGGTGCTCGTGCTCGGCGGGGGCGCCTATGGCCCCGTCGCCAAGCGGCTCGGGGGCGGTGCCCGCTCCCGGTCGCGGACCACGGAGCCGGCCGGTGCCCGCTGAGCCGCGCAGGGTGGCCCGGGTGGTGCTGCTCGACCCCGCCGACCGCGTCCTGCTGCTGCACGGCCACGAGCCGGACGACCCCTTTGACGACTGGTGGTTCACGCCGGGCGGCGGCGTGGAGGGTGCGGAGACCCGTGAGGAAGCGGCGCTGCGGGAGCTCGCGGAGGAGACCGGCATCACCGAGGTGGAACTGGGCCCGGTGCTGTGGCGACGGCGGTGCTCGTTCCCGTTCGCGGGCCGCCGCTGGGACCAGGACGAGTGGTACTACCTGGCCCGTACGGCGACCACCGAGACCCGGGCCACGGCCCTCACGGAGCTGGAGCGGCGCAGTGTGGCCGGGGCGAGGTGGTGGACCTGTGCCGAACTGACCGGATCGCATGAGACCGTGTATCCGACCAGACTCGCCGAGCTGTTTCGCAGGCTGCTCGACGAAGGTCCCCCGGCCGGGCCCGTGATCCTGGAGACGGAAATCGTCTAGGGGCGCGGGGGACTGGCGCACAATGGGGGGACCGCACGGCTGAAGGGGAACATGCCATGAGCGCCGAGGACCTCGAGAAGTACGAGACCGAGATGGAGCTGAAGCTCTACCGGGAGTACCGCGACGTCGTCGGGCTGTTCAAATACGTGATCGAGACCGAGCGGCGTTTCTACCTCACCAACGACTACGAGATGCAGGTGCACTCGGTCCAGGGAGAGGTCTTCTTCGAGGTCTCGATGGCGGATGCCTGGGTGTGGGACATGTACAGACCCGCGCGCTTCGTCAAGCAGGTGCGGGTGCTCACGTTCAAGGACGTGAACATCGAGGAGCTGAACAAGAGCGACCTGGAGCTCCCCGGCAGCTGAGGTCACCCGCACGGGTGGGGACGTTCTCCACAACCGCCGGGTAACCCACCAAGATCCACTAAGGGCCGGCGGTTGCGTGACGGTGGGCACCGGAGGTGGTGCCCACATGAACACACAGCAGGCACGCGGTGCACTCGGCAGGTACGGCGAGACACTGGCCGCCCGGCGGCTGGCCGAGTCCGGAATGACGGTCCTGGAACGCAACTGGCGCTGCGGCAGGACCGGTGAGGTCGACATCCTCGCCCGGGACGGCGACGTTCTGGTCCTGTGCGAGGTGAAGACCCGCAGCGGCGGCTCCTTCGAGCACCCGATGGCCGCCGTCACCAGGGAGAAGGCCGAGCGGCTCCGGGCCCTGGCCGAGCGATGGATCCAGGCCCACGGAGGGGCCCCGCCGGGCGGCGTCCGCATCGACCTGGTCGGCGTCGTCCTGCCCGCACGCGGCGCACCCGTCGTCGAGCACGCGCGGGGGGTGGCCTGACATGGGCTTCGCACGCACCTGCTCCGTGGCCCTCGTCGGTGTCGAGGGCGTGGTCGTCGAGGTCCAGGCCGACCTCGAACCGGGCGTCGCCGCGTTCACCCTGGTGGGCCTCCCGGACAAGAGCCTGACGGAGAGCCGGGACCGGGTCCGGTCGGCGGTGGTGAACTCCGGGGGCGCATGGCCGCAGAAGAAGCTCACCGTCGGGCTCAGCCCGGCATCGGTGCCGAAGGCGGGCAGCGGCTTCGACCTCGCCGTGGCCTGCGCCGTCCTCGGCGCGGCGGAACGCATCGACCCGCGCGTGCTCGCCGACGTCGTGATGATCGGGGAGCTGGGACTGGACGGGCGGGTGCGGCCGGTGCGCGGCATCCTGCCGGCCGTCCTGGCCGCCGCGGACGCCGGGTACGAGCAGGTGGTCGTGCCCGAGTGCGCGGCCGCGGAGGCGTCGCTGGTGCCCGGGATGTCGGTGCTGGGAGTGCGCAGCCTGCGGCAGCTGGTCGCCGTCCTGGCCGACGAGCCCGTGCCCGAGGAGCCTGCCGACGAGCAGGGGCGCCCCGACCCCCTGCTGGGCGGACTGCGTCTGCCGGGCACGGGCGCGCCCACCGGCCTGCACGGCCGGGATGCCGTCCAGCCCGACCGGGGCCGTCACCTGGCAGACCTGGCAGACCTGGCCGACGTGGTCGGCCAGGCCGCCGCGCGCACAGCCGTGGAAGTGGCGGCGGCGGGCGGGCACCACCTGTTCCTCGAAGGCCCCCCGGGCGCCGGCAAGACCATGCTGGCCGAGCGGCTGCCCACCATCCTGCCCCCGCTGGGTCGGCAGGAGTCCCTGGAGGTCACGGCGGTGCACTCGGTCGCCGGACTGCTGCCACCGGGCAGGCCCCTGATCGACGAGGCGCCGTACTGCGCCCCGCACCACTCGGCCACCTTGCAATCCCTCGTCGGCGGTGGCCCGGGCATCGCCCGGCCGGGGGCGGTGTCGCTCGCCCACCGAGGCGTGCTCTTTCTCGACGAGACCCCCGAGTTCGGCAGCCGTGCGCTCGATGCCCTGCGCCAGCCGCTGGAGGCCGGGCACGTGGTGATCGCGCGCAGTGCGGGCGTGGTGCGCTTCCCCGCGAGGTTCCTGATGGTCCTGGCGGCGAACCCGTGCCCCTGCGGGCGCTCCTCGCGGCGCGACACGTCCTGCGAGTGCCCGCCCTCGGCGGTCCGCCGCTACCAGGCGAGGCTCTCCGGCCCGCTGCTCGACCGCGTCGACCTGCGCGTCGAGGTGGAGCCGGTGGGCCGGGCCGAGCTCACGCAGCGCGGCGCGGGCGGCGAGTCCACGGCCACCGTGGCCGATCGGGTGCGGGCAGCCCGGGAGCGGGCGGCGGCGCGATTCGACGGCACCCCCTGGCGCACCAACAGCGAAGTGCCGGGCCGTGAGCTGCGCAGCCGCTGGCATGCCGAGCCCGGCGCCCTGGACGACGCCGAGCGCAGCCTCGAACGCGGCATGCTCACGGCCCGCGGCCTCGACCGGGTGCTGCGCGTGGCCTGGACCGTCGCCGACCTCGTCGGCCACGACCGGCCCGACACGACGGACGTCGCCCTGGCCCTGCAACTGCGCACCGGAGTGCCGCGCGGCGTGCCCATGGCCATCGGAGCCCGCGCGTGATCGGGCGGACCGACGTGGACGACGAGCTGCTCGGCAGGGTCTTCTTGACCAGGGTGGTCGAACCGGGGGACCGGACCGGCGGGCGGTGGGTGCGCCGGTTCGGGGTGGCGGAGGTGGTACGCAGACTGCGAGGGCGCGGCCCGGCGCTGCCGGGGGCCAGCGGGCAGCGCTGGGCCGGGCTGCGAGCGCGGGCCGCGCTGGCCGATCCCGGGCACGACCTCGACGCCGCACGACGGGCGGGGGTGCGGTTCGTCGCACCGGGGGACACCGAGTGGCCGGGCCGGCTGGACGACCTGGGGGACGCCCGGCCGCTGGGACTGTGGGTGCGCGGGACGCCCAGCCTGCGGATGTGGGCCCTGCAGTCGGTCGCCGTGGTCGGTGCCCGCGCCTGCACCGAGTACGGCGCGCACATGGCGGCCACCCTCGCTGCCGGACTCGCCGAACACGGGTGGGTCGTGGTCTCCGGGGGTGCCTACGGCATCGACGGCGCCGCCCATCGCGGCGCCCTGGCCGCGGGCGGCGCCACCGTCGCCGTCCTGGCCTGCGGCGTCGACCGGCCCTACCCGGCCGGGCACGCCCAGCTGATCAACCGCATCGCCGAACAGGGACTCGTGGTGGGGGAGTTGCCGCCCGGCTGCCATCCCACACCCGGCAGATTCGTCCTGCGCAACCGCGTCATCGCCGCTCTCACCGCGGGCACCGTCGTCGTCGAGGCCGCACACCGCAGCGGCTCGCTGGTCACGGCACGCGCGGCCCAGCGGCTGGGCCGGCACACCATGGGCGTACCGGGACCGGCCACGAGCGGCCTCTCGGCGGGGGTGCACGAGCTCCTGCGCGGGGAGGCGGTACTGGTCACCGACCCCGCGGAAGTCGTCGAACAGGTCGGGCCCATGGGGGAGCTGGCTCCCGTCCGGCGCGGGCCCGTCCTCCCACGCGACCTGCTGGAACCGGCTGCCCGGGACGTCCTGGCCGCCCTTCCCGGCAGCCGGCCGGCGACGCCGCGGGAGATCGCCCGCGACGCGCAGACCACCACGGAGGACGCGATCGCGAGACTGTACGAACTACGAGCACTCGGTTACGTCGAACGACTCGGCGACGGCTGGAAGTTGACACGCCAGGCGGTGATCTCCGCCCGGGGCGGTCCCGGGCCGTCCTGACCGAGCGTGTTCGGCCGTCCGGGGGAACCTCGATGCCCTTGCGGTTTACGGCAGTTGACGCCCCGTCGAGTTACACAGAGCTACCGCCGAGGACCGGCCGTGCCGCTCCGCGAGTGCCTCCGCGCGGGGACCGGGCCTCGCTCTTCGCGCACCGCGACGGGCCAGTCACGCTACGCTCACGAGGATTCCGGCACACACGCCGGCAACTCGACACCAGACCGACAGCTCACCCAGGCAACCCCGACCCGGCCCACTTCACGGCAGAACGGCACAAGGCGACGAATGCCCCAGCACACCTCCGGCTCCGACCGGGCGGCGGTCCCGCCGGCCGCCCGCGACGGTGGCAGCGTGCGGCCTCCCGCTCCCTCCACGCTCGAGGAGCTGTGGCGGTCGTACAAGGCGACGGGAGACGAACGGCTGCGGGAGCAGCTGATCCTGCACTACTCGCCGCTCGTGAAGTACGTGGCGGGCCGGGTGAGCGTCGGCCTGCCGCCCAATGTCGAGCAGGCCGACTTCGTCTCCTCCGGCGTCTTCGGGCTGATCGACGCGATCGAGAAGTTCGACGTCGACCGGGAGATCAAGTTCGAGACGTACGCGATCACCCGGATCCGCGGCGCGATGATCGACGAACTGCGGGCGCTGGACTGGATCCCGAGGTCGGTACGGCAGAAGGCGCGCAATGTGGAGCGGGCCTACGCCACTCTGGAGGCCCGCCTGCGGCGCACGCCCACCGAGCAGGAGGTGGCCGCCGAACTCGGCATCGGCGTCGACGAACTGCACACGGTGTTCAGCCAGTTGTCGCTGGCCAACGTCGTCGCCCTGGAGGAACTGCTGCACGTCGGCGGCGACGGCGGTGACGGACTGAGCGTCATGGACACCCTGGAGGACACCGCCGCCGACAATCCCGTGGAGGTGGCCGAGGACCGCGAGCTGCGGAGGTTCCTGGCACGGGCCATCAACACGCTGCCCGACCGGGAGAAGACGGTGGTCACCCTGTACTACTACGAGGGGCTGACCCTGGCCGAGATCGGGAACGTGCTCGGAGTGACCGAGAGCCGCGTCAGCCAGATCCACACCAAGTCCGTGCTCCAGCTGCGGGCCAAGCTGGCCGCCTTCGGACGGTGATGCCGTACTCACTCCCGCCGAGGGTGATGCGTCCGTAGAGTGGTTGACGTGCCAAGGATTCGAGCGGCCTCCGTGGCCGAGCACCGGTCGATGCAGCGAGCCGCCCTGCTGGATGCGGCCCGGTCGTTGCTGTCCGAGGGCGGGACGGAGGCGCTGACCTTCCCCGCCCTCGCCGAGCGGACGGGGCTGGCGAGGTCGTCCGTGTACGAGTACTTCCGGTCACGTGCCGCCGTGGTCGAGGAGCTGTGCGAGGCGGACTTTCCCGTGTGGGCGGCGGAGGTCGCCGAGGCCATGGCCGCGATGGACACGCCCGGGGACAGGGTCGGCGCGTATGTGCGCAAGCAGCTGGAGCTGGTCGGGGACCGGCGGCACCGGGCGGTGGTGGCGATCTCCGCGAGCGAGCTCGACGCGGGGGCGCGGGAGAAGATCCGCGCGGCGCACGGCGGGCTGGTCGCGCTGATCGTCGAGGCTCTGGGCGAGCTGGGGCACGCGGAGCCCCGGCTGGCCGCGATGCTCGTGCAGGGTGTGGTGGACGCCGCCGTCCGACGGGTCGAGCTGGGCGCCGCCGAGGAGCCGGATGTCATCGCCGCGACGGCGGTGGGACTCGTCCTGCGGGGCGTCTGCGGCTGACGCCGGGCCCGGGTGCACGGGCGCCCTTCGCCGCGGGGCCGCCCCCGGGGGAAGGCGGTTCCCCTGTGAGGCGACCCGGGCGTGAGCCCTGCGGCCCCCTCCGGACCGGCCGGGGCGAGCCCTCGTCGGCGGCCGGGGTCGCGTCCGGGGGCATGCTCTCCCCCGGTGGCCGGGGCAGCGGAGGGTGCGGCGCTCGCCGGCGGCCGGGAACGTGGCCGGAGCGGTGCTCCCAGCGGTGCCCGCCTCCGGATTCCCGCCTCAAGGGCAGGGGATGTCAACCGGGCAACGGCACCGAGAGCACCGGGAGCAGTCTCGGCGGGGTCCTCCGCAGGAGGCGAGGGGGCAGGAGGGTCAGCGGATCGAGGTAGACGTCCCCGCGCCGCAGGCCCCAGTGGACACAGGGTGCAGTGCAGTGGGAGCCCGTCGGCTCCACCGCGCCCACCACCTCGCCCGGCTCCACGGCGTCGCCCTGCGCCACGGACGCCGTCACCGGCTCGTACGTGGTCCTCAGCGGTGGATCGCCCGTGCCCGACAGCTCGACGGACACCACCCCCCTGCCCGCCACCCGCCCCGAGAACGACACCCGCCCCGCCGCCACCGCCCGCACCTCGGCCCCGGCCGGAGCCGCCAGGTCCACGCCCCGGTGGCCGCGGCCGTACGGCGTCGCCGGCGGTGCCCAGCCGCGGAGGACGGCGGGCCGCACCCCGACGGGCCAGGCGTGGCCCACGGCCGGCACACCTCCTGCCGGGGTCGGTGTGGGTGTGGATGCCGTTGGGCCGGCGGGCGCGGGGGGTGGTCCGTCCGCCCGCGCAGCCGGGGGCAGGGCCGTCAGAGCAAGCCCCAGCAGCATCGTGCGCACCGCCCGCATCACCCGTACGTATCGCTTCGCTCGCATGCGGGAACCGTCCCGCACCCCGCCCGATCATGGCCGGGACCTGTGGACCACCAGCCGGTTGGGGACAGTGGCGTCACCCGGTGCTTCGCCGGTCCCGTACACTTCTTCTGGCGATCCGGGTCACCGGGTCGACTTCGCACGCCCCGGTACGGCATCCGGAAACGGTCCGTATCAGCGCCTCTCGGTCCTTCGTGGCTCGGCGCACCGTGGGCGTCAGGCGCGGAAGCCGTCCGGCTGCCGCGGCACAACCGAGAAAATCAAGGAGAACGGCCATGGCCGTCGTCACGATGCGGGAGCTGCTGGAGAGCGGCGTCCACTTCGGTCACCAGACCCGTCGCTGGAACCCGAAGATGAAGCGCTTCATCTTCACCGAGCGCAACGGCATCTACATCATCGACCTGCTCCAGTCGCTGTCGTACATCGACCGCGCCTACGAGTTCGTCAAGGAGACCGTCGCCCACGGCGGCACGGTCATGTTCGTCGGCACCAAGAAGCAGGCGCAGGAGGCCATCGCCGAGCAGGCAACCCGCGTCGGCATGCCCTTCGTCAACCAGCGCTGGCTGGGCGGCATGCTCACCAACTTCTCGACCGTCTACAAGCGTCTGCAGCGCCTCAAGGAGCTGGAGCAGATCGACTTCGAGGACGTCGCCGCCTCCGGTCTGACCAAGAAGGAGCTCCTGGTCCTCTCCCGCGAGAAGGCCAAGCTGGAGAAGACCCTCGGTGGTATCCGCGAGATGCAGAAGGTGCCCAGCGCCGTCTGGATCGTGGACACCAAGAAGGAGCACATCGCGGTCGGCGAGGCCCGGAAGCTCAACATCCCGGTCGTCGCGATCCTCGACACCAACTGCGACCCCGACGAGGTCGACTACAAGATCCCGGGCAACGACGACGCGATCCGCTCCGTCACCCTGCTCACCCGTGTGATCGCCGACGCCGTCGCCGAGGGTCTCATCGCCCGCTCCGGCGTCAACGCCGGTGACAAGGGCGAGAAGGCCGCGGGCGAGCCGCTCGCCGAGTGGGAGCGCGACCTGCTCGAGGGCGAGAAGAAGGCCGAGTCCCAGGAGGCCGCTCCGGCCGCCGAGGCTCCGGCTGCCGAGGCTCCGGCTGCCGAGGCTCCGGCCACCGAGGCTCCGGCCACCGAGGCTCCGGCTGCCGAGGCTCCGGCCGCCGAGGCTCCGGCCGCCGAGGGCGAGCAGGCCTGACCCGTCGGCGTTGACGGCGGGAACGGTGACATGAACTCCGTTCCCGCCGTTCACCCGTAGGTCAGCGGCTGGACAGCGGCCTTTGCCCACATGGAGGCCGTACCCCGCAGATCTTCGATCCTCCAGACTTCGAGAAAGACTCACAGACTCATGGCGAACTACACCGCCGCCGACGTCAAGAAGCTCCGCGAGCTCACCGGCGCCGGCATGATGGACTGCAAGAAGGCGCTGGACGAGGCCGAGGGCAACGTCGAGAAGGCCGTCGAGGCGCTGCGCATCAAGGGCCAGAAGGGCGTCGCCAAGCGTGAGGGCCGCTCCGCCGAGAACGGCGCCGTGGTCTCCATCATCGCCGACGACAACTCCTCCGGCGTCCTGGTCGAGCTGAAGTGCGAGACGGACTTCGTCGCCAAGGGCGAGAAGTTCCAGGCCGTCGCCCACACGATCGCCGAGCACGTCGCCAGGACGGCCCCGGCGGACATCGAGGCGCTGCTCGCCTCCGAGATCGAGGCCGGCAAGACCGTCCAGGCGTTCGTGGACGAGGCCAACGCCAACCTCGGCGAGAAGATCGTCCTGGACCGCTTCGCGCAGTTCGCGGACGGCTTCGTGCTCGCGTACATGCACCGCACGATGCCCGACCTGCCCCCGCAGATCGGTGTCCTCGTCGAGCTCGACAAGCCGAACGCCGAGGTCGCGAAGGGCATCGCCCAGCACATCGCCGCCTTCGCGCCGAAGTACCTCTCCAAGGACGAGGTCCCGGCCGACGTCGTCGAGGCCGAGCGCCGCATCGCCGAGGAGACCACCCGCGCCGAGGGCAAGCCCGAGGCCGCCCTGCCGAAGATCGTCGAGGGTCGCCTCAACGGCTTCTTCAAGGACGCCACGCTGCTGGGCCAGCCGTACGCGCTCGACAACAAGAAGTCCGTCCAGAAGATCCTGGACGAGGCCGGTGTCACCCTGAAGCGCTTCACGCGCATCAAGGTCGGCATCTGAGTCCGTACCGCGACCGACGCTCGACCCCGATAGGGTCGACAACAGTCGCCCCTGCCGTACGCGTACGGCGACGCCCACGCGTGCGTCGCGGACGGCAGCTGATCTGACGAGGAGGCCATTGCCGCATGGGATGCGAACCACACCCCACCGGCAATGGCCTTCTTCGTATGTGCACCACGAGGAGAACGCCATGAGCACCAAGCCCGAGAAGAGCGACGACGGCAAAGTACACGGCCGGTTTCTGCTGAAGCTGTCCGGGGAGGCCTTCTCCGGCGGCGGGGGCCTCGGTGTCGACCCCGACGTGGTGCACAAGATCGCCCGTGAGATCGCCGCCGTCGTGCGTGACGGTGCGCAGGTCGCGGTCGTCATCGGCGGCGGGAACTTCTTCCGCGGTGCCGAACTCCAGCAGCGCGGCATGGACCGTGCCCGTTCGGACTACATGGGCATGCTCGGCACCGTGATGAACTGCCTCGCCCTCCAGGACTTCCTGGAGAAGGAGGGCATCGACTCCCGCGTGCAGACCGCCATCACCATGGGCCAGGTCGCCGAGCCGTACATCCCCCTGCGGGCCGTGCGCCACCTGGAGAAGGGCCGCGTGGTCATCTTCGGCGCCGGAATGGGCATGCCGTACTTCTCCACCGACACCACCGCCGCCCAGCGCGCCCTGGAGATCGACGCCGAGGCACTGCTCATGGGCAAGAACGGCGTGGACGGGGTCTACGACTCCGACCCGAAGGCCAACCCGGACGCCGTCAAGTTCGACGCGCTGAGCTACGGCGAGGTCATCACCCGCGACCTGCGGGTCGCCGACGCCACGGCCATCACGCTGTGCCGGGACAACCAGCTCCCCATCCTCGTCTTCGAACTCCTGAAGGAGGGCAATATCGCCCGCGCCGTCAAGGGTGAGAAGATCGGCACCCTCGTGGGTGAGCAGCGCGACCGGGACTGACCGGAGATTCACCCGGACCCTGACCGGGGGATGGACAATGTCCTGCCGGTCGGGAACCGTGCAGGACAGAAGACGCGACGCAGCCGGCCGCCGCCCCCACAGAGGAACCGCAGCCGGGCCTACTCAAGACACGCAGGAGCAAGTGGTGATCGAAGAGACCCTCCTCGAGGCCGAGGAGAAGATGGAGAAGGCCGTCGTGGTCGCCAAGGAGGACTTCGCCGCGATCCGCACCGGCCGAGCGCATCCGGCGATGTTCAACAAGATCGTCGCCGACTACTACGGCGCGCCGACGCCGATCAACCAGCTGGCCTCGTTCTCCGTGCCGGAGCCGCGCATGGCGGTCGTGACCCCGTTCGACAAGAGCGCGCTGCGCAACATCGAGCAGGCGATCCGCGACTCCGATCTCGGCGTCAACCCGAGCAACGACGGCAACATCATCCGTGTGGTGTTCCCCGAGCTGACCGAGGAGCGCCGCCGCGAGTACATCAAGGTCGCCAAGGGCAAGGGCGAGGACGCCAAGGTGTCCATCCGCTCCGTGCGCCGCAAGGCGAAGGACGCCATCGACAAGCTGATCAAGGACGGCGAGGTCGGCGAGGACGAGGGCCGCCGTGCGGAGAAGGAGCTCGACGACACCACCGCGAAGTACGTCGCCCAGGTGGACGAGCTCCTCAAGCACAAGGAAGCAGAGCTGCTCGAGGTCTGATGAACGACTCTTCCTGGGCGGCTCCGCCGCACGCCGGGCAGGCCGGGTACTGGGGCTCCACAGGTCAGGGGCACGTCCAGGGAGCCACCCCGGCGGGTCCCGCGTACGATGCGCAGGACGCACAGCTCACCCGCCCCATGCCCATCGCGCCCGACGTGTCCGCACCCGGCGGAGACCAGGATGACGAGCGGGGGGTCACTCGGCTGAGCGGCCCCTTGTTCCGCGACGAGAATCCGGAGTCCATGCCCGACGCCCCCCAGCCGGTGCCTCCACCGCAGAAGAAGAGCGCGGGCCGTGACCTGGGCGCCGCCATAGGGGTCGGCGTCGGGCTCGGTGCGGTGATCATCGCGTCGCTGTTCATCGTCAAGGCCGTGTTCGTCGGAGTGATCGCGGTCGCCGTCGTCGTCGGGCTGTGGGAGCTGACCAGCCGGCTCCAGGAGCGCAAGGAGATCCGGGCACCGCTGGCGCCGCTCGCGGTCGGCGGCGTCGCGATGGTGGTGACCGGGTACGTCCGCGGCGCGGAGGGCGCGTGGGTGGCGATGGCGCTCACCGCGCTGGCCGTGCTGGTCTGGCGGATGACGGAGCCACCCGAGGGCTATCTGAGGGACGTCACGGCGGGCGTCTTCGCGGCGTTCTACGTCCCGTTCCTGGCGACGTTCGTGGCGATGATGCTCGCCGCCGACGACGGCCCGTGGCGCGTGCTGACCTTCCTGCTGCTGACCGTCGTCAGCGACACCGGCGCGTACGCGGTCGGCTGGCGCTTCGGCAAGCACAAGCTCGCGCCGCGCATCAGCCCCGGCAAGACCCGCGAGGGCCTGTTCGGCGCCGTCGCGTTCGCGATGGTCGCGGGTGCGCTGTGCCTGCAGTTCCTCATCGACGACGGCGCCTGGTGGCAGGGACTGCTGCTGGGCCTCGCGGTCGCCGCCAGTGCCACACTCGGCGACCTCGGCGAGTCGATGATCAAGCGGGACCTCGGTATCAAGGACATGGGCACCCTGCTGCCCGGTCACGGCGGCATCATGGACCGCCTGGACTCGCTGCTGCCGACGGCACCCGTGGTGTGGCTCCTGCTGGTCCTCTTCGTCGGCGCCGGCTGACCGCCGCACACGCACGACAGGTGAGCCCCCGTCCTTCCCCGGACGCTGTTGGCCGATTCCGCCCCGCTGGCTATCCAGCGGGGCGGAGTGCTGCGAGGCGGGAGGTGCGGGTGCGGGCCGGCGGTCTGCCGGTCAGCCAGGCGTCAAGGCGGATGAGGTTCATGCCGGCAGCGGTCAGTTCCTGTTGCCGGCTTGTCCTGGCCAGGCCTCGGTAGCAGCGCGTCCCGCACCCTCATCGCCAGACACCCCTCGGGGAACACCGCACGCGCCACCCGCACGGTCTCCTCCGGGATCTCCTCCGGCTCCACCCCACGCAACGACACCGAACCCCACCCCTGAACACGATGACGGCCTGCACAACCCGAACGGGGTCACACAGGCCGTCGTCACGCAGCCCCCGCTTCGACCGACAGCGTCCGCGGAGGACGGGGACTCGCGCGCGTTTCGGCCACGAATGGTGCTCGCCGCGCTGCGGTGGGACGATTCCCGTGCGGACCCACCAGCGGGTGGGGCGCCCTGGGAAGGGGGCACCATGTCCGGATTCCACGACGAGATCTACCTCGACTGTCGCCCCGAGGACGTCTGGGCGTACGTCATCGACCCCGTGCATCTACCGGAGTGGCAGGCCAGCGCAGTGTCCGCGGAGCAGCTCGACGACGGCCCGTTCGGGCTGGGTTCCCGGATCAGGGTGACCCGGCACCTGGGCCGGCGCGAGGTGGCGATGACGATGGAGTGCACCGAGTACGAGCCGATGCGCTCCTGGAGCGTCCGCGGCATCGACGGACCCGTGCGGGGCGACTTCCACGGTGAGATCATCCCCATGGACGAGGGGCGCCGCACGCACATGACCATGGACCTCGACTTCGAGGGCCACGGGATCGGGAAGGTCCTGCTGCCCCTCGTCGTCCGTCCGCAGGTCCGCAAGGAGATGCCGCGCAACGAGCGGCTGCTGAGGGAGCACCTGGAACACGCCTGACCGGCGGAGACCCACCACCCGTGGGTCTCCCCCCGAGGCGGAGCGTCACGGCCACCCTCTCCGGTTGCCTCGGGTGGCCGGCGGAGCCCGGTCGCCCCGGCCCGGCCGTGGAGGGCGGGCCTGCTCCCCCGGTGGGCGGCGACCCCGGCCGCGCCGGTCGCGGCGCGGCCGGAGAGCCCCACGGCCGCCGGCTGCCCGTCGAGCGTCGCGCAGGTGGCGCCGTCGCCCTGGCCGGGGGTCCTCTCTGCGCCACGGGGTTCACCCACACGGGCGCCGGTGGCCTGCGGGGGCGCCGGGGACACGCCGTAGCTGCCGGGCGGGAAGCGCTGAACGGTACTCCCCACCCGGCAGCGCGCGTCAGTCGTCCTGCGCCGCGTCCTTCTCCGCCGACGCCGCGGCGGACTCGGCCGCGTTCACCTTCTTCAGCATCTGCTCATAGCCCGAGGGCGTGGCCGAGGGGGATGCCGAGGGAGTCGTAGGGGACGCGGTGTCCTGGGGCGCGCAGCCCCCGGTGAGCGCCGCGAGCAGGGCGGCCGCGGGGAGCGCGGCGGCGGCCGCTCGGCGTGCCCGCATCAGCTCGCCGCCTTGCCGCCGTTGTTCTCCTGGCACCAGGTCCGCACGTCCGACAGGTCCTTCCGCCGCTGCGGAAGGGAGGCCGCCAGTGACTTACGGAAGGCGAGCCGGTCCTTCAGATAGGTGGCGATCTCATCGTGGCCGGCCTTCTCGGCGTTGTCCACGCGCTGCTGCAGCCGGGCCACCGAACCGCGTGAGCCGGCACCGGCCTCCACCCGCTTCAGGGCCCGGTCGATCCGCCGTTCCAGCTTGGGCACCCGCTTGCACAGCGCCGCGGCACCGTCGCCGGTCGGCGCCGGAGCCGGGCTGCCGTCGGCCGCGGCCACTCCCGTCGTGCCCGCCAGCACCGCCGCCGCGGCGAGCCCGACCAGCAGGGTGCGCCGTCGTCGTACCAACATCTGTGCCTCCGTTTCCCGGACGGTCACACGGTCCGTCCGATGGTCCGCCGGACGGCCCCGTGGTCCGTCCGGCGCGACGGATGCTAGAAAGCGTCTTTGTGGGAACTCTGTGACCGATTCGTCCCGGCCGTTTCGATCAGCCAGTCACGCCGTTCGGGC
Source organism: Streptomyces sp. MUM 2J (assembly GCF_022414535.1). GTDB lineage: Bacteria > Actinomycetota > Actinomycetes > Streptomycetales > Streptomycetaceae > Streptomyces. The sequence continues at coordinate 65,367 of NZ_JADWYM010000023.1, forward strand.
GGGGCGGCGCCGCCCGACGGCAGCAGTACCTCGAAGCGTGCCCCGATGCCCTGCGGGCCGTCCGCCACCGTGACGGTCCCCCGGTGCAGCGCCGCCTGCTGGGCCACGAGCGTGAGGCCGAGCCCGGAGCCCTCGCTGTCCGGCCCCCGTCGGAACCGGTCGAAGACGTGCTGCCGCGCCTCGGCGGGGACGCCCGGTCCACCGTCGTCCACCGTCACCGCGGTCCACTCTCCCCTGTGCCGCACCGTGACCGAGACGACCGCCCGGCCCCGGGCGTCGCGGCCGTGGACCAGGGCGTTGGCCAGCAGGTTGTCGAGCAGCAGGCGCAGGCCCGGCTCCCAGCCGTGCACCGTGAGGCCGGGGGCCGCGTCCAGGGTGATCCGGGCGCCGGGGGCGCGGCGCCGGGCCTCGGCGACCGCCGCGTCGGAGATCTCGGCGAGGTCGACGGTCCGGAACGCCTCCGCCTCCACCAGGTCCCCGCGCCCCAGCTCGCGCAGCATCACCAGGAGGCCCAGCAGGCGGGTGTGTTCGCGGCGCAGGTCGCCGAGCACCTCGGTGCGGTCCCGATCCGGGAGATCGGGGTGTGCGGTGAGGATGTCGAGGTTGGTGCCCAGGCTCATCAGCGGCGTGCGCAGTTCGTGCGCCGCCGCCGCCGAGAACGAGCGTGCCGTGTCCAGTGCCTCGGCGGTGCGGCGGGCCTGCTCGTCGTAGCGGGCGAGCACGGTGCTCACGGTCGCCGCGAGGTCGTCGACCTCGGTCACCCCGGTCGGCCGGTGGTACGGACGGGCGCTGCTGGTGCGGGGGTCGAGCCCCGCGGTGCGCCGGGTGAGACGGCGCAGGGGTTTGGTGGCACCCGCCGCCATGGCCCAGGCCATGAGACCGGACACCGGAGCGGCCAGCAGGGTGTTCACCAGCACGCGGCGCCCCACGAGCCGGAGCTGGCCGTGATCGGCGCTGTCCGGCGAGAAGACCCACAGGGTGCCCGAGGCGTCGGCGGTGCGGACCGGCCGGGACAGCGCCCGCCAGCCGGTGCCGCCCGCCCGGACGGTGACCGGACCGGTGGCGTTCGCGGGCAGCGGCACCGAGGCCGCGGGCTGTGGGCCGCCGCTGAAGGTGCCGTCCGGTCCTATGACGCGGATGCCCACGTCGAGCGCGGCGCTGTAGAGCCGCCGCTCCTTGGTGTCGGCCGCCTTGGGCCGGTCGGCGGTGCTGGCACGCAGCAGTGCGCGGGCGTCCGGCAGGAGGGCCGCCGCACGCTGCCGGAGGTGCTGGTCCTCCGCGCTGTGCAGGTCGCGGGCGACCAGATGCAGCAGCAGCCAGCCGAAGGCGAGCACCAGGAGGGGCACGGTGCAGCCCACCGCGAGTCCGATGCGTGTCGACAGCTTCACGGCGCGTCCCGCAGGACGAAGCCCACACCACGAACGGTGTGGATGAGCCGCCGCCGGCCGCCCTCCTCCAGCTTGCGCCGCAGATAGCTGACGAACGTGTCGACGGCGTCGGTGCGCACGTCGAAGCCGTAGCCCCACACCCGGTCCAGGAGCTGGTCGCGGGTGAGGACCAGCCCGGCGTTGCGGGCGAGGGTCTCCAGCAGTTCGAACTCCCTGCGGGTCAGCTCCAGCGGCCGTCCGTCCCGCTCGGCGGTGCGCGCCGCCGGGTCGATCACCAGGCCCGCCGCCCTCAGCACCTCCCGTCCGTCCGGCGGCCGCCGGCGCAGCAGCGCGCGCAAACGCAGCACGAGTTCCTGCAGGGCGAAGGGCTTGACCAGGTAGTCGTCGCCGCCCGCCTGGAGGCCGGCGATGCGGTCGGCTGTCTCGTCCAGCGCGGAGAGCATCAGCACCGGAAGGTCCCGGTCGGCCCCACGGAGCCGGGTGCACACCTCGATGCCGCTCATACCGGGCATCGACACGTCCAGCACGAGCACGTCGGGCGGCGCGTCTGCGACGGCGGCGAGCGCCTCGGGACCGCTGCCCGCGGTGCGTACCGCGAAGCCGCTCAGCCGGAGTCCGCGCTCCAGCGAGCGTCGGATCGCCGCGTCGTCGTCGACGACCAGGACAGCTCCCTGACCTGCCGTACCCCCCATGTGCCCCTCCTCGTCGTCGGGCAAGAGTACGACCCTCCCCGGCCGGGGGACCGCCGCGGTACGGCAGCGGACCGGGATCCTGCGCGACGATCTGCGACACTGGTACCGCCATGCCTAAGCCCGGTGATGCACTTCCGGTACCTCCCGGGAGCGCGGACCTTCCGGCACTACATGCGGAGCTTCGACTACGCGTGGCAGCGGGGCCGGGAGGCGTAACGGGCTCCGGACGTGCAACGCTGAACGCATGGCCCGTGTCGACTACTTCAACGATCCCCACGCCCCGAAGGCGAACAGCCTCGTCCCCTCCGTGACCGCCGTAGCCCGCAACGACGCCGGAGAGGTCCTGCTGATCCACAAGACCGACAACGACCTCTGGGCCCTGCCCGGCGGCGGCGTCGACCTGGGCGAGTCAGCCCCGGACGCAGCCGTACGCGAGACCAGGGAAGAGACCGGCTTCGAGGTGGAGGTGACCGGCCTCGTCGGCATCTACACCAATCCCGGGCACGTCATGGCGTACGACGACGGCGAGGTCCGCCAGCAGTTCTCCGTCTGCTTCCATGCCCGTATCACCGGCGGCCGGCTGCGGACGAGCAGCGAGAGCAAGGAAGTCGCCTTCGTCGACCCGAGCAAGCTGGACGAGCTGAAGATCCACCCGTCGATGCGCATGCGGATCGAGCACGGCTTGGCCGACCGGGCAGAGCCCTACCTCGGCTGATGCGCCAGGCGGTCGCGAGTCCGCTCCACCGCGCCCTGAAGGTACGGCCGTGCCTTGCTGATCGCGTTGTGAACCTCGCTGCCCGGCTCGTAGCGGACGAGGATCTCGTCGATCCGGGTGTCGAAGTCGAAGGACTGCCCGGCGGGTCCGGTCGTCATGTCGGCGAAGATCAGGGCGTCCAGGACCGGGGAGTCTTCCCGCTCGTAGACGGCCAGCTCCGCCGAGAGCCCGCGTTGCTCTGCCTCGTACACCGCCCCGGAGTGATGAGCGACGAGCCGCACCAGGCGCGCCGGCGCACCGAGCGATTCGAGGTGCCGGGCACCGTCGAGGGGATGGAAGCCGGTGTCCCGCAGCTCGGGCGCGTAGCCGATGTCGTGCAGCCACGCGGCAGCGACGAGGAGATCCCGGTCCGCCTCGGACACAGCCGCGGAAGCTTCGCGGGCCCGAGCAGCCACGGCCTGAGTGTGCAGCCAGCGGTTCCCGAGCTGGGGGAGCAGAGACTCGGCGAGTTCGGCCGCTCCCTGGGGCGTGTCCAGTGCAGAAGGCATGCATGGAACGGTAGCCGAGTCGAGCCGAGAGCCGACAGGCCGTGATCGTGGCGACTGCCGATCATGGGTGCGGTACGACTTTCCCTACGTTCATCAAGAGCCCGCGCATGGCGCGGGCGCGCGCCGCCTCTGCGGCGCGGCCTGCCTCCTGTCTTCGCCCCGGCTGGCCGCGCCCGGCGGCGCGCTCGGCGGCTGCGGGCATGAAGTGGGGAGACACCCTCTGTGGCTGGGGCGGTCAGCTCCACGGCTTTAGGCAGCCACTTTGGGGCGAGCCTCTAAGATCATGGCCCCAACGTCGTGCTTTAACGGGCAGGTCCACAGACTGCCCGACGCGCCGGAAGCTTACGGGGCCATGATCACTCGCCCCAAAGCAGCTCCAGCCCAAAGCCGCTCCGCCGACCTCGTCCGACGCTACTGGCGATGTACCTGCAGGACAGGTACGGTTTGAGGGGCGATCAGGGCGGCATCCGTCCTAGAACAGGATGAAACTGCACCTAGCTAGTGAGGTAATCATGCTCCTGAGGTTCCGCGTCACCAACCACAAGTCCATCCGTGACACCACTGAGCTCGTACTCACCAAGTCGAGCTTCGCGGGAGTACGCCCTAAGGGCGGCGACTGGGGCTCAGTAACTAATCGAGTAGTTGGCATCTTTGGCCCCAATGCGTCAGGGAAAACTACACTCCTCGATGCAATGGATTTTGCCGTCAAGGCCATTAGTAATTCTGCTAGGTGGAGTGACCGGGAATCCTTCCCCTACTTTCCGTTCCTCCTTTCTAAGGAATCCAAGAGGGAGACTTCCGCATACGAATTTGATTTCACGGTCGGCGGGACGCGTCACGCGTACGGATTCGAAAGTAGCTCCGCAGGAATCACCTCTGAGTGGCTCTACGCCTTCCCGGAAGGGCGACGCCGCAGTCTATTCGAGAGGAGTGGCTCAGGGGCGGAAGATTTGACATTCAGCAGAAGCCTGAAAGGGGAGAATGTTCGAATTTCCCGTCTAATGGGAAAGTATAATCTTTACCTTTCCACGGCGAGCATGGCAAATCATGCCCAGCTGGCGCATATTAATCACTATCTAACCAGGCATTTGCGCTACGCTGCGTTCTCTGAATTCTATAAGCAGGGTCGAATTAGGGCAGTCAAGAAATGGATCGAAGAAGAGGAGACCTTGGGGCAGGCTCAAACTCTGCTGCGCTTTGCAGACCTGGGAATTCATCGACTCTCATTGGAGGAAATTGACGTCGATGAGAAGACTCAGTCGGCAATGCGTAAAACAATCAGAGCCCTAACGGACGAAGAGGATGACGAAGAGGCGTTTTTCGCCGAACTCTTGGAAGAGCAGAGGAAAGTGATCAGTTTTTGGCACACTGGCTCATCCGATGAGGAGTCTCACAATCTCGACCTGAGTGATGAGAGCAGCGGCACGGTGGCGTGGCTCGCCCTTGCTCTGCCTGCGATGCGAGAGATTAAGTACGGCGGAGTGTTGATCGTTGACGAACTCGACTCTAGTCTGCACCCGAGGCTCGCGTCGGCACTCATCGCCATGTTTAAGTCTCCAGAGATCAATCGGCGCGGGGCCCAGCTTGTCTTCACCTCGCACGACACCTCCCTCATGGGGCACCTCTCGGGTGAGGGACTAGATCGGGAGGAGATGTGGTTTTCGGAGAAATCTCCCAATGGAGTCACGGAGATTTATCCCCTGACAGATTTCCCCATCAAGAAAGATCATAACGTGGAGCGCCGTTATCTCGGCGGAAGGTATGGGGCGGTCCCAACGCTTGCCTGGGAGGAATTGCTTGCGTCTCTGCGGGTGGAGGGGAAGGCGTGAGTAATCGTCAGTTGCGCGGCACTCGGAGAATCTCGAAGTCAAAGAACAAACGTTTCGAGCACACAAAGATCCTCATCGCCGCCGAAGGTGCCAACACGGAGCCGCAGTACTTTGAGAAATTCACTGCATCAATTAGGGCCAAAGCCGTCCGAGTCGTCAGTGTCAAGCCGGTCGGCGTCGGTCGAGATCCTTTAAGTGTGGTAAACGAAGCGAAGCGACTTCGGGATCTCGAAAAGAGGGGTGGCGATCCATATGACGCGGTTTGGTGTGTTGTTGATGTAGACGAGCACGCGAGTCTAGAGAGGGCATGCATCGAAGCCAGTCGTCTGGGTATCGAAATAGCGATCAGCTCGCCATGCTTCGAGATTTGGCTATGGTGGCATTTTGAGAACCGTACGGCATGGGTAGATGCAAATGCGCTCTCTAAACTGCTGCAAAAAAAGGGATTTTCCGGGAAGAATATGCCGGACGGATTCCCTTATGGGCAGTACGTAGAGGCAATGAATCGTGCCGCTAAATGTGAATCGGCTAAAGTGAAGCACGCGCCGCCAAATCCGCATAGTTCAGTTCCGAAACTGATTTCGGCGTTGCTTGAAGCGCACGGACAGGGGTCTTGACGTTCGGCCTGTCGCGGTCGCGTCAGGCAGACGAGCCGAGCCCTCTGGGCCGTCCCTGGGCCGTCCGAGGTTGACCAACACTGACAGTCGGCACCCACGGGTGACCACCCCCACCCCGCTCTGGCCTGGGCTCCCCGAGTTGATCTGCGACACTGGTACCGCCATGCCTAAGCCCGGAGAACTCACCTTTGTCGCGCCGCGCGGAGCCAAGAAGCCGCCGCGGCATCTCGCCGATCTCTCGCCCGCCGAGCGGAAGGAGGCGGTGGCTGCGGTCGGTGAGAAGCCGTTTCGCGCCAGGCAGCTGTCGCAGCACTACTTCGCGCGGTTCGCCCACGACCCGGCGGAGTGGACGGACGTTCCCGCCGCGTCGCGCGAGAAGCTGCGGGAGGCGCTCTTCCCGGACCTGATGACCGTCGTGCGGCATCTGTCGACCGACCAGGGCACCACCCGCAAGACGCTGTGGCGTCTGTTCGACGGGACGCTCGTGGAGTCGGTCCTCATGCGCTACCCCGACCGCGTGACCATGTGCATCAGCTCGCAGGCCGGGTGCGGCATGAACTGCCCCTTCTGCGCCACCGGGCAGGCGGGACTCGACCGGAACCTGTCGACGGCCGAGATCGTGCACCAGATCGTGGACGGCATGCGCGCGCTCAGGGACGGGGAGGTGCCCGGCGGCCCGGCGCGGCTGTCGAACATCGTCTTCATGGGCATGGGCGAGCCGCTCGCCAACTACAGGCGGGTCGTCGGCGCCATCCGGGCCCTCACCGACCCCGCGCCGGACGGGCTCGGGCTGTCGCAGCGCGGGATCACCGTGTCGACGGTCGGGCTCGTGCCCGCCATCCACCGGTTCGCGGACGAGGGCTTCAAGTGCCGGCTCGCGATCTCCCTGCACGCCCCCGACGACGAACTGCGTGACACCCTGGTGCCGGTCAACACGCGCTGGAAGGTGCGCGAGGTCCTCGACGCCGGTTTCGAGTACGCCGAGAGGTCCGGCCGTCGGCTGTCCATCGAGTACGCCCTGATCAGGGACATCAATGACCAGGCGTGGCGGGGCGACCGGCTGGGCCGGCTGCTCCGGGGCAAGCCGGTGCACGTCAACCTCATCCCGCTCAATCCGACGCCCGGGTCCAAGTGGACCGCCTCGCGGCCGGAGGACGAGAAGGCGTTCGTCGAGGCGATCGCCGCGCACGGGGTGCCGGTGACCATCCGGGACACCCGGGGTCAGGAGATCGACGGGGCGTGTGGTCAGCTCGCGGCCACCGAGCGGTAGTCTGAGGACCGTCCACATCTTCATATTCCGACAGGGGAGCGCCACAGCGCTGAGAGTGCGGCGATCGGGCCGCAGACCCTCTGAACCTCGCCCAGGTCATTCTGGGTAGGAAGTTCGGTCACCACTCAAGCTGTTGCGCCCTGCCCGGACACGTCCGGTCAGGGCCGCGTCTCTTCCTGGTCACCTCCAGGAGGAATCCAGTGCACACCAGGACGTTCGTGGCCGCGGCCGTCGGCCTCGGCCTCGTCACGCTGTCCGCCTGCGGCTCGTCGTCCGGCGGCAGCGGCTCCGGCTCCGGCGCCGCCTCCGGCGGCTCCCGGACCGTCACCCTCGTCAGCCACGACTCCTGGGCCGCCTCCAAGAGTGTGATCGCCGCGTTCGAGCGGCAGTCCGGCTACAAGGTCAAGGTCCTCACCAGCGGCGACGCCGGCCAGGCCGTCAACAAGGCCATCCTGACCAAGGACAACCCCCAGGGCGACGTCTTCTTCGGCGTCGACAACACCCTGCTCTCCCGCGCGCTCGACAACGGCCTGTTCCAGCCGTACGCGGCCAAGGGGCTCGACCGGGTCGACGCGGCCTACCAGCTCGATGCGGACCGGCACCGCGTCACCCCGATCGACCACGGTGACATCTGCGTCAACTACGACAAGAAGTACTTCGCCGATCACCACCTGACCCCGCCGGCCTCCTTCGACGACCTGATCAAGCCCGAGTACAAGGACCTCCTGGTCACGGAGAACGCCTCCACCTCCTCCCCGGGCCTCGGCTTCCTGCTGGGCACCGCCGCGAAGTACGGCGATGGGGGCACCTCCGGCTCCAGCGACGCCGGGAGCGGGGGAGGCTGGCCGGACTACTGGAAGAAGCTCAAGGCCAACGGCGTGAAGGTCGTCAACGGCTGGGAGCAGGCCTACAACGAGGAGTTCTCCGGATCGGCCGGCGGCAAGAAGGCCAAGGGCGACCGGCCCCTGGTCGTGTCGTACGCCTCCTCCCCGCCCGCCGAGGTCATCTACGGCGACCCGAAGCCGACGACCGCGCCGACCGGCGTCGCCATGGGCACCTGCTTCCGGCAGATCGAGTTCGCCGGGCTGCTCGGCAACGCCCGGAACAGCGCGGGTGGCAAGGCCCTCATCGACTTCCTGATCTCGCGGCAGTTCCAGGAGGACATGCCGCTGAACATGTTCGTCTACCCGGTGGTCGGGGACGCGAAGGTGCCGGCCGAGTTCACGCAGTACGGCCCTCCGGCCAAGGACCCCGAGACCATGGCCCCCGGCAGGATCGCCGAACACCGTGACCAGTGGGTCAAGTCGTGGACCTCGCTCGTACTGCAGTAGCGCGGCGCCGGCGCCGGAACGTGGCGCGGCCGGCCCTGATGGCCGTGCCCGTCGCGTTCTTCGCCGTCTTCTTCGTCTACCCCGTCGCCGCCATCGTCGCGCGCGGCCTGCACGTCGACGGGCACTGGCGACTCGGGCGCATCGTGGAGGTGGCCGCCCAGCCGGACATCCGGCACGTGCTGTGGTTCACCACCTGGCAGGCGTTCGCCTCCACCGCGCTCACCCTGCTCGTCGCGCTGCCCGGCGCCTACGTCTTCGCCCGCCTCGACTTCCCCGGCAAGCAGGTGCTGCGAGCGGTGGTGACCGTGCCGTTCGTGCTGCCCACGGTCGTCGTCGGCACGGCGTTCCTCGCGCTCGTCGGACGTGGTGGCCTCCTCGACGAACTGTGGGGCGTCCGGCTCGACAGCACGGTGTGGGCGATCCTGCTCGCGCACGTGTTCTTCAACTACGCGGTCGTCATCCGCACGGTCGGCGGCCTGTGGGCCCAGCTCGACCCGCGCCAGGAGGAGGCGGCGCGGATGCTCGGTGCCTCCCGCCTGCGAGCCTGGCGCACGGTCACCCTGCCGGCCCTGGCCCCCGCGGTCGCCGCCGCCGCGCTGATGGTGTTCCTGTTCACCTTCACCTCCTTCGGTGTCGTCCAGATCCTCGGCGGACCGACCTTCTCCACCCTGGAGGTGGAGATCTACCGGCAGACGTCCGAGGTCTTCGACCTGGCCACGGCCGCCGTGCTCACGCTGGTCCAGTTCGCCGCGGTCGGCGCGGTCCTCGCGGTGCACGCGTGGACCGTACGGCGCCGGGAGAGCGCCCTGACGCTGGTGGACGCCGCCGCGACCGCCCGCCGGCCGCGCGGCGCCGCACAGCGGACCCTGCTCGCCGGCGTCCTCGCCACCGTCGCCGTGCTGGTGCTGCTGCCGCTGGGCGTCCTGGTGCGGCGGTCGCTCGACGCCCCCCGCTTCGCCTACTACCGGGCGCTGACCAGCGAGGACGGCGGCATGTTCCTGGTGCCGCCCATCGAGGCGATCGGCAACTCGCTGCGGTACGCGGCCGTCGCCACCGTCGTCGCCGTCGCCGTCGGCTCGCTCGCTGCCGCCGCGCTGGCCCGGCGGGACGCCGGCCGGTTCGTGCGCGGGTTCGACGCGTTGCTGATGCTGCCGCTCGGTGTCTCGGCGGTGACCGTCGGCTTCGGTTTCCTGATCGCGCTGGACGAGCGGCCCCTCGACCTGCGGGCCTCGTGGATCATCGTGCCGCTGGCCCAGGCACTGGTCGGTGCCCCCTTCGTGGTGCGCACCATGCTGCCGGTGCTGCGCGCGGTGGACCTGCGGCTGCGGGAGTCGGCGGCCGTGCTGGGGGCGTCGCCGTGGCGGGTGTGGCGGGAGGTGGACCTTCCGCTGGTGCGGCGGGCGCTGCTGATCGCGGCGGGCTTCGCCTTCGCGGTGTCGCTGGGCGAGTTCGGTGCGACGGTCTTCCTCGCCCGGCCGGACCACCCCACGCTGCCCGTTGCCGTGGCCCGGCTGCTGTCCCGCCCCGGGGAACTCAACTACGGGCAGGCGATGGCCCTTTCGACGATTCTCATGCTGGTGTGCGCCGCGTCGCTGCTGCTGCTGGAGCGGCTGCGCGGCGCGGACCGGACGGGGGAGTTCTAGATGCTGCTGAGTCTTGACGCCGCGACCGTCCGCTTCGGTGAGCGGGTGGTGCTCGATGCGGTCGGCCTGGACGTCGCCGAGCACGAGGTGGTGTGCGTGCTCGGGCCCAGCGGCAGCGGTAAGTCGACGCTGCTGCGGGCGGTGGCGGGGCTGCAGCCGCTCGCCTCCGGTCGGGTGCTGCTGGACGGCCGGGACCAGTCGGGGGTGCCCGCACACCGGCGGGGGGTGGGACTGATGTTCCAGGACCATCAGCTCTTCCCGCAGCGGGACGTGGCCGGGAACGTGGCGTTCGGGCTGCGCATGCGTCGCACACCGAAGGCCGAACAGGCCGCGCGCGTGCAGGAGTTGCTGGGGCTGGTCGGGCTGCCGGGGGCCGGTCCGCGGGCGGTGTCCGCCCTCTCCGGGGGCGAGCAGCAGCGGGTGGCGCTGGCCCGGGCGCTCGCGCCCGGGCCGCGGCTGCTCATGCTGGACGAGCCGCTGGGGCAGCTCGACCGCTCCCTGCGGGAACGGCTCGTCGTCGAACTGCGGGAAGTCTTCGGCCGGTTGGGCACGACGGTACTGGCGGTCACCCACGACCAGGGGGAGGCCTTCGCGCTCGCCGACCGGGTGGTGGTGATGCGGGACGGGCAGATCGCGCAGTCCGGTACGCCTCTGGAGGTGTGGCAGCAGCCGGCGGACGCGTTCGTGGCGCGTTTCCTCGGCTTCGACAACGTGGTGCCGGCGACGGTCGTGGGGGAGGCCGCCCAGACGCCGTGGGGGAAGGTGCCGGTGCCCGCCGGGGCGGTGCAGGGGGACGGGACACTGCTGGTGCGGCCGGCCGGGGTGCGGCTGGTCGCGGCGGCGCAGGGACTGCCCTGCACGGTCGCCGCGCGCACGTTCCGGGGTACGCACGTCGCCGTGCACCTCCAGCCCGAGGGGGCGCCGCGGATCGAGGCGGCGTGTGCGCTGCGGCAGGCCCCGGAGGTGGGGGACGTGGTGGGCGTGGACTTCGACGCCGCCGAGGTCGTGGTCCTGGGCTGAGCGGCGGCACAGCCGCCCTCCCCGCGCTGCGGGGCCTTCTCGGTGCGGGGCCGGCGCCGCCGTGTCGCGAGTGCCGTGGGTGTGGCCCGCCCGTGCCGGTGCTGCCGGTGGCGTCGGCGCCGCCTGCCGCCGCCTGCGCGGCCCGCCCGCCCGTGCTGCTCCCGTTGCCCGTACCGCCCGCGGCGCCCGCCCGGCTCGTGCCGTCCGCGATGCTGTGCCGCCCCCGCGGCTCACCCGCCCGCACACGACGATGGCCCGCCGCGGGTGGGGGCGGGCCATCGGGTGGTGCGGGGTCAGCGGTTGCCGCTCGCTCCACGGCGGCGCAGGCCGAGGAAGACGGCGCCGCCGCCCACGGCGACCAGCGCGGCCGCGATGCCGGCGATCAGGCCGGTGTTGGAGCTCGCACCGGTCTCGGCGAGGTGGGACTCCTGGGCCGCCGGGGACGGTGCGTTGCTGGGGGTGGCCGCGGGCGGGGTGCTCGTGGTGGGGGTCGGCGTGGCGGTCTCCGCGGGGGTGGACTCCGACGGCGCCGGGCTGCTCGGCGTGGCCGGCGGCGTCGGCTCCTCGGTCGTGCAGCCCGTCGAAGGCGTGGTCAGGTTCGGCTTGATGTCCTTGTCCACGACGGGCTCGGCCTTGTCGCCGGCCAGCACGTGGACGCGGTACTCCGCGTTCGGCTTCCAGTCCTCGGCGAAGGTGACGGTCACGCCCTCCTTGGAGCCCTTCACCTCCTGCTCACCGACCTTCCTCTCGTCGGCGCCGTTGTTCTCCAGGAACACGGAGACGACGGCCGGCGTGCCGGTGGCGTCCATGTCGGTGACGGTGATCACGCCCTTGCCGTCGGCGCACTTGGCTTCGGCGGAGAACTCGCTGATGTCGCAGGCGAGCGCGTTTCCGGCGGCGCCGAGCGCGAGCGCCGCGGAGGCGGTGGCCACGCCGAGGGCGCGTACGGAGCGGGCGGTGGTGCGGCGAGATATGGACACGTTTGTCCTTTACAGGATGCAACTGCGGGGGGCTGGTGGGGAGATGGGACGCCGGCGAGTGCCGGGGAAACATCTCCATCACGAGGCTCACAGGTCTATAAGCGCGCCATAAGCAGTGTCAATGCATATGCGCCCCGCAGCAGTTGCCTTTACCTGCTTATTAACCGCCGGAACGTTTCAACGCGTTGGATGCCCGCTCCGCTCAGCCCTCCAGCGCGGCCGGATCCATCCACACGACCTCCCAGGTGTGGCCGTCGAGGTCGTCGAAGGCGCGGCCGTACATGAAGCCGAGGTCCTGGGTCCGGCCGGTGGAGCCGCCGCCGAGGGAGATCGCGCGGTCGACCAGTTCGTCGACCTTCTCGCGGCTCTCCGCGCTGAGCGCGATCAGCACCTCGCTCGTCTTCGCCGCGTCGGCGATCTCCTTGTCGGTGAAGGTGGCGTAGAAGGGTTTGGTCAGCAGCATCGCCACGATCGTGTCGCTGATCACGACGGAGGCCGCGTTCTCGTCGCTGAACCGGGGGTCGATCCGGTATCCCAGGTCCGTGAAGAACCGCTTCGAGGCGTCGAGGTCGTTCACGGGAAGGTTCACGAAGATCATCTGCTGGTACATGGGCCTCTCCTGTCGCGGTTGTGCCGATGCCGCCGGTGCGGTGTCGTTCGGTGGGCAGACCCGGGAGCGGGACGGAACTCATCGGTGGCGCAGGGATCTCTTCGGATGCGCCGCGCGGACCGCCCCGTCAGGGGGTCAGGGGGAGTGCCGCGAGCTCGGCGACGATCAGCGTCAGCGGGCCGAAGACCGCCAGCAGCGCCCCGGCGCGCAGGGCGGCGGCACTGCGCAGCACGGTCGCCGGGGCACCCACCCGCAGCAGTGCGGCGGTGGTCTCGGCCCGGTCCTGCCGGGCCTCGACGGCCGCGGTGAGCAGGGTGGCGAGGGTGCAGCCGGCGACCAGGAGGACGCCGAGGGTGGTCAGCGGGCCCAGGTCGCCGTCCCGGTGCAGCATGGGCAGGGCGTAGGCCGCCGACGCGACCGCGCTGACCACGCCGAGGGGACGGCCGATCCGGCCGGACTCCGCCATCAGCACCCGGCCGGCCAGCAGGCGCAGGGCACCGGGGCGCACGGCCTGGAGGAGGCGTCCGCACAGGTGGGTCAGGCCAGGGCCGGCGAGGGCCAGCCCGACGGCGGTGAGGGCCCAGCCGACGAGGACGGCGGCGGGACCGCCCGCCAGGCCGCCGGGAAGGTGCAGGGTGGCCGGTGCGGTGTCGCGGAGGGCGTACGCCTCCACGGCGAGGCCGGCGGCGAGCAGGGTGATGCCCCAGGGGAGCGCGGCGGTGGGTTCGGCGCCCGGCGCCCTGCCCCGGCTGCCCGCCCGGGTGGGGGCGCCGGCGGACGCAGGGACGCCGTCGGCGTCCGGGGACCGGCCGGCCGCGCCGTCCGCCGGCTCACGGTCCTGGTTCCGCCACCGCGCCCCGAACCGGCCGTACGCGCCGAACGTGTCCGGCGTCCCTGCCCGCCCGTACTCCCCGAACCTGCCGAAGCCCCGGTTCGCCGCCGTCGGGCGTGCCTCCTTCGGCCGCAGGGCCAGCGCGACGGTCGCGGACGCCGTCGCCGGGACCACGGCCAGCAGGGTGAGCGCGGCCGGGAGCGGCAGCGGCCGGTGGGAGGCCAGGAACTCGGAGGCCGCGCCGTCGAAGGGCATGCCGGTGAGGTCGCCGCGGAGGTGGAGGAAGACCAGGAGCGCCAGCGTCGAGCCGAGGAGGGTCGACAGCGCCGTCGTGATCGCCGAGACGGCCATCAGGCGGGTGGGGCCGAGGCCGATGGCGGACAGGCCGGGCCGGGGCCGGGAGGCGGGGTCGGTGCGGGCCACCGCCAGGGCGAGGTACGCCGTGGCGGCCAGCGGGACGGCGCACCACGCCAGGCGCAGCAGCAGCGAGCCGGCCGGGGTGCCGGGGTGGCCGAGGGCGTAGCCGAGGACGCACAGGAGGAGGAATCCGGTGCCGGCGGACGCGGTTGCCACCAGCAGGCGGCGGAGCTGGACGGCCGGGCGGGCGCTGCGGGTCAGGCGGAGAGCGAGCACGCGGCCCGGCCTTCCGTCTCGGTGACCGCGGGAAGGTGGACGGTGTTGACGCGCCGGCCGTCCAGCAGCGACACCGTGCGGTCGGCGAGGGACGCCGTCTCGGCGTCGTGCGTGGCCAGCACCACCGTGATGCCGTGCGAGCGGGCCGCGGTGGTCAGCGTGCGCAGCACGTGGCCGCGGTCGGCGTGGTGCAGCGGGGCCGTCGGCTCGTCGGCGAAGAGGACCGAGGGGGCCGGGGCCAGGGCGCGGGCGATGCAGACGCGCTGGCGTTCCGCCTGCTGGAGTTCCTGAGGGTGTTTGCGTGCCGTGCCGCCGATGTCGAGCCGTTCCAGCCACTCCTGGGCGGTGACCTTGGCCCGGCGCCGGCCGGTGCCGCGCAGCATCAGCGGCAGGGCGGTGTTCTCCCAGACGTTCAGCTCGGGGACGAGCACGGGCGCCGGGTCGATCCAGCCGAAGCGGTCGCGGCGCAGCCGCTCACGGGTCAGCGGGCCCATGGTGTGCACGGGCACGCTGTTGAACCACACCTCCCCGCGCTGCGCCGGCACCAGTCCGGACAGACAGCGCAGCAGGGTCGTCTTGCCGCTGCCGCGCGGGCCGCCGACGGCGAGGATCTCGCCCTCGCGCACGCCCAGGGAGACGCCCTGCAGGGCGGGCGAGCCGTCGTGGTGCGTGAAGTGCAGGGACCGTGCCCAGAGCACGTCGTTGTCCGGCGGGGCCTCCATGGGCGTACACCTCGGTTCAGATCCGTAGTTCCCGTGCCTTTCCCCCGAGCGGGGGAACGAAGGCGGGGCCGATCGGTCACCAGGCACGCTAAGGATCGGGGGCCGCGACGCCGGACAGCACGCGGCCCGGGGGCACCCCTTCTCACTCGTACGGGTGCACCCCGGGCCGTTCACCGGCTGACCGGGTGGGGCCCGTACCGTGACCGGAAGGGCTTTCCGGTCGCGGCACGGGCGGATGTTCCGGCTACAGCTTCGTCCAGGCCTCGGTGAGGGTCGCGCGCAGGATCTGCTCGATCTCGTCGAAGGTCCCCTGGTCGGAGATCAGCGGCGGGGCGAGCTGGACGACCGGGTCGCCGCGGTCGTCGGCACGGCAGTACAGGCCGTTCTCGAAGAGCTTCTTGGACAGGAAGCCGTAGAGGACGCGCTCGGTCTCCTCCTCGTCGAAGGACTCCTTGGTCGCCTTGTCCTTGACCAGTTCGATGCCGTAGAAGAAGCCGTTGCCGCGGACGTCGCCGACGATCGGCAGGTCGTGCAGCTTCTCCAGCGTGGCGCGGAAGGCGCCCTCGTTGTCGAGGACGTGCTGGTTGATCGCCTCGCGCTCGAACAGGTCGAGGTTGGCGAGACCGACGGCCGCGGAGACCGGGTGGCCGCCGAAGGTGTAACCGTGCAGGAAGGTGTTGTCGCCCTTGTAGAACGGCTCGGCGATCCGGTCGGAGACGATGCACGCGCCGATCGGGGAGTAGCCCGAGGTCATGCCCTTGGCGCAGGTGATCATGTCCGGTACGTAGCCGAACTTGTCGCAGGCGAACATCGTGCCCAGGCGGCCGAAGGCGCAGATGACCTCGTCCGACACCAGCAGGACGTCGTGCCGGTCGCAGATCTCGCGGACCCGCTGGAAGTAGCCGGGCGGCGGCGGGAAGCAGCCACCGGCGTTCTGCACGGGCTCCAGGAAGACCGCGGCGACGGTGTCCGGGCCCTCGAAGAGGATCTGCTGCTCGATCTGGTCGGCGGCCCAGCGGCCGAAGGCCTCGGGGTCGTCGCCGAAGATCGGGGCGCGGTAGATGTTGGTGTTCGGCACCTTGTGCGCGCCGGGGACCAGCGGCTCGAAGGGGGCCTTCAGAGCCGGCAGGCCGGTGATGGACAGGGCGCCCTGCGGGGTGCCGTGGTAGGCGACCGCGCGGGATATCACCTTGTGCTTGGTGGGCTTGCCGACGAGCTTGAAGTACTGCTTGGCGAGCTTCCAGGCGGTCTCGACCGCCTCGCCGCCGCCGGTGGTGAAGAAGACCTTGTTCAGGTCGCCCGGTGCGTGGCCGGCCAGCCGCTCGGCCAGTTCGACGGCCTTGGGGTGCGCGTAGGACCAGACCGGGAAGAACGCCAGTTCCTGCGCCTGCTTGAAGGCCGTCTCGGCGAGTTCGGTGCGGCCGTGTCCGGCCTGGACCACGAACAGACCCGCGAGACCGTCGAGGTAGCGCTTGCCCTTGTCGTCGTAGATGTAGGTGCCCTCGCCCCGGACGATGGTGGGGACCGGGGAGTTCTCGTACGACGACATGCGGGTGAAGTGCATCCACAGGTGGTCGTAGGCGGATTGGCTGAGGTCCTTGGTGCTCACGGTTATCGGGTCCTCACGGTTAACGGGTTCCCCACATGTAGGTCTGCTTCTTGAGCTTCAGATAGACGAAGCTCTCGGTGGTGCGGACACCGGGCAGGGACCGGATGCGCTTGTTGATGACGCCCAGCAGGTGGTCGTCGTCCTCGCAGACGATCTCGGCGAGGATGTCGAAGGAGCCCGCGGTCATGACCACGTACTCGACCTCCGACATGGCGGTCAGTGCGTCGGCGACGCCCTCCGCGTCGCCCTCGACGTTGATTCCGACCATCGCCTGCCGGCGGAAGCCCACGGTCAGTGGGTCCGTGACGGCGACGATCTGCATCACGCCCTGGTCGAGCAGCTTCTGCACGCGCTGGCGGACCGCGGCCTCGGAGAGCCCGACGGCCTTGCCGATGGCGGCGTACGGCCGGCGGCCGTCCTCCTGGAGCTGTTCGATGATGGCGAGGGAGACGGCATCCAGGTGGGGGGTGCCGTTCCTCGGCTCACGGGAGTCCCGTGGGTCTCTCGGGTCTGCGCTTCGACTGGCCACGAGCTCACTCTGCACGACGTCTCGACAGTTTTGCAAGGTCTGAGCGATGAAATTCGTTGTTTACGAGAGTGAGACCTGCGGATTTCGAAGCCGTGATGCGATCGGGGGTGTTGAAAACGTGGGATGCCCGACTAGTCTGTGTGTCTCAGTGATTGGACACCCGAACTTGGAGGGCCGGCAGTGAGCACCGAGCTGCGTCGTCTGCGCAACTACATCGACGGTGAGTTCCGGGACGCCGCCGACGGACGGACCACCGAGGTGGTCAACCCCGCGACGGGCGAGGCCTACGCGACTGCGCCCCTGTCCGGCCAGGCGGACGTGGACGCCGCCATGGAAGCCGCCGCCCGCGCCTTCCCGGCCTGGCGGGACACCATCCCGGCCGAGCGCCAGAAGGCTCTCCTGAAGGTCGCGGACGCCTTCGAGGCCCGCGCCGAGGAACTCATCGCGGCCGAGGTGGAGAACACGGGCAAGCCCGTCGGGCTGACCCGTTCCGAGGAGATCCCGCCGATGGTCGACCAGATCCGCTTCTTCGCGGGCGCGGCGCGGATGCTGGAGGGCCGGTCGGCCGGCGAGTACATGGACGGGATGACCTCGATCATCCGCCGCGAGCCGGTCGGCGTCTGCGCGCAGGTCGCTCCGTGGAACTACCCGATGATGATGGCGGTGTGGAAGTTCGCCCCGGCGATCGCCGCGGGCAACACGGTCGTCCTCAAGCCGTCCGACACCACCCCGGCCTCCACCGCCCTGATGGCCGAGATCCTCGGCGAGATCCTGCCCAAGGGCGTCTTCAACGTCATCTGCGGCGACCGCGAGACCGGCCGCATGATGGTCGAGCACCCGACCCCGGCGATGGCCTCCATCACCGGTTCCGTCCGCGCCGGCATCCAGGTCGCCGCCTCCGCCTCCCAGGACGTCAAGCGCGTCCACCTGGAACTGGGCGGCAAGGCCCCCGTCGTCGTCTTCGAGGACACCGACATCGCCAAGGCCGTCGAGGACATCTCGGTGGCCGGCTTCTTCAACGCCGGCCAGGACTGCACGGCCGCCACGCGCGTGCTGGTCCACGAGTCGATCCACGAGGAGTTCGTCTCCGCGCTCGCCAAGGCGGCCAGCGACACCAGGACCGGCCAGCCGGACGACGAGGACGTGCTGTACGGCCCGCTGAACAACCCCAACCAGCTGAAGCAGGTCGAGGGCTTCATCGAGCGGCTGCCCGCCCACGCGCGCGTGGAGACCGGTGGCAAGCGGGTCGGCGACAAGGGCTACTTCTTCGCGCCGACCGTCGTCTCCGGACTGAAGCAGGACGACGAGATCATCCAGAACGAGGTCTTCGGCCCGGTCATCACCGTCCAGTCCTTCACCGACGAGGACCAGGCGGTGGAGTGGGCCAACGGCGTCGAGTACGCCCTCGCCTCCTCGGTGTGGACCAAGGACCACGCCCGCGCCATGCGGATGTCCAAGCGGCTCGACTTCGGCTGCGTGTGGATCAACACCCACATCCCGCTGGTCGCGGAGATGCCGCACGGCGGCTTCAAGAAGTCCGGCTACGGCAAGGACCTGTCGGCCTACGGCTTCGAGGACTACACGCGCATCAAGCACGTGATGACCTCGCTGGACGCGTGAGGCGGCGCCCGCGGGCGCTCTGAGGTCTCGCGGCCCCGGACGGAGGACGGACCGTCCGGGGCCGCGGTGCGTCCGGACCCGGCCGTACCCCGGCCGCACGTCTCGCGTCGCCCCCTCCCCGGCCCCGTCCCGCCGCCTGGCCGCTCGTGCCGCACCGCCTTCGTTCCGCGCCGTCCTCGCCTCGCCCGTCCCGCCCGTCCGGTCGGCGCCCGTCCGGCGGCCACCCCGGCAGTCGCTCCTCCCTCCGTCACGGGGTCGGCCCGATTCCGGCGCGGACCCCGCTGCGCCCGTGTCGCGATTGCGTCCCGGCCGCGGCGTCGGCACGCTGAGTGACGTTCGATCACACGGCGTGACACGGCGATCGGTAGGTGTCCATGGCTCCGAGGCGGCCCCGAGGGCTGTACGTGATCTCCGCCTGCGCGGCGCTCGCGCTGGCGGCGGGAGGGGCCCAGGTCCCCGTCGCGGCCGTTCCCGCGACGGCGGCGGCAGGACACCCCGCCGGGGGGTCTCGCGCGCTGTCCACCGGCCGGGACGCCGACGCGCAGCCGCCCGGCCTGCCCGCCGCGCCTCCCGCCGACGCGCTCCCCTCGGTGACGGACGCCTTCACGGCCGGATCCCTCACCGGATGGCGGACGGTGAGCGGTTCCTGGCGGACGACCGCCGGAGTCCTGCGCGGCAGCGGTGAACTGCGCCGTCCACTGTGCGCCTGCGCGGAGACCGAGGAACTGAGCCGGGCCCGGGTCTCCCTGCGCTTCCGGGTCCCGGACACCGCTGCCGACCCCCTGGCCTCGGTGTCGGTGGCGCTCGACGGATCCGCCGACCGCGACCGCCTGTGGCTGACCGCGCTGCCCTTCGGGGCGGCGCCGCGGCTGCAGCTGGTCCGCTCCACCGCCACCGGCGAGACCCGGTACGCCGACACGCTGCGCACCACCGCCCTGGCCCGCGGATCCTGGTACCGCCTGGAACTGGAGTGGCGCCACGGCATCGCCTTCGCCCGCATCCAGCCGGACGGCGCCGCCCGCCCCGCGGCCCCGGTCGCCGGCCATGTCGTCGGCGCCGGCTTCCACCCCGTCGCCGGAGGCCTGCGCACCCGTGCCCTGCCCTCGGTCGACGTGGACGACTTCGCCGCGAGCCGGCTGCGTCGCGGCCCGCGCCGCAGCAGCGCCGAGCGGGGCGTCTTCGCCCCGGTGGCCCGGCACCTGGTGCCCCCGCCCGCCTACGATCCCGCCCGGGTGCCCCGGCCGGTGATCGACGGCAGGCCCGAGTGGCTCGCCCTGTACGACCGGGCCTGGTCCCTGCTCCACACCGGTCACATCAGAAGACCGGCCGCCGGTTCGCCGCTGGTGCGCACCTACCTGGACGAGGCCTTCGGCCCGGACCTGCTCTTCCAGTGGGACACGATCTTCATGACCGTCTACGGGCGCTACCTCCAGCCCGGCTTCGACGTCATGGGGTCGCTGGACAACTGGTACGCCCTCCAGGAGCCGACCGGCGCCATCTGGCGCATCTACCGCGAGTCCGACGGCACCCGGCACCCCTGGGCGGACGGCGCGCGCGGCGTCAACCCGCCGCTGTTCGCCTGGGCCGAGCTGAAGTCGTACCGGCTCACCGGCGACCTCACCCGGGTGCGCCGCGTCCTGCCGGCCCTGCGGGCCTACGCCGACTGGGTCTCCGTCAGCCGCTGGTCGCAGGCCGCGCCGCACCAGCTGTACTGGAACGACGGCGAGGGCAACGGCATGGACAACCTGCCGACGCAGCCGGGCCCCGCCGGTGACGGCACGGGCACCGGGCAGGTCGACATGAGCAGCCAGATGGTGCTGATGTGGCGGAGCCTGGCCGAGCTGGAGACCGCCGCGGGCGGCACCGAGCGCGCCGCCGACGACCGTGCCCTGGCCGACGCGACGGCCGACCGGCTCAACCGCTGGTCGTGGAACGCCGCAGACGGCCGCTACTACGAGGTCACCGCCACCGGGGCGCAGTACGAGGTCGACAGCATCGCCGGCTTCTGGACCCTGCCCGCCGGGGTGGCCACCGGTGACCGCGCCCGGCGCCTCGCCGAAGCGCTCGCCGACCCGGGTGCCTACTGGACCGACATGATCTTCCCTGCCCTGGCGAAGGGCTCGCCGTCGTACGACCCGACCGGGCGGTACTGGCGGGGCGGTGTCTGGGCGCCGACGAACTACGCCGTCGTCGAGGGCCTCCGGGACACCGGCAGCACCGGCCTCGCCCGCAGGGCCGCGGAGAGGTACCTCACGGGGCTGACCGAGGTGTACGGCACCACGGGCACTCTCTGGGAGGCCTACGCACCCGAGAGGCTGCCGGGGGCCTGGCTCGCCGCCTCCCGCAGCGGCGGCACGCCGGTACCGGCCCACGGCGTGGCCCTCGACCCGGGGGGTGCCTATCTCGCGCCCGCCACCACCAAGCCGGGCGACGTGCCGAACCCGGCGGGTGGCACCGACGGCGTCGTCAAGCGGGACTTCGTCGGCTGGACCGGTCTGGGTCCCGTGGCGATGCTGATCGAGGACGTCATCGGCATCGAGGCCGACACCCCGCGCCGCACGATCACCTGGCACCTCACCCGCACCGACCGTCACGGCGTCGACCACCTTCCCCTCGGCGCTCTCGGCACCGTCTCCCTCGTGGCCGACGCGCGCTCCGACACGTCCGCGCCGGTACGGGTGTGCGCGAGCAGCACCGCGCCGGAAGCCCTGACCCTCGTCGTCACGGACGAGGCCGGGAACGCCCGCAGTGTGAGCGTCGCCCCCGGCGCCGACCGGCAGTGCCGGACCCTTCGCTGACCTACGCCGCCGGGGCGTGGGCCCCGTGAACGCCCCGGAGCAGGTCCGCGCACGGGAACGCGGCGTGGTCGCGCGCATCCGGAGGCGGGGCGCGGTGTCGTCCGCGGTGCCGCCCCCGCCGCGCCGGTGCTCGCCACCCGAGGGCGGAGACGGAGGGCGATACGGAGGAAACGGCACGGGCATGGACGAACCGCTGCACCGCGTGCCCCCGCGGAGTCGTCTGACCGGTGGCCCGGCGGGGCACGAGTGGGCCGCCGGGCGATCTGGCGGGGGCGCCGGATGGCCCGGCGGCGAGGAGGACCCGCCAACCGGTCGGGGGCGCGGGGGCCTTTCAGCCCGCGCGCAGGCCGAGCAGGACGTCGACGCGGTTCGTGGTGATCGAGTCGACGCCCGCGTGAAGCAGGCGGCGCATGGAACGGCGGGTGTCCGGGGTCCACACCGACAGCAGGCGGCCGTCGCGGTGGACGCGTTCGGCCAGGGCCCGGTCGACCAGCGAGAAGCGGTAGTTGAGCCAGCGCGGACGGACGGCGTCGAGAAGAGCGGGGCGCGGCGGCGCCACGGTCGTCCACGTCAGGGCGATCTCGGCGGAGGGATCGGCGGCGCGCACGGCGAGCATGGCCGCGGCGTCCGCGCAGTAGTACACCCGGTCCTGCGCCCCGGCCTCCCGCACGGCGTCCACCACCCGCCGGGCCGCCCGCACGTCGGGGGCGCCCGGCAGGTCGAGCATGACCCGGCTGTCGCCGGTCACCGCCAGCGCCTCCGCCAGCGTCGGCACCCCGCCGCCGGTCAGGCGCCGCACCTCGGACGCCGACAGGCTGAGCAGCGGCCGGTCCAGCTCCCACAGCCGCTTCAGCGTGTCGTCGTGCAGCAGCACGGCAACGCCGTCCCGGGTGAGGCGTACGTCGATCTCGACCACGTCCGCGCCGAGGCCGAGCGCGGAGCGCAGTGAGTCGAGGGTGTTCTCACGGACGCGGTAGGGGTCGCCGCGGTGGGCGACGGCGGTCACGTTCTGCATGGGGCCATTGTGGTGGGGCGCGGCCGTCCGGCGTCAGGGGGCGAGCCAGGCGGCCGTGTAGGCGTCGATCTCGTCCTTGATCCGGGCCTTGCCGGGCCCGTCGAGGAAGGATGCCTCGACGGCGTTCTTCGCGAGACCGGCGAGGCCGTGTGCGTCGAGGTCGAGGAGGCGGGCGGCGACGGCGTACTCGGTGTTGAGGTCGGTGCCGAACATCGGCGGGTCGTCGGAGTTGATCGTGACCATCACCCCGGCCTGCACGAACGCGCTGATCGGGTGCTCGTCCAGGGTGGCCACCGCCCGCGTGGCGATGTTGGAGGTCGGGCACACCTCCAGCGGGATGCGCTGCTCGGCGAGATGGGCGAGCAGCTTCGGGTCCTGCGCGGAGCTGGTGCCGTGCCCGATGCGCTCGGCCCGCAGATGGGTCAGCGCGTCCCACACGGTCTCCGGGCCGGTCGTCTCCCCGGCGTGCGGCACCGAGTGCAGCCCGGCTGCGATCGCCCGGTCGAAGTACGGCTTGAACTGCGGGCGCGGCACGCCGATCTCGGGTCCGCCGAGCCCGAAGGAGACCAGGCCCTCCGGCCGCAGCCGGTCGTCGGTGGCCAGCCGCGCGGTCTCCTCGGCCGAGGTCAGGCCGGCCTCGCCGGGGATGTCGAAGCACCAGCGCAGCACTGTGCCGAACTCGGCCTCCGCCGCCGTGCGCGCGTCCTCGATCGCGTCCATGAAGGCCCGTTCGTCGATGCCGCGCCGGGTGGAGGAGTAGGGCGTGATGGTCAGCTCCGCGTAGCGGACCTGCTGCCGGGCGAGGTCGCGTGCCACCTCGAAGGTGAGCAGGCGCACGTCCTCCGGGGTGCGGATCAGGTCCACGACGGAGAGGTACACGTCGATGAAGTGCGCGAAGTCGGTGAAGGTGAAGTAGTCGGCCAGCGCCTCGGGGTCGATGGGGACCTGGGAGTCGGGGTGGCGTGCGGCGAGTTCGGAGACGATCCGGGGGGAGGCGGACCCGACATGGTGGACGTGCAGTTCCGCCTTGGGCAGTCCGGCGACGAACCCGTCCAGGGAACGGGCGCCGGGTGCGGCGGGGGCGGTGGATGCGACGACGCGGTCGGTGAAGCGGTCGGTCAAGGGGTCCTCCCCGGGACGGCGGCCCGGGCCCCTGCGGGGGCGGGCGGGACGCGGGTGATCGGCTGATCGGTGACTCGGGATCATCGTAGGCCGGAGCAACGGCGGATCATCCCTGGCCTTAGCATGACGGAACGCACAGACAGAGGGGGTCCCGCGCATGTCCGACGACGCGCCGACGCCGGAGGTGCCGGAGAGCACCCCCGCGCAGCGGCCGACTGCACCGCCCGGCTCCGCCCGCGACCCGTGGGCCCCGCCGGCGGACGGGGAACCGCAGGGTGAGGCGCCGCGGGTGTCCCTGGACAAGCCGGGCCCGTCCCCGCAGCCGCGGGACGGCGTAGCGCCGGTGTCGCCCGGCGGGGCGGAGCGGCAGCCGGAACCGGGCCGGGCCGCGGAGAACGGGGGAGCGGGACACACGCTCGCCCCGGGCGTTTCGGAGTCCGTCTCGCCGTCCGTCCACGACCAGCGGACGGTCGCCTCGATGCCGGGTCCCGCCGAGGGTGGGAGCCAGACCTCCGGGGCCGCCGCGTCCGCCCAGTCGTGGGCAGGACCCGCCGGCGCGGGCCGGCCGTTCGCGCCCCCCGGCCCGATGGCGCCTCCCGGTCCCGTGGCGCCGGCGGGCGCGGCCAATCCCTTCGCGCCGCCGGGACCGGCCGGGCCGGGAGCTCCCGGGGGGCCGTTCGCGCCGCCCCCCGGCGTGGGCGGCGCCTTCGCCCCGCCCGGTCCCCAGGGCGAGCCCGTGCCCCCGCCGCCGATCGCCCCGGACGGGCCCGGGCGAATGCCCTACGGCCATCCCGGCGCGGGCTACGGCCAGCCGCCGCTGGCCGGCTACGGCCCCGGTGCCCACGCACCGGGGACGCCCGGCGTCCCGGCCGGGTACTACGGCTGGCCCGGTGTCCCCGTGATGCCCAGCAACGGGATGGGCACCGCGGGGCTCGTGCTCGGCATCCTGTCGACCGTCATCTTCTGCCTGTGGCCGCTGGCCATCATCCTCGGCATCCTCGGCGTGATCTTCGGCGCGATCGGCCGCCGCAGAGCCGACCGGGGCCAGGCCACCAACGCCGGCCAGGCCCTGGCCGGCATCATCTGCGGCGCCGTGGGCATCGTCCTCGGCATCGGCCTGCTCGTGCTCACGCTCGTGGCGCACTGACCGACGGCGCCCCGGGCCGGCGGAGGGCGCCCGGGGTAGCCGGGCCCTGCCGAGCCGTGCCCCGGGATTCGCGCCGCGGCCCTCGATCGAGGGCCGCGGCGCCCTGCGCTCAGTGCCGCGCCCCGGGGAGCCGCGACCCGCGGGGTGCCGGCCCCGCGGCCCGCCGCGTGCCGCCCCGCGTCAAACGGCGTCCCGCAGCCGTCCGCGGGCCGCCATCAGGGCGAAGCCCAGCAGGTTCGGCCCGCGCCACCGCTCCGGATCAGAGGCGGCCTCGTCCGTCGCGGCGAGGCCGATGCCCCACACCCGGTCCATGGGGCTGGCCTCGACCAGGACCCGGCCGGCGGTGCCCACCAGGAACGCCCGCAGGTCCGGATGGGCGCCGAACTTGTGGACACTGCCCTCCACGACGATCCGGAAGCGCTCCCGCTCCCACGTCTCCTCGTCGAAGCCGCGGACCAGGCGTCCCGCCTTCTTGGCCTCCGCAGGGTGCCGTGCGTCCAGCACCTGCCGCTCGGCCTCCGGGTCCGCGAACAGCCGGGCCTTCTCCGCCATCATCCAGTGCTCGGCCGTCCGGTACGTCACCCCGGCCACGCTGAACGGCGACGGCCACCACTGACTCAGGCAGCCCGGCCCCACCCGGCCGTCGGGCCGCGGCCGGTGCCCCCAGAAGAGGAGGTACCTCACCGCTGCTCCCGCGCGGATCTGCCTGGTCAGGGACTCCAGGGAGTCGATCGTCGCCGCTTCGTCCCCCGTGGTCCTTCCCATGCACGCGAGTCTGACAGGTACCACGGACAGTGCGTCCCCCCTTTTCCGCTCTGACTCGACACCTGGTCGACAGATTTCGTCGCGTAACCAAAAGGCAACAACGGAATCCCTTGTTGGAGTCCCATTGCTCTGTCAGGATCGGCACTCAAATCGAGCTGGAGCTACGCCACCCACCCCCCCGAAGAGGAGGGGGGTGACGGCGGAGGAGAGCCATATGCAGTTCGCCGCACAGGAACGTTTCGCGGACGGTGCGCAGTTCATCGCGGGCCGTCTCACCCGGGGCAGTTCGGGCCGCACCCACGCCGTGGTGGACCCGGCCACCGGCGACGACGTCCACACGTACGAACTGGCCGGCGCCGACGATGTCGACGCGGCCGTCGCCGCCGCCCGCGAGGCCTTCCCGGGCTGGGCGGGCGCCACCCCCGCCGAGCGCTCGGAGGCGCTGCACCGCTTCTCCGCGGTCCTCGCCGACCGCGCCGAGGACCTCGCCCGCGCCGAGTCCCTGCAGTGCGGGAAGCCGCTGAGGCTGAGCCGCGAGTTCGACGTCCCGGGCACCGTCGACAACACCGCCTTCTTCGCGGGCGCCGCCCGCCACCTGCAGGGCCAGTCGGCCGGTGAGTACTCGGGCGACCACACCTCCTACGTCCGCCGCGAGGCCATCGGCGTCATCGGGTCCGTCGCGCCCTGGAACTACCCCCTGCAAATGGCCGCCTGGAAGATCCTCCCGGCGATCGCCGCGGGCAACACCGTCGTGCTCAAGCCCGCCGAGCTCACCCCGCTGACCTCGCTGCTCTTCGCCGAGGCCGCCACCGAGGCCGGCATCCCGGACGGTGTGGTCAACATCGTCACCGGTACCGGCCGGGAGGCGGGCGAGCACCTGGTCGGCCACCCCGACGTGGCCATGACCTCCTTCACCGGCTCCACGGCCGTCGGCAAGCGCGTCGCCGAGATCGCCACGTCCACCGTCAAGCGCCTCCACCTGGAGCTCGGCGGCAAGGCGCCCTTCGTCGTCTTCGACGACGCCGACCTCGACGCGGCGGCCAACGGCGCGGTCGCGGGTGCCCTCATCAACACCGGGCAGGACTGCACGGCCGCCACGCGCGCGTACGTGCAGCGGCCCGTGTACGAGGAGTTCGTGGCCCGCACCGCCGCCCTCATGGAGACCGTCCGGCTCGGCGACCCCTTCGCCCCCACCACCGACCTCGGCCCGTTGATCTCGCACGTCCAGCGCGACCGGGTGGCCGCCTTCGTGGACCGGGCGCGCGGCTACGCGCGTATCGTGACCGGCGGCGAGGCGCCCGGCGGGGACCTCGCCGGGGGCGCCTACTACCGGCCCACGCTCGTGGTGGACGCGCCTCAGGACAGCGAGATCGTGCAGTCCGAGATCTTCGGCCCGGTCCTCGTCGTCCTCCCCTTCGACACCGACGACGAGGGGATCCGGCTCGCCAACGACACCCCGTACGGGCTGGCCGCCTCGGCGTGGACCCGGGACGTGTACCGGGCCGGCCGTGCGACGCGTGACATCAGGGCCGGGTGCGTGTGGATCAACGACCACGTCCCGATCATCAGCGAGATGCCGCACGGCGGCTTCAAGCAGTCCGGCTTCGGCAAGGACATGTCAGCTTATTCGTTCGAGGAGTACACCCAGATCAAGCACGTCATGTTCGACAATACGGCGGTGGTCAGGAAGGACTGGCACCGCACCATCTTCGGGGACCGATAGCCAAGACGAGGGCCGCCGACCACGGCCGAAACCTTCCCGAAAGGGCACCACGCGCATGGAGCAGTACGAGCCCGACCGCCTGAACCCGGTCCAGCGGGCCGCCGTCAGGCGCAGCCTCCGCAACGGCAGGGCATCCCTGACCCGTCGTTCGCTGCTGCGCGCCTCCGCGGGCGGCGCGCTCACCGTCGGCGGACTCGGGGCGCTGAGCGCCTGCGGGATCCCCGCGGCCGGCAAGACCGCGGGCGGTACGTCCGCGGAGGACCACTCGGCCAAGGAGAAGACCGTCCACTTCTCCAACTGGACCGAGTACATGGACGTCGACGACAGCGGCAAGCACCACCCGACGCTGGACGCCTTCACCGAGCGCACCGGCATCTCGGTGAAGTACACCGAGGACATCAACGACAACAACGAGTTCTTCGGCAAGATCAAGCCGCAGCTCGCCGCGGGCCAGGACACCGGCCGCGACCTGATGGTGCTCACGGACTGGCTGGCCGCGCGCCTGATCCGGCTGGGCTGGGTCCAGAAACTCGACCCGTCCAACCTGCCGCACGCCTACGCCAACCTCTCGTCGCAGTTCCGCACCCCCGACTGGGACCCGGGACGGGCCTACTCCTACCCCTGGCAGGGCATCGCGACCGTCATCGCCTTCAACCGGAAGGCCCTGGACGGCATCGAGGTCAGGTCGGTCTCCGACCTGCTCGACAACCCCAAGCTCAAGGGCCGCGTCGGCTTCCTCACCGAGATGCGCGACAGCATGGGCATGACCCTGCTCGACATGGGCAAGGACCCGGGGAAGTTCACCGACGACGACTACGACGCAGCCGTCGCCCGTCTGCAGAAGGGCGTGGACAAGGGCCAGATCCGCCGCTTCACCGGCAACGACTACACCTCCGACCTCACCAAGGGCGATCTGGCGGCCTGCCTCGCCTGGGCCGGTGACGTCGTCCAGCTCAAGGCGGACAGCCCCGACGTCGACTTCATCATCCCCGACAGCGGGTACATGACGTCCAGCGACAACCTGGTCATCCCCAGCAAGGCGCGCCACAAGACGAACGCCGAGCGGCTGATCGACTACTACTACGAGCCACAGGCCGCCGCGGAGCTCGCCGCGTACATCAACTACGTCTGCCCCGTCGACGGGGTGAAGGACGAGCTGGCGAAGATCGACGAGGACGCGGCGAGCAACCCGCTGATCCTTCCCGACAAGGCCATGCAGGCCAAGTCGCACGCCTTCCGCTCACTGAGCCAGAAGGAAGAGACGACGTACGAAGAGAAGTTCGCGAAGCTGACTGGGGCGTGAGGACGATGAAGACCACCGAGAACAGCGGCGACGTCCGCCTCTCCGGAATCAGCAAGACCTACGGCTCCTTCACCGCCGTGCACCCGCTCGACCTCACCGTGCCGCAGGGATCCTTCTTCGCCCTGCTTGGCGCCTCGGGCTGCGGGAAGACGACCACCCTGCGCATGATCGCGGGCCTGGAGGAGCCCAGCAGCGGCACCGTCCGGCTCGGCGACCAGGACGTGACCGCGCTGCCGCCGTACAAGCGACCGGTGAACACGGTCTTCCAGTCCTACGCCCTCTTCCCGCACCTCGACGTCTTCGAGAACGTCGCCTTCGGTCTGCGCCGGCGCGGCATCAGGAGCGTGAAGAAGCAGGTCGACGACATGCTGGAGCTGGTCCAGCTCGGTGAGCAGACCCGCAAGAAACCGCACCAGCTCTCCGGCGGTCAGCAGCAGCGCGTCGCGGTGGCCCGCGCCCTGATCAACCACCCCCAGGTGCTCCTCCTCGACGAGCCGCTCGGCGCCCTGGACCTGAAGCTGCGCCGCCAGATGCAGCTGGAGCTCAAGCGGATCCAGACCGAGGTCGGCATCACCTTCGTCCACGTCACGCACGACCAGGAGGAGGCCATGACCATGGCCGACACGGTCGCCGTGATGAACGCGGGGCGGGTCGAGCAGCTGGGCGCGCCCACCGACCTGTACGAGAACCCGCAGACCACCTTCGTCGCCAACTTCCTCGGCACCTCCAACCTCATCGAGGCCGAGGTCGGCACCCGCAGCGGGGACGAGATCGTCCTGAAGGCGGGTGGCGGCAAGCTGGTGCTGCCCGTGGCGCGCTGCTCCGCGCCGACGACGGCCGGTGGCCGCGTGCTGGTCGGTGTCCGGCCGGAGAAGATCTCCCTCACCCACGCCGACGACGCGGGCGAGATCCCCGAGGGCCGCAACCGTGTCACCGGCCGGATAGCCGACGCCAGCTTCATCGGCGTGTCCACCCAGTACGTCATCGACAGCCCGGTCTGCCCCGATCTCGACGTCTACGTCCAGAACATCGAGCGCGACAGCCGCCTGGTGCCCGGTGCCGAGGTCGTCCTGCACTGGAACCCGGCGCACACCTTCGGCCTGGACGCGGCCCAGTCCGTGCTCGCGGGGACGGTGGGCTCCGCGGGTCTTGAGGAGGAGGCCGCCTGATGTCGACGCTCACCGAGGCGCCACCGCCTCCCTCCCCGACCGTTCCCGACGAGAAGACGCCCCGCAGGCGTGGCCGGTTCACGCCGTACTGGCTGCTGCTGCCGGGCGTGCTGTGGCTGGTCGTCTTCTTCGCGCTGCCGATGATCTACCAGGCCTCCACGTCCGTGCAGACGGGCTCCCTGGAGGAGGGCTACCGGGTCACGTGGCACTTCGCCACCTACTGGCACGCCCTGGCCGACTACTGGCCGCAGTTCCTGCGCTCGGTCGCCTACGCCGCCTCGGCCACGGTCCTGTGCCTGCTGCTCGGCTACCCCCTGGCCTACCTGATCGCCTTCCGCGCGGGCCGCTGGCGGAACCTGATCATGATCCTGGTGATCGCGCCGTTCTTCACCAGCTTCCTGATCCGCACCCTGGCCTGGAAGACGATCCTCGCCGACGGCGGCCCGGTCGTCGGCGCCCTCAACACGCTGCACGTCCTGGACGTCACCAGCTGGCTCGGCTGGACGGCCGGCGACCGCGTCCTGGCCACCCCGCTGGCCGTCGTGTGCGGTCTGACGTACAACTTCCTGCCGTTCATGATCCTTCCGCTGTACACCTCGCTGGAGCGGATCGACGGGCGGCTGCACGAGGCGGCCGGAGACCTGTACGCCAAACCGTGGACGACCTTCCGCAAGGTCACCTTCCCGCTGTCGATGCCGGGCGTGGTCTCCGGCACCCTGCTGACCTTCATCCCGGCGGCCGGCGACTACGTCAACGCCGAGCTGCTCGGCTCCACCGACACCCGCATGATCGGAAACGTGATCCAGACCCAGTTCCTGCGGATCCTGGACTACCCGACGGCCGCGGCGCTGTCCTTCATCCTCATGGCGGCGATCCTGCTCATGGTGACCGTCTACATCCGCAGGTCCGGGACGGAGGATCTGGTCTAAATGCCCTTCGTCAACTGGCTCAAGAGAAATCTCGTCGTCATCGCGGGACTGCTGACGCTGGCCTATCTGCTGCTGCCGAACGTCGTCGTCACCGTGTTCTCCTTCAACAAGCCGAACGGCCGCTTCAACTACCAGTGGCAGCAGTTCTCCACGGACGCCTGGACCGATCCGTGCGGCGTCGCCGGCCTGTGCGGCTCGCTGGGGCTCAGTCTCCAGCTCGCGGTGTGGGCGACGCTCGGCGCGACGCTCCTCGGCAC
The DNA here is from genome assembly GCF_022414535.1 of Streptomyces sp. MUM 2J. GTDB lineage: Bacteria > Actinomycetota > Actinomycetes > Streptomycetales > Streptomycetaceae > Streptomyces. The sequence continues at coordinate 96,183 of NZ_JADWYM010000023.1, forward strand.
GATGATCGCCTTCGCCCTGGTCCGCTACCGCTTCCGGGCGCGCGGCGTGGTCAACTCGCTGATCTTCCTGCCGATGGCGATGCCCGAGGTCGTGATGGCGGCCAGCCTGCTCACGCTGTTCCTCAACATGGGTGCGCGGCTCGGCTTCTGGACGATCCTCATCGCCCACATCATGTTCTGCCTCAGTTTCGTCGTCACCGCGGTCAAGGCCCGCGTGATGTCCATGGACCCGCGCCTGGAACAGGCCGCCCAGGACCTCTACGCCGGCCCGGCGCAGACGTTCCTGCGCGTCACCCTGCCCATCGCGGCCCCCGGGATCGCCGCGGGCGCACTGCTCGCCTTCGCCCTCTCCTTCGACGATTTCATCATCACCAACTTCAACGCCGGTTCGACCGTCACGTTCCCCATGTTCGTGTGGGGTTCGGCCCAGCGCGGCACGCCGGTGCAGATCAACGTCATCGGTACGGCCATGTTCCTGGTCGCCGTGCTGTTCGTGCTGGCCTCGATGGTCCTCGGCAACCGCCGCAGCCGCCGGAAGGCCTAGGGGGAGTCTCGAAAGTCCCGCACAGCACCCGCGGCGCCCGGCATGCACTCTCGCCGCACCGGCCGTAAGTCCGAGTACATCCGGTACGAGGTCTTTCGTCCGGCACGCCGAGAGCACGCACCGGACACCGCGGGCACCGCACCGGACCTTCGAGACTCCCCTGGGACGCCCCGGGGCGCCCGGCGGCACCGGGCGCCCCGGCACATACCTCGTAGGGAGTTGAAATCATGGCCCCTGGCGCCATGAGCCGTGGCAGTGACTGGACGAAGTCCCTCTCCGACGCCCAGCCGGTCCCGTACTGGCTGGACGACCCCGGCCGCCCCCGCCCCGAACCCGCCCTCACCGCCGCCGAGACCTGCGACCTGCTCGTTGTCGGCGGTGGCTACAGCGGACTGTGGACCGCGCTCCTGGCCAAGGAGCGCGACCCGCAGCGGGACGTCGTCCTGCTGGAGGGCCGTGAGGTGGGCTGGGCCGCCTCCGGCCGCAACGGGGGCTTCTGCGCCGCCTCCCTCACCCACGGCCTCCCCAACGGGCTCGCCCGCTGGCCGGACGAGATCCACACCCTGGAGGAGCTGGGCGCCCGCAACCTCGACGAGATCGAGAAGGCGGTCGCCCGCTACTCCCTCGACTGCGACTTCGAGCGCACCGGCGAGATCGACGTCGCGACCGAGGCCTACCAGGCGCGGGAACTGCGCGACTGGTACGAGGAGATGGAGCGCCGGGGCCTCGCTGGCGGCGTGGAGTTCCTGGACGCGGAGGCGGTCCGGGAACAGGTCGACTCGCCCACCTTCCGGGCCGGCCTGTTCGACCGCCGTGGCGTGGCCATGCTCAACCCGGCCAAACTCGCCTGGGGCCTGAAGCGAGCCTGCCTCGCCCTCGGGGTCCGCGTCCACGAGCACACGCCCGCGCTGACGCTGAAGCCGTACGGCGCCGGCGTGGCCGTGCGCACCCCGTACGGGCAGGTCCGCGCCCGCCGGGCGGCCCTCGCCACGAACATCTTCCCCAACCTGCTCAGACGGGTGCGGGCCTACACCGTCCCCGTCTACGACTACGCGCTGATGACCGAGCCGCTCAGCGCCGACCTGCTCGCGTCGATCGGCTGGAAGAACCGGCAGGGACTCGGCGACAGCGCCAACCAGTTCCACTACTTCCGGCTCTCCGCCGACAACCGCATCCTGTGGGGCGGCTACGACGCGATCTACCCCTACGGTGGCCGGGTACGCGCCGAGTACGACGACCGCCCGGAGACCTACGCCAAGCTCGCCGGCCACTTCTTCACCTGCTTCCCGCAGCTGGAGGGCGTCCGCTTCACGCACGCCTGGGGCGGCGCGATCGACACCTGCTCCCGCTTCTCGGCCTTCTTCGGCACCGCCCACCAGGGCAAGGTGGCGTACGCGGCCGGCTACACGGGCCTCGGCGTCGGCGCGACCCGCTTCGGCGCGGACGTGATGCTGGATCTGCTGGCGGGGCGGGCCACCGAGCGCACCGCGCTGGAGATGGTCCGCAGGAAGCCGCTGCCGTTCCCGCCGGAGCCCTTCGCCTGGACCGGCATCGCACTCACCAAGTGGTCGCTGGCCCGCGCGGACGCGCACGGCGGCCGGCGCAACCTGTGGCTGCGGACGATGGACAGGCTGGGGCTCGGTTTCGACAGCTGACCTCGCGCCGCGGCGGGCCGTGTCGGCTGCGCGGGGACGCCCGGTGCGCCCCCACCGCACGGGTCGAGGACCCGGGTCCGTCTGGTACGAGCCCTGCCGCCTGCCGCCTGCCGCCTGCCGCCTGCCGCCTGCCGCCTGCCGCCTGCCGGCCTCGGGCCGGCGAAGACGGACCGGCCGCCGCTCCCCGACGGGCGCAGGCGTTCTGACGCGGTGCCGGGCGGCGGACGGGTGCGCCCGCGTCCGGGCCCGGGCCGGTGCGGACCGCCCCCGAAGGGCCGCCGGACGCCCGCCCGCAGGGGCCGACCCCGACGGCCGATCCAGGGTGCGCCCCGCGGCCGAGGGGGCGCGGGAGGGCGGTGCCCGCTCCCCGTCGATGCGCCTGTGACCCACCTCACCCGAAAGAGGTGCCGGAATCCGCGTAATGTCCGTGAGCGGCCCGCCTCTCTTCCGCTGACGCGCCCGCGTCCACGCAACGGAGAGAGAGGTCTTCTGATGGCTGCGGCTAAGACGGCGGTCGAATGGCTGGCATCCGTCGCACCGGATCCCGATGCCTGCCGCTGGGAGTGGGAGCGCAACCCGCTCGGGGTCGCCCTGCTGCCCGCCGGCAGGGCCTGGGACGTGCTGATCCTGCCCGGCGAACTCGGCTACCCCACTCTCGACGTGCTCACACGCATTCTCGACCACCCCGGTCCCGTCCTGGTCGACTTCGGTGACGACCGCATGGGTTTCTTCGTCCCGCCGGGCACGGCCGCCCGCTGGCTCGGCACCGGCATCCGATCCGTCGGTGCCGGCACCTGGATCGTCGTGCCGTACCCCGGTCGGCAGGCCAACGGGATCCGCTGGCTCGTCCCGCCGGACGGATCAGGCACCCTGACCGATCCGGGCCTGCTGGAACTGGCCATGCACGAGGCGGCGGCCGAACTGGCGCGGGAGCCGTCGAGGAGGCCGTCGAGGGACGGCGACTGACCCCGCGGACGAGGCGCCCCGGCGACCGGCGGTCTTCACGACGGAATTGGTCCGGACCAAGTGGAGCGCGCTCCACCCTTCCGAAATCCCCCACACCCGGAGGCGGTTGTGGACCGCTCCAGACCTGCCCCCGTCAACGCGGGCAACGGGGACGTCTCTCCGGCCGAGGCCACCCGGACCCTGACTGCCTGACGAAGGGGACGGACTGCGGGTCGTACGCCACCCACGGAACCCGGCCCGGCCTGCGCGGCCTGATGACCTGGTCGATCAACTGGGACCGGTACGGGAGCCGGGAGTTCCAGCGGGCCTTCGACGGCTGCTTCGGCTGAGCGGCGAGCCCAGCAGCACGAGCAGGACGGTGCCCAGGCACCAGCCGGCGACGACGTCCAGCGGCCAGTGGTAGCCGCGGCGGACCAGTCCGTAGGAGACGCCCAGGACCAGGGCCGCCCCCGCGAGGACCAGGACCCGCCGGGCGGCCGCCGACCGCAGCCAGGGCAGTAGGAGGAGCACCGCACCGCCGTAGGCGACGGCGGCGGTGGTGGTGTGGCCGGACGGGTAGTAGCCGGACGCCGGCGGGACGACGGGGGTGCCGGGACGGTCGGTCCATTCCTTCAGGGGCACCACCAGGGCCGGCACGAGCGCCATGACCACGGCCGCGGCGGCCGGCGGCAGCCACCACCGGTCCGCGCCCGCGGCGCGCCCGCGCACGGTCACCCGGACGGCGGCGACGGCCAGGACCGGGACCGCCACCTGGACGTTCCCCAGGTCGGCAAGGAGTTCGGAGAAGCGGTCCGGGGCGACCAGCAGGCGGCTGAGCCGCGCGTCCAGCCGGAGCAGCGGGCCGTCGGCCAGGACCTGCCAGGTGATCAGCGCGAACACGACGGCCGGGAGAACGAGCAGTGGGGGGAGCCGGGAGCGCGGCGGGAAGGAGGCCGGCCGCCCCGGAACAGGGGGGGAAGTTCCGGGGTGGCCGTCCGGATCGGAACGTCGCGCGCCCCGGGGGGTATGGGGCGGGCGACCGTCCGATCGGTGAGGAGATCCGGAGCCGCTGGCTCCGGCTGTGTGCGCGAGGGCACGGCCAGGTCGCAGCTCGTCAAGCCCCGGCCCGGGATCGCCCACGGTTCCCCGCGGGCGAGGTGTTTCTCTCATCCGGGTAGAACCTACGGCAGGGGGTGCCGGTGCGACAGCCGGAAGCGGCTCCTGCCATCCACCTCGCACACCTTCTTCACACGCTCTGCCGCAGGTGCACGCGGCGGTCCGCCTCAGACGCGGGCGAACGCCTGCTCGATGATGTCGAGACCCTCGGCGAGCAGGTCCTCGCCGATGACCAGCGGGGGCAGGAAACGCAGCACGTTGCCGTAGGTGCCGCAGGTCAGGACGAGCAGGCCCTCCTGGTGGCAGGCCTTCGCGAGCGCGGCCGTCGCCTCCGGGTTCGGCTCCTTGGTGGCACGGTCCTTGACTAGTTCGACGGCGATCATCGCGCCACGCCCGCGGATGTCGCCGATGATGTCGAACTTCTCGGCCATGGCCGTGAGGCGGGCCTTCATGACCGACTCGATGTCCTTCGCCCGGGCGTTGAGATCGAGCTCCTTCATCGTCTCGATCGCGCCGAGCGCGCCCGCGCAGGCCACGGGGTTACCGCCGTAGGTGCCGCCCAGGCCGCCCGCGTGCGCGGCGTCCATGATCTCGGCGCGGCCGGTGACGGCGGCGAGCGGCAGACCGCCCGCGATGCCCTTCGCCGTCGTGATCAGGTCCGGGACGATGCCCTCGTCCTCGCACGCGAACCACTGGCCGGTGCGGCAGAAGCCGGACTGGATCTCGTCGGCGACGAAGACGATGCCGTGCGCGGAGGCGAACTCGCGGATCGCGGGCAGGAAGCCCTTGGCCGGTTCGATGAACCCGCCCTCGCCCAGCACCGGCTCGATGATGATCGCGGCCACGTTCTCCGGGCCGACCTGCTTGGTGATCTGGTCGATGGCCTGCGCCGCGGCCTCCGGGCCGGCGTTCTCGGCGCCGGTCGGCCAGCGGTAGCCGTAGGCCACCGGCACCCGGTAGACCTCCGGGGCGAACGGGCCGAAGCCGTGCTTGTACGGCATGTTCTTCGCCGTCAGCGCCATGGTCAGGTTGGTGCGGCCGTGGTAGCCGTGGTCGAAGACCACGACCGCCTGGCGCTTGGTGTAGCTGCGGGCGATCTTGACGGCGTTCTCGACGGCCTCGGCGCCGCTGTTGAACAGTGCCGACTTCTTGGCGTGGTCACCCGGCGTGAGCTCGGCCAGCGCCTCGGCGACGGCCACGTAGCCCTCGTACGGCGTGACCATGAAACAGGTGTGCGTGAAGTCCTGGAGCTGCGCGGTGGCGCGGCGTACGACGGCCTCGGCGGACGCGCCCACGGAGGTGACCGCGATGCCGGAGCCGAAGTCGATCAGACGGTTGCCGTCGACGTCCTCGATGATGCCGCCGCCCGCACGCGTGGTGAACACGGGCAGCACGGAGCCCACGCCCCGCGCGACCGCGGCGGTACGGCGGGCCTGAAGCTCCTGCGACTTCGGGCCGGGGATGGCGGTGACGACGCGGCGCTCCTGCGGAAGTGCGGTCATGCGGGGCTCCTGGGGGTATTGCGGACGCTTTCCTTCTTTTCTCGCAGGTTAGGACGGGCGGGGAGGGGTGGGCATGCTCCATGTGGGCGTTGTCGGCAGGTCCCGTTGTCCGCCGTGGACATAGAGGGCGCGGGGACGGCGCACACGGCGGACGGGCCGCTGGCCCGGACCGCGGTCACCGCTTCCCGGACGCCCGGCCGCGTAAGCGGTGAACTCCCCTTGCCGGGGCGTTAGATTGGCTCGCTGATGGTGGACGGAACGGCTGGTCAGGGGGCAACCGCGATGGACAGCGACGGGACGCACGACACACGGGGCACGCACGCGAACCCGGTGCCGCGTCCGGCGGGACCCAGGGAGGGCCTCGCCGTGCCGCCGATGCCCCAGGCCCCGCCGGGAACACCGCCCAGGCCGGACGGATCGGCCTTCCTGACGTGGCTGCGGGCGCCCCGGCCGCAGACGGCCCCGGGAGTGTGGCGGTTCGGGCACCGGCCGCGACCCGAGGAGGAACCCGAGCTGCTCCCCGCCCGGCAGCTGATCAGCGGAGCCCTGATCGCCTTCCTCGTCGGCTGGCTGCTCTGGTCCCTGCTGTGGAACGGCTACCTCGGCGGCTGGTGGCTGCTCCCGCTGTACGCGATGATCCCGGACTCCTGGGCCCAGCCGCACAGCTTCGGCGCGGTCGTGGTGGTCTACGCCTACTACGTGCTGATCGCGCTCACCATCATGGTCGGTGTGGGCCGCCTCGGCCGCTGGGGTGAACTGTGGCGGCGCTACGGGCCGCCCGCCTGGCGCCGCACCGAGCGGGTCGACCGCCGCCCGCCCGCCCCCGACGAGGATCCCGCCGAATGGCCCCAGCTGCGTGCAGCCGGCGCCACCGACGCCGCCGAGCGGCTCGCCGCCGAGGCCCGGGCCGGGCTGATGCGGGACGTCGACCAGGCCCGGATCGCCCGCGCCTGGCAGGGCGTGCGCAACGGCCGGCACAGCCTCGCCGCCTTCACCGGCGCGGTGCTCAGCGAGGGCGCCGCCGCCTGCCTGCACCCCTCCGGCGCCCGCGACCTGCCCACCCGGCAGGCCCGGCACGACCTCCTCACCGGCCAGGTGCGGCTCGGTACGACCGCCGACGACCCGCGCAACCCCTACGCCTACCGCGGCACCGGGCTCGCCCTCGGCCCCGACCTGCTCGGCACCTCGCTGCTCGCCGTCGGCCCGGCAGGCTCCGGCAAGACCGGCAGCGTGGTCCGGCCGCTCGCGGAGTCCCTGTGCCTGCACGCGCTCGCCGGACGGGCCGCGGTCGTGGTGGTCGGCGCGGCCGGTGCCGGACTCGGCCCGGCCGGCGCCTACGACGTCGTCGTGCGCATCGGCCACCCGGACTCCGTCCACGACCTCGACCTGTACGGCGGGACCACCGACCCCGACGAGGCGGCGGCCGTGCTCGCCGAGGCGCTCGTCGGCGACCTCGCCGACCCCCACCCCGGCGGCGACGGCCGGCGGGCCACCACCGTGCTGGCGCAGCTGCTGGGGCCGTTCCGGGCCGTCCACGGGCACTTCCCGTCCGTGCCGGAGCTGAGGCAGTTGCTCGACGGCGCACCCGGCCCACTGGCCGCGCTGCGCAAGGCGCTCCAGGAGAGCGGGCAGGAGTCGCTGCTGCGCGAACTCGACGCGCGGGAGCGGCAGATGGGGCACCCCGGAGACATCGGCGGGGTGCTCGCCGACCGGGTCGCGCTGCTGGACCGGCCCGCCTTCGCCGGGTTCTTCGACACGTCCCCGACCGCGCGCCCGTTCTCGCCCCAGGCCCTCGACCACCCCGTCCGGGTCCGCATCGACCTGCCCGAGCGCGGACACGCCGACGCCTCCCGGATGCTGGCCCGGCTCGTGCTGGCCCAGTTCACCGCCGGTGTGGCGGCCCGGGAGGACCGGTCGCTCTTCGCCTGCCTGATCCTGGACGACGCGACCGGGACCGTCACCCCGCAGGCCGTGCGCGGCATCCAGCGACTGCGGTCCGCCAACGCCGGTGCCGTGCTGACCCTGCGCACCCTGGACGACGTGCCGCGCCCGCTGCGCGGGCCGCTGCTCGGGGCCACCGGATGCCGGGTCGCGCTGTCCGGGCTGACCCCGTGGGACGGGCAGGACTTCGCCGAGGTGTGGGGCAAGGAGTGGACCGAGGCCCGGGACGTCACCGACCGGCAGATCATCGCCGAGACGCCCGCCGGGAAGGCCGTGCACATGCTGCGCCGTGTGATCACCGGCAAGGCACCGACCGCCCGCGCGGTCACCGTCCGGCAGGTCGAGCGGGAGCGCTGGTCCGCTTCCGAACTGGCGCACGCGGTCCCGCCGGGACACGCCGTGCTGTCGCTCACCGACGTCAAGGGCGAGCACGCGCCGCCGCTGCTGGTGGACCTGCGCCGCTGACCCGGGCGGCGGAGGGACCGGGGAGCGGGCCCCGGGCCGCCACCCGGAATCCGGTGGCGGCCCGCGCAGGACCTTACGGTGAGGCAGAATCGCCATAGGTCGTTCATACGCGGCGGCCAAAAGATCAGTGAGATCTCGTCGACCTGAAGGCCCCATGCCCCCCACCCTCGCCTCGCTCGTCCACCACTCCGCACTCAAGCTGACCGTGCGCGCGGGCGGGGACCGCCTGGACGTGCCCGTGCGGTGGGCGCACGTGAGCGAACTCGCCGACCCCGTGCCCTACATGCAGGGCGGCGAGCTGCTGCTGATCACCGCGCTGAAGCTGGACGCCGAGGACCCCGAGGCGATGCGGCGCTATGTGAAGCGGCTGGCCGGGGCCGGTGTCGTCGGGCTCGGGTTCGCCGTCGGCGTCAACTACGAGGAGATCCCCGGCGCCCTCGTCGACGCTGCCCGCGAGGAGGGGCTGCCGTTGCTGGAGGTGCCGCGCCGCACCCCCTTCCTCGCCATCAGCAAGGCGGTGTCGGCGGCCATCGCCGCCGACCAGTACCGGTCGGTCACCGCCGGGTTCGCCGCGCAGCGGGAACTGACCAGGCAGGCCCTCAACGCCGGCCCCGAGGGGCTGCTCGGCGCGCTCGCCGCACAGGTCGACGGCTGGGTGGCCCTGTACGACGCGTCCGGCGCCGTCGTCGCCGCCGCGCCGGAGTGGGCCGGGCGGCGCGCCGCCCGGCTCACCGCGGAGGTGGAGCGGTTGCGCGACCGCCCCGCACCGGCCTCCTCCGTCGTCGGCGGCCCCGGTCACGAGGACCGCGTCGAGCTGCACTCCCTCGGCACCGGGCGCCGCCCGCGCGCCGCGCTCGCCGTCGGCACGGCCACCGCGCTGGGCACCGCCGAGCGGTACGCCCTCCACTCCGCCATCGCCCTGCTCACCCTCACCACGGAGCGCTCCCGGTCCCTGCACGCCGCCGAGCAGCGCCTCGGCGCCGCGGTGCTGCGGATGCTGCTCGCCGGGGAACCCGACCACGCGCGAGCGGTCGCCGGGGACCTGTACGGCGCGCTGCTGGACGCGCCCTTCCGGATGGTCGTCGCCGAGTCGGCGTCCTCCTCCGCCGCCCGGGTGCACGCCGACGCGCACGCGCGCATGACGGCGGCGAGGCCTTCCCCCGCCGCCGTGCCGGCACCCGCCGACACGGGTGGCGACTCCCTGGGCAGTCTGGCCGAGGCCGTGGAGTCCGCCGCCGCCCGGGCCGGGGAGGCCGTGCTCGTCGTTCCGGAGAGGGGACGGCTCGTGGTGCTCGCCGCCGACGGGGGCGCCGCCGCCGGAGCCTGCACCGAGTACGCGGCGGCGCTGGAGGCGGCGCGCGCCGCGGAGGGCGCCGAGCGGGCGGCCGGCGAGGAGGGCGAACTCGTCGTCGGCCTGTCCGCTCCGGCCGGCCCCATCACCGCCGCGGCCGCGTACCGGCAGGCCGAGCAGGCACTGTCGGTGGCGCGGCGTCGGGGCAGGGTGTGCGTGGAGCACGAGCAACTGGCGGCCGGGTCGGTGCTGCCGCTGCTCGCCGACGACGCGGTCAGGGCCTTCGCCGACGGGCTGCTGCGCGACCTGTACGAGCACGACGCGACCGGGCGGGGCGACCTGGTGGCGTCGCTGCGGGCATGGCTCTCGCGGCATGGTCAGTGGGACGCCGCCGCAGCCGACCTGGGCGTCCACCGCCACACCCTGCGTTACCGGATGCGGCGGGTGGAGGAGATCCTCGGCCGCTCCCTGGACGACCCGGACGTGCGGATGGAGCTGTGGCTCGCGTTGAAGGCGACGACCACGGAGTGACGCCCTCGCCTGCGCGAGGACAACGCCGCGCCCCGACGGGCCGCCAGGATCCGGATGCCCCGCACCTCCACACCGAAGGGTGGAGCGGTGGGCCGGAGTTCGGTGGCGACGGCCACGGAGCGGGACCGTGCCCCGCCGGGGCAGTGGCCCGGCGGGGCACGGTCCCGGCAAGGGGCGGGGGACCACGGTGTTCCGTTCCGGCCCGGGCCCCGGTCACGGCGACGCGCACCCCGCGCGCCGCCGTGACCGGGGCCGACCGGACCGCCCGGACCCGGAGGCGGTCACAGGTGCTGCGGGGCTCCCAGCAGGGGAGTGCGCACCGGAGCGGCGAGACCGACGAACACCACCATCTCCCGGCCGCCCGGGTTGGTCTGCACGGGCACGTTCCGCCAGTTGTTGGCCAGCCACACGTTGCCGGACGGGTCGATCTGGACGGCCGTGTTGCGTTCCAGGCCCTGCTCCGGGTAGCCGGTCGCGGCCGGTGAGATCGGGTCGCCCGTGTGCAGCCCCTCGGGGCACGCGGACTCGCGCGCGCCGCACAGGTTGGCCACGCGGTGGCCGCCGAAGTTCGCCACCCAGACCGTGTCGTTGCCGTCGACGGCGATGCCCCAGGGCAGGAACAGGCCGTCGTTGACGAACGGCTTCGCGGGCGTCGACCCGTCCGGCCGGATCATCGTCACCGACGCGTCGACGTCCCGGGTGACGATGTCCTTGATCGCCTCGGCGACCATGGCGGGCGTGGTGCCCTCGCACGGTGCGACCACGGCGCCGCCGTTGGCCACCCAGACGTTGCCGAGGCTGTCGGACGCGACCCCCATGGGGCGCTTGATCCCGCCGCCGGTGACCGTGCGCATCGGCCTGCCCTGCGGGGACAGCATCATGACGTTGTTGCTGCCGTTGCCGGCCACCCAGGCCCGCCCGCGGGTGTCCACCGTGATGCCGAACGGCTTGACCAGCTGGTCGCCGCCCGGCGCGATGTTCCGGGCCCGGCGCGCGTCCCCGTCCGGGATCCGCGTCACGCTCCGGCCGCCGCAGTTGGCGATCCAGACGTTGCCGTCGCGGTCCGCCTGGGCGCCCTGCGGCTGGAGGATGTCGCCGTACCGCCAGCCCCGGGGCGGCGAGAGCGGCCGGCCGTTCGGCGTGAACTCCGAGACGCTGCGGTACAGGCGGCTCGCGTCCAGCGGGCAACCGGTTCCCTGGAAGCCGAAGTTGGCTGCCCAGACATGGCCCCTGGGGTCGATGGTGGTGCCGAAGCCGACGCCGTACAGCCCGCCGCCCCGGTACGGGGCCCCGGGGACGTCCTCACCGGTGGGCGTCAGCCGGGACAGGATCCGCGAACCGCAGGTCGACTGCAGGGGGTCGGGGTTGAACCGGTAGTTGTTGCCGATCCAGGCGGTGCCCTGCGCGTCGAACGCGACGTTGCCCGGCCCGTCGATCTCGTGCCCGTTGCCCGCGTAGCGCAGGGCGAGGGTCCAGGCGGCGGGTGCCTCCTCCAGCCTCGGGCGGTACACCTTGCGGTGGTCGGCCAGGGCGAACAGCTCCGCGGCGTTGTTGCCGGGCAGGCGGGCGATGTCGGCGACGGCCTGGAAGGTCTCGCGCGGCGCGCCGCCCCCGGGGTGCGTGGCCAGGTCGAAGAGCGTGCCGCAGGTCTCGCCCGCGGTGCAGCCGGTCAGGATGTCGGCCAGCGTGTTGAAGGCGCGCAGGGTGGACGTCTGGTCGCCGTTCGGGGCGGTGGCGAGCGTCCGGGCCACCGAGCCGTCGGTGACGTCGGCCAGGTTGTGCGAGACGGCCGCCGCGTTCTGCAGGCCGGGACTGCGGCCGGCCACCTCGCCGCCGTGGGTGAACTGCGCCATCGCGAAGCCCGCGGCGACCGTGGTGCGTTCGTTGAGGACCACCTTGCCCGGCCGCTGGCGCGTGCCGAGCATCGCGACGAGGCGGACCGGCTCGACCCGGTGCGCGGCCCGCGGCTTGCCGTGGCCACGCCCTCGCGTGTCGGCGGTCACGTACAGGACGGCGTCGGGGTCGTGCGGGGCACGGTAGTCGAGGCGGAATCGGCCCTTGGCGTCGCTGTGCCCGTGGGCCAGCGGGCGGGCACTCCCGCCGAATCGGTCACCGGCCTGCAGGAGCGTGACCTCGGCACCGGCGATGGGCCGGTTGCCGCTGCGGACGACACCCCGCTGGTGCAGGGTCTCGTGTGAGGCGGGCGGTTCGCCGCCGGCCTCCGGGAGGGAGGCCCCCACGGCCAGGGAGGCCATGAGGGCGGTGATCAGGGCGGCACTGCGACGACGCACGGTGACTCCGTTTCTTCGGCTTCTTCGGCTGAGCAGAACGGCGGCCGGGCCCTTCGCCGACGCGGTCTCGGGCCGCGTCGACGGCTTCACGGTGTCATCGAGGCGGGCGCCGAAACGGTCCGCCGTGGTGGCGTCGCGCCGCCGCCACCCGTTCGGTCGACCGCCGGTCGGCGGCCCGTCCCCGGCACGGCCCGGCGGGACGGGACCGGTGCCCGGCCGTTCCCGTGCCGCCGGGGGCACCGCCGGTGTCCCGGCCGGGGAGCCGGGACCGGGGCCGTGCGGCACCGGCACCCGGCGGTGGGGACGGCAGCGGTGCCACCGGGCCCCGTCGCCCGCCGCGCACCGCGGGGACACGCGGAGCACCACCGGCGCGGAAGGGGGGCCGCTGAGCGGCCCCCACCAGCCAGCCGTACGCCAAACCGGAGCATGCCCCTCGCCCACTGCTACGCCCCGGACAAACGCCCCCCGGTCGCCGCCGCCCTACCGTGGACCGGGACAGGCAAGAACACCCCCAACGCGGAAGGGCCGGGACTCGCACATGACTTCCACCCACGCCTTCTGGCTCGCCGGCCGCCAGGCCACCGGCGAGGACACCTTCGACGTCACCTCCCCGTGGGACGGCCGGCTCGTCGGCAGGGCGAGCGTGCCGTCCGAGGCGCAGGTCGAGGAGGCCGTGGCCACCGCGCACGCCGTGCGGGACGAGTTCGCCGCCACCCCGGCGCACGTCCGCGCCGCCGCCCTCGACCACGTCAGCAAGCGCCTCGTCGAGCGCACCGAGGAGATCGCCCGGCTGATCTCCGCCGAGAACGGCAAGCCGGTCAAGTGGGCCCGCGGCGAGGTCGGCCGCGCCGTGTCCGTGTTCCGCTTCGCGGCCGAGGAGGCCCGCCGGTTCAACGGCGGCGAGGCCCAGCGCCTCGACACCGACGCCGGCGGCGAGGGCCGGCTGGCGCTCACCCGCCGCTTCCCCAAGGGCGTCGTACTCGGCATCGCGCCGTTCAACTTCCCGCTGAACCTGTGCGCACACAAGGTCGCCCCGGCGATCGCGGTCGGCGCGCCGATCATCCTCAAGCCGGCCCCGGCCACGCCCCTGTCCGGGCTGATCCTCGGCGAACTGCTCGCCGAGACGGACCTCCCGGCCGGCTCCTGGAGCATCCTGCCGGTTCCGAACGACCGTATGCCCGCCCTGGTCCAGGACGAGCGCCTGCCGGTCATCTCCTTCACCGGCTCCGACAAGGTCGGCTACGCGATCATGGACTCGGTGCCGCGCAAGCACTGCACCCTCGAACTGGGCGGAAACGGCGCGGCCGTCGTGCTGGCCGACTTCGCGAGCGACGCCGACCTGGACCGGGCCGCGGCCCGGATCGCGACCTTCTCCAACTACCAGGGCGGCCAGTCCTGCATCTCCGTGCAGCGTGTGATCGCCGACGCGTCGATCCACGACCGTCTCCTGCCGCGCATCGTCGCCGCCGTCGAGGCCCAGGTCACCGGTGACCCCTCCGACGACACGACCGACGTCGGCCCGCTGGTCAGCGAGGATGCCGCCAAGCGGGTGGAGTCCTGGGTCGACGAGGCGGTCGCCGCGGGCGCCACCCTCCTCACCGGTGGCAAGCGCGACGGCGCGTCCTACGCGCCGACCGTCCTCACCGACGTGCCGGCCGATGTGACGCTCTCCTGCGAGGAGGTCTTCGGCCCGGTCCTCACCGTGCAGAGGACCGACGGCGAGGACGAGGCCTTCGCCGCCGTCAACGACTCCAAGTACGGCCTCCAGGCCGGCGTCTTCACCCACGACCTGCAGACCGCCTTCCGCGCCCACCGCGCCCTGGAGGTCGGCGGCGTCGTCGTCGGTGACGTTCCGTCCTACCGCGCCGACCAGATGCCCTACGGCGGCGCCAAGCAGTCCGGCGTCGGCCGTGAGGGCGTGAAGTTCGCGATGGACGACTACACCTACGAGCGCGTGCTCGTGCTCACCGGTCTCGCTCTCTGACCGGCCGACCGCGGACCGGCGACGGCCCGAGCCCACTGTGCGGGGGCTCGGGCCGTCGTGCTCCCGGCGTCCCGGCCGGAAGTCCTCGTACGGGGCGTACCCGGGCGGCCCTCGGCCGGTGCGGCGGGAGCGCGCGCCGCCGCAGGGCCCGGGCCCCCGCCGGTACGCCGGTACGCGTGCCTCCGGCACCGGGGTCCGCGCCGGGCCGCCGGGAAATCCGCGGTCCCTGCGGAATCCCGGGGCGGTGGACACCGGGACGTGTTCCGTCCAGATCGGCCGAACGGCCGCACGCGGACTGGTGGCCCCGCTCCGGATCAGGTACATACGATCGGGTAGCACCCGTCGGTAACCAAAACGGTCCGAGATCCCGATTCGCGGCGAGGTGACCCTCATGTCCGCAAGCCCCGAAGCCCCCTCAGGACGACCCGTCGTCACCGAACGAGAGGCCCGCCAGGTGGCGGAGGCCGCCCGTGAGCAGACCTGGCGCAAGCCCAGCTTCGCCAAGGAACTGTTCCTCGGGCGGTTCCGGCTCGACCTCATCCACCCTCACCCGCTCCCGCCCGACGAGCACGTGCAGCGCGGCGAGGACTTCCTCGCCAAACTCCGCGACTTCGTCGAGACCAAGGTCGACGGTCCCCTCATCGAGCGCGAGGCCCGCGTCCCCGACGAGGTGGTCAACGGGCTCAAGGAGCTCGGCGCCTTCGGCATGAAGATCGACACCAGGTACGGCGGTCTCGGTCTCACCCAGCTGTACTACAACAAGGCGCTCGGGCTGGCCGGTTCCGCGTCCCCCGCGATCGGCGTCCTGCTCTCCGCGCACCAGTCCATCGGCGTGCCCCAGCCGCTGAAGATGTTCGGCACCCAGGAGCAGAAGGAGCGGTTCCTGCCGCGCTGCGCCCGCACCGACATCAGCGCCTTCCTGCTCACCGAGCCCGACGTCGGCTCCGACCCGGCCCGGCTCGCCACCAGCGCGGTACCCGACGGCGACGACTACGTCCTCGACGGGGTGAAGCTGTGGACCACCAACGGCGTGGTCGCCGACCTGCTCGTGGTCATGGCCCGCGTCCCCAGGAGCGAGGGCCACCGCGGAGGCATCACCGCCTTCGTCGTCGAGACCGACTCGCCCGGCATCACCGTCGAGAACCGCAACGCCTTCATGGGGCTGCGCGGCATCGAGAACGGCGTCACGCGCTTCCACCGCGTCCGCGTCCCCGCCGCCAACCGCATCGGTGAGGAGGGCCAGGGTCTGAAGATCGCCCTGACCACCCTCAACACCGGACGGCTGTCCCTGCCCGCCTCCTGCGTCGCCGCCGGAAAGTGGTGCCTGAAGATCGCCCGCGAGTGGTCGGCGGCCCGCGAGCAGTGGGGCAAGCCGATCGCCCACCACGAGGCCGTCGGCTCGAAGATCTCCTTCATCGCCGCCACCACCTTCGCGCTGGAGGCGGTCACCGACCTCGCCTCGCAGATGGCCGACGAGGACCGCAACGACATCCGCATCGAGGGCGCCCTCGCCAAGCTCTACGCCTCCGAGATGGCCTGGCTGATGGCCGACGAACTCGTCCAGATCCGCGGCGGCCGGGGCTTCGAGACCGCCGAGTCCCTGCGGGCCCGCGGCGAGCGCGGCGTGCCCGCCGAACAGCTCCTGCGCGACCTGCGCATCAACCGCATCTTCGAGGGCTCCACCGAGATCATGCACCTGCTGATCGCGCGCGAGGCCGTCGACGCCCACCTGTCCGTCGCGGGCGACCTCATCGACCCCGAGAAGTCCCTGCCGGACAAGGCCAGGGCGGGCGCGAACGCGGGCGTCTTCTACGCGAAATGGCTCCCGAAGCTGGTCGCCGGCCCCGGTCAGGTGCCGGGTGCCTTCGGCGAGTTCAAACGCGAGGTGGACCTCTCGGTACACCTGCGTCACGTCGAGCGCCACGCCCGCAAACTCGCCCGCTCCACCTTCTACGCCATGTCCCGCTGGCAGGGGCGCATGGAGGCCAAACAGGGCTTCCTGGGCCGGATCGTCGACATCGGCGCCGAACTGTTCGCGATGAGCGCCGCCTGCGTCCGCGCCGAGCTGCTGTACCGCAGGGGTGACCACGGACGCGAGGCCTACCAACTCGCCGACGCCTTCTGCCGCCAGTCCCGCATCCGCGTGGACGAACTGTTCGACCGCCTGTGGACCAACACCGACGACCTCGACCGCAGGGTCGTCAAGGGCGTCCTGGGCGGCGCCTACACCTGGCTGGAGGAGGGCGTCATCGACACCTCGGGCGACGGGCCGTGGATCGCCGAAACCCCGCCGGGCCCCAGCGAGAGCGAGAACGTCCACCGCCCCGTCCGGTGAGAACGCGGTGAGAACCCGGTGAGCATCCGCGGGCGCGGCCGGCGGATGCTCACCCCACGTTCCGCCACGGCCCCCCGGAAGGGGGGACACCCTGTCCTGCTGCCCGCCTCCTGCGGCCACAATGGGAGAATGACCGACAGTCCCGCCAGCCCAGCCAGCCCAGCACCCCTCGCCGACCCGCACCTGGTCTACGACCCGGTGACGGGCGACGGACCCAAGGACGTGGTGATCCTCGGCTCCACGGGGTCGATCGGCACCCAGGCCATCGATCTCGTGCTGCGCAACCCGGACCGCTTCCGGGTCACCGCCCTCTCCGCCAACGGAGGCCGGGTCGCCCTGCTGGCCGAGCAGGCCCGCCGGTTGCGGGTGCGGACCGTCGCCGTCGCCCGCGAGGACGTCGTACCGGCGCTGCGCGACGCCCTCGCCGCCCAGTACGGCAGCGGCGAGCCGCTCCCCGAGATCCTCGCCGGACCCGACGCGGCCGCGCAGGTCGCCGCCGCCGACCCCGCGGAGTGCCACACGGTCCTGAACGGCATCACCGGCTCCATCGGCCTCGCACCCACCCTCGCCGCGCTGAAGGCCGGCCACACCCTGGCCCTGGCCAACAAGGAGTCGCTCATCGTGGGCGGCCCGCTGGTCAGGGCGCTCGCCGAGCCCGGCCAGATCATCCCCGTGGACTCCGAGCACGCCGCCCTCTTCCAGGCGCTCGCCGCCGGCACCCGCACCGAGGTCCGCAAGCTCGTCGTCACCGCCTCCGGTGGCCCCTTCCGCGGCCGGACCAAGGACCAGCTGGCGGACGTCACCGTCGACGACGCCCTCGCGCACCCCACCTGGGCGATGGGGCCGGTGATCACGGTCAACTCCGCCACGCTCGTGAACAAGGGGCTGGAGGTGATCGAGGCGCACCTCCTCTACGACATTCCCTTCAGCCGCATTGAGGTGGTCGTGCACCCACAGTCGTATGTTCACTCGATGGTGGAGTTCACGGACGGATCGACGATGGCGCAGGCGACGCCGCCCGACATGCGCGGGCCCATCGCCATCGGCCTGGGCTGGCCCGAACGCGTCCCCGACGCGGCGCCCGCCTTCGACTGGGGCAAGGCCTCCACCTGGGAGTTCTTCCCGCTGGACGACGAGGCCTTCCCCTCCGTGAACCTCGCCCGGCACGTCGGTGAGCTGGGGGGCACCGCCCCGGCGGTGTTCAACGCGGCGAACGAGGAGTGCGTGGACGCCTTCCTCAAGGGCAACCTGCCCTTCGCCGGAATCATGGATACCGTCATCCGGGTGGTGCAGGAGCACGGAACCCCCCGTACGGGAACCTCACTGACGGTGCCGGACGTCCTCGAAGCGGAGGCCTGGGCGAGGGCCCGGGCCCGGGAACTGACGGCGAAGACGGCGGAGGTCCGTGCATGACGACCCTGATGATGATCCTCGGCATAGTCGTCTTCGCGGTCGGCCTGCTCGTCTCGATCGCCTGGCACGAGCTGGGGCATCTGTCCACCGCCAAGCTCTTCGGCATCCGCGTCCCGCAGTACATGGTCGGTTTCGGCCCGACCGTCTGGTCGCGCAAGAAGGGCGAGACGGAGTACGGGATCAAGGCGGTCCCGCTCGGCGGCTACATCCGCATGATCGGCATGTTCCCGCCCGGCGACGACGGCCGGATCCAGGCACGGTCCACCTCGCCCTGGCGCGGCATGATCGAGGACGCCCGCTCCGCCGCCTTCGAGGAGCTGGAGCCGGGCGACGAGACCCGCCTGTTCTACACGCGCAAGCCGTGGAAGCGCGTCATCGTCATGTTCGCGGGCCCGTTCATGAACCTGATCCTGGCGATCGGCCTGTTCCTCACCGTGCTGATGGGCTTCGGCATCCAGCAGCAGACCACCACCGTCAGTTCCATCTCGCCCTGCGTGATCGCGCAGAGCGAGAACCGCGACACCTGCAACAAGTCCGACCCGGCCTCCCCGGCGGCCGCCGCGGGCCTGAAGGCCGGCGACAAGATCGTCTCCTTCGACGGCCGGCCGACCGGCAACTGGAACACCCTCTCCGACCTGATCCGCGACAGCGCCGGCAAGAGCGTGCCGATCGTCGTCGACCGCGACGGCCGGCGCCTCACCCTGCACGCCGACATCGCCACCAACCAGCTCGTCAAGAAGGATGCCGGCGGCGCCTACGTCCAGGGCGAGTACGTCAAGGCCGGCTTCCTCGGCTTCAGCGCCGCCACCGGCGTGGTCCGGCAGGACTTCGGCGAGTCGGTCACCTGGATGACCGACCGGGTGGGCGACGCCGTCGACGCCCTCGTCGCGCTGCCCGCCAAGGTCCCCGCCCTGTGGGACGCCGCCTTCAACGGCGCCCCCCGCGCCCCCGACTCCCCGATGGGCGTGGTCGGCGCGGCCCGTGTCGGCGGCGAGATCTTCACCCTCGACATCCCGCCGAGCCAGCAGCTGGCCATGGCCGTCTTCCTGGTCGCCGGCTTCAACCTCTCCCTGTTCCTGTTCAACATGCTCCCGCTGCTCCCGCTCGACGGCGGGCACATCGCGGGTGCCCTGTGGGAGTCGCTGCGGCGGAACGCGGCGAAGGTGCTGCGCCGCCCGGACCCGGGCCCGTTCGACGTGGCCAAGCTGATGCCGGTGGCCTACGTGGTGGCCGGGATCTTCGTCTGCTTCACCGTCCTGGTGCTGATCGCGGACGTGGTGA
Source organism: Streptomyces sp. MUM 2J (assembly GCF_022414535.1). Classification (GTDB taxonomy): domain Bacteria; phylum Actinomycetota; class Actinomycetes; order Streptomycetales; family Streptomycetaceae; genus Streptomyces. The sequence goes on from NZ_JADWYM010000023.1 coordinate 115,477, forward strand.
ACCCGGTGCGGATCACCTGACCGTCCCGCCCCCACCGAACCCGAGGGCCTCGCCCCTCGTCCCCGGCCCGGCCGGTGGACGAGGGGCGAGGCCCTCGGGCGATCGGGTGCGCCGCGCGCCCCGGCCATCCGGAGAGGGCGCCCCGGGCACGCACCCCACGCCCCCTGCCCCCGTCGCGGCACGCCATTGAGCGGAATCGCCAGGCCGTCGTGTGCCGGTGTTCAGGTCCGTGCCGTAATCTCGAAGCTCGGAGCCCGCCGCTGAACGGGGCCGGACCATGATCCACGACTTGGGGTTGCACAGCAGATGACTGCGATTTCTCTCGGCATGCCGTCCGTTCCGACCAGGCTCGCCGAGCGCCGGAAGAGCCGGCAGATCCAGGTCGGGTCCGTGGCGGTGGGTGGTGACGCCCCGGTCTCGGTG
>NZ_JADWYM010000024.1 GCF_022414535.1 Streptomyces sp. MUM 2J
CCGCGCGTCCGCACGCCCGGGACCGGGTCCCGGGCGCCACCACGCGGCCGCACACCCGGACCTGCGTGGCCGTACGGCCGCGGCCGCGCGGCGGCGCGGCGCGGCCCGCTGCGGGCGCCGGCCGGGTCACCCGTTCACCCGCGCGCCTTCCGCTCTTCGGGTGCTCTTCCGTGTCACGCCCGCACGGCACGCGTGACCTGCTGAAACAGCGCGAGGCGGGCACGACGGGCCACCCGTTCACGCCATTTCTGACGCCCCCTCAGGAAGCGGTCGGGCTCCGGTGCCACTTACCTCGGTAGGGACACGGGCCAACGAAACGCTCCAGGGAGCACCATGCGACCCACCGTCCGCCTGCTGACCGGTACCGCGCTCGCCGTAGCCGTCGCGGGCCAGATCGCGGCGCCCGCGTACGGCGCGGACCCCGGGGGGCTGGAGCTGCGCCCCTCCACCGTGGTACCGGGCGGCGAGGTCGCGGCCGGCACGGCGGCGTGCGGCGACGGCGGCTCCGCGGCGGGTGACGCCGGCGCGGTCGGCGCGGGCCGGTTCACGCTGGCGCCGGGTGGCCCTCGGGGCGGCGCGGCCGGGCGGTTCCGGGTACCGCCGAGCGCACAGCCGGGGACGTACGAGATCGTCGCGCGGTGCGCCGCCGACGGGCGTGAGGTGCGCGGCGACCTGGTGGTGGCGCTGGGTACGGGCGTCCGCGGCCAGGTCCAGCCGCACGGAAGTGTGAAGACGGGGGTCGGCGGCGCCCTGGGCCCCGACCCCGTGCAGACCGCGGCCGGCGTGGCGGCGCTCGCCGTCGCCGCCGCGGGCGGTACCTGGCTCCTGCATCGCCGGGCGAGAGGCGACGGGATCTGACGGGCACCCTCCGCTGTCCGTCCGCCGGTACCGCATGTCCCCTCCCCCTTCCGGGTCCGACGCCCCTCGCGGCCCGGGAGGGGGGCACGGGGGCCACCTGCCGAAAGGGGAAGGCATGCGCAGGGTCGGCAACACCGCGATAGCCGCCGTCACCGTCACGGCCCTGTGCACCGGCGCCTGGCTGCTGCACGGCGGCGCCGGGAGTCACGCCCCGCCGCAGCCGTCGCCCGCCGAGAGCCGCATGCACGGCACCGACGGCGCACAGGGCACGGGCGGCACCGGCCGCCGAGCGGCCCGCGCGCTGCCGCACTCACCGCCCGACCGCATCCGCATTCCGGCGATCCACGTGAACGCCCCCCTGACGGGCCTCGGGCTCACCCCCTCCGGCAGCCTCGACGTACCGCCCGCCCGGAAGAAGAACCTCGCCGGCTGGTACGAGGCCGGCACCGCCCCCGGCGAGACGGGCACCGCGATCGTCGCCGGCCACGTCGACAACGCCGACGGCCCGGCCGTCTTCTACGACCTCGGCGCACTGAGGAAGGGCGCCGCCATCGAGGTCGACCGCCACGACGGCGGCACGGCCGTCTTCACCGTCGACGCGGTCGAGGCGTACCCGGCGAAGAGCTTCCCCGACGAGAAGGTCTACGGTGCGGCGGACCGCCCCGAACTGCGGGTCATCACCTGCGGTGGAGGCTACGCGCGGTCGACGGGCTACCAGGGGAACGTGGTCGTCTTCGCCCACCTCACCGGCAGCACCCGCTGAGCCGGCGTCGGCGCCCAACCGGGGCGGGCTGGTACGGGGCCGCCGGCCGGACGACGAGTGCGCGGCGTCCCACCGCTGATCCGGTCCCCGGGACGGGCACCGGCCCGCCCGGACCCCCGGCCGGGCCGTTGTAGACGATGGTGCCGCCACGGATCCCGCGGGTTCGGCCGGTCCTGCTCCCGACCGGTACGCAGCCGCCCCGCCCCACCTCACAGACAGCCCGACCGGCCCGCTCCGAAGCCTCACACCCGTCCGCCGGCCCTGCTGAGGGCAGCGTTCCGCACGGGAAACAGCTGCGAACCCATCGGGAAACACCGGCATCGCACGCTCCTGGGCATGACCTCGAATACGCGTGTGGTGGTGATCGGCGCCGGCCTCGCGGGCGCCCGGCTCGCCCGGCGGCTCGATGAGCTCGGCGTGCCCGCGCTGCTCGTCGGCGAGGAGGAGCACCACCCGTACAACCGGGTCCTGCTCGCCGAGGTGCTGGCCGGCCGTTACAGCCCGGAGGTGATCGCCCTGCCCGCACCGGCCGGGCGGACCGGGCCGGTCCGGGCCCGGGTGACCCGCATCGACCGCGTGGCACGGACCGTGCACTGCGCCGACGGTTCACGGATCGGCTACGGCACGCTGGTCCTGGCCACCGGCTCCAACCCGGTGCTGCCGCCGCTGCGCGGCCTGTTCACACCGGACCACGTGCTGCCGGAGGGCGTGCACGCGTTCCGCACGATGGACGACTGCCTGGGCCTGTCCAAGGCCGTACGGCCGGGCCTGCGGGCCGTCGTCATCGGCGGCGGCCTGCTCGGCGTGTCCGCCGCCCGCGCGCTCGCCCGGCGAGGGACGCAGGTCGTGCTCGCGCAGCAGTCGGAGCGGCTCATGGAGCGCCAGCTCGACCCGAGCGCCTCCCGGCTCGTCGAGCGGCACCTGACCGCCCTGGGCGTGGAGGTCCACACCGAGTGCCGGGTGCGCGACGTGCGCTGCGTGGGCGGGTCCGTCCGCTCGGTGGAGATGGCCGACGGGTACGCCCTCGACGCCGACCTGGTCGTCCTGGCCTGCGGGGTGCACCCGAGGACGGGCCTCGCCGGGGACGCCGGTCTCGCCGTGCACAAGGGCATCCTCGTCGACGACGAACTGCGCACCTCCGACCCGCACATCCGGGCGATCGGCGACTGCGCCCAGCACGACGGCACGGTGTACGGCCTGGCGGCGCCCGCGCTGGAGCAGGCCGACGCCCTCGCCGAACTGCTGAGCGGGAACACCGCCGCCCGCTACACCGGCACCCGGTCCCTGACCCGGCTCACCCTGACCGGTCAGGACTCTCTCGACCTCGCCGCGTTCGGCGACACGGTCCCGCAGCCGGGTGACGACGTCGTGCAGCTCACCGACGCCACCCGCGGCACCTACCGCAAGGTCGTCGTCCGCGACGACCGCCTGGTCGGCGGGGTCCTCGTCGGCGAACTCGGCACCGTCGGCGCACTCGCCCGCGCCTGGGAGGGGGCGGAGCCGCTCCCCGCCGACGGCGGCCCCCTGCTCCACCTGCTCACCAACGATGGAGGCTCCTGATGTCGACCGATTCCGTGGGCACCGGCCCCCGGCCCACGATCGTGCTCGTCGGCCACGGCATGGTCGGTCAGCGCTTCCTCGAGGCGCTCGCCGAGCGCGGCCTGACCGCCACGCACCGCGTGGTCGTACTGTGCGAGGAGCCACGCCCCGCCTACGACCGCGTCCAGCTCACCTCGTACTTCTCGGGCCGGACGCCCGAGGACCTGTCCGTGACGGACCCGCGGTTCATCGCGGACCACGGCATCGAGCTGCACATCGGCGACCCCGCGGAGGCCGTCGACCGTGACGCGCGCACGGTCACCGCCCGCTCCGGGCGGACCTTCGCCTACGACACCCTCGTCCTGGCCACCGGCTCCTACCCGTTCGTCCCGCCGGTGCCCGGCAAGGACGCCGACGGCTGTTTCGTCTACCGCACGATCGAGGACCTGCTCGCGATCGAGGAGTACGCGAAGAACGCCCGGGTGGGAGCCGTGGTCGGCGGCGGACTGCTCGGCCTGGAGGCCGCGGGCGCGCTGCAGGGCCTCGGCGTCGAGACGCACATCGTGGAGTTCGCGCCGCGGCTGATGCCCGTGCAGGTCGACGACGGCGGCGGCGCCGCGCTGCTGCGCACCATCGAGGACATGGGCCTGACCGTGCACACCGGCACCGGGACCCAGGAGATCGTCACCGGCGACGACGGCCGGGTGACCGGCATGAAACTGTCCGACGGCTCCACCGTCACCACCGACCTGGTGGTGTTCTCCGCGGGCGTCCGCCCCCGCGACCAGCTGGCCCGCGACTGCGGCCTCCAGGTGGGCGAACGCGGCGGCGTCGCCGTCGACGCGCAGTGCCGCACGGTCACCGACCCGCAGGTGTTCGCGATCGGTGAGTGCGCACTGGCCACCGACGGCCGGGTCTACGGCCTGGTCGCGCCGGGCTACGAGCAGGCCCAGACGGCCGCCGCGACCATCGCCGCCGGCGAGGCGTCCTTCACGGGTGCCGACCTGTCGACGAAGCTGAAGCTGCTCGGCGTGGACGTGGCGTCCTTCGGCGACGCGCACGGCACCGCGGAGGACTGCCTGGACGTCGTCTACGCCGACTCCCGCGCGGGCCTGTACAAGAAGCTGGTCATCGGCCGCGACGGCACCCTGCTGGGCGGCATCCTGGTCGGCGACGCGGAGGCGTACGGCACCCTCCGGGCGCTGACCGGCTCGGTCCCGCCCGTCTCCCCCGAGTCGCTGGTCCTGCCCGCGGGCGCCGGTGCGCCGGCCCAGCTCGGCCCGTCCGCCCTGCCCGACGAGGCGATCATCTGCTCCTGCCACAACGTCAGCAAGGGCACGATCCGCGGCGCGGTCACCGACCACAGGTGCACCACCGTGCCCGAGGTGAAGAAGTGCACCAAGGCCGGTACCGGGTGCGGGAGTTGCGTCAAGGTGCTGGGCCAGCTGGTCACCGCCGAGCTGGAGGCGAGCGGCGTCGAGGTCGACAAGGGGCTGTGCGGCTGCTTCGCGCAGACCCGCGAGGAGCTCTACGAGATCGTCCTGGCGCTGCGCATCAACACCTACCAGGAGCTGCTGGACCGGTACGGCCGCGAGGGCGCCCGCGGCGGTGACGGCTGCGAGGTCTGCAAGCCGACGGTGGCGTCCGTCATCGCCTCCCTCGCCCCGGCGATCGGTGCGAGCGGCTACGTCCTGGAGGGCGAGCAGGCGGCCCTCCAGGACAGCAACGACCACTTCCTCGCCAACCTGCAACGGAACGGCTCGTACTCCGTCGTACCACGCATCCCCGGCGGTGAGATCACCCCCGGGAAGCTGATCGCCATCGGGGAGATCGCCCGTGACTTCGGGCTCTACACGAAGATCACCGGCGGTCAGCGCATCGACATGTTCGGTGCGCGGGTCGAACAGCTCCCCCTGATCTGGGCCCGTCTGGTGGATGCGGGCTTCGAGTCGGGCCACGCCTACGGCAAGGCGCTGCGCACGGTGAAGTCCTGCGTGGGACAGACCTGGTGCCGCTACGGCGTCCAGGACTCGGTCCGCATGGCGATCGACCTGGAGCTGCGCTACCGCGGCCTGCGCTCGCCCCACAAGCTGAAGTCGGCGGTCTCCGGCTGCCAGCGCGAATGCGCCGAGGCCCGGTCGAAGGACTTCGGCGTGATCGCCACCGCCAACGGCTGGAACCTGTACGTCGGCGGCAACGGCGGCGCCACCCCGCGCCACGCCGACCTGCTCGCCCAGGACCTGTCGGACGCCGAACTGATCCGCCTGATCGACCGGTTCCTCATGTTCTACATCCGCACCGCCGATCGCCTGGAGCGCACCTCGACATGGCTGGAGCGGATCCCCGGCGGCCTGGACCACGTGCGCGAGGTGGTCGTCGAGGACTCCCTCGGCATCTGCGGGGAACTGGAGCAGCTGATGGCCGCGCACGTCGCCCACTACCGCGACGAATGGGCGGAGACCGTCAACGACCCCGAGAAGCTGGCCCGCTTCGTCTCCTTCGTCAACGCGCCCGACATCCCCGACCCGGTCGTCGGATTCGTCCCCGAGCGCGACCAGATCAAGCCCGACCTGCCGCTGCTGGCGATCGGCCTGCGGCCTGCCGAAGAAGTCCTGGAAGGGAGCGCCCAGCGATGACCCTGGCACCCGAGACGACCGACCTGAAGGTCCAACTGCGCCTGGAACCAGGGGCAGACGACTGGTTCACGGTCTGTGACCTGCTCCGGCTGCTGCCGGGCCGGGGCGTGGCCGCCCTCCTGCCGGACGGCCGCCAGGTCGCCCTGTTCCGCGACCGCGGGGGCCGGCTGTACGCCATCGACAACCGTGACCCGTTCAGCGGCGCGGCGGTCCTGTCCCGGGGCCTGACGGGCGCCCACGAGGGCAACCCGTTCGTCGCCAGCCCGCTGCTCAAGCAGCGCTTCGACCTGGCCTCCGGCCGGTGCCTGGACGACGAGGACGTGCAGGTGGCGACGTACGAGGTGCGGACCGCCTGACAGGGTACGCGTGCGGACCGCCTGACAAGGGCGGCAGCGCACCGGACGCGGACCGTACGCCCGGGGGGGGTCCGCCCGGGGCGGACGCTCCGCAGCACGACGGGCGGTGGGCCCGGCCGAACGGGACGACGGCCGGGCCCGCCGCCGTACGCCTGCCCGCGGGCCCGCCGCCGGGCCGCCAACCCCACCGGAGTCGTGCGGCGCTCCGGCCCGTCCGCGTCCTCGACCACGGGCCGCCCCCTTCTCCCGCATCGCCGAGCAGCGTTCCGCCTCGGTGCCGGCACACTGACGACGACCGCCGGCGGCGTGGGAGGGCTGAGGGAGCGGTGCCGATTACGGCTTGCAGGACTGCGAGCAGGGCGAAGCTGGTCGCAGCGCGACGGTTCACAACCGCCCATGGGGAGATGCGACTCGATCACTGTGTACGGCAACGTCGGCGAGGTCGTCTGCTGGGCTGTGACAACGCGACGAGCTGGCGGAGGTGACCGTGCCCCGGATCTGGGCCGGAGTGGACATCGGCAAGGAACATCACCACTGCGTGGTGATCGACGCGGACGGCGGACGTCTGCTCTCCCGCCGGGTCCTGAACGACGAGACGGCCCTGCTGGAACTGATCGGGGACGTTCTGGCCCTCGACACCGACGTTCTGTGGGCCGTCGACCCCAACCACGGCGGTGCCGCGCTGCTGATCGGCCTGCTCCTCGGCCATGACCAGCCGATGGTCTACATCACCGGACTGACCGTGCACCGCGCCTCGGCCACCTACCGGGGCGAGGGCAAGACCCAATGCCAGGAAGTTTGTGGTGCGGGGCTGCTGTCAAGCGGTTCGGCGAAGTTGATGTAGAGGGACAGGGCTCCGCGTAGGACGGAAGTCGACCAAGACGCCGTTACTACGAAGAGCCCCGTTGGTTCAGTCTGGCATGCCCGCAGACGCCGATGCTGGTGGAACAGCTTTCGCGGCTGGGCATTTGGGAGAGCTGACCCAGGTCATCACACCATCGCTGGTGGACGAGGTACTGGCCAGGACCGAGCGTGTGCAGGTGCGGGTGCGGAAGCTGCCCGCGCGGGTGATGGTGTACTTCGTGCTGGCCATGGCGCTGTTCGGGGAGTGCGGGTATCGGGGTGTGTGGGCCGCGCTGGTCGCTGCGCCGGGCATGCCGGACGTCGACCCCTCCGCGGCGGCCCTGCGCCAGGCACGGCGCCGGCTCGGCTCAGCGCCGTTGTCCGCACTGTTCGACCAGGTGAAGGGGACATTAGCGGCTGAGGACACGGCTGGATCATGGTGGCGTGGACTTCGCACGGTGGCCTGGGACAGCACGGGCATCCTGGTCGCGGACAGTGAGGCCAACCGGTCGTACTGCGGTCGCCCCTCGGGAAGGAACGGGGTCTGCGGCTTCCCCATGATCCGGCTGTCCGCGTTGGTCGAGTGCGGCACCAGGGCACTGATCGACGCTGTACTCGGGCCGTGGACCCAGTCCGAGGAGTTTCAGTGCACGACGCTGTGCCGGGCTCTGAGGCCAGGAATGCTGGTGCTGGCCGACCGGGGCAGCAAGGGCTTCGCGCTCGCCCGGTCCGCCGCAGCCACCGGAGCGCAACTGTTGTGGCGGATGAGCGCCGACCTGCAGCCTCCAGTGCTCCACGCTCTCCCCGACGGCACCTACCTGTCGATGTCCACCGGGACCAACGAACGCGACCGGCTACGCCGGTGGAGCCGCCACAAGCGCACGCCACCACCACAGATCGCCGGCGTCGCCATCCGCGTAATCGAGGCCACGGTGGCGGTCCGCGCGGCCGACGGCACAACAACGACCACGCTCCTTCGGCTGTTCACCACCCTGCTGGACCATCGGCGCTACCCCGCTGCCGAACTCGCCGAGCTCTACCACCGAAGGTGGCAGGCCGAGACCGCGTACTCCGGGCTGAAGGTCACGCTGCGCGGGCCGGACCGCGTACTACGCTCGCACCACACCGACGACGCCCGCCAAGAACTACTTGGCCTGCTCGTCGTCTACCAGGTCGCACGCCAGATTGCCGTCGGCGCCGCCATTCACGCAGGGGTCAATCCGTCCCGAATCTCACTGACCGTCACTATCCGGACCGCCCGCCACACCGTGATCACCGCGACCGGTACCACCACACATCACGGGTGCCAGCCCACCCCTGCCATCCGCCGTGCGATTCTGCACCCACGCGAGTTGGCGCCACCGCACCGCCCGACCAGGATCCTGCCCCGACGCGTCAAACGCCCGATCTCGACCTTCGCCTACAACATGACCAGGAAGAACACCCCGATCACAAACGCGCAGATCGCCATCACCATCACTACAGCCACTGACCGGACACGGAGATGGAGGACCTAAAGTTCCCGGCATTGGGGCAAGACCGACGCCAAGGACGCCTTCGTCATCGCCGACCAGGCCCGTATGCGCCGGGACCTGGGCCTGCCGCGGCCGGGTGACGAGGTCGCCGTGGACCTGCGCACGCTGACCACTGACCGCACCGACCTGGTCTGCGACCGCACCCGCCAGATCAACCGGCTCCGGGCTCAACTGCTGGAGACCTTCCCGGCGCTGGAGCGTGCGCTGGAGCCGACCAGCAAGGGTCCTGTGGTGCTGCTGACGGGCTACCAGACCCCGGCGGCGATCCGCCGCAGCGGCGCCAGACGGATCGAGACGTGGCTGCGCAACCGCAAGGTTCGCGGCGCCGCCGCACTCGCCAGGACCGCGGCCGAGGCGGCCGAAGCCCAGCACCGGCACCAGCAGTGCCCTCATGGCTCTGCGAGGGCACAACGGCTTCACACTCGTTCAGGGGCAACCATCGTGGGCAAAACGCCGTTTGGCCTGGTCAACGTCGCGTCTTGACACTCTCCGTAGATCACGCGCAAGAGGGCGGCACCCCCGCACAGGGTGCCGCCCTCTCTTGATGTACCGGAGCCGCTGCCGATCGGTTGAGGGTCGGGTGACAGACAGCGGCTCCGGGGTTCGGGTGGCCGGGAAGGCCGGGTGCGCAGGGCCCGTCCTCCGCGGGCCAGGCCGAGGTGGGGTGATGGCCGCCCCGGACCGGCCATGCCCCGAAGGGCGCCGGGACCTGCGCGGCCGGCCGCGACGGCGCCGCGGATGCCCACGGCGCAGCACGGCCCCTTCCCGCGGACCGCCTAGCGGTGGTCGCTGCCCTGCGACCGGGTCGCCGCGCGGCCCGCCTCCAGGCGGGCGACGGGGATGCGGAACGGGGAGCAGGAGACGTAGTCGAGGCCGACCTCGTGGAAGAAGTGGACCGACTCCGGGTCGCCGCCGTGCTCACCGCAGACGCCGAGCTTCAGGTCGGGGCGGGTGCGCCGGCCGGCCTCCGCCGCGGACCTCACCAGCGAGCCGACGCCGTCCCTGTCGATCGTCTCGAAGGGGGAGACGCCGAAGATGCCCTTTTCCAGGTAGGCGGTGAAGAAGGACGCCTCGACGTCATCGCGGCTGAAGCCCCACACCGTCTGGGTCAGGTCGTTGGTGCCGAAGGAGAAGAACTCGGCGGCCTCCGCGATCTGACCGGCCGTCAGGGCGGCGCGCGGCAGCTCGATCATCGTGCCGATCGCCAGCTTCAGCCGTGTGCCGGTCGCCGCCTCGACCTCCGCGACGACCTTGTCGGCCTCCTCGCGGACGATCTCCAGCTCCTGCACGGTACCGACGAGCGGGATCATGATCTCGGCGCGCGGGTCGCCCTTCGCCGTCTTGCGCTCGGCGGCGGCCTCCGCGATCGCGCGGACCTGCATGGTGAACAGGCCCGGGATGACCAGGCCGAGCCGGACGCCCCGCAGGCCGAGCATCGGGTTCTGCTCGTGCAGGCGGTGCACGGCCTGGAGCAGGCGGAGTTCGTTCTCGTGCGGCTCCTGGCGGGACTCCGCCAGGGCGACGCGGACCGACAGCTCCGTGATGTCGGGGAGGAACTCGTGCAGCGGGGGGTCGAGGAGGCGGATGGTGACCGGGAGGCCGTCCATCGCCTCGAACAGCTCGACGAAGTCCTTCTTCTGGAGCGGGAGGAGTTCCTTCAGGCTCTCCTCCCGCTCGGCCTGGGTGTCCGCCAGGATCAGGCGCTCCACGAGTTCGCGCCGGTCGCCGAGGAACATGTGCTCGGTGCGGCACAGGCCGATGCCCTGGGCGCCGAACCGGCGGGCCCGCAGCGCGTCCTCGGCGTTGTCCGCGTTCGCCCGGACGCGGAGCCGGCGCTTGCGGTCGGCGAAGGCCATCATCCGGTGGACCGCCTCGACGAGTTCGTCGGCGTCGTCGGCACCCGGGTGCATGCGGCCCTCGAAGTACTCCACCACCGGGGAGGGGACCACCGGGACCTCGCCGAGGTAGACCTTGCCCGACGAGCCGTCGATGGAGACGACGTCGCCCTCTTCGACGACGTGGCCGCCCGGGACCGTCATCCGGCGGCGCTTGGTGTCGACCTCCAGCTCCTCCGCGCCGCAGACGCAGGTCTTGCCCATGCCGCGGGCCACCACGGCCGCGTGCGAGGTCTTGCCGCCGCGGCTGGTGAGGATGCCCTCCGCCGCGATCATGCCGTCGAGGTCGTCGGGGTTGGTCTCGCGGCGGACCAGGATGACCTTCTCGCCCGAGCGGGACCACTTGACGGCGGTGTACGAGTCGAAGACGGCCTTGCCGACCGCCGCACCGGGCGATGCGGCGATGCCGCGCGCGACCTGGCCGGCCTTCGCCTCCTCGTCGAAGCGGGGGAACATCAGCTGGGCGAGCTGGGCGCCCGTCACCCGCTTGAGGGCCTCGGTCTCGTCGATGAGGCCCTGGTCGACCAGCTGCGTGGCGATGCGGAAGGCGGCACCGGCGGTGCGCTTGCCGACCCGCGTCTGGAGCATCCACAGCTGACCGCGCTCGATCGTGAACTCGATGTCGCAGAGGTCCTTGTAGTGGTTCTCCAGCGTCTCCATGATCTGCATCAGCTGGTCGTACGACTTCTTGTCGATCGTCTCCAGCTCCGCCAGCGGGACGGTGTTGCGGATGCCCGCGACGACGTCCTCGCCCTGGGCGTTCTGCAGGTAGTCGCCGTAGACGCCCTGGTGTCCGGAGGCGGGGTCGCGGGTGAAGGCGACACCGGTGCCGGAGTCCGGGCCCAGGTTGCCGAAGACCATCGAGCAGACGTTGACGGCCGTGCCGAGGTCGTGCGGGATGCGCTCCTGGCGGCGGTAGAGCTTGGCGCGGTCGCCGTTCCAGGAGTCGAAGACGGCGCGGATGGCGAGGTCCATCTGCTCGCGCGGGTCCTGGGGGAAGTCCCGGCCGGTCTCCTTCTTGACGATCTTCTTGAAGGTGGTGACCAGCTTCTTCAGGTCGGCCGCCGCCAGGTCGGTGTCGACCGTGACCTTCTTGGCCTCCTTGGCGCGGTCGAGGGCCTCCTCGAAGAGGTCGCCGTCGACCCCGAGGACGGTCTTGCCGAACATCTGGATGAGGCGGCGGTAGGAGTCCCAGGCGAAGCGCTCGTCGCCGGCCTGGTCGGCGAGGCCCTTCACCGACTTGTCGGAGAGGCCGATGTTCAGGACGGTGTCCATCATGCCGGGCATGGAGAACTTGGCGCCGGAGCGGACCGAGACCAGGAGGGGGTTGTCGGGCTGGCCCAGCTTCTTGGCCATGCGGGTCTCCAGCGCGTCGAGGTGCGCACTCACCTCGTCACGCAGTGCCGCGGGCTCGGCGCCGCTCTCCAGGTAGACCTTGCACGCCTCCGTGGTGATCGTGAAGCCGGGCGGGACCGGAAGGCCCAGGTTGGTCATCTCGGCGAGGTTCGCGCCCTTGCCACCGAGGAGGTCCTTGAGGTCCTTGTTGCCCTCGGTGAAGTCGTAGACGGACTTCACGCCCTCAACGCTCTCGCCCTGCTCGGCTACCTGGGGATCTTTGTTTTCCGACACGGGTCTCGACTCCTCGAGGACGCGGTGGCTGCCCTGACGGCGAGGAACATACCCAGATCGAAGGCGCCTGGGTACGTCCACTTGTGCGTCATGTGCCTGTAACCAGGCGTCGGCCGGTAGATCGAAAGTCAAGGCGGAGCACGTCACCTGCCGATCTTGTGTTCACTTCTTGAAGACATCAACCCCCGTAGACCTTCCAGCGTGCTCATTTGAGCGGCATTCGGCACGTCTGTTTTTGCTCGATGAACGATCAAAGGATGGCACTCAGTGCCACCCCTTTCAGAAGTGCAGCCGCCCGCAAATCGCTCATCTGAGCGCTACCCCTATCAAGGGTGGCGAGAATCACGCTGCCACACCGGCCGGGGTTTCACCATGCGGACGAGTACCCGGACCGAAACATCCCCTTCACGAAACCCGCGGTCGGGCGCCCGCCGGCCGCCCGGCACACGGCCCCCCAGCCGACCCGGCGCAGCCGCCCCTCCCCCGCTTCCACCCCTGCCTCAACCCCGAAGGCGCCGGTCAGACGCCCAGCGCCCGCAGCCGCTCCTCGACCCGCTCCGGCGCGTACAGGTACTCCACCACCAGCGCCCCGGCCCCCACCAGGGCGGCCCGCTCCCCCAGCCGCGAGGTCACCACGTCCAGGTGGGCGGTCGAACGCGGCAGCGCCCGCTGGTACAGCAGCTCCCGCACCCCTGTCAGGAAGGGCGTTCCGGCCAGATCCCCGGCGATCATGAGGACGCCCGGATTGAGCAGGGTCACCACCGTCGCCAGCACGTCCCCGACCCGGCGCCCGGCCTCCCGTGCCAGCCCGGTCGCCTCCGGGTGCCCGGACGCGAGCAGCTGCCGCACGTCGGAGCCGGACGCCGCCGGGACGCCCGCTTCCACCAGCCGCCGGGCCACGGCGCCTCCGCTGGCGATCGCGGCCAGGCAGCCGTAGGAGCCGCACCGGCACAGCGTCTCCGCACCCTCCGGGACGCGGATGTGGCCGATGTCGCCGGCGCCGCCGTCGATGCCGCGGTAGATGGAGCCGTCGACCACGACGCCCGCGCCTATGCCGGTGGACACCTTCACCAGCACGAACGCCGAGCAGCCCGGGTAGGAGGAGCGCTGCTCGCCGTACGCCATGAGGTTGGCGTCGTTGTCCACCAGGACCGGGACCGGGCCGGCGCCCGTGTGCTCGCCGAAGGCCCTGGCCAGCCTGCCCCGTATGTCGTAGCCGTCCCAGCCGGGCATGATCGGCGGCTGGACGACCCGGCCGGTCTCGCTGTCGACGGGCCCGGGGACGGCCAGGCCGATGCCGCACACCTCGCCCGGGTGGTGCCCGGCTTCGTGCAGCAGGTCGGCGAACCAGCGGCCCAGCTCGCCGAGGACGACGTCCGGACCCTGCTCGACGACCAGGGTGCCGGAGCGCTCGCCGAGGATCTCGCCGGTGAGGGTGAGGACAGCCGCGCGGGCGTGCCGGGTGTCCAGGTCGGCGGCGAGGAGGACCGCGTGCGCGTCGTCGAACTCCAGGGTGATCGAGGGGCGTCCGCCCAGTGGCGAGCCGACCGGGCCGCCGGCTCCCTCACGCAGCCAGCCCGCACGGAAGAGCCGCTCCAGGCGCTGGCCGACCGTGGCCCGGGACAGTCCCGTCACCTGCTGGAGCGCGCCACGGGTCGTCGCGCGTCCACTGCGGACGAGTTCGAGCAGATCGCCGGCGCTCGCCTGGCTTCCGCCTCGTCCGGTCCTGCCCGGCCGTCCGGTCATGCGCACCCCCTTGTGTTTCTCAAGCTTGCATTACATATTGGGTTTTGCGTGTTAAATAGACGTAACCCTACGGTGGCCACGGCCGAACCCGTCGGCCGGACGTCTTTCGGGGAGTCCCGAGTGGATCGCACTGCCCAGCTCACCACCCGCCGCGCCGAGCGCGACATTGCATACGATCCGCCACCCACGGCGGATTCGCTGCACGTCAGGGCCGCACGGGTGCTCGAGGGCAACTGGACGGGCGCCTCCACGGTCCCCTCCCGCGAGCTGTACCCGCACCAGTGGTCGTGGGACTCGGCGTTCATCGCCGTCGGTCTGCGGCATCTGTCGCCGTTACGGGCCCAGACGGAGCTGGAGACGCTGCTGGCCGCACAGTGGGGCGACGGGCGCATCCCGCACATCGTCTTCAACCCCTCCGTCCCACTGGACGCGTACTTCCCCAGCCCCGACTTCTGGCGCTCCTCCACCACCGGGCACACCGCGGGCGCCCCGCGCACCGTACAGACGTCGGGCATCGTGCAGCCACCGGTGCACGCGCTGGCCGCCTGGCTGGTGCACTGCGCCGACCCCGGACTGTCCCGGGCGCGCGGCTTCCTCGCCCGGGTCCACCCCCGGCTGGCCGCCTGGCACCGGTACCTGCTGCACCGCCGCGACCTCGGCGGCACCGGCCTGGCCTCCGTGGTGCACCCGTGGGAACAGGGCATGGACAACAGCCCCTGCTGGGACCTGCCGCTCGCTCGTGTCGACCCGGCCCCCGCCCGCTCCTTCCGGCGCGCCGACCTCGACCACGGGGCCGCGCAGGACCGGCCGACCGATCTGGACTACGGGCGCTACGTGCGGCTGGCCGCCGACTACCGGGACGGCCACTACGCCGACGGGGCGGGCGACTTCGCCGTCGAGGACCCCGCCTTCAACGCCCTGCTCATCGCCTCCGAACACGCGCTCGCCCGGATCGCGCACGAGCTGGGAGCGACGGGGACGGCGCGCCACGCGCGGGCGGAGCGGCTGACCGGCGTGCTCGTCGACCGGCTGTGGGATCCGTCGGCGGGCATGTTCCTGTGCCGGGACGTGTGCGACGGGCGGCTGATCGGCGAGCGCAGCGTGTCCGGGCTGATCCCGCTGCTGCTGCCGGGTCTGCCCCGCGGCATCACGACCGCGATGGTCGGCACGCTCACCGGCCCGCACTTCGGGCTGGGCGGCTCCACCCGGCTGGTGCCCAGCTACGACCTGCTCGGCGAGGCCTTCGACCCGCACCGCTACTGGCGGGGACCGGCCTGGTTCAACACCGCGTGGCTGGTGGAGCGGGGACTGCGGCTGCACGGCGAGCGCGACCGGGCCGACGCCCTCGCCGAGGCGGTCCTCACCACAGCCGCCGGCTCCGGGTTCGCCGAGTACGTCGACCCGTACACCGGCACCGCCTGCGGGGCCACCGGCTTCAGCTGGACCGCGGCCCTCGCACTCGACCTTCTGCACGCCACGCACCACGACACAACAGTCGACGACGACCGGACAGTCAGGGGAGGGGACCGGGGATGACGGAACGGCATCATCTGCTCGTGTACGGGGGGACGTTCGCCGCCGTGGGCGACGGCGGCGACATCAGCGGGGTACGGGGCGGCGGCCAGGCCCCGGACGGGCTGTTCGTGCGGGACGCCCGGCATCTGAGCCGCTGGCAGCTGACCGTCGACGGAGCGGTGCCCGAGACGCTCGCGCCCGTCTCCGACGGCGACACCGCGCGCTGCGTGCTCGTCCCGCGCGGCGGTCGCAACGAACCGCCCGCCTGCACCCTCTTCCGTGAACAGGCCGTCGGTGACGCCTCGTTCGTGGAGTCGCTGCGGATCACCAGCAACCGTCCGGTTGCCACCCGGGTCCGGCTCGCCATCACCGCGGACGCCGACTTCGCCGACCAGTTCGAGTTGCGCTCCGACCACCGTACCTACGTCAAGACCGGCGCCCTGCGCTCCCGTCAGGTCCTCGACCACGGGTTGGAGTTCGCCTACCGCCGCGGCGAGTGGCGGTCGTGCACGACGGTGACGGCCGAGCCCGCCCCGGACGCCGTCGAGGAGACCGGCGCCGGCGCCCGCCGCCTGGTGTGGTCCCTGGACCTTCAGCCGCACGGCACAGCGGAGCTGGTCCTGCGGGTGATGGCGCGCCCGCACGGGGAGAAGCGGGCACTGCGGGTGCCCCGCTCCCCGGCTGCGATGGCCGAGCAACTGCTGGCGGCGGAGGGCGCGTTCGTGGAGGGCGTGGCCTTCCCGACGGGCTGGCCGGAGCTGGCCGCCGCCTGTGCGCGGGGCCTGGCCGACCTCGCCGCGCTGCAGATCCCGGCGACCGGACCGGACGGGGAGGAGCTGCGGGTCCCGGCGGCCGGCGCTCCCTGGTTCCTCACGCTGCTGGGCCGCGACGCCCTGCTCACCTCCCTGTTCGCGCTCCCCTACCGGCCCCAGCTGGCCGCGGCGACGCTGCCCGCGCTCGCCGCGACCCAGGCGACCGAGGCGGGCTCGGCGTCGGTGGCACAACCCGGCAAGATCGTGCACGAGGTGCGGCACGGCGAACTGGCGCACTTCGGGCAGGTGCCGTTCGGCCGCTACTACGGCTCCGTCGACGCCACGCCGCTCTTCCTCGTCCTGCTCGGCGCGTATGTCGAGCGGACCGGCGACGCGGCGACGGCCCGCCGGCTGGAACGGCACGCCCGGGCCGCGATCGGCTGGATGCTCGACCACGGCGGTCTCACCTCCCGCGGCTACCTGGTGTACCGGGCGGACCGCGGCGGTCTCGCCAACCAGAACTGGAAGGACTCCCCGGGCGCCATCTGCTCGGCCGACGGCACCCGGCCCACGGGGCCGGTGATGGCCGCGGGCGCCCAGGGCTACGCCTACGACGCGCTGCGCCGCACGGCGTGGCTCGCGCGCACGGTGTGGGAGGACGAGGTGTACGCCGCCCTGCTCGAACAGGCGGCCGGTGATCTGCGGGACCGCTTCCAGCGGGACTTCTGGATGCCGGAACGCTCCTTCCCGGCGCTGGCGCTGGACGGCGACGGCCGCCCGGTCGACGCGCTGGCCTCGGACGCCGGGCATCTGCTCTGGTCGGGGCTGCTGGACAAGGAGTACGGCGAGCTGGTGGGCCGGCGGCTGCTGGAGCCGGACTTCTTCTCCGGCTGGGGCGTGCGCACGCTGGCCGCGGGGCAGGAGGCGTACCACCCGCTGTCGTACCACCGGGGTTCGGTGTGGCCGCACGACAACGCGCTGATCACGCTGGGCCTGGCCCGCTACGGCCTGCACGACGAGGCCCGCACGGTGGCCCACGCCCTGGTCGACGCGGCCACCGCGACCGGTCACCGGCTGCCGGAGGTGCTCGCCGGGTACGGGCGGGACACGCACGCGGAGCCGGTGCCGTACCCCCACGCGTGCGTGCGCGAGTCGAGGTCGGCGGCGGCGCCGCTGGCCCTGCTCGCCGCGGTGGGCGGGGCGTAGGCCGGCGGCAGCCCGGGCCGGCAACCACCGGGCACCCGGACGGCGCGGCAGGGGGGATGCGCCGATCCGGGCGCCCGGTCCTCCTTCCGGGTGCGGTGACGGGCGCGGGCCGGACGGGGTGACGGGCCCGGGCGGGCCCGGTGACGAGTGCCGGCCGGCGTGACGGGGCGCCAAACGGGCGTGGTGCGATGGCCACCGGACGGGCGGGGCGGGCAGGGGGCGGGCGTGGGTGCCGCGGTGGTCCGCCCGGCAGGTTGGCGAGGCGTTTGCCCGGTGTTTGCCGGACTCTGAGTGAAGCGGCTGAACACGGACTCCGGCCACCCCGTACGGGAGGGCGGTGGGCACCGCCTCCCCCCAGCGTGGGCCCGCCACTTCGTCACGTCGCGCACGGAAGGACCCCGGGGTGCCCCAGGACACGAGCACACGCCAGGCAACGGAACCGGCCGAGACAGTCCACACCGACGCGGAGGCACCGGCCGCGGCGCGCGAGGACACCTCCGAGGCACCCGGTACCCCAACCCTCCCCTCCCCCAGGGGCGAAGCCGAGCCGCCCGGGACCCGGACCGGAGCCGCCCCGCCCCCGGACGACGCCGTCCCGGCGCCCGGGGCCACCGCGTCCCCCGGCACAGAGGGCCCGGCACCCGACGCCGAACCCGCCGCGCCCGCGGCGGAGGCCGACCCGCCGCCCTCCGCCGAAACCGCCCCGTCGCCCGAGGACGACCGGGCGGCTCCCTCGCGTCCCGCGCTGGCCGTGGCCGCCTTCCGTGCCGTCACCCGGCCCGTCCGCCGCCTGCGCCGGGCCGTGCGGCGCTGGAAGTCCGGGCATCCCGTCCCCGCGCGGGCCCTGTCGCTGACGGTCACCGTGCTGGCGCTCGCGCTCGTCCTCGCCGGGCTGCTGATGCCGAACCGGAGCGAGCAGTTCGAGCCGGCGGCGTTCGCCCGGATCCCGGTGGAAGGGCTGCTCGCGGCGGCCGTGCTGCTCGCGCTGCCGCGCAGGCCGCGGGCGGTGGTGGCGGCGCTGGCGGGGCTGGTACTGGGCCTGGTGACGGTGCTGGACCTGCTGGACATGGGCTTCAACTCGTACCTGGGCCGCGGCTTCAACGTGGTCCTGGACTGGCCGCTGCTGGGCGACGCCGAGTCCTACGTCGCCGACACGATCGGGGGCACGCCGGCCCGGCTCGCCACCGTCGCGGTGGTCGTGCTCGTCGGCGTGCTGCTCGTGCTGATGGCACTGGCGGTCGTCCGCATCGGCGGCCTGATCGGCCGTCACCCGTCACGCTCGACGCGCTTGCTGCTGCTGTGCAGCACGGTGTGGATGACCTGCTCGGCGCTGGACGTGCAGCTCTCCGGGGTCCCGGTGGCCTCCGATCACACCGTGGAGATGGTCCGCTCCCGCGAGCAGGCGGTGCGCGCGACGATCCGCGACGAGCGGGCGTTCGCGAGGGAGGCCAAGGCCGACGTCTTCGGCGCCACCCCTCCCGACCAGCTCGTGCCGGACCTGCGCGGCAAGGACATGATCTTCACGTTCATCGAGAGCTACGGCCGCAGCGCCATCGAGGACCCGGTGACGGCCCCGGGCGTCGACCGCACCCTCGACGCACAGACGCAGGCCCTGGCGGAGGCGGGCTTCCACGCCAAGAGCGGCTGGCTGACGTCGGCGACATACGGCGGCAGCAGCTGGCTGGGGCACTCGACGTTCCTGTCGGGTCTGTGGATCGACAACCAGAGCCGCTACCGCACCGTCACCGCGGGCGACCATCTGACCCTGACGAAGGCCTTCCAGAAGACCGGTGCGTGGGACACCGTCGGCGTGATGCCGGGCGTGCAGAAGGGGTGGCCGGAGCAGAAGTTCTACGGCCTGCAGAAGGTCTACGACGCCTTCCACCTGGGCTACCACGGCCCGAAGTTCAGCTGGTCGACGATGCCGGACCAGTACGCGCTGGAACGGTTCCAGCAGCTGGAGCACGGCCGCAAGCGCGACAAGCCGCTGATGTCGGAACTCATCCTGACCTCCAGCCACCAGCCGTGGGCGCCGATCCCGAAGCTGGTCGGCTGGGACGAACTCGGTGACGGCCGGATCTTCGGCCCCATGGCGAAGGCGGGCAACGACCCGAAGGACATCATCACCGACTCGCAGCGCTCCAAGGAGGAGTACGGCAAGTCGATCGAGTACTCGGTGACCAGCCTGGTGCAGTGGATCCAGCGCTACGGCACCGACGACACCGTCCTGGTCTTCCTGGGCGACCACCAGCCGATCGCGCGGGTCAGCGGCAACCACGCCAGCCGGGACGTGCCGGTGTCGATCGTCGCCAAGGATCCGAAGGTGCTGGAGAAGATCGCCGGGTGGAACTGGACGGACGGCCTGCGTCCGGCCCATGACGCCCCGGTGTGGAAGATGAACGCCTTCCGCGACCGCTTCCTGACGGCGTACGGCTCCGTGCCGCATCCGTCCGGGGGCTGATCAGCCCCCGGAGGTGTCCAGCTCCGCGTCCTCCGCGACGCCGGCGCAGTCGTAGGGGTCCTTCAGCCAGCCGTCCGGCAGCACCACCCGGTTGTTGCCGGACGTACGGCCGCGGGGCCCGTCGGCGCCGGTCGGCCAGGGCTGGTCGAGGTCGAGTGCGTCCAGGCCGGCCCGCAGCTCCTCCAGGCCGGAGGTGACCGCGAGCCGCTTGCGCATCTCGGAGCCGACGGCGAAGCCCTTGAGGTACCAGGCGACGTGCTTGCGGAAGTCGATGACACCGCGGGACTCGTCGCCGATCCACTCGCCGAGCAGCGTGGCGTGCCGGACCATGACGTCGGCGACCTCGCGCAGGGTGGGCCGCGCGTACTCCCCGGTGCGGCCCTCGAAGGCGGCGACCAGGTCGGCGAACAGCCACGGCCGGCCCAGGCAGCCGCGGCCGACGACGACGCCGTCGCAACCGGTCTCGCGGACCATCCTGAGCGCGTCGTCGGCCGACCAGATGTCGCCGTTGCCGAGCACCGGGATCTCCGGCACGTGCTCCTTCAGCCGCGCGATGGCGTCCCAGTCGGCGGTGCCGCCGTAGTGCTGGGCGGTGGTGCGGCCGTGCAGGGCGACGGCGGTGACGCCCTCCTCGACGGCGATGCGGCCGGCGTCGAGGTAGGTGAGGTGGTCGTCGTCGATGCCCTTGCGCATCTTCATCGTCACCGGCAGGTCGCCGGCCCCGCCCACGGCCTCGCGCAGGATGGCCCGCAGCAGGTTGCGCTTGTACGGCAGGGCCGAGCCGCCGCCCTTGCGGGTCACCTTCGGTACCGGGCAGCCGAAGTTCAGGTCGATGTGGTCGGCGAGGTCCTCCTCGACGATCATGCGGACGGCCTTGCCGACCGTGGCCGGGTCGACGCCGTAGAGCTGGATCGAGCGCGGCTGCTCGGCGGCGTCGAACCTGATCAGCTGCATGGTCTTGTCGTTGCGCTCGACCAGCGCCCGGGTGGTGATCATCTCGCTGACGAAGAGGCCCTTGCCGCCGCCGGCGCCGTGCTGCGCTGCGCGTCCGCCGAACGATCCGCCTTCGGCGAACGACCGGCACAGGGTGCGGAAGGGCGCGTTGGTGATCCCCGCCATCGGCGCGAGCACGACGGGGGGCCGGACGGAGTGGGGGCCGATCTTCAGGGGCGAGGCGGTCGCGGGCATCCCCCCATTCTGACCCATCGGTCCCACGCCCCACGACCACGACCCTGGACGAGCCATTAGTTAGTCGCACTGTGGAGAGTAGTGCGTGGGCCCGTGCCCGTGCCGGGGCGTCGACCACCGGACTCCTCCCTCTCCAGGGCGATCGCGTGCAGCCTCTCCAGCCTGCGTCGCGACTCCTCGTCCGCGGGGACGTAGGTCACCATCCGCGCGCCCAGCTCGGGGTTGAGCCACAGGTCGGTGTGGTCGACGGTGACGCGCCCGACGTAGCGGTTGCGGAACTCCTTCAGCCGGGAGCGGTGGACGGCTATCTCGTGGCGGTCCCAGTACTCGCGGAAGTCGGCGGACTGCTCGCGCAGCCGCTTCAGCAGCATCTTCCAGCCCGGTTCGCCGAGATGGCCCGCCATCGCGGCGCGGAAGCGGGCGGCCATCAGCCGCTGGGTCTCCTCCAGGTGCACGAGCGAGGAGCGCCAGTCGTCGTCGGTGTAGGACAGGATCAGGCAGTTCCGGTCCTCCGGCGGCACCGCGTCCAGGTCGCACAGCAGCAGGCTGAACGTGCGGTTGTAGGCGACGATGTCGTACCGGCTGTTCTGGACCAGGGCCGGCAACGGCTCCAGCTGCTCCAGCACCGCCCGCACCGCCGGCGTCACCGACGGGCAGCTGCGCGCCGGAGTGGGGTCCACCGCCCCCGCCAGCTGGAACAGGTGGGCGCGTTCGCCGCCGTCCAGCATCAGCGCGCGGGCCAGGGCGTCCAGGACCTGGACGGAGACCTGGATGTCCCGGGCCTGTTCGAGCCAGGTGTACCAGGTGACGCCGACCGCGGAGAGCTGGGCGACCTCCTCGCGCCGCAGCCCGGGCGTGCGGCGCCGGCGCCCGCGAGGCAGGCCGACCTGCTCGGGGGCGATCCGTTCACGGCGGCTGCGCAGGAAGGCGGCCAGCTCGTGGCGGCGGATCTCGGTGCTGTGGGACGCCGCGCCGTCGGGCTGCGTCTCCTGGGCCAGGATCGTCATGTCTCCAGGGTGCCGCCGCCCGCATCCTGTTGCCAGGTACTTCTTGTACCAGGACAACGGCACTCTGGTACCCCCTTCGGCGGCGGAGCAGGCTCGAAGCCGTGACCGAAACTGCCACCTCACGTCCCGTCCGCCCGCACCCGTCGCCACCGGAACTGGGCGGCCCCGGGCTGTTCACCGTGCTGCTCGGCGCAGCACTCCCCCTCGTCGACTTCTTCATCGTCAACGTCGCCCTGCCCACCATCGGCCGGGACCTGGGGACCGGCGAGAGCGTCCTGGAACTCGTCGTCGCCGGGTACGGCGTCGCCTACGCCGTCCTGCTCGTCCTCGGCGGGCGCCTCGGCGACCTGTTCGGGCGGCGCCGGCTCTTCCTGGGCGGCATGGCCGCCTTCGGCCTGGCCTCGCTGGCCTGCGGGCTCGCCCCGAACGCCTGGAGCCTGGTCGCGGCCCGCGTCGCGCAGGGCGCCACGGCCGCCGCGATGCTGCCGCAGGTCCTCGCCACCATCCAGGCGGCGACGTCAGGGCAGCGCCGCGCCAAGGCCATGGGCCTCTACGGAGCGACGGCCGGCCTGTCCATGGTGGCGGGCCAGATCCTGGGCGGGCTGCTGGTCGCCGCCGACCTGTGGGGCAACGGCTGGCGGCTGGTGTTCCTGGTCAACGTGCCGGTCGTGCTGCTCGGGCTGGTGCTCGCCGCCCGGACCGTTCCGGAGACCCGCTCGCAGGCGCCGGAGCCGGTCGACGGTCCCGGCACCGTGCTGCTGGCCGTGGCCCTGCTGGTCCTGCTGGCCCCGCTCACCGAGGGGCGGGCCGCGGGCTGGCCGCTGTGGACGTGGCTGTCGCTGGCCGCGTTCCCCCTGGCGACGGGCGCGTTCTTCGCGGTGGAGCGCCGGGCCGACCGCGCCGGACGGACTCCGCTGGTGCCGCCGAGGCTGCTGGCACTGCTGACGCTGCGCCGCGGGCTGGTGATGATCCTGCCGTTCTCGATCGGCTTCAGCGGCTTCATGTTCGTGATGGCCGTCGCCCTCCAGCAGGGCGCGGGCCTCGGCCCGGTCCGGGCCGGTCTCGCCCTGGCACCGCTCGCCGTCGCCTTCTTCCTCGTCTCGCTGGCCGGGCCCCGTCTGGTCGCCCGCCACGGGACCCGGGTGATCACCGCGGGTGCGGTGCTCCACGGCGCCGGCCTGGCGCTGATCGCGCTGGCCGCCCGGTGGTCCTGGCCGGACCTGGGGGTCGTCGCGCTGCTGCCCGGCGGAGCCGTGGCGGGCGCCGGGCAGGCGCTGCAACTGCCCGTCCTCTACCGGGTCGTCCTGTCCGAGGTGCCGCCCGCCCGGGCAGGCGTCGGCAGCGGCGTGATGAGCACCACGCAGCAGGCCGCACTCGCCCTGGGCGTGGCGACCGTCGGCACCCTCTTCCTCTCCCTGACCCCGCACATCGGGATGCGGGACGCCCTGCTGACGGCCCTGTGCGTGCAGCTGGCCGGGGTGGTCCTGACGGGGTTGCTCAGTCTGCGGCTGCCGCGCGCCATCGGCTGACACGGGGCGCGGCCCGGACACCGCCCGGCCGAACCGGGCCCGCCGGCGGCGGGCTTGCTGCACACTCCTTGCTGCGCACATCGGCAGTCGCACGACGGCCGCGGGAGGCGTCATGCCGCAGATCGACACGTCCGGCCTCTCCCCCACACGCGCACGGCAGGGGTCGTGGAAACGTCCGGCGGCGCGGAAGACGGCCCGGGTCGTCCGGTCGGGGTCGGCGGTGGCAAAGGCACCGGCGTCGACGCCCGCGCGGACGACCCGGGTCAGCTGGGCGATCAGGCCGGCGATCTGTTGGCGACGGCCGTGCCGTTCTCCCCGACCGGGACCATGTACGTGGCGAACAGCTCCGGACCCTCGCCGGCCTCGCTCCGCTCGGCCCGGAACAGGGCCTCCAGCCGGGGTGACAGATTTCCATAGCTGTCAGCCGTCCCTTGTCAACCCTCTCGGCGCCCAGGACACATGACGGCCGAAAAGGTTGTACGCGCCCTCGTTGCGCCTTCGTCCCGCTTCCGTACCGCTTCGTATGCCGAACGTAAATGCAATTGACATGTAATGGACACCTGCGGGGATGATGGAGCATCAGTGGATCTTGAGGGCGGGGCACCCCCGGCCCTCGGTCCGTTCCTCGAACCATCTGGAGACACACGTGGCCAAGAGCTCCGGCACGAACGTGCGTCAGACGCTGGCGCGCGTCACGGCTGCGGCGCTGACCGCCGCTCTCGCGGTGACCGGGACCAGCGCCTTCGCCGCCGACGGCACCGGGCCCTCCTTCCACCCCCTCGGCACCCAGGGCAAGACGTCCGGCCCCGAGCGGTTCAGCACGTCCACCACCGCGGCCACCGCCGAGGACGCCCAGGTCAACCCGTTGTACGGGGTCGACAACAACGGCGACATGTGGGCCTACGGCCTGGACGGCAACGGCGGCCTCACGGCCCGCGTCGACGTGGGCGACGGTTGGAAGTACACCCGCTTCATCACTCAGGTCGACCACGACAACGACGGCTCGGCCGACGGCATCTGGCACGTCACCAACGGCAACCTCTACAGCTGGCTCGACACGGACGTCGACCCCGTCCAGGTGGGCCACGGCTGGAACATCTACAACCGCCTGCTCTCGGCCGGCAACCTCGGCGGCGCCGTCGCGGACGACCTGATCGCCCGCGACGACGACGGCGTGCTGTGGCTGTACCTCGGCTACGGAAACGGCAAGGTGACCAGCCGCTACCGGGTCGGCGGCGGCTGGAACACCTACAGCCGCATCGCGGGCAAGGGCGACCTCACCGGCGACGGCAAGGACGACATCGTCGCCGAGGACACCTCCGGCGTCCTGTGGCTCTACAAGGGCACCGGCGACTACAAGGCGCCGTTCGAGTCCCGCACCCGCATCGGCGGTGGCTGGTGGGTCTACAACGGGATCGTTTCGGTCGGTGACATCGACATCGACGGCATCACCGACCTCATCGCCCGCGACAAGGACGGCGCGCTGTGGCTCTACAAGGGCACCGGCAACGCCGCCGCCCCGTTCCAGTCCCGCGTGAAGATCGGCAACGGCGGCTGGAACACCTACCGCCTGCTGTTCTGACCCCCGGACTCCGCCGCACGGAGAACACCGGGACGGGCCGCTCCCTTTCCACAGGGGGGCGGCCCGTCCGCGTTCCGCAGGGGGCGGCCCGTCCGCCTCGGCCCCGGGAGACGCACGGTCCGGGGCGGGGCGCGCGGAGGAGGGCCGGGACGAAGAGCCGGACCACCCCGGACACACCGCGGCCCCCGGTACGGGATCCACAGCGGATCCCGTACCGGGGGCCGACCGGCGGGCGGGACTAGGCGCCGATCAGGCGCCCGGCCAGGTAGGCCTCGATCTGGTCCAGCGAGACCCGCTCCTGCTTCATCGAGTCACGCTCACGCACGGTCACGGCGTTGTCGTCCAGGGTGTCGAAGTCGACGGTGACGCAGTACGGCGTGCCGATCTCGTCCTGGCGGCGGTAGCGGCGGCCGATGGCGCCGGCGTCGTCGAACTCGATGTTCCAGTGCTGGCGCAGCGCCTGCGCGAGGCCCTTGGCCTTCGGCGACAGCTCCGGGTTGCGGGACAGCGGCAGCACCGCCACCTTCACCGGGGCCAGGCGGTGGTCCAGGCGCAGCACGGTGCGCTTCTCCATCTTGCCCTTGGCGTTGGGCGCCTCGTCCTCGACGTAGGCGTCGAGGAGGAAGGCCAGCATGGTGCGGCCGACGCCCGCCGCGGGCTCGATGACGTACGGAGTCCAGCGCTCGCCGGCCTCCTGGTCGAAGTAGGACAGGTCCTGGCCCGAGGCCTTGGCGTGGGAGGAGAGGTCGTAGTCGGTGCGGTTGGCGACGCCCTCCAGCTCGCCCCACTCGCTGCCGCCGAACTGGAAGCGGTACTCGATGTCGGCGGTGCGCTTGGAGTAGTGGGAGAGCTTCTCCTTCGGGTGGTCGTACCAGCGCATGTTCTCAGTGCGCAGGCCCAGGCCCGTGTACCAGTTCCAGCGCTGCTCCATCCAGTACTCGTGCCACGTCTCGTCCTCGCCGGGCTTGACGAAGAACTCCATCTCCATCTGCTCGAACTCGCGGGTGCGGAAGATGAAGTTGCCCGGCGTGATCTCGTTGCGGAACGACTTGCCCATCTGCGCGATGCCGAACGGCGGCTTGCGGCGCGAAGTGGTCTGCACCTGGGCGAAGTTGGTGAAGATGCCCTGTGCGGTCTCGGGCCGCAGGTAGGCGATGGAGCCGGAGTCCTGAGTGGGGCCGAGGTGGGTGGAGAGCAGGCCGGAGAACTGCTTGGGCTCGGTGAACTGCCCCTTGTTGCCGCAGTTGGGGCAGTTGATGTCGGCCAGGCCGTTCTCGGGGGCGCGGCCCTTCTTCTCCTCGTAGGCCTCCTCCAAGTGGTCAGCGCGGAACCGCTTGTGGCAGGAGGTGCACTCGGTGAGGGGGTCGGTGAACGTGGCGACATGGCCGGAGGCGACCCAGACCTCGGGGGCCAGGACGACGGACGAGTCGATACCGACGACGTCCTCGCGCGACGTCACCATGTAGCGCCACCACTGGCGCTTGATGTTCTCCTTGAGCTCGACACCCAGCGGACCGTAGTCCCAGGCGGCGCGCTGTCCGCCGTAGATCTCACTGCAGGGGAATACGAAGCCACGGCGCTTGCTCAGGCTGACGATGGTGTCGATCTTGTCGGCGGCCACGGTGCTCTCTTCATTACGACGACGGGCGTTGAAGCGAGACGCTTCAGAGCGAATGCTTCAGGGTACCGGCGCATGCTCCCCCTCAACCAAATCGCCCCTGCGAACCGGGCCGCACCCCGAAGCTTGTTGACAACGGTTTCCAGTTTCGTTGAAAATGAGTGTCATGAACGCTCGACGACGCCTCATACCCGCACTGGCCACCGCCGCCGTCGCCGCCCTCGGCGCGACCACGCTCACCGCCTGCTCCACCGACAGCGCAGCCGCCGGCACCGCGGGCACGTTCGACGTCGTCGCGTCGTTCTACCCGATGGCCTACCTCGCCGAGCAGATCGGCGGCAGCCACGTGCACGTCACCAGCCTCACCGAGCCCGGCCAGGAGCCGCACGACCTGGAGATCAGCGCCCGGCAGATCGTGCGGCTGGAGAAGGCCGACGCCGTCCTCTACCTCCGGGGCCTGCAGCCCGCCGTCGACAAGGCCGTCGCCCAGTCCGGCACCGGCACGAAGATCGACGCGGCGACCCTGACCACACTGGAGCAGCACGGCAACGAGGTCGGCGGTCACGCCGCCGCACACGACCACGAGCACGGCGACGAAGAGGGACGCGAGGACCCGCACATCTGGCTCGACCCGGTGAAGTACGCGGAGGTCGCCAAGGGCGTCGGCAGCGCCTTCGAGAAGGCCGACCCCGACCACGCGGCCGACTACCGGAAGAACACCTCCGTGCTGCTCCGGAAGCTGGCGGACCTCGACACGAGCTTCCGGACCGGACTGGCGAACACCCGCACCAAGGTCTTCGTCACCACCCACGCCGCCTTCGGCTACCTCGCCGAGCGCTACGGCCTCACCGAGGAGGCCATCTCCGGCCTCGACCCCGAGTCCGAGCCGAGCGCCGCGCGCGTGAAGGACCTGGAGAGCATGGCGAAGGCCGACGGTGTCTCCACCGTCTTCTACGAGACCCTCGTCAGCGACAAGACCGCCCGGACCATCGCCGAGGACACGGACCTGAGGACCGACGTCCTCGACCCGGTCGAGGGCATCACCGACGCGTCCCGCGGCGACGACTACATCGAGGTCATGCAGGCCAACCTCAAGGCCCTGCAGACCGCCCTGGGCGCCAAGTGACCTCCACGGAGATCACGGTGGAGCACGGGGGCCGCAGGGACCAGAGGGACCACAGGGAGCACAACGCCGACCGCAAGGAGGACCGCGTGAGCGAGCCCGTCATACGCCTGCAAGGCGTCCGCGCCGAACTGGGCTCACGCCCCGTCCTGCGCGGCATCGACCTCACGGTCTCCCGCGGCGAGGTCGTCGCACTGCTCGGCGCGAACGGTTCCGGCAAGTCGACGGCCGTGCGCAGCGTCATCGGCCAAGTGCCGGTGAGCGGCGGCGAGATCGACCTGTTCGGCACCCCGCGGCACCGGTTCCGCGACTGGGCGCGCGTGGGCTACGTCCCGCAGCGCACCACCGCCTCCGGCGGCGTCCCGGCGACGGTGACCGAGATCGTCTCCTCGGGCCGCCTGTCGCGCACCCGGTTCGGGCTGTTCCGCAGGGCCGACCAGGACGCGGTCCGGCGCGCCCTGGAACTGGTGGACATGACGGACCGGGCGAAGGACCCCGTCGACGCCCTGTCCGGCGGCCAGCACCAGCGCGTGCTCATCGCCCGCGCGCTCGCCGCCGAGCCCGAACTGTTGATCATGGACGAACCGATGGCCGGCGTCGACCTGGCCAGCCAGGAGGTGCTCGCCCGGACGCTGCGCGAGCAGGTCGCCGCGGGCGCGACCGTCCTGCTCGTCCTGCACGAGCTGGGCCCGCTGGAGCCCTTGATCGACCGTGCGGTGGTTCTGCGCGACGGCTGCGTCGTGCACGACGGGCCGCCGCCGAAGGCCGTCGGCCAGCACGCGCTGCCCGGCCACGACCACGTCCACCCGCACGCGCCGGCCGGCGCCGAACCCCTCCGCACGGGACTGCTGAGCTGATGGAACTCCTCGACTACGCCTTCATGCAGCGGGCGCTGCTGGCCGCCGTGCTCGTCGGCGTCACCGCCCCCGCGATCGGCATCTACCTCGTGCAGCGCCGCCAGCCGCTGATGGGCGACGGCATCGGCCACGTCGCCATGACCGGCGTCGGCCTCGGCTTTCTGCTGAACACCTCGCCGGTGTGGATGGCGACCGCCGTCTCCGCGTTCGGCGCCGTCCTCATGGAGCTGATCCGCTGGTACGGCAGGACCCGCGGCGACATCGCCCTCGCCATGCTCTTCTACGGCGGCATGGCCGGCGGCGTGATGCTGGTCAACCTCACGCCGGGCGGGTCCAACGCCAACCTCAGTTCGTACCTGTTCGGCTCGCTGTCCACCGTCTCGCCCTCGGACGTGACGGCCATCTCGATCCTGGCCGCGTTCGTGATCGTGGTCACCCTGGGACTGCGGCGGCAACTGTTCGCGGTGAGCCAGGACGAGGAGTTCGCCCGGGTCACCGGCCTGCCGGTGCGGGCACTGAACCTGCTCGTCGCGGTCACCGCGGCCGTCACCGTCACCGTCGCCATGCGGGTCGTCGGCCTGATCCTGGTGTCCGCGCTGATGGTGGTCCCGGTCGCCGCCGCCCAGCAGCTCACCCGCAGCTTCGCCGCCACCTTCGTCATCGCCGTGGCCCTCGGCGTCACGGTGACCATCGGCGGCACCGTCACGTCGTACTACCAGGACGTGCCGCCCGGCGCGACGATCGTGCTGCTGACGATCGCCGCGTTCGTCGCCCTCAGCGCACTGGCCGCCCCGCTGGCGCGCCGCCGCGCCCGGGCCGCATCCGCCGCACCACCCGCACGGGAAGCGGCGGAGTGCGCGATTCCGGCCACCCGGAGCGCGGGTGACGAGGTCGGTGCCTGACCGGGCCTGAGCCGGACTGGCACAATGGCCCGGCAGGCGCAGACATGTGAGGAGGCAACCGGTGACGACCGCTGGACCGCCCGTGAAGGGCCGCGCCACTCGGCAGCGTGCCGCCGTGGCGGCAGCCCTCGACGAGGTCGACGAGTTCCGCAGCGCGCAGGAACTCCACGACATGCTCAAGCACAAGGGCGACTCGGTCGGTCTGACGACGGTCTACCGCACGCTGCAGTCCCTCGCCGAGGCCGGTGAGGTCGACGTCCTGCGCACCTCCGAGGGCGAGTCCGTGTACCGCCGCTGCTCCACCGGCGAGCACCACCACCACCTGGTCTGCCGCAGCTGCGGCAAGGCCGTCGAGGTCGAGGGCCCGGCGGTGGAGAAGTGGGCGGAGGCCATCGCGGCGGAGCACGGGTACGTCAACGTGGCCCACACCGTGGAGATCTTCGGCACCTGCGCGGACTGCGCGAACTGCACGGACGCCCGCCGGGGCTGAACCGCCGGGTACCGGCGGACGCCCGGTGGGACGGGCCGCCGGGCGGGCGGCTCAGCCGGTGGGCCCGCCCTCCATCGCCAGCAGCTCCTCGTTGGGGATCGCCCCGCCGAACCGCCGGTCGCGCGAGGCGAACTCCACACACGCCCGCCACAGGTCACGGCGGTCGAAGTCGGGCCACAGCACGTCCTGGAACACCATCTCGGCGTAGGCGCTCTGCCACAGCAGGTAGTTGGACGTGCGCTGCTCGCCGCTCGGCCGCAGGAACAGGTCGACGTCCGGCATGTCCGGGTAGTAGAGGTACTTCGCGAACGTCTTCTCGTTCACCTTGGAGGGGTCGAGGCGCCCTGCCTTCACGTCCTCCGCGAGCGCCTGCGCCGCGTCGGCGATCTCCGCGCGCCCTCCGTAGTTCATGCAGAAGTACAGGGTGAGCCGGTCATTGTCCTTGGTCTGCTCCTGCGCGATCTGCAGTTCCTTGGCGACCGACTTCCACAGCCGGGGCATCCGGCCCACCCAGCGCACCCGGATGCCGAGCTCGTCGAGCTGGTCGCGGGTCTTGCGGATGAAGTCGCGGTTGAAGTTCATCAGGAAGCGCACCTCGTCCGGCGACCGCTTCCAGTTCTCGGTGGAGAAGGCGTACAGCGAGATCGCCCCGACACCGATCTCGATCGCGCCCTGCAGCACGTCCAGCACGCGCTCGGCGCCGACCTTGTGCCCCTCGGTGCGCGGAAGACCGCGCTCCTTGGCCCAGCGGCCGTTGCCGTCCATGACGATCGCCACGTGGCTGGGGACCAGCTCACCGGGGAGCTTGGGCGCCCGCGCGCCGGACGGGTGCGGCTCCGGCGTCCTGTACTCCCGGCGCTGCCGTCCCAGGAACTGGCGTACGACCATGTCGTTCTCGTCTCCCTCGTGCCTTACTTCTCCACGTACCGAAGCGACCGCAGCCCGCGCTCCAGGTGCCAGTGCAGGTACGCGGACACCAGTCCGCTCCCCTCCCTGACGTACCGCGGCTCGCACGCGTCCGCGGTCTCCCAGTCCCCCGTGAGCAGCGCGCCGAGCAGTTCGAGCGTCTGCGGCGACGGTACGACGCTACCGGGCACCCGGCAGTCCACGCACAGGGAGCCTCCCGAGGCCACCGAGAAGAACCGGTTGGGTCCGGGCATACCGCACTTCGCGCAGCCGCTGAAGCTGGGGGCGTACCCGTTGACCGCGAGCGACCGCAGCAGGAACGCGTCGAGCACGAGGTGCGGCGCGTGCTCCCCACGGGAGAGGGTGCGCAGACCGCCCACGAGCAGCAGGTACTGCTGGACCGCGGGTTCCCCCTCGTGGTCGGTGAACCGCTCCGCGGTCTCCAGCATGGCCGTGCCGGCGGTGTACCGCGCGTAGTCCGCCACGATCCCGCCACCGTAGGGAGCGATGGTCTCGCTCTGCGTGCACAGCGGGAGCCCGCGTCCGACCAGCTCGCTGCCGCGCGCGAAGAACTGCACGTCCACGTGGGAGAACGGCTCCAGCCGCGCCCCGAACTTGGACTTGGTGCGCCGCACTCCCCGGGCCACGGCCCGCACCCGCCCGTGCCCGCGTGTGAGCAGCGTGATGATCCGGTCCGCCTCACCCAGCTTCTGGGTGCGCAGCACGATGCCGTCGTCGCGGAACAGGCTCATGACCCCATTCTCCCGTACCGCACCGCCTCCCCTGCCCGTCCGGACGAAAGGATGCGGTATGCGAGCTGTGCCCCTGAACGCTTCCTCTCTCACGGCGGGGCACCGACCTGCGCCGTGCGGCGGATGCCCGGACACCCGCTCCCGAAGAGCACCGCAGTCCATGGAACGGGCCCCGGCACCGCCGCCGGGCCACCGTGGCCGGGAACCCGTACCGACTCGCGGACACGGCCGCCGGGGCGCGCCGGCTCGTCCTGCGGCCGGAACCGGTCCCGCGATCCGGGCAACCGAATCGGCGCGACCGGTGGTCTGGGGGGCGAGGAGGGTTCTTGATGCAGGCCGAACTGGAGACTCGATTCCAGGAATTCGTCCAGGCGCGCTGGTCGCACCTGGTGCGGACCGCCTATCTGCTCACGGGCGACGCCCACCACGCCGAGGATCTGACGCAGACGGCGCTGGCGAAGGCGTACCGGTCGTGGCGGCGGGTGGCGCGCGCCGACAACCCCGAGGCGTACGTGCGCCGGATGCTCGTCAGCTGCAACAGCGACCGCTTCCGCAAGCGGCGGGTCCAGGAGTCGCTGACCGCGGCTCCGCCGGACAGGGCGGGGAACGACGAGGCGACCTCGTGGGCCGCCGAGCGCAGTGCGCTGATGACGGCACTGGCCGGGCTGCCGCCGCGGCAGCGGGCCGTGGTGGTGATGCGGTACTGGGAGGACCTGTCCGAGGCGGAGGTCGCCGGCGTGCTCGGCTGCTCGCCGGGGACGGTGAAGAGCCAGGCCTCGAAGGGGCTGGCGAAGTTGCGTACGTATCCGGGGCTCGTCCAGTTGACGGGCGGGGCCGTGGCGAGCGGACGGGGAGGTACCAGGTGAGCGGGGAGCAGGAGTGGGACGTGGAGGAGCGGATGCGCGACCTGCTCGCCGAGGACGCGTACACGATCCAGCCCTCGCCGGTGCCGTATCCGGCGATCCGGCGGCGGGGCGTCTCCGAGCGGAGGCGGCGCGTGGCGATCGCGGGCGCGGCGCTGGTCGCCCTCGGTGCGCTGCCGGTGGGGGCGTATGCGCTGGGCGGTGCGGAACGGGGCGGCTCGGACACCGCCGCACCCCGGCCGACGGCCGGCGCCGCGCAGCGCACGGCGACCTCCGCGCCCCCGGCCACGCCCGCGGCACCGGCCGGGCCGGCGCGGCCCGCCACCGACGGGCAGTTGCTGGACGGGATCGGCTTCGCGCAGGCCGCGCACGGGTTGCAGCAGTGCCTGGACTACGACGAGAAGAGGGAGAAGGCGCTGCCCATGGGCAGCGCCGCCCCCGCGGACGACGGCCTCGGCAAGGCGTCCGACTACCGGATCATCCTGGCGATGCACAGCACCGGCGACTCCAACGCACCGGGCGACGGCTTCTTCGTCGTCGCCGTGAAGGAGCAGCCCCGGCAGACCCGGCTGATCTGCACCATCCGCGACGGTGCGGCGCAGGGCCTGAACACCAGTGTCGGCGGCACGGCCGGCGACACCGCCCAGCCGGTCCACGCCGACATCAACAGCGGCAAGCTCTACCAGCAGTCCGTCCTGGACAAGGGTCACTGGAAGCTGCCGTTCCGCTGGGGGCTCATCGGCACGGTGGAGCCGTCGGTGGCCAAGGTGACGGTGGACTACGGCGACGGCAGCAGCGACGCCGCACTCGACCACGGCTGGTTCGTGGCGGCCGGCACGCTCGGCCGGCAGGTCACCCGGGCCCCGCACGTCAAGGGCTACGACACGGCGGGCAAGCTCGTCTACGACTCCGACCAGGACGAGAGCTACGAGAAGACCCTGCCCTGACCGTCCTCCGGGACCGCCCGCACGCGTAGGCGTTCGCGCGAAGGGGACCTGCGCGGCACTCTGGGCGCCGCCCGGGGCACCGGCCCCGACTCGTGGGCCAGGAGCACCGGCTGGTCGGGCTCCCGGCCCGGAGTCCGCCGTGATGCGGATGGCGTGGGCCCCGGCGGTGAGCGGGCCCGGGCCCCGGCCCTGGCGGTCTCCGTGCTGTTCGGGCGGCAGGGGCGCGCAAGGACGCCGGCGGGCACCGCCGGGGCTCGGCACGTCTCACGCCGACGGGCGGGTGCGCCGCCACCGCGGCGGGCGGCCGACGGACGGCTACGACGGGGTCCGCGCGGCTTCCAGCAGGCGGGGGACGTCGTCGGCGCGGATGGTGAGGGCGGTGCCGACGGTGGCGAGGACCTCGCGTTCGGCGGGGGTGTAGGGGCCGTCGGCGAGGGCGATGCGGGCCCCCTGGAGCAGGATCGATTCGCGGCCGACGGGGGCGAGGTGCGGGGCGAGCGGGTCGAGGGCCTCGTGGAGCTCTATGGCCAGTCCGGCGCCGCAGGAGGAGCCGAGGACCCGGCCGGTGTCCGCGGCCAGCGCCTCGACGAGCGCGGCCAGCTGCTGACGGGTGCAGTCGCCGAAGCCGGCGGCGCGGACCGCGCTCGCGGCGACCTCCAGGGCCGCGGGCGAGCACGTACCGCCCGCGGCGAGCACGGCGAGGGCGACGGTGTGGACGGCGTCGCGGAGCATGGCGGAGAAGCGGGTGGTGGTGGGGTGGTCGAGGGCGTCGGGCCTGAAGTGGCGGTGGCAGGAGGCGCACTCGACGACCGGCCCGGTCTCGCCGCGCGGGAGCACGGGTACGCCCAGGAAGGTCAGGCGCCGGCGTCCGGTGAGCCGCTGGTAGTTGCGGTCACCTCCGCAGCCGGGGCAGAAGAACTCGCCGTCGCCCAGGGGCGTCCACGCGGTACGGGTGCCCAGGATGCGCGAAAACCTGGCGGCACGGCCGTTTCGTCCCCGTCCTGGCAGCACGTCGCACCTCCCGCGAAACGTGGCGGCAACATCGCCGCGCTTGCGTGATGTTAGCCACATCTGCGAGGGCGAGTCAGCACCCCGGACGAGACCTGTTCGTGACCTGCGGTGCCGGGTGGCCGAGAAACGGCGCTCCGCCCGGCGCCGCGGGGCACCCGCACGGGGGTGCCCCGGCCGCCGCGACCGGCAGCCGGGGCACCGGAACTCCGGGGCGGCGCGGTCAGCGGGCCGCGCGGTTGACGGCGGAGACGACCGCCTTCAGCGAGGCACGCGTGGTGTTGGCGTCGATGCCGATGCCCCACAGCACCTTGTCGTCGACGACGCACTCGATGTAGGAGGCGGCGAGCGCGGAGGCGCCCTCGCTCATCGTGTGCTCCTGGTAGTCCAGCAGGCGTACGTCGACGCCGACGGACTCCAGCGCGTCGAAGAAGGCCGAGATCGGACCGTTGCCGGTGCCGGTCAGGACGGTGTCCTCACCGTCGACGGTGGCCTCGACGGTGAGGGTGTCCACGCCGTCGGTGTCGGTGGTGGACTGACCCGTCCTCACCTGGATGCGGCCCCACGGGTTGTCCGGGTTGGGCAGGTACTCGTCCTGGAAGACCGCCCAGATCTCCTTCGGCGTGATCTCGCCGCCCTCGGCGTCCGTCTTCGCCTGGATGATCCGGGAGAACTCGATCTGCATCCGGCGCGGCAGGTCCAGCTTGTGGTCGTTCTTCAGGACGTAGGAGATGCCGCCCTTGCCGGACTGGGAGTTGACGCGGATGACGGCCTCGTAGGAGCGGCCGACGTCCTTGGGGTCGATGGGCAGGTACGGCACGGCCCACTCGATGTCGTCCACGGTGACGCCCTTGGCCTCCGCCTCGGCCTCCATGGCGTCGAAACCCTTCTTGATGGCGTCCTGGTGGGAGCCGGAGAAGGACGTGTAGACCAGGTCGCCCACGTACGGGTGGCGCGGGTGGACCTCCATCTGGTTGCAGTACTCCCACGTACGGCGGATCTCGTCGATGTCGGAGAAGTCGATCTGCGGGTCGACGCCCTGCGAGAACAGGTTCATGCCCAGGGTGACCAGGTCGACGTTGCCGGTGCGCTCACCCTGCCCGAACAGGCAGCCCTCGATGCGGTCGGCGCCGGCCATCAGCGCCAGTTCCGCGGCGGCGACGGCCGTGCCGCGGTCGTTGTGCGGGTGGACGGACAGGCAGACGTACTCGCGGCGGGAGAGGTTGCGGTGCATCCACTCGAAGCGGTCCGCGTGCGTGGACGGCGTCGAACGCTCCACGGTGGCGGGCAGGTTGAGGATGATCTCGCGGCCCGGACCGGGCTCGTAGACGTCCATGACCGCCTCGCAGACCTCCAGCGCGAAGTCCAGCTCGGTGTCGGTGAAGATCTCCGGCGAGTACTGGTAGCCGAACGTCGTGCCATCGGCCCCCGGGCCCAGCAGCTTCTCGGCGTACTCCATCACCAGGCGGGTGCCGTCGACGGCGATCTGCTTGATGTCGTCCTTGGAGCCACGGAAGACCACCCGGCGGAAGACCGGTGCGGTGGCGTTGTACAGGTGGACGGTGGCGCGGCGGGCGCCCTTCAGGGACTCCACGGTCCGCTCGATCAGGTCCTCGCGTGCCTGGGTGAGGACGGAGATCGTCACGTCCTCCGGGATCGCGCCCTCCTCCTCGATGATGGAGCGCACGAAGTCGAAGTCGGTCTGGCCGGAGGCGGGGAAGCCGACCTCGATCTCCTTGTACCCCATCTTGACCAGCTGGTCGAACATCCGGCGCTTGCGCTCGGGGGACATCGGGTCGATCAGGGCCTGGTTGCCGTCGCGCAGGTCGGTCGACAGCCAGCGGGGGGCTGCGGTGACCCGCCGGTTCGGCCAGGTGCGCTCGGGGATGTCGACCTGCTCGTAGCGGCCGTACTTGTGGACCGGCATCGGGCTGGGCTGCTGGCGGTTCGCCATGGTGCGAAGGCTCCTCAGGTGTCCGAGTGGACGGCCGACGACGCAACGCCAAGCTCCGCGGGGAGGGAGTCGGCCTCGTCTACAGGCCCTCGCCGCGGCAGCTAAGAAGAAGCAGCCCGTAACGCATGATGCTCCGCATGCTAGCCGAGCCGTCCCGGATGCGGGGGGCTGTATCAGTATGCGGGACCGGACACCCATACCGGACAAAAGGTGCGCAATACCACATCATCACGGAGCGTGGCGCCCGCTGTCCCGGTATTTCACCAATCATGGTGCCAGGTAGTGACAGTGTCATCACGCAGTGCAAAGGTGCCGGGCATGACGACTCACGGGGGCTTCGAGCCCGTCTTCTGCACCGTCGTCCCGCCGCACGTCCTCGACAGACTGGCCCGGCACGACGACACCGCACTCTCCGGTCCCGCCCGGCGGACCCTGATGCGCGACAGCGAGCTGCGCGGCCGGCGCCGCGTCACCGCCGAGTTCACCCTCGCCGCCGCACCGGCGGCGAAGGCACCGTCCGACCGTCCGCTGCGCACGGTCTACGACGCGGAGCACCGCACCGGGCTGCCCGGTACCAGGGTCCGCGGCGAGGGCGACGAACCCGGCCAGGACGCCACGGTCAACCGGGCCTACGCCGGCCTCGGCGCCACGTTCGACCTCTTCCTCACGGCCTACGGCCGCCACTCCATCGACGGCGACGGCCTGCCCCTGGACGCCACGGTCCACTACGACGAGGGGTACGACAACGCCTTCTGGAACGGCGAGCAGATGGTCTTCGGCGACGGCGACGGCGAGATCTTCCTCGACTTCACCCTGCCGATCGACGTCATCGGCCACGAGCTGACCCACGGCGTCACCCAGTACACCGCCAACCTCACCTACTACGGCCAGCCCGGCGCCCTGAACGAGTCGATGTCCGACGTCTTCGGCTCACTGATCAAGCAGTACTCGCTGGGCCAGACCGCCGCCGAGGCCGACTGGCTCATCGGCGCCGGCCTGCTCGCCCCGCGCGTCACCGGCAGGGCGCTGCGCTCGATGAAGGAGCCGGGCACGGCGTACGACGACGACGTCCTCGGCAAGGACCCGCAGCCCGCGACGATGGACGGCTACGTGCACACCGGTCGCGACAACGGCGGCGTCCACATCAACTCCGGCATCCCCAACCACGCCTTCTACCTCGTCGCCTCGCGGCTCGGCGGCCACGCCTGGGAGCGGGCGGGGAAGATCTGGTACGACGTCCTCACCGGCGGCGAACTGCCCCCGCAGGCGATGTTCGCCGACTTCGCCACGCTCACCCTCAAGGCCGCGCGCGAGGCCTACGGCGACGGCGGTGCGGAGCACGAGGCGGTGCGCAAGGCCTGGGAGCAGGTCGGGGTGCCCGCCCTGTAGGCGGGGTGCGCCGGACGCCGTTCGGTACTAGACAGGGACCCATGCGGATTCAGGTGAAGCGCACGGGCGGGTTCGCGGGCATCGAGCGGTGCGCCGAGGTGGACACCTCCGGCCGCCCCGACGCCCCCGAGTGGCAGGCCCTGGCGGAGAAGGCCCTCGCCGCCGGCCGGGGCACGCCGCCGGCCGGGGTACCGGACGGCTTCGGCTACGAGATCACGGTGGACGGGCGGACGGTGTACACCGCCGACCCGGGCCTGACGGAGGAACAGCGCACGCTGATCTCGCGGGTGCTCCGGGAAGGGGCGTAGGCCGGCAGCCGACGGGGTTTTCACGCACGGGCGTTGACGCGGGTTACCGTCGGTACGGATGATCCGCGCATGGATCCGATGCCTCAGTTCCCGCCCGGCTTCCTGTGGGGTGTGTCGACCTCGGCCCACCAGATCGAAGGGGCCGCGGACCGGCGCGCCCCGTCCGTGTGGGACGTCTTCACGGCCGTACCGGGCCGGGTGAAGGACGGCTCGACGGCCGCCGTCGCCTGCGACCACTTCCACCGCTACCGCGAGGACGTCGCGCTGCTCGCCGACCTGGGCGTGAACGCCTACCGTTTCTCCGTCTCCTGGGCTCGGGCCGCCTCCCCGGGCGGCCTGGACTTCTACGACCGCCTGGTCGACGAGCTGTGCGCGGCGGGCGTCCGCCCGACGCCGACGCTCTTCCACTGGGAGCTGCCCGCCGAACTGGACTGGCTGGAGCGGGACACCGCGTCCCGGTTCGCCGACCACGTGACGGCGGTGGCCGCCCGGCTCGGCGACCGCGTGCCGCAGTGGATCACCCTCAACGAGCCCGCCGAGCACACCCTGCTGGGCCACGCCCTCGGCGTGCACGCGCCCGGCAAGCGTCTGCTGTTCGACGCACTGCCGGTCGCCCACCACCAGCTGCTGGCCCACGGCCTGGCGGTACGGGCGCTGCGCGCCGCCGGGGCCGCGGAGATCGGGATCGCCAACTCGCACGGGCCGACCTGGCCGGCGTCCGGCGAGGCGGCGGACGTCGAGGCGGCGGCCTTCTACGACGTCCTGCTCAACCGCCTGTTCGCCGAGCCGCTGATCCTCGGCGCGTACCCGGAGGGCATCGGCGAACTCATGCCCGGCGACGTACAGGCGGACCTGGAGGTCATCGCCGAGCCGATCGACTGGTACGGCGTCAACTACTACGCACCGACGCGGGTGGGTGCCCCGCAGGGCACCGAGACGGACTTCGGCGGGGTCCGGATGCCGGCCGAACTCCCCTTCACGGTCCGGGAGATCGAGGGCGTCCCGGTCACCGACTTCGGCTGGCCGGTGGTGCCGGAGGCACTCACCGAACTGCTCACCGGCCTCGCTGAGCGCTACGGCGACCGCCTGCCGCCCGTGGTGATCACCGAGAACGGCTGCAGCGGCGAGGGCATCGACGACCAGGACCGCATCGCCTACCTCGACGGACACCTGCGCGCCCTGCACCGGGCGATGGCGGCCGGTGTCGACGTGCGCGGCTACTTCGTCTGGTCGCTGATGGACAACTTCGAGTGGGCGGAGGGGTACGCGCGGCGTTTCGGACTCGTGCACGTCGACCACGGCACCCAGGAGCGCACCCCCAAGGCGTCGTACACCTGGCTGCGGGAGGTGCTGCGGGCCCAGGCGTGAAGAGGTGCGGCAGGCAGGGTACGGCCTGAGGGCCCGCCCGGCCGCAGCCGTCCGCCCCGGGCGGGGGACGCGGCCCCGGGCGGGGCGCCCGCGTGCCGGACGGCTGCGGGCGCGCCCCGAGGGTCAGAAGCCCAGCTTCCGCAGCTGCTTCGGGTCCCGCTGCCAGTCCTTGGCCACCTTCACATGGAGGTCCAGGAAGACGGGGGTGCCCAGCAGCGCCTCGATGTGGCGGCGGGACTTGATCCCGACCTCCTTCAGGCGCTTGCCCTTGGGGCCGATGATGATGCCCTTCTGGCTGGAGCGTTCGATGTAGACGTTGGCGTGGATGTCCAGGAGGGGCTTGTCCGCCGGGCGGTCCTCCCGCGGCAGCATCTCCTCGACGACGACCGCGATGGAGTGCGGCAGCTCGTCCCGCACCCCCTCCAGCGCCGCCTCCCGGATCAGCTCGGCCACCATGACCTGCTCGGGCTCGTCGGTCAGATCGCCCTCGGGGTAGAGCGTCGGCCCCTCGGGCAGCAGCGGGACCAGCAGGTCGGCCAGCAGCTCCACCTGCTTGTCCCCGACCGCCGACACCGGGACGATCTCCGCCCAGTCGATGCCCAGTTCCTTGCCCAGCTGGTCGATCGCGATGAGCTGCTCGGCGAGCGCCTTGGAGTCCACCAGGTCCGTCTTGGTGACGACGGCCACCTTCGGGGTCTTCCTGATCCCGGCGAGCTCCTTGGCGATGAACCGGTCGCCGGGCCCGATCTTCTGGTCGGCGGGCAGGCAGAAGCCGATCACGTCCACCTCGGCCCACGTGGTGCGCACGACGTCGTTGAGACGCTCGCCCAGCAGCGTCCGCGGCTTGTGCAGCCCCGGGGTGTCCACCAGGATCAGCTGGGCGTCCGGCCGGTGCACGATGCCCCGCACCGTGTGCCGGGTCGTCTGCGGCCGGTTGGAGGTGATCGCCACCTTCTGCCCGACCAGAGCATTCGTGAGGGTGGACTTGCCCGCGTTGGGGCGACCGACGAAGCAGGCGAAGCCGGCGCGGTGCTCCCCCGCAGCGTCGACGGCGCGGGAGGAGCCCCGGCCCTCGGCGGGCTGCTCGGATGACTGGGTACGAACGCTCATGCCGCCCATTCTCCCTGATCCCCGAGCCCGCGCCGCACCACGGACCCCGCCGGCCCCCGCTGTGAGGTTCCGGTAACCCGTACGCGGCGACGCCGCGGGCCTCCTCCACGGCGGCGGGCTCGCCCAGCCGGGCAAGCAGCTGGTGGCGGTGGCCGTGGTGGGGGTCTACGCCTTCTCCGTCACCTACGGCCCC
This sequence comes from Streptomyces sp. MUM 2J, assembly GCF_022414535.1. Taxonomy (GTDB): domain Bacteria; phylum Actinomycetota; class Actinomycetes; order Streptomycetales; family Streptomycetaceae; genus Streptomyces. Next base: position 40,829 of record NZ_JADWYM010000024.1, read on the forward strand.
GGCAGGCTCGTCGACAGGGTGTGCGGCTTCCGCGCGAGCGAGGAGGCGGAGCAGACCGGCCCGGACCTTACGGTGCACGCCGAGACGGCATACGATCACGGCGTCCCGGTCAGCTCCTCCGCCCTCGCCACCGCGCAGAAGGTCCCCACGCGGCCCGGAAACGGAAAGGTCGACGCCCAGGCATGAAGCTCATCACCGCGATCGTGAAGCCGCACCGTCTCGACGGGGTGAAGACGGCACTCCAGGACCTCGGCGTGAACGGCCTGACCGTCACGGAGGCCAGCGGCTACGGCCGTCAGCGCGGCCACACCGAGGTGTACCGCGGTGCCGAGTACCGGGTGGACCTGGTGCCCAAGGTGCGCATCGAGGTCGTGGTGGAGGACGCACGGGCCGACGACGTCATCGACGCGATCGTGAAGGCCGCGCAGACCGGCAAGATCGGCGACGGGAAGGTGTGGGCGCTGCCGGTCGAGACGGTCGTCCGGGTCCGGACGGGCGAGCGCGGCCCCGACGCCCTGTAGGAGCCGCGCCTTTCGGGTCCGCCGTCCGCGCGGTGCGGGACGGCGGATCGGCCGGCCGTCGGTCAGCCGGCCGTGCGGGTCTGCCGTACCTGTCCGTCCGGCCCGGCCACCAGCACCGGCGTGGCGGTCCCGCCCAGGTCCGCCACGGCCGCCAGGTCGTCCGCGGGCACCGACTCCGCCTCCGTGACCACGGCCGCCGCCTCCAGCGACTGCGCCCCGGACGCCACCGCCATGGCGACCGCCGTGCGGAGCGCGCTGAGCCGGAGCGAGTCCAGGGCGACGGTGCCGGCGACGTAGGTGCGGCCGGTGTCGTCGCGCACGGCCGCCCCCTCGGGCACACCGTTGCGGGCACGGGCCGAACGGGCCAGGGTGACGATCTTGCGGTCCTCGGGGTCGAGCGCGTTGCTGTCGGTCATGATCCGAGCATACGGAGGCCGGACGGAGCGCGGTGCAGCCGCCGTCGGCGGCGCCACGGGCCACGTCCCGGCCACGGCAGGGGCCCGGGGGCCGAGCGTCGGCCCCGCTCCTCCGGGGCGCCGGTGGGGACGGGCCGTCAGCGTTCGGTGAGCCATGTGCGGTACCAGGCCAGCGTGGCGTCCAGCGCCGTCCCCAGGGGGGTGGGGGTGATGCCGAAGGCGCGCTCGAAGGCGGAGGAGTCCACGATCTGCGGCTCGATGTGCTGGTAGAACATCTCGGCGTACTCGGCCATGAAGCGCTCGTCGAACGGGCCGAAGGGGCGGGGCTCTTCGAGGACGACGATCTCCAGCGGCCGGGCCACGCGCTCCTCGATCATGCCGAAGACCTCGCGGGTGCTGACCGCCGGGACGGTCGGCAGGTGCCACACGCGGCCGTCGCCCTCCTCACGCTCGCCCAGGGTGGCGAGGCCGGCCGCGACGTCGCCGATGTAGGTGTAGCTGTGCCGCAGGTCGATGTCGCCCAGGCCCAGCACCTGCCCGCCGGTCAGCGCGCCGGGGACGACCGCCGCTCCGAGGCTGGAGTTGAGCACGCCGGGGCCGACGAAGTCGGCGGAGCGGCCGAGGACGACCCGGGCGAGCCCCTCGCGGTGGGCGGTCAGGTACCGCTCGTCGAGTTCGGCCCGCATCCGGCCCTTGGCGCTGGTGGCCTTCCAGGGGCTCTCCTCGGTCATCACCGCTCCCCCGGTCTCGCCGTAGGGGTAGAGGGTGTCGAGCACGACCAGGCGGGCGCCCGCGTCCACGACGGCGCCGAGGACGGCCTCCTGGATGCGGGGCATCACCTCGACCTGGAGGTGGTAGCCGACGTTGACGCAGTGGTGGACGACATCGGCCCCCGCTACGGCCCGCCGCGCCCCGTCCGCGGTGCTGACGTCGGCGGCACGGCGCTCGACTCCCTCGATGTCCGTCCCTCCGGCGGTGCGGTCGACGAGGCGTACGGCGTGGCCACGGCGCACGAGTTCGCGGGCGAGCGCGGTTCCCGCCGGGCCGGATCCGAGGACGGCGTGCAGGGCGCGGGGGTGTGCGGCGGCAGAGGACATGGCTGGACTCCCTGGGCAGATTCCCGCTCGCTCGCCACGGCGTGCCCCGCTGCGGCGACCGGACGGTGATGGTCAATCGCTTCAGTTAGAGACTATAATTATCAGGATGATGTGTAGCAACAGTGGGTGGTTCATCGTCCACTTAGGATGTGTCGCGCACAGGAGAGGGGAGACGCCCATGGCCGCCGGCGCATCCGGCCCGAGAGCCCGCTACCGGGAACAGACACGCGCGGAGATCAAGCAGATCGCGCTGGCACAGCTCGCCGAGGGAGGGACGGCGGCCGTGGCACTGACCCGGATCGCCAAGGAGGTCGGCCTATCCGGCCCCGCCCTGTACCGCTACTTCGACAGCCGGGACGCCCTGCTGAGCGACCTGATCCGGGACGCGTACGCCGATCTCGGTGCCGCGGTCGACGCCGCGGCCCGCGCGTACCCCGCGGACGGGACGCGCCGGGCACGCCTGCAGACCCTGGCGGTAGCGGTGCGCACCTGGGCGGTGGCGGAGCCGCACCGCTACCTGCTGATCGAAGGCACACCGGTGCCGGGCTACACGGCTCCCCCGGACACCCTGGACGGTGCGCGGGCGGTGCTCGGGCCGTTCCTGGCCTGCTTCGAGGGGGCCGAACCGGCGGCGGCGATGCGGCCGCTGGTGCGGCAGATGGCGCAGTGGGCGGCCGAGGACGCCGCGGTCGGCGCGTGGGCCCGCAGCGGAGTGGGCGCGGGCGGCGAGGGCACGGCCCTGGCCGGAGCCGTGCTCGCCTGGACCCAGTTGCACGGTGCCGTGGGCCTGGAGGTCTCCGGGCAGTTCCGGGGCATGGGCCACGACGGAGGCACCCTGCTCACGGTCCAGATGGACTCACTCGCGGACAGCTTCGGCCTCGACCGGCCGTGACGGCCTCCGCACCGTCCTCCTGTGCTGTGACCGAACCCGCCGCCCGCGACGTCGGCGCGCGGTCACGGCCGGTGCGGCGCCCGCCGGGTCAGGGGCGGTCCAGGCGGAGGCGGTCGGCACGGGGCAGGCCGGCCACGACGAGGTCGTAGGAGTCCTCGACGAGCTCGCGGACCAGGAGGTCCGGCAGCGCGCCGTCGACGGTCACGGTGTTCCAGTGCCGCTTGTTCATGTGCCAGCCGGGGACGATCAGGTCCGGGTGCACCGAGCGCAACCGGATCGCGTCCTCGGGGTCGCACTTGAGGTTGGCCTTCAGGGGCCGCGCGGCCAGGTCCGCCAGGGCGAACATCCTGCCCTGCACCTTGAAGACCGAGGTCTTCGGGTTGAACGGGAAGTCCTCCACCGCGGCGTCGAAGGACAGGCACAGGGCGCGCAGCTCCGTGGGGGTCACTCGGCGATCACCTCCTCGCGGGGAGCCCAGGCCGGGCCGACCGGCTCGGCCAGCACCGTCACGATCTTGTTCCGGCGGCCGGCGGCGGCCTCCGCGGTCAGCCGCAACTCCCGCCCGTCGGGCAGCTCGACCACCGAGGACGCCCCGGCGATCGGCACCCGGCCCAGCTCCTTGGCGAGGAGTCCGCCCACGGTCTCCACGTCCTCGTCGTCATAGGCTTCCAGGCCGTACAGCTCGCCGAGGTCGCCGATGTCGAGGCGGGCGGTGACCCGGTAGCGGTTCTCGCCGAGGCTCTCCACCGGCGGCAGCTCCCGGTCGTACTCGTCGGTGATCTCGCCGACGATCTCCTCCAGGATGTCCTCGATGGTGACGATGCCCGCGGTGCCGCCGTACTCGTCGATGACGACGGCGACGTGGTTGCGCTCCTTCTGCATCTCCCGCAGCAGGTCGCCCGCGTTCTTGGTGTCGGGCACGAAGAACGCCGGACGCATGGCGGTGGACACCAGCTCGGACTCCGCGTCCCGGCTGATGTGCGTCTTGCGGGCCAGGTCCTTCAGGTACACGATCCCGACGATGTCGTCCTCGCTCTCGCCGGTGACCGGTACGCGGGAGAAACCGGAGCGCAGGGCGAGGCTGAGGGCCTGCCGGATCGTCTTGTACCGCTCGATGACGACGAGGTCGGTGCGCGGGACCATCACCTCGCGCACCAGGGTGTCGCCCAGCTCGAACACCGAGTGCACCATGCGGCGCTCCTCGGCCTCGATCAGCGACTCCTTCTCGGCGAGGTCGACCAGGGCGCGCAGTTCCGCCTCGGAGGCGAAGGGGCCGCGGCGGAAGCCCTTGCCGGGGGTGAGCGCGTTGCCGATGAGGATCAGCAGCGACGGGATGGGACCCATCACACGGGCCAGCGGCAGCAGCACGTACGCCGCCGCCGTCGCGGTGTTCAGCGGGTGCTGGCGGCCGATGGTACGCGGGGAGACGCCGACGGCGACGTACGACACCAGCACCATGACGCCGATGGCGACGAGCAGCGCCTCGGTGGTGCCGTCGAACTCCTGCAGGCAGGCGTAGGTGACCAGCGCGGCGGCGGCCATCTCGCAGGCGACCCGGACCAGCAACGCCACGTTGAGGTAGCGGGTGGGGTCGGCGGCGACCTGGGCGAGCTTGGCGCTGCCGCGACGGCCGGAGCGCACCGCCTCCTCGGCGCGGAAGCTGGAGACGCGGGCCAGGCCCGCCTCCGCGCAGGCGGCGAGCCAGGCGACCACGACCAGTGCGATCGCGCCGAGAACGATCTGCGGGCTCATGGCCGGCCTACGAGAGGGTCGGTGCCGGCGACGGGCCGGTCAGGCCCCGCTCGGCGCGCCAGCCGTCCACGATGGCGGCCTGGAGGCCGAACATCTCGGCCCTCTCGTCCGGCTCCTCGTGGTCGTAGCCCAGCAGGTGCAGCACACCGTGGACGGTGAGCAGTTGCAGCTCCTCGTCCATGGTGTGCTGCGTGGGAGCGTCGGCGCCCTGCTTGGTGGCGACCTCCGGGCACAGCACGATGTCGCCGAGCAGGCCCTGCGGGGGCTCGTCGTCGTCCTTGGACGGCGGCCGGAGCTCGTCCATCGGGAAGGACATGACATCGGTCGGGCCGGGCAGGTCCATCCACTGCAGGTGCAGCTGCTCCATGGCACCGGTGTCCACGACGATCACCGACAGCTCGGAGAGGGGGTGGATACGCATGCGCGCGAGCGCGTAGCGGGCGATGTCGAGGATCGCCTGCTCGTCGACCTCGGTACCGGACTCGTTGTTGACGTCGATCGACATGGTGCTGTGCTTGTCTACTTCCCCTTGTGCCCGGACTTCCTCCGGCCGCCCTGGTGCGTGCCGTTCTCGGTGCCGTGCGTGCTGTCGTACTTCTCGTACGCGTCGACGATACGGCCGACCAGCTTGTGCCGTACGACATCGTGGGACGAGAGCCGGGAGAAGTGGACGTCCTCGACGCCCTCCAGGATCTCCTGCACCTGCCGCAGACCGGACCTGGTGCCGCCCGGCAGGTCGACCTGCGTCACGTCACCGGTGACGACGATCTTCGAGTCGAACCCGAGGCGGGTGAGGAACATCTTCATCTGCTCGGGGCTGGTGTTCTGGGCCTCGTCGAGGATGATGAAGGCGTCGTTGAGCGAGCGGCCCCGCATGTACGCCAGCGGCGCGACCTCGATGGTCCCCGCCGCCATCAGCCGCGGGATGGAGTCCGGGTCGATCATGTCGTGCAGGGCGTCGTACAGCGGGCGCAGGTACGGGTCGATCTTCTCGTAGAGCGTCCCGGGCAGGAAGCCGAGCCGCTCACCCGCCTCGACCGCGGGGCGGGTCAGGATGATGCGGTTGACCTGCTTGGACTGCAGCGCCTGCACCGCCTTGGCCATCGCCAGGTAGGTCTTGCCGGTGCCGGCCGGGCCGATGCCGAAGACCACCGTGTGCTTGTCGATCGCGTCGACGTAGCGCTTCTGGTTGAGGGTCTTGGGGCGGATCGTACGGCCGCGCGAGGACAGGATGTTCTGCGTGAGCACCTCGGCCGGTGTCTCCGTGGGGCCCTCCCCGTTCTCGCTCGCCTTGAGCATGGCGATCGAGCGTTCCACTGCGTCCTCCGTCATCGGCTGCCCGGTGCGGAGCACCAGCATCATCTCGTCGAACACGCGCTGGATGAGGGCGACTTCCGCGGGATCGCCGACCGCGCTGATCTCATTGCCCCGGACATGGATGTCGGCCCCCGGGAAGGCCTTCTCGATCACGCGCAGGAGCGAGTCGCCGGAACCCAGCACGGTGACCATGGGGTGCTGGGCGGGAACGGTGATCTGGGCTCGTGCCGGTCCCTGCGCGGGGGTGTGAGCTGTGGGTGTCTGAGTCATGGGCCGGCGCTGTAGGCCTGCGCTTCCTCCTCGTCACGGCCGCGTAGCTGAGAGCGGCCTCGCGCTATCCAGGGTACGACGGAGGACCCACAACGCCGTAGGGCTTTTCGGTGAGGAGCGGGCTCAGACCGAGCTCCGGAAGCCGATCGTCGGCACCGCCCTGCGCAGCGGCCAGGGCCGGGCCCGCTCCAGCGGCACCAGCGCCGACAGGAAGGCGTACCGGCGCAGGGCGGCGGGGTCCTGGCGGTCCAGCGACCGCACCTTGCGCCACCACGCGGCGATCTCCGACCAGCCGGGCGCCGACAGCGAACCGCCGAACTCCTGGACCGACAGGGCCGCGGTCAGGCCGGCGAACGCGAGCCGGTCCGCCAGCGGCCAGCCCGCGAGGGTACCGGTGACGAATCCGGCGACGAAGACGTCTCCCGCCCCCGTCGGGTCCAGCGCCTCGACCGCGATCGCCGGGACCTCGGCCGTGCAGCCGGTGCGCCGGTCCACCGCGTAGGCGCCGTCCGCGCCGAGGGTGACGACCGCGAGCGGCACGTGCTCGGTGAGGGCGTGGGCGGCGGCCCGGGGGCTGTCGGCCCCGGTGTACCGCATCGCCTCCTCGGCGTTGGGCAGGAACGCCTCGCAGTGTTCGAGGTCGGCGAGCCCGGCGAGGTCCCACGCCCCGGTGTCGTCCCAGCCGACGTCGGCGAAGATGCGGGTGCCCCGGGCGGCGGCCTGGGCGATCCACGGCGCCCGCTCGCCCGGCACCAGCGAGGCGACGGCGGCGCGGGCGCGGGGCGGGCAGTCGGGAGCCGGTTCCTCGGGGGGCGGTTCGTGGCCGTGCGAGACCATCGTGCGCTCGCCCTCGTAGGCCATGGACACGGTGACCGGGGAGTGCCAGCCGGGGACCGTGCGGGACTGCGCCAGGTCGATCCCCTCACCCTGCTCCAGGGCATCCCGGCAGTAGTCGCCGTAGTGGTCGTCCCCGAAGGCCGCCGCCAGCGCCGTGCGCAGGCCGAGGCGGGCGAGCGCCGTCGCCATGTTGGCCACGCCGCCCGGACTGGATCCCATGCCCCGCGCCCAGGACTCGGTCCCGCGCACGGGTGCGGAGTCGAGCCCGGTGAAGATGATGTCGAGGAAGACCGTGCCCGTCAGGTAGACGTCCCAGGGCGGGTCGGCGGGCGTGCGCAGGGCGGCGAGGGGGTCGACCTCGGCCTGGCGGTGCGGTCCCCGGGTGATGGGCGAGGGGCCCTTTCCGACAGGTCTACGGGCGGCGGGGCTCCTGGCCGTCCTGGGGGCGGGATCCGGTGCGGCGGGGTCCTTTCCGGTCCCCGGGGGCGAGGCGGACGCGGTCACGATGCGCTCCCTGGCGTGGTGCGGTTGCAGTCAGTCTGCACCACCGGGGTGGCGGAGGCCGCCCGTACGGCGGACTACGGCCCTGCCGCCGCCTGCCGCCCTCGGCCCGCGGCCCCGGGCCCCGCGGGGCTCCGTGGCGGCAGGACCTCAGAACGTGTACGCCTCCACCTCGGCGAGACACCGGGCCCGCCGCTCCTCGTCGTCGTCCAGGAAGGACGCGAGGAAGGAGTTGCGCGCCAGCTCGCGCAGCCGGTCCTCGGTGAGGTGGAGGGTGTCCCGTACGGCGTCGAAGGTGTCGCCCGCGTAGCCGCCGAAGTAGGCGGGGTCGTCGGAGTTGACCGTGCACAGCAGGCCCGCGTCGAGCAGGGCGGGCAGGGGGTGCTCGGCGAGGGTGTCCACCACGCGCAGGCGCACGTTGGACAGCGGGCACAGCGTCAGCGGGACCCGCTCCCGCACCAGCCGCTCGACCAGAGCGGGATCCTCCAGGCAGCGCAGGCCGTGGTCGACGCGCTCGACCCCGAGGACGTCCAGGGCCTCGGTGATGTACGCGGGCGGGCCCTCCTCGCCGGCGTGCGCCACGCGGCGCAGCCCGAGCGCGGCGGCGGCCTCGTACACCTCGCGGAACGTCGCCGGCGGATGCCCGGCCTCGGCCGAGTCCAGCCCGACCCCGGTGATGCGGTCCAGGTGGGGCCGGGCCGCGAGGAGGGTCTCCATGGCCGAATCGGCGGACTCGTCGCGCAGGAAGCACAGGATGAGCCGGGTGGACACGCCGTGGTTCTGCTCGCTGCCGCCCAGCGCCCGCCACAGTCCCTCGACGACGGTGCCGATGTCCACGCCGCGCCGGGTGTGCGCCTGCGGGTCGAAGAAGATCTCCGCGTGCCGCACCCCCTGCGCCGCGGCCCGCGCGAGGTAGGCGTCGGCGAGGTCGGCGAAGTCCTGCTCGGTGCGCAGGACGGACAGCAGCTCGTAGTACAGGTCAAGGAAGGACTGGAGGTCCTCGAACCGGTACGCCGCGCGGAGTTCCCCGGTGTCGGCGTACCGCAGGCGCATGCCGTTGCGGGCGGCCAGCTCGAAGGCCAGCTCCGGCTCCAGTGTGCCTTCGACATGGAGGTGCAGTTCGGCTTTCGGGATGGGCATCAAAGCATGCTACGGGCGATTCACCTGCGTTTCGGTACCGGCACCCGTAGCAGGTCGTGAGCCACCGTCACATCGCCCTCGAAGCCGGCGGCCCGGGCCTGCCGCTCGAACTCGTCCGGATCCGTGTAGCGCTGGCTGAAGTGGGTGAGCACCAGGTGCCGCACGCCCGCCTCCCGTGCCACCGCGGCGGCCTGCCCGGCGGTGAGGTGCCCGAACTCCTCGGCCAGCTCGGCGTCCTCGTCGAGGAACGTCGACTCGATGACGAGCATGTCGCAGCCCTCGGCCAGCTCGTGCACGCCGTCGCACAGCCGGGTGTCCATGACGAACGCGAACCGCTGTCCGCGCCGGGCCTCGCTGACGTCCTCCAGCGCGACGCCGTTCAGCCGGCCCTCGCGCTGGATACGGCCGACGTCCGGTCCCGCGATGCCGTGGGCGGCGAGCCGGCCGGGCAGCATGCGGCGCCCGTCGGGCTCGGTGAGCCGGTAGCCGTAGGACTCGACGGGGTGGGAGAGGCGGCGGGCCGTGAGGCTGTACCCGCCGGTCCGGGCGATCACGCCGTCCGTGGCGACCGGGGCCTCGTCGATCCGCACCGTCTCACGGTAGGCGGTGGCGTATCGCAGCCGGTCGAAGAAGCGCCGGCCGGAGAGCGGGTAGTGGGCGGCGACCGGGTGCGGCACCTTGTCGAGGTTGATGCGCTGGATGACGCCCGCGAGGCCGAGCGAGTGGTCGCCGTGGAAGTGCGTGACGCAGATCCGGTTGATGTCGTGGGCGGCGACCCCGGCCCGCAGCATCTGCCGCTGGGTGCCCTCACCGGGGTCGAACAGGAAGCCCTCGCCGTCCCAGCGCAGCAGGTAGCCGTTGTGGTTGCGGTGCCGGGTCGGGACCTGGCTGGCGGTGCCGAGGACCACGAGCTCGCGTACGGACACGGCGCCTACCCGGGAGGCCAGTTCAGGCCACGGCCGCCGAGGACGTGGGCGTGCGCGTGCCAGACCGTCTGCCCGGCGCCGCTGCCGGTGTTGAAGACGACGCGGTAGCTGTCCAGCTTGTCCTCGTCGGCGACCGACCCGCTCTCGCGCAGCACGTCCGCGGCGAGCTCGGGGGCGTGGGCGGCGAGTTCGGCGGCGTTGCGGTAGTGCGCCTTGGGGATCACCAGGACGTGGGTCGGTGCCTGGGGGTTGATGTCCCGGAAGGCGACCGTCGTCTCCGTCTCACGCACGATCGTCGCGGGAATGGTGCCTGCGACGATCTTGCAGAACAGGCAGTCGTCCTGTGGCTCGCCCGCCATGCGGGTGCCTCCTCACGCGGGGCGGATCTCTGACGGGGGCATCGTATCGGCAGCGGCCCACCGCCCGGCCGAGCCGGTCACGGCAGTGCGGGCGGCACCTTCGCCGGGCGTTCCTCCAGCGCGGCCAGCGCCAGCCGCACGGCCTCGTCCAGTTGCGCGTCCCGCCCCGCGGCGTAGTCCTGGGGCCGCTGCACGACCTCCACGTCGGGGTCCACGCCGTGGTTCTCCACGCCCCACTGCACGCCCTCCAGCCAGATGGCGTACTTCGGCTGGGTCACCAGCGTGCCGTCGACCAGCCGGTACCGGCTGTCGATGCCGATGACGCCGCCCCAGGTCCGCGTGCCGACGACCGGGCCGAGCCCGAGCGCCTTGATCGCGGCGTTGACGATGTCTCCGTCGGACCCGGAGAACTCGTTGGCGACGGCGACGACCGGCCCGCGGGGCGCGTCCTGCGGATAGCTGAAGGGGCGCATGCCGCGCGGCACGTCCCAGCCGACGATCCGCCGGGCCAGCTTCTCGACGACGAGCTGGGAGGTGTGGCCACCGCGGTTCTCGCGGACGTCGACGACGAGCCCTTCGCGGGCCACCTCCACCCGCAGGTCGCGGTGGATCTGCGCCCAGCCGGGCGCCTGCATGTCGGGCACGTGCAGGTAGCCGAGCCGGCCGCCGGACGTCTCGTGGACGTAGGCCCTGCGGTCGGCGACCCAGGCGTGGTAGCGCAGCGGTTCCTCGTCGGCGACCGGCACGACGACGGCGTAGCGGGCCTCGCCGCCCCCGGACGGCGAGACGGTCAGCTCGATCGGCTTGCCCGCCGTACCGACCAGCAGCGGCCCCGGCCCGGTCACCGGGTCGACGGGCCGGCCGCCGACCGCGACGATCGCGTCGCCCGGCCGCACCGCGACGCCGGGAGCGGCGAGCGGGGAGCGGGCGTCGGGGTCGGAGGTCTCCGCGGGCAGGATCCGGTCGATGCGCCAGTGACCGTCCTCGTGCCGGGATATGTCGGCGCCGAGCAGCCCCTGCCGGGGGCCGTTGCCGGTGCTGCCGCGCGGGATGACGTAGGCGTGCGAGGTGCCGAGTTCGCCCTGCACCTCCCACAGCAGGTCGACGAGGTCGTCGTGGGTGGCGACGCGCGCCAGCACCGGCCGGTAGCGGTCGAGGACGCCGTCCCAGTCGACGCCGCCCATGTCGGCGCGCCAGAAGTTGTCCCGCATGATCCGCCCGGTCTCCTCGAACATCTGCCGCCACTCGGCGGCCGGGTCGAGGAGGTGGCGGACGCGGCCGAGGTCGACGGTGATGTTGGTGTCGCTGTCCTCGTCGCCGGAGGCCCGCCGGTCGCTGGGGACGACCTTCAGCCGGTCGTCGGCCCACAGCAGCAGCCGCTTGCCGTCGCCACTGACCTCGAAGTGGTCCGCGTCGGCGGCGAGATGCTCGATGCGCTGCTGGGCGAGGTCGTAACGCTCCAGCTCGGTCTTGGGGTCCGGGTCCTGCGGGGTGGCCCGGGACGAGCCCAGTACTCCGCGCACCGGGTGCCGCAGCCACAGCACGCCGTCCTTGGCGGCCCGCAGGTTGGAGTAGCGGGCGGCCTCCACCGGGAACGGCACGATGCGGTCGGCGAGTTGCTCCAGGTCGATCCGGGTGGCCGGGGTGCCCTCGCCCTCCGCGTTCTCGTCCTTGTCGGGCGAGTCGAAGGGCCGCCCGTGCCGCTGCGGACCGAACGGCGACGGCGTCGTGGCGGCCAGGGTGATCAGGTGCGGCCGGGACGTCTCGACGAAGGCCAGGTCGAAGACGTGCTCGTCGTAGACCGGGTCGAAGGACCGCGAGGACAGGAAGGCGAGGTGCTTGCCGTCGAGGGTGAACGCGGGAGCGTAGTCGTGGAACCGCAGCGGGGTCGCCTCGGTGACCGACAGGTCGGTGGTGTTGGCGAGCTTGAGCTGGCTGAGCGGACGCGGCCCGGGGTGCGCCCAGGCCAGCCATCCGGAGTCGGGCGAGAAAGTCAGCCCGGAGGCGTCGCCGTCCTCGCTGCGGTCGGCCTCCCGCACCTCGCCGCTCTCCCGCTCGACGAGCAGGACGCGCCCGTCGTGGCTGGCGACCGCTGCCCGGCTGCCGTCCGGCGCCATGGCCAGGTCGAGCACCCGGCCGAGCTGCCCGGCGGCGATCCGGCGGGGGGTCGCACCGGGGGCGAGCCCGGCGGCGGGCGCGAACTCCAGCGCGTCGTCGCCCTCGGCGTCGGTCACCCACACCACCCACTCCTCGCCCCCGGCGCGGAAGGCGCGGGGCCGGCGGGCGCGTACGCCGGGCTCGGCGGCGAGCGCCCGGGCCGGGCCGGACCGGTGGGTGACCCAGTGGACACCGCCGCGCACGCACACGGCGCTGCCGCGGGCGGTGTGGTCGGGCGACGCCGAGGAGAACCAGCGGGCGGCGGCGACCGGGTAGGGCTGCTGGTCGACGCGGGGCCCGCCGAGCCGGACGTCCAGCACACGCGGCTCGGCGCCGTCGAGGTCGTCGAGGATCCACAGCTCGCCGGCGGACGCGTAGACGACGCGGCTCCCGTCGCCGGAGGCGTGGCGGGCGTAGAAGCCGTCGAGGGGGGTGTGCCGCCGCAGGTCGGACCCGTCGGCCAGGGACGAGTACAGCGCGCCGGTGCCCTCGTGGTCGGACAGGAAGGCGATCCGCTCCCCCACCCACACCGGGCATTCGAGGTTCCCGTCGAGTTCCTCGTGCAGGCGGGCGAAGTCCCCCTCGCCCTCCCGGTCGATCCACAGTTTGCCCGCCGTGCCGCCCCGGTAGCGCTTCCAGTGGGCGGCCTCCCGGCCGCCGGCGGACAGCAGCACGGTGTGCGGGCCGTGGGCGACGTCGCCCACGAGGCCGTACGGCAGCCGCTCGGCCGGCCCGCCGTCCAACGGCACGGCGTGCGCCCAGGTGCGGCGCAGGCTGGTCTGACCGTGGGTGGTGAGGGCCAGGACCCGGCCGTCCGGCGTCCAGCCGCGCACCTGGGTGCGCCAACTGCCCCAGTGGGTCAGCCTCCTGGCGGGGCCGCCGTCGACCGGGGCGACGTGCACCTCGGGGGCGCCGTCGCGGGTGGACGTCCAGGCGAGGGTGGTTCCGTCGGGCGAGATGCGCGGCAGGGTCACGGCCACGTTGTCGGCGCTGACCCGCCAGGCACGTCCGCCGGCGACGGGCGCGAGCCAGACGTCGTCCTCGGCGGTGAAGGCGACCAACTCGCCGTGCAGATGAGGAAACCTGAGGTAGGACGCGGGCGACTGTGTCACGCGATCACCCTATGCAGCGCAGGCGCCCGTGCACAGGGGAACGGATCACTTCCCCTCGACGGGGTGGCACTGCGGGTCCTGCTGGCACCAGAGGGTCCGGGTGACGGTCACCGTCACCGTGGGCTGCCCCGGCCGCCCCGGCTGACCGCCGCCGGGCGGCGGACCGACCGGCGAGGGCGTCGTGTCGCACGTGCCGAGCCCGCCGACGTGGAACACCTGCTTGCCGCCGACCTTCGCGACGAGGTCCCCGCGCACGCAGGACCCGGAGACGGCCCGCGTGACCCTGCCGGTGACGACGATGTCCCGGCCGTCGTCGGTCCTGCCCTGGCAGTCGACGGTGGCGACGGTGGCCGTGCCCGCCGAGGGGGTGGCACCGTGGGAGCCGTAGCCGGACGTGCAGTTGAGCCAGCGCACACCGGTGTGCTGCCGCTGCAGTTCCGCCGTCGCGGTCCGGTCGGTGGTGTACGCGACGGTCGCTGCGCTCACCCCGCCCGGATCACACGCCGTGGCGCCGCCGAGGGCCACCGCGGCGAACGCCGCCGCGGCGGCGGCCCGCGCGGCGCGCTGCCGCTGCCGAATGCGCCTGAATGCCGCCATGGAGGGCAGCCTGCCACCGACCGGGCCGCCGGGGTAGAGGGCCTGCGGTCCTCGGCGCGGGCCGCGCGACGGGGCGGCCCGCACACAACGGCCCTTGTGGTGCGGTCCCTTGTGGTGCGGTCCCTCGTGCCACGCTCGTCCTCCCCGCTCGTCCTCCCCCGGCGCGTCAGTCCCAGCGACCGGTGCGGCCGAGCAGCAGCGCGGCGGCGGCCGTACCGGCCGTCGACGTGCGCAGCACGCTGCGCCCCAGCCGGTACGGCAGCGCACCGGCCTCCTCGAACAGCGCCAACTCCTCCTCGGCGACGCCCCCTTCCGGCCCGACGACGAGCACGATCGAGCCGAGCGCGGGCAGCGGCGCGGAGGCGAGCGGCCGGTCGCCGCTCTCGTGGAGGACGGCGGCGAAGTCCGCCTCCGCGAGGAGGGCGGCGACCTGCCGGGTGCCCGCCGCGTCCGCGACCTCGGGGAACCGGACCCGGCGGGACTGCTTGCCCGCTTCGCGGGCGGTGGAGCGCCACTTGCCGAGTGCCTTGAGCCCGCGCTCGCCCTTCCACTGAGTGATGCAGCGGGCGGCGGCCCACGGCACGATCGCGTCGACGCCGACCTCGGTCATCGTCTCGACGGCCAGCTCGCCCCGGTCTCCCTTGGGCAGCGCCTGCACGACGGTGATGCGCGGGGACTCCTGCGGCTCCTCGCGTACCGCGCCGAGATCGACGACGAGCCGGTCCTTGCCCTCGGCCGCGGCCACTTCTCCCTCGGCCCAGCGCCCCGCCCCGTCGGTCAGCACCACGGTCTCGCCCGGCCGCAGCCGCTTGACGGAGACGGCGTGCCGCCCCTCGGGCCCGTCCAGCACGAATCCGCGACCGGCCCCGTCGGGCAGCCGGTCGGCGACGAACACCGGCGCGGTCATCTCAGATCTCCCTCGACAACGCTGTCCGGGCAGCGGCGAGTTCGCCGGCCAGGACGTCCACGAGCTGCCCGGCGGGCAGCTCCCGGGCCATGCGGTGGCCCTGTCCGGCCCACAGCGCCATGCCCTGCGCGTCGCGGGCCTTGGCGGCGGCCTTCCTGATCGGCGAGGTCAGGTGGTGGACCTCCGGGTAGGCGGCCGGCGCGTACGGGCCGTGCTCGCGCAGGAACCGGTTCACCAGTCCGCGGGCCGGGCGGCCGGAGAACGCGCGCGTCAACTCCGTGCGGGCGAACAGCGGGTTGGTCAGCGCCTGCTTGTGCACGGCGGGCGCGCCGGACTCGGGCGTGACGAGGAACGCGGTGCCGAGCTGGGCGGCACTCGCGCCCGCGGCCAGCACGGCGGCGATCTGGCTGCCGCGCATGATGCCGCCGGTGGCGACGAGAGGGATGCTCACGGTCTCGCGGACCTGGGCGATCAGGGACAGCAGGCCGATGCCACCGGCGTCCGCCTCGGGGTCGTCGCGGTGGGCGCCCTGGAGGCCGCCGGCCTCGACGCCCTGCACGATCACCGCGTCGGCACCGGCCCGCTGCACGGCGAGCGCCTCCTCGGCCGTGGTCGCGGTGACGAGGGTGAAGGTGCCGGCCCGGCGCAGCGACTCCAGCGCCCCGGGGCTGGGGACGCCGAAGTGGAACGACACCACCGGCACGGGGTTGTCCAGCAGCACGGCGAGTTTGGTGTCGTAGCCGTCGTCGCGTCCGCTCTCGGGGTCGCCGAGTTCGGTCTCGTACCAGCCGGCCTCCCCGGCCAGTTGCTGGGCGTAGAGCTCGACCGTCCCGGACTCCGCGTATTCGGGCTGCGGCATGAAGAGGTTCACGCCGAAGGGACGGCCGGTCAGGCTCCGCAGCTGCTTGATCTCCTGGTACATGCCGTCGGCGGTCTTGTAGCCGGCGGCGAGGAAGCCGAGCCCGCCCGCCTCGCAGACCGCGGCGACGAGCTGGGGGACGGAGACGCCGCCCGCCATGGGGGCCTGCACGATCGGATGGGGGAAGAGATCGGTCAGTGCGGAGGACATGACGGCATGGTGTCACGTGCGGCGAACAAGTCCGAAACCGGCCGTCCTTTGTCATAGGACACCGGAATGGGCCCCGCGGCGGACGGGGGAACGGGCGCCGGAGTGGACCGGGAGCGCTGCCGGAGGGCGGGACCGCGGGCGCGGGACCGGCGCCGGAGGCGACCGGATCCGGCCGGCGGAACGGACAGGGAACGGACAGGGAACGGGCACCGGTGGCCGGTGCCCGTTCCCCTTCGTCCTCGTTGCCGCGGCCGGCAGCCGCCCGTCTCCGGGCCGGCGCCACCGGTGTGCGGGTCAGCGCCCGTTGAACGCGTCCTTCAGCCGGGAGAACAACCCCTGCTGACCCGGCTGGAACTGCCCCTGGGGCCGCTCCTCGCCCCGCAGCTTCGCCAGTTCGCGCAGCAACCGCTCCTGCTCCGGGTCGAGCTTGTTCGGCGTCTGGACCTCGACGTGGACGATCAGGTCGCCCCGGCCGCCGCCGCGCAGATGGGTCACGCCCCGGTTGTGCAGCGGGATGGACTGGCCGGACTGGGTACCGGGCCGGATGTCGACCTCCTCCAGTCCGTCCAGCGTCTCCAACGGCACCTTGGTGCCGAGCGCCGCCGCGGTCATCGGGATCGTCACCGTGCAGTGCAGATCGTCGCCGCGGCGCTGGAACACCGCGTGCGGCAGCTCGTGGATCTCGACGTACAGGTCACCGGCGGGGCCGCCGCCCGGGCCCACCTCGCCCTCGCCCGAGAGCTGGATCCGCGTGCCGTTGTCGACACCGGCGGGGATCTTCACGGTCAGCGTCCGCCGCGACCGCACCCGTCCGTCGCCGGCGCACTCCGGGCAGGGCGTGGGCACCACGGTGCCGAAGCCCTGGCACTGCGGGCAGGGCCGCGAGGTCATGACCTGGCCCAGGAAGGACCGGGTGACCTGGGAGACCTCACCGCGGCCACGGCACATGTCGCAGGTCTGGGGGGTGGTGCCCGGCGCCGCCCCCTCCCCGCTGCAGGTCGAGCAGACGATCGCCGTGTCGACCTGGATGTCCTTGGTCGTGCCGAAGGCGGCCTCGTCCAGCTCGATCTCGATGCGGATCATCGCATCCTGGCCGCGCCGGGTCCGTGAGCGCGGACCCCGCTGGGACGCCGTACCGAAGAAGGCGTCCATGATGTCGGAGAAGTTGCCGAAGCCACCGGCCCCGAAGCCGCCCGCGCCGGCACCGCCGGCCTGGGAGAGCGGGTCGCCGCCGAGGTCGTAGACCTGCTTCTTCTGCGGGTCCGACAGCACCTCGTAGGCGGCGTTGATCTCCTTGAACCGCTCCTGGGTCTTCGGATCCGGGTTGACGTCCGGGTGCAGCTCGCGTGCGAGCCGCCGGAAGGCCTTCTTGATCTCTTCCTGCGACGCATCGCGGCGCACGCCGAGTACGGCGTAGTAGTCCGTGGCCACCTACGACTCCGCCAGGATCTGTCCGACGTACCGTGCCACTGCGCGTACCGCTCCCATCGTTCCCGGGTAGTCCATGCGGGTCGGTCCGACCACGCCGAGCTTGGCAACCGCCTCGCTGCCCGAACCGTAACCGACCGACACGACGGACGTGGAGTTGAGTCCTTCGTGGGCGTTCTCGTGACCGATACGGACGGTCACGCCCGGATCCTGGGCCTCGCCGAGCAGCTTCAGGAGCACGACCTGCTCCTCCAGCGCCTCGAGCACGGGCCGGATCGTGAGGGGGAAGTCATGTGCGAAGCGGGTGAGATTGGCGGTGCCGCCGATCATCAACCGCTCCTCGTTCTCCTCGACGAGCGTCTCCAGCAGCGTGGAGAGCACCATGGAAACCGTACCCCGGTCCTCGGCCTCGAAGCCGTCCGGCAGGTCCTCCACGAGCCTCGGCACGTCGGCGAACCGACGGCCCGCGACCCTGCTGTTGAGCCGGGCCCTGAGGTCCGCCAGGGACGCCTCGCCGAACGGCACCGGGCAGTCGACCACCCGCTGCTCGACCCGTCCGGTGTCGGTGATCAGCACCAGCATCACGCGTGCGGGGGCGAGGGCCAGCAGCTCGACGTGCCGCACGGTCGACCGGGTCAGGGACGGGTACTGCACGACGGCGACCTGCCGGGTGAGCTGCGCGAGCAGCCGGACCGTGCGCGCCACGACGTCGTCCAGGTCGACCGCGCCTTCCAGGAAGTTCTGGATGGCGCGGCGCTCCGGCGGGCTCATCGGCTTGACGCCGGCGAGCTTGTCGACGAACAGCCGGTAGCCCTTGTCGGTGGGGATGCGCCCGGCACTGGTGTGCGGCTGGGCGATGAACCCTTCCTCCTCCAGGGCCGCCATGTCGTTGCGGACCGTGGCCGGCGAGACGCCGAGGCTGTGCCGCTCGGTCAGCGCCTTGGAGCCCACCGGCTCCTCGGTGCCCACGTAGTCCTGGACGATGGCGCGCAGCACCTGGAGCCTGCGTTCACTCAGCATCGCGCTCACCTCCAGAGGTCCCTGTCCCGACGCCGTGTCTGCCACTGTGTCCGCCACTGCCTGGCACTCTGTGTACCCGAGTGCCAGACTTCCCCGGCCCAGTGTACGGCGGTGGGGTGCACCGCGGGCAAGGTCGGTCCTCCGAGGCGCGGTCACGGGCCCGTCCGCCGGTGAACCTTTCCGGTCGCAGCACTAGCGTCGCGGTATGACGGTGACTTGGGAAGAGCTGGAGTGGGAGCGGCTGGCGGCGGGGGTCGGGCGGTGCCGGCTGCCGGTGTGGGACTGCACGGCGGGGCTGGTGGTGGGCCGCGGGGCGGCGCTGCTGATCGACGCCGGGGCGAGCATCGCGGAGGGGGCCCGGCTGCGTGCGCAGGCGGAGAGGCTGGCCGGGCACCGTGTGACCCATCTCGCGCTCACCCACCCCCACTTCGATCACGTGTTCGGCGCGGCGGCGTTCGCGGGCGCGGAGGTCTACGGCGCGGTCGGTGCGGATGCGCTGATGGCCCGTGCGCGGGACCGCGAGGAGCTGCGCGCCGACGCCGTGCGCAACGGCCTGGACGCCCCCGCGGCGCAGGAGGCGGTGGACGCGCTGATGCCGGTGGGGCACGTGGTCTCGGGCGAGTGGACGCTCGACCTGGACGGCGGCCGGCAGGTACTGCTGGCCAACGTGGGCCCCGGGCACACGGCGCACGACCTGGCCGTGCTGGTCCCCGGCGACCCGGAGGTGGTCTTCTGCGGCGACCTGGTCGAGGAGTCGGGCGAGCCGCAGGCCGGCCCGGACGCGGTGCCGTCCCGCTGGCCCGACGCCCTGGACCGGCTTCTGGCGCTCGGCGGCGAGGACGCGGTGTACGTGCCCGGTCACGGTGCGGTGGTGGACGCGGCGTTCGTGCGCGGGCAGCGGGACGAACTGGCGGCCCGCTTCGGCGTGTCGCGGTGATCGTGGCCGCAGCGGCCCGCCACTTCTCCTATCGTCGTGCGAATGCGCCAGTACTCCGCCGACCTGACCCCGCCGTGGAAGAAGCCGAAGCGGGTTCCCGAGGTCACGGCGGAGCCCGGCCTGGTGGTGGAGGAGCCCGGCACCGGGTTCTGCGGCGCGGTGATCCGATGCGAAGCGGGCACGGTCACCCTGGAGGACCGCTTCGGCAAGCACCGGGTGTTCCCGCTGCGGCCGCAGGGCTTCCTGCTGGAGGGGCGGGTGGTCACGCTCGTACGGCCGTCGCCCACCGCCCCGGCGCGGCCCTCCCGCACCGCCTCCGGCTCGGTCGCCGTCCCCGGTGCCCGTGCGCGCGTGGCCCGGGCGGGGCGCATCTACGTGGAGGGGCGGCACGACGCCGAGCTGGTCGAGCAGGTGTGGGGCGACGACCTGCGCATCGAGGGCGTGGTGGTGGAGTACCTGGAGGGCGTCGACGACCTCCCGTCGGTCGTGGAGGCCTTCGCCCCCGGTCCGGACGCCCGCCTCGGGGTCCTGGTGGACCATCTCGTCCCCGGCACGAAGGAGTGGCGCATCGCCGCGTCGGTGACCGACGAGCACGCCCTGGTCGTGGGGCACCCGTACGTCGACGTCTGGCAGGCGGTGAAGCCGTCGTCCCTGGGCATTTCCGCGTGGCCGGCGGTCCCGCACGGCCAGGACTGGAAGACGGGGGTGTGCCGGGCACTGGGCTGGCCGGAGGACAACACCGGGGCGGTGTGGCAGGCGATCCTGAAGCGGGTGGGGTCGTACAAGGACCTGGAGCCCGAGCTGCTGGGATGTGTCGAGCGTCTCATCGATCACGTGACCGCGCCCTGAGACCGGTCCCGTGCCTGAGGGGAGGTATCCGTGGGCGCGGGCCCGCGGGGGCGGAGAGGCTCTCCGCCGCCCCCTCGGGAGCGGCGGTCCGCCGTCCCCGCCGGCGCGGGAGCGGCGGTCAGTCCACCAGATCCCTGACGACGGCGTCCGCCAGCAGCCGCCCGCGCAGGGTGAGCACGGCCCTGCCCTCCCGGTAGGGCCCGGCCTCCAGCAGGCCGCCCGCCAGCGCGCGGCGGGACGCCGCGAGGCCCGGCTCCCGCAGCAGCTCCAGCGGGACGCCCTCTCGCAGCCGCAGCTCCAGCAGGATCCGCTCGACCCGCCGGTCCTCGTCCGAGAGGACCTCGCGCCCGGCGCCCGGTGAGCGGCCGGAGGCGACGGCCGCGGCGTACGCCCCCGGGTGCTTCACGTTCCACCAGCGCACCCCGCCGACGTGGCTGTGCGCCCCGGGACCGGCGCCCCACCAGTCGGCGCCGCGCCAGTACAGCTCGTTGTGCAGGCAGCGGCCGGCCGGGGAGGTGGCCCAGTTCGACACCTCGTACCAGGCGTAGCCCGCCGCCGACAGGGTGTCCTCGGCGATCAGGTAGCGGTCGGCGTGCGCGTCGTCGTCGGTCGCGGGGATCTCGCCGCGGCGGATGCGGCGGGCGAGCCGGGTGCCTTCCTCGACGATCAGGGCGTACGCGCTCAC
The DNA here is from genome assembly GCF_022414535.1 of Streptomyces sp. MUM 2J. Lineage (GTDB taxonomy): Bacteria > Actinomycetota > Actinomycetes > Streptomycetales > Streptomycetaceae > Streptomyces. The sequence continues at coordinate 61,618 of NZ_JADWYM010000024.1, forward strand.
GTGGTCGGGGCCGGCGCCGATCGCGGCGTCCAGGGAGGCCCTCCAGTCGTCGTCGCTCTCCCCCGGCGTGCCGTAGATCAGGTCCAGGTTGACGTGCGCGAACCCCGCCGCCCTCGCCTCCGCGACACAGGCCTCGGGGCGTCCCGGGGTGTGGGTGCGGTCCAGCACCCGCAGCACGTGCCGCCGGGCGCTCTGCATGCCGAAGGAGATCCGGTTGAAGCCGCCCTCGCGCAGGGCGGCCAGGTAGGCCGGGTCCACGGACTCCGGGTTGGCCTCCGTCGTGACCTCCGCGTCCGGTGCCAGGCCGAACTCGTCGCGGATCGCCCCGAGCATCCGCACGAGGTCGTCCGCGGCCAGCAGGGTGGGCGTGCCGCCGCCGACGAACACCGTGCGGACCGGCCGGGGGTCGTCGCCGAGCACCTTGCGGGCCAGGCGGATCTCGTCGGTGAGGGTCGCCGCGTAGTTGTCGCGGGACGCCAGCACGCCGCCGGTGCCGCGCAGCTCCGTCGCCGTGTAGGTGTTGAAGTCGCAGTAGCCGCAGCGGGTCGCGCAGTAGGGCACGTGCAGGTAGAAGCCGAGCGGGCGGTCCGCGGCCCCGGCGCGCGCGTGCGGGGGCAGCGCGCCGTCGTCGGGAACGGGCTCGCCGTCGGGGAGTGCGGAAGGCATGGTGCCCATTGTCCCGCAGGCCCGCGGCTACTCGGCCTGGAGCACCAGCAGCGCCAGGTCGTCCTCCGGCGGCCGCCCGCCGAACTCGTGGACCAGCCGCCGGATCCGCTCGGCGATCAGCTCGGCGCTGAGGCCGGCGCATCCGGCGAGGGCGCCCGCCAGTCCGTCGCCGTCGTCGAACTGGCGGGAGCCCGAGCGGCGCTCGGTGACGCCGTCGGTGACGCACAGCAGGGTGTCGCCGGGGCTCAGCTCGACCGTCTCGCTGCGGTAGGTCTCGTCCTCGACGACGCCCAGCAGCGTCTGCGGGCGGGCGGCCGTGCGCACGCCTCCGTCGGGGCCGAGGATCAGCGGCAGCGGATGCCCGGCGGAGGCCAGGGTGCAGCGGACGCCGCCGTCGAAGGGCACCAGCTCGCCGTAGAGCAGGGAGAGGAACCGGTTCTGGGGGCCGTCGCCGGGACCGACGGGGCCGGTGAACGCGCGGGCGGCGGCGTCCGCGGCCTCGGTGGCGTCGTCGAGGAGAAGCTGGTTGAGCCGGTCCAGGACGTCGGCGACGCCGTAGCCCTCGCGGGCCAGCAGCCGCAGCCAGGGCCGGGCGAGGCCGATGACGACGGCGGCCTCGGGCCCCTTGCCCTGCACGTCCCCGACGGCGAAGCACCAGCGGCCGTCGCCGGCCGGGAAGAGGTCGTAGAAGTCACCACTGGGCCCTCCGACGTCACACGGCTCGTGGACCAGGGCGCTGCGCAGCCCGGGGATCTCGGCGACGGCCCCGGGCAGCAGCCCGCGCTGGAGCACGGCGCTGATGGTGGCCTGGCGGGCGTACTGGCGGGCGGCGCCGACGGCCAGGGCGACACGGCGGCTGAGGTCCTCCACCAGTCCCGTGACCTCGTCGGGGAAGCGCGACGCGTCCGCCCTGCCGATGACGAGGGAGCCCAGCGGCCGGCCCCCGGCGACGAGCCGGTAGGCGAGGGCGACGCCCCGGCCCCGAGGGGGCACGGGCACGGCGGTCCTGCCGTCGGCGCCCGGGTGTACGGCATCGCGGCCGTCGCGGGCCGCGGAACCGCGTGGCACCCCGGCCGCCGTGACGGCGGCCGGGCAGGGACCGTCCGCGGGACCCGGCCGCCGGCCGTCAGGCTCCGCGAGCACGGCGCCCCGGCCGCCGGGGACGAGGGCACCGGCGGCATGACCGTTGCGCCACCGGGGAGCAGCGCCCCTGCCGTCCTGTCCGGCGGCGTCCGGGGCGAGTCCGTCACGGTCCGGGGGTTCGGGGCTCCCGGCATCCGGGCGTGCGGTGCCCGCACCGTGGCCGTCGTCCCGTGCGGGGGCTGCCACCCCTGCCGGGTACACCGTCCCGTTGACCGCCTCCGGGGGTCCGGCCCGGCCGGGGAGGAGGCGCGTCCCGTCACTCCTCCGGTCGAGGACCGCGGCGGGCCAGGGGTAGGGGACGGGGCCGCAGCGCAAGGCGTCGGGCGGGTGGGGCGGGTCCGCCGCCAGGACACGGCGCAGGTCCTCGACGACGTTCTCGTCGGTGTGCCGGACACGGGCGAGCCGCGGCCCGGCAGCGACGGTGCCGTCGCCCCACCGGCCGCGCCCGGTGACCTCGTCCTCCAGCCACACCGCACACCAGTCGGCCAGCCGCGGCACGACCAGCTGGCCGGTGAGCGCGGCGACGAGGTCCTCGTCGAGCTGCCCGGCCAGCAGATCGGAGGCCTCGGCCAGGAAGGACAGTGCCCGGCGGCCCAGCCACTCCCCGTCTCCGTCGCCGGGCCCGGGCTCGGGCGCGAGGACCCCGGCGACGTGCAGGGCGGTGTCGACGGCGGGCTCGGTGGCGACGGGGTGAGGGGTGTCGTCCGTGCCGGTGCAGCCGCCGTCGGCCAGCCGTGCCCAGACCGTCTTGGCATCGCGGCAGTAGGTGACGCCCCAGGACTCGGCGAGCGCGGAGACCAGGCGCAGCCCGCGCCCGTGCTCGGGGGGCTCGGGCGTCGCCCGGGCGGCCTCGCCGTCCCGCGGGGCGCGCGAGGGGTGCTGGTCGGAGACCTCGACGACGACGTGGCCGGAGGGTTCCAGACGGGACAGCAGCCGGACGTCGGTGCCGGCGTGGACGACGGCGTTGGTGACGAGTTCGCTGACGACGAGTATCGCGTCCTCGACGAGCCGGTCGCTCAGGTGACGCGCGCCGGGCGGGCAGAGTTCGGCCCACTCGTGCAGCGCGGTGCGCATCAGGTCCCGGGCTGCGCCGGGCGCGAGGGAGCTGCCGGGCAGGGTGGCGTGCGTCCGCGCCCCCTCACCCGTACCGCCGACAGGCGCACCTCCCGCCCGGGCATCGGTCTCCCGCTGCGTCGGAACGGCCCCCATCGGCAACTCCCCGAACTGTTCGGACGAAAGCTTTCGGTCGATGCCGTCAGCGTGACAGAACGAGCGGGCTCATAAGCGCCGAGTTACCGAAGTGGGTCGCCATGGACGACAACCGTGCTCCCCTCGTGTTCGAAACCGAACCAATCGAAAGCCGGATTCGAGCATCTGAACGCCACAGGCGTACAGGTGACCGGACGGGTGGCAGGTCAGCCGATGCAGGCGGGCCGGCGGGAGCAGGGCGGCGGGAGCGGGAGCAGGGCGGGCCGCCGGACTCCCCGTCCGGCGGCCCGCCCGGGCTGGCGCGCGTCAGGCCTCGCGCGCCCCCGCGTACATCTCGTCGATCAGGTGGCGGTACTCCCGCTCCACCACCGGCCGCTTCAGCTTCAGGCTGGGCGTGATCTCCCCGTGCTCCACGTCGAGGTCCCGGGGCAGCAGCCGGAACTTCTTGATCGTCTGCCAGCGCTGCAGGCCCTCGTTGAGCTGGTCGACATGCCCCTGGACGAGAGCGACCGTCTCGGGCGCGGCGACGACCTCGGCGTACGACTTGCCCTCCAGCCCGTTCTCCTTCGCCCAGTCGAGGATCGCGATCTCGTCGAGCGCGATGAGCGCCGTGCAGAAGTTCCGGTCGGCGCCGTGGACGAGGATGTTGGAGACGTACGGGCACACCGCCTTGAACTGGCCCTCCACCTCGGCGGGCGCGATGTACTTGCCGCCGGAGGTCTTGATGAGGTCCTTCTTGCGGTCGGTGATGCGCAGATAGCCGTCCGCGGACAGCTCGCCGATGTCGCCGGTGTGGAACCAGCCGTCGCTCTCCAGCACCTCGGCGGTCTTCTCGGGCAGCTGGTGGTAGCCCTGCATGATGCCGGGGCCGCGCAGCAGGATCTCGCCGTCGTCGGCGATGCGGACCTCGGTGCCGGGCAACGGCTTGCCGACGGTGCCGGTGCGGTAGGCCTCGCCCGGGTTCACGAAGGACGCCGCCGACGACTCCGTGAGGCCGTAGCCCTCCAGGATGTGGATGCCGGCACCGGAGAAGAAGTAGCCGATCTCGGGTGCGAGCGCGGCCGAGCCGGAGATGCAGGCACGCAGGTTGCCGCCGAAGGCCTCGCGGATCTTGGCGTACACGAGTGCGTCGGCGACCTTGTGCCTGGCGGCGAGCCCGAAGGGTGCGGTGCGGTTGCCGGTGCGGCGGAAGTTGTCCTGGGTGACCTTGGCGTACTCGCGGGCGACGTCGGCCGCCCACTGGAAGATCCTGTACTTGGCGCCGCCGCCGGCCCTCGCCTTGGCGGCGACGCCGTTGTACACCTTCTCGAAGATGCGCGGCACGGCCGCCATGTAGGTCGGCTGGACGACCGGCAGGTTCTCGATGATCTTGTCGACGCGGCCGTCGACGGCCGTGACGTGGCCGACCTCGACCTGACCGGAGGTGAGCACCTTGCCGAAGACGTGCGCGAGCGGGAGCCACAGGTACTGCACGTCCTCGCCACTGACCAGCCCGGTCGCGGCGATCGCCTTGGCCATGTACGACCAGTTGTCGTGCGGCAGGCGCACCCCCTTGGGGCGTCCGGTGGTGCCGGAGGTGTAGATGAGGGTCGCGAGCTGATCCCGGGTGATCTTGCCGACCCGCTCCTTGATCAGATCGGGGTCCTTCTCCAGGCGGGCGGCCCCGCGCCGCTCCAGCTCTTCGAGGCTGAGGACCCAGTCGCCGGTCTCGACCCCGGCCGCGTCGATGACGACGACGTGCGTGAGCCGGGGCAGTTCGTCGCGCTTCTCGACCGCCTTGGCGACCTGCGCTGCGTTCTCGGCGATCAGCACATGACTCTCGGAGTCGGAGAGGATGTACGCGGACTCGTCGGCGTTGGTCTGCGGGTAGATGGTGGTGGTGGCGGCACCCGCGCACATGATGCCGAGGTCGGCGAGGATCCATTCGATGCGGGTGGCCGAGGCGAGCGCGACGCGCTGCTCCGGCTGGACACCCAGCTCGATCAGGCCGGCGGCGATGGCGTAGACCCGTTCGGCCGTCTCCGCCCAGCTCAGCGACTTCCAGTCGTCGGGACCCTCCCCGGAGGCCCGGGGCACCGGGTAGCGGTAGGCCTCGGCGTCCGGCGTGGCTGCCACGCGGTCCAGGAACAGGCCCGCAACGGACGGCGGCCGGTTCTCGATCAGTGTCTGTGCGTCGCTCACGACATCCTCCGGGGCCCCGCGGCAGTGCGGCTGGCTCAGTGCGGCTGGTTCCTACCCGCGAAACGTTGTTTAACTCACGAGTAACTATCGAGCAGGCATCAGAGTAAGGGTCAACAGGCCGGTGCGTAAGGGGCCGCGCCCCTTCACTTCGCGCGGCGGTCCGCTCGGGTGAGCGGGAGAGCCCGCCGCGCAGGCGCACGACGGGTCCCCGCTGCCACCGCCCCGGCCGGGCGGCCGGCGGCTACTTCTTGCCCTTGGCCGGTCCCGCGCTGTCGTCGCTGGACAGGACGGCGATGAAGGCCTCCTGCGGGACCTCCACGGAACCCACCATCTTCATCCGCTTCTTGCCCTCCTTCTGCTTCTCCAGCAGCTTGCGCTTGCGGGAGATGTCGCCGCCGTAGCACTTGGCGAGGACGTCCTTGCGGATGGCTCGGATGGTCTCGCGCGCGATCACCCGGGAGCCGATGGCGGCCTGGACGGGCACCTCGAAGTTCTGCCGCGGGATGAGTTCCCTCAGCTTGGCCACGAGCCGCACGCCGTACCCGTACGCCTGGTCCTTGTGGGTGATCGCCGAGAAGGCGTCGACCTTGTCGCCGTGCAGCAGGATGTCGACCTTGACCAGGCTGGAGGACTGCTCGCCCGTGGGCTCGTAGTCCAGCGAGGCGTATCCGCGGGTCTTGGACTTCAGCTGGTCGAAGAAGTCGAAGACGATCTCGGCGAGGGGCAGCGTGTAACGGATCTCGACACGGTCCTCGGAGAGGTAGTCCATGCCCAGCATGGTGCCGCGCCGGGTCTGGCACAGCTCCATGATCGCGCCGATGAACTCGGAGGGCGCGAGGATGGTCGCCCGGACCACCGGCTCGAACACCTCGTCGATCTTCCCCTCGGGGAACTCGCTCGGGTTGGTGACGACGTGCTCGACACCGTCCTCCATGATCACCCGGTAGACCACGTTCGGAGCTGTGGCGATGAGGTCGAGACCGAACTCGCGCTCCAGCCGCTCACGGATCACGTCCAGGTGGAGCAGGCCCAGGAAGCCGACGCGGAAGCCGAAGCCGAGCGCGGCGGAGGTCTCCGGCTCGTAGACCAGCGCGGCGTCGTTGAGCTGCAGCTTGTCGAGGGCGTCACGCAGCTCGGGGTAGTCGGAGCCGTCCAGCGGATACAGGCCGGAGAAGACCATCGGCTTGGGGTCCTTGTACCCGCCGAGCGCCTCCTGGGCCCCCTTGGACTGGCTGGTGATGGTGTCACCGACCTTGGACTGGCGGACGTCCTTCACGCCGGTGATCAGGTAACCCACCTCGCCGACGCCGAGACCGTCCGCCGGGAGCATCTCGGGCGAGTTGACGCCGATCTCCAGCAGCTCGTGCGTGGCGCCGGTGGACATCATCCTGATGCGCTCGCGCTTGTTGAGCTTCCCGTCGACGACCCGGACGTAGGTCACGACGCCGCGGTAGGAGTCGTAGACGGAGTCGAAGATCATCGCCCGGGCGGGGGCGTCGGCCACACCCACCGGCGCCGGGATCTCCGCGACGGCCTTGTCGAGCAGCGCCTCGACACCGAGGCCCGTCTTGGCGGAGACCCTCAGCACGTCGTCCGGTTCGCAGCCGACCAGGTTGGCCAGTTCCTCGGCGAACTTCTCGGGCTGCGCGGCCGGCAGGTCGATCTTGTTCAGCACGGGGATGATCGTGAGGTCGTTCTCCATCGCCAGGTAGAGGTTGGCGAGGGTCTGCGCCTCGATGCCCTGGGCGGCGTCGACGAGGAGGATGGTCCCCTCGCACGCGGCGAGCGAACGCGAGACCTCATAGGTGAAGTCGACGTGCCCCGGGGTGTCGATCATGTTGAGGATGTGCGTGTTGCCGGGGTCGTGGGTGGGGGCCCACGGCAGACGCACCGCCTGGGACTTGATCGTGATGCCGCGCTCGCGCTCGATGTCCATCCGGTCGAGGTACTGAGCACGCATCTGCCGCTGCTCGACCACACCGGTCAACTGGAGCATCCGGTCGGCGAGCGTGGACTTGCCGTGGTCGATGTGCGCGATGATGCAGAAATTGCGGATCAGAGCCGGGTCGGTACGGCTTGGCTCGGGCACGTGGTTCGGGGTCGCGGGCACGCAGGGTCCTGATTCTTGAGGTATCCGCCGATGGACGGTCTCGGGTCGGATCGATACGTAGGTTCCATGGTCCCACGGGCAGGGCGCGGCGACCGGTTTGGGCCACCCGAAGGGCCGCTGGTAGTGTAGGGGGCTGTGTCTCATGCCCTCTCAGCGCGAGGCACGTCTTCAAGAAATCACCTGGTACGGGTCCCGGACTCCGTTCGCGGAGCCCCCCTGGAGCCGTGCCTGAACCTGAAAAGGCTCATTCGTGGCGAACATCAAGTCCCAGATCAAGCGGATCAAGACCAACGAGAAGGCCCGGCTGCGCAACAAGGCCGTCAAGTCCTCCCTGAAGACCGCGATCCGCAAGGCTCGCGAGGCCGCCGCCGCGGGTGACGTCGAGAAGGCCAACGAGCTGCAGCGTGTTGCCGCACGCCAGCTGGACAAGGCCGTCTCCAAGGGCGTCATCCACAAGAACCAGGCCGCCAACAAGAAGTCGGCGCTGGCTCAGAAGGTCGCGTCCCTCAAGGGCTGACCCTGTGATGTGATCGCCGGAGGGAACCGAGCGGGCCCTCTCTCATCCGCTCCCGTCCGGCACCCCGAGTCCGTTCGCGGCCTGCGTTCGCCACGCGGGAACGGACTCACCGGTTTCGACCGAGGGCCCCGGCGCCCTGCTCCTCCCCGGAGCGGGCACCGGGGCCCTCGGCCTGCCCGGGCGCCGACGGGGCCCGGGCAGGCCGGAGCGCATCCGACAGCCCTCCGGATCCGGGGTGCGGCGTGCCGTGCGCGGCGTGCGATCACGCCCAGAACTCGTTGGTCCTGTCGATGTCCGCGACGCACTCGTCGAGGTCGCTGATCTTGTCACCGACGATCCGGAAGACGATTCCTCCCATCTCGTCGATGTGCCGGCCGCCGCGGTCGGCGGTGAAGTGGTGCACGGACACCGCGTGCCCGCGGCCGTCGACGAAGACGTTGCGCAACTCGACCCGGAACGTTCCACCCGTCTCCGAGCCGAGCCGGGCGTAGTACCCGCCGAGAATCGCGTCGGTCCCCTTGTGGTCACCCGAGAGCGGGTGCGAACCGGGCACGTGCTGCGTGCAGTCCCCGGTCATCATGTCGCGCAGGGTGTCCATGTCCCCGCGCTGGAATGCCTCGTAGCCCTTGCGGACGAGCGCTGCGTGCGGGTGTTCAGCCATGGCGATCGCCACCTCTCCGTCGCTCGGCGATGAACGGCTGACACCTCCGATTCTCCTCGCGCCGGACCGCGATGACGAGACGAGCCGGAACCCGCCCGGCACCGGTGCGCCTATCCGCGGCCCCGTGATCTGGCCGCCCGGGCGATGATGACGACCGCCTTCTCCAAGGCGTACTCGGGGTCGTCGCCGCCGCCCTTGACTCCGGCGTCGGCCTCGGCGACGGCCCGCAGGGCCACAGCCACACCGTCCGGCGTCCACCCGCGCATCTGCTGCCGCACCCGGTCGATCTTCCACGGCGGCATGCCCAGCTCGCGGGCGAGATCGGCGGGCCGCCCACCGCGGGCGGAGGACAGCTTCCCGATGGCCCGCACACCCTGCGCGAGCGCGCTGGTGATCAGCACGGGTGCCACGCCGGTCGCCAGCGACCAGCGGAGCGCCTCCAGCGCCTCCGCGGCCCGGCCCTCCACGGCACGGTCGGCCACCGTGAAGCTGGAGGCCTCCGCCCGCCCGGTGTAGTACCGCCCGACGACCACCTCGTCGACGGTCCCCTCCACGTCGGCGACCAGCTGGGAGACCGCCGACGCCAGCTCGCGCAGGTCGCTGCCGATGGCGTCGACGAGCGCCTGACAGGCCTCGGGGGTCGCGGACCGCCCGGCGGCGCGGAACTCCTGCCGTACGAAGGCCAGCCGGTCCGCCGGCTTGGTCGTCTTCGGACAGGCCACCTCCCGTGCCCCCGCCTTGCGTGCGGCGTCCAGCAGGCCCTTGCCCCTGGCGCCGCCGGCGTGCAGCAGTACGAGCGTGATCTCCTCCGCGGGCGACGAGAGGTACGCCTTCACGTCCTTGACCGTGTCGGCGGACAGGTCCTGCGCACTGCGGACGACGACCACCTTGCGCTCGGCGAACAGGGAAGGGCTGGTCAACTCGGCGAGCGTCCCCGGCTGGAGCTGGTCCGGGGTCAGCTCGCGCACGTCGGTGTCGGCGTCGGCAGCCCTCGCGGCGGCCACCACCTCCTGCACGGCGCGGTCGAGCAGCAGGTCCTCCTGGCCCACGGCCAGCGTCACCGGGGCGAGAAGGTCGTCGTTCGCAGTCTTCCTGGGCATCGGGACAAGCATGGCACGCGCCACCGACAGCGCCTCCGGCCGCCGGGCGGGGCGGCTGCGGCCGGGGGCCATCGGGCCCGGCCGCTGCGGCCGCCGGACCGAGCCGCCACGGCCGCGGGGCCGACCGGCCGCGGGTGGGCGCGGCTGCGGATGGACGGCTTCGGGGCGGGGACGCCCTCAGCAGAACGGCCGTGGGTGGGGCCGCTGCGGGTGGGACGGGGGGCGGGGGCATCCGCAAGTGGACGACTTCACTCAGGCAGGTGCCCCGCTCACCTCACGGCTCCTCGCGCCACCCGTCCCACTCCCCCGCGAACGCGTCCAGCTCGCCGGGGTGGAACCGCCCGTCCTCGTCCCGCAGCACGACGAGCCACTGAGCATCCTCCGCATCGTCCTCGCCGGCCAGCGCGTCCCGGACGACCAGCGGCTCCTCCCGGACCCCGAACCGCTCCGCGAGCGCCTCCACGACCTCCTCCGCGGCATCGCGGTCGGGCAGCACCAGCACATGTCTCACATCACTCACGCCGCCATTTTCCGGCATGCCCGGTACGACGACGGACGGGCCGCCCACAGCACGCGGGCCGCCCGTCCGGCCCACCCGGACGCCGGACCCCGTGTGCCGCCGCCCCGTGCCGGCCCCGGCCCCCCGACGGCTCCGGTGCGGTCAGCGCGCCGACCGCACCCCGGCGACCCCGGCACGCCCGGCACAGTCGCCAGCTCGCGTGTCGCCATCCCGGGTCGGCATGCCCTACGGGTCGGCATGCTCGGCGCCCTCGGCATCCCAGGCTCAAACCCGGGGATCAGCCGTCGCCGTCCCGGTCCCGCACCTCCGGAACCCGGTCCAGCTCCATGCCGAACCGCTCCCGGTACACCGACAACACCTCCTCGTCACCCTCCAGTTCTCGCGTCTCACGCCCGCCGTCGGCTCCCGTCACCGTGAGCCGCCGCCCGCTGAGCGTGATCCGGCCCCCGTCCTCGGTGACCCGCGAGCACACCAGCGACTGCAGGAAGTGGGAGCGCGGGCTGGTGCTGTGCCACCAGGCGCCGGTCACGAAGTCCCCGAGCACCCGGGGCCGCAGCTCCAGCCGGTACTGCCGCACGCCGTCCCGCAGAACGTCGAGGTCGCCTCCCCCGCCCGCCCGTTCGACCCCGCCGCCTCCGTCTTCGGTATCAGCACCGGCACCGGCCGCGTCCGGTGCCGACTCCGCGATGCGGAACACCCCGCCCGGGTCGTGCTGCTCGCCCCGGTCGGCCAGCGACAGCGGATAGTGGCTGTGCGCCCCGAACCCGACGTCGGCCAGCCAGTCGCCTCCGTCCCGCGTCCGCACCCGCAGCGCGAGATGGTCGTACGGGACACCGAGCCTCCCGGCCTCCCCGTACACCCGCGCCGCGAGCAGCGACACCTCGAAGCCCAGGGCGGCGAGCAACGCCCCGAACGCGCCGTTCAGTTCGTAGCAGAATCCGCCGCGGCGGGCGGCCACCAGCTTGTCCACCAGGTGCTTGTCGTCCAGCACGATCTCCTCACCGAGGTGGACCGACAGGTTCTCGAAGGGGACGGTGAGCAGATGGCGCAGGTGCAGCGCGTGCAGTCCCTCACTGGTGGGCGGGGTGGGGGTGTCCGCGACACCCAGGCGGCGGAGGTAGGCGTCGACCTGTGCAGCGTCCATGGCCTCAGTCTGCCGCCACCCGCAGTCCTCCGTCCGCCCCCGTGACGGCCAGCGTCCCGTCCCGGTCCGTGCGCAGCACCGCCGCCCCCTGGGCCCGCAGGGCCGCGACCGTGCCCGGCGCCGGATGGCCGTAGGGGTTGTCCGCCCCGCAGGAGATGAGGGCCAGCCGGGGCGCCACCAGGCGTATCAGGCCGGCGTTCTGGTAGGCCGAGCCGTGATGGGCCACTTTCAGCACGTCCACACGGCTCATCACCGCAGCCGCCGGCGACCTCAGCAGCGCCTGCTGGGCCGGGGGTTCGAGGTCGCCCAGGAGCAGCATGCGCAGCCCGGCCGACCGCACGAGCATGGCGACGCTGGCGTCGTTCGGTCCCTCCAGCGCCTCGGTGGCCCCCGGGCTGCCGGGCGGCCACAGCACCTGCCAGTCGACGCCCGAGGCCCGCCGTCGCTCCCCGGCCGCGGCCCGGGTGAGCGGGATGTTCCGTCGCGCCGCCTCCTTTCTGACGAACCGCACCTGGTCCTCGGGCTCTTCGAACCCGGTCGTCTCGATCGCGCCGACCTGGCGTCCGTGCAGGACGCCGGGGAGCCCGGCCACGTGGTCGGCGTGGTAGTGGGTCAGCACGACGAGCGGGATCCGGGTGATGGCCAGCCGGCGCAGGCAGCGGTCGACACGGCCCGGCTCGGGGCCCGCGTCCACGACCACTCCCGTGTGCGCGCCGGCCGCGAGCACGACCGCGTCCCCCTGCCCCACGTCGCACATCACCAGCCGCCAGCCGGGCGGCGGCCAGCCCGTGACGACCCGGGCGAGCGGCGGCGGCTGCACGACCGCGAGCAGGAGCAGCACCCCGCAGGCGCCGCACAGCCAGGGACGGCCGGGCAGCAGCCGGCGTCCGGCGAGCACGACGGCCAGGGTGGCGAGGGTGAGCAGCAGTGCGCCCGTCCAGCCGCCGGGCCAGTCCACGGCCCCGCCGGGCAGCGCGGCACCGGTCCGGGCGATCCCGGCGATCCAACCGGCGGGCCAGCCCGCGCACCAGGCGAGCGCCTCCGCCACCGGCATCACCACCGGCGCGCACGCCAGCGCGGCGAAGCCGAGCACCGTGGCCGGCGCGACCGCGACCTCCGCGAGGAGGTTGCAGGGCACCGCGACCAGGCTGACCCGCGCGGACAGCAGCGCGACGACGGGAGCGCACACGGCCTGCGCCGCTCCCGCCGCGGCCAGCGCCTCCGCCAGCCGGGCCGGCACCCCGCGACGCCGCAGGGCGGCGCTCCAGCGCGGTGCCAGCGTGAGCAGGGCACCGGTGGCCAGCACGGACAGCAGGAAGCCGTAACTGCGGGCCATCCAGGGGTCGTACAGCACCAGCAGCAGCACCGCCGTCGCCAGCGCCGGGAGGAGCGACCTGCGTCGTCCCGTGGCCAGCGCGAGCAGCGCGACGCCCGCGCAGGCCGCCGCCCGCAGCACACTCGGGTCGGGCCGGCACACGAGTACGAACGCCAGCGTGAGCATCCCGCCGAGCAGTGCCGTCGTGCGCAGGGTGAGGCCCATGCGGGGTGCGGCACCGCGGCGCTCGGCCCGCTGGGCGAGCCCGGGCGGCCCCAGCAGCAGGGCGAGGACGAGGGTGAGGTTGCTCCCGGAGACCGCCAGCACGTGCGCGAGGTCCGTCTCCCGGAACGCCTCGCCGAGCTCCGGTGTGATGCGCGCGGTGTCCCCCACGACCAGCCCGGGCAGCAGCGCCCGCGCATCCCCCGGCAGCCCGTCGGTCGCCTCCCGCAGCCCGGCCCGCAGTCGCCCCGCGAGCCGCTGCGGCCCCGACGGCCGCTGCACCACGTGCGGGGGCGTCGCGCCCCGGACCCGCAGCACGGCCGCGATCCGGTCGCCGGTCACGGCGGGCGGAGCCAGCCGGCCCGTCACCCGCAGCCGTGTCGTCGGCAGCAGCCGCAGCCATCGCGAGCGCTCCGGCGCGCCGTCCGTCCCCCCGGCCCCGCCTCCCCGGGCCGGGACGATCACCAGAACCGGGGTCCTGGTCGCCACGGGTGCTCCGCCGTGGTGCTGGACGTCCCGTACCTCCGCCTCCAGCACCACCGAGGGCGGGGCCGCGCGGTCGCCCGTGACCCGGGGCCGGGTGGGCCGGGGGTCGGAGACGACCTCCACCTCGGCGGTCACGGTGGCGTACCGGCGGGCCAGCTCCGGTACCGGTCCCCGGCTCAGGTCCGCTCCGTGCAGCCCGGCCGAGGCGGCAGCGGCGGCGGCGCAGAGCAGCACGGCGGCGGCCGTGGCCCGCGGCCACCCGCTCCGCCGCGGCCCGGGGGGATCGGGGGGCCGGCGTCGCCGGGCCGTCATCAGCACGGCGGCGGCAGCGAGGCAGACGACGACGGCGGCGGTGACCACAGGCTGTGGGGCGTCGAGTGCGAGGGCCGCCGCGGCCCAGGCTGCCAGTGCGGGCGGCACCAGTCTGAGGTCCGCCGGCCCCTCCTGCCGCGGGTGTGCCGCGCCGAGTCGGCTGCCGGCGGCGAGGTGCACGTCGTGCCGCCTGGCGGGCGGCGCCGGTGCGGTGCGTGCGGCGTCGTCCTCGCTCCCGCTCACGGCCGCACCAGGTTCCGCAGATCGGCGAAGCGGCGCTCACCGATGCCGTTGACCTCGCGCAGTTCGTCCACCGAGCGGAAACCGCCGTGCCGGGTGCGGTAGTCCACGATGTGCCGTGCCAGCACGGGGCCCACACCCGGGAGCGTGTCGAGCTGGTCCACGGTGGCGGTGTTGAGTGGCACGGGGGCCACGGGCACCGCGGGCACCATGGGACCGCCCGGCGGGGTGCCCGCGCCCGTGCCGGTCACCGGGGCCGGCGCGCCCACGATCACCTGCTCCCCGTCTGCGAGGAAGCGGGCACGGTTCAGGCCCGTCAGGTCGGTGCCGGGACGCACCCCGCCCGCGGCGTCGAGGGCGTCGGCCACCCGGGAGCCGGCCGGCAGGCGGTGGATCCCCGGGCGGCGGACCTTGCCGGCGACGTCCACGACGATCTCCGCTCCGGCCACGGCACCTGGTGCACCGTTCTGCGCGCCACCCGGTCGTCCCGCCCCCGCGCCGGGGCCGAGGGCGTGGTCCGGGCCGTTCCCGGCCGGGGTGCCCGCCGGAGCGCTCGTGTCACCTGTGTGCTCCGTGCCGTAGGGGGCCGTCGCCGCCCGGACCACCTCCGGGGCCCGTACGGGCCGGGTCCGCCCGGTCCAGAAGTGCTGAGCCGCGAAGGCGACGGCGGCGGCGAGCAGCACGGCGAGCGCGATCACGCTTCTGCGTTCCAGCCCGCATCGTGCCTGGACCCATAGGGGCATCCGCTCCCGCAGCGCCACTCCTGCGCGCGCCCGCCACGATCCCGCGGCGGGGGCCACCGGGCCGGTGCCGGTGTCCGTCGGCGCGGGCGACCCCGGGTGACCGGTCCCGGCGGTCCGCGTTACGCCCGGAGGCGGTCCCGCGCCCGATTCGCTTCCGGGGTCGGCGCGTTGGCGCCCGTCGCAGGCGTGTCGGCTCTCCTCCCCGCCATGCCGGGCGAGGAGCGCCTCCGCGCGCCGCCTGAGGTCCTCGGCCGGCGCGCGGCGCTGCCGGGTGTGGCCGCGACCGGGCGGGCGGCGGTGGCGGACGCGGCTGTCGGAGGCGGGCTCACGGCCCGGTCCGCTGGTGGCGGCTGCTGTGCGCGAGCGTGATCGAAGTGCCATGCCATGAGGATCGGGCACGGACCGCCGCCGCGATGATCTTGCTTGTTTTCCGTGGACGAGGGCCTGGTTGTGGACAACTTCGCCACCCGCACGGGTGATCCGCCGTCCGGGCTGCCGCCCCGGGAGGCTCCCTCGGCGGAGCCCGCGTTCACCGCGAGGAGACGACGGCCCCCAGCAGCCCCGGCCCCGTGTGTGCCCCGATCACCGCGCCGACCTCGCTCACGTGCAGGTCGGCCAGGCCCGGTACCCGCTCCCGCAGGCGGTCCGCGAGGGCAGTGGCCCGGTCGGGGGCGGCGAGGTGGTGGACGGCGATGTCGACGGGAGCCGCGCCGGCGCGGTCGGCCACCAGTTCCTCCAGGCGTGCGATCGCCTTCGACGCCGTACGGACCTTCTCCAGCGGCTCGATCCGGCCCTTCTCCAGTTGCAGCAGCGGCTTCACCGCCAGGGCCGAGCCGAGCAGTGCCTGGGCCGCCCCGATCCGGCCGCCGCGGCGCAGGTAGTCGAGGGTGTCGACGTAGAAGTAGGCGAAGGTGCCGGCGGCGCGTTTCTCCGCGGCCGTGACGGCCTCGTCCAGCGTGCCCCCCGTCTGCGCCGCCTCGGCAGCGGCCAGCGCGCAGAAGCCGAGCGCCATGGCGATCATCCCGGTGTCGACGACCCGCACCGGCACCGGCGCCTCCCGGGCGGCGGCGACCGCCGCGTCGTAGGTGCCGGACAGCTCGGCCGACAGATGCAGGGAGACGATGCCGGTGGCCCCGGCGTCGGCGACCTTGCGGTAGGTCTCCGCGAACAGCTGGGGGCTGGGCCGTGAGGTGGTGACGGGGCGTCGCTTCTGCAGCGCCTGGGCCAGGGAACGGGTCGAGATCTCGGTGCCCTCTTCGAGTGCCCGGTCGCCGAGCACGACGGTCAGGGGCACCGCGGTGATGCCGTGGCGCTCCATCGTCCGCGGCGGCAGGTAGGCCGTTGAATCGGTGACGATCGCGACATGGCGGGACATGAGCTGGAGGTTACCTGTCGTACCGCTCCGGCGGCAGCCCGACCCCGCCCACCCGGGGCGGGCGTGGCCGGATCACGATGTGCTCTCGGGACGGGGCTTCTTCTGCCAGGAGTACGTCGTGCGGGGAGTCGGCGGGGTGACGGCGGGACGGGCCGGTTCCCCGGGCAGCGGGGAGGACGGCGGCGGTTCCGGGGCCGTCCAGTGGCGCAGGGCGCCGGCCTCCACGTCGATCTGGGCGCTCAGGGCGTCGAGGTCGTCGTCGGCGAAGCGGTGGGCCCGGTCGCGTGCCGCCCAGCGCAGCGAGTCCGCCGATCGCGTGATGCGCTCGGTGCGTTCGCGCAGGGCGGGCAGCAGCCGGGAGAGCGCCAGACGGTCCGGTTCCGTCTCCAGGCGCCTGAGTTCGTCGTCGAGTTCGCGCCCGTGCAGGCTGAGCCGCTCGAACAGACCCAGGGACTCCTTCAGGGACGCGTCGCCGCTCACACCCGCGTGCAGCGCGTCCTGGGTGGCGCGCATCGAGGTGCGCAGGGCGAGGCGGAGCTGCGCGATCTCGCCCGCGGGGCCGGGCTGGGTGAGCGACTTGGCGCGCAGCGTGTGATCCTCGACGGTGCGCCGGGCCTGGGTGAGGGTGCGGTCCACACCGCGCCTGGCGGCGCCGATCGCCTTGGCCGTGACGTACACGCCGAGGCCCACGAAGAGAACGAAGAGCAGGGCGAAGACGGCGACAACCACTTCCACGGCACTCCTCCTCCGGCCCGCGGCACCCGCCGCGCCGCTCTTCCAAGGTAAACGCAACGGGCAGGTTCGGGGTTCCACCGGAACCCCGAACCTGCCCGTAGGGGACTACCCCGAGCCGGACACCGGCCCGCCCCGACCGCTCACGCGGGCACGATGTTCACCAGCTTCGGCGCCCGCACGATCACCTTGCGGATCCCGGCGCCACCCAGTGCCGTCACGACCTTCTCGTCGGCCAGCGCCGCCTTCTCCAGCTCCTCCCCGGAGATGGCCGGCGGCACCTCCAGCCGCGCCTTGACCTTGCCCTTGATCTGGACGACGCAGGTCACGGTCTCGTCGACCACGTAGGCCGGGTCGGCGACCGGGAAGTCCCGGTGGACGACGGAGCCGGTGTGCCCCAGCTTGCGCCACAGCTCCTCGGCGATGTGCGGGGCCAGCGGCGCGACCAGCAGCACCAGTGCCTCGGCCACCGGCCGCGGCACCGGGCCGCCCGTCTTGGTCAGGTGGTTGTTCAGCTCGGTGACCTTGGCGATGGCGGTGTTGAACCGCATGCCCTCCAGGTCGCCGCGCACACCGTCGATCGCCTTGTGCAGGGCGCGCAGCGTCTCCTCGTCGGCGTCGGTGTCGGCGACGGTGGGCTCGCCGGTGACCTCGTCGACGATGTTGCGCCACAGCCGCTGCAGCAGCCGGAACTGGCCCACCACCGCGCGCGTGTCCCACGGGCGGGAGACGTCCAGCGGTCCCATCGCCATCTCGTACAGGCGCAGGGTGTCGGCGCCGTACTCGGCGCAGATCTCGTCCGGAGTCACCGCGTTCTTCAGGGACTTGCCCATCTTGCCCAGCAGGCGGCCGACCTGCTCGCCCTGGTAGAAGTAGGCGCCGTCGCGCTCCTCCACCTCGGCGGCGGGCACCGCGATGCCGCGGCTGTCGCGGTAGACGTAGGCCTGGATCATGCCCTGGTTGAACAGCTTGTGGAACGGCTCCGCGGAGGACACGTGCCCCAGGTCGTACAGGACCTTGGACCAGAAGCGCGCGTACAGCAGGTGCAGCACGGCGTGTTCGGCACCGCCGACGTACAGGTCGACGCCGCCGTGCGGCAGGCCCTCGCGCGGGCCCATCCAGTACCGCTCGATCTCGGGGGCGACCAGTTGCTCGCTGTTGTGCGGGTCCAGGTAGCGCAGCTCGTACCAGCAGGAACCGGCCCAGTTGGGCATGGTGTTGGTCTCACGCCGGTACTTCTTCGGCCCGTCGCCCAGGTCCAGGGTGACGTCGACCCACTCCTCGTTGCGCGACAGCGGCGTCTCGGGCTGGGTGTCGGCGTCGTCGGGGTCGAAGGTGCGCGGGCTGTAGTCCTCGACCTCGGGCAGCTCCAGCGGCAGCATCGACTCGGGCAGCGGGTGGGCGATGCCGTCCTCGTCGTAGACGATCGGGAAGGGCTCGCCCCAGTAGCGCTGGCGGCTGAACAGCCAGTCGCGCAGGCGGAAGTTGACGGTGCCCTCACCGATGCCCCGGTGCTCCAGCCACTCGGTGATGCGCGCCTTGGCCTCGGTGACGCCCAGGCCGTCCAGCTCGACGCCGCCGCCGGTGGAGTTGACGATCTTCGCGTCGTAGGAGGAGAACGCGTCGTCCCAGGTGGACGGGTCGGTACCGCGGCCGTCGTTCGGCTCGACGACACAGCGCACCGGCAGCTCGAAGGCCCGGGCGAAGGCGAAGTCGCGGGTGTCGTGCGCCGGGACGGCCATGATCGCGCCGGTGCCGTACCCCATCAGCACGTAGTCGGCGATGAAGACCGGGACCTGCTCGCCGTTGACGGGGTTGGTGGCGAACGCGCCGGTGAAGACACCGGTCTTGTCCTTGGCCTCGGCCTGCCGCTCGACGTCGGACTTGGACGCGGCCTGCGCCCGGTAGGCGGCGACGGCCCCGGCCGGGGTGGCGTGGCCGCCGGTCCACGTCGCGCGGGTGCCCTCCGGCCAGGCGGCGGGGGTGAACTTCTCCACCAGCGGGTGCTCGGGCGCCAGCACCATGTAGGTCGCGCCGAACAGGGTGTCGGGGCGGGTGGTGAAGACGGTGATGCGCTCGCCGTCGATCGGGAAGTCGACGCGGGCGCCCTCGGAGCGGCCGATCCAGTTGCGCTGCTGCAGCTTGATGGCCTCGGGCCAGTCCAGCTCCTCCAGGTCGTCCAGCAGCCGGTCGGCGTAGGCGGTGATGCGCATGTTCCACTGGCGCAGCTTGGCCTTGAAGACCGGGTAGTTGCCGCGCTCGGAGCGGCCGTCGGCGGTGACCTCCTCGTTGGCCAGCACCGTGCCCAGGCCGGGACACCAGTTGACCGGCGCGTCGGAGGCGTAGGCCAGGCGGTACTCGCCCAGGACGTCGGCGCGCTCGGTGGCGCTCAGTTCGCTCCACGCGCGCGTGGAGCCGGGGACGGCACGCTCACCGGAGGCGAACTGGGCGACCAGCTCGGAGACCGGGCGGGCCTTCCCGGCCGCCTCGTCGTACCAGGAGTCGAAGATCTGCAGGAAGATCCACTGGGTCCACTTGTAGTACTCCGGGTCGATCGTGGCGAAGGACCGGCGCTTGTCGTGGCCCAGGCCCAGCCGGCGCAGCTGGGCCTTCATGTTCTCGATGTTGGCCTCGGTGGACACGCGCGGGTGCGTGCCGGTCTGCACGGCGTACTGCTCGGCGGGCAGGCCGAAGGCGTCGAAGCCCAGGGTGTGCAGCACGTTGTGGCCGGTCATCCGCTGGAAGCGGGCGACGACGTCGGTGGCGATGTAGCCCAGGGGGTGGCCGACGTGCAGACCCGCACCGGAGGGGTACGGGAACATGTCCATGATGAACTTCTTGGGCCGGGCGACCAGCTCGGGGTCGCCCGCCAGGTCACCCGTGGGGTTGGGTGCGGCGTAGGTGCCCTCGGCGTCCCAGAAGTCCTGCCAGCGTGCCTCGATCTCGGCAGCCATGGCGGCCGTGTAGCGGTGCGGCGCGGCCACCTCGGAAGCGGCAGCGGGGTTCGTCTCGCTCATGATCCTCAAAGCTCCATCGATCGTCTCTGCCTGCGCTTCACCCAGGAAACGAAAAATCCCCTCACACAGGAGGGGACGCCGCGCCGACTCCGACCACGTTCTCACCGGTGGCCGGGACTGATCAGCGCGGCCCGCTAAGCAGAAGGCGTACGGCACGCATGGCGCCAGGGTACCGCACGGCTTGAGCAAGCCGCGACGCCCTTCCGTACGCCTAGTCGACACATCATGTCTACGCCCGCATCCACAGAACCGAGGTCGGATTACTTCGCGTAACACGCCCTAAGGGACATCACGCCGGCCGCATTGTCCTTTGATAACAACGCAATAACTCAAACCTCGTACTGATCGGTATGGCGCGACCTAGAGTGCGGCCCGGGACCGCTCACCCGAACTGCTCGGAGTTGCCCCCATGAACCCTCGTCGTAGTACCAGCTCACTCCCCAAACCCGGCCGCTCGGCCTACGGGGCGGCATCCGTCGTCGTCCTGCTGCTCATACCCGTGATCGTGCTGATCGGAGGTGAATGGCTCCGGAACTTCCTCAACTTCGGTGCGGGCGTGCTGTCGCTGGTCGCGCTCAGCTGCTCGGTGATCTGGGGCCTGGTCGCCCAGGACCGGCTCCTGCTCAACATCCGCCAGCGGATCATCGGGCAGGCGGTGCACCGCACGACCGCGGTCGCCTCGATCGCCTTCCTTCTGGTGCACATCGCCATCAAGCTCGCGCTGGAGCACACCGAACTGATCGCCGCGGTGATCCCCTTCTCCCTCGGCTTCAGCAGCAGCGGCGGACTCATCGGCCTCGGCTCCCTGGCCGGACTGCTGATGATCTTCGTCGGCATCACCGGCGCCCTGCGCAGCAACTTCGCCGCCCCGGCCCCGGTCGCGGCACGCTGGCGGGCCATGCACATGCTGGCCTATCCGGCCTGGTGCGCCGCGCTCGTCCACGGACTCTACGCGGGTCGCCCGGCCAAGCCGATCTTCACCATCCTCTACGGCCTGTCCGTGCTCGGCGTCATGGCGGCGCTGGCCCTGCGGGCCGCCCCGCGACCGGTCAAGCGCCGGATCGCCGACCGGGTCATGGACCTGCTCGGCACCGAGGAGCAGCCCGGCCGCGAGAACCCGGACACCGGCCGGGCGCGAGCGGCGGACACCGGGTCCACGCCCCTGCCGGGGTACGAGGGCCGGCGCCGGGCGGCGCCCGCCGAGTCGCCCTCCGCGCCGCTCTTCGACACCCCGGAGCCCGCGGAGCCCGCCGGTTCCGGATTCTCCGCCGCCTACCGCGCCGTGTCCTCCCGCGGGCAGGGACAGCATCAGTACGCCGCCGACGCGACCGCGTACGGGGACGTCCCGCAGGCCGTCCAGCCCACGGAGACGCTCCCGCGCGTCGACAGCGGCGGCAGCACCTCGGGAAGCTGGCCGATCCCCTCCCCGCCCCCGGTCGGGGAGGCGCCCCCGTCGGCGTACGACCCGCTCACGGACACCGGATACACCGTCCCGGCCTACGGCAATCCGGACACCGGCGGCTACGGCGGACGTGATCTGTACGACACCGGTGAGACGAACACGGGGTACGGCACGTACAACCAGAACGACACGTACAACAGCGGTCCCGCAACCGAACCAATCCCCGGCGCGTACGACGCGCCGGGTTCGGGCGAACCTTGGAACATGCCTTCCGGAGGCCATAGGTGAACGAGGCCCTGCCCGACGTCCCCGAAGTCCGTGTGGTCGGCCTTCCCCAGCTCACGTCAGGCTTCGACCTTGTCGAACGGCTCG
This sequence comes from Streptomyces sp. MUM 2J, assembly GCF_022414535.1. Classification (GTDB taxonomy): domain Bacteria; phylum Actinomycetota; class Actinomycetes; order Streptomycetales; family Streptomycetaceae; genus Streptomyces. The sequence continues at coordinate 83,085 of NZ_JADWYM010000024.1, forward strand.
ATCTGCCCATGCACCTGAAGGTGCACGGGCCGCTCGAACCGATGGGCGGCGAGCAGCTCGCGCAGCTCGCCGAGCGCATCAACCTCAGGGGCCGCGGCGGCGCGGGCTTCCCCTTCCACAAGAAGCTGCGGTCGGTCGCCGAGTCGGCGATCCGCCGCGGCGTGAGGCCGGTCGTCGTCGTCAACGGCAGTGAGGACGAACCGGCCTGCCGCAAGGACACGGTGCTGATCAACCGTTCCCCGCACCTCATCCTGGACGGCGCCCTGCTGTGCGCCGAGGCCATGGGTGCCCGCACGCTCGTGGTGGGGGTCACCCGGGAATCGACGCAGCGCTCCATGGAGGCGGCACTCGCCGAACGCGGCCTGAGCAACGGGCGCCGGTCGGCGCTCCGGGCGCGCGTGCAGCGCAATCCGGTACGGATGGTCACCGGCGCCGCCGCCTCCCTGATCCGCTCGATCGACGGCGGCCCGGCCATCCCGCCCGGCCGCAAGGTGAGTGCCTCGCAGACCGGCGTCGGCGGGGCACCCACGCTGCTGTCGAACGCCGAGACGTTCGCCCAACTGGCCATCGCCGCCCGCATCGGCCCGGAGCGCTACGGCAACACCGGCCTGTACGACGAACCCGGCACCGTCATGCTGACCGTGTCCGGCGCGGTGGCCCGCCCTATGGTGATCGAGGTCCCCACGGGCGTTCCGCTGCGCTACGTCCTGCAACTGGCCGGGGCCCCGCCGGTACCGCAGGGGGTGCTGACCGGCGGCTACCACGGCCGGTGGATCGACGCGGCGACGGTCAACGAGGCGATCGTCTCCCGCAACTCACTGGACGCGGTGGGCGGCGCGCTGGGGGCCGGCGCGATCCTGCCGATCACTCAGGAGACGTGCCCGCTGGGCGAGTCGCTTCGGGTGGCGCAGTGGCTGGCGGAGGAGAGCGCCGGCCAGTGCGGCCCGTGCTACCTCGGGCTGCCCGCGGCGGCGCGCGGCATGGAGGACATCCTGAACGGCGGCGGACCGGCCGCGCTGGAGGCCCTCAAACAGGTCGCCAAGAACATCAAACGGCGCGGCGCGTGCTCGCACCCGGACGGCTCCGCGATGTTCCTGGAGTCGACCATCAAGGCGTTCACCGACGACCTCGCCGCGCACGTCCTCGGCAACGGCTGCGGGCGGCCCGTGGAGGGCGTCCTGCCGCTCTTCGAGGGGGGCAAGGCCCCCACGGGCATTCCGGGCGGCGGAGAGTCCGAGGAGAACGGTCCCAGCCGCCAGAAGATCTACGTCGACTGGACGCTGTGCCGGGGCCACGGCCTGTGCGCGGACATCCTCCCGGAGGTCTTCCAGCTCGGCGCGGACGGCTTCCCCACCGTCGCGCAGGCGGCGGTTCCGCGGTACGCGGAGGCGAAGGCGCTGCGCGCGGTACGCCGCTGCCCGGCCCTCGCGTTGCGCCTGGAGGAGGACTCGCGCGCGCAGGGGGACTCCCGCAGCAACCTGCCGGTGCTCTCCCAAGGACGCGGCAGGCGGGCCCTGGGACGCTGAGCGACGGAGTGGATCCCCCACGGGGATCCACTCCGTCCGCTCGCCACGGACGGCACGGTACGTGAGCCGGGTCGCCGAACGCCGGCCGAACGCCGAGGGCGGGCCACCCGTTCCGGGTGACCCGCCCTCGACTTCTGTGGAGCTAAGGAGAATTGAACTCCTGACCTCTTGCATGCCATGCAAGCGCTCTACCAACTGAGCTATAGCCCCTTGTTGTCATGTGGTGGAACCACATGCCTTTTTCGTTTCGCCCGGTTCCCCCGGCGACGACGACAACATTACACGGTCCTGGGGGGTGAACACCAAATCGGTTCTCCGTCGGATCGTCAGGCTGCCGCCGTCAGGCCGTGACGAACGAGTAGAACCGCTTCAACGTGCAGTGTTCCTCCAGGAGCCGGCCGTAGATCGGCTCACCCTCCAGCTCGCGGTACGTCTCGATCGGGTCGCCTTTTATGATCAGCGCCCGCGCGCATTCCTCGCACCAGTACTGGTAGTCCGGGTTGACCGGCTCCATGTCACGCACGATCGGGGTGCCACTGCCGCACCAGTCGCACTTTCGCCTGTGTGCACCCATCGATCAGCTCCAGCTGTGACCGCAGGAAGTGCACACGTACGAGATTCCGCCGTTGTCGCCGAGGACCTGGGCCACATGTGCGGAACCGCAGGAAGGGCAGCTGAGGCGGGTCCCCGTGTGCCGTGTCCCGCCTGCGTCGGAGAAGTGACCGACTTCTCCGAGGATGCACGAAGGCATCACTGCTCCCTCCCGTCGGGCCGCGCCCCCTTCCGGCCGTTTGATTCTGCCACGGCCCGGCCGATGCGGTCAGCGACGCCTCAGGACCGGTCCGGACACCGCACCCGCGACGGCCGTCGCAGCGAAGGGCGAGCATGCATGTGAGAAGCGCTTCCGCAGAGGTATACGCCCCCGGGGCCCCGAGTGACTCAAGGCGGCGGGGAAGAGCGCCCCGAGGGCCGCCACACCGACGGGCCGGCGGAGCGCTCCGCCCGGGCGGGAGAGCCTGTGGCCGCGGGGGGGCGGGAGGCGTGGGGACGGGCACGGCGACAACAGAAGATCCCGCCCCTGTGGGGACGGGATCCTCGTACCGATCCTCGGCGACTCCGCGGAGTGCCGATCGGTGGAGCTAAGGAGAATTGAACTCCTGACCTCTTGCATGCCATGCAAGCGCTCTACCAACTGAGCTATAGCCCCTTGCCGTCATGCGGCGGAACCGCATGCCTTGTCCGCCCCGCCGGGCGAGGCGAACAAGAAGAACTCTAGCCTGCCACCTGCTGGAAAGTGAAATCCGGGGTCCCCCGCCGCTTCGGGCGGCAGTCAGTCGTCGTCGCCGAGCACCGGTTCCGGCAGCGTCCCCGCGTTGTGCTCCAGCAGGCGCCAGCCGCGGGCGCCCTCGCCGAGGACGGACCAGCAGCAGTTGGAGAGGCCGCCGAGGCTCTCCCAGTGGCGGCCCTCCAGGCCGAGCAGGCGGCCGATGGTGGTGCGGATGGTGCCGCCGTGGCTGACCACGACGAGCGTGCCGTCGTCGGGCAGCTTGTCGGCGTGCCGCAGCACGACGGGCGCGGCCCGCTCGGCGACCTCGCTCTCCAGTTCGCCGCCGCCGCGGCGCACGGGCTCGCCGCGCTTCCAGGCCGTGTACTCGTCGCCGTGGCGTTCGATGATCTCGTCGTGGGTCAGGCCCTGCCACACCCCCGCGTACGTCTCACGCAGGCCCTCGTCGTGGGTGACGTCGAGCCCGGTGAGCACGGCGAGTTCGGCGGCGGTGTTCGCCGCCCGCTGCAGGTCCGAGGAGACGATCGCGTCGGGGCGCAGCGAGGCGAGCAGCCGCGCGGCGCGACGGGCCTGGGCCACGCCCGTCTCGGTGAGTTCGACGTCGGTCGTGCCCTGGAAGCGGCGCTCCACGTTCCAGGACGTCTGGCCGTGGCGCCACAGGATGACGCGGCGGCCCCGGCCGGGCCGGCCGGGGCCCACCTCACCGGTGCGGCTCACCGCCACTCACCGCCGGGCCCCGCCGCCTCCTGGGCCGCCTGTAGCTTGGCGTGCTCCTCGGCCTTGCCGCGGGTCGCCCTGGCGTCCTCGGGCAGCTCGATCTCGGGGCAGTCCTTCCACAGGCGCTCCAGCGCGTAGAAGACGCGCTCCTCGCTGTGCTGGACGTGGACGACGATGTCGACGTAGTCGAGCAGGACCCAGCGGGCCTCGCGGTCGCCCTCGCGGCGTACCGGCTTGGCGCCGCACTCCTTCAGCAGCCGCTCCTCGATCTCGTCGACGATCGACTTGACCTGGCGGTCGTTGGGCGCGGAGGCCAGCAGGAAGGCGTCCGTGATCGACAGCACGTCGCTGACGTCGTAGGCGATGATGTCGTGCGCGAGCTTGTCGGCGGCGGCCTGGGCCGCGGTGTCGATCAGCTCGAGGGAACGGTCGGTTGCGGTCACTGCAGGGCTTTCCGTCGGCGGTCGTTTGCCCTCCAGGGTCTCACGGACCGCCGCCGGCACCCCACGTGATAACGGGATCACGCGCGGTGGGTACGCTCCGTCACCGGGACCGGGCCCCGGGGCGCCGGTCCGTCCCCCGGGTCGCCCCGGGGGGCGGCGGTCAGGACGAGGAGGGCTTGTAGTCCTGGCCGAGGACCACCGAGACGTCGGCGTTCCCGGAGACCTTGCCCCGGGTGACCGCCCCGGTGGGCAGGCCGAGGGTCTTGGCGACCTCGGTGGCGCCGTCCTTGTCGGCGGCGTCGGCGTAGGTGACCGTGGAGGTCGCCCGGACGGTGCCGGTGCCGGCGTCCAGGAAGGTGAAGCCGCCGTTGAGGAGGACGACGCGGGCCTTGTCGGTGGTGCCCGTCGCGCCGCTGGCGTCGCGCACGGAGACGCGGACGGCGCTGCCCCGGTCGGGGCTCTTGGCGGTACCGCCGAGGACGTCCTTGACGACGCTGTCGGACGCCTTCGCGTTCAGGGTGCCGTCGTCCTGGACGGGCAGCAGGGCGGTCTTGTAGTCGCCGCCCTTGGCGAGGTCGGCCAGCTTGGCGAGGAAGGTGCCGAGGTCCTTGTCGGTGAGCGAGGGGTCGAGGATCTGCGCCAGGGTCTGCACCGTGACCGTAGCGGCCTGCGGGTCGGACGACAGCTTCCGCAGCACACCCTGCATGACCTGGCCGAACCGCTGCAACTGGGCGTTCTGGGACTCGCCGGAGGCGCGGTAGGTGGCGTAGGCGACGGCCGTCTTGCCGCTGAGGGTCCGGTCGGCGCCCTTGCGCACGACGGGGGGCACGCCCTTCTTCCCGGCGTCCGGGTCGGGGACGTCGGTGTCCGCGTCGACCTCGATGTTGCCGACGAGGTCGACGAGGTTCTGCAGGTAGGGGGTGTCCAGACGCCAGGTGCCCTGGATGTCGGTGCCGAGGACGCCGTCGAGCGCCTCGCGGGTACCGGAGGAGCCGTCGCCGTCGACGGACTTCGCGAGTGTCGTGGTGGTGCCGTCGTCGGCGGTCAGGGCGAGGGCGTTGGGCAGCAGGACGGTGGTGCCCTGCCGGGTGGTGGAGTTGTCGACGAGCAGCGCGGTGGCGGTGCCGCCCTTCTTGGTGTCGTGCAGGTGGACGACGATCACGTCGCGCTTCTGGGCGCCCGCGGCGGTGGTACCGCCGGTCTCGGCCGCGGAGTCCGACAGGCCCGGCAGCTTCCCGGCGTACCAGAGGTAGCCGACGCCGCCGACGGCGACCAGGGCGAGGGCGACCAGGAGGGCGATCATGCGGCTGCGGGCGCGGCGGCGCGCCTCCTCGCGGCGCTCGGTGCGGTTCTCGGTGAACTTCAGCCAGTCGATGACGTCCTCGGAGTCCCGGTCGGGCTCCTCGACGAAAGCGAACTGCTCGGTGTGGTAATCCCGTTCGGCGGGCCCGTCGGGCGCCTCCTGCCCGGCGGGGCCGGCCTGCTGCGGGATGTGGGCGGTCTGCTCGGCGAGCCGGGACTGCTGCCCGCCGGCCGGGGACCACCCGTAGGGGTCGGATCCGTCGGCGGCCTGCCGGGGCGTGCCGTGGAGGGCGTGCTCCCCGGCGGGCTGCCGGCCCGTCTCGTAGCTGCCGTGGTGCCCTGCGGCGGGGTGCTGGGGGGTGCCGTACGGGTCGTGGCCGGGAACGACGCCCTGCGGGGAGGTGCCGTAGGAGTCGTAGCCGGCGGGTGCCTGCTGCGGCGAGCCGTAGGGGTCGTGTCCGGTGGGCTGCTGGTGCCCTCCGGTGCCGTAGGGGTCGTACGGAGGTACCGGCGGCTGCTGACCGGTCGCGTACGGGTCGTAGCCGTAGCCCTGCTGTGCGTGAGGGTCGTACGCCGGGTGGGTTGCCTGCTGGGGCGGGACCTGCCGGTAGACCGGCTGCCCGTACTCGTCGTAGCCGACGAGTTCGTACTGGTCGCCCCCCTGACCCGCGTCGTATCCGTCGTTCACCGGTAGCCCCTCTCGGCTCACTCGCCGCGGTACAGCTCGCGTTTGGCGATGTAGCGCACGACTCCGTCCGGCACCAGATACCAGATGGGGTCGCCCTTGGCGACTCTCGCACGGCAGTCCGTGGAGGAGATGGCGAGGGCCGGGACCTCGACGAGGGAGACTCCGCCCGCGGGCAGCCCGGGGTCGTCGAGGTGGTGGCCGGGCCGGGTGACACCGATGAAGTGGGCGAGGGAGAACAGTTCCTCGGTGTCCCGCCAGGTCAGGATCTGGGCGAGCGCGTCGGCACCGGTGATGAAGAACAGGTCGGTGTCGGGGTTGAGGGCACGCAGGTCGCGCAGGGTGTCGACGGTGTACGTCGGACCGCCGCGGTCGAGGTCGATGCGGCTCACGGAGAACTGCGGGTTCTCGGCGGTGGCGATGACCGTCATCAGGTAGCGGTCCTCGGCCGGGGAGACCTTGCGGTGGGTCTTCTGCCACGGCTGGCCGGTCGGGACGAAGACGACCTCGTCCAGGTGGAACTGCGCGGCGACCTCGCTGGCCGCCACCAGGTGGCCGTGGTGGATCGGGTCGAAGGTGCCGCCCATGACGCCGAGGCGGCGCTTGCCCGGGTGCGACGGTCCGGCTCCGGGGTCGGTCGCGGGCCGGGGCGCTGCTGCGCACGCCGCGTCGGCCGCGCGGTGGTCCGTGTCGACCGGGCCGCGCACGGTACCGTGCGCCGGACCGGTAGGCATGTCCTGCTCTCCCATGCGTGCAGACCCTACCGGCCCGGTCCGAGAGCCTCCGCCGCCGGCTTCCCGGCGCCGACCGGGAGGGGCTGCCGGGCCGCGCTCAGCGGTCGCGGTTGAAGCGGGTGGTGACCCACAGCAGGAGCAGCAGGATGACGAGGGCGCTGCCGCCGGTGACGTAGGGGCTGAGGCTCTCGTGGTTGCCGCCGTGCTCCTCGCCCTCGGCGGCGAGGGTGACCAACTGGGCAGCGGCGCTGTGGAAGCTCATCTGCAGGACCTATCCGGTGTGGGCGGGATGAAGAACGTCGGCCCATCGTAAGCGGGTGCCTCCTCGGCGATCACGCCGACTCCGCCAATGGGAGCCGCCGCTCGGCCGCACCGGGTCCCGGGGAACTTTCCGGGAGCCTCAGTCGTCCTTCCGGCTGTAGCCCCGGAGCAGGAACCACGCGGTCAGAACACACCCGACGAGCATCACGATCAGGATGACCCGGAGCAGGTACCCCGAGCCCTCGTGCGGGGCGGCACCCGCGGCCTCGGCGAACCAGGCGGCGGCAGGGGGGTACTCCATGGCAGGGAACTCCTTCGCTGTGGTGCCCGTCCACGGTAACTCCACCTAGGCTGGGCTCTGCTTCGGGGGCACACAGGGCCGCAGACGGCCACACCGACGCACATGGGGGACCACATGTCCGAAGACGGCCACCGGCACGACGGGCACGAGAACGTGCCGAGCAGGCAGCGCAGGCGCTTCCCGGGGATCTCCTCGCGTGCGTACGAGCACCCGGCGGACCGCTCGGCCCTCGTGGCACTGCGCAAGCTGAGCGGGTTCGACACCGTCTTCAAGGCGCTCAGCGGACTGCTGCCCGAGCGGAGCCTGCGGCTGCTGTTCCTGTCCGACTCGGTACGGGTGTCGGACCAGCAGTTCGCCCATCTCAACGACATGCTGCGGGACGCCTGTTACATCCTGGACCTGGAGAAGGTCCCGCCGATGTACGTCAGCCAGGACCCGCAGCCGAACGCGATGTGCATCGGACTGGACGAGCCGATCATCGTGGTGACCACCGGGCTCGTCGAGCTGCTCGACGAGGAGGAGATGCGGGCGGTGATCGGCCACGAGGTGGGCCACGCGCTGTCCGGCCACGCGGTCTACCGGACGATTCTGCTGTTCCTGACCAGCCTGGCCGTCCGGGTCGCCTGGATCCCGCTGGGCAACCTGGCGATCATGGCGATCGTCACCGCGTTGCGGGAGTGGTTCCGCAAGTCGGAGCTGTCCGCCGACCGGGCGGGCCTGCTGGTGGGCCAGGACCTGACGGCCTCGATGCGCGGCCTGATGAAGATCGCGGGCGGCAACCACCTGCACGAGATGAACGTGGACGCGTTCCTCCAGCAGGCCGAGGAGTACGAGGCAGGGGGCGATCTGCGCGACTCCGTGCTGAAGATCCTCAACGTGCTGCCGCGCTCGCACCCGTTCACGGCCGTGCGGGCGGCCGAGCTGAAGAAGTGGGCCGCCTCCCGCGACTACCAGCGGATCATGGACGGCCACTACCCTCGGCGCAGCGAGGACAAGGACGCCTCGGTCTCCGACTCCTTCCGTGAGTCCGCGGCGCACTACGCCGGCCACGTCAAGTCGTCGAAGGACCCGCTGATGAAGCTGGTCAGCGACCTCGCGGGCGGGGCGGGCGACCTGGGCGGCCGGGTCCGGCGCGGCTTCGCCGGGTTCACGGGACCGGGCGGCCGGGAGGGAGCCCAGGGCGCCGGGGGCGCGACGACGAAGGACCGTCCCTCGACGGATCCGCGGGACGACGAGGACTGACGCTCCAGGCGGGAGGTGGGCGGCGCCTCAGCCCGGCCGGCCCGCGGCGAGTGGCGAGTGGCGAGTCCAGGACGGCCGCAGCGGGGCGTTTCCCGGACGGTCGGCGCACGCTCACATGCCTCGGGGGACCGGTGGACGGACGGTGCCGTGGCCCGGACGGCGCGCGGCGGGCGGGCAACGGCCGTCGGCCGAGGCGTCACGGCCCGGTGGGGCCCCGGTCCGGTTCCGCTCACACCCGCGGCTGGGCTCCCGTCGCCATGGAGCCGCACAGGGCCGTCGCACCTCCCGTGGCGTAGGGGTCGGTGCCGGCCGGGCCACCGCCCGTAGCGGTCTGCCCGGCGAGCAGCGGGTGCAGCCGGTCGGTGCTGTCCCCGGAGCAGGACAGCGGCCCGGCCTGCGCCGAGGAGGCGACCAGCTGGGCCTGGTGCAGGCGCAGGTCCTCACGGTCGAAGCGGAACTGCACCTGGCGGCGGACGGTGAACAGGGAGATCTGGTCGCCCGCACCGGAGCCGGCCGGGCTCAGGGCGTAGACGAAGGTGTGGTCGGCGGTGACCTCGAGGGTGGCGGAGTCGGTCTCCGCGGCCTGGAGGGTGCCCTGGACGCGGATCTTGCGGTCGGCGAGCCGGACCTCGGAGGAGGCGAAGCGGATCAGCCATCCGGTGGGCGCGTGCCGGCCGTCGGCTGCCGGGTGGTCGAAGGTCTTGTCGAACTGGTCGAGTTGGCCGGGATCGACCAGCAGGCGCACGGGGCGGATCTGCTCTCCGGTGAGCACCTCGGGGTACAGGGAGGAGTGGACCAGGTAGTCCTTGGCGGTGGTCAGCGCGGCCACGACCTGGCTCTCGGAGAAGTGCGCGGTGCGCCGCGAGGCCGGCAGCGGTATGCCCTCGGCGCCGATCCGGAAATGGGCGGCGGGGCTGTGCGCGTACAGGTACTCGGCGTCGGCCGCGCCGGGCACCGGGCTTTCGGGGGCGAGCGGGACGACCGTCATGCGCAGGGGTTCCGGGGGCCGCCGCGCCTCGGAGGAGGAGTACGGGTGCCGTATGCCCATGTAGACGGCGGTGCTGAAAGCGACGGCGATCAGCAGGGCCAGGACCAGCACCTGCCGGGACAGGCTGCGGCGCAGGGGCGGACGGCGGCGCACGGCGGGGGTGTGCTCGGTCATCCGCTCCTGGGCGGAGTACTCCTGGAGGCGCGCAGCGCGGACGAACGACTCGTCGAAGACGACGGATCGGTACTCGTCCTCACTACCACCGGGGGCTCCCTCGGGCGTCCCCTCGGGTGGCTCTCCAGGCCCGCCCATACCTTCAGGGTAGGTCTCCTCAAGCCCCGATAAACGCCCAGGTACACGACAAGTTCTGACAGGTCCTCAACAGCGGTCGGGGGTGTCAGGAGGTACGGGCGTCAGGGGGTGCGGGGGACCGCGGAGACGGCGGGCTGGGAGTAGTCCGCGGAGGCCGAGGGAACGACCCCGCCCGCCCCGTCCAGCCCGGTCGAGGCGGGCGGCGGCGGGACCCGGTCGTGGTTGCCTCCCGAGGAGGCGCCCCGGTAGACCGCGGCGAAGGCGAGCGCGACCATGCCGATCCCCATCACGAGGGCGAGGATCCAGGCGACGGGACGGTGCCAGCGGGCCTGCCGGCCGTACGCGCGCCGGGTGCCGTAGCGGTCGTCGAAGGCGTAGGCGTCGTCGGCGTCGTCCAGGTCGCCGTAGCCGGGATCACGGCCGGGCCTCCCGTACCCGTCGAGTCCGTGGCCGTCGTCGTGGCGCTCGACGCGGCGGCGGGCGCGACGGGCCTCGGACTCGGAGGCCTCCGCTCTCGCCCGGGCGGCGGCCAGGAGGCGTTCGACGGCAGTCGGCTCATGCACCGCGGCCGCCCGCACGAAGGCCTCGTCGAAGACCACGGAGGCGAACTCTTCGTCCGACACCCCGCGGTCGTGGTCGTCGTCGGGCTCCCAGCCGTCACGAAACGGCATGCCCCCCACGTCCTCCGGCACAGATCCAGAGTAGACCTGGGGGGTCAATTTGGGCAGACGGTATGGAAATTCATCCGCCGGGTGAGACGGCTTTCACGCGGCGCGCGTCCGGTCCGGGAGCGCATGCCGGTCGCATATGCGCCCGCCGGGCGGGGGACTCAGCGGCGTACGTGCCCGTCGCCGGTGACGATGTACTTGGTGCTGGTCAGCTCGGGGAGGCCCATGGGGCCGCGGGCGTGCAGCTTCTGCGTGGAGATGCCGATCTCGGCACCGAAGCCGAACTGGCCGCCGTCGGTGAACCGGGTGGAGGCGTTCACGGCGACGGTGGTGGAGTCCACCAGCCGGGTGAAGCGGCGGGCCGCCGCCTGCGAGGTGGTGACGATGGCCTCGGTGTGACCGGAGGTCCACAGCCGGATGTGCTCCACGGCCCGGTCGAGGGAGTCGACGACGGCCGCGGCGATGTCGTACGACAGGTACTCCGTCTCCCAGTCCTCCGGCGTGGCCTCCACCACGGTCGCCCGGGAGGCCTCGGCGTGGGCCATCACGCGCTCGTCGGCGTGGACGGTGACACCGGCGTCGGCCAGGGCGTCCAGGGCGCGGGGCAGGAACTCGGCGGCGATGTCCTGGTGGACCAGGAGGGTCTCGGCGGCGTTGCAGACACCGACGCGCTGCGCCTTGGAGTTGATCAGGATCTCGACGGCCATGTCGAGGTCGGCCTGCGCGTCGACGTAGACGTGGCAGTTCCCGGTACCGGTCTCGATGACCGGGACGACGGACTCCTGCACGACGGCGTTGATCAGCGAGGCGCCGCCGCGCGGGATCAGCACGTCGACCAGGCCGCGGGCGCGCATCAGCTCGCGCACGCTCTCGCGGCTCTCGCCCGGCACCAGCTGGACGGCGTCGGCGGGCAGCCCCGCCCCGCCGACGGCGTCGCGGAGCACCCGTACCAGGGCGGTGTTCGAGCGGTAGGCCGAGGAGGAACCGCGCAGCAGGACGGCGTTGCCGGACTTCAGGCAGAGGGCGGCGGCGTCGACGGTGACGTTGGGGCGGCCCTCGTAGACGATGCCGACGACACCCAGCGGGACGCGGACCTGGCGCAGGTCGATGCCGTTGGGCAGGGTGGAGCCGCGGACGACCTCGCCGACGGGGTCGGGCAGGGCGGCCACGTCGCGCACGTCCGCGGCGATGGCGCGGACCCGTTCCGGGGTGAGGGTGAGCCGGTCGATCATGCCGTCGCTCATACCGCTCTCACGAGCCTTGGCCAGGTCCAGCGCGTTGGCCTCCACGATCTCGCTCGTGCGGACCTCCAGCGCGTCGGCGACGGCGAGCAGCGCGTCGTCCTTCTCGGCCCGCGGCAGCGGGGCGAGCGTCGCGGCAGCGGCCTTGGCGCGGTAGGCGGCCTGGGTGACCGGGGACATGGAGTCGTACGGCGAGAGCGTGGTCATGGGGGAAGGGTAGTGCGCCGGACGGCGCCGGCCACCGCGTGTCCCACACCCCGAGACGTTCTCAAAACGGGTGAACTCCGACAGGGACCGCCGGGGGCGGGCCGTACCCCTCGGCCACCCGCTGGTGGTACGTCTCGCGGTCGATCACCTCCAGGCCGACGATCTCCCAGGGCGGCAGCCCGGCGGTTCGGCGGTGCTCGCCCCACAGGCGCAGCGCGACGGCGGCGGCGTCGTGCAGGTCCCGGGCCTCCTCCCAGTAGCGGATCTCCGCGTGGTCACCGGCGTAGCGACTGGTCAGCAGGAAGGGATGGTCGTGGGCGAGCTGCTCCAGTCCCCGCCGCACCTCTTTCAGCGGGACCTCCCGGCCGGAGACGCTGAGGGTGACGTGCCACAGCCGCGGCAGGTCGACGGGGCCGCTGCCGTCGGTCCCGGCGCCGGGGCCGGGGACGCTGGCGAGAGAGCGCTCCGCGCCGTCTGCGCGGGGACCGCGGAGGCCGCGGGCACCCGGGTTCGTGCCACCGCGGGACGCCGCAGCCTCGGGGCGTACTCGTCTCACGACGGCCACGACGGCCTCCTTCGCCCGGTCCTCGCCCACTGCTCGTACGGAATGTGCGTCGCGGGCACATCCCCTGGGACACAGTTGAGCAGGCCGTACGGCTTCGCGGGGCGGTTTTACGGAACGTCCCCCACCGGGACGGAGGGTTTCGACACCGTTTACGGGTGGAGGAGGACCAGGTCGTCCCTGTGTACGACCTCGCGTTCGTACGCCGGGCCCAGCTCGCGGGCGAGTTCCCGGGTGGAACGGCCGAGCAGCCGGGGGATCTCCTTGGCGTCGAAGTTGACGAGTCCGCGGGCCACCGCGCGCCCCGTGCCGTCCCGCAGTTCCACGGGGTCGCCGGCGCTGAACTCGCCCTCGACGGCGGCGATACCGGCCGGCAGCAGGGAGGTGCGCCGCTCGACGACCGCGCGGACCGCGCCGTCGTCCAGGGTGAGGGAACCCTGCGGGGTGGAGGCGTGCTGGAGCCACAGCAGGCGGTCGGCGGAGCGCTTGCCCGTGGGGTGGAAGTAGGTGCCGGTGTCGCCGCCCTGGAGCGCGACCGCGGCGTGCACCGCGCTGGTCAGGACGACGGGAATGCCCGCTGCGGCGGCGATGCGGGCGGCCTCGACCTTGGTGACCATGCCGCCGGTGCCGACGCCGGCCTTGCCCGCGCTGCCGATCTGCACGCCCAAGAGGTCGTCGGGGCCGCGCACCTCCGCGATGCGCGAGGTGCCCGGCTTGCCGGGGTCGCCGTCGTACACGCCGTCGATGTCCGACAGCAGGACCAGCAGGTCCGCCCTGACCAGGTGGGCGACGAGGGCGGCGAGACGGTCGTTGTCGCCGAAGCGGATCTCGTCGGTCGCGACGGTGTCGTTCTCGTTGACGACGGGCAGGGCCCCCATGGCCAGCAGCTTGTCCAGGGTCCGGGAGGCGTTGCGGTGGTGCGCGCGCCGGCTCATGTCGTCACTGGTCAGCAGCACCTGCCCGACACGGACGCCGTATCGGGCGAAGGAGGCGGTGTAGCGGGCCACGAGCAGGCCCTGGCCGACGCTGGCGGCGGCCTGCTGCCGGGCCAGGTCCTTGGGGCGGCGGCGCAGGCCGAGGGGGGCGAGTCCGGCGGCGATGGCACCGGAGGAGACCAGGACGATCTCCCTCTCACCGCCGCTGCGGGTCTTGGCGAGGACGTCGACGAGCGCGTCGACGCGATCCGCGTCGAGTCCGCCGGCCGCGGTGGTCAGGGACGAGGAACCGACCTTGACGACGATCCGGTGGGCCCTGGCGACCTGTTGCCTCGCCGCCATGACGCCGTTCTGCCTTGCCGCTGACACCTGCGGTCCATCCCCTTCACACACGCTCCTGCGGGCCGATGCCCTGAGCGGCAATCTACGCGAAGCGGGGCGGGGACCGCGCTCCGGTTCCGGTGAGTGGGCGGGATCCGGCGCGGCCGTAGCGCCGGCCACCCGGCCGGAGGGGACGCCGCTCGCGGTCCGGCGCGCGGGTACCGCCCGGCCGCAACAGTCCCCGGCCGTGCCCTCGCCCTCCCCGTCGGCACGCCGCCGCGACCGCCCCGGGCCCCCGTCTCGCCGCCGGTCCGGGGAGGGGCGCGCTCCCCGGACCCCCGCGCTCGCCCGTCCCCACGCTCCGTCCCGTCCCCGCGCGCCACTGCCGCTGCGGCGACCGGCTCTCACGGTCCCCGCCCGGTCCTGCGCGCGGGGACGCGGTGCCTGATGCCGCCCTCGGGGCGGGACTCAGGCGTGGTGGTGCTGCCAGCCCCGCCAGGCCGAGTCGATCATGTCGTCGAGGCCGTGGCGGGCCGACCAGCCCAGTTCCCGGCGGATGCGGTCGGCGGAGGCCACCACGCGCGCCGGGTCGCCGGGCCTGCGTTCCGTCACCACCGGGGCGAGGTCCGAACGGCCGGTGACCTTGAGGATGTGGTCGACCATCTCCCGGACCGAACTGCCCTCGCCGCGGCCGACGTTGAGGGTGAGCGCGGTGCCGGGCTCGGCATCGGCCAGGCGGACGGCCGCGGCCAGGTGCGCGGCGGCGATGTCCTGGACGTGGATGTAGTCCCGCACGCAGGTGCCGTCCGGCGTGCTGTAGTCGTCGCCGAAGACGCGCGGCGCCTCGCCGGCCTCCAGGCGCTCGAACACCATCGGGACGAGGTTGAACACGCCCGTGTCGGCCAGCTCGGGGCCGGCCGCTCCGGCGACGTTGAAGTAGCGCAGGCTGGCCGCGCGCAGCCCGCCGGCCCGTGCGGCGGCGTTGATGAGCCATTCGCCGACCAGCTTGGTCTCCCCGTAAGGGCTCATCGGCGCACAGGGGGTCTCCTCGGTGACGAGGTCCACGTCGGGCATGCCGTAGACGGCCGCGGAGGAGGAGAAGACGAGCCGGTCGACGCCGGTGGCCGCCATGACCTCCAGCAGCGTCTGCAGGCCGGTGACGTTCTCCCGGTAGTAGTGGAGCGGCTGCTCGACCGACTCCCCCACCTGCTTCTTGGCCGCGATGTGCACGACACCCGTCACGGCGTGGTCGCGGACCGCCCGTTCCAGCAGGGCCGCGTCCAGCACACTGCCGACGACCAGCGGCACGCCGGCGGGCACGCGGTCGGCGCTGCCGGTCGACAGGTCGTCGTAGACGACGACGCTCTGGCCTCCCCCGATCAGCGCACGCACCACATGCGCCCCGATGTATCCGGCTCCGCCCGTGACCAGCCAGCTCATCCGCACGTCTCCTCCGTCGACGGTCATCGGATGCAGACTCGCCGCTGCGCACCGGAAAATCGAATCAGACATACGGACCGCAAGTCGACAAGAAGGTGCAAATGGCGGACGGATGGGAGTTCCTGCGGGGCAAGCGGGCGCCCGCCACCTCGCCCACGGAAACAGCACGTGAATCCTTTACCCTGAGGGCTGCGGCACCCCGGGCCGCAGGCGAGCGCCCCGGCCCGCCGACCCCCTCGCGGTCAGCCCTCGGAACAGGTTGTAAGGATGCCCCGACTCTCACTCATCGTCCCTGCCTACAAGGTGCAGGGCTATCTCTCCGAGTGTCTCGACTCCGTCCTCGGCCAGGACTACACGGACTTCGAGATCATCGCGGTGGACGACTGCTCGCCCGACGGGTCCGGGGCCATCCTCGACGACTACGCCCGGCG
The DNA here is from genome assembly GCF_022414535.1 of Streptomyces sp. MUM 2J. Classification (GTDB taxonomy): domain Bacteria; phylum Actinomycetota; class Actinomycetes; order Streptomycetales; family Streptomycetaceae; genus Streptomyces. The sequence continues at coordinate 98,686 of NZ_JADWYM010000024.1, forward strand.
CGACGCACGCGTTCACGTGATCCATCTCACCCAGAACGTCGGCCTGGGGCACGCCCGGAACGCGGGCATGGAGAAGGCCCGGGGCGACTACATCCTCTTCCTCGACAGCGACGACACGATGACCGAGGGGGCGCTGGGGGCGATCGCCGACCGCCTGGACGCCACCGGGGACCCCGAGATCCTCATCTACGACTACGCCCGCTCCTACTGGGACGGCCGCATCGAGCGCAACTACCGCGCCGACCTGCTCCGGAGCGACGGCCAGGACGTGCTCCGGCTGGCGGACCGCCCCCAGCTGCTCGACCTGCTCCAGATCGTCTGGAACAAGGCGTACCGCCGCGACTTCGTCGACCGGGTCGGCCTCACGTTCCCCACCGGGTACTACGAGGACGCCCCCTGGACGTACTGCTCCCTGATCAGCGCCGAGAGCATCACCCTGCTCGACCGGGTGGGCGTGCTCTACCGGCAGCGCAGGGAGGGCGGCAACATCCTCAAGACCACCAGCCGCAAGCACTTCGACGTCTTCGACCAGTACCAGCGCGTCTTCGACTTCCTCGACGCGCACCCCGAGCTGGACCAGTGGCGCGAGCCGCTGTTCCGCAAGATGGTGGGCCACTACCTGACGGTGCTGGAGAAGCCCGGGCGGCTGCCGAGCAGCGACCGCGCGGAGTTCTTCCACCGTGCGTCCGCCGACTACCGGGCGCGGGTACCGAAGGGCTTCACCCGGCCCGCGGGCGGGAAGGGCAAGAAGCTCGCGCTGCTGGAGCGGGACGCCTACGCCGCCTGGGCCGGTGCGATGACCGCGGTCAAGTTCCGTCAGACCGTCAGGAAGCGCGCCCGCACGGCCGTCAGCCTCTCCAAGCGCGGCGCGATGGGCGCCTTCTACCAGTCCCAGCTGCGCCTGCCGCTCGACGAGAACCTCGCCGTGTTCTCGTCGTACTGGAGCCGCAGCGTCTCCTGCAACCCCGCCGCCATAGACGCCCGGCTCGCCCTTCTCGCCCCGCACATCCGCCGGGTGTGGGTGCTCAGGCCGGACGCCGTGGGCGAGGTACCGGCGGGCGTCGACCACGTGCTCCTGGGGTCGCGCGAGTGCTGGGCGGCGCTGGCCCGCGCCAAGTACCTGGTCAACAACGTGAACTTCGCTGACGTCGTGGTCAAACGCGAGGGCCAGATCCACGTGCAGACCCACCACGGCACCCCGCTGAAGACCATGGGCCTGGACCAGCGCAAGTACCCGGCCTCCACCGACATGGACTTCGACAAGCTGCTGGAGCGCTGCGACCGCTGGGACTACAGCGTCAGCGCCAACCGGTTCTCCACCACCGTGTGGGAGCGCGTGTACCCCTGCTCGTACACCACCCTGGAGACCGGCTACCCGCGCAACGACGTCCTGGTGAACGCCACGGCCGCCGATGTGCGCCGGGCACGTGCGGCGCTCGGGCTGGCCGACGGCACCCGCGCGTTCCTCTACATGCCGACCCACCGCGAGTACCAGCCGGACTTCCGGCCCCACCTCGACCTCGCCCGGATGGCGGAGGAACTGGGCCCGGACGTGACGCTGCTGGTACGCGGCCACTACTTCTACGGCTCCTCCCCGCGCCTGGCCGACCTGCGCCGCAGCGGCCGGATCGTCGACGTGTCCGCCCACCACCCGGTCGAGGACCTCTACCTCGCCGCCGACGCGCTGATCACGGACTACTCCTCCGCGATGTTCGACTACGCCGTACTGGACCGGCCGATCATCATCCACGCTCCCGACTGGGACGTGTACTCCGCCGTCCGCGGCACCTACTTCAACCTGCTCCAGGAGTCGCCCGGCGCGGTGTCGACCTCGCAGGCCGAACTGGTCAGGCTGCTGGACTCCGGTGACTACGACACCGCCGACACGACCGAGCGCCGCGCCGCCTTCCGCAGCCGTTTCTGTGAATTCGACGACGGCCGCGCAGCCGAACGGGTGGTTCGAAGCGTCTTCCTCGGTGAGGACACCCCGGTGCCCTTCGTCCCGTTCCCCGAGCGCACCCACGCTCCGACTCCCGCCCAGGCGCTCGCACCCGTCGAGCGGGCCTGACCCCGACAAGGAGACCCACCACGCCATGGCCCCTCGGCTCAGTGTCATCGTCCCGATCTACAACGTGGAGCGGTATCTGTCCGCGTGCCTGACGTCGCTGGCCGCGCAGACCATGCCCGACCTCGAGGTCGTCATGGTCGACGACGGCTCACCGGACGGCTCCGCGGCCATCGCCGAGGAGTTCGCCGCGAAGGACGCGCGGTTCCGCCTGGTGACGCGGGAGAACGGCGGCCTGGGCGCGGCCCGCAACACCGGCCTGGAGCACCTGGCGCCGCAGAGCGAGTTCATCGCCTTCGTCGACAGTGACGACGTCATACCGTCGGACGCCTACCGGCTGATGCTGGCGAGCCTGGACGAGTCCGGCTCGGACTTCGTCACCGGCAACGTGCTGCACGTCAACAGCAGCAAGATCTGGCAGTCGCCGATGCACCGGATCCTGTCGCGCGGTGCCGTGCAGGGCACGCACGTCACCCGCGACCTGCGGCTGCTGACCGACCGGATCGCCTGCAACAAGGTGTTCCGCAGGTCCTTCTGGGAGCGTCACGGCTTCCGCTTCCCCGAGGGCGTGCTCTACGAGGACACCCCGGTGATCGTCCCGGCCCAGTTCCTGGCCCGGTCCGTCGACGTCATCAGTGCCCCCACGTACTACTGGCGCCTGCGTGACGGCGAGGCCGCCCCGTCCATCACCCAGCGCCGCTCCGAGCCGAAGGCGGTCCGCGACCGCACGGCCGCCGTCCAGTCCGTCAGCCGCTTCTTCGCCGAGCGCCCGGAGCCGGCGGCCGCCGAGATGAAGCGCGAGTACGACCGCACGGTACTCACCGGTGACCTGCGGATCTTCCTGAACGTCCTGCCCGAGGGCAAGGAGGAGTTCCACGCCGAGTTCTTCCGCGTGGTCAACGGCTACCTCGACCAGGTCGATCCGGACCTGGTCATGGAACTGCCCGCACCCGCCCGCGTGAAGTGGCTGCTGGTGCGCAAGCACGCCCTGGCGGAGCTGCTGGAGCTGTTCGAGTCCGAGCGGCGCGGCGACCGCGTCCGCATCGACGGCCTGCTGCGCAAGTACGCCGCCTTCTCCGCGCTGGAGAACAGCTCGGTCCGGCTGCCCAGGCGCGTGCTGCGCATCGACCGCGACATGACGGCGGCGGCCCCGCTGCGCGAACTCAGCTGGCGCGGTGGAAAGCTGCACATGGCCGGCCACGCCTGGATCAACCGGGTCGACCAGTCCGGCCCGCGCAGTGCCATCAAGGTGCTGGCACTCAAGCGCGACGGCTCCCGCAAGCGCAGCGTGCTGCCGCTGCGCAACGTGCACGCGCCCGAGTGCACCGCGCTGTCCAACCAGCGCCAGTACAACTACGACTGGGCCGGCTGGGAGTACGAGTTCGACCCGGCCCGGCTGCGCCGCGGCAAGACCTGGCAGGAGGGCACCTGGCACCTGGGCGTCGGCATCGCCTCGGCCGGCCTGGTCCGCAAGAAGGCCATCCACACCAGTGGCGCCGCCGCCCAGAACCACGCCACCTACCAGTGGCTGGACGAGAACTTCCGGATACTGCCCAGCACTGCCACCGGCTCGCTCAAGCTGCGGATCGAGCGGGTGCGCGCCGTGGTCACCGACCGCCGCCAGGTCGACGACACCCTGGAGCTGACGGGCGAGATCCGGGTGCCGCTGTCGGCGAACGAGCGTGTCGCGCTGTCCGTCACCAACCGCAAGAGCGGCGAACGGCTCGACTACCCCGTCGAGCTGGGCACGACCCAGGGCGAGCGCACCTCGTTCCGCGTCTGCGTGCCCTTGGAGGACGTGGCACTGCTGCCCGAGCACATCGACGCCACCGGCACCGACGTCTCCAGCGGCGGCGCCGACCCGGCGCAGGTCGCCACGCGTACCTGGTCGACGGAACTGGTCGCGACCGACCTGGAAGGCAAGAAGCGCAAGTTCGGCACCGTCGTCGCGGACGCGCTCCCGGACCTTCAGATCCGGCTGCCGCACTCCCTCGGGGACGGCGCGGACCGCTTCGAGCTCGCGGTACTGGCCGGCAACACCGGCTACCTGAAGTTCACCGGCCGCAGCCTGCGCGCCTGCGTCACCGACGTGCGCTGGGCCGACGGCCGCTACACCGTGCACGGCACGGCCCCGCAGGACATCACCGGCTGGACGTTCCTGATCAAGGCGCGCGACTACTTCGACGAGAAGACCGTCGATCTGACGGTGGACGCAGACGGCCGCTTCGAGGCCCACTTCACGCCGTCCCGGATGTCCGGCGCGGCGCAGAGCCTGCCGCTGAAGACGGGCCGCTGGAACCTGTTCCTGCGCTCCGGGGGCGACGAGCCGGACATGCCGTGCATCCTGGACCGGCACGCCGCCCCGAAGCTGCCGGTCTCCGGCGAGCACAACGGCCGCGGCTACGACTTCGAAGCCCGCTGGTTCGACCACCCCCAGCTGCACTGCCTGCCCGACCTGACGATGGAGGAGCGCGGCGCCTTCCACCAGGCCCGGCTGCGCAGCGAGGTGTACGAGCAGGGCCGCACCAAGCCGCTGCGCGAGTCGGTGCTGTTCATCAGCTACAACGGCAAGCAGTACTCCGACAGCCCGCGCGCCATCCACGAGGAACTGATGCGCCGCGGCACGGACCTGGAGCAGCTGTGGCTGGTCCGCGACGGCCAGGTGGACGTGCCGTCGACCGTCACCCCGGTGCGGTTCCAGGGCGCCGACTGGTACGACGCGCTGGCCCGCTGCCGTTACATCGTCACCAACGCGCACCTGCCGCACTGGATCGAGCGCCGTCCCGAGCAGGTCGTCGTGCAGACCTGGCACGGCACCATGCTGAAGAAGATCGGCCTGGACATCGACGCGCCGAAGTTCAACCCGGACTACCACGACCAGCTGCGGCTGGAAGCGGCCAACTGGTCGATGATGGTCTCCTCCAACCGCTTCAGCACCCCGATCCTGAAGCGGGCCATGGCCTTCGACGGCGAGATCGTCGAGACCGGCTACCCCCGCAACGACTACCTGTACGCCTCCGACCTGGACGAGCGGGCGGCGGAGGTGCGGCGGCGGATCGGCATCCCCGAGGGGAAGAAGGTCGTGCTGTACGCGCCGACGTGGCGGGACGACCTCTCGCACCGCGTCGGCCAGTTCCGCTTCGAGCTGCGCCTGGACCTGGAGGACGCCCAGCGCCGCCTGGGCGACGACCACGTCCTGATGATCCGCCGGCACTCGAACGTCGTGGACAGCATCCCCGGCGCGGGCAACGGGTTCGTCTTCGACGTCTCGGAGTACCCGGACATCGCGGACCTGTACGTCGCGGCGGACATGATGATCACGGACTACTCGTCGGTGATGTTCGACTTCGCGCACCTGCGCCGTCCGATGCTGTTCTTCACCTACGACCTGGAGCACTACCGGGACCGGCTGCGCGGGTTCTACTTCGACTTCGAGAACGACGCACCCGGACCGCTGATCCACACCTCCGGGGAACTCATCGACGCGATCCGCGACATCGACAGGGTGTCGGACAAGTACCGCGCCGAGTACGACCGCTTCCACACACTGTTCTGCGACCTGGACGACGGCCATGCCGCCGAACGGGTCGCCGACCTGATGTTCGAGCAGGCGCGCCGGTACGACAGCAGGCTCTGATCCGCCGGCGCCGGACACGGCGAAGGGCCGCCCTGGTGGGCGGCCCTTCGCCGTGTCGGCCGACGGGCCCGGAAGGTCGGTGCCGCCGGCCGGCCGGCGGACTCAGACGGTCACGGTCTTCACGGACAGCTGCGCCGCGCTGTTGAAGTACGGGCGCACCTCGACGCCCTTGGGCGGCTTGGGCGCGGCCGTGCCGGTGACCTTCCGCTTGACCCGGCGCAGCTGCCGGCCCAGCGGGCTCGGCCGGGCAGCCACGGCGGGCTTCAGCACGGGCCGCGGGTAGGTGTAGACGTCGATCGGCTTCAGGACATCGGTGGCGAGCTTGCTCAGCGGCAGCCGGTCGGCGCCGGGTGCGGGCCGCAGCCACACGTCCCAGATGGTCTCCTTGCCCTTGTGGTCGCCGATCAGCCGCTTGCTGTCGAGCCGGGCCACCAGCGCCCCGCCGGAGCCCGGCTGCGTGTCGAAGGTGACCGTCGCCGGCACCTTGCCGCGCCGGGTCGCCTCGATGACGGTCCCGTTCGGCGCCGCGCCCCACAGCGCGGCGTCGACGACCAGCGTGAAGCCGTCCACGGTGAGGCCCGCCACCTCGGCGTGCCGGTCACGGACCCGGCTGCGCACGCGCAGCCGCCCGTCGTCCTGCCGGTACGGCAGCAGCCACTCCAGGGCCGGGCCGTCGCCGGGCCGCGGCAGCTCGACCGTGAGCAGGTCCCGGGTGTCCACGCCGAAGCCGTCCGTGGTCAGCGGCACCTCCAGGCCGTCCGCGGTGCCCACGGACACCTCCCACTCGCCCTCGGACAGCCCGTCGTGCCAGGGCACGAGTGCCTCACCGGCCGGGGACAGCGGGAAGCGGCGCTCCTCGTCGTCCTGGCAGGGCCGGCGGCAGATGATGTCGACCTCGCCGAGGTCGACGGGCATCCGCTCCACGGCGATGAGGACGGAGCCGTCGCCCTGGACGACGGCGGTGGCGGTGTGCGGAAGCCGGCGGCGGGCCAGGGCCCGTTCCAGGATGGCCTCGAACCGCTCGCGGCTGCCCGTCTCGTGGAAGCGTTCGGCGTTGCGCACGGCGGCCCGGCCCATGCTCCGGCGGCGCTCGTCGTCCTCGACCAGCGTCATCATCGCGGCGGTCATCGCCGCGACGTCGTCCTTGGGCACGACGAAGCCGTCCTCGCCGTCGGCGATGATGTTGCGCGGCCCGTGGTCGGCGTCGGTGCTGATCACCGGCAGCCCGGCGGCCATCGCCTCGACGATGACGTTGCCGAAGGCCTCGCGCCTGGAGGGCATCAGGAACACCGATCCCTTGGCGAACTCCGGTGACACCGGGGTGGCCGGGCCCATCAGCAGCACGTCGTTGTACAGGCCGAGCTTCTCGATCTGCTTGCGCAGATTCGCCTTCTCCGCGCCGGTGCCGTAGATGCGCAGCTTCCAGCCGGGGTGCCTGGCGACCACCGGGGCGAAGGCCTCGACGGCCATGGCGAAGTTCTTGTTCTCCTTCAGCAGCCCCGCCGCGATGATCACCTTGTTGTCACCGGTGGAGCGGTGCGTGGAGGCGGGCACGCAGTTCGGCATGACCTCCAGCCGGTTGCGTACACCGGGCACGAGCTTGCCCAGGCTCGCGACCTCCTCGGGGGTGAGGGCGGTGATCGCGTCGAGGTCGTGGTAGGTGCGGAAGAGCGGCTTCTTCTCCCATTCCGCGTAGATCGCGGGCATGGAGTGCTCCTGGGCCAGCCGCAGATAGTCCTTGCGGGCGTGGCTGAGCATGATGGTGATCCGCGGGCTGGAGCTGACCACCGCGTCGGCGTCGGTGGTCTCCAGCCACTCCAGCAGCCTCAGTTCGGCGAGCCGGCTGATCCACGGCCTGCCTTCCCTCTCCTTCGGTGGAAAGACGTAGACCTTCGGGAACTCCTGGATCAGCGGGTTGTCCAGGTCGGACGCCGGGGAGTTGCCGCGCAGGTCGGTGAGGACGGTGACCTTCACCCGCGGGTCGAGCGGGAAGTAGGACGCGTCGCGCGACTTGCGCAGGCACACGATCTCCACGTCGTGCTTCTCCGCCAGCGCCCCTGCGAGGTTCTGCGTCGCGCTCACCACACCGCCGATGTGGCAGAGGTTGCTGACAATGAACGAGATCTTCATCTGTACAAGTACTTTCCGTCCGGCGGTGAGGCGCAGCGCTGGCAGGCGCCGACGACAGAAGCCGCTGTCGCCTCAAGGAAGACGTGTCACCGCTCGGAAAAGTTGTCGGCCGCGGGCCGATTCGACGGCAATCGGGTGAACTCCGCCTCCGGGACGGGTCAGAACGGTTCGAAGTCGTCGTACGCGCGCTCCGACTCGTCCCGTTCGGCCTGCCGGTCGCGGCGGCGCTGCGCCGCGGGGCGGGGCGCCTCGAAGCGGTGGTCCTCACCGCGCCTGCCCAGCATCTCCGCACCGGCCGTCACGGTCGGCTCCCAGTCGAAGACGACCGCGTTCTCCTCGGGGCCGATCGCCACACCGTCACCGGAGCGGGCGCCCGCCTTCATCAACTCCTCTTCCACGCCGAGGCGGTTGAGCCGGTCGGCGAGGTAGCCGACGGCCTCGTCGTTGTTGAAGTCGGTCTGGCGCACCCAGCGTTCGGGCTTCTCGCCGCGGACACGGAAGAGCGGCTCGCCGCCGACGTCCTCCCGGGTGACCGTGAAGCCCGCGTCGTCGACCGCCTTGGGCCGGATGACGATCCGGGTGGCCTCCTCCCTGGGCCTGGACGCCCGTGCCTTCGCCACCAGCTCGCCCAGCGCGTACGTCAGCTCCTTCAGCCCGGTGTGCGCCACCGCGGACACCTCGAAGACCCGGTAGCCCCGCGCTTCGAGGTCCGGCTGCACCATCTCGGCGAGGTCGCGGCCGTCCGGCACGTCGATCTTGTTCAGGACGACGATGCGCGGACGGTTGTCCAGGCCTCCGTACTGCCGCAGCTCCTCCTCGATGACGTCGAGGTCGGAGACCGGGTCGCGCTCGGCCTCCAGGGTGGCCGTGTCGAGGACGTGGACGAGCACGCTGCACCGCTCCACGTGCCGCAGGAACTCCAGCCCCAGGCCCTTGCCCTCGCTGGCGCCCGGGATCAGACCGGGCACGTCGGCGACGGTGTAGACGGTCGAGCCGCTGGTGACCACACCGAGGTTGGGGACGAGGGTGGTGAAGGGGTAGTCGGCGATCTTCGGCCGGGCCGCCGACAGCACCGAGATGAGGGAGGACTTGCCCGCGCTCGGGTATCCGACCAGCGCCACGTCGGCGACGGTCTTCAGCTCCAGGACGACGTCCCGGAGATCCCCCGGCTCGCCCAGCAGCGCGAACCCGGGCGCCTTGCGGCGGGCGGAGGCGAGAGCGGCGTTGCCCAGCCCGCCCCGGCCGCCCTGTGCGGCGATGTACGACGTGCCGTGGCCGACCAGGTCGGCGAGGACGTTGCCCGCCTTGTCGAGTACGACCGTGCCGTCCGGCACCGGCAGGACCAGGTCCTGGCCGTCCTTGCCGGAACGGTTGCCGCCCTCGCCCGGCTTGCCGTTGGTGGCCTTGCGGTGCGGGGAGTGGTGGTAGTCGAGGAGCGTGGTCACCGACTGGTCGACGGTGAGGATCACATCGCCGCCTCGCCCGCCGTTGCCGCCGTCGGGCCCGCCCAGCGGTTTGAACTTCTCACGGTGGACGGAGGCACAGCCGTGGCCTCCGCTACCCGCGGCGACATGCAGCTCGACGCGGTCCACGAAGGTGGTCATGGTTCAGTGCCTCCAGATACGTGCGGTCATGGCGTTGCAGTGCTGTGTTCCATGAGAACAAGCGAAAGGCGGACCCGCCTTCCCGCACGGGAAGTGAGGTCCGCCTCGCGAAGTGATGCGTCCGGTCAGGCGACCGGAACGATGTTCACGACCTTGCGGCCGCGGTGGGTGCCGAACTGCACCGCGCCGGCCTGCAGGGCGAACAGCGTGTCGTCGCCGCCACGGCCCACACCCGCACCCGGGTGGAAGTGGGTACCACGCTGGCGGATCAGGATCTCGCCCGCGTTCACGACCTGACCGCCGAAGCGCTTCACGCCGAGCCGCTGGGCATTGGAGTCGCGACCGTTCCGGGTGGACGATGCGCCCTTCTTGTGTGCCATCTCTCCTCAGTCCTTACTTCGCAGCCGTGGGGATCGACGTGACCTTGATCGCCGTGTACTGCTGGCGGTGGCCCTGGCGACGGCGGTAACCGGTCTTGTTCTTGTAGCGCAGAATGTCGATCTTCTGCCCCTTGTGGTGGTCCACGACCTCGGCCTGGACCTTGATGCCGGCCAGCACCCACGGGTCGCTGGTCACGGCGTCGCCGTCGACAACGAGCAGGGTCGAGAGCTCGACCGTGTCGCCAACCTTGGCGGTGGAAATCTTGTCAACCTCGACGATGTCGCCGACAGCAACCTTGTGCTGCCGACCACCGCTGCGCACGATGGCGTACACGCGGAACTCACTCTCTCGCTCGGGAAACGAACCCCCGCAGGCCAGCCTCCCGTGATGCACGGGCGACCTCTCCCAGCCACCCTGTGACCGGGAGGAAGAAGGTTTACGGGGATGCGGCGTGTGCTGTGGACACGCCGACGGTCCAGGTTACGGGGCCACGGCCGAGACGGTCAAACCGGGTCCGGGCCCCCGGAACGCGGCCCAGAACGGGGCACGGCCGGTCACCCGGACCGGCCGCACCCCGCATCGGTCACGCCGTAGCGGCTCAGCTCTCCTCTGCGGAGGCCGGGACCGCGGTCTTCTTCGCCGCCGTCTTCTTCGCCGCCGTCTTGGTGGTCTTCGCCGCCTTCTTGGCCGCCGCCGTCTTGGCCGTCGCCTTCTTGGCCGCGGTCTTCTTGGCCGCGGTCTTCTTGGCCGCGGTCTTCTTGGCCGCGGCCGTCTTGGTGGCGGCCTTCTTCGCCGTGGCCTTCTTGGCGACCTTGCGGGCCGCCTTCCTGGCCGGCGCCGCCTCCTCCTCGGCCTCGGGACCGGCCCCGGCAGCACCCTGCGCGGACGCCTCCGCCCCAGCTGCCTCGTCCTGCGCCGCCGGCAGCACCACGACGGCCGTGTCCTCCGACGCGGTCGGCGCGGTGGCCTTGCGCACGGCACGGCGCCGCGGACGGGCCGGAGCGGCGG
>NZ_JADWYM010000025.1 GCF_022414535.1 Streptomyces sp. MUM 2J
GCGCGGGGCGGTCCGGCGCGGGGGGCTGGGTCCGCGCCGCGTTGCCCGGCCGCTGGTCGGCGGCCGGACCGGGCGGGGGCGTGGCCGGGCGCGGTGGCACAGGGGCGCGGCGCGCTTCCGTGCTCATGCACCCCCCGTTTCCTGGTCCCCGGGCCGTCGTTCCGGTGCGCGGGCCGCGCAGCGCGTACCCCCGCAGGCATACCCGCACAGGTGGAGCGGCATCCCCGGCACGGCGACCGGCCGGAGCCGTGAACCTCCGTGCGTGCGCGTCACTCTACGGGTTGCCGCCGGTGGAACGGGAACCAGTCCGCATCGCCGGGGCATCTGCCCGGAACGTCCCCCTACCCTGCGGTAATTCCGCGTGGCAGGCTTCGTGCATGACTGCGCGCGCCGCTGACCGGGCCCGTTACGACAGGGCCACAGCCCATCTCGACGCCCCTGTGGCGATCGTGGACCTGGAGGCCTTCGACGCCAACGCCGACGATCTGGTGCGCCGTGCCGCGGGCAAACCGGTGCGGGTCGCCAGCAAGTCCGTGCGCTGCCGGGCGCTGCTGGAACGCGTCCTGGCCAAGGACGGTTTCCGGGGGATCATGTCGTTCACGCTCGCCGAGTCGCTGTGGCTTGCGCGTTCGGGCTTCGACGACGTCCTGCTCGCGTATCCGTCCACCGACCGGGCCGGATACGCCGAACTCACCTCCGACCCCAAGCCGGCCGCCGCCGTCACCGTGATGGTCGACGACGTCGCCCAGCTCGACCTGATCGACGCTGCGCGCGGTGACGGCAGCGAAGTGGTGCGCGTCTGCCTGGAGTTGGACACCTCGCTGAAGCTGCTCGGCGGCCGGGTGCGGGCCGGCGCCCGCCGTTCCCCGCTGCACTCCCCCGCCGAGGTCGCCGACCTGGCCCGGGCGGTGGCCCGCCGGCCGGGGTTCCGGCTCGTGGGGATCATGGCGTACGAGGGGCACGTCGCCGGGGTCGGGGACGCGATCGCCGGGCGGCCCCTCCGCTCCCGGGTCGTGCGGCTGATGCAGTCCGCGGCCCGGCGGGAACTGGCCGAGCGGCGCGCGGCGGTCGTGCGGGCGGTGCGGGCCGTCGCACCGGACCTGGAGTTCGTCAACGGCGGCGGCACCGGCAGCGTGCAGCACACCGCCGCGGAGGACGCGGTCACCGAGATCGCCGCGGGGTCGGGCCTGTACGTGCCGCGCCTGTTCGACAACTACACCTCCTTCCACGGCCGTCCGGCCGCCCTGTTCGCCCAGCCCGTCGTCCGGCGGCCCGGTGTCGGGGTCGTGACGGTCCTGGGCGGGGGCTATCCGGCCTCCGGTGCGCCCGGGCCGGACCGGCTGCCGGTGCCGTACCTGCCGGAGGGGCTGCGCTACGACCCCCAGGAGGGTGCCGGCGAGGTGCAGACGCCGCTGCTGGGTGCGGCCGCGGACGACCTGCTGATCGGCGACAAGGTGTGGTTCCGGCACGCCAAGGCCGGTGAGCTGTGCGAACGGTTCGACGCGCTGCACCTGGTGGCCGGGGACAAGGTGACCGAGTCCGTGCCGACCTACCGGGGCGAGGGCCGCACGTTCCTCTGACCGCGTTCGGCTCGGCCGGGCCGTCTTCCGCTCCGCCGCCCGCGGCCGTCGGAACGTACCCGTCAGGAGCCCGGCCGGCCGGAGGCGGCCGGGCGCTGCCGCCGGGGCCGCCGGGCGCACGGCTCCGGCAGCCCGGTGGCCGCAGCGGCGGCGGGCTGCCGAGCACGTCCTACAGCGGTGTGACGTAGGCCCCCGAGATGCCTCCGTCCACGAGGAAGTCGGTGGCGTTGACGAAGGAGGAGTCGTCACTGGCGAGGAAGGCGACCGCGGCCGCGATCTCCTCGGCCTCGGCGAACCGGCCGAGCGGGATGTGCACCAGGCGGCGGGCCGCGCGCTCGGGGTCCTTGGCGAACAGCTCCTGCAGGAGGGGGGTGTTGACCGGTCCGGGGCACAGGGCGTTGACGCGGATGCCCTCGCGGGCGAACTGCACGCCCAGTTCGCGGGACAGGGCGAGGACGCCGCCCTTGGAGGCGGTGTAGGAGATCTGCGAGGTCGCCGCGCCCATCCGGGCCACGAACGACGCGGTGTTGATGACGGAGCCCTTGCCCTGGCGCCGCATGTAGGGGATCGCGGCCTTGCAGCACAGGTAGACGGAGGTCAGGTTGACCTCCTGGACGCGCTTCCACGCCTCCAGGCCGGTCTCCAGGATGGAGTCGTCGTCAGGGGGCGAGATGCCGGCGTTGTTGAAGGCGACGTCGACGCTGCCGTAGGTGTCGTGGGCCGCCCGGTACAGGGCCTCGACCTGCTCGGGGTCGGTGACGTCGACCCTGACGAAGAGCCCGCCGGTCTCCTCGGCGGCGGCCTTGCCGCGGGCCTCGTCGATGTCGCCGCAGACCACGTGCGCCCCTTCGGCGGCGAGCCGGCGGGAGGAGGCGAGTCCGATGCCGCTGCCGGCTCCGGTGACGACGGCGGTGCGGCCGGTCAGGCGGCGGCAGACAGTCTCTTCGGTCACTGTGCGGGGCCCTCCGTGCTGATGAAGACGTTCTTGGTCTCGGTGAAGGCGGTCAGGGCGTCCGGGCCTAGCTCACGGCCGATGCCGGACTGCTTGAAGCCGCCGAACGGGGTCCAGTAGCGGACGCTGGAGTGGGAGTTGACGGAAAGGTTCCCGGCGCGCACCGCCTGCGAGACGCGCAGGGCCCGGCCGACGTCGCGCGTCCAGATCGATCCGGACAGGCCGTAGTCGGTGTCGTTGGCGAGACGGACCGCCTCGGCCTCGTCCTCGAAGGGCAGGACGACGGCGACGGGGCCGAAGACCTCCTCGACGGCGACCGGGGCCCGCGGATCCACGTCGGTGAGGACGGTGGGCGGGAACCAGAAGCCGGGGCCCTCGGGGGCCTTGCCGCGGATGCCGGGGGCCCGCGGGTCGACGTAGGAGCGGACGCGGTCCAGCTGGGCCCGGGAGATCAGCGGCCCCATCCCGGTGCTCTCGTCGGCCGGGTCGCCGACGGCGACCGACTCGACGGCCGGGGCGAGGAGGTCGAGGAAGCGGTCGTGGACGGAGGCCTGGACGAGGATGCGGGTACGGGCGCAGCAGTCCTGGCCGGCGTTGTCCAGGAAGGACATCGGGGTGGCGGCTGCGGCGGCTTCCAGGTCGGCGTCGGCGAAGACGATGTTGGGACTCTTGCCGCCGAGTTCCAGAGTGACCCGCTTGAGGCGGGCGGCACCCTTCGCCAGCACCTGTCTGCCCACGGCTGTGGACCCGGTGAACACGATCTTCGCGACGCCGGGGTGTTCGACGAGCGCGGCACCGGCGACCGGACCGCGTCCCGGCAGCACCTGGAACAGTCCCTCGGGCAGGCCTGCGGCGAGCGCGAGCCCGGCCAGCCGCAGGGCGGTGAGCGGGGTCGTCTCGGCCGGCTTGAGGACGACCGCGTTCCCGGCGGCCAGCGCGGGGGCCGTCCCCCACGCCGCGATGGGCAGGGGGAAGTTCCACGGCGCGATGACACCGACGACGCCGAGCGGTTCCAGCACGGTGACGTCGAGCCCACCGGGCACCGGGATCTGACGGCCGGTCAGCCGCTCCACTCCCCCGGCCGCGTAGTCGAGCAGGTCGCGGACGTTGCCCACCTCCCAGCGGGCGTTGCCGAGGGTGTGCCCGGCCTCGCGGACCTCCAGCCGCGCCAGCTCCTCCAGGTGTTCGTCGACGCCGACGGCGAACCGGCGCAGCAGGCGGGCACGGTCGCCGGGCGGCAGGGCGGCCCAGCGGGCCTGCGCATGGACGGCCCGGGCGACGGCAGCGTCCACGTCGGCCGCGGTGGCGGCCGGCACGGTGGCGAGGACCTCCTCGGTCGCGGGGTTCAGCACCCGGAGCCCGGCGTCGGAGGCAGGGGTGGGGGAACGCTCGGCGGACTGCTCGGGCACGGGGGGCCTCACATGCGTTCGAAGGAGCGGCGCAGCTCCCAGTCGGTGACCGCGGCGTCGAAGGCGTCGAGCTCGACCCGCGCCATGTTGCGGTAGTGCGCGACGACCTCGTCGCCGAAGGCGGCCTTCGCCAGGGGACTCGTCTCCCACAGCTCGGCGGCCTCCCGCAGGCTCGTCGGGACGTGCGCGAAGTCGGCGGCGTAGGCGTTGCCGGGGCAGGGCTCGGGCAGCTCCAGTTTCTGCTCGATGCCGTGCAGGCCGGCCGCCACCATGCCGGCGACGGCGAGGTGCGGGTTGACGTCGCCGCCGGGCACCCGGTTCTCCAAGCGCAGGGAGCGGCCGTGGCCGACGACGCGGAGTGCGCAGGTGCGGTTGTCGTACCCCCAGGCGACGGCGGTCGGGGCGAAGGAGCCGCGCTGGAACCGTTTGTAGGAGTTGATGCCCGGGGCGTACAGCAGCGAGAAGTCGCGCAGCGCGGCCAGTTGCCCGGCGAGGAAGTGCCGCATGAGCTCGGACATGCCGCCGGGATCCTCCTCTCGCCGGGCCATGGCGTTGTTGCCGGCGGCGTCGGCGAGCGAGAGGTGGATGTGGCAGGAGTTGCCCTCGCGCTCGTTGTACTTGGCCATGAAGGTGAGCGACATGCCCTCCTGGGCGGCGATCTCCTTGGCCCCGGTCTTGTAGACGGCGTGCTGGTCGCAGGTGACGAGGGCCTCGGCGTAGCGGAAGACGATCTCGTGCTGCCCCGGGTTGCACTCGCCCTTGGCCGACTCGACGGTGAGTCCGGCGCCGGCCATCTCGTTGCGCACGCGCCGCAGGAGGGGCTCGACGCGTCCGGTGCCGAGGATGGAGTAGTCGACGTTGTACTGGTTGACCGGTGTCAGCCCCCGGTAACCGGCGTCCCAGGCCTCCTCGTAGGTGTCCCGGAAGACGATGAACTCCAGCTCGGTGCCGACCTGCGCGGTCAGCCCGTGCCCGGCGAGGCGTTCCAGCTGGCGGCGCAGGATCTGGCGCGGAGCGGCGGTGACGGGTGAGCCGTCGTCCCAGGCCAGGTCGGCGATCATCAGGGCCGTTCCCGGGTTCCAGGGGAGGCGGCGCAGGGTGGCCGGGTCGGGGTGCAGGACGAAGTCCCCGTACCCCCGGTCCCAGGACGACATGGCGTAGCCGTCGACCGTGTTCATGTCGGCGTCCACGGCGAGGAGGTAGTTGCAGCCCTCGGTGCCGTGGTGGAGTACCTCGTCCAGGAAGAAGCGGGCGGCGAACCGCTTGCCCTGGAGGCGGCCCTGCATGTCGGGGAAGGCCAGGACGACGGTGTCGAGGTCACCGCTCGCGACGAGGGCGTGCAGTTCCTCGACGCCGAGCGGGGCGGTGCGGTCTGCCACGGGAGGGTCTCCTGGGGGCGTCGGTGCGCTTCTTCGGCCGGTCCGGAAGCCATAAGGTATTGCCGGGAACCATTCCTTGGGAAGGGGGCGCGGCCGTATGCCGGACGATGCGGTCGGCGGGTCTGCGGGCACCGGCGCCGGCGACGTCGCGGGCCGCCTGGCACCGGTGCTGCGGCCGGTGCGGGCGGGCAACGGCTTCGAGGAGGCACTGGAGCAGATCCTCCAGGTGGTACGGCTGGGCCTGGTGCCCGCGGGCGAGCGGCTGCCGGCCGAGCGCCAGCTCGCGGACCGGCTCGGCGTCAGCCGGGTGACCCTGCGGGAGGTACTGAGGGTGCTCCAGGAGCAGGGGCTGGTCGAGTCCCGGCGGGGCCGCTACGGCGGAACGTTCGTCCTGCCCCGCGAGGGGGCGGCGGGCGAGGCGGAGCTGCGCCGCAGAACCGCGGGCGTCGACCTTGAGGACGTCCTGCGCTTCCGCGAGGTCCTGGAGGTGGGCGCGGCGGAGCTGTGTGCGGGAAACGGGCTCACGCGGGAGGGGGCGGCCCGCCTGGGCCGGGCCCTGGACGGCACCCGCGACGCCCCGCTGTCCGACTACCGCCGCCGCGACACCCTGCTGCACCTGACCCTGGCCGAACTGAGCGGCTCCCCGTCCCTGACCGCCCGGTACGCGGCGGTCAGGTCCACGGTGAACGACCTGCTGGACTGCATCCCGCTCCTCGTCCGCAACCTGGAGCACTCCCAGCATCAGCACACCGCGGTGGTCGAGGCGGTGCTGGGCGGGGACGCGGAGGCGGCGCGGGCGGCGATGCGGGAGCACTGCGCGGGGACCGCGGCCCTGCTGCGGGGGTTCCTGGCCCGGCCCGGGTCCTTCTGATGGATCTCCTCGCTGATGGATCTCCACGCTGATGGATCCCCACGGTGCACCGGGCCCGTCCGGTGCGTGCTGCCCGGCCTGCGGTGTGCGGGGCCGGTACGGCCGAGCCGCCTCGCCCCCGCACGCCGCGTGCCGGGCGTCGCCGCGCCGCCGGGGGGCGTCAGCGGGTCCCCGGAAAGAGCCGCGGTGCGCGACCGGAAGGACTCACCGGCCCGTGGTGCCGCGCCCGCCTCCCGGGGCGCCCCGGGAGGCGGGGAACGACACGGCCGGTGCGGCTGTGGACACACGGCAGGCGGCCGTGGCGCGCCCTCACGGCCGCGTACTCACCGCGGCACAAAGGTCCGGCAGTGTTCCATTGGGGTGTTCGGGCGCCGGGCGCCGGGGAAGCAGGGCAGCGAGGTGCCGGGAGGGCGCATGACCAGCAGACCGCTGATCGGTGTGAGCACGTACCTGGAGGCGCGGGCGCGCTGGGGGGTGTGGGAACTGGAGGCGGCGCTGCTGCCGGCCGGATATCCGCGACTGGTGCAACGGGCGGGGGGACTGGCCGCGATGCTGCCGCCGGACGATCCGGCGCGGGCGGTGGCGGCCGTGGCGCGCCTGGACGGCGTGGTGATCGCCGGCGGGCCCGACGTCGACCCGGCCTGCTACGGCGCCGAGCGCGACCCGCACACCGGTCCGCCGGCCCCGGCCCGGGACGCCTGGGAGCTGGCGCTGATCAGGGCGGCACTCGCCGCCCACACCCCCCTGCTGGGCATCTGCCGCGGCATGCAGCTCCTCAACGTCGCCCTCGGCGGCACCCTCACCCAGCACATCACCGGCCACGCCGGGACGCCCGGCGTCTTCGACCGCCACCCGGTCCGGCCGGTCCCCGGCACCCGCTATGCCTCGCTGGCCCCCGAGGAGGCGCTCGTTCCCACCTTCCACCACCAGTCCGCGGGCCGCCTCGGCACCGGCCTCGTCCCCTCGGCCCACGCGGCCGACGGAACCGTCGAGGCGATCGAGCTCCCGTCCGGGCAGGGCTGGGTCCTGGGCGTCCAGTGGCATCCGGAGATGGGAGAGGACCTGCGGGTGATGCGCGCGCTGGTGTCCGCGGCCGGGGCCGCGAGCTGACGGGTCCGGAGAAGCGGGCCCGAGGCCGACGCGGCCGGCGCGAGCGGACGAGGAGGCCGCGGGGGGCGTCCACGGCGTCACCGGGGCGACGCCGGCAGGGCGGCGGGACGGGTCCGGGCGCGGCCGGAGCGAGCGGACGGGTCCGGAGGGAAGGGTGAGAGCGCCTGCGGGGCACGGGCGGCGGACCCTCGCGCGGACCCCGGGCCGACCCGGACGCCCGCCGGCCCTGCCGCCGCTCAGCCGGCCGGGTCCGGTGGGCGGGAGGGCACGGCCCCGTGGGGCGTGCGGAGGGCCGGGGGCCGGATTCGGGTCAGGGACAGCAGTTCCCTCGCCGGACCGGCCGGCCGCTGCCCCGTGGGCCACACGGCCCGCAGCTCCCGCCGCAACGCGACTCCGTCCAGCGGCACGCTGACCAGTCGCCGGACCCCCAGTTCCTCCCCGACGGCCAGTTCGCTGAGCACCGCCGGACCCGCGCCGCTCTCCGCCGCCGCCTTCACCGCCGTCGTCGAGGACAGTTCGATCAGCGGCCTCGCCGGACCCAGCCCCGCCCCGCCCAGCGCGGCGTCGAGGACCTGACGTGTCCCCGAGCCCGTCTCCCGCAGGATCAGCGGCGTCGCGGCCAGCTCCGCCACGCCGACCGGCCGGCGGCGCCTCGCCCAGGCGTGGCCCGGCGCCGCGACCACGATCAGCCGGTCGTGGGCGATGACCGCGGAGTCCAGGCCGGCCGGCACGGTGAGCCCCTCCACGAACCCCAGGTCCGCCTCGTCGGACAGCAGCCGCTCCGCGACGGCCGCGGAGTTCCCCGCGAGCAGCGACACGGCCGTGTCGGGGCGCTCGGCGCGCAGTGCGAGCAGCCACCCCGGCAGGAGGTACTCGGCGATGGTCATGCTGGCGGCGACCCGCAGCCGCGAGTCGCGGCGGTCCCGCAGCGCCTGCGCGCCGGCGTCGAAGGCCTCCGCGGCCTCCACCACCCGTCGCGCCCAGTCGGTCACCAGTGCCCCGGCGTCGGTCAGCCGCGAGCCGCGCGGGGAGCGGTCCACGAGTGCGACGCCCAGCTGACGTTCCATCGAGCGGATGCGGCTGCTGGCCGCAGGCTGGGTGATGCCGACCTCGCGGGCGGCGGCGCCGAGGCTGCCGAGCCGGGCCACGGCCAGCAGCAGTTCCAGGGCCCCCAGGTCGGGCACCCGGTGGGCCAGTGACCCGCCGGGCGCGGACTCCTCGGTCCCGCCACCCCTGCTCGCGCTGCCCATAAGGCAAGTTTATGTCCTCATAGAGGCATGCTCCCTGGCGGGGCCCGGGACCCGGCGGGAGGCTGAGGACATGATCACCGCAGTCCGCCACCTGGGCCCCAACTGGTACGCATCCGTCATGGGCACCGCCGTACTGGCCACCGCCGGCGCCGCCCTCCCGCTGCCGGGCCCGCCGCCCGGACTGCGCACCGTCTGCGCGGCCGTGTGGGCCCTGTCGCTGCTGATGCTGGTGACCCTGCTGGCCGCCCGCGCCCTGCACTGGCGGCACCACCGCGACCAGGCCCGCGCGCACCTCCTCGACCCGGCCACCGCCCCCTTCTACGGCTGCCTGGCCATGGCTCTGCTGGCGGTCGGCGGCGGCGCCGTCGCCGTGGGCCGCGACCTGATCGGCACCCCGGCGGCGGTCGCGCTCGACGCCGTGCTGTTCACGGCGGGGACGGCGGTGGGGGTGGCGGCTGCGGTCGCGGTGCCGTACCTGATGGCCGTGCACCACCGCGTCCGGTCCGACCAGGCCTCCCCGGTGTGGCTGCTGCCGCTCGTCGCCCCGATGGTGTCCGCGGCGCTCGGCCCGCTGCTGGTGCCCCACCTCCCGCCCGGCCAACCCCGCGGGACCCTGCTGCTGGGCTGTGTCGCCCTGTTCGGGCTGAGCCTGCTGGCGACCCTGCTGATGCTGCCGCTGGTCTTCGCCCGGCTGCTCACCGGCGGGCCGCTGCCCCTCGCGCTGACGCCGACGCTGTTCCTCGTCCTCGGTCCGCTGGGACAGTCCACCACCGCCGCCGGCAACTTCGCGGACGTCGCCCGCGGAACCGTCCCGGGCGCCGGCTCCGCGGCCTTCTCCGCCTTCGCCGTCCTGTACGGCGTGCCGGTCATGGGCTTCGCGCTGCTGTGGCTGTGCCTCGCCGGCGCGCACGTGCTGCGGGCCCGGCGGCTCGGCATGCGGTTCACGTTGACGTGGTGGGCGTTCACCTTCCCGGTGGGCACCTGCGTCACCGGCGCGGAGTCGCTGGCCCTGCACACCGGGCTCGCCGTCCTCGACGCGCTCGCGATCGTCCTGTACGGCGTCCTGCTGGCCGCCTGGGGCGCGGCTGCCCTCGGTACGGCGCGCGGCCTGCTCAGCGGCGCGCTGCCCGCAGCGCCGCCCCCAGCACCCGCGGCGCCTCGGCCAGTGAGGGTCCGTACCACGTCAGGTGCCGCCCGCTGACCAGGGCGCAGGGCTGTCCGGGGAAGGCCTCGGGTCCGTCGCCGGCGGTGAAGTGGTAGGGCTCGTCGGGCAGCACGACGAGGTCCGGGGCCGCCGCGCGCAGTTCCTCCAGCGGCACACGGGGGTAGCGGTCCGGGTGGCGTGCGTAGAGGTGGCCGACACCGAGCCGGGCGAGCACGTCACCGGCGAAGGTGTCCCGCCCGAGGACCATCCAGGGCCGCCGCCAGATCGGCACCACGGCCGTCGTCCGCTGTCCGGAAGGGTCCGGCCACCGGCCGCCTCCCGGCGCCGCCCAGACCTCCTCGGCCTCGTCCAGCCAGCGGGGCCGCTCCCGCACCCCGCAGGCCACGAGGACCCGGGTGAGTTCCCGGAAGGCCTGCGGCACGTCGCGGACCTCGGTGACCAGCACCTCGGCCCCCGCGGCGCGCAGGGCGTGGAGGTCGGGTGCGCGGTTCTCCTCCTCGTTCGCGAGGACGAGGTCGGGGGCGAGGGCGAGGATCTGCTCGGTCCTCGGATTCTTGGTGCCGCCGATCCGCGCCACGTCGAGGCCGGCCGGATGGGTGCACCAGTCGGTGGCTCCGACCAGGGTCCCGGGCGCCGAGACGGCCACCGTCTCGGTCAGCGACGGGACCAGGGAGACGATCCTCACGGCCGCGACCGGTCCCGCACCGCCTCGATGTGCTCGGCCACCGCGACGACCACCACCCGGGTGTCGGACACGGTGGCCCGCCAGCGGTGGCGCACCCCGCCGGTCAGGTACAGGCTGTCGCCGCGGCCCAGGCGGTAGGCGCGGCCCTCGGCCTCGATCTCCACGGCGCCCTCGGCCACGTACATCAGCTGGTCGTTGCGGTACTGGAACTCGCGGCCGGCATCGTGGTCCCCGGTGAACTCCTGGGCGTGCATCTGGTGGTGGCCGCGGACCAGCGACCGCACGCGCGGCTCCGGTCCGGCGTCGCCGGGCTCGGCACGGACGACGTCGACGCTGCACGCCGGGTCGGCGGCGGCGAGGAGTTCGACTGCGGTGGTGCGCAGCGCGTCGGCCACCTTCTCCAGGGAACTCCGGCTGGGCCGGGCCCGATCGTTCTCGACCTGGCTCAGGAAGGGCACCGACAGGCCACTGCGCTCGGCGACGGCGGCGAGGGTGAGCTCCAGGGCCCGGCGCCGGCGCCGTACGGCCGCGCCCACGCGCAGGGGCTGTTCTTTGTGGTCGCCCATCGCTCCGGCTCCCTCCTTCGCTCGTCGTACGGCCACTGTTCGTGCGTCCGTTGCACGGTGCACTTCTTCTGATGACTTGTCTGCACCCTACGCATGTTCGGCAAACCGATTCACGCGCCCGTCACATCGAGGACACGGCGCAGGGCGTCCGCCCTCACAGTTCGCGCCAGGGGATCGGCGCCGGCCACGCCCCGCTCCGGGTCACGGGGCTCCTGTCGGGTTCAATGCGTACCGCATCCCCGGTGTTCCCGCCCGTGTGATCGCCGAAGTTCCGGCATCCGCCTCGCTCTGCGTGGTTGGCTGGATCCTTTTCGTGCACACGGGGCGGTTCCGGGCACGATCCGAGGGGACGTCTCCGGGCGGCCGGGCGGCCGGACGGCGCGGACCGGCGAGCGGCGCGAACACCCCGGCCGGGGCACGGCGGGCGGCCGGGGCGGCGCCCCCGGTGACAGGGGCGCTGTCGGTGCGGTGCGGCATGATGCGAACGTGACCGGACGACTGATGCTTCTCGACACCGCCTCGCTCTACTTCCGCGCGTACTTCGGCGTCCCGGAGTCCGTGAAGGCGCCGGACGGCACCCCGGTGAACGCCGTGCGCGGGCTGCTGGACTTCATCGACCGCCTGGTGCGGGACCACCGGCCCACGCACCTGGTGGCCTGCATGGACGCCGACTGGCGACCGCAGTGGCGGGTGGAGCTGATCCCCTCCTACAAGGCGCACCGGGTCGCCGAGGAGCACGCGGCGGGGCCGGACGAGGAGGAGGTGCCGGACGCCCTGTCGCCGCAGGTCCCGGTCATCGAGGCGGTCCTGGACGCGCTCGGCATCGCTCGCGTGGGCGTCGAGGGGTACGAGGCGGACGACGTGATCGGCACGTTCACCGCGCGGGCCGAGGGCCCGGTGGACATCGTCACCGGTGACCGCGACCTGTACCAGCTGGTGGACGACGCGCGCGGGGTGCGGGTGCTGTACCCGATCAAGGGCGTGGGCACGCTCCGGGCGACCGACGAGGCGGTGCTGCGCGAGAAGTACGGCGTGGACGGCCCGGGGTACGCGGACCTCGCGCTGCTGCGCGGCGACCCCAGCGACGGCCTGCCGGGAGTGCCCGGCATCGGTGAGAAGACGGCGGCCGGGCTGCTGGCCGAGTTCGGTGACCTGGCCGGGATCCTGGCCGCGGTCGGCGACCCGGCGGCGAGGCTCACGCCGACGCAGCGCCGGCGTCTGACGGAGGCGGCGCCGTACCTCGCCGTGGCGCCGCGCGTGGTCAGGGTCGCCGGCGACGTCCCGCTGCCGGACGTCGACACGGCGCTTCCGCACGGCCCGCGGGACCCCGCGGCGCTGGAGGAGCTGGCGGCGCGCTGGGGTCTGGGCGGGTCGCTGCGACGGCTGCTGACGACGCTGGACGCGTGAGCGATATCCGCTGCTGCGGTCCGCTGCGGGCTCCGGAGGAAGGAGAAGTGTTAGCTTAGGTAAGCCTAAGCAAGGGGAGCATGGGAGGCCGTCATGGCAGAACGTCCGGCACGCGGGCCGCGCAGGGCCCATTCCGCGCAGGTCGTGCGCACCGAGCGGCTGACCCCGCACATGCAGCGCGTGGTGCTCGGCGGTGAGGGGCTGTCCGCGTTCACCGCGGGCACCTGCACCGACCACTACGTCAAGCTGCTGTTCCCCGCCGGGGGCGCGACCTATCCGGAGCCGTTCGACCTGGAGCGGATCCATGCGGAGTTCCCCCGTGAGCAGTGGCCGGTCACCCGGACGTACACGGTGCGCACGTGGGATCCCGAGCACCGCGAGCTGACCCTGGACTTCGTGCTGCATGGCGACGAGGGCCTGGCAGGGCCGTGGGCGGCACGCGTGCAGCCGGGTGAGACGGTCCACTTCATGGGGCCCGGCGGTGCATACGCCCCCGACGCCGGCGCCGACTGGCATCTGCTGGCCGGCGACGAGAGCGCCCTTCCCGCGATCGCCGCCGCGCTGGAGGCACTGCCCGAGGGGGCCGTGGCCCACGCCTTCATCGAGGTGTCCGGACCGGAGGAGGAGCAGAAGATCGACTCCGATGTGGAGATCGTCTGGCTGCACCGTGGTGACCGGCCGGTCGGCGAGAAGCTCGCGGCGGCCGTGACCGCGCTGCGCTTCCCCGAGGGCAGGGTGCACGCGTTCGTGCACGGCGAGGCGCACTGGGTGAAGGGGCTGCGCCGGCTGCTGCGCACGGATCGCCGGGTGGCGCGGGAGGACCTGTCCATCTCCGGTTACTGGCGGCTCGGCCACGACGAGGACGGCTGGCAGGCCTCGAAGCGCGAGTGGAACGCCCGCGTGGAGGCCGAGCAGGAGACCGCCGCGACGGCGTGACGAGCGGCGGCGCGGTTTCCCCGCGGTCAGCGGCTCCTCGTACGCTGGAGCGCGATGAGACGCCGTACCCCTGCCCCTCCCTCGCCCCTCCCCCAGCGCCACGGCGTGGACGCCGTACGGCTGCGGCTGCCCGCGGCCGGGAACTGGGCGACCGTGCGCGAGCACCTGGTGGAGCGGCTGACCGGTGCCGGTCCCGGGGTCGTCGAGGAGATGGTGGCCGCGGGGCGGGTGGTCGGCGCGGACGGGCGGCCGGTGGCTCCGGACGCGGCGTTCGTGCCGGGCATGTTCGTCTGGTTCCACCGGGAGCTGCCCGACGAGGTGGCGGTGCCCTTCGAGGTGGTGGTGGTCCACCGCGACGAGCACATCGTCGTCGCCGACAAGCCGCACTTCCTCGCCACCACCCCGCGCGGCAGCCATGTCACCCAGACGGCGCTGGCCCGCCTCCGCAGCGAACTGGGGCTGCCCGCGCTGACCGCCGCGCACCGGCTCGACCGGCTCACCGCCGGGCTGGTGCTGTTCGTCGTGCGACCCGAGGAGCGCGGCGCCTACCAGACGCTGTTCCGGGACCGGCGGGTGCGCAAGACCTACGAGGCGGTGGCACCGTACGACCCCGAGCTCACGCTGCCGACGACCGTGCGGAGCAGGATCGTGAAGGAGCGCGGGGAGCTGACCGCGCGCGAGGTGCCGGGCGAGCCGAACGCGGTCAGCGGCGTCGAGCTGATCGAGCACCGCGCCGGGGGACTGGCCCACTACCGCTTGCGGCCGGCCACCGGCCAGACCCATCAGCTACGGGTGCACATGAACACGCTCGGTGTTCCCCTGCTCGGCGATCCGCTGTACCCGGCGGTGACCGCCCCCGCACCGGCCGGTGACTTCCGGCGCCCCCTGCAACTACTCGCACGGGAGCTGGAGTTCACCGATCCGGTGACGGGTGGGCGGCACCGGTTCCGCAGTGCGCGAACCCTCGGCGCCTGGTCGTCCTACGCCGACTGGGCCGCCCGGAACGCTCAGGACCCTCAGTAGCCGCGCCACCAGCGCAGGAACCGCTGCCAGGCTCCCCGGGGACGCTCCGGCTCCGCGACCGAGGCCGGCGGCCCGGCAGGAGCGGTCCCGGACGGCGGCACTGCGGTCGCGGCCGGCGGCGCGGGCGTGGCAGGGGCCGCCGCGCGCGGAGGTGCGGTCGTCGCGGGCTCCGGCACGACGGTGCCGGCCGGCGGGGGCGGCGCGACCGAGCCGTGGCTCGGGGGCGTCATCACGTCCTGCTGCGGCTTGGGGTCGAACCGCACCGGCAGCTCGACCAGGTGACGCGAGGAGATCGACTCGCGGTGGCGCAGTTCGTCCTCGTCGCAGTCGAGCTGGACGTCCGGCAGGCGCATCAGCAGCGCGTCGACGCCGACCTCGGCGATCGCCCGGCCGATGTCCTGCCCGGGGCACTCGTGCGGGCCACCGCCGAAGGCGAGGTGGGAGCGGTTGCCCTTCATGTTCGCGGACAGGTCGGGCCGTACGCGGGGGTCGACGTTGCCGGGGGCCGGGGCGAAGAGCAGCCCGTCGCCCTTGCGGATGCGCCGGCCGCCCAGCTCGGTGTCCTGCTTGGCGTAGTAGGCGAAGACGGTGCTGAACGGCGGCTCGTCCCACAGGGACTGCTCGACCGCCTCCATCACGGTCATCTGACCGCCGTTGAGCCGGGCGTAGAAGCGGTCGTCGACGAGGACCATGCGCAGCGCGTTGGCCAGCAGGTTGGCAGTGGCCTCGTAGGCTGCCATGAGCACCAGCCACAGGTGCTTGGTGACCTCGTCGTCGGTCAGCCCTGCGGGGTGGGCGATGAGGTGGCCGGCGAAGTCCTCGTCGGGCTGGCGCCGGCGGCGGGCGGTGAGCTCCTGCAGCTTCTCCAGGACGTACGCCTGGCTGGCGATGGCGGTCTCGGTGCCCTTGAGCATGTCGCGGGCGGCCTGCACCATCCGGTCGTTGTACTCCTCCGGCAGTCCGAGGATCTCGCACATCACGGCCATCGGAAGGTGGTCGGCGTACTGCGCGACCAGCTCGGCGCGGCCCTTCCCGCAGAAGCGGTTGACCAGCCGCTGGGTGTGGCGGTTGATGTACCGGCGCAGGCTGCGGTGGTCGATGGTGGCCATGGCGCCGGTGACGGCGCCGCGCAGCCGCTGGTGTTCGTCCCCCTCGGCGTGGGAGCAGATCGGCTCCCACGCGATGTGCGGCATCAGCGGGTGGTCGGGTTTGACCATGCCGTCCTGCAGGGGGGTCCACAGGCGGCTGTCCCGGCTGTACTCCGCCGCCGAGCGCACCATGTGCAGGTTCTCGGCATGGCCGAGGACCACCCAGATCGGCACGTCGTCGTGGAGCAGCACGGGCGCCACGGCGCCGTGCTCGTCCCGCAGTTGCTCGTACAGCTCGCCCAGGTTCTCCGCACCGGGGCCGTAGAGGCGCTGCAGCCCGCCGGGGCCGCGGCTGTGCGCGGGGCAGCCGGGCGGCGGCGTACGGGCGGGGTCGTCCGTGGTCGTGGCATGGTGTTCAGGCGTCACGGGGATCGCTCCGGAACTGTGGTGGTGTCGGGGAGTTGCGGGGGTGGCTGATTCAGCCGAGGCTGCCGCTCATCGTCATGGCGTGCAGGAAGCGCATCAGGGTCATCAGCACGTCGCGGCTGGAGGACCGGCGGCGCGCGTCGCACTCGATGATCGGGATCTCCGGTGTGAGGTCGAGGGCCTGGCGGAGGTCGTCGACGGGGTAGCGGGGGGCGTCGGGGAAGGTGTTGACGGCGACCACGAACGGCACACCGCGTTCCTCCAGCCGCCCCATGACCTCGAAGCTGACCTCCAGGCGTCGGGTGTCGACGAGGACGACGGCCCCGAGCGCACCCTCGAACAGGCCGTTCCACAGGAACCAGAAGCGCTCCTGACCGGGCGTGCCGAAGAGGTACAGCACGACCTGGTCGGAGATGCGGATACGGCCGAAGTCCATCGCCACGGTGGTGGCGCTCTTCGAGGCGGAACCGAAGTTGTCGTCGACGCCGATGCCGGCCTGCGTCATGGTCTCCTCGGTGGTCAGCGGTTTGATCTCGCTGACCGCGCCGACCATGGTCGTCTTGCCGACGCCGAAACCGCCCACGATGACGATCTTCGCCGCGGCCTCGGTGGTCTGCGGCAGCTGGTCCTCGGCCCGTGGGCCGGGGACGGTGTCAGAGCCTTTCAAGTGCGGTGCCTTTCACGTGCGGTGTCCTTCACGTGCGATCGCTTCACCTACGGTGCCGGTCACGCCGTCAGAGCCGTTCGAGTCCGTGCATGACCGCCTCGAGGAGGGACCGGTCCGGGAGCTGCTGGCGCACGATCGGGGCGCGCGCGTGCACGGTCTCGGCCGCCAGCATGTCGGTGAGGAGTACGGTCATCGCGCTGAACGGCAGCCGCAGGTACGCCGACAGCTCCGCCACCGAGAGCGGGTGGGCGCTCAGCCTCAGCACCGCCGTCTGCTCCGGCGTCGCGGACGACGGTGGATCGGCGCACGCCACGATCAGCGTGACCAGGTCGAGCGGAGCGCGGTCCCCGTCCGTGCCGGTGATGGTGTAGAGACGCTCCGGCTGCTTCTGCTCGCCCTCCTGTCCCTGACCGGCCGGCCGCGGCGGCTCGGGCTCACGCCGGTGCCTCTGGCGTTGCGGAGGCGTCATACGCTCTGCTCGTTACGGCGGGGCGGACTGGTCAGATGCGCACCGATCCGGACGACGAGGTCCCGCATGTAGTGGCTCATCAGGCCGGGCTCGCACACCATGTCGGACAGGACCGCGAGGTAGGCGTTGGCGCCGGCGGCCATCAGGTAGAAGTAGCCACCGTTGAGTTCGACGAGGACGAGCTTCATCTCACCATCGGTGGCCGGAATCTCCTCGGCGACCGCGGTGACCAGGCTCTGCAGCCCCGCGCAGGCGGCGGCGACGCGGTCGGCGGCGTCGGGGTCGCCGCCGTAGCGGGCGATACGCAGGCCGTCGGCGGACAGCACCACGATCATCTCGATGCCGGGAGCGCTGTTGTAGAGCTCCTTGAGCATCCAGTCGAAGTTCTGTCGCTGCTGGATCACGTGAGATCCCCCTCGTCGTCGGCCCCCGGGTGGGCCGGGTCGTTGATCAGGTAGGTGAACTTCTCGGGGTGACGCGTGAACTCGGTGGGGTCGGCGCCCTCCGGCAGGCCCTTCCTCAGGCCCTGCCAGAACGACTCGACCCACAGGCCGGGCGGGCGGTCGTCCTGCTGGGGCCCGGCCTCGGGCCCGGCCCCGTCACCGGGCCGGTGCTGGGACCAGATGGTCGGCCGGCCCTCGCGCTCGGCGCGCTCGATGGCGTACTGCTCGCTGATGCGCTGGCTGATGGGCGTCTTGACCTTGCTGCGGCGCTGTGGAAGCCCCTTCTCCGTCCACTCGGTGACGACCGGCACCTCGTCGTCGTCCAGGGACACGTCGTCCGGGACGCGCGGGTTGGTGGGGCGGCGCCGCTTGGGCGGACGCTTGGGGCCTTCGACGCCGTCGGTGTCGGCCGTCGGCAGGGAGGTCGCGCCGATGCCGTGGGCGTAACCGGGGGCAGGCTCGGAGGTGACCATCTCCCGCGGGACGACGAGGATCGCCCGGGTGCCGCCGTAGGCGGAGGGACGCAGCGAGATCTGCATGTTGAAAGCGGTGCACAGACGTCCGACGACGGCGAGGCCCAGTCGCGGGGCCTCGCTGACGGCTTGCAGGTCGATGGCGCGCTTGGCCTTCTCCAGCACGCCCTCCAGGCGCAGCCGGGCCTCCTCGGTGAGGCTGACGCCGGAGTCCTCGATCTCGATGGCGATGCCGGTCTGCACCTCGGTGGCGGTGACGTGCACCTTGGTGTGCGGCGGCGAGTAGCGGGTGGCGTTGTCGAGGAGTTCGGCGCAGGCGTGGATGACCGGCTCGACGGAGATGCCACGGATGTTGACCTTGGCGATGTTGTCGAGGGAGATGCGCGGGTACTCCAGGATGCGCGACATCGCGCCGCGCAGCACGCTGTACAGCGGTACGGGCAGCGGCCACTGGCGGCCCGGCCGGCCACCGCCGAGGACGGCCACGGAGTCGGCGAGCCGGCCGATCATCGCGGTGCCGTGGTCGACGCGCAGCAGGTCGTCGAAGACCTCCGGGTTGCGGCCGTGGTCCTCCTCCATCTCCCGGAGTTCCTTGGCCTGCTGGTGGACGATCGCCTGCACACGGCGGGCGACGCTGACGAAGGAGCGCTGCGAGGAGTCACGCAGGGCCTCCTCGTGGTCGACGATGCGCAGCAGCGTCTTGACCACTTCGAGCTGCGCCGGCGAAAGGGCGCGGAAGTGCGGGTCCTCCAGGGAGAGCTGACGCAGTACCTCCCTGGGCGAGTTCCCCTTGTGCATCCGGTCCAGGGCCTGGGGAAGGTGCTCCAGGGCGAGACGTTCGTTCTCCTCCTCGTGGGAGGCCACCCGCTGTTCCAGGTACGCCGTGCGGCGTGCGTGCTCCGCCTCGGCCGCCCGCAGCCGACGGCCGCGGCGCACCGCCTCGGCGGCCGTGGCGATGACCAGCAGCGTGGCGATACCGCCGCACAGGCCGACGGCGGTCCGGGCCGGCTGCGCCACCAGGGCAGCGGCTGCTCCGGTCGCTGCGGCCATCGCTATGGCGGGCAGCAACAGCACGCGCGCGTAAGGGAGTTCGCGGCGACCAGGAGGGGATTGGACTCTCACCATGTGGACCCTCTGGAGTCTTCGGAAGATTTGGGAACAAGTGCACGAATACATCTCAACTCGGTGCGCTGCGGGCGAGCTTAGTCCGACCGGATCATCGCCGGGTCACATTCGGGAAGCGCCTGAAATACCGCGCGCCGCAGGAGTACGCTCAGCCCCATTTGCACGCAGGGGCTTCATTCGCACACGCTCCGTGACGGCTGGAGGGTGTGCGAAAGGCCGGTCACCGGAAAGGGTGACCGGCCTCGTGAGGCGGGTCGGGAACCCGCATCCGCACGCCGACGGCGGGTCGGCGCCCGCCAGGACGCCGGCGGCGGGGATCAGCCCACCGACGAGTAGGCGACCACGCCCCGCAGCAGACCGTCGACCGCCTTGCGCGCGGCCTTCGGCACGGTCGACCCGTCGGACGCCGCCGCCTGGATCTGCCCGAGGACGTCGATGACCTGCTTGCACCAGCGCACGAAGTCACCGGCGGGCATCTCCGCCTCGCGCAGCACCTCGTCCAGGCCCTTCCCGGAGGCCCACGTGTAAGCGGCCCATGCGAAGCCGAGGTCGGGCTCGCGCTGGCCCACGCCCTCGGTCTGGTTGATGCGGAACTCCTCCTCCAGAGCGTCGAGTCGGCCCCAGATCCGCACCATCTCGCCGAGCGCCGCCTTCGCCCTGCCCGAGGGCAGCTTGGGCGCCATCGCGTCGTCGGCGACCCGCGCCTCGTACACCAGCGCCGAGACGCAGGCGGCGAGTTCGGCCGGGCCGAGCCCCTCCCAGACGCCGGCCCGCAGGCACTCGCTGGCCAGCAGATCGAGTTCGCCGTACAGCCGGGCGAGCCGTTTGCCGTGCTCGGTGACCTCGTCGCCGCGCAGGTAGTCGAGTTCGGTCAGCAACGCCACGATCCGGT
Source organism: Streptomyces sp. MUM 2J (assembly GCF_022414535.1). Classification (GTDB taxonomy): domain Bacteria; phylum Actinomycetota; class Actinomycetes; order Streptomycetales; family Streptomycetaceae; genus Streptomyces. Next base: position 19,917 of record NZ_JADWYM010000025.1, read on the forward strand.
CGAAGGTACGCGCGATGGTGTTCGTGCGGCCCTCGATCCGGCGCTCCAGCTGCCCGGTGTCGCGCAGCAGCCGGTGGTAGCGCTCGGCCCAGCGGGCGTGGTCCTCACGGTCGTTGCACCCGTGGCACGGGTGGGCGCGCAGGGCCCGGCGCAGACGGGCGATCTCCCGGTCGTCGGCCGCCTCGGCACGCCGCTTGCGGTGCCGCTCGGGCGCGATGTGCCCGGCCTTGGTCCGCAGCGCGGAGGCGAGATCGCGGCGGGACTGCGGCGAGCGCGGGTTGAACGACTTGGGGATCCGCATCCGCTCCAGCGGCTCCACGGGCACCGGGAAGTCCATCGAGGCGAGCCGCTTGACCTGACGCTCGGCGGTCAGGACCAGCGGGCGGGGCCCGTCGTGCTGGTCGAAGCCGCGGTGGCCGTTGGACCGGCCGGCCGGCAGGCCGGGGTCGAGCACCAGAGCCAGGCCGGCGTACTTGCCGGTGGGGACGTGGATGACGTCCCCGGGCTTGAGCCGCTCCAGCGCCACGGCCGCCTCGGCACGCCGCAGGGCGACCCCCTGCCGCGCCAGCTCGGTCTCGCGGTCCTTGAGCTCGCGGCGCAGCCGCGCGTACTCCTCGAAGTCGCCCAGGTGGCAGGTCATGGACTCCTTGTAGCCCGCCAGCCCCTCCTCGTTGCGCTGCACCTGCCGGGAGATGCCGACGACGGACCGGTCCGCCTGGAACTGGGCGAAGGAGGTCTCCAGCAACTCCCGCGAGCGGTGCCGGCCGAACTGCTCGACCAGGTTGACCGCCATGTTGTACGACGGCCTGAAGCTGGAGCGCAGCGGATACGTCCGTGTGCCGGCGAGGCCCGCGAGGTGCTCGGGGCTCATCCCGCGCTGCCACAGGACCACGGCATGGCCCTCGACGTCGATGCCGCGCCGGCCCGCGCGGCCGGTGAGCTGCGTGTACTCGCCGGGGGTGATGTCGGCGTGCTGCTCGCCGTTCCACTTGACCAGCTTCTCCAGCACCACCGAGCGGGCGGGCATGTTGATGCCGAGGGCGAGGGTCTCGGTGGCGAAGACGGCCTTCACCAGACCGCGGACGAACAGTTCCTCCACGACCTCCTTGAAGGTCGGCAGCATGCCCGCGTGGTGGGCGGCGATTCCCCGCTCCAGCCCCTCCAGCCACTCGTAGTAGCCGAGCACGTGCAGGTCCTCGGTGGGGATGCTGGCCGTGCGCTCTTCGACCAGGGCCCGGACCCGGTCCCGGGCGTCCTCGTCGTTCAGCCGGAGGCCCGCGTACAGGCACTGCTCGACGGCTGCCTGGCAGGCGGCGCGGCTGAAGATGAAGGTGATGGCGGGCAACAGTCCCTCGGCGTCCAGCCGCTCGATGACCTCGGGGCGGCTCGGCGTCCAGACGCGCGAGCGCTGGCGGCGCTCCCGCTCGCGGTCGGCGTCGCGCATCGCCCGGCCGCGTCTGCGGTCCTGGTAGGAGGGGCGGCTCGCCTCCGTGCGGGCCAGCCGGGTCAGGTCGGGGTTGACGGCCTTGCGGTGCCCCTCCCCCTCCTCGAACAGGTCGTACATCCGCCGCCCGGCGAGCACGTGCTGGAACAGCGGCACGGGCCGGTGCTCGGAGACGATCACCTCCGTGTCACCGCGGACGGTGTCCAGCCAGTCGCCGAACTCCTCGGCGTTGGAGACGGTCGCGGACAGCGACACGAGCGTGACGGACTCGGGGAGGTGGATGATCACTTCCTCCCAGACGGCGCCGCGGAAGCGGTCGGAGAGGTAGTGCACCTCGTCCATGACCACGTGGCCGAGGCCGAGCAGCGTCTGCGAGCCGGCGTAGAGCATGTTCCGCAGCACCTCGGTGGTCATCACGACCACCGGGGCACTTGAGTTCACGCTGTTGTCGCCGGTGAGGAGGCCGACCTTCTCGGTGCCGTAGCGACGGCAGAGGTCGGCGTACTTCTGGTTCGACAGCGCCTTGATCGGTGTCGTGTAGAAGCACTTCCTGCCCTGCTGCAGGGCCAGGTGGACGGCGAACTCACCCACGATCGTCTTGCCGGAGCCGGTGGGGGCGGCCACCAGCACGCCCTTTCCCGCCTCAAGTGCCTGGCAGGCCTCGATCTGGAAGGGGTCGAGGCCGAAGTCGTACATCTCGCGGAAGGACGCGAGCGCGGTGGCCTGCTCGGCAGCACGCCTGCGGGCTGCCGCGTACCGCTCGGCCGGTGAGAGGTCCTCTGTCATCGTGCTTTCGAGCGTACCGGGCTCCACTGACAACAGGACGATCATTATGCGGATCGGCCGCGCGAACGCCGACGGGGCGGGTGGCCGCCCACCCGCCCCGTTCCTTCGGCCGGTCCGGTTCCCCGCGAGGACCGCTACGTGACGTCGTCGTAGCCGTTGACGCGGTCCGTGCTCGTCTGCTCGGGCAGGGCACGGCTGGCGGTCACGGGCTCCGCCTCACCGACCTCCTCGGGCGTGAGGTCCAGCTCGGAGGCCTCGTCGTCGGCGGGGCCCATCTCCTCGCGCCTCGCCCGGCGCCGGTCGTTCATGAGGGAGAACCCGGTCGCGCAGAAGTACAGCAGCCAGATCGGGCCCGCCAGGGCCATCATGGTCAGCGGGTCGGTGCTCGGGGTGGCGACGGCGGCGAAGACCGTGATCGCCATGATCATCCCGCGCCACCAGCCGAGCATCCGCCGGCCGCTCAGCACCCCGGTCAGGTTCAGCATGACCAGCAGCAGCGGCAGCTCGAAGGAGAGGCCGAAGACCAGCACCATGCGGACGACGAGGTCGAGCAGGTCGTCCAGTGGCAGCAGGTTGTCGAGGTCGGCCGGGGAGAAGTCCAGCAGCACCCGCGACATGGTCGGCAGCGTCTTGTAGGCGAAGAACGCGCCGCCGAGGAAGAGCGGGACACCCGTGCCGACGAAGGCGTAGGCGTACTTGCGCTCGTGCTTGTGCAGCCCCGGGGCGACGAACGCCCACAGCTGGTAGAGCCAGACCGGCGAGGCGAAGACCACGCCGGCCATCAGGGACACCTTGAGGGCGAGCGTGAAGGGGGTGAGCAGACCGTTCAGGACGATGCGGGCGCAGGTCCCGCTGCGCTGCTGCGCCAGTTCGGCGAAGCTGGCCTTGCAGCCCACGGCGTCCAGGATCGGGTTCGTGAAGAACTCGACGATGTCCTTGTAGAAGAAGGCGGCGACGATCGTGACGACGACGATGGCCAGGACGGCCTTCGCGAGCCGGTTGCGGAGCTCACGAAGGTGCTCCGCGAGGGGCATCCGCCCCTCGGGATCCTTCTCCTTCTGGCGGGCAGGCTTCAGCAACCCACGTTCCCATCTCGTGCGGCGGGCCGGAGATCACCGGCCCTGCGTCAGCGCTTGGTCGTGTCCGTCGGCTCGTTGACCGGGCGCGAGCTCGTCACGTCGCCGGGGGCCGCCTGGATGGTGCGCTGCGCCGGGGGCTGTTCGCCGTCGGCGTCCGTGGACGGGGCGGAGGTGCCGCTGCTGCCGTCATCCTTCATCGCCTTGGCCTCGCTCTTGAGGATGCGCGCGGACTTGCCGAGGGAGCGGGCCATGTCCGGAAGCTTCTTCGCGCCGAACAGCAGGACGATGACGACGAGGATGAGAATGATCTCGGGGGCTCCGAGCCTTCCGAACATAAGTCTTTACCTTCTCACCGAGGCGGCTGGGTGGGTTGCTGTCGGACCGGCCGGACATATGTCCGATCAATCGTGCTCACAGCGATCGTAACGCCCAGGGGTAAACGAGAGGCAATCCCCGTGCGTACTCCCGGTCAGCGGAGCGGGCCTCGTTCTCCGCGCCGCGATCAGCAGCGTACCTGCCGCGACCCACCACACGGCAGGGCGAACCGACCCAAAGCGGCCGGGGCGGCTGGCGCGGGAACTCCGCCGCGCAGACTCACAGCGAGTCGGCGGCCCGGGCCGCGCTGACCGTCGCCCGCTCCAGATCCTCGGCCGCCCTGCTGATGCGGCGTGCGGAGTCGGTGACCTGCCTCCCGAGGCGCTGGGCCTCCAGGAAGACCTGCACCGCGAGCACCCCCAGAACGACGAGACCCACGAAACCCACGGCAACGGCGAACATCGGCCAGAACATGCCGTCGAGCCTAGACCCTCTCAGAGCGTCGAATGCAGCCGCAGGGTACGGACACCACCGCCGGTGAGCAGTTCCACGATCCGCTCCCCCGCGGGCTTGCGCACCGCCGCGCCGCACTCGGGGCAGGTGAAGGAGTAGAAGGTGGTCCTGCTGCTGGCGCCGATGGCCAGGCGCAAGGCACCGGCAGCGAGTTCGAAGCGCCCCCGGCAGTCGGGGCAGCCGGCTCTGAAGACCACCGGGGCCACACTGCGCATGCCCCCGAAAGCAGAGGCCACCGACATGCTCCGTCCACCCTGCGTCGCCGACTCGCTCACAGCCTCTGCTCCTCTGTCTCCGGTCGCCCCTCGTCCGGACCGTCCGCCCGCCCCGGGTGGGACACCCCCGTCCCGGGCGACCGGTCCACCTCCAGTCCGTCGTACGCGGCCAGCGCGTCGCGGGCGGCCTGCCGGGCGCTGCCCGCCAGCTCCGGCGGCGACACGATCCTGCCGTCCCGGCCCAGGCGCAGCGCCAGGCGTCTGAGCGAGGCCGGCTCGGGCGTACGCAGAGTGATACGCAGTCCGCCGTCGGAAAGCTCATCCGCGCTGTCGTGCGGGTAGTACTCGGCGACCCACCGGCCGCCCGGGCCGACCTCGACGACGACCTCCGGGTCCTCGGCGGCGGGCTGCACCAGTGCCTGGGACAGGTCGCGCGGCTCGATCTCCGGCGGGGCGGACGGCTCGTCCAGGATCTCGATCTCGGCGACCCGGTCGAGCCGGAAGGTGCGGCGCGCCTCGGAGCGGCGGCACCAGGCCTCCACATAGGTGTGGCCCACGCTGACCAGGCGGATGGGGTCGATCTCGCGCTCGGTTACCTCGTCACGGGCCGGGGAGTAGTAGCGGATCCACAGCCGGCGCCGCTCGGAGATCGCCCGGTCGACGTCGGCGAAGACCCCGCCCTCGGACTCGAAGGTCACCGACAGCCGGGAACTGGCCCCGGCGGCCTCCCCCGCCGCGGCCTCCACCTTGGCCGTCGCCCGCAGCAGTGCCTGCCGGTCGCCCTCGCGCAGGCCGGGAAGGGTCGCCACCGCACGGGCGGCCACCAGCAGCGCGGTGGCCTCGTCGGCGGCGAGGCGCAGCGGCTCGGCCGCCTCCGCCCCGAGTGCCGCGGGGTTGTGCCACCAGATGCGCTCCCCGTCGGTGTCGATGTCGAGCAGATCACCGCCCCGGAAGCTCGTACCGCACATGGGCAGCACGTCGAGGTCGGAGACCAGCTCGTCCTCGCTGATCCCGAAGGCGCGGGCCACGTCCTCGATGCGGGCCCCGGGCCGCTCCCTGAGATAGGTCACCAGGGAGAGCATCCGCCGGGTCTGGTCGATGGCGCTCGCGGGCCTGACCGGTTTGCCTGCCACTGTCCTGCTCCGCTCCCCCTCAGCCCTTCGCCACGGCCCGCAGCCGGTCCACGACGTCCGCCCGCAGCTCGGCGGGCCCCATCACCACCACGTCCGGTCCGAACTCCACCAGCCAGGCGTCCAGTCCGTGCCCGTACGGAATCTCCAACTCGTCCCAGCCGTTCCCGAGTTCCCGCACGGCGGTGGCCTTCGCCCGCAGGGGGTACCCCGCGCCCGTGCGCAGCCGGATCAGGGCGGAGCGGTCGGCGGTCTCCCCCGCCCAGCCCGCCACGGTCTCGCGCACGGTGACCACGTCGGGCACCGGAGCGCCGAACCGGCCGCCGCGGGAGCGGACCCGGCCGGTGATCCGGGACAGTCGGAAGACCCGCTCGGCGCCCCGGTCGCGGTCGAACCCGGCCAGGTACCAGTGGCCGCGCCAGCACTCCAGAGCCCACGGTTCGACATGCCGCTGCTCGGGGTGGGCGGCGTTGGCCTTGCGGTAGTCGAAGACGACCGGACGGCGGTCCCGGCAGGCCAGCATCAGCGGTTCGAAGGCCGCCTCGTGCACCGGGATGCGCGGCTCCAGCGCCCCGTGGGCCTCGTAGGGGTCGACGTCCTCGGGCAGCCCTGCCGCGCGCAGCTTCTGCAGGGCTCCGCTGGCCGCGCCCGCCAGGCGGGCCTGCTGCCACACCTTGGCGGCCAGGCCCAGGGCCGCGGCCTCCTCGGCGTCGAGGGTGATCGGGGGCAGCCGGTTGCTGTCGCGGCGGGCCAGGTAGCCGATCTCACCGTCCAGGCTCTCGACCGTCTCGATGACGAGGCCGAGCTCGCGCAGATCGTCCTTGTCCCGCTCGAACATGCGGTTGAAGGAGTCGTCCGAGCCCGTCGCACCCCTGTCCGGACCGGCGGCCGCGCCGCCGTGGGCGGGTCCGAAGGCCTCGACGTAGGCCTCGATGGACCCGCGCAGCTCGCGCTTGCTGAGCGGACGCCGTGTCCCGAGCAGACACAGTGCCAGGTTCATCAGCCGCTCGGCCTTGGCAATGGCCATCGACGCCCTTCGTCAATCCCCGTGGGTTCTCTCTGGTACGTGTGCACGACGACCGTACCGTCCCGCGTCGGCGCGGCAAAAGCCGAGGACCCACGCCCGAACAGGCATGGGCCCCGGGCGATCGGGTCCGGTCCGCGGCGGTCAGACGCCGAGCAGGTCCACGACGAAGATCAGCGTCTCGCCCGGCTTGATCGCCGGGGTCGGGCTCTGGTTGCCGTAGGCGAGGTGGGCCGGGATGGTCAGCTGGCGGCGGCCGCCGACCTTCATGCCCTGCACGCCCTGGTCCCAGCCCTTGATGACACGGCCCCCGCCGAGCGGGAAGCGGAAGGGGGTACCGCGGTTCCAGCTGGCGTCGAACTCCTCGCCCGTGCTGAAGGCGACACCCACATAGTGGACGGTGACGGTCTGGCCCGCCCGCGCCACCTCGCCGTCGCCCTCCCAGATGTCCTTGATCTCGAGGTCCGCCGGGGGCTCGCCGCCGGGGAAGTCGATCTCGGGCTTGTCGATGCTCACGTTTCTAGCTCCTGCTTGTCTGCGGTAGGGCAACGATCACAGTCTTACACCCCGGCGGGTCACATGGTCGCCAGGATGTCCACCGAGAAGACCATCGTGGAGTCCTTCTGAATGCCGCTGTTCGCCGGCGGGTTGTCGCCGTAGCCCAGGGACGGCGGGATGACGATCAACACGCGGCTGCCGACCTTCTTGCCGGTCAGCCCCTGCGCCCAGCCCTTGACCACCTGCTGCAGCGAGAAGGAGGCCAGCGCCTTGCGGCTGTACGTCGAGTCGAACTCCTTGCCGGTGTCCCACACCACGCCCTTGTACTGCACCAGCACCGAGGCGTCCGCCTTGACCTCGGGGCCGTCGCCCTCCAGGACGTAGGTCGACACGAGCTTCTTCGGCGGGTCGGCCTTGGGGATCTCGATGGAGGGGGCTGAGCCGTCGGTGTTGGTGCCCACCTTGGGCAGGGCGGCGTCGTCCTGCGCCACCTCGGAACCGTCGGCCGAGCTCTTGGCGTTGAAGGTGTCCTCCAGGTCGACGACGAACACCAGTGTGTCGGTGCCCTTGATGCCGGCCTGGGCGTTGCCCTGCGCGCCGTATCCCCAGGTGGGGGGCACCGAGAACTCGACGCGGCTGCCGGTCTTCCTCCCGGTGAGGGCGTAGCGCCAGCCGTCGATGATGGTGCCCTCGGCGAGCTGGATGACCAGCGGTGTCTTGCGGTCGTAGGAGTTGTCGAAGACCTTCGCGGTGGCCCAGATCTGGCCCAGGTAGTTCGCCTGGACGTAGTCGCCCTCGGCGACCGTGCGCCCGTTGCCCGCGATCACCGTCCTGACCGCCAGCTGGTCCGAGGGTTCCCCCGGGCCCTTGGCCACCGTCGGCTTCTCGCCGAACTTCACCCCCGCGGTGATCGCCGGAAGCGGTCCGTCCACGATCTTCGGCGGCGGCGCTGCGGACTCCGACGACGGAGAGGGCGCCGCGCTGTCGCTGGCCTTGCCCGAGTCGGACTTGTCGTCGCCGCACCCGGCGAGCGTGACCAGGGACGCCGGCACGGCGGCAAGGATGAGGGAGCGTCGGCGCACGGTGAGGCCTCGTAATCGGTCGATCGATCTTGCTGATGGCGTGCGCGCAACTCTACGGCGTGAGAAGGGCGCCGTACGAGGAACGTACGGCGCCCGTGTGGCGTTCCGGCGACGCACCGGAGCACACCGTCGTGGATCCGGCTTCGCTCACATTCCGGCGATCAGCTTCTCCACCCGGTCGTCCACCGAGCGGAACGGGTCCTTGCACAACACGGTCCGCTGCGCCTGGTCGTTGAGCTTCAGATGCACCCAGTCGACCGTGAAGTCACGGCGCTGCTCCTGGGCGCGGCGGATGAAGTCGCCGCGCAAACGCGCCCGAGTGGTCTGCGGGGGAACCGACTTGCCCTCGAAGATCTTCAAGTCGTTGCAGATCCGGGCTGCTTGCCCCTTCTTCTCCAGCAGGTAGTACAGGCCGCGACGGCGGTGGATGTCGTGGTAGGCGAGGTCTATCTGCGCCACGCGCGGATGCGACATCGTCATGTTGTGCTTGGCCCGGTACCGCTCGATGAGCTGGTACTTCATGACCCAGTCGATCTCGGTGGCGATGCGGTCGAGATCCTCGCCCTCGATCGCGTCCAGCGTGCGGCCCCACAGCTCCAGGACCTGCTCGACGGTGCCGGTGCGGATGCCTCGCCGCTCGCAGAAGTCCACGGCCTTCTCGTAGTACTCCCGCTGCACCTCCAGCGCCGAGGCCTCCCGACCGCTGGCCAGGCGTACCTTGCGCCGGCCGGTGGTGTCGTGGCTGACCTCGCGGATCGCCCGGATCGGGTTCTCCAGGGTGAGGTCGCGCATCACCGTACCCGCCTCGATCATGCGCAGCACCAGGTCGGTCGCGCCGACCTTGAGCAGCATCGTCGTCTCCGACATGTTCGAGTCGCCGACGATGACGTGCAGCCGGCGGTAGCGCTCGGCATCGGCGTGCGGCTCGTCGCGCGTGTTGATGATGGGCCGCGAGCGGGTCGTCGCCGAGGAGACGCCCTCCCAGATGTGCTCGGCCCGCTGGCTGACGCAGTAGACGGCGCCGCGCGGGGTCTGCAGGACCTTGCCCGCACCGCACAGCAGCTGCCGCGTCACCAGGAACGGGATGAGGATGTCCGCCAGCCGGGAGAACTCGCCGTGCCGGGCCACCAGGTAGTTCTCGTGGCAGCCGTAGGAGTTTCCCGCCGAGTCGGTGTTGTTCTTGAAGAGGTAGACGTCGCCCGCGATTCCCTCCTCGTGCAGGCGTCGTTCCGCGTCCACCAGCAGGCCTTCGAGAATGCGCTCGCCTGCCTTGTCGTGAGTGACCAGTTCGATCACGTTGTCACATTCGGGTGTCGCGTATTCCGGATGAGAGCCCACGTCGAGATAGAGGCGGGCACCGTTCCGCAGAAACACATTGCTGCTGCGGCCCCATGACACGACACGGCGGAAGAGGTACCGCGCCACCTCGTCAGGCGACAGACGGCGCTGTCCCCTGAACGTGCACGTGACGCCGTACTCGTTCTCCAGCCCGAAAATGCGGCGGTCCATGAGTGAACATTACGCCCGATCCCCTGAACTGAAACGAGGTTCGGCAGCACGATTTGGATCATTTTCCGATGAAGCCGCAACCACCGCGCCCCGCGCAGGAGCTGCGAGGACCCGTCCGGTGGCCGAAAGCACGAGCAGCGACACCGCGCCCGCGGCACCCGGAAGGACGAATCCCCACAGGGGACCACCCGTCTGGACGACCGGCCCCGCCAGCCCCGTTCCGGCCGAAGCGCCCACCGTGAACGTCGTCACCAGCCAGGAGAACGCCTCGGTGACCGTTCCGCTCGGCGCGTGCCGGTCGACGATGACGAAGGCGCACGCGATCGCCGGCGCCAGGAACACCCCCGCCAGCGCGGTCAGCGCCACCATGGCGGCCACGCCCGGCATCAGCGTCAGCGGCAGGTAACACACCGCCAGGAACGCCACCAGCACCCGCAGTCGCCGCTCCGGCGCGCCGGCCCACCGCCGCGCGCCGTACACGGTGCCGCCCGCCAGCGCGCCCAGGCCGAGGGCCGCCATCAGCCAGCCGTACACCGCGTCTCCGCCGTGCGCGTCGGCATAGGACACGGCGGCTACCGTGATGGAGCCGAGCGCGATGCCGACGAAGAGGAACGCCGCCAGCAGCGCCACCAGGCCGGGCGAGCGCAGCGCGCCCAGCCAGTGCGCCTCGCGCGGGGCCGACCGCCAGGCGCGCGAGGGCGGCGAGAGCACCACGCAGAGCGCACCGAGGACACCGACCGCGTTCAGGACGATCAGCGCGGCCTGCGCCGACCACAGCGAGACGCACAGTGTCACCAGCAGCGGCCCGACCGTGAACATGACCTCCTGCGCCACCGCGTCCATCGCGTACGCCGTGTGCACCTGTTCCTCGCGGCGCAGCACCGAGGGCCACAGCGCCCGCAGCCCGCCCTCCAGGGGCGGCGCGAACAGGCCGGCCGCGGCCACGGAGGCGTGGGCGAGCGGCAGCGGCTCCAGGCCGGACAGTGCGAACACCGTCGTCGCCAGGGCCGCGGCCACCGCCGCGGGCAGTTGCACGCGCGGCTGGCCGTACACGTCCACCAGGCGGCCCAGCAGCGGCTGCCCGACGGCGTTCGCCACGCCGTACACGGCCGCCAGGGCGCCCGCGAGGCTGTACGTGCCGCCCTCGGCCCGCACGAAGAGCACGACGGCGATGGCCGCGGTGGCGTTGGGCAGCCGGCCCACGAGCGTGCCCACCAGGAGCCGGGTGGCGTGTCTCGCTCGGAGGATCTCCAGGTACCCCGCGGCCATGATCCGCCCCTCCCGGCTCAAGTTGTACGTATAACGTCGCTCGTCATACGTACCATGTGCGCTGTTCACGAGTCCAGGCACCGGACGACCGGTCGGCCCGGACGACCTGGGAGCCGCCGGGCCGGACGCCCCAAGGGCCGGAACCCGGAACGGCGCCCGGACTTCCGGCCGCACCCCGGCCGGAAGACGACCAGCAGAGGAGCACGCCGACGGTGGCACCAGGCAGCACCCGCCCCACGAGCAGGGACGTCGCCCGGGCGGCCGGCGTCTCCCAGGCCGCCGTCTCGCTCGTCCTCGGCGGCAAATGGCGCGGCCGCGTCTCCGAGACCACGGCCCAGCGCGTCCGCGACGCCGCCCGGCGGCTCGGCTACCGGCCCAACCTCGCCGCCCGGAACCTCCGGCTGGGCCGCACCCGCACCGTCCTGCTCGTGGTTCCCGCCCTGACCACCGAGTTCTACGGCGGCGTCTACACCGGTGCCGCCCGCGTCGCCGCCGAACACGGCTTCGGGGTGGTCCTGTACCCCTCCCCCGAGGGGATCGGCCCCGCCCGGGACCCGTTCGCCTCCGCCCAGGCCGCCCTGGACGGCGTCATCGCCTCCTCCATGGCCGCCGACGCCCTCACCGCCCTCCGCGGCGACCAGCTCCCCCTCGTCATGCTCGACAGCGACCCCCGGGGCAGCCTCGGCGCCGCCACCGTGAACCTCGACATCACCGACGGCGCCCGCCAGATCGCCGACCACCTGCTCGGTCTCGGCCACCGGCACTTCCTGCACATCGCCGCCGACATCCCCTCCTGGACCTTCGAGGCACGGGCGCGCGAACTCGCCGCACGCGTGGCGGCGGTCGACGGCACCTCGCTCCGCACCGCCCGCACCCCCATGACCATCGACGGCGCCCTGGTGGCGGCCGAGGCCGCCCTGGCCGAGGCCGGCCCCCCGGCCACGGCCCTGGTCTGCGACGACGACAAACTGGCGGCCGGCGCCTACAAGGCACTGCGACGGCGGGGCCTGCGCATCCCCGACGACGTCTCCGTCACGGGCGTCGACGACATCTCCCTCGCCGCCGCCCTGGATCCCGAACTCACCACCGTCCGCCTGGACGCCGAGCTCTTCGGCGAACGCGGCATGCACGCCCTCCTGGCCGTCCTGGAGGGCCGCACACCCGAGTCCGGGGACATTCCCGTCGAACTCGTCGTACGGGGCTCCACGGCCCCGCCCAAGGCCTCCTGAAACGCCTGGTGCCCCGGCCGTCACCTCGGCCGGGGCACCAACACGGTGGAGCGGGGCACTACGCGTCGTCGTCGGCGCCGTCGTCCGCTCCGTCGTCGGCGCTCTCCGCCTCCGTCGCGGTACTGCCGGCCTCCAGCAGCCGCGAGAGCTGGCCCCCGACGATCCGCTTGAACTTGCGCTGCTGCGGGCGCGTGCGGTCCAGCACCGCCACCTCCAGGCGCTCCGCGGGGATCTCCCGCTGGCTGCCGTTGGTGTCCCGCGACAGCGCCCGCACGGCCAGCTGCAACGCCTCGGCCAGGCTCATGCCGTCACGGTGCTCGCGGTCCAGGTACGTGCTGATCTGCTCCGAGTTGCCGCCGACCGCGACCGAACCGTGCTCGTCGACGATCGAACCGTCGTGCGGCAGCCGGTAGATCTGGTCCCCCTCCGGGGTCTCGCCGACCTCGGCGACCACCAGTTCCACCTCGTAGGGCTTCTCCGCCGCCGACGAGAAGATCGTGCCCAGCGTCTGGGCGTACACGTTGGCCAGGCCGCGCGCGGTCACGTCGTCCCGGTCGTAGGTGTAACCACGCAGGTCGGCGTAGCGGACCCCGCCGATCCGCAGGTTCTCGTACTCGTTGTACTTGCCGGCCGCGGCGAATCCGATCCGGTCGTAGATCTCGCTGAACTTGTGCAGCGCGCGGGACGGGTTCTCGCCGACGAACACGATCCCGTCGGCGTACTGCATGACGACCAGGCTGCGACCGCGCGCGATGCCCTTGCGGGCGTACTCCGCGCGGTCCGCCATCGCCTGCTGGGGGGAGACATAGAACGGCGTCGACACCGGTTATCGGTCCCTTTCTGTGGAAGTCACTGGATCACCTCGGACACGATCCCGGCGGGCGTCAGAGCAGCGCGGCCCGCGGGCCGTCGGGCCGCTCCAGCCGCCCCTGCAGCACCGCGCGGGCGATCTCGGAGGACTCCTCCTCCGTGAGCCGGCGGAAACCGTCCTCGGTGATCACGGTGACGATCGGGTAGATCCGGCGGGCGACATCGGGACCACCCGTCGCCGAGTCGTCGTCTGCCGCGTCGTACAGCGCCTGGACCACCAGTGTCGTGGCGTCGGACTCGGTCAGGTCGTCCCGGAAGAGCTTCTTCATCGCACCGCGCGCGAAGACCGAACCCGATCCGGTCGCCGCGAAGCCGCGCTCCTCGGTGCGGCCGCCCGTCACGTCGTACGAGAAGATGCGGCCCTTGTCGCGGTCGACGTCGTACCCGGCGAACAGGGGCACCACGGCCAGACCCTGCATCGCCATGCCCAGGTTGGAGCGGATCATCGTCGACAGCCGGTTCGCCTTGCCCTCCAGCGACAGCTGGGCCCCCTCGACCTTCTCGAAGTGCTCCAGCTCCAGCTGGAAGAGCCTGACCATCTCCACGGCCAGACCGGCGGTGCCGGCGATGCCGACGGCCGAGTACTCGTCGGCCGGGAACACCTTCTCGATGTCCCGCTGCGCGATGACGTTGCCCATCGTGGCCCTGCGGTCACCGGCGAGAACCACGCCGCCCGGGAACGTCACGGCCACGATCGTCGTGCCGTGCGGCGCCTCCAGCACCCCCTGGGTGGGGGGGAGCTGCCGCTTACCCGGCAGCAGCTCGGGCTGGTGCCCGGACAGGAAGTCCATGAAGGAGGAGGATCCTGGCGTCAGGAAGGCAGCTGGCAGACGCCCGGTGCTACGAGTGTTGGCTTCCACGCGTTTCCTTCCACGTATGCAGCAGCCCGCCCTGCGGCGCCGGGCTGATCCTTGAACTGCCCCAGTGCGGCGTTGCAGCTGAAGCACGTACGCCACGGACCCTACCCGTCTCGTGGCAGTGATCCACCTGTGCGGGCAGAGCCGGCGAACATATGCGGCAGACGCCGCCTCGGGCTGCGATCGGCCGGTCGCGTTCGCTCTCCGCGATGCCGTACTGCCGCTTCGGACGCGCCTGCCGCCCCCGGATCGCACGACGCACTGTGCGGCGCGTCGTCAACCCGTCGGAGGCGGACGCGTTGCGGTGCCACACCCGGTGCGGCCCGGCCTCACCGCCCGTCCGGCAGGACTCGCGCCCGGCCGGCACCGCCGCCTTCTCCCGAGCCGGCCTGACCAAGGCCTCCCGGGGCCGCCGGTCGTGCGCGGCGCCGTGCTCGGCCACGCACTCCCGGCAACGCGGCTGCGGGCCGTCCCGCCGGTTCCGGTACCTCGCGAACGCCTCGAGAGGCAGATCCCGCACGAACCCCTTGCAGTGCGTGGCGCTCGGGCCGCCGACCAACTTCGCCCCCCGCATTCTTCGATTCGACGGCCACGACCCTCAGATGACGCCTACTGGCCACCCTTTTGCACGAAGCTCCGCACGAAATCCTCTGCGTTCTCCTCGAGTACGTCGTCGATCTCGTCGAGGACGGAGTCCACGTCGTCGCTCAGCTTCTCGTGGCGCTCCTTGAGGTCCTCCGAGGCCTGCGCGTCCTGCGCCTGCTCCGTGGCCTCCTCGGTGGAGCGCGTGGCCTTCTGCTGGCCGCCGCCGGTGTCCTTGGTCGCCATATCCCTCACCCCGCTCTTTCGCCCGACATGGGTCGGCAGGTCGGCATTCCTGCCGATCGGTGATGATCAGACCCTACTCGCCAGGCCCGACATCGGCCCCGCAGTTTGCCCAACGTGCGGGGATCACCTCGATGATTCCCGGCCGGGGCGCATTCCACCCGCCCGGCCGGGCCGGCCGCCGGGTACCCCTCAGCCGCCGGACAGCACCCTGACCAGGTCTTCCGCCGTGCGGCAGCGGTCGAGGAGCTCCTTGACGTGATTTCGCGTTCCGCGTAGCGGTTCCAGGGTTGGGACCCTCTGCAGGGAGTCCCGGCCCGGGAGATCGAAGATGACCGAGTCCCAGGAGGCCGCGGCGACGTCGTCGGCGTACTGCTCCAGGCAGCGGCCGCGGAAGTAGGCGCGGGTGTCCTCCGGGGGGCTGGCCTTGGCCCGCTCGACCTCGGCCTCGTCCAGCAGCCGCTTCATCCGGCCCCGCGCCGCGAGGCGGTTGTAGAGCCCCTTCTCGGGGCGCACGTCGGCGTACTGGAGGTCGACCAGGTGCAGGCGGGCGGCATCCCAGTCGATGCCGTCGCGGCGCCGGTAGCCCTCCATGAGCTCGCGCTTGGCGACCCAGTCCAGCTCCCCGGCCAGGCTCATCGGGTCGTTCTCCAGCCGGGTGAGGGTGTCCTCCCAGCGGCTGAGCACGTCCTTGGTCTGGTCGTCGGCGTCGGCGCCGTAGCGCTCCTCCACGTATTTCCGGGCCAGCTCGTAGTACTCCATCTGGAGCTGCACCGCGGTGAGTGTGCGGCCGCTGCGGAGAGTGACCAGGCGCTTGAGGGACGGATCGTGGGAGACCTGGTGGAGGCTGCGGACCGGCTGGTCGACTGCCAGGTCGACGGCGATGAACGCGTCCTCGATCATGGAGAGCACCAGGGCCGTCGTCCCCAGCTTGAGGTACGTGGAGATCTCGGAGAGGTTGGCGTCGCCGATGATCACATGGAGGCGGCGGTACTTCTCGGCGTCCGCGTGCGGTTCGTCGCGGGTGTTGATGATGGGCCGCTTGAGCGTGGTCTCCAGACCGACCTCGACCTCGAAGTAGTCGGCGCGCTGGCTGAGCTGGAACCCGTGCTCGTGGCCGTCCTGGCCGATGCCGAC
The DNA here is from genome assembly GCF_022414535.1 of Streptomyces sp. MUM 2J. Taxonomy (GTDB): domain Bacteria; phylum Actinomycetota; class Actinomycetes; order Streptomycetales; family Streptomycetaceae; genus Streptomyces. Next base: position 35,699 of record NZ_JADWYM010000025.1, read on the forward strand.
GCGGCCGGCGCCGGCGAAGACCTGGCGGGAGACGAAGAACGGCGTCAGGTGGCGCACGATGTCCGAGAAGGGGGTCTCCCGCTTCATCAGGTAGTTCTCGTGCGTGCCGTAGGAGGCGCCCTTGTTGTCGGTGTTGTTCTTGTAGAGGTGGATCGGCTGGGCGCCGGGGAGCTGGGCGGCCCGTTCCGCGGCTTCGGCCATGATCCGCTCGCCGGCCTTGTCCCACAGGACGGCGTCCCAGGGGTTGGTGACCTCGGGGGCGCTGTACTCGGGGTGGGCGTGGTCGACGTAGAGCCGGGCACCGTTGGTGAGGATGACGTTGGCCAGGCCGATGTCCTCGTCGGTGAGCTGGCTGGCGTCGGCGGCCTCGCGGGCGAGGTCGAATCCTCGGGCGTCCCGCAGCGGGTTCTCCTCCTCGAAGTCCCAGCGGGCCCGGCGGGCCCGGTGCATCGCCGCCGCGTAGGCGTTGACGATCTGGGATGAGGTGAGCATGGCATTGGCGTTGGGATGGCCGGGGACGGAGATGCCGTACTCCGTCTCGATGCCCATTACTCGCCGTACGGTCATGCGGCCCTCCTTGCCCCGCGGCTCCCTCGGTCGTGGGCGCCGCTCACGTACCGCTCGTGCTCGAGTGGCCGTGCGGTGCCCGTCCCCGCACTGCGCAACCCGGCGGTAGGGAAGAGCCTAGAACGCCTTTGCACTGGTGGGGAGATCATTTGCATCATTGGCTTGCCCGCCTTGTCCCGGGTGTCGCCGGAAAAGCAGTCGGCCGCGGGCACCCTGGTGAGGGCACCCGCAGCCGCCCTTTCTTCTACAGGTACTGTCCAGTATTGGCCACCGTGTCGATGGAACGCCCGGTGTCCGCGCCCTGCTTTCCGGTGATGAGGGTACGGATGTAGACGATCCGCTCGCCCTTCTTTCCGGAGATGCGGGCCCAGTCGTCCGGGTTGGTGGTGTTGGGCAGGTCCTCGTTCTCCTTGAACTCGTCCACACAGGCCTGGAGGAGATGGGAGACGCGAAGGCCCTTCTGGTTCTTTTCCAGGAAGTCCTTGATCGCCATTTTCTTGGCGCGGCCCACGATGTTCTCGATCATGGCGCCGGAGTTGAAGTCCTTGAAGTAGAGGACTTCCTTGTCACCGTTGGCATAGGTGACTTCCAGGAAGCGGTTCTCCTCCGATTCGGCGTACATGTGCTCGACCGCGGTCTGGATCATGGCCTGGACCGTCGCACCCTTGTCCTGGCCGTGCTCCGAGAGGTCCTCGGTGTGGAGCGGGAGGCGCTCGGTGAGGTACTTGCCGAAGATGTCCTTGGCGGCCTCGGCGTCCGGGCGCTCGATCTTGATCTTCACGTCGAGACGGCCGGGGCGCAGGATGGCCGGGTCGATCATGTCCTCGCGGTTGGAGGCGCCGATCACGACCACGTTCTGCAGGCCCTCCACACCGTCGATCTCGGCGAGCAGCTGCGGGACGATGGTGTTCTCCACGTCGGAGCTGACACCGGAACCGCGGGTGCGGAAGAGGGACTCCATCTCGTCGAAGAAGACGATCACGGGGGTGCCCTCGCCGGCCTTCTCCCTGGCCCGCTGGAAGACGAGGCGGATCTGCCGCTCCGTCTCACCGACGTACTTGTTCAGCAGCTCGGGGCCCTTGATGTTGAGGAAGAAGCTCTTGCCGGCGGCCTGGCCGGTGACCTCGGCGACCTTCTTGGCCAGCGAGTTGGCGACCGCCTTGGCGATCAGCGTCTTGCCGCATCCGGGGGGCCCGTAGAGCAGGACGCCCTTGGGCGGCCGGAGTTCGTGCTCCTTGAACAGGTCGGGGTACAGGTAGGGGAGCTCGACCGCGTCGCGGATCGCCTCGATCTGGTTTCCGAGGCCGCCGATGGCCTCGTAGCCGATGTCGGGGACCTCCTCGAGGACGAGCTCCTCGACCTCGCTCTTGGGCACGACCTCGTAGACGTAGCCGGAGCGGGGTTCGAGCAGCAGGGCGTCGCCGGGGCGGATGGTGACGTCCAGCAGCGGCTCGGCGAGCCGCACCACCCGTTCCTCGTCGGTGTGCCCGAGCACCAGGGCGCGCTCGCCGTCCTCGAGGATCTCCTTGAGGGTGACGATGTCCCCGACGCGCTCGAACTCCATGGCCTCGACCACGTTGAGCGCTTCGTTGAGCATGACTTCCTGGCCGCGCCTGAGGTCGTCGAGTTCGACCCCGGGGCTGACGTTCACGCGGAGCTTCCGGCCGCCGGTGAAGATGTCGGCGGTGCCGTCCTCGATGGCCTGCAGGAAGACTCCGAAGCCGGCCGGCGGCTGGGCGAGCCGGTCGACCTCCTCCTTGAGGGCCACGATCTGATCCCGGGCCTCGCGGAGTGTGTTGGCGAGTCGCTCGTTCTGGGCGGACACGCCGGCCAGGTTGGTCTGCAGCTCGACGATCCGCTCTTCGAGAATCCTCGTGTGTCGCGGAGAGTCGGCGAGCTTACGTCGCAGGACGGCGATCTCCTGCTCAAGGTAGGCGATCTGCCCGGCCGGGTCGTCGGACCCGCGTCCCGGGCGGATGCCGCGGTCAATGTCGTCGTCGTGGGCTGCCACGGTCCTCACCTCCTCCAAGGGGAGCTGGACGCTTCCAGACCCTACCTGGGTGGGTGTCGATTGAAACCCCTAGATCACAAAGACGGTCGGGGTGTGTCCGATCTTCACCCTTGCGCTCTCCCTCACGCCAGGGGAATACCCACCGAACATGATTGGAAAGCGGGCAGAGGTAGGGTCGAAGTGTTCAACACCCGTCAGGGCCTGCTTCGTTCCCGAGCGGCTCGGCATCGAACGGCAGCAGGAGAGATGAGCGTGCAGCAGGAGGCCGGAGCCGGCGACGAGGCGCTGGAGGTCTGGATCGATCAGGATCTGTGTACCGGCGACGGCATCTGTGCGCAGTACGCACCCGAGGTGTTCGAGCTGGACATCGATGGTCTGGCGTATGTGAAGGGCGCCGACGAGGAGCTGCTGCAGGCACCGGGTGCCACGGTCCCGGTGCCGCTGCCCCTGCTGACGGACGTGGTGGACTCGGCGCGGGAGTGCCCGGGCGAGTGCATCCACGTCAGGCGGGTTTCGGACAGTGTCGAGGTGCACGGCCCGGACGCCGGGTGACGACTCCCCCACCGAGGGTCACGACTGTCTGGAATCTCACATCCCGGGTGGCGCGGTTCAGACGCTGCGGGCGCCCGCGGGCGTGGAGCGCAGGAACGCGCCGTCCTTCCACTTCCACGTCGCACGGCTCTTCAGGTCGGGGCAGCAGGCGGGCACGTCGTCGGAGGAGTAGCCGAGCAGGGTGGCGAGGACGTCCCCGCCGCGCACGGCGATCTCGGTGACCGTGTTGCGGCTCTTGGGGTCGACCAGGGTGGCGACGACGCGGGGCCGCACGGCACCCGGGCCCTGGGTGAGGACGTAGACGCCGTCGGGCGGGGTGCCCATGGGCGCGTCGCAGTGCACCACGGCGACCGTCTCCGGTCGGTCGTCTCCGTCGAGATCACCGGTGGCGGTCTTCTGCACGACGGCACGGACGGGTCCGCAGTCGAGCGGGAAGTCGACGCCCACGGTGGTGGGCGCCGCGGCGGGAGCGGCGGACGCGTCCGCGGGGCCGGGCGTCTGCGCCGCTCTGGCCGGGTGCGGCTGCAGGAGGCCGGACAGCGCCATGACGCCGGCGAGGGCGGTCGCCGTGGCGACCCAGTGGATCGGCCGGGTGTGGGTGTGTGCCAGTTCCGGGACGGCGGATTGCTGCACTAGGAGTGTCTCCCGTGAGGGCTGTGCCGGTGGGGGTGGCCTGCATGGTGCCACACGTCACAGTCCGGGGGAACGGCGGGGTCGCGGCCGGTGGGCGGACCGACCCGCCGCGACCGCCGCGCGGACGGGGCGGCCGGCCCGGCCGGGGTGAGACACGGTCAGGACGGCGGCGCCGTGGCCGCGTTCCCGGTGTGCTGCGGGAACGCGGCCACGGTGTTCGTCCGTTGACCCGGCACGGGGCCGCCGCAACGCGCGCTCCGCGGGCTGAGCGGTGCCGCGTCCGGAAGGAGCCTCAGCGCCCCATGCCGCCGTCGGCGTTGGGGCCGGTGTAGTCCTCGCCGTAGGCGCCCTTGGCGGGGCGGCGGCGGCGCATGGGCGGCTCCACGCCGTCGGCGAGGCGGCGGGCGGTGAGGAGGAAGCCGGTGTGCCCGATCATGCGGTGGTCGGGGCGGACGGCCAGGCCCTCGATGTGCCAGTTGCGGATCATGGTCTCCCAGGCGGTCGGCTCGTTGAAGCAGCCGATCTCCCGGATGGACTCCACGGTCCGGGCGAGCTGGGTGGTGGTGGCCACGTAGCAGCACACGATGCCGCCGGGCACCAGCGCCTTGGAGACCGCCTCCAGGCATTCCCAGGGGGCGAGCATGTCGAGGATGACGCGGTCGACGTCGGTGTCGGACAGGTTGTCCTGAAGGTCGCCGACCGTGAGCTGCCACGCGGGGTGCGGGCCGCCGAAGTAGCGCTCGACGTTCCCCCGGGCGATCTCGGCGAAGTCCTCGCGGCGCTCGTAGGAGTGCAGCATGCCCTGGTCCCCGATGGCGCGCAGCAGGAAGCTGCTGAGCGAGCCGGAGCCGACGCCTGCCTCGACGACGCGTGCGCCGGGGAAGATGTCGGCGAAGGCGAGGATCTGCCCCGCGTCCTTCGGGTAGACGACGGCCGCCCCGCGGGGCATGGACAGGACGTAGTCGGGGAGCAGGGGGCGCAGCGCGAGGTAGGCGACGTTCCCGGTGGTGCGGACAACGCTGCCCTCGGGACCACCGATCAGTTCGTCGTGCGGGAAGGAACCCTTGTGGGTGTGGAAGTTCTTCCCGGCCTCGAGCGTGAACGTGTAGTGGCGGCCCTTGGGGTCGGTCAGCTGTACCTGGTCCCCGACCTTGAAGGGCCCGCGCCTGCGGGCGGCACCGGTCGGTTCGGACATGTGAACAGCCTACCGGCCTTTGCGGGGGCCGCCGACCACCGCGTGACCCGGTGGTCCTCAGGCGGGCCGGGCCATCGCCTTGACGAAGGCGCGCTCCACGTCGGCGGCGGACAGGACGCCGTAGATCTCGCCGGTCTCCTCGACCACCAGATATTCGGTGGCGGGGGTGGCGCGGAGGACCTCCAGGAGGTCCTCGCCGGCCAGTTCGGCGGAGACGCGCATACCGTCGGTGATCTCCTGGGCCAGGCCGCTGACCGCGACCCAGGGGCGGCGGTGCTCGGGGACGCCGACGATGGCGGCCTCGCGTACCAGGGAGAGGGGTTCGCCGTCGGTGTCGACGACGACCAGGGCGCGGGCCCCGGAGTCGTTGGCGCGGCGCAGGGCCTCCGAGAGCGGGGTGTCGGTGTGGACGGGGACCGCGCGGCGGGTGAGGGTGCGGGCGCGCAGTTCGGGCAGGTGCTCACGCAGGCGCGCGACGCGCAGGCTGTTGCCGGCACCGGTCCAGATGATCGCGGCGAGGATGGCGGCGAGGAGGGCGTCGGTGACGGTGTCCATGCCGATGTTGTCCTCGGCATGTGAACCGAGGGCGCCGGACTGGGTGAGCAGGGGCAGGCCGATGAGGACGGAGACGGCCAGGGCGCGGCCGACCCAGGCGGCGGCGACGGTGCCGCTCATGGGTCTGCCGGTGATCTTCCAGACGACCGCGCGGAGCATCCGGCCGCCGTCCAGGGGCAGACCGGGCAGGAGGTTGAAGGCGGCGACGATGAGGTTGGAGATCATGAGGCCGGCGAGCAGCACGCCGGGGACGGTGCCGGGCTCGACGGGCTGCATGGCGAGGTAGAACAGGCCGGCGAGGACGAGGGAGAGCAGGGGGCCGACGAAGGCCAGCACGAACTCCCGGCCCGGGGTCTCGGCCTCCTTCTCGATCTCGGAGACGCCGCCGAAGAACTGGAGCTGGATGCGGCGGACGGGCAGCTTGAAGCGCAGGGCCGCGACCGTGTGGGCCAGCTCGTGCACGAGGACGGAGGCGTAGAAGGCGACGGCGAAGAAGAGGGAGACCAGGTAGCGGGCGGCGCCGAGCTCGGGCAGCACCCGGTCCAGCTGGCCGCCGAACACCCAGGTGATCAGTGCCGCGACCAGGAACCAGCTGGGCGCCACGTACACGGGCACCCCGAAGGGCCGGCCCATCAGCAGCCCGCCCCGCGGCTCGGGCGGCGGCTGCGGGGGGCGGGGCCGGGAGGTGCCGGAGTCCGCCCGTGTGCGGTCGTGGCCGGCGGGCCCGTGCGCATCGCCGTGGCCGCCGAGGGGGGCGGCGGCGCGGGGACCGGGCGGCGGGGCATCGTGCCCGGGGGTGGCGCCGGAGGTGTGGCCCTCCGGCGCGGGCGGGGTGCCGTGGGCCCCGGGCCCGTCGTTCCCGGTGGTGTCGTCCGCGCCGTCTCGACCGGTCTCCGGGGTCTCGGGCGCGTCGCGGTCACCGGATCCGCCCGCCGGGCCGGTGGCCCGGGCAGCGGGGTACGTCCGGCCCGGCTCCGGCGTGGGGGACGCTTCCGGACGGGGGGCCTCGCCGGGTGGGGGCGCCGTCGGTGTTGCGTGGCGGTCGGCCGTCTCGTCGTCGTTCGACGGCGGCTGCGCGCTCCGGCCGCTCTCGTCCACGGTGTCCCCTCGTTCGAAGCGTCTTCCGCGTCCTGGCGGGCGGAAGGGTCTCCGGTCGATGGTATGCGGCGTTCGTGGGACGTTCCGCCCCGGCACCCCTGAGTTTTCCCTGGCGTCCCGCGCACCGTGCACACGTGCGGGTGACTGTCGGTGGCGGGCCGTAAGCTCTGTGGGCATGGAGACGAGCAACGAGGGGCCGGCCGGAAAGCGCCTCGCCGGCGGCCCGGTGGCCCCGGTGCCGGTGCCGGTGCCCGGGCCGGTGCCGGCCCGGGATGCGGACGGGGCCCGGCCGGACGGTGCCGGAGCGCCTGCCCCCGCGGTGGTGGTGCCGCCCGCGGGGCTGTCGCCCTCGCGGGCCGGGGACTTCATGCAGTGCCCGCTGCTGTACCGGTTCCGGGTGATCGACCGGCTGCCGGAGAAGCCGAGCGAGGCGGCGACGCGCGGCACCCTGGTCCATGCCGTGCTGGAACGGCTCTTCGACGCGCCCGCCGCGGAGCGCACGGCGCCGCGGGCGAAGGCACTCGTCCCGGGGCAGTGGGACCGGCTGCGGGAGGCGCGGCCGGAGCTCGTGGAGCTGTTCGCGGACGACGTGGACGGCGAGCGGCTGACGCGCTGGCTGGCGGAGGCCGAGCAGCTGGTCGAGCGGTGGTTCACGCTGGAGGACCCGACGCGGCTGGAACCGGCCGAGCGTGAGCTGTTCGTCGAGGCGGAGCTGGACTCGGGACTGAGGCTGCGCGGGATCATCGACCGGGTGGACGTGGCGCCGTCCGGCGAGGTGCGGATCGTCGACTACAAGACGGGCAGGGCTCCGCGGCCGGAGTACGCCGAGAGCGCGCTGTTCCAGATGAAGTTCTACGCGCTGGTGGTCTGGCGGCTGAAGCGGGTCGTGCCGCGGCGCCTGCAGCTGGTGTACCTCGGCAGCGGGGACGTGCTGACGTACGACCCGGTCCGCGCCGATCTGGAGCGGGTGGAGCGCAAGCTGCTGGCTCTGTGGGAGGCGATCCGGCGGGCCACGGAGACCGGGGACTGGCGTCCGCGGCCGACGAAGCTGTGCGGCTGGTGCGATCACCGGGCGCACTGCCCGGAGTTCGGTGGCACTCCCCCGCCCTATCCGCTGCCCGTGAGGGCGGCCGAGCCGGACGGGGACCCGCAGGGCAGAATGGGGCCCGACTAGCGAAGGAGACTCACGTGGCCATCCGCGTCCTACTCGTCGACGACCAGCCGCTGTTGCGTACGGGCTTCCGGATGATCCTCGAGGCGGAGCAGGATCTCGCGGTGGTCGGCGAGGCCGGGGACGGCCTCCAGGCGCTGGACCAGGTGCGTGCCCTGCAGCCCGATGTCGTCCTGATGGACATCCGGATGCCGCGGATGGACGGTGTGGAGGCGACCCGGCAGATCACCGGGCCGGAGCGGGACGGCCCGGCCAAGGTGCTGGTGCTGACCACCTTCGACCTCGACGAGTACGTGGTGGAGGCGTTGCGGGCGGGGGCCAGCGGGTTCCTGCTCAAGGACGCCCCGGCGAACGAGCTGGTGCAGGCGATCCGGGTGGTGGCGGCGGGTGAGGCGATGCTCGCCCCCAGCATCACGCGCCGGCTGCTCGACAAGTACGCCACCCATCTGCCCTCCGGCGAGGAACCTGTCCCGGACACCCTGCACACACTGACCGACCGCGAGGTGGAGGTGCTGAAGCTGGTGGCGCGGGGGCTGTCGAACGCCGAGATCGCGGCCGACCTGTTCGTCAGCGAGACCACCGTCAAGACGCACGTGGGGCACGTCCTGACGAAGCTGGGGCTGCGCGACCGGGTGCAGGCGGCCGTCTACGCCTACGAGAGCGGTCTGGTGCGTCCCGGCGCCCAGTAGGGCGCCGCACGCGCCGGGTACGGGTGAGGGGGCGGTCCCGGCGGGACCGCCCCCTCACCCGTGTGGCGCTCGTTTCGCCCGCGTGCCGCTCAGTCCTTCTTCAGTTCCCAGAAGCGGAAGACGGTGGAGGCGTCGAGGCAGCTCTCCAGGCCGTAGACGTTCTCGCGGGTGACGGCGTACTGCTTGGCCTGCCACACGGGCAGTACGGGCAGGTCGTCGGCGACGATGTCCTGGAGGCGGGCGAACTCCCCGTCCGTGGCGGCACGGTTGCTCTGCGCGGCCGTGCGCGGCAGCAGGGTGCCGATGATGGTGTCGTTGGTGTAATGGTTGCCGAGCACGTTACCCGGTCCGAAGAACGGGGCGGTGAAGTTGTCGGCGTCGGGGTAGTCGGGGACCCAGCCCTTGACGTAGATGCCGTACTTGCCGGCCTCGATCTCCTTCTGGTAGCGGTCGTAGGGGACCGACCTGACGTCCGCCTCGAACAGGCCGCTGGCGTTGAGCTGGCCGGCGATGGCCTTCAACTCGGCGTCGGTGGCGGGGCCGTAGCGGGACGGCGTCGACCAGAGCGTCAGGCGCACCCGGCCGGTCATGCCCTCCTCGCTGAGCGCGTCGGCGGCCTTCTGCCGGGAGGGGCGGGCGCCGTAGGTGTCGAAGAAGGACGTGCTGTGGCCGGCGATGCCGGCGGGGACGATCGAGTACAGCGGGGTCGCGGTGCCCTGGTAGACGTCCCTCACGAGGGCGTCGCGGTCGAGCAGGTAGGCGATGGCCTTGCGGACGCCGAGCTTCCCGGCGACCGGGTCCTCCATGTTGAAGACCAGGTGCTGGACCTCGGCGCTGCTGCCCTCGACGACCTCGGCGCCGGTGCCGTCGCCCCCCTGGTCGAGGTCGGCGATGTCGCCCGCGCTGAGACCGCGGTAGGCGATGTCGACGTTGCCGTCGAGCAGGGCCTTCTTCAGGCCGGTCTGGTCGCCGTGGAAGAACTTCAGGGTGACACCGGAGTTCTTCGGTTCGGCGGCGCTGCCGCTGTAGTGCTCGTTGACGGAGAAGACGGCCTCGTCCTCGTCGACGGAGTCGAGCCGGTAGGGGCCGGAGCCCACGGCCCGGCCGTCCTTGCGCAGACCGTCGGCGTCGTACTGGCGGTGGTCGACGATGGAGCCGGCCCCGGAGGCGATCTTGCTGGGGAAGGTGGCGTCGGGGACCTTCAGCCGGAAGACGACGGTCTTGGCGTTCGGTGTCTCGACGGCGTCCAGCGTGGAGAACATGATCGCCGGGCCGTCCGGGTCGTCGATCCTCAGCATGCGGTCGAAGGAGAACTTCACGTCCTCGGAGGTGAGGTCGTCACCGTTGCTGAACTTCAGGCCGTCGGCGAGCGTGCAGGTGTAGACCGTGGTCGTCGCGTCGAAGGCGCAGGTCTTGGCCGCCTCCGGCTGAGGCTCGGTGCCGCCCTTGGGGAAGCTGAGCAGCGACTGGAAGACGTTGTTGAACAACAGCCAGGAGCCGGGGTCGTAGCCGGATGCGGGGTCGGTGGCCAGGACGTCGTCCGACATCCCCAACACCACGGTGGGGCCGTTGCCTCCGGCCTTCCCCGTCTCTGTACCGCATCCGGTCAAAAGGCCGAAGGCCAGACCCGCCGTGAGGGGCAGGACCGACCACGGGTTGCGCATGTTCACGTAGAGGTGCCTTGTCGTCGTTCTCGTGCCCCCGGGACCACGCCTCCGGCCCCGGGTTTCAGCCGCGGGGCACGTTCGGCCCCCCGGGCATTCATTCCCGGGGCGGCTGACCGCCTCCCCGGGACGCTGTGGGGGTCAGCCGCCCACACCCCGGCCGAGCTCCCAGAGCTGCAGCGTCGAGGTGGAGTTGAGGGCGTACGAGGTGCCCGTGATGTTGTCGCGCGCGGCGATGTACTGCTTGCCCTGCCACAGCGGCAGCATGGGCACGTCCTCGGCGACGATGTCCTGGATCTCCGTCAGGCTGTCGGCGGCGGAGAGCCGGTCGGCCTCGCGACGGGACTGCGGGATGAGGTGCTTGATGATCTCGCTGTTGGAGTAGGGCGACTTCAGGAAGTTGCCCTTGTCGAGGAACGGCGCGAGGAAGTTGTCGGCGTCCGGGAAGTCGGGGAACCAGCCCATGCCCCAGACGTCGTACTCACCCTTGCGCTCGGCCGGGACGAAGGTCTCCCAGGGATGGCCCTTGATGTCCACGTCGAACAGGCCGCTGCCGTTGAGCTGCTTCCTGAGCTGCTCGAACTCCTTCTTCGTGGCGGCACCGTAGTGGTCGGTGGTGTAGTGCAGGGTCAGCTTCACCGGCGTGGTGATGCCGGCCTTGTCCAGCAGCTTCTTGGCCTTGGCGGTGCTGGGGTCGCCGTACTTGTTGAAGAAGGCGTTGGAGTGGCCGGTGACGGCGGCCGGGACCAGCGAGTAAAGGGGCTGCGCCTGGGAGCCGTAGACCTTGGACACCAGCTCGCTGCGGTCGACGATCTGGGCCATCGCCTGGCGTACGGCCTTGTCCTTGACCGAGGCGGCGTCGGTGTTGAAGACCAGGTAGCGGATCTCGAGTCCGGGCATGTCGACCAGCTCGACGTCTCCGCCCGTGGCCGCGGACAGCTTCTGGACCTGCTGCGGCGTCATGGTGCGCGACATGACGTCGATGTCGTTCTTCTCGAGCGCGGCGTCCATGGCGTCGGCATCCGCGAAGGAGACCAGCTCGGCCTTGGAGTTGTTCACCGTCAGGGTGCCCTTGTAGTCGGGGTTCCTGGTGAACACGGCCCGGGTCATCTCCCCGTCCCTGGTCTCGGCGTGGAGACTGTAGGGGCCGGAGCCGTCGACCGCGAAGCCGTCGCGCAGCTTGTCCTTGGCGTAGTGGTCGGGGCTGACGATGCCCGCGACGGGGGTGGACAGCTTGAACGGGAAGGTGGCGTCGGCGGTCTTCAGGTGGAAGACGACGTCGCGGTCGCCCTGCGTCTCGACGGTGTCGATGGTCGACAGCAGCGAGGCGACACCGGAGTCGGCATCGATGTCACGGGCCCGGTCGATGGAGAACTTGACGTCGTTCGCGGTGACGGGCTTGCCGTCGGCGAACTTCAGGCCGGCGCGGAGCTTGCAGGCGTAGCGCTCGTTGCCGCTGTCGGTGAAGCCGCAGCTCTCGGCGGCCTCGGGGACCGGGTCGCCCTCGCCCTTGGGCAGGATCATCAGGGTCTGCACGGTCTGGCGCAGGACGTTCCAGGTGCCGACGTCGTAGGCGTAGGCGGGGTCGAGGGGCGCGGGGGCGTCCTTCGTAGCGGTGAACCGGTCCGTGGTGCCGACGACGATCGCGTCGCCTCCGCTGCTGCCGCTCCCGGACCCGCCGCAGCCGGCGAGCACGGGTGCGAGCAGACCGGCCATGGCCGGAAGCACCAGAGTCTTGCGGTTCATGCTCGAGTTTCTCCAGAGCTGATCGATTCCGTGTATCCGGCATGCAGGGGTGTCGCAGCGGATCACGGAGGGTTGGGGTCGATGTTCTCGCGACGAGATTAGTCCGCGCCCGCAGGAGGTCCGGAAACCAGTGGAGTTGAGGCCCCATCACGCAGCGAGACCGGGCATGGACAGACCGAAAACCCGACACGGGAAGGATTCGTGCAGCACTCCACCAATCGGGACACAAGGACCCCCTGAGGCCCGGTACACCGGGGTGCCACGCACAGCGCGCCCCACCTGTCGACCCCTCGACGCGTGGGGAACGTCACATGTGGAGCATGATGCACGAGGGTTGGAATTCAGACACTCGGCGTACCGGAAATTGCGCGGTGGCCGTTCCGTGATGAATCCGTGCCCATGGTCGTGGAATTTCCCGGGCAATCGTTGGCGCACGCTGGGTGAACACCTGACGCGCTTGCGTCATCGAACGGTTTCGGTCAGCAGTCCGCGCAGAAATGTCAGGTCGACCTCTTCCAGTGAAGTCACCACGGTGCGACGGGCGGCAGGGCTGATGGGGGCGACGGAAGGCACGGCCACCACGTGGCAGCCGGCGGCCTCGGCGGCGGCGACCCCTGTGGCGGTGTCCTCGATGACGGCGCATCTGGCCGGATCCGCTCCAAGGCCGGTGGCGGCCCGCAGATAGGGATCGGGGTGCGGCTTGGTGCGGTCGACCTCGTCGCCGGCGACGGTGAGGTGGAAGCGGTGGCTGAGGGAGGTGAGGACGCGGTCGATGACGCGCCGGTGCGAGGCGGAGACCAGGGCCGTGGGGATGCCGTGGTCGCTCAGCTCGGCCAGCAGCCGGGCGGCGCCGGGCATCAGCGGCAGGGTGCGGTCGATGCGGTCCTCGAAGCCCTCGTTGAGCAGGACGGTGAGCTCGGCGAGGGCGATGTCGGCGCCCGTCGCCTCGATGAGGAACCCCGCGCTGCGGGTCATCGGGCCGCCGACGACGACATGGCGCCAGGCGTCCTCCAGCGTGTGGCCGAGGGCGGCGAACACCTCGACCTCGACGTCCCACCAGAAGCCCTCGGTGTCCACCAGGGTTCCGTCCATGTCGAGCAGCACGGCCTGCAGGGCGGAGCCCTTGGCCGTGGTGTGTCCGAGCGCAGGGACCGTACTGGTCATCCGGGCGCACCTCCTTGAGGGACGATCAGGCCGGTTCCCTCCGGGGGAACCGGCCTGCGGTGGACCGACCAGTGTACGACGCGCGCGAACGAAATACCTCGTTTGAAAGGCGAGGTCGGGGGCACTCTCCCCAACCCGGACGCACGCGCCGGGAGGACCTTCGGCGTGCCCTCCGCGGGGCGTGCGGGCGCTGCGCGGCGGGGGCTCAGCGGGCGTTGAAGTACTTGGCCTCCGGGTGGTGGATCACGATCGCGTCGGTGGACTGCTCGGGGTGGAGCTGGAACTCCTCCGACAGGCGGACGCCGATGCGCTCCGGCTGGAGCAGGTCCGCGATCTTCGCGCGGTCCTCCAGGTCGGGGCAGGCGCCGTAGCCGAGGGAGAAGCGGGCGCCGCGGTACTTCAGGGCGAACATGTCCTCGACGTCCGCCGGGTCCTCACCGGCGAAGCCGAGCTCGGCGCGCACGCGGGCGTGCCAGTACTCGGCGAGCGCCTCGGCCAGCTGGACGGACAGGCCGTGCAGCTCCAGGTAGTCGCGATAGGCATCGGCCTCGAACAGGCGTGCGGTCTCCTCGCCGATGCGGGAGCCCACGGTGACCACCTGGAGGCCGACGACGTCGGTCTCGCCGGACTCCTCGGGACGGAAGAAGTCCGCGAGGCAGAGCCGCCGGCCGCGTCGCTGGCGCGGGAAGGTGAAGCGGGTGCGCTCATGGCCCGACTCGTCCAGGATGATCAGGTCGTCGTCCTTGGACACGCACGGGAAGTAGCCGTGGACGACGGCCGCCTCCAGCAGGTTCTCCGTCTGCAGCCGGTCCAGCAGTCCGCGCAGCCGCGGACGGCCCTCGGCCTCGACCAGTTCCTCGTACGTCGGTCCCTCGCCGGTGCGGGCCTGCTTCAGACCCCACTGGCCCTTGAACAGGGCGCCCTCGTCGATCCAGGACGCGTACTCCCTGAGCTGGATGCCCTTGATCACGCGGGTGCCCCAGAACGGCGGGGTGGGGACCGGGTTGTCCGTGGACACATCGGAGCGGACGTGCCCCTCCTGCGGGCGCTCCTGCACCTCGGCGACGGCCGTCCGCACCCTGCGCTGCCTCAGTTCGGGCAGACCGGCCCCGGGCATGCCGCGCTTGACGCCGATCAGGGCGTCCATCAGCCGCAGACCCTCGAAGGCGTCGCGGGCGTAGCGGACCTCGCCCTCGTAGATCTCGTACAGGTCCTGCTCGACGTAGGCGCGGGTCAGCGCGGCACCGCCGAGGATGACCGGGTAGTCGGCCGCCAGTCCGCGGGCGTTGAGCTCCTCCAGGTTCTCCTTCATGATCACCGTGGACTTCACCAGGAGCCCGGACATGCCGATCACGTCGGCTCCGTGCTCCTGGGCCGCCTCCAGGATCGCGGAGACCGGCTGCTTGATGCCGAGGTTGACCACGTTGTAGCCGTTGTTGGACAGGATGATGTCGACGAGGTTCTTGCCGATGTCGTGCACGTCGCCGCGGACCGTCGCCAGCACGATGGTGCCCTTGCCCGCCTCGTCGGTCTTCTCCATGTGCGGTTCGAGGTGGGCGACGGCGGTCTTCATCACCTCGGCGGACTGGAGCACGAACGGCAGCTGCATCTGGCCGGAGCCGAACAGCTCTCCGACCACCTTCATGCCGTCGAGCAGGGTGTCGTTGACGATCTCCAGCGCCGGGCGGGTCAGCAGGGCCTCCTCCAGGTCGGCCTCCAGGCCGGTCCGCTCGCCGTCGATGATGCGCCGCTTGAGGCGCTCCTGGAGCGGCAGCGCGGCCAGTTCCTCGGCCTTGGAGGCCTTGAGCGACTTGGCCGTGGCGCCCTCGAAGAGGGCCATCAGCTTCTGCAGGGGGTCGTAGCCCTCGCCGCGGCGGTCGTGGATCAGGTCGAGGGCGGTTCTGACCTGCTCCTCGTCGAAGCGGGCGATCGGCAGGATCTTGCTCGCGTGGACGATCGCGGAGTCCAGGCCCGCCTTGACGCACTCGTCCAGGAAGACGGAGTTCAGCAGGATCCGGGCGGCCGGGTTGAGGCCGAAGGAGATGTTCGACAGGCCCAGGGTGGTCTGCACGTCCGGGTGCCGCTTCTTCAGCTCGCGGATGGCCTCGATGGTGGCGATGCCGTCCTTGCGGGACTCCTCCTGACCGGTGCAGATGGTGAAGGTCAGGCAGTCGATGAGGATGTCCTCCTCACGGATGCCCCAGGTGCCGGTCAGATCGGCGATCAGCCGTTCGGCGATCTCGACCTTCTTCTCCACGGTGCGGGCCTGGCCCTCCTCGTCGATGGTCAGCGCGATCAGCGCGGCGCCGTGTTCCTGCGCCAGCCGGGTGACCTTGGCGAACCGGGAGCCGGAGCCGTCGCCGTCCTCGTAGTTCACCGAGTTGATCACCGCGCGCCCGCCGAGCTTCTCCAGGCCCGCCCGGATCACCCCGACCTCGGTGGAGTCCAGCACGATCGGCAGGGTGGAGGCGGTGGCGAAGCGGCCGGCGAGTTCCTCCATGTCGGCGACGCCGTCGCGGCCGACGTAGTCCACGCACAGGTCGAGCATGTGCGCGCCTTCGCGGATCTGCTCGCGGGCCATCTCCACGCAGTCGTCCCAGCGGCCGTCCAGCATGGCCTCGCGGAACTTCCTGGAGCCGTTGGCGTTGGTCCGCTCGCCGATGGCCAGGTAGGAGGTGTCCTGGCGGAACGGGACCGACTGGTACAGGGAGGCGGCACCGGGCTCGGGCCGCGGGCTGCGCTCGACCGGGGCCAGTGCGCGCACCCGCTCCACCACCCGGCGCAGGTGCTCCGGTGTGGTGCCGCAGCAGCCGCCGACCAGGGACAGGCCGTAGTCGCGGACGAAGTTCTCCTGCGCGTCCGCCAGCTCCGGCGCGGTCAGCGGGTAGTGCGCCCCGTCCGCGGTGAGCACCGGCAGACCCGCGTTCGGCATGCACGACAGCTGGACGCGGGAGTGGCGGGCGAGGTAGCGCAGGTGCTCGCTCATCTCCGCGGGGCCGGTGGCGCAGTTCAGGCCGATCATGTCGATACCCAGCGGCTCCAGCGCCGTCAGGGCCGCGCCGATCTCCGAGCCGAGCAGCATGGTGCCGGTGGTCTCGACGGTCACCGACACGATGAGCGGGACCTCGTACCCGGCGGTCTCCATCGCGCTGCGGGCGGCGATGACCGAGGCCTTCGTCTGGAGCAGGTCCTGCGTGGTCTCCACCAGCAGCGCGTCGGCGCCGCCGGCGAGCAGGCCCTCGGCATTGCTCCGGTAGGCGTCACGGATCGCGGCGAAGGTGGTGTGGCCGAGGGTGGGCAGCTTGGTGCCGGGACCCATCGAGCCGAGCACCCAGCGCCGGCGACCGTCCCGGGCCGTGAACTCGTCCGCCGTCTCGCGGGCGATACGGGCCCCGGCCTCGGACAGCTCGTGGACCCGCTCGGCGATGTCGTACTCACCCAGGGCGGAGAGGTTGGCCCCGAAGGTGTTGGTCTCCACGCAGTCGACGCCCGCATCGAAGTACGCCGAGTGGACCGAACGGACGATGTCCGGCCGGGTGACGTTGAGGACCTCGTTGCAGCCCTCCAGATTCTGGAAGTCCTGCAGCGTGGGTTCCTGGGCCTGGAGCATGGTGCCCATCGCCCCGTCGGCGACCACCACACGGGTGGCGAACGCCTGGCGGAGCGCGGACGCACGGGCCCGGCTGTCGGCGGAAGGGGTCGGCGGCTGCGCGGCCATGAAGGGGCTCCCTTGAGGTGCGACGGCTGTCGGCTATGCGGCGTCCCGGACAATGCCCCGGGAGGCGCACGGCGCCAGCGTAACCGGGAGCGGGCTTGGATGGGCAGCGCGTCCACGGGGCGGGACGCGCGGCTCTCGCGGGCGGCCGTCGCGACGCCGTGGCGCGTGCGTGCGGCCACGCCGACGGCAACAGGTGCCGACCGACCATTGGCGGTGGGTCGCCGGGAAACGGTAGTGTTCGGCAATGCCGAACGGCAGCAGCAACGGCCGCACGTGGACGGCCGAAGGGGACGGAGGCAGAACAGCGATGTCACGGAACATCCAGTCGCTCGAACGCGCGGCCGCGATGCTGCGCCTGCTCGCGGGCGGCGAACGACGGCTGGGCCTGTCGGACATCGCATCCTCCCTGGGCCTGGCCAAGGGCACCGCCCACGGCATCCTGCGCACCCTGCAACAGGAGGGCTTCGTCGAACAGGAGGAAGCCTCCGGCCGCTACCAGCTGGGCGCGGAGCTGCTGCGTCTGGGCACCACCTATCTCGACGTCCACGAGCTGCGGGCACGCGCCCTGGTGTGGACCGACGACCTGGCCCGCGCCAGCGGGGAGAGCGTCTATCTCGGCGTCCTGCACCAGCAGGGCGTCCTGATCGTGCACCACGTCTTCCGGCCCGACGACAGCCGGCAGGTGCTGGAGATCGGGGCCATGCAGCCACTGCACTCCACCGCCCTGGGCAAGGTCCTGTCCGCCTACGACCCCGTGGCGCACAGCGAGGCCCTGGAAGCCGACCGCAAGGCCTTCACCGACCGCACGGTGTGCGAGCTGGACGCCTTCGAGCACATCCTCGACATCACCCGCGCGCGCGGCTACGCCGCCGACGTGGAGGAGACCTGGGACGGCGTCGCGTCCCTCGCCGCACCCATCCACGACCGCCGGCGGATGCCGGTGGGGGCCGTGGGCATCACCGGCGCGGTGGAGCGGGTGCGCCGTGACGAGGAGCTGAGGCCCGAGCTGATCGCGGCCGTGCGCGACTGCGCCCGCGCGGTGTCGCGCGATCTGGGCGCCGGGCGGTTCTGACCCCGCACGGGTCCACCGACGGAAGCGACCGGGACACCGATCGGGGTCCCGGCTTTCGGCATACCCTGAAATCGGTCGAAAATTGACATGTAGGGCGAAGGTGCACACCTCGCCCTTGATCGCGGTCCGCGATCGATAGTGCACCGCGATCAATAACGATCGCATTTTCGATAACAGAACCCTTGACGCATGCGTAACGCCGGGGCAAGACTCCCGTCCATCGGTCGGCATTGTCGAACACCTACCGGCAATACACGCTAGAGTGTGACAACGCCAAGGGCCGGTATCGCTCTCACCCCCGAGGGCGCCGGAAACCCGGTGGGACCCGGGATCCGGCTTCCCTGGCACGCAAGGACAAAGGAGTCGCGGGTGTCCAGCTCCGACATCTTCATCGGCGAGACCATCGGTACCGCCATACTCATCCTGCTCGGCGGCGGCGTCTGCGCCGCCGTGACGCTGAAGGCCTCCAAGGCTCGTAACGCCGGCTGGGTCGCCATCGCCTTCGGGTGGGGCTTCGCCGTCATGACGGCCGTGTACGTCTCCGGCCCCCTCTCCGGCGCACACCTCAACCCGGCCGTCACCGTGGCCCTCGCCATCAAGGACGGCGACTGGACGAACGTGCCGACCTACATCGGCGGCCAGCTGCTCGGCGCCATGATCGGCGCGACGCTCGTCTGGATCGCCTACTACGGCCAGTTCCAGGCCCACCTGACCGACAAGGAGATCGTCGGCGGTCCGGGGGCACAGGCCACGGCGGCCAAGGCCGTCGAGGCGCAGGAGCAGGGCGCCGGCCCGGTTCTGGGCGTCTTCTCCACCGGTCCCGAGATCCGGAACGCGGTGCAGAACCTCGCCACCGAGATCATCGGCACCGTGGTGCTGGTCATCGCGGTCCTCACGCAGGGCCTGAACGACAAGGGCAACGGCCTGGGCGTCCTCGGCGGTCTGATCGTCGCGCTCGTGGTGGTCTCGATCGGTTTCTCGCTGGGTGGCCCCACCGGCTACGCCATCAACCCGGCCCGCGACCTCGGTCCGCGCATCGTGCACGCCCTTCTGCCACTGCCCAACAAGGGCGGCTCCGACTGGGGCTACGCCTGGGTCCCGGTGGTCGGTCCGCTGATCGGCGCCGCCATCGGGGCAGGCATCTACAACGTCGCATTTGCCTAAGAGCACCGCACTCGCAGCACGTGCCGTACGTCATGCCCCATCCTCACGGAACCTCCAGGAGAACACAGTGACCGACGCCCACGCCGGCCCCTTCATCGCCGCCATCGACCAGGGCACCACCTCCAGCCGCTGCATCGTCTTCGACCGGGACGGCCGCATCGTCTCCGTCGACCAGAAGGAGCACGAGCAGATCTTCCCGAAGCCGGGCTGGGTCGAGCACAACGCCGACGAGATCTGGACCAACGTCCAGGAGGTCGTCGCCGGAGCCGTCTCCAAGGCCGGCATCACCCGGGACGACATCAAGGCCATCGGCATCACCAACCAGCGCGAGACCACCGTCCTGTGGGACAGGAACACCGGTCGGCCCGTGCACAACGCCATCGTCTGGCAGGACACCCGCACCGACGCCCTCTGCCGCGAGCTGGGCCGCAACGTCGGCCAGGACCGCTTCCGCCGTGAGACCGGCCTGCCTCTGGCCTCCTACTTCGCCGGTCCCAAGGCCCGCTGGCTGCTGGACAACGTCGAGGGCCTGAAGGAGCGTGCCGAGGCCGGGGACATCCTCTTCGGCACCATGGACACCTGGGTCATCTGGAACCTGACGGGCGGTGTCGACGGCGGCAAGCACGTCACCGACGTCACCAACGCCTCCCGCACCATGCTGATGAACCTCCACACCATGGAGTGGGACGACAAGATCTGCGAGTCCATCGGCGTGCCGCCGCAGATCCTGCCGGAGATCCGCTCCTCCGCCGAGGTGTACGGCGAGATCACGGGCGGCAAGCTGGGCGACCTGCTAGGCGGCATCCCGGTCGCCTCCGCGCTCGGTGACCAGCAGGCTGCCCTGTTCGGCCAGACCTGCTTCTCCGAGGGCGAGACCAAGTCGACGTACGGCACCGGCACCTTCATGGTGATGAACACCGGTGACAAGATCATCAACTCCTATGCCGGACTGCTGACCACCGTCGGCTACAAGATCGGTGAGCAGCCGACGGTCTACGCCCTGGAGGGCTCGATCGCCGTCACCGGCTCGCTGGTGCAGTGGATGCGGGACCAGATGGGCCTGATCTCCACCGCCGCGGAGATCGAGACGCTCGCGCTCTCGGTCGAGGACAACGGCGGCGCCTACTTCGTACCGGCCTTCTCCGGCCTGTTCGCCCCGCACTGGCGCTCCGACGCCCGCGGTGTGATCGCCGGCCTGACCCGGTACGTCACCAAGGCGCACCTCGCGCGTGCCGTCCTGGAGGCCACCGCCTGGCAGACCCGGGAGATCGCCGACGCCATGACGAAGGACTCCGGCGTCGAGCTGTCCACCCTCAAGGTCGACGGCGGCATGACCGCCAACAACCTGCTGATGCAGACGCTCTCCGACGTCCTGGACGCACCGGTGGTGCGCCCGATGGTCGCCGAGACGACCTGCCTCGGCGCCGCCTACGCCGCCGGCCTCGCCGTCGGCTTCTGGAACAACACCGACGACCTGCGCGCCAACTGGCGCCGGGCCGCCGAGTGGACCCCCCGCATGGACGCGGAGACCCGCGACCGTGAGTACAAGAGCTGGCTCAAGGCCGTCGACCGGACCATGGGCTGGATCGCCGAGGAAGACTGACGAGGAGTTAGAACCCGACATGACCACTCAGTCCACCCTGCAGTCCGTACCTGCCCTGGGGACGCGACCGTCCTCCGGCTCCCACCCGAGCCGCGCCGAGACCAGGGAGCAGCTCTCCAAGGCGTCGTACGACCTTCTCGTCATCGGCGGCGGCATCCTGGGCATCTCGACCGCCTGGCACGCCGCGCAGTCCGGCCTCAGGGTGGCACTGGTCGATGCCGGCGACTTCGCCGGCGCCACCTCCTCCGCCTCCTCCAAGCTGCTCCACGGCGGTCTGCGCTACCTGCAGACCGGCGCGGTGAAGCTGGTGGCGGAGAACCACTTCGAGCGCCGTGCGGTCTCCCGTCAGGTGGCCCCCCACCTGGCGAACCCGCTCACCTTCTACCTCCCCGTGTACAAGGGGGGGCCGCACGGCGCGGCGAAGCTCGGGGCGGGCGTCTTCGCCTACTCCGCGCTCTCCGCGTTCGGTGACGGCGTGGGCCACCTGCTCTCGCCCGCCAAGGCGGCGCAGGACGTGCCCGAGCTGCGCACCGAGAACCTGAAGGCCGTCGCCGTGTACGGCGACGACCAGATGAACGACGCGCGCATGGCGCTGATGACGGTCCGCGCGGCCGTCGAGGCGGGCGCGGTCGTGCTCAACCACGCCGAGGTCACCGGGCTGCGCTTCACCAAGGGCCGGGTGACGGGCGCGGAGCTGCGCGACCGCCTCTCCGGCGAGGAGTTCGGCGTCACGGCCCGCCTGGTGCTGAACGCGACCGGCCCGTGGGTCGACCACCTGCGCCGGATGGAGGACGCCGGCGCGGCGCCGTCCATCCGGCTGTCGAAGGGGGCGCACCTGGTGCTGAAGCGGACCTCGCCGTGGAAGGCCGCGCTCGCCACCCCGATCGACAAGTACCGCATCACCTTCGCCCTCCCCTGGGAGGACATGCTGCTGCTGGGCACCACCGACGAGGAGTTCGAGGGCGACCCGGCGGACGTCGCGGTCAACGACAAGGACATATCCCAGATCCTGGACGAGGCCGCGTTCTCCGTCCGCGACCAGCAGCTCAGCCGCGACCTGATCACCTACGCCTTCGCCGGCCTGCGGGTGCTTCCGGGCGGCCCCGGCGACACCGCCAAGGCCAAGCGCGAGACGGTCGTCACCGAGGGCAAGGGCGGCATGCTCTCCGTCGCGGGTGGCAAGTGGACCACCTTCCGGCACATCGGCCGTACGGTGATGCAGAAACTGGAGTCACTCCCGGGCCACCCCCTGGGCGACGACTTCGAGCCGATCTCGTCGCTGCCGAGGAAGCTGCCCCTGCCGGGTGTCGCCAACCCGCGCGCGGTGGCCCACCGTCTGCTGGTGGACCGCCCGGCGCCCGGGCCGCGGATGTCCGCGGACACCGCCCGGCACCTCGCCACGCACTACGGTTCGCTGGCCTTCGACATCGCCCGGCTGGCCAACGAGAACCCGGAGCTGGGCGAGCGCATCCACCCGGACGCCCCCGAGATCTGGGCCCAGGTCGTCTACGCCCGGGACCACGAGTGGGCCGAGACGGCGGATGACGTACTGCGCCGCCGGACGACGCTGACGATCCGGGGCCTGGCCACGGACGAGGTCCGGACGAAGGTCCGGGGACTGCTCGACCAGAAGTAGCCCGCCATGGTCCGGAAGGGGCGGCTCCAGCGCCGACGGAGCCGCCCCTTCCGCCTGTCCGGCCGCTCATGCCCGCACGGCCCCCGCCGCGGTGCGGCAACGACGACCTGCGCGGACCCGCGCGGACCCGTCCGCCCCGCCGGCCGCGTGCGCCGTGCGGGGGCAGTCAGGGCCGGGACGTCCGGCGGGGTGTTCCGATATGGCGAACGGGGCAGTGATCCGTTCACTCCCCCGTGCAAGGGGGCTGCGGGCCCGCCCTGCGCACGCCGTAAGGTTGGGTGGTCAAGCGAGGGCACGTCGGAAGGAGGCACTGGGTGATCGAGCTCGAGGGGGTTCCCGAGCTGATCGACCCGGTCATGGTGGCCGCGTTCGAGGGCTGGAACGATGCCGGCGACGCCGCCTCCACCGCGGTCGCGCATCTGGAACGTGAGTGGAAGGGCGAGGTGTTCGCGGCGCTGGACGCCGAGGACTACTACGACTTCCAGGTGAACCGCCCCACGGTGTGGATGGACGGCGGCGTCCGCAAGATCACCTGGCCGACCACCCGCCTGTCGGTGGTGCGGGTCGGCGGCGACAAGCCGCGGGACCTGGTGCTGGTCCGCGGCATCGAACCCTCCATGCGCTGGCGTTCGTTCTGCAACGAGCTGCTGGGCTTCGCACACGAGCTGGGCGTGGAACTCGTGGTCGTCCTCGGCGCTCTGCTCGGCGACACCCCGCACACGCGCCCGGTCCCGATCAGCGGGACCACCTCCGATCCGGACCTGGCACGGCGCATGGACCTGGAGGAGACCAAGTACGAGGGGCCCACGGGCATCGTCGGCGTCCTCCAGGAGGCGTGCACGCACGCGGGCGTCCCGGCGGTGTCGCTGTGGGCGGCCGTGCCGCACTACGTGTCGCAGCCGCCGAACCCGAAGGCCACCCTGGCCCTCCTCAACCGGCTGGAGGACCTGATCGGCGTGCGCATCCCGCTGGGCGAGCTGCCCGAGGACGCGCGCGCCTGGCAGGTGGGCGTGGACCAGCTGGCGGCGGAGGACAGCGAGGTCGCCGAGTACGTCCAGACACTGGAAGAGGCCCGGGACACCGCGGAGCTGCCGGAGGCGTCGGGCGAGGCGATCGCCCGCGAGTTCGAGCGCTACCTGCGGCGCCGGGACGGCGGCGGCCCGCCCGGCGGCCACGCCACGGCGGACGGCGAGGGCCCGTCGTACCTGCGGGACAGCTCCAGCGAGCGGACCCGGCCGCCGAAGCCGCCGCGGACGGAGCCGGAGCAGGACAAGGGCGACGAGGACTCCGCGGAGGACTGAGCCCCCGGACGGCACCCGGTCCGCGGGCCGGTGCCAGGGGCGGGCGGGGGGCGGTGCGGCGCACCGCCCCTCTGCCGTGCCGTCACCCCCCGTACCCCACGACGTCGTGCCCGCGGGCACCGGGGCGGCGTGCCCTTCCTCCACCGGGCTGTCGGGGCATCGGGGTCCGGCCGGATACCGGCGTGACATCTGTTTCCAGACGAATTGCACCCGTTACCCAATTCAACCTGCCCCAAACAAAGTTGGTGCGAACACGGTCTGGACGGACCGCCGCGCGCGTGCTTGGTTGTCCCCCGAAGGCGCGCCGCACGACCCCTCATGGCATCCGCACGGACCGAAGGGAGCGGCACAGATGACCGACCAGGCAGAGCCGGCGCAGGGCCCCGGGGCGTTGGGGCCGGGGCCCGACGGAGCGGGATTCACCTATCGAGGAGCCGAGCAGGAGCTGATCGTCGTCGCCCGCCCGGAAGCCCGGCTGCGTGCACGAGCCGACGGCGTCCGCTCCGCGTCGGGCGCCGACGTGACCTCCCTCACGATGTTCCTCAGCGACGAACAGCTCACGCTGGAGCCGCTGTTCGGCAGCGAGGATCGCCTGGCCCAGGCCGCCGCACCCGCGCCGGACGCGCCCGACCTCGCCCTGTTCTACCGGGTGCGCGGCGGGGAGAGCCGCGCCCGCGAGCTGCGCGCCCGGATCGCCGCGCTGCCGGGCATCGACACCGCCTACGTCAAGCCGGGTGCCGTGCCGGCCTCCCTGGGGCAGGGCGAGCGGCAGGAGGAGAAGGCGCCGCTCACCCCCGACTTCAGCGGCCGTCAGGGTTATCTGCACCCCGCCCCGGAGGGTGTCGGCGCGCTGTGGGCCTGGCAGCGGCACGGCGGAGCGGGCCAGGACGTGACGGTGATCGTCGTGGAGGGTGCCTGGCAGCTCGGGCACGAAGACCTCGCCGCCAAGCTGGCGGGCGTGGTCGTCGGGACTCCGCTGGACGACCTGGCCTGGCGCAACCACGGCACGTCGGTCCTGGGCGTCGTGGCCGGTGACCGGGGCGAGTTGGGCGTGACCGGTATTGCGCCTGACGCGGTGACCGCCGCGGCCTCCGTCCGGGGCATCGGCTCCGCCGCGGCGATCCACGCGGCGGCCGAACGGCTCGGCCCGGGTGACATCGTCCTCGTCGAACTGCACCGGCCGGGGCCGCGGTTCGAGTACGCCGAGCGTGACGACCAGCGCGGCTGCCTGCCGCTCGAGTGGTGGCCGGACGACTTCGCGGCCGTGCGGTACGCCACCGCCAAGGGCGTCCTGGTCGTGGCCGCCGCCGGCAACGGCGCCGAGTCGCTCGACGACGCGCTCTACGAGCGCCGCCCCGACGACTTCCCCGGCTGGTGGCGCAATCCGTTCAACCCGTCCAACGCCTCCTCCGGTGCCGTACTGGTCGGCGCGGGCGCACCGCCGCCCGGCACGCACGGCCGTGACCACGGCCCGGACCGCTCGCGGCTGGCGTTCTCCAACCACGGCGCGCGCGTGGACGCGCAGGGCTGGGGGCACGAGGTGACGACCACCGGCGGCTTCTGGGACCGGCCCGGCGACCTGCAGGGCGGGCCCGAGGAGATCACCTGGTACACCGACGCCTTCTCCGGGACTTCCGCCGCCGCGCCGGTGGTGGCGGGCGCGCTGGCCGGGCTCCAGGGCGTGCTCAGGGCAGCCGGCCGCCCGGTCATGTCCCCGGAGGACGCGCGCAGGGTGCTGCGGGCCACGGGTTCCCCGCAGCAGGACGCGCCGGGCCGGCCCGCCTCCCAGCGGATCGGCAACCGGCCCGACATCAGGGCGGCGGTCACCCACCTGCTGCCGCAGGCGGTCGACTCCGGCCGGGCCGAGCGGTACTGGGACGAACTGCTGCCCTACCCGCCCGAGCTCCCGCCCCGGCTCCGGCTGTTCGTGGCCGGCGCCTGGCGCACCCTGGACCACCCGTCCCCCGAAGTCCGCCAGGCGGTCCACACCGCCTTCGCGGGGGGACGGCCCGACGTCCGCGTCTGGTTCGCGGACGAAGAGATCGTCGGCCTCGTCGTCGTGGGCTGACGCACCATCGCAAGGACCCATCACGTCAACGGAAGGTGGCATCGACATGAGCACCACCCCGCAGATGAGTCACATGGGCCAGCAGCAGGGCCAGCAGTACCCCAGCACGTCGCCGTTCCAGCAGCAGCCCTTCCAGCAGCAGCCCTTCCAGCAGCAGTCCTACCAGCAGCAGCCGTCCCAGCAGCCCTACCAGCAGCAGCCGTACGGCATGGGCGGCACCCTGGAGCAGCTGCAGCAGCTCGGCCAGCAGCAGCCGTTCCAGCAGCTGCTCCAGCAGCTCGGCCGGCCCGACCAGCAGGCGCAGCAGGCCGAGCAGCAGGCGCAGCAGCAGCTCCAGCAGATCGTGCAGGCCGCGGTGCAGCAGGTGATGCAGCAGGCCCAGGCCCAGGCCCTGGCCTCCGGCATCGCTGAGGGCTTCGTCGACATCGTCCACCCGCTCCAGGGCCACCCGCAGCAGGTCTTCCTGCGCATCAACGGTCACTTCCGGGTGCTGAACAGCCCGACCCCGCAGCTGCACCAGCAGATCCAGGAGGCGTTCGCCTTCGGCCACCAGGTGATCGGCGTGTGGGACACGCAGTCGCCCAGCGTGCTCCGCAGCGTGCGGATCCAGCGGGTCTGACCGTCGCCCGCACAGCACAAGGGGGCGCTTCCTCCTCGGAGGAAGCGCCCCGTTCGTGCGGGGCGAGGGCTACAGGGCCACGCCCAGCAGCGCGTCCACGGCGCGCGAGACGACGCCCGGGGCACCGGGGTCCGTCCCGCCCGCGTCCTGCTGGAGGGCGACCCAGCAGTCGACGGCGGCGAGGGCCGCCGGGGCGTCGAGGTCGTCGGCCAGGGCGGCGCGGATCTCCTCGACCAGCGCCTCGGCAGAGGGGCCGTCCGGCCGGGACACGGCGGCACGCCAGCGGTCGAGGCGGGCGAGCGCCTCCTGGAGCACCTGGTCGGTCCACTCCCAGTCGGAGCGGTAGTGGTGGGCGAGGAGGGAGAGCCGGATGGCGGCGGGGTCGACGCCGTCGCGCCGCAGTTGCGAGACGAAGACGAGGTTGCCCTTGGACTTGGACATCTTCGCGCCGTGCAGGGCGACCATGCCGGCGTGGACGTAGGCCTTGGCCATGGGGAACTCGCCGGTCAGCACCTGGGCGTGGGAAGCGCCCATCTCGTGGTGCGGGAAGGCGAGGTCGGAGCCGCCGCCCTGCACGTCGAAGCTCATGCCGAGGTGGTCCAGGGCGATGGCCACGCACTCGATGTGCCAGCCGGGCCGGCCGCGGCCGAGGGAACCGCCGTCCCAGCTGGGCTCACCGGGTCGGGCGGCCATCCACAGCATCGGGTCGAGGGGGTTCTTCTTGCCCGGGCGGTCGGGGTCGCCGCCGCGTTCGGCGGACAGCAGCCGCATGGCGGCGGCGTCCAGGCCGGACACCTCGCCGAAGTGCGGGTCGGCCTCGACGGAGAAGTAGATGTCGCCGTCGAGCTCGTAGGCGGCGCCGAGCTCGCGGAGCCGCTCCACGAGCGGCACGATCCCGGGTATGGCCTCGACGGCGCCGATGTAGTGCTGCGGCGGGAGCATCCGCAGCGCCGTCATGTCCTCACGGAAGAGAGCGGTCTCCTGATCGGCGAGGGCGGCCCAGTCGACGTCGTCACGCTGCGCCCGCTCCAGCAGTGGATCGTCGATGTCGGTGACGTTCTGCACGTAGTGGACCTGCCGCTTGGTGTCGAGCCACACGCGCTGCACGAGGTCGAACGCGTTGTAGGTCGCCGCGTGTCCCATGTGGGTGGCGTCGTAGGGGGTGATGCCGCAGACGTAGAGACGGGCGACGGGACCGGGGCGGAGGGTCACCGGACCCCCGGTCGCGGTGTCGTGGATCCTGAGGTCGCGGCCCTGACCGGGCAGGGCGGGGACCTCGGAAGCGGGCCAGGCATGCATGTCATGAGCCTAACCGGACTGGTGTTCCGTATACGAACCGGTGGGGTCCGGATGGCCGGGAAGGCGCTCTTGCGCGATCCCGGCCGCTGTGCTGGGGCCTGCGGTACCGGGCCGGGCTACACGGGGGGCCAGGGGATCGCCGGCCACTCCCCGCTGGGCTCCGGGTGCCTGCGGGAGGCGAGGAGCGCGTCGACACGCGCACGCGTGGCGTCGATCTCGGCGGGGGTGATCAGCCCGGCCAGCCGGGCGGCCAGCGTGCCGCCGTCGCCGAGGGCCGTCCCCAGCGCACGCAGCACCTCGACCGCCTCGGCGGTGAGGGGTTCCCCCGCCCAGCCCCACAGCAGCGTCCTCAGCTTGTCGTCGACGTTGAAGGCGACGCCGTGGTCGATGCCGTACAGACGCCCCTCGGCGGCGGGCAGCAGATGGCCGCCCTTGCGGTCGGCGTTGTTGATCACCGCGTCGAGCACGGCGAGCCGCCGCAGCCGCTCGTCGTCGGCGTGCACCAGCAGTGCCGTACGGCCCTCGCCGGCCTCGGCGAACCCGATCGCCTTCCAGCCGGGCGCGGGCTCCTCGTCGTCGACGAGGGCGAGCAGCTCGGTGCCCGGCACGACGTCGATCCACAGCTGGCACATGCCCTCACCGTAGGGTCCGTCCCGCAGCACGGTCGGCGGGACGAGCCGCCAGCCGGTGGCCTCGGAGACCTCGTAGGCGGCCACCTCGCGCCCGGCGAGGGTGCCGTCGGGAAAGTCCCACAGCGGGCGCTCCCCGGCGACCGGTTTGTACACGCAGGACACCTCGTGCCCCTCGTGCGCGACCGTGCAGAACAGCGCCGCGTTGGAGGCGTCCCGGAGACGTCCGCGCACCGTCAGCTCGCCGTGCGCGAGCAGGTCGGCGGCGGTCACGCTCCGCGGCGGTATCCGTTCTGGCGCGGACATACGTGTCCTTCCGGGTCGAGCGGCAGGCTGCACAGCGGGCAGGGCGGCCGGCCGGCGTTGACGACGTCGAGGGCCCGCTTGGCGAAGGCCCTGGCCTGTGCGCCGCTGAGCCGGACCCGCAGCATCGGGGGCCCGTTCTCCTCGTCCTGGAGAAGCCGCTCCTCGGCCTCGGCGAGATCCTCCTCGGAGTCGGCGTCGAGCTCGACGAGGGCCTGGGCCTCGACGATCATGCGCTGCTCCTCGCCGTCCCAGGCCAGCGCCATGGTGCCGACGCGGAACTCCTCCTCGATCGGGGTGTCGAGGGGCGCGGTGTCGGCGACCTCCGAGGGCGCCACGGCGGGCACCGAGGCGCTGCCGCCGCTCCGGCGCACGACCTCGTCCAGCAACTCGTCCATGCGCTCGGCGAGTGCGGCGACCTGGGTCTTCTCCAGGGCCACGCTGGTCACCCGGGAGCCGGCGGTGGCCTGGAGGAAGAACGTACGGCGCCCGGGCAGTCCGACCGTGCCGGCGACGAAGCGGTCCGGCGGATCGTAGAGGAACACCTGACGGGACACGTCCAGTCTCCATGGGAATCGTTCGTGGATGGGTTCGCGGGGGATCCGCTGGGGAGTGGTGCGGAATCGGGAGTGCGGGCAGCTCCTGCGGACATGCATATGTGCGGACGCTTCACCCTACTGCGGCCGACGATCACGGTGCGCCCGCGCCGCCCCCTACGGGTGCGTCCCCGGCCGGTGCTTCCCCGGCCGGTGCTTCCCCGGCCGCGGGTTCCCCGCGGGGCGCGAGGGAGGCGAAGTCGCCGGTGTCGCCGAGCCGCAGCAGGAACGGCCGCAGCCTGGTGTAGCGGATCGCGGTGACGGAACACGGTTCGACGGAGATCCGCTGGAAGAGGTCGAGGTGAAGTCCGAGCGCGTCGGCCACGAGCGACTTGATGATGTCGCCGTGCGAGCACATGAGGTAGACGGCGTCGGGGCCGTGGTCGCGCGCCACACGTGCGTTCCACTCGCGTACGGCCTCGGCGGCACGGGTCTGCATGGCCCGCATGGACTCGCCGCCGGGGAAGGCGGCGGCGGACGGATGGGCCTGCACGACCTCCATCAGGGGCTCGTCCTTGAGCTCCGCGAGCTTGCGGCCCGACCAGTCGCCGTAGTGGCACTCGCCGATCCGCTCCTCGGTGTGGGCGGTCAGCCCGGGCCGGGCGTCGAGCAGCGGCCGAACGGTCTCCTGGCAGCGCTGGAGCGGGCTGACGACGGCCTCGGCGAGCGGCAGGCCGGCGAGCCGGTCGGGCAGGGCGGCCGCCTGCGCGGCGCCGCGGTCGTCCAGACCGACGCCGGGTGTCCATCCGGCGAGCAGTCCCTCGGTGTTGGCGGTGGAACGTCCGTGCCGGACGAGGATCAGCGTGGGCATGCGGCCCAGCGTAGGCGTACGCCCGGGTGCGCCGGGGCGCCGCGGGCGGGACAATACGCTCCGTGATCGTGGACTGCGCCATCTACCGCGACGGGCACCGCACGGAGGGTCCGCAGGAGTTCTCGGACGCCCTCGAAGCGGCGCGTGCGGCGGGCGGCTTCGTGTGGATCGGGCTGCACGAGCCGACCGGGGAGGAGTTCGACACGGTCACCGAGGACTTCGCGCTGCATCCGCTGGCCGTGGAGGACGCGCTCAAGGCGCATCAGCGGCCGAAGCTGGAGGTGTACGACGACTCGTTGTTCCTGGTGCTGAAGCCGGTGGTGTACGAGCCGCGCGACGGGACCGTCTCGGCCGGCGAGGTCATGGTGTTCCTGGGCGACTGCTTCGCGGTGACGGTGCGGCACGGCGTCGGTTCGCCGCTGAGCGCCGTGCGGCGGCGGCTGGAGCACGAGCCGGAGATCCTCGGCAAGGGCCCGACGGCCGTGCTGTACGCGATCGCCGACGCGGTCGTCGACCACTACGTCGAGGTCGCCAGCGAGCTGCAGACCGATCTGGAGGAGCTGGAGGCGGAGGTGTTCTCGCCGGACGGCGGCGGCTCCCGCCACACCGCGTCGCGGATCTACCGCTTCAAGCGGCAGATCACGGAGTTCCGGCGGGCGACGGGCCCGCTGGCCCTGCCGCTGCACCGGCTGGCGGGCACCGGCCCGTTCGGCACGGCGGTGCCGTACGTCAGCGACAAGGCCCGCCCCTTCTTCCGGGACGTGCACGATCACCTGACGCGCGTGAACGAGGCCGTGGACGGCCTCGACCGCCTGGTGTCGGACATCCTGTCGGCCCATCTGGCGCAGATGAGCGTCCGGCAGAACGACGACATGCGGAAGATCTCGGCGTGGGCGGCCATGGCGGCGGTTCCCACCATGATCGCGGGGATCTACGGCATGAATTTCCGGTACATGCCGGAGATGCGCTGGGTGTGGTCGTATCCGGCGGTGATCGTGGCGATGGCCGCTCTCGAGGTGGCGCTGTACCGGCTCTTCAAGCGGCGGGGCTGGCTGTAGGGCGCGCGGGCGGGACGGGCGCGCGGGTCAGGCGAACTCGGGGTGGGCGGGGGCCGGGGGGCCGCCGAGCGCGTTGCGGTGTTCGGGCATGGTCAGGGAGACCATGCGCCGCCAGCCCGCGAACCGCTCCCAGGCGTACACCGCGTGGATGCCGGCCGCCAGGACGGCCGACTTCGCCCTGGACCAGTGCAGGACGTTCCCCATGTGGGCCATGACGGCGAGGCTGACGTCGCGGTAGATGCGGATCTCGGCGAGCGCGCACTCACGCAGGGTGGTCTGGATGGCGCGGCCGTGGCCCGCGCGGGCGAAGCGGAGGAGTTCCTCGTGGCAGTAGGCGAGGTGGTTGTCCTCGTCGTGGGAGATCTGCCGGACCGCGCGGCCGATGTCGGGGTGGTCGCCGAAATGCCTGCGCAGCAGGTCCATCTGCTCCGAGGCGCGCTGCTCGGTGACGCGGCTGTGCGCGAGGTAGGTGACGATGTCCTGGACGGTCAGCGGCCGGTCGCTCCTGAGCTTGTCGTGGGCGAGTCCGATGCCGTGCCGCTCCAGCAGCATCGTGTAGTCGGTGTCGGCCGGAACCGGAACGGGCTGCAGGCCCCGCTTCTTCATCAGGGCGTTGAAGATGCGGCCGTGCTTGTCCTCGTCGGCTCCGTGCCGGGTGATCTTGGGAGCCATGTCACGCTCGCCCTCCGGCACGAGCGCGGCGATCCGGGCGTTCTCCCAGCCGCCCTGCGACTCACCGCTGGCGGCGATGGAGCAGAACAGGGCGAAGGACTCGTCGTTGTCGAGGATCTCCTGGAACAGACTCTTGGCCGAAAGCATCGTGGGCACCTCTCTGCAGGATCCGCGAAGAACGAGTCAAATGCCGCAAGAGGGACGCCGCAACAGCTGTGTCGGACAAGTCGGCCGAACGGATGAGACGCGGGGCCCCGACGGGGGCGTAACCGAGCCCGCCCGGGCGCGTTGTTCCCCGTGACGGCCGTGGCGGGGAAGACCCCCGAGCCCCCACCACGGCCGCTGAAAGACTGCTCCCCGTGTCTCCCGGGTCACGCGAGCCCGGCACGCTCCATGGCGTCCACACCGGCGCGCAGGGAGGCCAGCCGCTCGTCCAGGGTGAAGCCGGCCGGGGCGAGCGTGAGGGTGGTGACACCGGCCGCCGCGTAGGCCTTCATCCGGTCGGCGATGCGCGCCACCGAGCCGAGCAGGGTGGTCCGGTCGATCAGGTCGTGCGGAACGGCCGCGGCGGCACCTTCCTTGTCGCCGGAGAGGTACTTCTCCTGGATCTCGGCGGCGGCCTGCTCGTAGCCCATGCGCCGGGCGAGCTGGTTGTAGAAGTTCTGCTTGAAACTGCCCATGCCGCCGACGTACAGCGCGGTGTAGGGCCGGAAGGTGTCCGCGAGCCGCGTCACGTCCTTGTCGTCGCCGACGGCGAGCGGGAGCGTCGGGCAGACGTCGAAGCCGTCCATGGTCTTGCCGGCCTTCTCGCGCCCGGCGCGCAGATAGGTGACCGCGGTCTCCTCCAGGTGGTCGGCGGAGGGGAAGATCAGCAGCGCGCCGTCGGCGATCTCCCCGGTCTGCTCCAGGTTCTTCGGCCCGATCGCGGCGATGTACAGCGGAATGTGCTCACGCTGCGGGTGCACGGTCAGCTTGATCGGCTTGCCCGGGCCTCCGGGCAGCGGCAGCGTCCAGTGCTCGCCCTCGTAGGACAGCCGCTCCCGGCTCATCGCCCTGCGGACGATCTCGACGTACTCACGCGTGCGTGCCAGCGGCTTGTCGAACTTCACGCCGTACCAGCCCTCGGAGACCTGCGGGCCGGACACGCCGAGGCCGAGGCGGAACCGGCCGCCGGAGAGGGAGTCGAGGGTCGCTGCCGTCATGGCGGTCATGGCGGGCTGGCGGGCCGGGATCTGCATGATCGCGGAGCCGACGTCGATGTGCTCGGTCCGGGCCGCCACGTAGGAGAGCACCGTCGGCGCGTCGGAGCCGTAGGCCTCGGCGGCCCAGCAGACGGCGTACCCGAGCCGGTCGGCCTCCTGGGCCACCGCCAGATTGTCGGCGTCCATACCGGCGCCCCAGTAGCCGAGGTTGATCCCGAGCTGCATACGCGATCCCCTTACCCATCGGTAATGTCCCTTGTGCGGCCGACCTTAGCGCGCGGGAAACGGTTGTCCACAGGCAACCCACGGCCCACCTATGGCCAGTAATCTCGGCGTTCATGGAACAGAGGCATCTCGGCCGCACCGGCCTGCGTGTGTCCCGGATCGGGCTCGGCACCCTGACCTGGGGCCGGGACACCGACGAGCACGACGCCGCGGACCTGATGAAGACGTTCTGGGAGGCGGGCGGCACCCTCGTCGACACCGCGGACGTGTACGGCGACGGCGAGGCCGAGTACCTGCTCGGGCGGCTCCTGGAGGGGCTCGTCCCGCGGCGGGATCTGGTGATCTCGACGAAGGCGGGCAGCGTGCCCGACCCCGACCGCCGCTTCGACGGCTCGCGCGGGCATCTGCTCACCGCGCTGGACGCCTCCCTGGCGCGGCTGGGCACGGACCACGTCGACCTGTGGCACGTCCACGCCTACGACCCCGGGACGCCCTTGGAGGAGACCCTGCACGCCCTCGACCTGGCCGTCAGCAGCGGCCGGGCACGCTACGCGGGCGTCTCCAACTTCTGCGGCTGGCAGCTCGCCAAGGCGGCGACCTGGCAGCTGGCGGCCCAGGGCACGCGGACCCGGCTGGCCGGTACGCAGATGGAGTACTCGCTGCTGCAGCGCGGTGTCGAGCGCGAGGTGCTGCCGGCCGCCCTGGACCTGGGCATCGGCCTGCTGCCGTCGTCGCCCCTGGGCCGCGGTGTCCTGACCGGCAAGTACCGGGGCGAGTCCCTGCCGCCCGACTCGCGCGGCGCCTCCGAGCACCTCGCCCCGTTCGTCGCGCCCTATCTGGACGACACCGCGAGCCGCATCGTCGACGCCGTGTCGACCGCGGCGGACGGCCTCGCGGTGTCCCCGCTCCAGGTGGCCCTCGCCTGGGTCCGTGACCGGCCCGGGGTGACCGCGCCGATCGTCGGCGCGCGCACGGCACAGCAGCTCACGGCGGCATTGTCGGTGGAGGCGCTTAGTCTTCCTGACGAGATCTGCCGGGCGCTCGACGACGTGTCGGCGCCCGTGCACCGCTATCCCGATCACGACTGGAGCACGCTGTGAGCACGGAGCCGGAGGCCACGGAGAACGCCGGGCCGGGGACGCCGGACGTCGGGGCGGAGGGCGGCATGCCCGGGACCGGCTCCGCCGAAGCGGACACGGCCCCCGAGGGGGACGCCCCCGCCCTGCAGGAGGGGACCGGGTCCACCGGCGGCGACAGCCGGGCCGCGGCCGGGGAGGACGACGGCACTCCCGGTGGGGGCCGGACCACCGCGGCCGGCGACGAGGACGCGGAAGGGGCCGGGGAGCTGTCCGAGGCCCAGGCGGAGCTGGCGGCGCAGCGGGTCGAGAGAGATCGGATCGAGCGGCGCAAGGCCGAGCGGCAGGGGCCCGTCGAGAGCGGGGCCAATCTGAGCGGCACCGCGGCCGACCTGCTCGCGGCGGTACGGGCCGTGGAAAGCGGGCAGAAGCCGGCGGAGACGGTGTTCCGCGAGCCGCCCGCACCCCGCCGCCCCGCCCCGGAGCCCACGCACCGCCCCCGGCCTCAGCAGCCCGCGTCCACCGCCACGCCCGCGGCCCCCTCGGACGGGTCCGTCGCGTCCGCGCGGGAGGTGCTGACCGCCGGCGGCGCACCCGAGGGACTGGCGGGGCAGGTCGCCACCACCCTCGGCGACGGCGCCGCGGAGGAGCTGCGGGCCGACCCCTGGCAGCTGTTGCGGGTCACCGGAGTCCGGCCCGAGCACGCCGACTCCTTCGCGCGGGCGCTACTCGGCCCCACGTGCGCCCCGGACGACGAGCGGCGCGGCCGGGCGGTCACCGTCTGGCTGCTGGAGCAGGCAGCCCTCGCCGGGCACACCGCCCTGGAGCTGCCCGCGCTCACCGCGGCGCTGGCACAGCGGGGGATCCCGGAAGCGGAGGACGCCGTGCGCAGCGCGATCGCCGAGGGCGACGCACTCGTGTTCCAGGACACCCTGGAGGAGCCGGCCGGCCGGGTGACCGCCCCGGGCCCGGAGGCTGAGGGGACCGAGGGGACCGAGGGGACCGAGGGGACCGGGAAGGAGGATACGGACCAGGAGGAGGGCGAGGACGCGGAGCGCCCGGTTCGGGTCCTGGTCGGCCTGGAACGGTACGCGCTCGCGGAGGAGAGCCTCGCGGACGCCCTGGCCCGGGTGGTCAACTCCGTCGCCAAGGAGGAGACCGCGGCGGACTGGGCGTCGGCTGCCGCGTCGGCCCCGGGCAGCGCGGCCGAGCTGATCCGCGCCGTCGCCGGGCACGGCCTGGTCCTGCACACGGGTGGGGAGGCGTCCCGTGCGGACCCGGCGGCCCTGCTCGCCGCCGCCCGCACGCTGGGCCTCCGGGCGGTGGGCGCGTGCCACACGCCCGACGGCAGCCGCCGTCTCGCCGGGCTGCTGGCGGCGGCCGGGGCCCGCCCGTCCCCGGGCGACGACACAGCCGGTACGCCCGGTGCGGAGGCGGTCGCCACCGTCGCCGGGCTGCTCTCGGGCTCCGAGGGGCCCGGCCGGGACGCCGAGGGCGCGCTCGCGTTGGATCTTCTGGTCGTGCTCGACGCGCCGCAACTGGACGTGGAGAGCGCGGCGGCGCTCGCGGAGGCGCTGCCGGACGGGGCCCGGCTGGTGCTGAGCGGGGATCCGGCGGTGCTGTGGTCGGCCGGGCCCGGGCGGGTCTTCGCCGATCTGCTCGCTGCCCGCGTCTGCCCGCGGATCGCCTCCCGCACCCCGGACCCGGGGCCCCTTGGCGAACTGGTCTCCGGAGTCGGCATCGGCGAGCTGAACCAGGTCGAGGCACCAGGCAGGGAACTGGTGATCGTGCCGGTGCGGGACGCGGGCGAGGCCGTGCACCGGACGGTGCAGCTCGTCGCCGACTCGGTGCCGCGGGCCCTGGGCATCCCGGCGGAACAGACCGTCGTGATCACCCCGGGCCACGGGGGCACGGCCGGTACCCGTGCCCTCAACGCCGCGCTCAAGGAACGGCTCAACCCCGGACCGGGCCGGTTCGGCGGCTTCGATCCGGGTGACCGGATCGCCTACTCCCCCGCTCCGGGACGCACGCTGACGGGGCAGGTGGTGAAGGCCGACGCGGACGGGCTGCACCTGTCGTGCGCAGGCGCCCCGGTCGTCGTGCCGCGGGAGCGGGTGGAGCAGTCGGTACGGCACGGGTGGGCGCTGACCGCGCACCAGGCGGTGGGCGACCGGTGGCCGGCGGCCGTCGTCGTGCTGCCCGGGGACGCCGCGCAGGCGCTGAGCCGGCCGTGGGTGTACACGGCCTTCGGGCGCGCCGACCGGCATCTCTCGGTGGTCCACGGCGTGGAACAGACTCTGCCCCGCGCCGTCCGGGAGGTCGGGGTGAAGCCGCGGACGACCCGGCTGCCGTTCCTGCTGCGCGCCCAGGTCCCGGTCCCGGCCTGACAGCGACGGCCCGACGGCTGCGACCGACGACCGAGGCGGCCCGGGAACGTCCCGCCCGGGCCGCCGTACCGGGTCGTGCCGCCGGCGCGCGCATGGGCGCGTCCCGCGCGAGGGGTGCTCCGCCCGGCGGAGCACCCCGGCGCTCCGGTCACCTCACCGGTGCCGTCGCGGCACTAGGAGGTGTTTCGAACGTCCGGTGCGGTGCCCGCGGTGTCCGGTGCGTGCTCTCGGCGTGCCGGCGAAAGACCTCGTACCGGATGTACTCGGGCTTACGGCCGGTGCGGCGAGAGTGCGTGCCGGGCCCCGCGGGTGCTGTGCGGGACTTTCGCAACACCCCTAGCGGTCGGCGTCCAGCGGTTCCAGGTCGTCCTCGTCCTCCCCGTCGAGCTCGGTGCCGACGTCGTTCCCGGCGTCGTCCCCGTCGACGAGGTCGGCGTCGTCGTCGAACACCGCGCTGACGTCGAAACGGCAGACCACCCCCTGCGGGTCGGCCTGCTCGAAGGGTGCTTCCAGCCATTCCCCGGGCTCGGCCGGTTCCTCCGCGGCCACCACCCAGAGCGTGGAGTCGCCCTCCTCCAGACCGAACTCCTTGTGCCGGGAGGCGATCTCGTCCGGCTCGAACTCGCCGAACAGGACCCCCAGGGCCCCGTGCACCGTGTCGCCCAGGTCCTCGCCCGCGCTGTCGCCGTCCGCCGCCTCCACCCGCCTGGCCTGCGCCAGCAGCCGCTGCGGCTCCACCACGGTGTAGTCGCGGCGGATCAGCACGCTGAGCGCGCTGGGCTCCTCGGGACCGGTGTAGGGCGGCATCTCCTCGCCGCCGGGGATCTCGAAGGGCGTGACCTCGTCGTAGCGGTCGTAGAGCAGCTCGTCGTACGCCTCGGCGGCCGAGGCCAACTGGTTGAACGCCTCGTAGACGGCCGGGTCGTCCTCACCCGACCTGCGTTCGACCGCGGCCAGATGGCGGTCGAGCGCGGTCTTGACCGCCTCGGCGGCGGCGCGTACCTCGGCAGCGGTGGGCTGCGCAGCATCAGACATACTGCAGACGCTATCCGTACCGGGCCCCGGCCCGCACAATAGATGCGATGCCGGAATACGAATTTGTCGACGTCCACGTACCGCGCGGGGTTTCCCGCAAGGAGACGACCCGCCTTCTGACGGACCATGCCGAGTACGGACACTGGGAGTTGTACCGCCTGACCCTGCTGCGTGACGGCAGCCGCAAGGTGCGGCTGCGTCGGCGGATCATCCGCCAGGTGCGCGCCACGTGGTGAGGCGAGGACGGCCGGAACGAAGCGGGTCCCGCATCGGCGG
This sequence comes from Streptomyces sp. MUM 2J, assembly GCF_022414535.1. Taxonomy (GTDB): domain Bacteria; phylum Actinomycetota; class Actinomycetes; order Streptomycetales; family Streptomycetaceae; genus Streptomyces. Next base: position 73,494 of record NZ_JADWYM010000025.1, read on the forward strand.
GGCCCGCTTCGTACACGGGCGCGGGACCGGTCAGGCCGCGGCGCGCGCCCGGCGGTAGAGCACCGCTCCCGCCAGCAGCGCTCCCGCCCCGGCCGGGAGGACGACGCCGAGCGGCAGGTCACTGCCGGTGTGGGCCAGCTGAGCCGCGCCCCGGGGCTGGGTCACCGCGTGGGTGCCCGGGTGATCGGGGTTGCCCGGACCGCCGGGCGTCTCGCCGCCGGGAGTGGACGGCGTACCCGGAGTGGACGGCGTCCCGGGGGTGTCCGGCGTTCCCGGAGTCCCGGGCGTTCCCGGATTGCCCGGAGTCCCCGGCGTTCCCGGATTGCCCGGAGTCCCCGGCGTTCCGGGGGTGCCCGGCGTTCCCGGGGGCGTGGTGTGGTGCCCGCCGGCGTGGTGGCCGCTGCCGCAGTCGTTGCCCATCGCACTGTTGCCGATCCCGATCACGTCGACGCTGTTGCCGCAGACGTTCACCGGCGCGTCGATCGGCGCCTCGACGTGGTTGCCGGAGCCGACTCCCGGCGAGTGACCGGTGTGGCCGCCGGCGTGCGAGCCGGTCCCGCCCCCGTGCCCGCCGGAGCCGCCCGAGTGGCCGGAGCCGCCGTACCCGCCCGAGTCGCCGTACCCGCCCCGCGTGTGGCCGGGGTGGGCGCACCTGTTGCCCATCGCCGGGTTGAGCACACCGACGACGTCGACGGTGTTGCCGCAGACGTTCACCGGGGCGTGCACCGGCGCCTGCACCGAGTTGCCGGACAGCACGCCCGGCGAGTTGGATGCGGAGCCGCTCGCTCCCGAGTCGGCTTGGGCGTAGCCGCTGCCGGCGGCGGCGATGACGCCGGTGGCCGCCGCCACCGTCATGAGGCCTTTGCGGGTTGCCTGTCGCATTGCTGAATCCCTGCCTTCGACTGAAGCCTTCGGTTGACGCCGTGGACCGAATTCGATTCCGTCCGGACGCGAGTCCGTCGCCGAAAACCGGTCGGCCCCGGAACGCGTGGAGTGCGCTCCGGGGCCGACGGCACGGACGACCCTCAGAGGAACAACCCCTGGAGGGGCGACAACGTCACTTGTTGAAGCAGGTGTTGCCGAAGGCGGGGTTCAGCAGCCCGATCACCGAGATCGTGTTGCCGCAGACGTTCACCGGCACGTGAACGGGCACCTGGACGACGTTGCCGGAGGCGACGCCCGGGGAGTGCACGGCGGCACCCTGGGCACCGGCGTCGGCGACGGCGAGACCCGCGCCCGCGAGAACCAGACCGCCGGTGGCAGCCGCAGCAGCGACGACCTTCTTGATCATTATTCCTCCTTGTTGGCACAAGCGATCCCAGCGTTGCGGATCGCATCAGGCGTAACGAGGAGGGAGTAATGGGGCTACGAGCGTATCGTCGCATTCACTCTTCTCAGTCGGATCCGCACAGGCGGCCGATTGACGACTCCCCCTTCCGTGCACGTCCCACGGACGCCTGCGCAGCGCCTCACGACGCGTCGATGAATCGGTCGAGCACCCGCACGCCGAACCTCAGTCCGTCCACCGGCACCCGCTCGTCGACGCCGTGGAACATGCCCGCGAAGTCCAGCTCCGGCGGCAGCTTCAGCGGGGCGAAGCCGAAGCCGCGGATACCGAGGTCGTCGAACGACTTCGCGTCCGTGCCGCCCGAGAGCATGTACGGGATCGCCTTGGCGGCCGGGTCCTCGGCGACCAGCGCGGACTGCATGGCCTCGACCAGCGCCCCGTCGAAGGTGGTCTCGACGGCCTTGTCGGCGTGCACGTCCTCGCGGCGCACGTTCGGGCCCAGGATGCGGTCCAGGTCGAAGAGGAACTCCTCCTCGTGCCCGGGCAGGAACCGGCCGTCCACGTGTGCCGTGGCCTCGCCGGGGATGACGTTGACCTTGTAGCCGGCGCCCAGCTGAGTGGGGTTGGCGGTGTTGCTCAGCGTGGCGCCGATCAGCTTGGCGATGCCGCCGAGCCGGGCGAGCGTCGACTCCATGTCCTCCGGATCGAGCTCCGTGCCGAACGCGTCGCCGAGCTCGTCGAGGAAGGCGCGGGTGGTCTTGGTGACCCGCACCGGGAACCGGTGCCGGCCCAGCCGCGCAACGGCCTCCGACAGCTCGGTGATGGCGTTGTCGCGGTGGATCATCGAGCCGTGCCCGGCGGTGCCGGCCACGGTCAGCTTCATCCAGTGCATGCCCTTCTCGGCCGTCTGGATCAGGTAGAGGCGCCGCTGCTCGCTGACGGTGAAGGAGAAGCCGCCGACCTCGCTGATCGCCTCCGTGACGCCCTCGAAGAGGTCCGGGTGGCGGTCGACCAGGTACCGGGCGCCGTACGTCCCGCCCGCCTCCTCGTCGGCGAGGAAGGCCAGCACGATGTCCCGCGGCGGCCGGCGCCCGCTGCGCAGCCGGTCCCGGACGACCGCCAGGGTCATCGCGTCCATGTCCTTCATGTCGACGGCGCCTCGGCCCCACACGCAGCCGTCCGCGACCTCGCCGGAGAAGGGGTCGTGCGTCCAGTCGGCCGCGCTGGCGGGCACGACGTCGAGGTGGCCGTGGATGAGCAGCGCGGGCCGGGACGGGTCCTCGCCCTCGATGCGAGCCACGGTGGAGGCGCGGCCGGGGTGCGACTCGTAGATCTTCGGATCGAGCCCCACCTCGGCGAGCTTCTCCGCGACGTACTCGGCCGCCGTGCGCTCGCCGGGGCCCGAGTGGTCGCCGTAGTTGCTGGTGTCGAACCGGATCAGGTCGCGGCAGAGGTCGACGACCTCGTCCTCACCGGTGACGCCCCTGGCCGTGTCGGTCTCGCTCACGCTGCTTCCTCCCGGTGTCAGCCGTTGGTCCCTCTCATCCTCCCTCCGCGCGGCGCCCGAGCCCAAGACCGGTCCCGGCGCGGTCACGCGCCGTGCGCGTGCGGACCGGGCGTGATCGACCACTCTCGAAAGCCTGGTAGTGTTTACTTCGTCGCCGCGAGGGAAACCCCGCACGACAGACACCTGGTCCGGGTGGCGGAATGGCAGACGCGCTAGCTTGAGGTGCTAGTGCCCTTTATCGGGCGTGGGGGTTCAAGTCCCCCCTCGGACACAGATGAAAGGCCCCTGTTCAGCAGGGGCCTTCCGCATGTCCGGCACCTCTGTGACCAGGCACAATGGCGGGCATGACGACGCGTTCCTGCCCCTGTGGCCACCCCGAGGCGTACGAGGACTGCTGCGGCAGGTACCACTTGGGGACCGCCGCCGCGCCCACCGCCGAGGCGCTCATGCGGTCGCGCTACAGCGCCTTCGTGCGAGGGGACGCCGCTTACCTTCTGCGCACCTGGCACCCGAGGACGCGGCCCGCGCGGCTCGACCTGGACCCGCGGATGCGGTGGACCGGCCTGGAGATCCTCGGCACCGGGGCCGGAACGGCCTTCCACACCCACGGGACGGTGACCTTCCGGGCGTCGTACCGCGGCGGGTCCCTGCTGGAGCGCAGCCGTTTCGAGCGGCTCGACGGGGCGTGGGTCTACGTGGACGGGACCTTCCCGGAGGAGTAGGCCGACGGGTGTCCCCGCCCGCGGACCGGGCACACCGCCGGCCGGGGACCTACGGCGCCAGGATGTCCAGCTCCTGGAGCGCCCCCGCGGTGATCTCCCGGGTCAGCCGCTCCGCGCCGTCGGCGTCGCCCGCGCGGATCGCCTCGGCCAGCCGCACGTGCAGGGTGACCGCGGCCGGGTCGGGGTCCTCGAACATGACCTCGTGGTGCGTGCGTCCGGTGAGGACCTCGGCGACGACGTCGCCGAGGCGGGCGAACATCTCGTTGCCGGAGGCGTCGAGGATCACCCGGTGGAAGGCCACGTCGTGGAAGAGGTACTGCTCCAGCCGGTGGCCGCGCGAGTTGGCGACCATGCCGAGCGCGCACTCGGTCAGCTCGGCGCACTGCTCCGCGGTGGCGTACTGCGCGGCGAGGCCGGCGGCGACCGGTTCGACGGCGGAGCGCAGCACCGTCAGTGAGCGCAGCTGGTGGGGGCGGTCGGCGCCGGCCAGCCGCCAGCGGATGACCTGCGGGTCGTAGACGTTCCACTCGGACCTGGGGCGCACGGTGACGCCGACGCGGCGGCGGGACTCGACCAGGTGCATGGACTCCAGCACCCGCACCGCCTCACGCATCACCGACCGGGACACGTCGAAGCCCTGGGCGAGTTCGTCCGTGCGCAGCACACTGCCCGGTGGGTACTCACCCGCGGTGATCGCAGGGCCGAGGGTGTCGAGTACATGGCCGTGCAGACCCCGGCCCGGAGTGGTCATCCCCACAGCGTACGGGCGGATCACGGAACCAAAAAGTCAGACTTATTTGTCCCTGCCTCTTGAATTAGTCGTACCTAATGGGTTTCAGTGGCCCGGCATCAACATGTCGACGAGGACAGCGAGGCAGCGATGAACACCCCCCACGTCGTCGTGGTCATGGGCGTGGCAGGCACCGGCAAGACGACCGTCGGCCCCCTGCTCGCCGCCCGACTCGGCGTTCCCTACGCCGAGGGCGACGACTTCCACCCCGCGGCGAACATCGCCAGGATGTCGGCCGGCATCCCGCTCACCGACGAGGACAGGTGGCCGTGGCTGGACGCCGTCGGTGCCTGGGCGGAGGGCCGGGCGGGGCTGGGCGGAGTGGTCAGCTGCTCGGCGCTGAAGCGGTCGTACCGCGACCGGCTGCGGGCCGCCGCTCCCGGTCTGGTGTTCGTGCACCTGACCGGTGACAGGGCACTCATCGCCGACCGCATGGCGCACCGCCGGGGCCACTTCATGCCCACGGCGCTGCTCGACTCGCAGTTCGCCGCGCTCCAGCCGCTCCAGGCGGACGAGGCGGGTGTCGACGTCGACGTCGAGGGCGGTCCGGACCAGATCGCCGAGCGGGCCGCGGCCGCGCTGGCCGCACGCTCCGAGGCGACGTCCCGCTAGCGCCTCGACAGGCACCAGCACCCTCCAGGGGCCGCCCCCGGCCCCGTCTCCCGCGGGCACCCGTCCGGGCCCGCGCCCTCCCTCCGGGGTCCGGCGGTCCGGACCCCGCTCCTCCTCGGGGCTCCCTGCCCGGCCCCGGGGCTCTTGGGGTCCCGTGCCGGGCCCCGGACCTGCCCATCCCCGTATCTGCAAGGGAACCCCCGTGACCAGACTCAGCGTCGAGATGCTGGCAGCGGACACCGCCGCACCGATCACCTCCGCCGGTCATGCCCGACTGGGCGTGGCCGTGCTGGCGGGCATCGCCGTCATCGTCCTGCTCATCACCCGGTTCAAGCTCCACGCGTTCCTGTCGCTCACCCTCGGGTCGCTCGCGCTCGGCGCGATCGCCGGGGCCCCGCTGGACAAGGTCATCGCCGGCTTCACCGGCGGACTGGGCGCCACGGTCGCCGGTGTGGGCGTGCTCATCGCCCTCGGCGCGATCCTCGGCAGGATGCTGGCCGACTCCGGCGGCGCCGACCAGGTCGTCGACACGATCCTCGCCAGGGCGGGCGGGCGGAGGATGCCGTGGGCCGTGGTGCTCATCGCCGCGGTGATCGGCCTGCCGCTCTTCTTCGAGGTCGGTGTCGTGCTGCTGATCCCGGTCGTGCTGATGGTCGCCCAGCGCGGCCACTACCCCCTGATGCGGATCGGCATTCCGGCGCTCGCGGGCCTGTCCGTGATGCACGGCCTGGTGCCGCCGCACCCCGGCCCGCTGGTCGCGATCGACGCGATCAGAGCCGACCTCGGTGTCACGCTGGCGCTCGGCGTGCTCGTCGCCATACCCACCGTGATCGTCGCCGGTCCGCTGTTCTCGCGGTACGCGGCCCGCTGGGTGGACGTTCCGGCGCCGGAGCGCATGATCCCGCAGCGCGCGTCCGATGACCTCCGCACCCGCCCCGGCTTCGTCCCGACGCTGGTGACCGTCCTGCTCCCGGTCGTCCTGATGCTGTCCAAGGCCCTGGTCGACATCGTGGTCGACGATCCGGCCCACCACGTCCAGCGGGTGTTCGACGTCGTCGGCTCCCCGCTGATCGCACTGCTCGCCGCCGTGCTCCTGGGCATCTTCACGCTGCTGCGGCCCGCGGGCTTCGGCAAGGAGCGCCTCACGCCGCTCGTGGAGAAGGGGATCGCCCCCATCGCCGGCATCCTGCTGATCGTCGGCGCCGGAGGCGGTTTCAAGCAGACCCTGATCGACACCGGTGTCGGCCGGATGATCCTCGACGTCTCCCGGGACTGGAACATCCCTGCGCTGCTGCTGGGCTGGCTGATCGCGGTGGCGATCCGGCTGGCGACCGGTTCGGCGACCGTCGCGACCGTCTCCGCGTCCGGTCTGGTCGCCCCGCTCGCGGCCGGCATGACGACCACCCACACGGCCCTGCTCGTCCTGGCCGTCGGTGCGGGCTCGCTGTTCTTCAGTCATGTCAACGACGCCGGGTTCTGGCTGGTCAAGGAGTACTTCGGCCTGAACGTCGGGCAGACGGTGAAGACCTGGTCCGTGATGGAGACGATCATCTCGGTCGTCGCGGGCGGTCTGGTCCTGCTGCTCTCCCTGGCGCTCTAGTCGCAGTGTCCCGACCGCAGGGTGCACGCCGGCCCGCGGCCCTCTCCCCCGAGGGCGCGGCGCCTGGGGCGGGGGGCGGCCATCACCTGCGGTGGTTCCCGCCCCCCGTGTCCGCGGCCGGGGGGAACAGCGGCGCCGTCAGGGGCGCCACAGGGGGTGCTCCCGTTCGGCCCACTCCCGGTCGACCGCGCCGGTACGCAGGCCGCGGCGGGCCTCTGGGTCGGCGAGGGCCATGCCGATGTGCCCGGCCAGGACGACGCCGATGGTGAGGGCGAGCCAGTCGTGGACGAAGGTCGCGCTGGTCCGCCACATCAGCGGGGTCAGATGGGTGAACCACATCAGCAGTCCGGTGCCGAGCATCACCAGTGAGGCGCCGGCGATCCAGGCGGCGTAGACCTTCTGCCCGGCGTTGAACTTGTCCGCGGGCCGCGATGCGGGCCGCCGGTCGCGGCGCAGCGCCGCGCGCAGCCAGCGCCGGTCGTGCGGACCGAAGCGGTTGAGGCTCCCGAGGTCGGCGCGGAACGCCCGGGAGGCGAGACCGGCCAGGACGGGTACGGGCAGGGCGATCCCGGCCCACTCGTGGATACGGACGACCAGTTCACGGCGCCCGACGAGTTCGGCGAGCTGCGGCAGGTACAGGCAGGCCGCCGTCACCACGCAGGTGCCCATCAGGACGGCCGTCGTGCGGTGGATCCAGCGCTCGGCGCGGCTGAAGCGGGGCAGGCGCACGGCCTTCGGGGTGGGGGCGTCAGCTCGTAGGCTCATCGTCGCGTCCGTTCGAGCGGCCCACCCAGGCGTCGACGTCGTATCCGCGCTTCTCCCAGTAGCCGGGCCGCACCTCGTCGGTGACGGTGATGCCGGAGAGCCACTTGGCCGACTTGTAGAAGTACATGGGGGCGACATAGAGGCGGACGGGGCCGCCGTGGCTGTGGCCCAGGTCCTTGTCCTGCATGCGCAACGCGACCAGGACGTCGGCGCGGCGGGCCTGGTCGAGGGTGAGGCTCTCGGTGTAGGCGCCGTCGAAGCAGGTGAAGCGGACGGCTCTGCCCTGCGCCCGGACGCCCGCCGCGTCGAGCAGGTCGGAGAGGCGGACCCCTTCGAAGGGAGTGCCGGGCACCCGCCATCCGGTGACGCACTGGACGTCCTTGACCAGCCGGGTCTGGGGCAGTCTGCGCAGGTCGGCCAGGGTGTAGGTGGTCGGGCGGTGTACGAGCCCGCCGACCGTGAGGCGGTAGTCCCCGGCGCTCTTGTGCGGCACGGACGAGGTGACCGAGTAGTAGCGGAATCCGCCGCCGTTGGGCAGCAGGCCGGTCAGGCCGGTGGGATCCTTGTCGGCGGCGTTGCCGAGGAAGGCCTCCAGCCCGCGTTGCAGGGTGGGGGCGGTGAGCACGCCCAGGGCGCCCAGGCCCAGAGTGCCGAGGAGGATGCGGCGGCCGATCGGCTTGCCCGGCACAGGCGGCTCGTCCGGGCGTTCCGCTGGTTGTTCGGGGTTCACCCTGCCATTCGAGCACCAGCGGCCCCTGCCGGAGAAGGGTCTCCGGCAGCTCGTCAGGGTTCCGTAACCACTTCGCGCCCCTTCGCGTGCACGGGCCGGGGCGGGCCCGGGGCGGGAAGCGGGCGCGGGCGCACGGGATCGGGACGGGCCCGCGTGGGAGTCGGGGTCTGCTCAGGGGCCCGGCGCGGCCCCGCCCCGGACGCGGGCCCGCACGGGGAGCACGGAGCCGCGCCGGGGCGTGCACCGGCAGGAGACCGGGGACGGGCCCGGTCTCAGGAGGAGGCCTCACGCTCCAGCCGGAAGGCCTCGTTGCCGAGTCCGATCCGGGCGTGCGCCTCGGGGTTGCGGGAGCGCAGCAGCAGGCCGAGGACGAGCCCGGCCACGAGCGCGGCGCCGACGACGGCGGGCAGGAGCCAGCTGAGGGCGGAGCCTGGCCCCGCCCCGACCAGGACGTCGAAGTCCTTGACCGTGAAGCCGGCGAGCACCAGCAGAGCGAGGCCGGCGAGCGCGGAGGTCACCAGGCGCCAGGCCTGGGCTCCGGCCGCGCCGCGCCGGGCGAAGAAGACGATCACGGACAGGGAGGCTGCGGCCATCAGCAGGGTCACGCCGAGGGCACCGAGGTTGCCGCACCAGGTGAACAGGTGCAGCACGGGGGCCGTCGGGTCGCCCGCCGGGCCGTTGTCGGCGACCGCGAAGGCGGTCACGACGATCGCCGCCACGACCGTCTGGAGCAGGGAGCCGATGCCCGGGGCGCCGCTGGTGCCGTTGGTGCGGCCGAAGGCGCGGGGCAGCAGCCCCTCACGGCCCATGGCGAACGCGTACCGGGCGACGACGTTGTGGAAACTGAGCGTGGCGGCGAACATGCCGGTCACGAAGAGCACGTGCAGGACGTCGGTGAAGGTGGCGCCGAGCCGGGACGAGGTCAGCGTGAACAGCAGGCCGGCGCTCTCCTGCTGCGCGGTGCCCACGATCGCGGAGGGCCCGGTGGCGACGGTGAGCGCCCAGGAACTCAGCGCGAAGAACACCGCGACGGAGCCGACGGCGAGGAACATCACGCGTGGCACCAGCACGTGCGGCCTGCTGGTCTCCTCGGCGTAGACCGGGGCCTGCTCGAAGCCGGTGAAGGCGGCGATGCAGAAGCACAGGGCGGTCGAGACACCGGCGCCGGCGAGGGTGTCGGGGTTGAAGGCGTGCAGGGAGAGGCCCTCCGCACCGGGGTCGGTCAGCGCCGCGAAGTCGAAGACGACCACGAGGGCGACCTCGATGACCAGCAGCACGCCGAGCACCCGCGCGTTGACGTCGATCTTCAGCCAGCCGAGCGCGCCGACCACGGCGACGGCCGCGAGCGCCGGGATCCACCAGGCGATCTCCAGGTCGGCGTAGGTGGCGAACAGTCCGGAGACCTCGAAGCCGAAGATGCCGTAGATGCCGACCTGGAGCGAGCTGTAGGCGACGAGGGCCACGAGCGCCGCACCCGCACCGGCCGTGCCGCCCAGCCCGCGGGCGATGTAGGCGTAGAAGGCACCCGCGTTGTGGACGTGGCGGCTCATCTCGGCGTACCCGACGCTGAACAGGACGAGGACGGCGCCGAGGGCGACGAAGAGGAGCGGCTGGCCGACGATGCCCATCACCGCGAATGTAGTGGGCATGACACCCGCGACCACCATCAGCGGGGCGGTCGCGGCGAGGACGGAGAGCAGCAGCCCTCCGGTGCCGAGGCGGTCGGCGCGCAGGGCGCGCTCCCGGCCGAGGTAGGTGCTGATGTCGGCGGCGGGGCGGCCCGGGCTCGAACGGCCGATCGTCATCGGGAGGTCCTTCTCTCGTCACTCGGTGAGCGGTCTGTCGGAAGCGGCCGGTGGCGGCGGCCGGTGGCACGCGGGCGGTCGGGGGGGGCGCGGCCGGCGGCGGTCTGCCGATCGGTCGCAGGGGGGTCGCAGGGGGGTCGGACGTGGGCGGTCGGGGGTCGCGGGCAGGACGTCGGCCGAGGGCTTCGGGCGGAGGGCGGTGGCCGGACTCACCGCGTGCCGAGCGCGCGGTCGCGGGCGGCGCGGAAGGCGGCGAGCGGGTCCCGGTCCGGATAGGACCAGGGCTCGGCGGTGGCATGGTCGCCAATGCGGTGGAAGAGGGCTGCGGCCTCGGCTCCCCGGCCCTCGCAGACCTTGGCGTGGGCCAGGAAGTTGAGGTCGACGAGACGTCGCGGGTGGCCCTCGTGCTCCCACTCGAGCCACCAGTCGAAGGCGGCCTTGAGCACCTGCCGGGCGCGGCGCCCGGTCCAGTGCCCGGATGCCACGGGATCGCCGGGCTCGAACCCGGCGGCGGCCAGGACACGGTAGCGCTCGGCGTGCGCCACGACCGGCAGGACGGCGAGCGGGGAGTCGGCGGGTGCCTGTTCCGCGGCCCAGGCGGCGAAGTCGTAGACCTCGTGCAGCGGGTCGGGGCCGGCGTCGGCGCGCCGCTCGGCGAGCCGGGCGACCATCAGATGGTGGGCGTGATGGTGGTCGGTGTGGCGGGCGCGGACCTGCTCGAAGGCGCGCACGAACCCCGCGTCGTCACCCGTCCAGCGCTCCAGCATCAGCAGGCCGAGCCAGGGAGTGGGGGCACCGGGGACGAGGGCGGCCGCGGCACGGCAGGCCTCGCGAGCACGGGTGGGCTTCTCCCTGCCGCGCAGGCACTGCCGGACCAGGGCCACGGCCAGCAGCGCGGTGGCGTCGGCGGAGTCGGGCTCGGCGAGCAGCCAGTCCCGGGCCCAGGCCGCGCAGTACGGCTCTCCGGCAAGGACCGCGATGCGGTGGTCCCGGCGGTCCCAGTCATCGCCGGTACGGGCGAGCAGCGCGCGGACGGCCTGCCAGCGCCCCTGGGACAGCGCGGCGCGGGCGGCGCCGAGTTCGATGTCGTCGAGGGCGGCGTCGAAGGCCTGGGCCGGACGCCTGCGGACGCGGCCGAGCGGAGGCGGAGGCGGGGGTGGGGACACCGCGGGACTACCTCGTGTTCCTCATGTTCCTCGTTCGGCCACGGGCGTCGGTGCCGCCCGTGGCGCTCCTGTCACCCGAAGACGCCGGTGGTCGCCTGGGGGCGTTGCTGCCGTTGCTGCTCGTCCTGCCCGTGCGGACATCGGCCCGCTGTCAGTCGATCACTCACAGCAAACCCGCAGCCAACACTTGACGTCAAGGGCCGACGACTCATATCGAGGATCAACTGCCCTTCAAATGGCGGGAATTGATCGGTGCCACGTCATGCCGCGCACCTGCGGCCCGGGCTCCGGGCGCCACCGATGTGACGTACGCCATAGCAAAGCCGGGCCCGGCACCCGACCATGGCGGGACTCAGCCGCCCGTTTCCGGGTCCTCCCCGGAGACGGTTCTCTCCGGGCACTCCCCAGGGCCCCGCCGGCTCTGGGACGCTACAGTCGGCCCTTGACGACCCGTGGCCCGGCCGGACGATCGAGGTACGCAGCGTGTCGGTTCTCATCCTTGTTCTCGCCGTGAGCGCGGCGTGCTGCCTGGGCTTCGGGTTCGTCCTCCAGCAGAGCGCCGCGCAGCGGGCACCGCTCGGCGACTTCCTCTCCCCCCGCCTCCTGCTGGACCTGATGAAGGTGCCGAGCTGGCTGGGTGGCATCGGGCTGATGGCCCTCGGCATGGCGCTGGGTGCGGTCGCACTCGGCCAGGGCGAGATCTCGCTGGTGGAGCCGCTCCTGGCGACGAACCTGCTGTTCGCCATGGCCCTGTCGCGTCAGCGCAGCCGACAGCCACTGGGCCGGCAGGGCTGGTCCGGGCTGGCCCTGCTCGCGGGCGGGGTGACCGCGTTCATCGTGGCGGGCCGGCCGCGCGGCGGCACCGCGGTTCCGGACCCCCTGCGGCACTGGCTGATCATCGGCACGATGATCGGGCTCGCACTGGTGCTGACCACTTGCGCCAAGCGCTCCCGACTGAGCATCGGCCCGATGCTGCTGGCCGTGGCCGCGGGTCTGCTGTACGGGGTGCAGGACGCGCTCACCCGGATCAGCGGCCAGCGCTTCTCCGAGGGCGGCCTGCCGGAGCTGCTGACCGGCTGGCAGCCGTACGCCGTGCTGGCACTGGGGGTCACCGGGCTGGTCCTGGTGCAGAGCGCCTTCGAGACCGCCTCCCTGCGCATGTCCCTGCCCGCGCTGACCGCCGCCCAGCCCCTGGCCGGCATCGCCTGCGGCGTGGGCTTCCTCGGCGACCGCCTGCGCACCGACACGGGCGCCCTGACCTGGGAGGCGGTCGGCCTCGCGGCGATCGTGACCGGCATCGTCCTGCTGGGGCTGCACCCGGCGATGCCCTCCGGCTCCGCGAAACCCGAGCGGGTCCGCGCCCTCCAACCGAGCTGAGCCGGCACGGGCGGGCTGCTTGGATGGGGCCCATGAGCGCTGCCGACGAGATCCTCGACATCGTCGACGACCAGGACCGGGTCGTCGGCCAGTGGCCGCGGGGCGAGGCGTACGCCAGAGGCCTGCGCCACCGCTGCGTCTTCATCCAGGCCCGCGACGGGGCGGGGCGCATCTTCGTACACCGCCGCACCCCGACCAAGCTGGTCTTCCCCTCCCTGTACGACATGTTCGTCGGCGGAGTCGTCGGCGCGGGCGAGGCCTACGACGACGCGGCCCTGCGCGAGGCCGAGGAGGAACTGGGGGTGAGCGGGCTGCCCCGGCCGCGGTTCCTCTTCAAGTTCCTGTACGACGACGGCGCCGGGCACAGCTGGTGGTCGGCGGTGTACGAGGTCCGCTGCGACCTCGCGGTCAGCCCCCAGGCCGAGGAGGTCGCCTGGCACGGCTTCCTGCCCGCGGAGGACGTCGAACGGCTCCTCCCGGAGTGGACCTGGGTACCGGACGGGCTGGCGGCGTACGAACGGCTGAGGGACTTCCGGGCCGAGGGCCGCGAGGGGGCCGCCGGGTAAGGTCCTCACGTGATCCCATTCGTCCGCAATGTCCGACTGTGGTTCGCGCCTCAGCGGATCCGCGAGGAGGGCGCCACGCCCGACTACCGGTTCTCACTGGCGAACGAGCGCACCTTTCTCGCGTGGCTGCGCACCGCACTGGCACTGATCGGCGGCGGATTCGCGGTAGACCAGTTCCTGCCCGACCTTCGATGGGCCTGGCGGGCCGGACTCGCCCTCGCCCTGCTCGCGTCCGGCGTGCTGTGCGCGCTGCGCGCGGTGAACCACTGGGTGCGCGCCGAGCAGGCGATGCGGCGCGGGGAGGATCTGCCGCTGTCCCGTTTCCCGGCCGTGCTGAGCCTCGCCGTCGCCGTGGTCGCCATCGCGATGGTGATCGTCGTGATCGCGGGATGGGAGGGGTGAGCGAGCGGGATCCGGGACTCCAGCCGGAACGGACGCGGCTGGCCTGGCGCCGTACGACGCTGGCCGCCACGGTGGTCACCGTGCTCGCCGCCCGCAGCGCCCTGCACGACGGCGCGTCGGCTCCCGGGCTCGCGGTGTGCGCCGCCGGCTCGCTGCTCTGGCTGGGCTTCCTGGTCGTCGCCCACCACCGCATCCGGGCCCTCGCCGTCACCGGCCGCCCGCCGGCCCTGGCGCCCCGGCACGCGACGGCAGCGGTGCTGTGCACGGTCGCGCTGGCGCTGTGCGCGACGCTCCTGGTGCTCTGAACCGGGGCCGGGCCGCACGGGCCTGGCCCGGCCTCCACGCCCTTGGGGCGCCCCGGGGCCCGCAAAAGCCTCCCGAGGGGGCTACGCGGACTCCTCCTCCCAGTCCACCGTCACCACGATCTTGCCGCGGGTGTGGCCTCCCTCGTTCAGCCGATGCGCCTCCGCCGCCCGCTCCAGCGGGAAGGCCTCGGCGACGTTCACGTTCACCACGCCCTGCTCGGCCAGCTCGGACAGCCGCCCGAGGTCCTCGGCGTCGGGGCGGACCCAGTAGTACCGACCGCCGTAGGTGAGCACGTCCGGGTCGGCGATCGAGGCCAGCCGCCCCTCGGAGCCCAGGAGGGCCACCGACGCCTGCAGCGCCTCGCCGCCGACGGTGTCGAAGGCCGCGTCGATACCCTCGGGCGCCAGCCCCCGCACCCGGTCGACCAGCCCCTCGCCGTAGGTCACCGGCTCACCGCCCAGTCGCCGCACGAAGTCGTGGTTGGCCTCGCTCGCCGTACCGATCACACGGGCGCCGAAGTGCCGGGCCAGCTGGACGGCGAGCGAGCCGACACCGCCGGCGGCGGCGTGGACCAGCACGGTCTCGCCACGCTTGACGCCCAGCGCCCGGTTGAGCACCTGGTAGGCGGTCAGCCCGGCCAGCGGCAGCCCCGCGGCCTGCTCCCAGCTGAGGTTGCGCGGCTTGTGGGCCAGCGTGCGCACCGGGGCGGCGACGTACTCGGCGAAGGTGCCGCGGGAGAGGAAGTCCTCACGGACGTACCCGATGACCTCGTCACCGACGGCGTACTCGGTGACGGAGACCCCGGGCTGCACCACGACCCCCGAGACGTCCCAGCCGGGGACCACCGGGAAGACGGCTTCGAGCATGCCGTCCAGATGGCCCTCGCGGCACTTCCAGTCGACGGGATTGACGGCCGCCGCCCGGACCTTGACGAGGACGGCGTCGGGTCCGACCTTGGGCTCGCCGACGTCTCCGTACTCCAGCACCTCGGGTCCGCCGTACCGTCTGTAGCTGATCGCCTTCATGCCTCCGACCCTCGGGGGTACCCTGACGCCACGCAAGCCGGATGCCCCGATATGCGCCGTTCGCGTGGCAGCCTGTCCGTCGGCATCCCCGGCGTCACCGAAGGTGGGCACCATGACGACCCTGCACCACGCACACGGCTCCCACAGCCACATCCACGGCCCGGAGTGCGGCCACACCGAGGTCCCGCACGGCGACCACGTGGACTACGCGCACGACGGCCACATGCACCGCGCGCACGAGGACCACTGGGACGAGTGCGAACGCGACGAGCACGTGGTGCACGAGGCGCACGAGCACCGGCACGGACAGGACTGCGGGCACGAGAGCGTCCTGCACGGCGACCACGTGGACTACCTCCACGACGGCCACCGCCACGCGGAGCACGACGGCCACTGGGACGACCACTGACCGACCCCGCCGGACGGGCGCGGCGCCGCTCCGCCGGAACCCGGGACGCCGAAGAGGCCCGGCGGGGCCCGGCACGCCGCGGGCAGCGGGCGCGGCGGGCGCGGCAGCGAAGCGAACGGAGGGCCGGGCACGGCCGGAAAACACCGCTCGGCCACCCACGAGGCTCCCCGGGGTACTGCCCCGGGTGCCGTCGGCCTATCGTGTCCCCGATCACGTTTGCGCCCCGCACTGGACGACATACCGACTGGTCGGCATGATAAGTCGAGTCCTGTCGCCCAGCAGCCCGTGGGAGCGCCGCATGAGCCCCGACCATCCGCCCGGACTCGATCTCGACCGGCTGCGCGACCTGCTCGACCGTGAGCGTCCCGGCCTGGTGCAGGGACCTCTGACCGGCCGGCTGATCGAGGGCGGACGGTCGAACCTGACCTACAAGGTCTCCGACGGCACCTCGACATGGGTCGTCCGGCGCCCCCCGCTCGGGCACGTGCTGGCCACCGCGCACGACATGCGGCGCGAGCACCGCGTGATCAGCGCGTTGCACCCGACGTCCGTGCCGGTGCCGCGGCCGCTGCTGCTGTGCGAGGACGAGGAGGTGCTCGGGGCGCCGTTCTACGTGATGGAGTTCGTCGGGGGCACCCCGTACCGCACCGCGGACCAGCTCGTCCCACTCGGCCCGCAGCGCACCCGGGAGACGGTGCTCTCCCTCGTCGACACGCTCGTCCGGCTGCACGCGGTCGAGCCCGGCGAGGTGGGCCTGGGGGACTTCGGGCACCCGGAGGGCTTCCTCGACCGGCAGCTGCGCCGGTGGGGCAAACAACTGGACGCCTCCCGCAACCGCGAACTGGCCGGCGTCGACGAACTGCACGCAGCGCTCGGCCGCGCACTGCCCCGCTCCCCCGCTCCCGCGGTGGTGCACGGCGACTACCGCCTCGACAACGTCCTCATCGGCGCCGACGGCACGATCAAGGCCGTGCTCGACTGGGAGATGTCGACACTCGGCGACCCGCTCACCGACCTGGGGCTGCTGGTGATGTACAGCACCCCGCTGGGCATGGCGGGCTCGCCGGTCTCCACGACCGCCGAGGCACCCGGCCATCCGGCTCCCTCCGAACTGATCGCCCGGTACGCCGAGCGTTCCGGACGGGACGTCTCGGCCGTCTCCTGGTACACGGCGTTCGCCTGGTTCAAGCTCGCCGTGATCCTGGAGGGCATCCACTACCGCTACACGCTGGGCCGGACGGTCGGGCGGGGCTTCGACCGCATCGGCGACCTGGTCCCCGTCTTCATCGAGCACGGCCTGACGACTCTTCACGACGGTCTCCAGGAAGGCTGACCCGCCATGGACTTCGCGTTCGACGCCCGCACCGAGGAACTGCGCGCACGACTGCTCGCCTTCATGGACGAGTACGTCCATCCGGCGGAGGCCGTCGCCGACGAGCAGCGCGCACGGCTCGCATCGCCGTGGGACACCCCGCCGGTGGTGGAGGAGCTGAAGGCCGAGGCCCGCCGGCAGGGCCTGTGGAACCTCTTCCTGCCCGACGCCGAGTACGGCGCCGGCCTGACGAACCTCCAGTACGCCCCGCTGGCCGAGATCACCGGGCGCTCGCCGCAGCTGGCGCCCACCGCGACCAACTGCGCCGCGCCGGACACCGGCAACATGGAGGTGCTGGCGCAGTTCGGCGACGACTGGCAGAAGAAGCAGTGGCTCGAGCCCCTGCTCGCCGGCGAGATCCGCTCGGCGTTCGCCATGACGGAGCCGGACGTGGCCTCCTCGGACGCCACCAACATCACCACGCACATCGAGCGGGACGGCGACGAGTACGTCATCACCGGCCGCAAGTGGTACATCTCCGGGGCGATGGACCCGAACTGCTCGATCTTCATCGTGATGGGGAAGACGGACCCGGACGGCCCGGACCTCCGCCGCCAGCAGTCCATGGTCCTGGTGCCGCGCGACACCCCCGGCGTCACCGTGCGGCGTGCCATGCGGGTCTTCGGCTACGAGGACCACTTCCACGGGGGCCACGCCGAGATCGTCTTCGACCACGTGCGCGTGCCGGTGTCCCATCTGATCGGCGAGGAGGGCGGCGGCTTCGCCATCGCCCAGGCCCGTCTCGGACCGGGCCGCATCCACCACTGCATGCGGCTGATCGGCATGGCGGAGCGGGCGATCGAGCTGATGTGCCGCCGGGCGGTGTCCCGGACCGCCTTCGGCAAGGCGCTGGGCCGGCAGGGCGTCGTCCACAACTGGATCGCCGACGCGCGGGTGACGGTGGAGCAGCTGCGGCTGCTGGTGCTGAAGACGGCCTGGCTGATGGACACCGTGGGCAACCGGGGTGCCCACACCGAGATCCAGGCCATCAAGATCGCCACCCCGCGTGCGGTCGTCGACATCATCGACCGGGCGATCCAGCTGCACGGCGCGGGGGGCGTCAGCCAGGACTTCCCACTGGCCGAGCTCTACGCCGGAGCCCGAACGCTGATGATCGCCGACGGCCCGGACGAGGTGCACCAGCGGTCCCTGGCCCGGCACGAGCTGAAGAAGTACCTCTGACAGGGCGGGGAGGGGCGCCCCGGCACGGGAGCGGTCGCCCCTCCCCGTGCCGGGGCGCCCGTCCACGTACCGGTCCGTGTGTCCGGGGCGCGGCGGGCCCGTGTCCGGGCCTCCGCCGGCCCACGGCACCGGTCGCCGTACGGTGCGCCCACCCGTCGTGGCGCCCGTTCGGGCACCTCGACGGGCCGACGGGGCGCTCCTCGCGCCCGGGGCGCGCCCCCACGGGTGCGCGCCCCGGGGCGTGGTGCCGCGCGGGAGGGGGCGCGCTGCGCGCCCGGCTCAGGGGCGCAGGGCCCGCAGCAGCAGGTCGGCCAGGTGATCGGCGACCTCCTGCGGGCCGAGCGGGCCGTCGGGGCGGTACCAGGTGGACAGGTGGTGGACCGAGCCGAAGTGGTAGTCCACCACCAGGTCCGCGGGCGTGGCCGTGGAGAAGACGCCCTCGCGCTGCCCCTCCTCGATGAGGGCGCGGAAGCGCTCGTGGTAGCGGCGGCGCTCGGCGCGGACCTGCTTGTTCTTCTCGGGGCTGAGATGGTGCATGGACCGGAAGAAGATCGACGCGTCGTCGAGGTTCTCGATGGTCGTGACCACGACGTCGGCCGCCGCGCCCCGCAGCCGCTTCTCCACCGGCGCGTCCATCTCGGCGAAGTGGTCCAGCCGCTCCTGCTGGACACGCAGGACGCGCGCGTACACCTCGTGCAGCAGGTCGTCCTTGGAGCCGAAGTAGTGGTAGAGGGCCCCCTTGGTGACGCCTGCGGCCTCGACGATCTCCTGTACCGAGGTCCGGTCGTAGCCCTGCTCGGCGAAGAGCCGGGTGGCGGCGGCCAGGAGCCGCTGCGGCACGGGAGTGCCGTCCGTGTCCGTCGTCCTGGGCACTGCCGCCACCTGCCTTTCCGTGGTTCCTAACGAGTCTGTTGCGTGCGGGAACGCAGTTCCCGCCGGAGGATCTTCCCACTTGCCGTCTTGGGCAGGTCGGGCAGGATCTCCACCTGACGGGGGTATTTGTACGCGGCCAGTCTCTCCCTGCAGTGGGCCGCCAGGTCGTCCGGGTCCGTCTCGGTGCCCGGACGCAGACTGATGTACGCCTTGACGGTCTCTCCGCGGTACCCGTCGGGCACCCCGACGACGGCCGCCTCGCGTACCGCCGGGTGGGTGTAGAGCACGTCCTCGACCTCGCGCGGCCAGACCTTGAAGCCGGACGCGTTGATCATGTCCTTCTTGCGGTCGACCACGTACAGCCAGCCCTGCTCGTCCATGAAGCCGATGTCGCCGGTGCGCAGCTCACCGCCGGGGAAGGTCTCGGCGGTGGCCTCGGGGCGGCGCCAGTAGCCGGGTACGACCTGCGGGCCGCTCACGACGATCTCGCCCTGCTCGCCGAAGGGCACCTCCCGGCCCTCGTCGTCGACGATGCGGACGACGGTGTCGGGGCCGGGCAGGCCGACGGCGAGGGTGCCGGAGACCGGGTCGACCGGGGCCTGTAGGTGCGGGGGCACGGAGGCGCAGGGGGCGGTGCACTCGGTGAGGCCGTAGCCGTTGCGGATGTACGGCCCGAAATCGGACCGGAACTTCTCCACCAGGGCCGGCGGCAGCGGGGCGCCGCCGGAGGAGATGACGGCGAAGGACGCGAAGTGCTCACGGGTGCAGCCGGGGTGGGCGGCCAGCGCCATGAACGCGGTCGACGGGCCGACCGTGTAGTGCGGGCGCTGCGCGGCGAAGGCGTCCAGGACGACGCCCGCCTCGAAGCGGTAGGCCAGGACCAGCGTGCCCGCGCTGTTCAGGCAGGCGCCGAACTGGGCGACCATGCCGGTGATGTGGAACAGCGGGGCCATCGCGAAGTAGACCGGGGCCTCGGGCAGCGCCAGCCCGGTCCGCTGCCGCTCGGCGTTGTACATGATGTTGCCGTGCGTGTTGGTGGCGCCCTTGGGGGTGCCGCTGGTCCCCGAGGTGTAGCTGATCAGCGCGATGTCGCCGGGTTCGGGGACGCGCCCCTGGGGGGCCGGGTGGCCGGCGCGGGCGACGGCGGTCAGGTCGTCGGCGTCGGCGGCCCTCGGGAGACGCTCGAAGGAGAGCACACGAGCGTCGTCCGCGGTCTGGAAGTCCCGCTCGCAGGCGGTGAGCGCGATCCGGACCGGGGAGTCGGCGGCCGTCGTGCGCAGGTAAGACTCCCAGGCGCGGTCGGAGCAGATCAGCGCGGCGGCCTCGGCGTCGCGCAGTACGTGGGTCACCTCGGCCGACTTGTACATGGGGTTGACGGGGACGACGATCGCGCCCGCCTTCCAGGCGCCCAGCACCGCGAGCACGAAGTGCGGGGAGTTCTGGAGCAGGACGGCGACGCGGTCGCCGCGCCCGACGCCGCGGGCGGCGAGACGGCCGGCGACGGAGTCGCTGAGCTCGTCGGTCTCGCGGTAGGTCAGGCCGCCGTCGAAGTAGCTGAGGAAGGTCCGCTCCGGCGCCTCGGCGACGGCCCGGCGCAGGGCGTGCACCAGGGATGCCGCCGGGTCCACCGGAGCACGCTGGGCGTCGGTGAGGAGGTCCCGCCAGGGCTGGGCGGCGTACCCTGCCGCGGTCACTCGGCGGCCTCCCACTTCTGCTGGATGTGGTTCATGTTCACCAGCCAGCGCTCTGGGTCGGCGGCCCTCGCCCGGTAGTACCCGGCGACCTCGGGGTGCGGCAGGACCAGGAACCGGTCCTCCTCGATGCCCCGGAACAGGGCGTCGGCGACGTCCTCGGGCTCGATCGCGGTCGGCCGGAGCACCAGGTCGCCCGCGCTGCCGGTGCCGGCCAGCATGTCGGTGCGCACGCCCTGCGGGCAGACGGCGTGCACCTTGATCCCGCGGTGGCGGTAGGTCAGTGACAGCCACTCGGCGAAGGCGTAGGCGCCGTGCTTGGTGACGCTGTAGGGGGCGGCGCCGATCATCGTCAGCAGGCCGGCGGCGGACACGGTCGAGACGAAGCGGCCGCTGCCGCGCGCCAGCCAGTCCGGGAGCAGCAGGTGGGCCGCGCGGACGTGCGCCATGACGTTGACGTCCCAGGCGAGTGCCCAGACGTCCTCCGCGGCGGATTCCGAGCCGCCGGAGGGGACGCCTGCGTTGGCGCAGTAGACGTCGACGGTGCCGCCGAGCGCCTCCCGTGCCCCGGCGACGATCGCGGAGGCGTCGCCGGGCACGGCGGTACCGCCGATCTCGCCGGCGACCGCCTTCGCCTTGTCCGCGTCGAGGTCGTTGACCACGACCCTGGCCCCCTGTGCGGCGAACCGACGGGCCAGCGCGGCCCCGATCCCGCCGCCGGCTCCCGTGACGACGACTCCAGCACCCTCAACGGCTTCCACCATCGGTCTCCTTCGACGCGACGCGACGCGACTCGGCTCCGACCCTGCGGCGTCAGACTAACCGGTCGGTATGTACGAAGGAAGGGGTGACCGGACCGGCCTGTACCGGCGGGGCGGTGCACACCGTGCCACTCGGCCGACCGGGCCCCGGCCGGATCCGGACAGGGCCGGACCCGACGGACCCGACCCGGCGACCCGGCACCCCGGCGACCGGGCTGCGGCGCGGAGGCGGACGCGCGAGCGGTACCCCGCTGCACCGGTGGGCGTTCGGCGCGCGCCCGGGACGCCGTGGTGTATGGCCAATTCCCCCCGTCCGCAGGACGATACGCCCGTACCGGCGCGCCGTTTCGGACGAGGGGGTCTGGCATGGCAGGGACGGAGATGAGCGTGGCTCCCTACTGGGAGCTGACCTTCGATGCGGACGGGGACGTCGACGGCCGCCGGCGTGACCGGCTGACGGCCGAGGTCGCCGCCCGCGGGGTGCGGCATCTGGTGGTCTTCGCACACGGCTGGAACACCGACCGATCCGGTGCCACCCGGCTGTTCAGCCGCTTCCTCGCCCCCTTCCCCGAACTCGCGCCCCGGGCCGGGCTGGGATTCGCCGGCGTGGTGTGGCCGTCGATGCGGTTCTCCGACGAGCCGATCCCCGACTTTCCCCACTCCGTGGCCGCGCCGCCGGGACGCCGTCCCGCACTGGACGAGGTCACCCTGGAGGCGCTGCGGGAGACCTTCCCCGGGCAGGCGCAGGTCGTCGACCAGATCGCGCGCCTGCTGACGCAGCAACCCCACGGACAGGCGGAACTGGAGGGGTTCGGCCGGCTGGTGCGGCTGCTGGTGGGGGCCGTGCCGTCCGGGCCGCAGGCGCTGTTCGCCGCGGACACCCTGGTGGACGGGGTGCCGCAGGACGGTCCTGCGATGTTCCACCGGCCGGTGGCGGAGGTGTGCCGGGAGTTCACCGAGGCGCTGGCGGGGCTCGAAGAGGGCGGTGGGGGCGAGGGGTTCTCCCTGCCGAACCCCTGGCACGGGGCCCGCGAGCTGCTGCGGCAGGCGACGTACTACGCGATGAAGCGGCGCGCCGGTGTGGTCGGCGAGCGCGGACTGGGGCCGGTGCTCGGGCGGCTGGCCGAGGCCGGCCCCGGCGTGCGGGTTCATCTCGTCGGCCACAGCTTCGGGGCACGGCTGGTGTCGTTCGCGCTGCGCGGCCTGCCCGAAGGGGTGCGCACGGTGAAATCGGTGACCCTGCTCCAAGGGGCCTTCTCGCACTACGCGTTCGCCTCCCGGCTGCCGCACGACCCGCGTGCGGGAGGTGTGCTGCGGGGCCGGCAGAACCGGGTCGACGGCCCGGTGGTGTGCTGCCACTCCCGGTACGACTCGGCGCTCGGCACGCTGTACCCGATGGCCTCGCGGATGGCGGGTGACGCCGCCGGGGTGACGGCCGAGGAGTTCCGGATCGGGCGCCTGCCGGGGGCCCGGTGGGGGGCCATGGGGTACGACGGCGTCCAGGCGGTGCCGGGAACGCGCGCGGTGGCGCTGGCCGAGGCGGTGCGGGGCACACTGCCCGCGTCGGGGTGCGTCAACGTCGACGCGGCGTCCGTGGTGCGGCGCGGCGGACCGCCGTCCGGGGCGCACAGCGACATCCTCCACCGGGAGCTGGCGCAGGTGGTGGTGGCGGCGGGCCGTATCGCCCCGTGAGGCGGCCCGCCGCCACCGCGGCCGTCACCGGTGTCCGGTGAACTCCACGACCTGCTGGTAGGTCGGCCGGTTCTGCCAGCCGATCCGGTCGTGCTTGATGCCGCCGAGGGGACGCTGGACGATCGAGTCGGCACACCACTGGTCACCGGCCGAGCACTGGCCGTCGCCCGGGTAGACCTGGGAGGCGGTCCTGCCCGCCGCTTCCTTCAGGGTGCCGATCAGGACGTCCCGGCAGCCGGTGAGGCTGCCGCCGCCGCAGTAGGTCCGGGCGAGGGGCCCCTGGACCGGCTCGCCGAGCACCGCGCGGATGTCCTTGTCGACATAGCTCCACCAGCCGTACTGGAAGGAGCTTCCGGCGTGCGCCCCGGTGGGGCCGTGGCCGGCGGACGGCGCCTCGTCGACCGGCAGGTTGGCGGTGAGGGCGGAGTACAGGTCGCTGCCGAGGCCGGGCTCGAACTCGGCCTTGACCAGCAGCGGCCACCAGGCGTCGAGGATGCGGATCGCCTCCGCGTCGGCGTACTTCCTTGATCCCGCCGACGTCTCGGTACGCCGGGCGCCGGCGGCGACCCAGGACTGGAGCCTGCTCACCGCCGCGGCTGCCGTGGGGTCGGTCACCGGTGACCCGGTGACGACCTTGAGCAGGTCCGGCAGCACGTCCTCGGCGCGCAGGTCGGACACGCCCGCCTCGGCCATCGCCTGCACGAGGGAGGTGCGGGTGACGCCGCCGGCGGAGACCAGCCTCTTCACGCGGTCGTCGAGCAGGTTGCCGCGGTGCACCGAGCCGTTGCCCCAGGAGGCGGCGGCGTAGCCCTCGGCCTGCTTGTTGTTCCAGGAGATGTAGTAGTCCTGGTCGAGGGAGTTGGGGTGGGCGGACGGCGGGGTGTAGTCGGCGGTGTTGGGCACCGGGTCCCAGCCGCGCCACTCGTACTCGGGCCGCGCCCACACCGGGAACCCGGCGTCGACTCCGTCGGCGCGCACGGGGTTGTCACCGCTGTTGTAGTACGCGGTGTGCCGGTCGTCGGCGTAGAACCAGTTGAACGTGTAGTTGATGTGCTGCACCGCGCTCTGGAAGGACGCGGGGCCGGTGACGTAGCCGGGGTCGTTCAGCATCTGGAAGCCGATGATCGAGTCGGCCTCGTGGAGGAACGACGAACGCAGGCTGGTGTAGGCGACCTTCTTGCCGCCCACGGTCGCGCGGTACTCGACCGGGCCGTACGCCGTGCGCCAGACCCGCATGGTGTAGGAGCCCTCGGCCGTTCCGTCGGCGACCGTCGGCTTCCAGGCGTTCTTCCGCTCCACCTTGTCCATGGCGGTGCAGGTCCCTCGGTAGAGGTAGTGGTAGTCGTCCTGGCACAGCTCGACGGCGTAGGTGTCGATGATGTCCTGACCGGAGGTGGTGGCACTCCAGGCGTAGTCCTGGCCACGGCCGAGTTCGACGTAGAAGCTCAGTCCGGCGAAGGAGGCGCCGCGGGCGCTGAGTCCCGGACCCTGGATCTCCTGGAGCATCAGCAGCTGCGGGGCGAAGTAGCCGGTCTGCGGCCCGAAGACGGCGACGGGGTGCCCGCTCGCGGTGTGCTCGCCGCTGACCACAAGGGCGTTGGACATGCCGCGCCGGGCGGAACTGACGGCCGCCTTCGCCGCCGCGGTGGAGGCTCCGGTCGCGGCGCTGGTCACGGCGCTGCCGGTGCGGTCGTGGACGAGGGGCTCCGGGGTCACCGAGCCGGGGTCGGGCAGTGCCGTGCCGCGGGGGTCGTCGGGGCGGGTGGCGTACGGGAAGCTCTGGCCGTCGTGGACGGTGAGGACGGCTTCGGGGTCGTTGCGCTCACGGAAGGACTCCCAGACCTCGGTGCCCTCCTTCACGCCGTACTTGGCCTGTGCGGCGAGCAGCGAGAGGGCGTTGTTGACCTCGCCGCCGCCCCCGGAGCCGAAGAGTGCGCCGACGACCGAGCCGAGCGCCACCAGGTCGGTGATCTTGAAGTGGGCGATGGTGCCGGCGTTGGTGATGGCGTTCTTGTGGCCGGTCAGGACGTACTCGCCGGGGAAGTACCGGCCCCTGTCCGAGGCGTCGATGTAGGCGTTGATGCCCGCCAGGTAGGCGTCGGCGTCGGCGAGGGCCTGCCGGCCCCGGTCGCCGTTGGTCGTGACGGCGCGGTCGATCTGGGCCTGGAGCTCGGCCTCCGTGTAGGGCGCGTTGCGCCAGAACTGCTGCTCCAGCCCCTGGTTGGCGGCGGCGCCGCCGGCGAAGGAGGTCAACTGGCCGCGGCCGACGTGCCGGAAGACGTCCATCAGCCACAGCCGGTCCTGGGCCGCGGCGTAGCCGGCGCCGAACTCGGTGCCGTAGCGGGTGGTGCCGGTGATGTGCGGGACACCCGTCTTCTTGTCGCGGACGATGGTGACGTCGGTGCGGCCCGCGGGCCTCTGGGTGGACGCTATCCGGTCGGAGGGGACGCCGAAGGAGGCGTCGTTGAAGAAGGTGTTGATCTTCTCCGCGGTGAGGGTGGGGTAGCCGGTGGCCAGGTTCGCGTACGGGCCGAGCTGGTCCTCGGAGTGCCACGGCTGGGTGCCGAAGGCCTGGTTGAACAGGATCTGGACGAGGGTGGCGTTGCCGTTCTCGCCGGGCGGGAGGATGTCCGAGCACCGGCCGCCGCAGTAGTCGTTCACGGCGGTGGTGCTGGTGGCCGCCACCGCTGGTGTGGAAAGCGGCGACAAAAGCCCGGCCAAGAGCGCGCATGCGCCGGCGGCCTTCAGGAACCCGGGGAACCTGCGAGGAGTTCTCAGTCTGTCAGCGGTGCTTCGTGGGGTGCGCCATGACATGGGCGGCTCCTACCGACGTGGGGTTGGCCGGATGTTACCGGCGGTATCCCCGCGTTTGAAGATGAACATGCGTCAACTTTCAGCGCTTCAACGGGAGTCCGGGAGGTCAAGCAGGGCGGCGTTATGGACGGCATCGGCAATCGGATGGAGCCGAATCGCCTGTCGACACGTCTACTCGGCGATGTCGAAGGACGACGGGGGGCGGGCAAGGAGGAAGGACGACGGACGACGCCGGAGGACACCGAACGGCGCCGGACGCCGTCGGGCCGCGGGCACGGAGGCGTGCGATGGGGCCGACACGACCGACGTACAGGTGCAGGTGTGAGGGAGGTGCAAGGCGATGGCCGGATTCCGAAGCCTGGCGAGACAGGTGCGGGACCCGCGGTGCGATCTGGCGCTGCGGCGGTACTCACTGCGCAAGTGCCTTGAAAGGTTCGCCCCTTACGGACACAGGGCGACCTGGGACCATCTGTGCACGCACTGGGGCTTCGGCCCCGAGGACAGGTCCCCCGACCCGGTGCGGCTCGTGGCCGCGCTGGACGAGCTGGAGGAGGCGCGGTCGGTGTGGCTGGCCTATGAGGCCGGGTTCGCCGAACGGCGCAGGAAGGAGAAGCACGACGGGCTGCGCCGGCCGGGCAGCGTGGACGACTGGCACCGGCTGACCTGGGGCGGCTTCGGTGTCGCCTGGTGCGACGACCCACGGGTCCACCCCCGGGAGCCGCTGGCGGAGGTGCTGCGGCGGCTGATCGCGACTCTGGAGCGCGCACCCGGGTCGGGCTGCCCGGTCTGCGGCGGGGCGCGCCTGATGTGGCGGTACGACCTGGACCACGAGCCCTCCTCGGGTCCGGTCTGCGCGGACTGCGGGATCCTCGTCCCCCGTCCGGTACTCACACCCGAGGCCCTGGCGCACGCCAGGCGCGGCGGGCGGCTGCTGGTGTCGGCCTAGAGGCGCGGGGGTGCGCCGGGGATGCCGCACCCCCTGTGCGAGCCCGGACCGGGACCAGCGTCCGCGGGACGGGCATCATCGGAGCATGCGGGTCCACCTCGACGGGGCGCGGGGCCACCGACGGAGCGGTGGTTCCCCTGACGCCGCACGCGAGGGCCGCCGCCGCGGCCGATGCCGTCGCGGCCTGAGCGCCCACCGCGGACGCCACACCGCCGGTCCGTTGACAGCCGCCCTCCCGGCGACCATGCTAAGCAGTTGCTTAGTCATCACACGAGAGGCCGGGACCATGGCAGAGCCGAGGATCTTCACGTCCGCCGACGAGCTGCGGGCGGCGGTGGGTGAGCAGCTGGGGTACACCGACTGGCTGGAGGTCGACCAGAAGCGGATCGACCTGTTCGCCGAGGCCACCGGCGACCACCAGTGGATCCACGTCGACCCGGAGAAGGCCGCCACGGGGCCGTTCGGGACCACGATCGCCCACGGGTACCTCACCCTGTCGCTGCTGCCCCTGTTCGGACCGCAGCTCATCGCCGTCGAGGGCGTGAAGATGGGCGTCAACT
This sequence comes from Streptomyces sp. MUM 2J, assembly GCF_022414535.1. GTDB lineage: Bacteria > Actinomycetota > Actinomycetes > Streptomycetales > Streptomycetaceae > Streptomyces. The sequence goes on from NZ_JADWYM010000025.1 coordinate 100,455, forward strand.
ACGGGACGAACAAGGTCCGCTTCCCCGCCCCGGTACCGGTGGGCTCGCGACTGCGCGCCACCGCGGCCGTCACCGGCGTCGAGGACGTGCCCGGCGGCATCCAGGTCGCCGTCGCCTTCACCGTGGAGCGCGAGGGCGGAGACAAGCCGGTGTGCGTCGCGGAGTCGGTCTCGCGCTACTACCTGTGAGGCCCGGGGCCGACACGCCCGCCCCGGCCGGAGCGGTCCCGGAGGCGCTGCCGTCACCGGACCGGTCCCGGCAGCGGGCGGGCGGCGCCGGTGACCGCCCGGCCGCAGCGGCGGACTACCTGCCGGCTCCCACCATCCGCAGCACGAGGTCGGCGTAGAGCGCGCCGACCTCGTCCGGGGTGCGGGGGCCGTTCACGTTGAACCAGCGCGCGACGTCGATGCACAGCGACAGCACGGCCAGCGTGGTGCCCGGCACGTCGGGGACGTCGAACTCGCCCGCCGCGACGCCGTCCTCGATGATCCGGCGGACCTCCGCGTTCACCTGGCGGCGCAGCCCCACGATCTCGGCGCGGGCCTCCGCCCCGAGCGAGTCCAGCTCGTACTGCACGACCCGCGCGGTGGTGCGCCCGCCGGCGTGCCAGCGGACGAAGGAGCTGACCGCGTCCGCGAGCCGCTCGGAGGGGGTGCCCTCGCGCCCGGCAGCGGTCCGCAGGATGTCCAGTGCCTTCTCGTGGCCGATGCGGCTGATCCGGTGGAGCAGCTCTTCCTTCGTCTTGTAGTGGATGTAGAGCGCGGCCGGGCTCATGCCGGCGCGGCCCGCGATGTCGCGGGTGGTCGTGGCGTGGTAGCCGCGCTCGGCGAAGGCCTCCACGGCGGCGATCAGCAGTCGCCGGGCCGCGTCCGGGGTGACCTCGCCCCACGGCTGCATCTCGCCGCCGGCCGTCTCCTCCGCCGTACTCATCGCTTGTTCGCCCCTCTCGGTGACAGGAGCCCCCACCATACCGCCGAAGGTGAGCGGTTGCTTAGAGCACCTGCTCGGACAGGGTCGTGAACCGGCCGCGGGGATCCGCCGCGCGCCTCAGAGCTTCTCGAAGGGGTCGTGCTCGGCGAGCAGCTTCTCCAGCCGCGCCTGGTCGACCCGGCTGACGATCCGCCCGGCCTCCTGCCGGTCCCGGACGACCTTGGCGAGGGTGAAGGACGACGTGACAAGGTACAGGACGGCGATGGCGAGGAAGCCGCGGACCCAGCCGTCGGCGCTCGGCCGGAAGATCCCGACGGCGGTGGCGGCCATGGCGGCGGCGAAGGAGACGACGGCCTGACCGTGGAAAGCCGCCGTGTTCTGCTGTCTGACCGGTGTGTCACTCATGGGACCAGGTTCGGCGGACACGGCCACCGCCACATCCGCCGGCGTACTCAGTCGACACTCAGAGCACTCGCAGTACTCAGAGAACTCAAAGCACCCGGAGCACTCAGAACGCCGACACTCCCGTCAGCGCCCGCCCGATGACGAGCTTCTGGATCTGACTCGTGCCCTCGTAGAGGGTCATCACGCGCGCGTCCCGCAGCAGCTTGCCCGCCGGGTACTCGTCGATGTAGCCGTAGCCGCCGAAGACCTGGAGAGCGTTGTTGGCGGCGCGGACGGCCGCCTCCGAGGCGAAGAGCTTGGCCTTGGAGGACTCCACGGCGAAGGGCAGGCCGCGGTCGATCAGGTCGGCCACGCGCCAGGTCAGCAGCCGCGCGGCGTCCACGTCGACGGCGATGTCGCTGATCAGCTCCTGCACCAGCTGGTGGTGGGCGATGGTCCTGCCGAACTGCTCGCGCTCCCCCGCGTACCGCACCGCCGCGTCCAGCGCGGCCTGCGCTATGCCGACGCAGCCCGCCGCCACCGACATCCGCCCCTTGGCCAGGGCCGACATGGCGACCTTGAAGCCCCGGCCCTCCTCGCCCAGCAGCGCGGAGGCCGGCACGCGCACGTCCTCAAGGACCAGTTCGGCGGTCGCCTGGCCGCGCAGCCCGAGCTTGCCGTGCAGGGTGCGGCGGGTCAGCCCCGGGGTGGCGGCCGGGACCAGGAAGGCGGAGACGCCCCGGTGCCCGGGGGCGTCCGTGGAACGGGCGAAGAGCAGGACGACGTCCGCCCAGGTGCCGTTGGTGATGAAGGTCTTGGTGCCGTTGATGACGTAGTCGTCGCCGTCGCGCACCGCCCGGGTGGCGAGGTTGCCGGCGTCGGAGCCGGTGCCCGGCTCGGTGAGGCCGAAGCAGCCGACCAGTTCACCGGCGGTGAGGCCGGGCAGCCACCGCCGCTTCTGCTCCTCGCTCCCCCAGGCCGCGATCGTCTTGGCGACCAGTCCGAGCGAGACGGAGACGATGCCGCGCACGGAGGAGTCGCCGCGCCCCAGCTCCTCCGTCACCAGGCAGTAGGCCAGGTGGTCGCCGCCACAGCCGCCGTACTCCTCGTCGACGGTGAGTCCGAGGAAACCGACCTCGCCCAGCTTCTTCACGATCGAGCGGTCGACCTCCTCGGCCCGGTCCCAGGTGACCGCGTTCGGGGCGATCTCGCGCTCGACGAAGTCCCGGGCGAGCCGCCGCACGGCCACCTGCTCCCCGCTGAGCTCCAGGTTCATCAGAGACCACCCCACAGATCGCGAACTTTGAAAGCCGTACATTTAAATTAGCACTGCTAGTTTCCAGGTGCAGCCCTACTATGTGCGCCATGGCCCGACCGCGCAAGCCCCTCCTCAGCACCGACCGCATCGTCGAAACGGCACGGGAACTCGTGGACACGGAAGGCCTGTCGGCCGTCTCCACGCGCCGGCTCGCCGCCGAGCTGGGGGTGAGCGGGCCCTCCCTGTACAACCACTTCCGCACCAAGGACGAGATCCTGGAGGCGGTCGCCGACTCGGTGAGCGGCCAGGTCGACCTCTCGATGTTCGAGGGCGGCCGGGAGTGGCGGACCGCGCTGCACGACTGGGCCGTCTCCTACCGGGCGGCCCTGCGGGACCACCCGAACATCGTCCCGGTCCTCGCCCGCGGCCCCGGGCGCCGCCCGGCCGCCCTGCGCCTCGCCGACGCCGTCTACGGCGCGATGGTGGAGGCGGGCTGGCCGCCGTCGCAGGCGACCTCGATCGGCGCGCTGATGCGGTACTTCATCATGGGCTCCGTCCTCGGCTCCTTCGCCGGGGGCTTCGTCGAGGACCCGAACGCCTACGACCCCGCCGACTACCCGCACCTCGGCCAGGCCCACCTCCTCGCCGAGCAGCAGGAGAAGATCGACGAGCGGGCCTTCGAGACGGGACTGACGGCACTGCTGGACGGCCTGGCGCAGCAGTACGCCCACCTGCGGTGACGACGCGTCCCGGCATGCGGCAGGGACGCGTCGGCGCTGGCCGAAGCATCCCTGCCGCATGCCGCGGGCGGCCCAGGCGCGCGAGTCGGCGTGATCGCGCCCCCCGCGCACCGGCTGGCCCGGTGAGCGGCAGGCAGGCCGAGGAACCGCCCGCAGGCCGGTCGCACGGCCGGGCCGTGGGCCCGGCATCGCGGCCGGCGCCCGGAAGCCCCGGACGGCGGGCGGGCGCGACGGCCGCGCCCGCCCGCAGCGGTCAGAAGACGATCAGCGCCCGGCCGCCCTTGCCCGCGAGCATGTTCTCGAAGGCCGCGGGGATGCCGTCGAGCGCGATGCGCTCGGTCACCAGGGCGCCGAGGTCGAGCCGGCCCGCCCGGACGTGCTCGGCCAGGACCGGGAGGTCGGCGGCGGGGTCGCAGTTGCCGTAGACGCACCCGGACAGGGTGCGTCCCCAGTGGAAGATCTCCAGAGCGTTGAAGGTGACCTGCTGGTCCTTGCCGCCGATGCCGACGACCGTGGTGCGGCCGCCGCGGCGGGTGGAGTCCCAGGCGGCGCGGATCGAGACCGCGCGGCCGACGCACTCCACGGCCACGTCCACACCGTGCCGGCCGGTGAGCGCGCGGATCTCGCGGGCGGTGCCGTCGGAGGCGAGCACGTACTCGGTGGCACCGGCCGCCCTCGCCAGTTCCTCCTTCTCCGGGGAGACGTCGACCGCGACGATCGTCGACGCGCCCGCGATGCGGGCCGCCTGCAGCGTCGCGAGCCCCACCCCGCCGACGCCGAAGACGGCCACCGTCTCGCCCGGGCGGACCTTCGCAGCGTGGTGGACGGCGCCGTACCCGGTGAGGACGGCGCAGCCGAGGAGGGCCGCGTCGGTGAGCGGGACACCGTCCGGGAGCGGCAGGGCGCAGGAGGCCGGCACGACCGTCTCCTCGGCGAACGCGGCGACGTTGAGGCCGGGGTGGAGGTCCGTGCCGTCGGTGGTGCGGGCGTGGACGCCGGCGGCGCCGTTCAGCGCGTTGGCGCACAGCCAGACCTCGCCGAGCGAGCAGGCGTGGCAGGTGCCGCACGAGGGGGCCCAGTTCAGCACGACGGCATCGCCGGGGGCGAGGTGGCCGACGCCCTCCCCGACGGCGACGACGGTGCCCGCGCCCTCGTGGCCCAGGACGGCGGGGACCGGCACCCGCATGGTGCCGTTGGACAGGGACAGGTCGGAGTGGCAGACCCCGGCGGCGGCGAGCCGGACGCGGACCTGGCCGGGCCCGGGGTCGGGCAGGACGATCTCGGCGAGCTCCAGCGGAGCGCCGATGGCGGGGAGTACGGCAGCGCGGACAGCCATGACGGGCAACAACTCTCCTAGAACTGGAGGGACTTGGTCTGGAGGTACTCGGCGAGGCCGTGCGTGCCCAGTTCCCGGCCCACGCCGGACTGCTTGTAGCCGCCGAAGGGTGCCACGGGGTTGAAGCGCCCGCCGTTGATGTCGACCTGCCCGGTCTCCATACGGCGCGCGAAGGCGACGGCCTCCGCGTCCCCGGCGGCCCAGACGGCGCCCGCCAGGCCGTAGACCGTGCCGTTGGCGATGCGCAGGGCGTCGTCCTCGTCGGTGTAGCGCAGGATCGACAGCACAGGGCCGAAGATCTCCTCCTGGGCGATGGTCATCTCGGGGGTGACGTCGGCGAAGACGGTCGGGCTGACGTAGTAGCCCCGCTCGCGCGGCGGCTCGGAGCCGCCCACGACGAGTCGGGCACCCTCGGCGACGCCCTGGTCGATGTAGCCGCGTACCCGGGCCCGCTGCGCCGCGTTGACCAGCGGGCCGATGCGGTCGCCGTACTTGGCGGCGGCGGCCGCGGCGAGTTCGACGGCCTCGTCGTAGCGGTCCCGGTGCACCAGCATCCGGGTCCACGCGCTGCACGTCTGCCCGGAGTTGGACATCACGTTGGCGACACCGACGTTGACCGCGCGGGCGAGGTCGGCGCTCGGCAGGATCACGTTGGCGGACTTGCCGCCCAGCTCCAGGGCGACCTTCTTCAGGGCGCCGCCCGCGACCGCGCCGATCCGCTTCCCGACGGCCGTGGAGCCGGTGAAGGAGACCAGGTCGACCCCGGGGTGTTCGGCGAGGGCCTGCCCGGCGACCGGGCCGGGACCGGTGACCAGGTTGAAGACGCCGGCCGGGACGCCCGCCGAGTGCACCGCCTCGGCGAACAGGCGGGCGACGAGCGGGGTGTCCTCGGCGGGTTTCAGGACGACCGTGCAGCCGGCCGCGAGCGCGGGGGCGACCTTGGCGACGACCTGGTGCAGCGGGTAGTTCCAGGGCGTGATCGCACCGACGACGCCGATCGGCTCCAGGAACACGGTGGAGGTGCCGGCCTTCTCCTCGAAGGGGTGGACAGCCGCCAGTTCGGCGTACGAGGCCGCGACCGCGATCGGCACGGCCGCGTGGACGGCCTGCGAGAAGGGCAGCGGGGAGCCGAGTTCGGCGGTGACCGTCTCGGCTATCTCGTCCTTGCGGGCCTCCAGCACGTCGCGCAGCGCCGCCAGGCGCGCGGCGCGCTCGGCGGGCGGGGTCGCGGCCCAGCCGGGGAGGGCGGCGCGTGCGGCACGTACCGCGGTGTCGACGTCGAGGGCGGTGCCGGCCGGGACGGTGCCGATCACCTGCTCGTCGACCGGGTTCACCACCTCGATCACGTCCTGCCCCGCAGCGGGCCGCCAGGCGCCGTCGATGTAGATGCCCTCGTGTGCCTTCATCGTGCTCCTCCCGGACCGGTCTCGTCTCCGGCACATAAACTAGCGGCGTTAGTTTTCGGGCGCCAGGGGGTCGCCGCTGACGCCCGATGATGCCACCGGCCCGGGGTGGGCCGGCGCAGGGGAGGGCGGGGAGAACGGAGAGAGCGGGGAAGGAGGACGGGCGGGCGTCATTCCGCCAGATCGGGCAGGTGTGCGGGAGCCGGGCAGATGCGTTCGCCGTGCTGGTCGAAGACGAAGAGGTGGGCGAGGTCGACGAGGAGAGGCACCCGCATGCCGTGCCGCAGGTCGATGTCGGGGGTGGTGCGCACGACCAGGTCGCCGGGCAGGAGGGCGGGTTCCGGACCGGGTGCGGTGCCGGCCGGTCGGTCGAGGACTGCCACGGGCCCGGTGCGCAGGGCCTCCACGCGCTCGCGCAGCCGTTCCAGGACCGAGCCGTCGCGGCGGCGGCGCCGGGCGGGCCGGGTGGCCCGGCGCGGGTTCTCCAGATCCGGCACGACCGCCGGGCGCGAGCCGGTGTCGAAGTGCACGAGCGCCTCGTGCCCCTGGAACTCCACGTACTCCACGAGACCGGTGAGCGGTACCTCGCCGGGCCGGGCGGAGGCGTGCCTGGCGATGCGGACGGCTTCCGAGCGCAGCCCGACGATCACCTCGTGGCTTCGTTGATGTCTGGGGACAGCGTTTATTGACGGCTTCCCAAGGCAGTTAGTGATCAACGAG
>NZ_JADWYM010000026.1 GCF_022414535.1 Streptomyces sp. MUM 2J
CTACCGGTCCAAACCCTGCCGCGCAGGCAGATCTCGCAGATTGATCACGACGCAATACGCTCCCTAGTCCCGCAGCAGGCGGCGTTCGCCCCGTCGCGGCGCCCGGCACGTTCCCCCGCTGTCCCAAGGGGGGAGGTGCCCGCGAACGTCGCCTGCCGCGGCCGGGGCGGCGTCGCGGGGCGGACGGTCGTTTCGCCACGCACCGGCGCCGCCGCCACCGGGTGGTGAGGAGGGGCGCCCTCGTACGTCGCGTACGAGGGCGCCCCTTCGGCGTGTGATCGTCCCCCCGGACGCGGCGGAGCCCGCCGTCAGGCTGACGGGCGACCCCGTCCCTCCGGGCCGGCTCCCGAGAGCTTCGGACCGGCCTTGCGGACGCGGTCCGACGCCATGCGGCGAGCACCAGGCACGCAGGCCCGGCACCCCTCGGGAGCGCGACCGGCCACCGTGCACCCGTACCCGGCCGACCGGCTCGAACGCAACGCCGCGGGAGGCCGGCAGCCGGCAGGCCGTCCGCCCCGCCACGGAGTGTCGGGCAGGCAGCCGGGCGGACGGCGCGCAAGCGGGCCGCCGCATTGTACGAGGGGGAGCCGGCGGCCCGGCCGGCCTCTTGCGAGGCAATTCAGTCAACCGTGTCGGAACTCTCCGCGACAGCGCGCGCACAGCACGGATCCAAGCACTCGGTTCACACCCCGTGTGAAGGACGACCCACTAGTCTGTCCGCCACCGAGCCACCGGGGGGCACGATGCAGCCCAACACTCTGCTGGACGCGATCCTGGACGAGGCCGGGGTCTCCCACGCGGGACTGGCCGCACACGTCAATCAGGCGGGCCGGGCACGCGGCCTGGCGCTCCGCTACGAGCACACCGCCGTCGCGCGCTGGCTGAAGGGGCAGCGCCCGCGCGGCCAGGTGCCCGACCTGATCTGCGAGGTGCTCGCCGCCCGGCTGCACCGGCCGGTCACCCTCGACGACATAGGCCTGGGCGTCCCGGGCGAGCCCGCCACCGCGCACGGCACCTCGCTGTCCGGCTTCGTGGAACGGGCCACCGCCCTGTGGCGCTCCGACGAGCAGCAGCGCCCGCACATCCTGGGCGCGCCCGCCGTCACCGGCACGCCCGCCGTGATGCCGGTGTGGGAGTGGGAGAACCCGCCCGAGGACGTCGACGTCTCCCGTGGCGGCCGCCACCGGGTCACCACCGCCGACCTGGAGATGCTGCGCTCCGCCCGCGCCCACTACGAGCAGCTGTACCGCAAGGCCGGCGGCGTCGCGACCCGCGCCCGCATCGTCGGCTTCCTCAACGCCGAGGCCGCACCGCTGCTGCGCGGGAGCTACACGGACGCGACGGGCCGCCAGGTGCACCGGGCCACGGGCGGGCTGGTGGCGATCGCCGGCATCTGCGCCTACGACTCCGACGCGCACGGCCTGGCCCAGCGCTACTTCCACCAGGCGCTGCGGCTCGCCAAGGCCAGCGGTGACCGGGGACTGGGCGCGTACGTCATCGCGCTGCTGGTCAACCAGGCGCTGTTCATGAGGGAGTACCGGCAGGCCGTCGCCTTCGCCGAGGCCGCGCTGCGCGCCGCCGGCAGGCACATCACCCCGGCGCTCGGCTCGGACCTGTACGCGATGCAGGCCAAGGCGTACGCGCACCTCGGTGACGGCACGAGCGCCCTGTCGTGCATCCGGCGGGCCGAGACGGCCGCCGAACGCATCCGGCGCGGGCACGAACCCGACGAGACCGGCTATGTCCAGCCGGGCCTGGTCAACGTGCAGGTGGCGGAGGCCCTGCTCAGCCTCGGCGAACTCCGGGCCGCGCAGGAGCACGCGGCCGCCGCCGTGGACAACCCCGCGCACGACCGCGGACGGGTGCATCGGCTGGCGATGCTCAGCACGATCGAGCTCCGTCGGGGAAACGCCGACAAGGCGGTGGCCACGGCCGTGCGGATGGCCGAGCAGGCCCGCGGTATGGAGTCCCAGCGGCTGCGGGACAGACTCCGGGCGGTCCGTGAACACCTGGTGCGCAGCGGCTGCGCCGGTACCGCCGAGGCCGCCGAACTGATCGACGGGGCGCTGCGCGTGCCGCTGTAGTCACCTCGGCCGTCCTTCCCGGGGTGTGCACGGGTGCGCCCGCCGCGCTGCACGCTGCCCTCTGTGCGCCTGCTGTCAGCTCCTTCCTGCTGCGATATTGCCCCTTACCCAGCGGAAGGTGGCAGAAGCATGCAATGGGCGAAATTGAACGAACAAAATGTGTACTCAAATCGCTGGTTCAGCGTCAATCTCGCGGATGTCGAGCTACCGGACGGCCGGCACCTCGACCACTTCCTGATACGGCTGCGCCCCGTCGCCGTGGCCACGGTGGTGAACGATGCCAACGAGGTCCTCCTGCTGTGGCGCCACCGCTTCATCACGGACAGTTGGGGTTGGGAACTCGCGGCGGGTGTCGTCGAGGACGGCGAGGACATCGCCCGCGCCGCCGCCAGGGAACTGGAGGAGGAGACCGGCTGGCGGCCGGGACCGCTGCACCACCTGATGACCGTGGAGCCCTCCAACGGGCTCACCGACGCCCGGCACCACATCTACTGGGCCGATCGGGGCGAGTACGTCGGCCACCCCGTGGACGACTTCGAGTCCGACCGCCGGGAGTGGGTCCCCCTCAAACTCGTCCCCGACATGGTCGCCCGGGGGGAGGTCCCGGCCGCCAACATGGCGGCCGCGCTACTGATGCTGCACCATCTCAGGCTCGGGCAGGACGGGCCCTGAGGCCGCTACCGCCCGAGGGCCTGCCACACGGCGACGGCGAGGGCGCCCAGCGCGGTCAGGGCCGCGACGGCGGGCAGCGGCCATCGGGCGTGCTCCAGCGAGACGATCCGGGTGCTCAGCTCGTCGACATCCTTGGCGGTCTCCTCGGTGCGATGGCTCAGCAGCGCCAGTCCGCCCTCGACGCGGGCGTGGGCCACATCGAGCCTGCGGCGTAACTCTGCGAGTTCTCCATGGACGATCGGATGCTCGGGGCCGGTGGTCACGAGTCCGCTCCTCTCCGTGTCGGTGGAACCTCCCTAGCATGCGCATGGTGAGTCAACCCGCCTGGTGGACGCGTGGGGAGCGTGTGCGCGAGGCATATGCGTGCCCGGGAAGCACACGGTGTGTGAAACGGACGGGCCCGGCACTCGCCAGGAGTGCCGGGCCCGTCCGCTACGGTGCGTGATCAGCCGTAGGTGTAGAAGCCGGAGCCGGACTTGCGGCCCATCCGTCCGGCGTCGACCATCCGCTGGAGCAGCGGGGGAGCGGCGTACAGCGGCTCCTTGTACTCGTCGTACATGCTCTGTGCGACGGAGGCGACCGTGTCCAGGCCGATCAGGTCGGACAGCTTCAGCGGGCCCATCGGGTGGGCGCAGCCCAGCTCCATGCCGTTGTCGATGTCCTCGCGGCTGGCGATGCCCGACTCGAACATCCGGATCGCGGAGAGCAGGTAGGGGATCAGCAGCGCGTTGACGACGAACCCGGAACGGTCCTGGGCCCGGATGGCGTGCTTGCCCAGCAGCTTCTCGGTGAACAGCTGCGCGCGCCCGAGCGTGCCCTCGGAGGTGGTGAGCGCGGGGATCAGCTCGACGAGCTTCTGCACCGGCGCCGGGTTGAAGAAGTGGATGCCGATGACCTGGTCCGGGCGCGAGGTGGCGACGGCCAGCTTCACCAGCGGGATCGAGGAGGTGTTGGAGGCGAGGATCGCGTCAGGACGGGTCACCACCTGGTCCAGGACCTGGAAGATCTCGGTCTTGACCTGCTCGTTCTCCACGACGGCCTCGATGACGAGGTCCCGGTCGGCGAACTCGCCGAGGTCGGTGGTGAAGCTCAGCCGGTCCTGCGTGGCCTGACGCTCCTCCTCACCGATCTTGCCGCGCTCGGCGGCCTTGGCCAGGGAGTTGAACAGCCGGGTACGGCCGATCTCCAGGGCCTCGCCGGTGGTTTCGGCGACCTTCACGTCGAGTCCGGCACGGGCACAGACCTCGGCGATGCCGGCGCCCATCTGGCCGCAGCCCACCACTCCGACGCGTTCGATGTCGGTCACATCGTCCCTTTCGCTGCTGATCTACGGCTGATGCGCGGCTGTCCTGCGTCAGGCGCAGCCGCTTCTCGGCTGTGGCAGGTCCGCCGTTGTCCGGTGCCTGCTCCGATCGTGCACGTTACTCCGAGGTATCGATGATCGATCGTCCGGGTGGGGCATTCTGGCCCCGAACGATCCGTGACGGAAGCGGATCCGGGCCGGATCGGGGCGTGCATGGGGCGGATGACACGGCGGGCGTTCGCGCTGGCGGCGCTGTCGACCCTGGCGATGGGGCCGTCGGCCCCCGGCGACGAACGCCGCCGCGCGCAGGAGCCGGGCGAGATGCGCGGCATGTGGATCGCGACCGTCGCCAACCGCGACTGGCCCTCCCGACCGGGGCTGACGGCCGACGCGCAGCGCCGGGAGCTGATCGCCCACCTCGACACGGCGGTCCGGCGCCGGCTCAACGCCGTGTTCCTCCAGGTGCGGCCCACCGCCGACGCGCTGTGGCCGTCGCCCTGCGAGCCCTGGTCGGCCTGCCTCACCGGAACGCAGGGACAGGACCCCGGCTGGGACCCGCTGGGCACGGCCGTGACGGAGGCGCACGCCCGAGGGCTGGAGCTGCACGCCTGGTTCAACCCGTACCGCATCGCCGGCCACTCCGATCCGAGCCGGCTCGTCGCCGCCCACCCCGCACGCCGGAACCCCGACTGGGTGGTGACCTACGGCGGCAGGCTCTACTACGACCCGGGCCTGCCGGAGGTCCGCTCCTTCGTCCAGGACGCGGTCCTCGACGCCGTGCGGCAGTACCCCGTCGACGCCGTCCACTTCGACGACTACTTCTACCCGTATCCGGTCGCCGGGCAGACCTTCGACGACGACGCCGCCTACGACCGTCACGGCGGCGCATTCCCGAGCCGGGCCGCCTGGCGGCGCGACAACATCGACCGGCTGGTGCGCGAGACGGCCGCCCGGATCGAGGAGGTCCGGCCCGGCACCCGGTTCGGCATCAGCCCCTTCGGAGTGTGGCGCAACCTCGCCTCAGACCCGCGCGGCTCCGACACGCGGGCCGGGGTGCAGACGTACGACGACCTCTACGCGGACACCCGTACCTGGGTGCGCGAGGGCTGGATCGACTACATCGTGCCGCAGCTGTACTGGAACATCGGCTTCGCCGCCGCCGACTACGCGAAGCTGCTGCCCTGGTGGGCAGAGGTGGCCCGGGACAGCAGGACGCGGCTGTACCTCGGGGAGGCGCTGTACAAGGCGGGGGACCCCGCGCAGCCCGCGGCCTGGAGCGACCCGGCCGAACTGTCCCGGCACCTGACCCTCGCCCGGAACCACCCACAGGCACGCGGGCATGTGTTCTTCGCCGCGCGGGAGGTGGCCGCCGACCCGGCCGGAGCCATGGCGCGGGTGACGGCCGACCACTACCGGCTGCCGGCCGCGCCCCCGCGCTGACCTACGAGGACTGGGGCGCGTGCTCGCCCCGGTGACGGATCTCGGTGTCGGGACCCGGAGAGCACAGCCCCTCGTGCCCGTCCTCGAAGCGGACGCGGTACGGGGGATTGCCCTTCTGGCCCAGGACTTCGACGATCTCGCCGACCTTGTCGTGCTGACCGACCACCCTGCCGTGCTGGACAAGCTGGTCGCCCACGGTTGCGCGCATCTGTGCGGCCTCCTCACCGATCTCCGGGAGCAGCGGTCCGTGGCCTTGAGTCTACGGCGGCGGGCGCTGGTGGGAAGTGGCCCGCTCAGCCGCGGGTCCGCTGCGTGACGGCGATGCACACCAGCACCGCTGCCGCCGTCAGCGGGGCGGCCACCGTCAGGTGCTCGCCCAGCAGCAGCACCGACCACACCAGTGTGAGGAGGGGCTGGGCCAACTGCAACTGGCTGGCCCTGGGGACGCCGACGAGCGCCATGCCCCGGTACCAGACGACCAGGCCCAGGAACTGCGAGCCCGCCGCGAGCCACAGCAGCCCCACGATGCCGTGCACGGTCGGCTGCGCCGGCCGGAGGGCCAGGGCCAGTGCGGCGGCGGGCACCGCCAGGGGCAGGCAGAACACCAGTGCCCAGCCGATCACCTGCCAGCCCGGCATCATCCGCGCCAGCCGGCCGCCCTCGGTGTAGCCGGCCGCGCAGACCAGCAGTGCGGCGAACAGGAAGCCGTCGGCGGCCGTCAGAGCACCCCCGCTCTGCTGCACGGTGAACGCCACCACCGCCGCCGCGCCCGCGAGGGCTGCCAGCCAGAAGGTGCGCGAGGGGCGGGAGCCGCACCGCAGGGCCGAGCACAGCGCGGTGGTCAGCGGCAGCAGACCGACCACCACGGCGGCGTGCGCCGTGCTGGACGTCCGCAGCGCAAGGGTGGTCAGCAAGGGGAAGCCGACGACGACGCCCGCGGCCACCACCGCGAGCCCCGGCCGGTGGGCGCGTGCCGGTACCGGCACGCGCAGGGCCAGCAGGCAGCAGCCGGCGAGCAGCGCCGCGAGGGCACTGCGCAGCGCCACCAGGGCCCACGGGCCGAAACCCTCCAGGGCCCAGGCGGTGGCCGGGAAGGTGAGGGAGAAGGCCGTCACGCCCAGCGCGGCCTGGGCCGGACCAGTGGAGGGCCGGGGCGCCGGGGTGTCGACCGCTATCGCAGCCGGGGCAGTAGCGCTACTCTGAGTTCTCATGTATGAGCGTAGCAGTGTGAGTGAGCTGGCAACTCACCTGCGGGAGGAGCTCGATCGCTACTCTCCCGGAGGAAAGCTGCCGTCCAGCAGGGCCCTGGTCGAGCGGTACCGGGTCAGTCCGGTGACCGTCTCCCGGGCCCTGGCCCAGCTGGCCGCCGAGGGCCTGGTCGTCACCCGGCCCGGCGCCGGCGCCTTCCGGGCCCACCCCCGCCGCGCCACCGAGCCGGCCGGCGACACCTCGTGGCAGGAGGTCGTGCTCAGCGCCGACGGCGCCGCCGACCCGGTCCCCCGCACCGTGGACGCGTCCGGCGTCACGGTCTCCCTCGCCGCACCGCCACCCGGCGTCATCGAGTTCAACGGCGGCTATCTGCACCCCGGTCTCCAACCCGAGCGGGCGATGGCCGCCGCCCTGTCCCGCGCCGGCCGCCGTCCCGGAGCCTGGGGCCGGCCGCCGCTGGAAGGGCTCCCGGAGCTGCGGGAGTGGTTCGCACGCGGTATCGGCGGTTCGATCACCGCCGCCGAGGTGCTGGTCGCGGCGGGCGGCCAGGCCGCGCTGACCACCGCGCTGCACGCCCTGGCACCGCCCGGCGCACCCGTCCTCGTCGAGTCGCCCACCTACCCTGGCATGCTGGCGATCGCCCGCGCCGCCGGACTGCGTCCGGTACCGGTCCCGGTGGACCCGGACGGCGTCCGGCCGGACCTGCTCGCGGACGCCTTCGCCGCCACCGGGGCCCGGGTGTTCGTCTGCCAGCCGCTGTTCCAGAACCCGACCGGTGCCGTCCTCGCCCCCGCACGGCGAGGCGAGGTGCTGCGGATCGCCCGGGAGGCGGGTGCTTTCGTCGTCGAGGACGACTTCGTGCGGCGGCTGGTCCACGAGGACGCGGGCCCGCTGCCCCGCCCCCTGGCCGCCGACGACCCGGACGGCGTCGTCGTCCACGTCGGCTCCCTCACCAAGGCCACCTCGCCGAGTTTCCGGGTCGCCGCGCTGGCCGCTCGCGGTCCGGTACTGGAGCGGCTGCGCGCCATCCAGGTGGTGGACTCCTTCTTCGTGCCCCGGCCGTTGCAGGAGGCGGCGCTGGAACTCGTCGGCTCGCCGGCCTGGCCACGCCATCTCCGCGCCGTATCGGCCGAGCTGAGGACCCGTCGGGACGTGGTGACGGCGGCGCTGCGCCGGCAACTGCCCGAGGCCGCCGTGCCGCACGTCCCGTCCGGCGGCTACAGCCTGTGGCTCCGTCTGCCGGACGGCACCGACGAGTTCGCGGTGGCCGCCGCCGCCCTGCGCGCCGGTGTCGCGCTCGCCCCCGGCCGCCCCTACTTCAGCGCCGAACCCCCGGCCGCCCACCTGCGGTTGAGCTTCGCCGCGGTCGCGGGCACGAAGGAGCTCGCCGAGGGCGTACGACGCCTGCGCACCGCGTTCACGGAGGTGCTGACGTGATGTCAGGGCGAGGTCGGGGGCGCCGGGACCCCGATGCCCCGGCACGTGGCACGCCCCGTCGGACCCGCGGTCCGACGGCGTCCCGCCGCCCGCCGCCCCGCGCGCCCCCTGCCCGCAGGCCTCCCCGTCCGCAGGGCACCCCTCATCGGTCGACGCCGTCCCCGCCGCCTGCCGGGACCGCGCCACGACCGGCACCCCGCGCCTCGCCGACGGCTACGGGATCTCCACCGAGCCCGGCCGCCTCGACACGGGCCGCGTGCACGGCCGGCTGCCCACCGACGCCTACCGGGCGATCGGGCGGCCGCGCGAGAAGCAGGACCGGGCCATCGCCGGCTCGCTCGACCTGGCGTCCACGAGAACGGCTTCCGGGCGCCGGACCGCGCGGAGGGGGGCTGCTGCACACCTTCGGGTGAGGGAGCGTGTACCCCGGGTAGCCGCTGGGTGGCACCCCTTGACCTGTGCACCGAGGCGGCACACCATCACCGCATGCCACTTCGGGTCACATTCGTCGCCGCCGCGCGCAGCTCCTCGCTGCTGGCCGAGCGCTTCGAGGACGACCGCCCGCTGGACCTGGCGGGCTGGGAAGCCGTGCAGCACGCGGCCGGCGACCTGCTGTCCCTCGCCGCCGCCGACCTGCGCTACTGCTCGCCCACCCCGCGCAGCCGGTCCACCGGTGACGCGCTCGGGTACCAGCCGCTGATGCAGCTCGCCCTGCGCGACTGCGACATGGGCCGATGGCGCGGGCTGACCCTGGGCGAGGCGATGGCCCGGGAGCCGCGCCTGGTGGACGCCTGGCTGGCCGATCCGCGCTCCACCCTGCACGGCGGCGAGTCACTGCTGACCTTCATCGGCCGGGTCGGCGGCTGGCTCGACACCCGGCCCGGGCAGGACGGCGGCCGGATCGTCGCCGTGGCCGAGCCGGCCGTGATCCGCGCGGCGCTCGTGTACGCGCTGAAGGCGCCGCCCGCGGCGTACTGGAGCATCGACGTCGGCCCGCTGTCGACGACCACCCTGGCGGGCTGGGCGGGCCGCTGGCACCTGCACCTCGGCGGCGCTCACGTCCAGCCCTCACCCGTGTAGCGGGGCCTTCGTCCGCGTCCCCGCGGAGGGCGCCCCCGGCACCCTCACCCGCGCCGCGCCTCACCCTCCCCGCCCGCTGCAGCGCGCGGCCGGGCGGACGCCGGTTCCTCCTCCCGCTCGTGGCCGGTCGTCAGGACCAGGTCCTTCGTGGGACCCCGCACCCGCCACACCGTGCGCCGGCATGCCCCGCGGACGTGCCGCTCTCCTCCCCGTCCTGGCCCGTCCCGGCCCGTCCTGCCGTTCGATGGGCCGGCCGGTCAGGCCGGGGTGGCCGGGGACTCCGGCGCCGGCTGCTGCCCGAGCGGCAGCAGCCCGCGTTCGGAGAAGACCTTCCTCGCCACGAACGTGGCGTTGAGCGCGCGGGGAAAGCCGCAGTACCCGGACGAGTGCAGCAGCGCCTCGACGATCTGCTCGGGCGTCAGGCCCACGTTGAGGGCGGCGCCCACGTGCACCTCCAGCTGCGCCTCGCAACCGCCGAGCGCGGTGAGCATGCCCAGCGTCACCAGCTGGCGGTCGCGAGGTGCGAGCGCGGGCCGCGCGTACATCTCGCCGAAGCCCCAGGCGACGATCTGGTGCCCCAGCTCGGGGCTGACGTCGGCCAGCGAGTCGATGACCCGCTGCCCGGCCGAGCCGTCGACGGACCGCAGCACCTCCATCCCGTGCGCGAACCGCTCCTCACGGGTGGAGCCGGTGGTGTTCTCGCTCATGAGTCCTCGTCCGTTCCCGGCCGCCGCACCCGCGGCGGCCCTTTGTCGGCGGAGCGCCCCGCGCCGTCCGGCCGGGGGCACTTCGATGGTGTCGTTCCCTGCGCGCCGCCCGGTGCTGCGCCGCTCACGGCGCGTGGCGGCCTCGCCGCGCACGACGGCCGGGACACGGTCCGCCGCTGCGGCGCGGCGCAGCCGCGCAGGGAGCCGGCCGCCGGCCGCAACCCACCTGCCCCGTCCTGAGGGCGCCGGCGCACCGGGCAGGACAGGACCGTAGGCGTTGGAGCGCGCTCCAGGTCAACGCCCGCCCTCCCCGTCCGGTGCCGCGGGGCCGCCCGGCGACCGCCCCGGTGATCAGCGGGCTGAGCGCGGCGGTGGGCCGGCGCGGAGGTACGGACGTCGCCCGTGCTCCCTCATGCCCACGTGTCCGGGCTCGGCGCTGCGCCGGGCAGGGTCCCTACCTCGTCGTGCCCGTCCGGGGCGCCGGCCGCCTGCCCGGCCGGCACGTGGGCCGCGTTCCGGTCCACCGTGCCGGTGCCGTGCGTCGGCAGGCGCAGGGTGAACACCGCGCCTCCCTCGGGGCCCTCGGCTCCGGCCGTCAGGGACCCGCCCAGGCGGACCGCCAGGCGGTGGGCGATGGCCAGGCCCAGTCCGGTGCCCACCGGCCGCAGGTCCCGGTAGCGCTCGTGCAGCACCCCCCGCTCGAAGGCCACCGCCACGTCGTCGTCGGTCAGCCCCGGGCCGCTGTCCCGCACCTCCACCTCCACCGCGTCGTCCCCGGCCCGCAGGGCCAGGACCACGGGGCTGCCCCGCGGCGTGAGGCGCAGGGCGTTGGCGAGCAGGCAGTCCGCGAGCTGGCGGACGCGGAAGCCGTCGGTGCGCACCACCACCGCCCGCCCCGGGTGCTCCAGCCGGAACTCGACGTGGTGCCGGGCGCACCGCTCGCCCCAGGTGGCGGCCGCCTCCCGCACGAGCAGATCGAGATCCACGGCGGCCAGGTCGAGCCGGAAGTCGTCGGCCTCCAGGCGTGCGAGGTCGAGGAGGTCGCCGAGGAAGCGGTCGAGGCGCCGCGCCTCGGTCTGCAGGATGCGGCCCACCTCGGGCAGCCGATGGGCCGGCACCGCGTCGTCGGCCAGGGCCTCCGCATAACCGAGCACGCTGGTGAGCGGGGTGCGGATCTCGTGGGAGATCGACAGCAGGAAGTCCCGCTGCTGCCGCTCCCCGCGCTCCAGTGCCGCATCGAGCACGTTCAGGGCCTGCCTCAGGCGCACCGCCTCCGCCGGGCCCCGGGACGCGGCCGGGTCCGCGTCGGCCACGCCGCGCCGGCCGGCGGCCAGCTCCGACGCCGTCTCCGCGGCGCGGGTGAGCGGTCGGGCGAGCCGGCGGGCCAGGGCCGTGCCCGCGACCACCGCGCCGACCAGGCCGGCCCCGAGCGGAAGCAGCAGGTCGCGGCGCATGCGGGTGGCTGCCGCGTCCACGTCCGTGAGCGGCCGGGTGAGGACGACCGCCCCGCCGTCGCGGGCCGGGCTGCCCTCGACGAGGACGTCGCTGCCGTGCAGGTCCCCGCTCGACGACAGGGGCTTGCCGGACAGCAGTACGTCCCGCTGGGCGGTGCTCAGCACCGGGGCGGCCGGTCCACTGAGCACGCCGGACCGGTCGAGGACGGCGATCCGGACGCCGTTCGCGCCGGCGATCCGCTGCTCTCCCTCGTACAGCAGAGCCGACAGCGCGGGAACCCGGCCGAGGACCTTGGCCTGCCGGGCGAGCTGGTCGCGTTCCTGGGCCTCGGCGGCACCAAGCAGGGTGTGCCAGGCCACCAGGCCGGTGAGCAGCACCGTGACGGTGGTCACCGTCGCGGCCAGGAGGACCAGCTCTCCGGCGAGCCCGGGACGGCGGCGCCGGGCGCCCGGGGCCTGGGCGGGCGTCACGCCGGACGGTCCGTCGCGCCGTAGCCCACTCCCCGCACGGTGCGGATGGGGCTCGCTTCGCCGAGCTTGCTCCGCAGCTGGGACACGTACACGTCCACCACGCGTGGGTCGCGGTAGGCCTCCTCGCCCCACACGTGGGCGAGGAGCTGCCGCCGGGTGAAGACACGGCCCCGGTGGTCGAGCAGATGGGCGAGCAGATTGAACTCCGTCGCGGTCAGCTCGACCTCCTCGCCGTCCCGGTGCACCGTCCGGCGGGCCGGATCCACCCGCAGGGTGCCCATGACGTGGGGCCGGCCGCCGGGTGGGCCCTGGGTGCGGCGCAGCACGGTGTTGACCCTGGCCACCAGCTCGCCCGGTGAGAACGGCTTGGTGACGTAGTCGTCGGCGCCCAGTTCCAGGCCGAGGATGCGGTCCGGCTCGTCGGCCCGGGCCGTGACCATCAGGACCGGGGTCCAGTCCTGGCGCTCCCTGAGGCGGCGGCAGAAGGTCACGCCGTCCAGGCCGGGCAGTGCCACGTCCAGGACGACCGCCACCGGGCGCAGCCGCTCGACGGCGTCCAGGCCCCGCAGGCCGTCGGTCTCGACCTGGGTGGAGAAGCCGTCCCGGGCCAGGTAGAGCTCCTGGACCGAGGCGATGTTCCGGTCGTCCTCGACGATCAGCACCAGTCCCTTGGTGGAGCCCATGCCCGCCTCCCTCCACCCTCGTGTTCGCGGCCCGCGCGGCCCGCGTGCCTGCCGCGATGCTAGTCAACGCGTCCGTGCCCGCGGGCCTGCCGGGGGTCCGGGGGGCAGCCCTCATCGTTCCCTAACACTGTGCCAACGTTCCCCTTGCCTCCGGCGGCCATGATCGGCCCCGTAACGCGGGACGCTCGCAGTCCCCGGAGCACGCGGCGCCACCTCGTGCCCCCGGGCCGGGCTCGACCGGTCGCGGGACACGGGCCGGCGGCCCGCCGTCCTCGGCCGCGGGCCCCGGGCCCCCGCCGTCCGACGCCCCCGGGAAGGAATCCATGGGACTCACCGACCGCACCAGCGCGACCCGTACGAAGGACTCGGGCCCGCCGGGGCGTGGTCTCCTCCACGCCGTGGGGGTGGGCTGCGCCCGCCACCCGTGGCGGGTGATCTGCGTGTGGCTGCTGGTGCTGCTGTCCGCCGTGGCCGCCGATCGCGCGTGGGGTGGTGACTACGCCGACGACTTCAACCTGTCCGGCACCCCGTCGCAGACCGGCGCCGACCTGCTGGACGCGCACGCGGCCGAGGGCGCCCGGGGCGTAGCCGCGCGGATCGTCGTCAGGTCGGACGACGGTGCGCTCACCGCGCACAGGGACGAGCTGACCGCCACCCGCGAACGCCTCGCCGGACTGCCCGACGTCGTCTCCGCCGCCGGGCCGTTCGACTCGCCCGGCGCGGTCGCCGGCGACCGCCGCACGGGCTACTTCACCGTCCGCTTCGACCGCAGTCCCGCCACGTTCGAGAAGTCCTACCTCGACCGTGTCGACGAGGCCGTGAGCGACCTGCGCGCCGCCGACGTCACGGTCGAGTACGGGGGGTCGCTCGGGCAGCTCGCCCGCCCCGCCGCGGCCGAGCACGCGTCGGAGGCCATCGGGATCGGCACCGCGGTGCTCGTGCTGCTGCTGGGCTTCGGCAGTGTCGCCGCGGCCGGATTCCCCCTGCTCACCGCGGTCGTCGGGCTGCTTGCGGGGCTCAGCGCGCTCGGGCTCCTCGCAGCGCAGCTCTCCTTCGCCGTGGCCTCCCCGACACTGGCCACGATGATGGGGCTGGGTGTCGGCCTCGACTACTCGCTGTTCCTCGTCACCCGCCACCGCAAGCTCCTGCACACCGCGCCCACCCCCGCCGAGGCGGCCGGGCGAACCGTGTCCACCAGCGGGCGCGCCGTGCTCGTGGCAGCGCTGACCGTGACCGCCGCGCTCGCGGGGCTCTTCGCCTCCGGGGTGGACTTCATCGGCATGCTCGGGCTCGCCGCCGGCACCACCGTCATCGTCGGCGCGCTGGCCGCCCTCACCCTCACCCCCGCCCTGCTGGGACTGGCCGGACGCCGGATCGACCGCTGGCACGTGCGCACCCCGGTGGACGAACCCGACGACGACGGAGACGTATGGCACCGGTGGGCCGCAACCGTCCGCCGCCGCCCGTGGACCTTCCTGATCCTCGGCCTGCTCGTCCTCGGTGTCCTCGGCGCGCCCGCGGCCTCCCTGCGGCTCGGCCACGTCGACGGCGGCGCCTCTCCCACCTCCTACACCGAGCGCCGGGCCTACGACCTGACCACGGACGCCTTCGGTCCCGGTGCCAACGGCCCGCTCACCCTCGTCGTCACGCTCGACAAGGACCGGCCCACCAGCGCCCACCAGCGCGCCGATCTCGCCCGCCACCTGTACGACGCCCTCACCGGCACCCCCGGTGTCGCCTCCGCCACCCCGCCCACCGCCACCCCGGACGGCGCCCTGCTGGTCTCCACCATCACCCCCGACACCGGCCCCCAGGACGAGGCGACCACCGGCCTCGTCCACCGGCTGCAGGACGACGTCCTGCCGGACACCCTGTCCCCCAGCGGCGCCACCGGCTACCTGACCGGCACGACCGCCGCCCAGCAGGACTTCCGCGACATCCTGTCCGACCGGCTTCCCCAGGTGGTCGGCATCGTCGTCGTCGCGGCGTTCGTCCTGCTGCTCGTCGTGTTCCGCAGCCCGGTGATCGCCCTGAAGGCCGCCGTGCTGAACCTGCTGTCGATCACCGCGTCCTTCGGTGTGGTCGTGGCCGTCTTCCAGTGGGGCTGGGGGGCGTCCCTGCTCGGCATCGGCGAGGCCGTGCCGGTGGAGTCGTACGTCCCGATGATGATGTTCGCCATCGTCTTCGGCCTCTCCATGGACTACGAGATCTTCCTGCTGTCCCGGGTGCGGGAGACATGGCTGGAGACCCGCGACAACCATCGCAGCGTGGCCGTCGGCCTGGCCGGCACCGCCCGGGTCATCAGCTGCGCCGCCCTGATCATGACGAGTGTCTTCCTGGCCTTCCTGCTGTCGACCAACGTCGTCATCAAGATGCTGGCCCTCGGCCTCGGCGTCAGTGTCGTCCTCGACGCCACCGTCGTACGGCTGCTGCTGGTCCCGGCGGCGATGAACCTGCTCGGGCAGGCCAACTGGTGGATGCCGCGCCGGCTGGACCGGCTGCTGCCCCGCCTCGAACCGGAGGGCCGGACCACCGTGCCCACCCCGGAGCGGCAGGCCGCGCCGTCCCCCGCGGAGCCCCGGTGACGGCCCCCTCCGGCCGCACCGCGCGGCCGTCCCCCCGGCCCGCGGACAGACCGGCCGGCGCCGATCGTGCGCGCCGGCCGCGCCGCCGGGCGACATGGCTCGTACTCGCCGCGGTCCTGGCGCTGCTGCTCACCGGTGCCGCCGAGGCCGTCGCGCGCGGCCTGGTCGCCGACCGCGTCGCCGACCGGCTGCGGAACCGGCTGGGCGACACGCACGTGGAGGTGGACGGCCTCGCGCTGGCGGGCCTCGCCCGGAGCAGGTTCGACGGGATCACCGTGACGGGGGACCAGGCCCGCCTGGGGCGGCTGGCCGGCGCGTCCGTGGACCTGAGGCTCACCGGCGTGGACCTCGGGGGCACGCCGCGCGCCGATCACGTGCGCGGCGCGATCACCGTCCCGCCGGACGCCGTGGCCGAGGCCCTGCGGCAGACCTCGTCAGGACTGCCGGTCACCGGCGTGACGCCCGATCCCGCGTCCGGCACCCTCGTCGTCACGGCGCGGGGCGGCCTGGCCACCGTCACGCTGCGTCCGGCGCTGCGGGACGGCCGGGTCACCTACCAACTGCAGGACGCCCGCGTCCTGGGGCTCCCCGCCCCCGACGCCCTCACCCGCCGCATCGAGGAGGCGCTGAAGGAGCAGTCCGATCGGCAGACCGCCCTCCAGCGCTCCGCGCTCCTCACCGTGACCTCGCTCCGCGTCACCTCGGCCGGCGTGGTGGCCACCCTCAGCGCGGACGACGTGGCCCTGGCGGACGCGGCCCACTGACCGGGCAGCCGGGCACGGTCGGGAGCCCGTCCCCGCGGCACGCTGTGACTGAGCGCTTCAGGTGGCGGGTGAGCGGCTGAGTTGGCGGGCGTCGCTAGGGCTTGTCCGGCGGATCTTGGCTGATGGTCGCCAGCAGGTGTGTGACCAGGGGATTATGGTCGTTCTCGCGCCAGGCGACGGCAACTCGTGTGCGGGCGGTGTTGGGTTCGATCCTGCGGAAGGCGACGCCTTTGAGGCGGATGCGTCGGATGCTCGCCGGGGCCAGGGAGACGCCCAGTCCGGTTTCCACGAGGGCGCACACGGTTTGCCACTCCACCGCGTGCTGGACTACCTGCGGTGTGAACCCTGCTGTGATGCACAGGCCGATGATCTGGTCGTGCAGTGTGGGGCCGACCGTGCGGGGCAGCAGCACGAAGGGCGAGTCCGCCAACTGTGCAAGCTGTACGGTCCGTTGGGCGGCCAGAGGGTGGGTGGAGGGCAGCACGGCCACGAAAGGCTCGCTGAGTACCGTCCTGAAGCCGAGCTCTGTCTCGTCGTTGGGAGGTTCGCGCAGTAGACCGATGTCGATGGTCGTGTCATGCAGGGCGGCGATCTGCGGAGCGGTGGTCATCTCGCGGATGTCCAGGAGCACGCCGGGAAACTCGTGACGGAAGGTGCGCAGCAGGCCGGGCAGGATCGTCAGGGCGAGGGAGGCGGCGAAGCCGATCCGCAGGCGGCCGGCCCGGCCACTGCCGACGGCCCGGGCTGCGGCCAGGCCGTCCGCGAGATCGCTGAGCGCCCGCCGGGCGACGGGCAGCAGTTCGCTGCCGGCTGGGGTCAGGGCGACACGTCCTGAGGTGCGGGTGAACAACGCGTGGCCGACCTTGTCCTCCAGGCGGCGGATCTGCTGGCTCAGCGGCGGCTGGGCGATGCCCAGGCGGGCGGCAGCGTGGCCGAAGTGAAGTTCCTCTGCGAGCACGACGAAGGCGTGCAGCTGCGGCAGGGAAAGTTGGGGGCGCTCCATA
Source organism: Streptomyces sp. MUM 2J (assembly GCF_022414535.1). Lineage (GTDB taxonomy): Bacteria > Actinomycetota > Actinomycetes > Streptomycetales > Streptomycetaceae > Streptomyces. Next base: position 16,894 of record NZ_JADWYM010000026.1, read on the forward strand.
CGCCTAGAGATATCAGGTCATGCATGCAGCCGTATTAGACGTATCAGTGCTGGTCATTTAGCGTTCGGCGCATGACAGAGCGACGCGCGGTCCTCAGCGGCTCGGCCTTTGAGGAGCAGATCGGCTATGCCCGTGCTGTGGTCGACGGCGACTGGGTGCATGTGTCCGGGACGACCGGGTTCGACTATGCCACCATGACGATCTCCGACGAGGTGGTGGAGCAGGCCGAGCAGTGCCTGCGCAACATCGAGGCCGCACTGGCCGAGGCGGGGTGCGCCTTCGCCGACGTGGTGCGCGTGCGCTACCTGCTGCCCGACCGCGAAGACTTCGAACCCTGCTGGCCGGTCCTGCGCCGCTACTTCGGCGACGTTCAGCCGGCCGCCACGATGCTCATGTGCGGTCTCTCCGACCCGCGGATGAAGATCGAAATAGAGGTGTCCGCGCGGCGGCGCATCCCGCCTCACGGTGGTGCCATGAGCGATCACTCGGAAGTGCCTGCCATGCCCGTCGAGGCGTATGAACCCCCGTACTACGCGGCTGTCTTCACTACGGTGCGCACCCAGGACCAGAGCGGCTACAGCGAGACCAACGCACGTATGGAAGACCTGGTGAAGGACATATCCGGGTACCTGGGGATGGACCACGCGCAGACTCCTGGCGGGCTGGGCATCACCGTCAGCTACTTCCGCGACGCCGACGCCCTCACTCAGTGGCGGACCAATGTGGAGCACCGCGCGGCGCAACAGCGCGGGCGAGCCGAGTGGTACCAGAGCTACACACTGCATGTGGCGAAAGTGGAACGGAGCAACGGGTTCACGCGAGCGGAGGTTCCGCAGAGCCCGACAGCAGACTGACCAACGGAGACCACCTCAGCGACCGTCGGGAGAGCCGACGCAGTCGGAAGTGTCGGGCCGAGCGAAGGCGCCCTCACGGTCGCGTCTCCGACGAGCGTACGCACCAGCCGCTTGTCCTCTGGTGTCCTGACGCTGGCTGACGGGAACCCTCATCGTGCTCACCGTCGGTGGCGTCCTTCTGCTGCAAGGGACGCAACCCGTCTCAGACGACGGAGAAGCGGCGAGTTGGAGGGGCGGAGTCCTCCAGTTGGCGGGCAGGGTACTCGACTCTGCTTCTCACCTGCGGGGCTTCCTGGGAAGCAGCACGAGAAGCAGCTCGGGCAGGCTGTGCTGGATGCATGGAGGCTTCGGTCTGCGCACCTGCACCTGCCGTCGAGTCGGGGCCGGTGTGGTCGCACAGCTGCACCTTGGATGATCTCGTCGCACCATACGTCCTCGACCCGGAAGCGGGCGCGTGTCTGGGGTCGGGGCCGGGGTGGACGCGTCGGTGGACGACGGCGTGGAGAGCGTCCCGGGCAGAGGTGGTCTGTCCGGTCCAGGATTTGGCCGCCTTCCCTGCGCTGGCCTCGGTGCCGGTACGCGGGTTCACGTGGCGGGCTCGGCAGCGCCATCGTCCGGGACTGGCATACATGGTGACCACGGGCCGGATGCACGGCTTCGAGAGCCTTGCCGAGCGCCGTCTGCTGCTTGCCTTGGACTTTCTGGACGGCGTCGAGGAGGTGCTGTCCCAGCCGTTCAGGCTGAGGTTCACCACGGTCGACGGCGCCGAGGACCACACGCCGGATTTCCTCGTCCTGCTGCCTGGGACGGCGGTGCTGATCGACGTCCGGCCCGGCCATCTGATCAAGGACAAGGATCTGGTGAAGTTCGCCGCGGCCGAGCGGGCGGCTGCAGCGGCGGGATGGCACTACCTGGTGGTGACCGGCTGGCGCCGTCACGTGGCCGCCGGGCTGGACGCGCTGTCGGCCCGGCGGCGGCCGATGGCTGACCGGCTCGGGCTGCACGGTGAACTGCTGGATCTCGTCGCCGGGCGTCCTCGCCGGTTCGGCGAGTTGGCTGAGGCGACGTCGCTGCCGGCGGCCGCCCGCGCACACGCCCTCCATCTGCTCTGGCACCGGCGGCTGGCCGTGGATCTTGCCCAGCCGTTGGGTGATGCCGCGTGGGTCTATCCGGTGGGGAGGTCGTGATGAGTGAGGAGCGGCAGCCGCAGCGGGTTGAGGATCTGCACGGCCATGATTTGACGCGGGCTCAGATCCGGTCCGCGCATCTGCTGGAGGTGCAGACCGGCTACCGCAGCGGGAGCCGCTATTGGGCCTTGCCGGGAGAGCCGAGGCCCGAGTACGACCCGGAGTGCACCACGCTGACCGAACGGCGCCGGGCGAAGGCGGCCGAGCTGAAGACGCTGGACCGGCGGGAGGCCAAGCAGCTGGGTCTGGAGTGGATCAGCCAGCGCACGCTGGAGCGGATGGCCGCCCAGTACGCCGAGCACGGGCTGATGGGGTTGGCGGACGGGCGGTGGACGCCGCCGCTGCGGGGCCGGCGGACGGTCACCGATCAGGTCGCCGAGGCGATTCGGGCCGTCCACGCCGAGTGCGAGCACCGCTCCAGGGTGAGCATGAAGACCAAGGAGCGGCTGATCCACCAGTACGTGCGCGAGAAATTCGGCCCGGCGGCGGAGGAGAAGATCCCGCACTACACGACGCTCGCGAAGATCTGGAAGGAGTGGTTCGGGCCACAGGGCGCCCGCCAGCGCTATGTCCGTTCGGCCGCAGCGGTGGAGACGGGCAAGGCGAAGGTCGTGGTCACCCGGCCGGGGCAGGTGGTCGCGCTGGACACGACGCCGCTGCCGGTGAAGGTCCTCGACGATGTGTTCGGCGCCCCGATCACCGTCCACCTCACTCTGGCTCTGGATGCCTACTCGCATTCCCTGGTCGCCTTCCGGCTCACGCCGGTGTCGGAGTCGTCGGTGGAGGTGGCGATGCTGCTGCGGGATGTGCTGCTGCCGCTGCCGATGCGCCCGGACTGGGGTGAGGAGCTGGAATGGTCCTACCCCGGTGTCCCGGCCGCGCTGGTGGCAGAGTTCGCCGGGCATCCGGTGGCCGGGCTGCCGTTCTTCGCGCCGGAGACGGTGACCGCTGATCATGGCAGCGTCTACAAGAACCATCACGTCGTCGCCGTCGCCCGTCGGCTGGGGATTGATCTGCTGCCGACCCGCGCCATGCGGCCGACTGACAAGGCCGCCTGCGAGCGCGCCTTCGCCGGAATCCAGTCGTTGCTGCTGGAGTTGCTGCTCGGCTACCGCGGTGTCGATGTCGCCGACCGCGGCGCTGACCCGGAGGGGGATGCGGTCTGGACGCTGTCGCAGATGGAGCACCTTCTGGCCACGTGGATCGTCTCGGTGTGGCAAATGCGCAGGTTGGACCAGAGTGCGCCTGCGTGGGACCCGGGTGGACGGCACAGTCCGAACACGCTGTTCGCTGCTGCGGCGGTCCGTGACGGGATCAGTCTGGAGATCCCCGAGCCGGAGTTGTACTACGAGCTGTTGCCCGCCCACTTCGTGAAGATCGACGCCCGGCGCGGGGTGAAGATCGGCGGACTTTGGTACGGCGGCACCGACCCGGTGCTCGATCCCTATCGCGGCCGGCGCTCGGGACGCAGTGGACGCCACGCCGGCAAGTGGGCGGTCCACCGCGATCCGCGCGACTGCCGCCAGGTCTTCTTCGAAGATCCTGCTCAGCCGGGCTGCTGGAGTGCACTGGACTGGAACGGCCTGCCGCCCGGCGGCGACGTTCCGGCGTTCTCCGACGCACGGGTGGGCGAACTTCTCGCCCAGGCCGCCTGCGCCGGCCTCAAGCCGCTTGATGACCGGGAACTGCTGCCAGTGCTGCTGAAGCTGCTGGCCGCGCGGACTCCGGTGAACCAATGGCCGACCCAGATGACGGCGGCAGAGAAGGCCGAGCGGGCCCGCGAACTGGCGCGGGCACGGTCGGCCGCAGCCGACCGGCCACCCGCCCCGGTCACGGTCCTTCCCGAACCAACCCGGCTGGCCGGCCTGGCCGCCTCCACCCGCCGGGCCGTCACCGCCGACCGGCAGCGCCGCCGCCAGGCGGCGCTCTCCTCCAGGCCGCCGACCCCGCCGCCCCTGCTCGGCGAGGCACTGCGGGAGCGTAATTTCTTTCTGCTGCCCGGCGACCAGGACGACGACCAGCCAGACGAGCCGGGCCCGGAGCCGACATGAGTACGCCCCGGCCGTCTGCGTTTTTTCTTCCCGGGCCGCCGCCGATCCGGGACACCCTCCCGCGCTGGCGGAACTGGGTGGCCACCCGGAACACCTTCGTGCCCGCACCGCAGCTGAGTCTGGCTGAGTGGAGGCACTTGAGCCCGAAGGACAAGGCGCTACACGATCTGCACCGCGCGGTCACCCACGCCAACCTGCCGCTGCTACAGACCCCGATGAGCCTGGCCGTCACCAAACTGCTGCGGGGCCGCGTCCAGAGCAACGCGGTCAAGCTGAAGCCGACCACCTTGTCCGGCCTGATGATCACTGGCGGCGGTTATCAAGGGAAGACCGAGACGGCCTGCGAGTGCCTGGCCACGTTCGAGGAGGACTGGCTGGCTCTGAACCGCTACCTCAACCCCCAGGCCGTCCCCGGCACCCGGGACCTCCACGTTCCCGTCGCCTACGTGCAGACGCCGGTGACCGCGAAGCCCAAGAGCCTGTGCAAGGCCATCCTGCACTTCTACGACGCCGAGGTGAATCCACGCATGGACCTGCCCGATCTGATCCGTCAGGTCGCACTGTCCCTGCGTGAACACGGAACGAAAGCCCTGCTGCTGGACGACATTAATAGGCTCCGCATGCACCGCGCCGATGACCAGGACACCCTCGATCTGATCCGGGCATTCATGAGCATGAACGTCACCCTCGTACTGGTAGGCGTCAACATCCACGGCGCTGGCCTGCTGCGAGAAGGCCGCCATGATCCGCGCAGCGGTCAAGTCGCCTTCCCGCCCTCCCGGCACAAGGTCGTACATGGGGAGGAAGCGACGCAGACCGAGCGGCGCTTCGACGTGGTCGAACTCGACCGCTTCCGCTACGACACCGACGCGCAGATCATGGCCTGGACCGACCACCTCGCCGGCGTCGAGGGCCAGCTTCGCCTGTTCAAAGCCAAGCCGGGCATGCTCACGTCGGGCAGCATGCCCGAGTACTTCTTCGACCGCACCGGCGGTGTGGTCGGCCTCCTGGAACGGCTGGTCGAGGACGGCTGCCGGGAAGCCATCGACTCCGGCGCCGAATGCCTCACCGAGTCGCTGCTGGACGACATCGCCATCACCCTCAACCCCGCCGGCGGCCGCGACCCGGGCGCCGGAGAGATCCCTGACATCCCTGAGCCGAAGGCGTCGAAGAAGAGCAGCACCCGGAGCCGTCCGAGGAACACCGTCCTCGACGACCAGGGCCCCGCCGCAGGGACCGGGAGCTGAGGATGCGTCCCCTGCCTCGAAGCCTTGACCCGCTGCCGGGCGAGTCCCTGCCCGGCTACGTGTTGCGGCTCGCCCACCGGCTCGACCTCGCACCATCTGACGTGGCCCGGCGCACCGGCCTGCTGCCGGCGGCCAGCCAGCGCCTCGTCCGCCTCAGCTACCAGCTATTCATCAACCCCGCCCCGGACACCCTCGCCGACTTCGCCGCCTCGACCCGGCTCAGCCATGAAGAAGTGGCCGCACTCACACTGACCGACCTTCGCGACCACTACCCGCCCCTGGCCCTCAGCCTTCAACAGCCCCGGGGCGCCGGACACCTCCGCCTCGACCACTGGCTCTTCACCGGCTTCCCCCGCTACTGCCCCAAATGCCTGGCCGGAGACGGATCAATCATCCAACAGGCCCACGGCGGTCCCTGGAAGAAGGAATGGCACCTTGCGGTCGTCTTCGCCTGCCTTGAGCACGAGTGCTTCCTGAAACACCAATGCCCTACCTGTCGCCTCCCCGACAATCGGGCCGCAGGCGGCCCGCTGCTGATCCGGCCTGGCGCCCGCCGCCTGCACCCCGCCCAATGCCGCTTCCCCGGTCCCGACTCGGGACGGGGAACGCAGGGAAAAGCCTGCGGAACCCGGCTCGACCACACCGAGACCCTGATCCGGCCCAGCCGGAAACTCCTCGACCTCCAGCGCGACATCCTGGGCGAACTCGACCCCGCCCTGCCCGGAACCCTCACCACCGAGAGCCTGACCGACCTGCGGATGGTCATGGGCTTCATCGCCGCCTCATGGCCCCGGTCCCGCTACCTGCTCGACGCCGACCTCGTGGACTCCGTGAACGCGTACTTCCAGGCGAGCAAGAAGTTTCCCGCCGACAGGCACTACCGGGTGAGCCTGATGAACACGGCACCAGCGGATGCCGTGGTCTGCGGCGCGCTGATCGGCGTTGCCGACTCTCTGTTGTTCGCTGCGAACTCCCGGCAGCGGATCATGAGTCTGTTCGAGGTCTCCTTCGACACCCACGACAGCCGCATGTCCTGGTTCCGCTTCTACGACCGCCACAAAAACACCTGCTCACAGCAACTCCGCGAGATCTTGAAACCGCTGGTCAATGCCACTCCGGCCACTGCCGACCGGTTCGTCCCCCGCGGCCCAGGGTTCGCACCCCACCACGTCCCGGCCTTCCTAGAACAGGACTGGCACGAACGTTTCATCCGGCCGACCCGCATCCCCCTCGATGAGCGACTCGTCCGCCGTTGCGCGGCCATCCAACTCGTTCGCCGGGCCGCCTACTGCGACACCCGTGAAGCGGCCCTCCTCCTGGGCATCCCAGCGGACAAAGTCCCCCGAGGTATCGACGACGACCGCTTGTGGATCGGTGCCAAAGACGCCCCCACAGACTTCCGCATCGCCGTGACCGAGCTCGGCCTGCACCTGGGCGAGAACATCGACCGGCTGCCCGACTACCAACGGCGGCGGGACGTCCTGCGGGACTGGGTCATCCCTCAAAGCGACTGGCTGGAAGTGACCGCACACCTCCCCAGGCCCATCGGCAAACAGCCCGTCCTCGACGACAGGAAGCGTCAGATCGCCTCCATCTTCATCTGGACCCGCGTCACCGGCGGCGAGCACCTCTTTGCTCCCCGGCCCCTCGAACAGACTCAACCCCAGCACATCCAGCGGGCATGGGCCGCACGCCGCCCCACCACCTGGCACCAGCTCGTCGGCCGACCGGACCCGGGTCCGCACTACGCGACCCTCCGGCATCTCCTCGGCGAGTACGCCGAGGACCTGATCAAAAGGGTCGACGCCGGGGCACTCCCGCCAATTGAATGACTCAGGCCCGCCAACTCAGCCGCTCACCCGCCACCTGAAGCGCTCAGTCACAACGCCCCGGCGGGCCGAGCGTGAACTCATTGCATAAACGTGCGGTAATGCGTATAGTCATGCCACCTAGAGGAGGGTGGACATGGCGGTACGTGTGGCGGTGGCCGGGGCGAGCGGGTACGCGGGCGGTGAGGCCCTGCGCCTGCTCCTGGCCCACCCCGAGGTCGAGATCGGCGCCCTGACCGGCAACTCCAGCGCCGGGCAGAAGCTGGGCGCGCTCCAGCCGCACCTGCTGCCGCTGGCCGACCGGGTCCTGAGGGAGACCACCGCCGAGGTGCTCGCCGGCCACGACGTGGTCTTCCTCGCGCTGCCCCATGGTCAGTCCGCCGCCGTCGCCGAGCAACTCGGGCCGGACGTCCTCGTGGTCGACATGGGGGCCGACTTCCGGCTCAGGGACGCCGGCGACTGGGAGAGGTTCTACGGTTCCCCGCACGCCGGGACCTGGCCCTACGGACTTCCCGAACTGCCGGGTGCCCGCGCCGCGCTGGAGGGGTCCAAGCGCATCGCGGTGCCCGGTTGCTACCCGACGGCCGTGACGCTCGCCCTGTTCCCCGCGTACGCGGCGGGGCTCGCCCGGCCCGAGGCCGTGATCGTCGCCGCCTCCGGCACGTCCGGTGCGGGCAAGGCTCCCAAGCCCCACCTGCTGGGCAGCGAGGTCATGGGCTCCATGACGCCGTACGGCGTCGGCGGCGGTCACCGGCACACTCCCGAGATGATCCAGAACCTCAGTGGAGCGGCGGGGCGGCGGGTGTCGGTGTCGTTCACCCCGACCCTGGCCCCGATGCCGCGCGGGATCCTCGCGACCTGCACCGCCTCCGCCGTCGCCGGCACCACGTCGGAGAGCGTCCGCGCCGCCTACGAGAAGGCCTTCGCCGACGAGCCGTTCGTCCACCTGCTGCCCGAGGGCCAGTGGCCGACGACGGCGTCCGTCCACGGTTCCAACGCCGTTCAGGTGCAGGTCGCGTACGACGGCGCCGCGGACCGCATCATCGCGATCAGCGCCATCGACAACCTGACCAAGGGCACCGCGGGCGGTGCCGTCCAGAGCATGAACATCGCCCTGGGACTCGACGAGACCACGGGGCTGTCCACGGTCGGAGTCGCACCGTGAGCCGCGGGCGGCTCCCGGCGGCGGCCGGACCGGCCCCTGCGGCGACCGCGCCGCGGACGACGACGCAAGCCCCACCGGCGCACCGCGCGGGCGGGGCGGAGAACGAGGAGATGCAGTGAGCGTCACGGCAGCGAAGGGATTCACGGCGTCGGGCATCGCCGCCGGGATCAAGGAGAACGGTAACCCCGACCTGGCCCTCGTGGTCAACAACGGGCCCCGCCGCGCCGCCGCGGCCGTCTTCACCTCCAACCGCGTGAAGGCCGCGCCGGTCCTGTGGTCCGAGCAGGTCGTCAGGAGCGGCCAGGTCTCGGCCGTCGTCCTCAACTCCGGCGGCGCCAACGCCTGCACCGGCCCCCAGGGCTTCCAGGACACCCATGCCACCGCCGAGAAGGCCGCCGAGGTGCTCGGCCGGGGCGCCATCGAGATCGCCGTGTGCTCCACCGGCCTCATCGGCGTCCTGCTGCCCATGGACAAGGTCCTGGCGGGGGTCGGGACGGCCGCGGCCCAACTGTCCGAGCACGGTGGCGAGAAGGCCGCCATCGCCATCAAGACCACCGACACCGTCCACAAGACGTCCGTCGTGAGCGGGGACGGCTGGACCGTCGGCGGCATGGCCAAGGGCGCCGGCATGCTCGCGCCGGGCCTGGCCACCATGCTCGTGGTGCTCACCACCGACGCCGACCTGGGCGGCGAGGCGCTGGACGACGCCCTCCGCGCGGCCACCAGGGTGACCTTCGACCGGGTCGACTCCGACGGCTGCATGTCCACCAACGACACCGTTCTGCTGCTCGCCTCCGGCGCCTCCGGCATCGCTCCCGGGCAGGCCGAGTTCGCCGAGGCGGTACGGCGGGTCTGCGACGACCTCGGCCGGCAGCTCATCGGCGACGCCGAGGGCGCCAGCAAGGACATCAAGGTCGAGGTGGTCAACGCCGCGACCGAGGACGACGCCGTCGAGGTGGGCCGCTCCATCGCCCGCAACAACCTCCTCAAGTGCGCGGTCCACGGCGAGGACCCGAACTGGGGCCGCGTGCTCTCCGCGATCGGCACCACAGGGGCCGCCTTCGAGCCCGACCGGCTCAACGTCGCCATCAACGGCGTCTGGGTCTGCAAGAGCGGCTCCGTCGGGGAGGACCGGGAACTGGTCGACATGCGCTACCGCGAGGTGCACATCGTCGCCGACCTCGCCGCGGGCACCGAGACCGCGACGATCTGGACCAACGACCTCACCGCCGACTACGTCCACGAGAACAGCGCCTACTCCTCATGAGCACTCGCAAGCACACGGCACTGCCCAAGGCCCAGACCCTCATCGAGGCGCTGCCCTGGCTGACCCGCCATCACGGCAGGACCGTCGTCATCAAGTTCGGCGGCAACGCCATGGTGAACGAGGAACTGAAGGCCGCCTTCGCCCAGGACGTCGTCTTCCTGCGCCATGCCGGTCTCAAGCCGGTCGTCGTGCACGGCGGCGGCCCGCAGATCAGCGCCGCCCTCGACCGTCACGGCATCGTCAGCGAGTTCAAGGCCGGGCTGCGGGTCACCACCGAGGACGCCATGGACGTCGTGCGGATGGTGCTGGCCGGGCAGGTGCAGCGCGAGCTGGTCGGGCTGCTCAACCAGCACGGCCCCCTGGCCGTCGGGCTGACCGGCGAGGACGCGCACACCATCACCGCTGTCAAGCACCGGCCGGAGATCGACGGCGAGCCGGTCGACATCGGCCGGGTCGGCGAGATCACCGAGATCGACACGGGCGCGATCGAGGCCCTGCTGGCCGACGGCAGGATCCCCGTGGTGTCCTCGATCGCCCGCTCCCAGGACGACGGGCACGTCTACAACGTCAACGCCGACACCGCGGCGGCCGCCCTCGCAGCAGCCCTGGGAGCCGAGACCCTGATGGTCCTCACCGATGTCGAGGGCCTCTACGAGGACTGGCCCCGCTCCGACGAGGTGATCAGCCGTCTCACCGCCTCCCAGCTGGAGAAACTGCTGCCGGAGCTGAGCTCCGGAATGGCCCCGAAGATGGAGGGGTGCCTGCACGCCGTCCGCAACGGCGTGCGCACCGCCCGCGTCATCGACGGCCGTGTCCAGCACTCGATCCTGCTGGAGATCTTCACCGATGAGGGCATCGGCACGATGGTCGTGCCCGACGAGACCACGGCCGCCGTACCGGCCACACAGGGGGAGTCATGAGCAACCGGGAACTGACCGAGCGGTGGCAGGGCGCGCTCATGGACAACTACGGCACCCCGCGGCTGCCCCTGGTGCGGGGCGCCGGCACCACGGTGTGGGACGCCGACGGCCGCGCCTACGCCGACTACGTCGGCGGCATCGCCACCAACGCCCTGGGGCACGCCCACCCGGCCGTCGTCGAGGCCGTCAGCCGCCAGATCGGCTCCCTCGGCCACATCTCCAACCTGTTCCTGGCCGAGCCCACCGTCGCCCTCGCCGAGCGGCTGCTCCAGCTCTTCGGCCGGGAGGGCCGGGTCTTCTTCTGCAACTCCGGCGCCGAGGCCAACGAGGCCGCGTTCAAGATCGGCCGGCTCACCGGCCGGACCCACATGGTCGCCACCACCGGCGGTTTCCACGGCCGCACCATGGGTGCCCTCGCGCTCACCGGCCAGCCCGCGAAGCAGGAGCCCTTCCGGCCGCTGCCCGGCGACGTCACCCACGTGCCCTACGGTGACGCGCAGGCGCTGGCCGCGGCGGTGACGGAGGAGACGGCCCTGGTGGTCATCGAGCCGATCCAGGGCGAGAACGGCGTCGTGGTCCCGCCGGCCGGCTATCTGAAGGCGGCCCGTGCGATCACCGCCGCCACCGGCGCCCTGCTGGTGCTCGACGAGGTGCAGACCGGCGTCGGCCGCACCGGGCACTGGTTCGCGTACCAGGCCCACGAGGGTGTGCTGCCCGACGTCGTCACCCTCGCCAAGCAGCTCGGCGGCGGACTGCCGCTCGGCGCGACCGTCGCCTTCGGCCGGGCCGCCGAGCTGCTCCGGCCCGGCCAGCACGGCACCACCTTCGGCGGGAACCCCGTCGCCTGCGCCGCCGGGCTCGCCGTCCTCGACACCATCGCGGGCGACAGCCTGCTGGAGAACGTCAAGGCGCGGGGCGAGAAGCTGCGTGAGGGAATCGAGGGCCTCGGCCACCCGCTGGTCGATGGTGTGCGGGGTGCCGGCCTGCTCCTGGGTATCGTGCTCACCGGGCCGCACGCGCAGCAGGTGCAGCAGGCGGCCCAGGAGGCCGGTTTCCTGGTGAACGCGCCCGCCCCCGACGTCGTGCGGCTCATGCCGGCGCTGAATCTCGGCGACGACGCGGTGGACGCCTTCCTCGGGGCGCTGCCCGGCATCCTGGACGTGGCCGACGGGGACGGATGATCCGGAGATTGAGACGACGATGAGCCAGGCGCAGGACCACGAGCAGACCTCCGGGCCCGCCGTGCCGCAGACCCGCACCGCCCGCCACCGCCGGATCGTGGACATCCTCAACCGGCAGCCGGTGCGCAGTCAGAGCCAGTTGGCCAAGCTGCTGGCCGACGACGGGCTGAGCGTGACACAGGCGACCCTCTCCCGGGACCTGGACGAGCTGAACGCGGTGAAGATCCGCAACACCGACGGCGATCTCATCTACGCGGTGCCGAGCGAGGGGGGGTTCCGCACGCCGCGGGCGCCGCTGGGCGGGTCGGCGAAGGAGGAGCGGATGCGCCGCCTGTCGCAGGAGCTGCTGATCTCGGCCGAGGCCTCCGCCAACCTGGTGGTGCTGCGGACCCCGCCCGGGGCCGCCCAGTTCCTGGCCTCGGCCATCGACCAGGCCGAGCTGCAGGACATCCTGGGGACGATCGCCGGCGACGACACACTGCTGCTGATCAGCCGCGATCCGAGCGGCGGGCAGGCCCTGGCGGACCACCTGCTGCGGCTGGCCCAGAACGGACACTGAGGCACCGCGCGGGCCACGCCGCCACCGGCCCGCACCCTCCCCGGCGGTCGCCCGGCGGCCCTCCGCCGTCCCCGCACGCGCGACGGCCGGGAGGAGGCCGGGCGCGTGGCGACGCGGTACCGGCCCGCCCGGCCCGGGCTCGCGGGTCGGCCCGCCCGGCCCAGCCGTGCCGCCCGCACGGCCGCTCAGCCCAGTCGCGCCGCCAACCCGTCCGTGCACCGCACCTCGTCACCCGCGGTGATGAGCAGCGCCTCCACGTCCGGCAGGGACTCCAGCCACGTCAGCCCGGCCCGCGACCCCATCGCGAACGCCGCGGTAGCCCAGCAGTCCACCCAGGTCAGAGAGGGACCCACGACGGTCACCGCCACCAGGTCCGTCACGGCGGACCGCCCGGTGCGCGGGTCGACGATATGGGCGCCCCGCTCCGCCGTACCCGACGTGGCGACGGCCAGCCGGTCGACGCCCGCCGCGGAGATCACCGCTGCCAGCCCGCCCGGCCGGAGCGGGTCGGCGATGCCGACGCGCCATGGGCGCCCGGGCCCCGGCATCCCGGCCATCTGGACGTCCCCGCCGCCGTTGACGCTGACGCCGGCGGCGCCGGCCGCCATCAGCGCCCCCGCCGCCCGCTCGGCCGCCCAGCCCTTGACGATGCCCGTCGGGTCGAGGCGGCCGGCATAGCGACGGCTGAACCAGCCGTCGCTGGCCCGCTCGGCCTCGGCGGCCAGTTCCAGCACGTCGGCGACCTCGGGGTCGCACTCCTCCGCGGTCAGTTCACCGCGGGCCAGCCGGGAGATCTGGCTGTCCTCCCGATAGGTGCTGAACACCTCGTCGACGCGGTGCAGTTCGGCGACCGCCTCGTCGAGGGCGGCCCCTACCGCGTTTGGATCCCCGCCGCGGACGTCGAAGGAGAAGACCGTCCCCATGACCTCCTCCGCCCGGCGTACCGCGGCGGGAGCCTCTTCCGAACCCTCCACCGGCTCAGCCACCGACCCGGTCCAGCGCCGACTGGAGCGACTGCCGGTACCCGGCACTCGTGTACGTCGCCCCGGAGACCGCCTCGATGTCCGCGTTGCCGGCCGCGACGGCCTCCCGGCCGAGCCGGGGCAGTGCGTCGGCGCTGATCTGGCCGCTGCGCCCGCCCTGCGGCGCCTGGACGGCCTCGGCCCGGGTGATCCTGCCGCCGCTGACGGTGACGCGGACCTGCACGGGGCCGTACTGGGTCCGCGCCACGTCGCCGGTCACGGTCCGGGCGGTGGCCGAGGCGCCACCGGAACCGTTCGAGCCGGCCGGACCTTCCGTCTTCGCCCGGTCCAGCGCGGACTGCAACGACTGCCGGTACCCGGCGCTCGTGTACGTCGCCCCGGAGACCGCGTCGATCTGCGCGCTCTGCGCCGCGACCGCCTCCTGGTTGAGCCGGGGGACCGCCATTGCCGAGATCTGGTCGCTGCGCCCGCCCCGGGGCGCCTTGACGGCCTCGGCCTCGGTGATCCTGCCGCCGCTCATCGTGATGCGGACCTGTACCGTCCCGTACTGGGTCCGGGCGGCCTCGCCGGTGACCGTGCCGCTGCCGACGGCCCGGGCGCCGCCCTGCGGCGACTCCTGCGCCGTGGCCGTCGCCTGCGGCAGCGCCCCGCCCGCCGCCTGTGCGGAGGACGGGCCGGACACCGGCTTCAACGACAGCAGCAGCACGATCCCGGACACGGTGGCCGCGGTCGTGAGCACGACGCGCCGCACGGGGTGACTCTTCCTCATCGCTCCCACAGCTCCTGAAGACCGCATTCGACGCGGTGTGGTGACGGTCTGCCGCTCACATGGCGAACGACTCGTGATGGATGCGGCGGGCCGGGACGCCGGCGCCGCGCAGGGCTTCGTAGACCGACTGCGCGAAACCGGGTGGCCCGCACATGAACACGTCATGCTCGTCGATGTCGGGCAGCTTCTGGCGCAGCCGCTCCGCCGAGATGTCGGGGCGTGCCCCGTCCGGGCTGTTGACCGCGTACATCAGCCGCGCCCCGCGCTCGTCGGCGATCGAGGCCAGCTCGTCCCACAGCGCCAGGTCCTGGGTGCTGTTGGCCCGGTACAGCAGCGTCAGGTCCCCCGAGGCCGCCGGCAGCGTCTCGAACAGCGCCCGCATCGGCGTGATGCCGACCCCGCCCGCGACCAGCAGCACCTTGCCGCGGCTGCGGCGCCCGGCGGTCAGCGCACCGTAGGGGCCCTCGGCCCACACGCGTGTGCCGGGCTCCAGCTCCCGCAGCCGGGCGCTGTGGTCGCCGATCGCCTTCACCGTGATCCGCAGCACGTCCGGGCGCGGCGCCGCCGACAGCGAGTACGGGTGCGAGCTGAACCGCATGCCCGGGGCCAGGAACCGCCAGCGGAAGAAGTGCCCGGCCTCCGCGCCCATCCGGTGCAGCCGCCTCCCGCCGATCAGCACCGACACGATGCCCGGCGTCTCCTCGATCACCGCCTCGACCCGCATGCGGTGACGCAGGTTCAGCCGGATCGGCGTCAGCACGCGGAACCACAGCATCAGCGCGGTGACGGAGCCGTAGAGGCCGTACCAGAACGTCTTGGCGACGGGCTCGACGGCGAAGTCGTTGCCCGTGCTGATCTGGTGCCAGAACGTCAGGAACACCGCCGCGTACGTCAGCAGGTGGATGTGGTACCAGGCGTCGTACGGCAGCAGGCGGCGGATGCCGCCGACCGAGACCAGGCCGATGACGAGCAGCAGGCCGGTGCCGAGGGCCGCCTTGCCCATGTCCGGCAACTGCTCGACCGAGTTGATCGTCTGCCGGACGATGTCGCCGAGCGACCGGCCCTGCTGGAGCGCGTAGCCCCACATGGTCAGGAAGACGTGCGCGAGCACCAGGCAGATCGTGTACCGGCCGGTCATCGCGTGCCAGCGGGCCACCCGGTCCGAGCCCACCCGCCGCTCCAGCGCCGGCACACGGGCCATCTGGAGCACCACCAGCGCCATGAGGTAGCCGGCGAGAAGCCCGGTGATGCGCCCCGCGTTGAGGACCCTGCCGGTGTCGTCCGCGATGGACGGAGTGTTCCGCCACCACAGCCACAGGACGCCCGCGGCGCCCGCCCACACGGCGAGCACCAGCGGAACGGCGGGGCTGCGCCGCGGGCGGATGCGGCGCATCGTCTGGCGGCGGGCGGCACGGCCGCCGGCGAGTGTGGTGGTCACGGTTCCTCCGTGGGGACGGGACCCTTGGCCCACAGGTACGTGCCACGCCACGGGAGTGTTCAGAGCCCCACCGAGTCCAGGGCGGACTGGAGCGAGCGGCGGTATCCGTCGCTCGTGTACGTCGCCCCCGACACCGTGTCGATGTTCGCGCTCTGCGCGGCGAGCGCCTCACGGCGCAGCTGGGGGATGGCGTAGCTGCTGATCTCCTGGTCGCGGCGGTTCTCCGTCGGATAGGTGACCGCGGTGACCTCGGTCAGTTTCCCGTCCTGGATGGTGATGCGCACCTGGACCGGGCCCCAGCGGGTGTCGACCGAGTCGCCGGTGACGGTCCGGGTGCCGGTGGTGCCGGTGGTGCCGCCCGAACCGGCCGCGCTGCTGGAGCTGGTGGTCGGCGCGGGGGCGCCGACGGCCAGGGCCGGAGTCGTGTGCGGCTTCAGCGACAGCAGCAGTACCACCCCGGAGACGGTGGCGGCACTCGCCAGCACGATCCGGCGCAGCGGGCGGCTCTTCCTCAATGCGTGCACGGGTACGACCTCACAGCTCGAAGGACTCGTGGTGGATGCGGCGGTCCGGCACCCCGGCGTCGCGCAGCTCCCGGTACAGGTCCCGGGCGAAGCCGTGGGGACCGCACAGGTAGACGTCGTACGCGGCGAGGTCCGGGAAGGTCGCGGTGAGGGACCGGGCCGTCAGGTCGGGGCGCTCCCCGTGCGCGCCGTTGAGTGCGTACAGCACCCTCCCGCCCCGCCAGCGCGCGATCGCCTCCAGCTCCCCGCCCAGCGCGAGGTCCTCCGCGCGGCGCGCCCGGTACAGCAGCGTCACCTCGCCCGGCAGCGTCTCGAACAGTGCCCGCATCGGCGTGATGCCGACACCACCCGCGATCAGGAGCGACTTCGGCGCCCTCTGCCGGCCGGCCGTCAGGGACCCGTACGGTCCCTCGGCCCACACCCGGGTGCCGGGCCGCAGCAGCGCCACGCCCGCGCTGTGCGCGCCGAGCGCCTTGACGGTGATCCGCAGCCGGTCCCCGCGCGGCGGCGCCGACAGGGAGTACGGCGTCGACGTCCGGGCCAGCCCGGCCCCGAGGAACCGCCAGCGGAAGAACTGACCCGCCTGTGCGTCCAGTTCCTCCAGCCGGTGCCCGCGGACCACGACCGAGTACACGCCGGGCGCCTCCTGGTGCACGGACTCCACCCGCAACCGGTGCCGGAGGTTGAGCCGGACCGGCACGAGGACGCGGAACCACACCACCAGCGCCGCCACCCCCAGGTACAGCGCGTACCAGGCGGCCGTCGCCGCGGTGCTGCCGACGAAGTCGTTGCCGAGGGCCAGCTGGTGGCTGAAGGCGAGGAACACGGCGGCGTAGGTGAGGAGGTGGACGTAGTACCAGAACTCGTAGCTGGTGCGGCGGCGCGCGGCCCGCACGGAGGTGACGCCGACCGCGAGGAGGATCAGCGTGCCCGCGGTCGCCTTCAGCATCTCCGGGTAGTCCAGCACCACGGTGACCGTCTCGTGCCACAGTGACTGCCGGTCCTGGGCGGCGTACCCGGCCAGGATCAGCACCACGTGCGCGAGCAGCAGGAACATGGTGTAGCGGCCGGCCATCGCGTGCCAGCGGGCCACCCGGTCGGAGCCGATCCGGCGTTCCAGCAGCGGAACCCGGGCCATCAGGCCGACGAGCACCGCACAGGCGTAGCCGCACAGCAGCCCGGTGATCCGCCCCGCCCCGGTCAGCCAGCCCGCCGCCCCGACCACGGAGCCGGTGTCCGCCCACCACAGGGCGATCACGGCCGCGGCACCGGCCCACAACAGGGCCAGCAGCGGGACTGCCGGGGAGCGCCGGGCCGGCGGTACCACGGGCGGTGCCGTCCGCCGCTCGTACACGGTGGTCATCAGTCGCGTCCTTTCGCCGATCCGGGACGCAACTCTGCGCGCCGAACCTCTCAGAGCGCTCTGAGAAGGCGGCTCCCGGGGCCGACTCAGAGGAAACTCAGAGGCTTCTCAGACGCACGTCACCCTGGTCAGGAGGGATCCTGGGGGGACGTCACGATCCTTGAAGGAGCCATGAACACCACCCGCTCCGGCCGGCCCGCCCTCACCCGCCCCGACGGCACCCCGCTGCGCATCCTCGTCGTCGACGACGACCCCGATCTCGCGGAGGTGCTCTCCGGCGCGCTCCGCTACGAGGGCTGGCAGGTGCGCACGGCGGGGGACGGTGCCTCGGCCGTCGCGGAGGCCAGGGAGCTCCAGCCCGACGCGGTCGTCCTGGACGTGATGCTCCCGGACACCGACGGCTTCGCGGTGCTGCGCCGCCTGCACACGGTGCAACCCGACGTGTGCGTGCTCTTCCTGACCGCGCGCGACGCCGTGGAGGACCGGATCGCGGGCATCACCGCCGGCGGCGACGACTACGTGACCAAGCCCTTCAGCCTGGAGGAGGTCGTCGCCCGGCTGCGCGGCCTGCTGCGGCGCGCGGGCATGGCCCGGCTTCTGGACGACGGGCCACGGCTGACCGTGGGCGACCTCGTCATGGACGAGGAGGCCCGCGAGGTCACCCGCGCCGGGGAGCTGATCGACCTGTCGCCCACCGAGTTCGAGCTGCTCCGCTTCCTCATGCGCAACCCGCGCCGGGTGCTCAGCAAGGCCCAGATCCTGGACCGGGTCTGGTCCTACGACTTCGGTGGCCGGGCCCACGTCGTCGAGCTGTACATCTCCTATCTGCGCAAGAAGGTCGACGTGGGCCGCGAGCCGATGATCCACACCGTGCGCGGTGCCGGATACGTACTGAAGCCGGCGACGCGATGAGGGCGGTATGGCAGCTGCGACGTCTGCCCCGGCCCCGCACCCTGCGGGGCCGGCTCATCGCCGGGCTCGTGGTGCTGCTGGCGGTCAGCTGCGCCGCGGTGGGCGTCGCGGCCGTGGTGGAGCTGGAGCACTTCCTCACCGGCCGCGTCGACCAGCAACTGCAGGACGTCGGGACCCGTTTCCCGGCCAGCCTGGAGAACACCCCGGCACCGCGCGACGACCATGACGGCGACGAGCACGGCGACACCCGCCACCAGGCGGCGGGAACGTTCGGTGCCCGCCTGGTCGACGGTGTCGTCACCCACGCCGCCGTCGTCCCCACCGGCACCGCCGTCGCCGTCGAGGGCGTCGACCTGACCGCCCGGGACGAGCAGGAGCTCGCCGCGGTCCCGGTCGACGGCAGGGCGCACACCGTGTCCCTGTCCTCCCTGGACGAATACCGGGTGACCGCCGCCTCGGGCCTGGACGGCGACGTGCTGATCACCGGGCTCCCCATGGAGCCTGTGGAGGCGGCCGTGCACCGCCTGGAGCTGGTGGCCGCCGTCGTCTTCGGTGTGGCGCTCGCCCTCACCGGCGTGGCCGGCGTGCTGTGGGTGCGCTGGTCGCTGCGCCCGCTCAGCCGCGTCGCCGCCACGGCCGAGCGGGTCAGCGAGCTGTCGCTGGCCAGCGGTGAGGTGGCGCTGCCGTCCAGGGCACCGGACTACGACCCGCGCAGCGAGGTGGGGAGGGTCGCCGCCGCCTTCAACCGCATGCTCGGCCATGTCGAGGACGCCCTCACCAAACGGCACGCCAGTGAGGAGCGGTTGCGGAGCTTCGCGGCCGACGCCAGCCACGAGCTGCGTACGCCGGTGGCTTCGGTGCGCGGCCACGCCGAGCTGGCCCTCCTGCATCCCGGGCCGGTGCCGCCGGAGGTGACCCGGGCGCTGGAACGGATCGCGGCGGAGTCGTCCCGGATGGGCGAGATGGTCGACGAGATGCTCCTGCTGGCCCGGCTGGACGCGGGCCGCCCCCTGGAACGGCGCCCGGTCGACCTGACCCGGCTGGTGCTGGACGCGGTCACGGACGCGCGGGCCGCCGGGCCCGGGCACCGCTGGACCCTGGACCTGCCGGAGGAACCGGTCACCGTGCCCGGCGACGCCCACCGCCTGCACCAGGTGCTGGCCAACCTGCTGGCCAACGCGCGGTTGCACACACCCGTGGGCACCGAGGTGGACGTGGCCCTGGGCACCGACGGGGCCGAGGCCGTGCTGTCCGTCCACGACAACGGCCCGGGTGTCCCACGCGACGTCCAGCCGGGCGTCTTCGAACGCTTCACCCGCGCCGAGCACCGCCGCCGCACGGACAGCACCGGCGGCGGGGCGGGCCTGGGCCTGGCGATCGTCGCGGCGGTGGTGGAGGCGCACGGCGGCAGCGTGGCGCTGGACAGCCGCCCCGGTTCCACGACGTTCACGGTCCGGCTCGGCACCGCGTGACCCGTCGGCCGTACCGGGCGCCGCGCGGGTCCGCCGCGCGGGCCGGCCGGCCCGCGCTCATCGGGCCGGCGGGGGAGAAGGAGGCGACGGAGGCAGCGGCAGCGGCAGGCCGGGAAGCCCGTCGATGCTGGTGGCGATGTGCTCCTTCTTCTCGAAGTACGCGCTGAGCGAGTCGTCGTCCTCGCGTGCGAAGCGCTTGCCGTGCAGATCGCGGTCGCCGTCGTAGGTCATGAACGGCACCGCGTAGCCGCAGGAGTCCCGGACGCGTTCGGCACGGACGACGACGACGGCGCGGAGCCCGTGCGCGGTGGTGTCGATGCCGGGGAAGTGGGTGAGCAGCCCGGGGAAGCGTGGGTCGTCACGGAGGACGGGCTCACCCCGGCCGTGCACGCGGACGATGTTAGGCGGCCCCTGGAAGGCGCACCACATCAGCGTGATGCGGCCGTTCTCCCTCAGGTGGGCGATGGTCTCCGCGTTGGATCCGGCGAAGTCCAGGTAGGCGACGGTGAGTTCGTCGAGGATCGCGAAGGAGCCCCGCAGGCCCTTGGGGGACAGGTTGACCGTCCCGTCGCCCGACAGCGGGGCGGTGGCCGTGAAGAAGACGGGCTGCGCCTCGATGAACGAGCGGAGCCTGCCGTCGATGCGCTCATAGGTTTGTCCCATGGGTGACGATTATCGGCTCACCTCGTTCGTCTGTCCGAGGGCATGATCGGGGACGCCGGTTCCGGCGTCCGGCCCGCGGACCGGATTGACGAATCATGCATGGTTTCGCATAATCATGCAGACAGGATCCCGCGTCACACCGACCCACCTCCCGAGGAGCAACGCAAGTGAGCAGCAACAGCGGTGACGTCCGGCTGTGGGGCGGCCGTTTCGCCGACGGCCCCGCCGAGGCCCTGGCCAGGTTGTCCGCGTCCGTCCACTTCGACTGGCGGCTCGCCCCGTACGACATCGCCGGCTCCCGTGCGCACGCGCGCGTGCTGCACAAGGCGGGGCTGCTCACGGACGACGAGCTGACCCGGATGCTCGACGGCCTCGGCCGGCTGGAGGCGGACGTGGCCTCGGGCGACTTCGTGGGCACGATCGCCGACGAGGACGTCCACACGGCCCTGGAACGGGGCCTGCTGGAACGGCTCGGACCCGACCTCGGCGGCAAGCTGCGCGCAGGCCGCTCCCGCAACGACCAGGTCGCCACCCTGTTCCGCATGTACCTGCGCGACCACGCCCGGATCATCGGCGGACTCGTCGCCGACCTCCAAGAGGCGCTGGTGGGTCTGGCGGAGGCGCACCCGGACGTCGCGATGCCCGGCCGTACCCACCTCCAGCACGCCCAGCCGGTGCTCTTCGCCCACCACGTCCTGGCCCATGTGCAGGCCCTGTCCCGGGACGCCGAGCGGCTGCGGCAGTGGGACACGCGGACCGCGGTCTCGCCCTACGGCTCCGGCGCGCTGGCGGGATCGTCCCTCGGCCTCGACCCGCAGGCGGTCGCGAGGGACCTCGGTTTCGAGCGCGGCAGTGCCGGCAACTCGATCGACGGCACGGCCTCCCGCGACTTCGTGGCGGAGTTCGCCTTCGTCACGGCGATGATCGGCGTCGACGTCTCCCGGATCGCCGAGGAGATCATCATCTGGAACACGAAGGAGTTCTCCTTCGTGACGCTGCACGACGCGTTCTCCACCGGGTCGTCGATCATGCCGCAGAAGAAGAACCCTGACATCGCGGAGCTGGCGCGCGGCAAGAGCGGCCGGCTGATCGGCAACCTCACGGGCCTGATGGCCACGCTGAAGGCGCTGCCGCTCGCGTACAACCGCGACCTCCAGGAGGACAAGGAGCCCGTCTTCGACTCCGTCGACCAGCTGGAGATCCTGCTCCCGGCCTTCACCGGCATGATGGCGACCCTCACCGTGCACCGCGAGCGCATGGAGGAACTGGCGCCGGCCGGTTTCTCCCTGGCCACCGACATCGCCGAGTGGCTGGTGAAGCAGGGGGTGCCGTTCCGGGTGGCGCACGAGGTCGCCGGGGAGTGCGTGAAGGTCGCCGAGGCCGAGGGAAAGGAGCTCGACGCCCTGACCGACGAGCAGTTCGCCGGGATTTCCGCCCACCTCACCCCGGAGGTCCGCTCGGTCCTCGACGTCCCCGGCGCCCTGGCCTCCCGCAACGGCCGCGGTGGCACGGCACCCGGGGCCGTGGCCACCCAGCTGGCGGAGGTGAAGGCCGACCTGACGGTGCAGCGGGAGTGGGCGGAGGCGAAGAAGTAGCCCGTACGGCCCACGGCAGGGGCTGCGCCCCTGCCGCCGCGCGCCCGCCGTGCACCGGCGGGGACGGCCGGGCGAGGCGTGCCCGGGTGGCGGTGGAGCACCCGTTCGCGGTTACCTTGGACGCCGGACCGAACGGAACGGAGCCGTCGATGCCCTTCGCACGTCTCGCCGCTGCCACGACGCCCACCTGCCACATCGGGCTGGGCCTCGCCGCCGTCGGCCGCCCCGGCTACATCAACCTCGGCCGGGACCACGACCTGCCCGCCGACCGCAGCGTCGGGGCCCTGCGCGAGCGCACCCACGAACTCCTCGACGCCGCCTACGCCCAGGGCGTCCGGTACATCGACGTGGCCCGCTCCTACGGCCGTTCCGAGGAGTTCCTCGCCGGCTGGCTCGCCGCACGCCCCGGCCTCGACGACGTCGTCGTCGGCAGCAAGTGGGGCTACACCTACACCGCGGGCTGGTCCACCGACGCCGAGCACCACGAGGTCAAGGACCACGGCCTCGCGACCTACGAGCGGCAGCGCGCCGAGACCGACGCCCTGCTCGGTGACCGGCTCGATCTCTATCAGATCCACTCCGTCACCCCGGACAGCCCGGCCCTCACCGACAGCGAACTGCACGCCCGGCTGGCCGAGGCGGCGGCCCTGGGGGTCACCGTCGGCTTCTCCACCAGCGGCCCGGCGCAGGCCGACGCCATCCGCGCCGCGCTCGCCGTCACGGTCGACGGAGAGCCCCTCTTCCGTACCGTCCAGTCCACCTACAACGCCCTGGAGACGTCGGCCGGCCCCGCCCTCGCCGAGGCGCACGACGCCGGTCTCACGGTGATCGTCAAAGAGGGCATGGCCAACGGGCGGCTCGCCGGGCCGCACACGCCGGAGCCGTTGCGGTCCGTCGCCCGGGAGACGGGACTGAGCTGCGACGCCGTCGCCCTCGCGCTCTTGCTGCGCCTGCCCTGGGCCGGCGTCGTCCTCTCGGGCGCGGCGACCGTCGCCCAGCTCGCCTCCAACCTGCACGCTCCGGCCGTCGACCTGGACGAGGACCAGGTGGGCCGCCTCACCGCCCTCGTCGAGGAGCCCCGGGTGTACTGGGAGCGACGCGGGCGGCTGCCCTGGCACTGACGGCGTGCCGGTGCGACGTCACCGGGGTTGCGGCGACGCGACCGCACCGACGGTGCGGCGACGCGACCGCACCGACGGCACCGTGACTCGACGCGGCCGATCGCAAGGGTGTGCGAGCGCACGGCTGTACGCGGGCACGGTGGAACGACGGCTCCCGCGCCCCGTTCCGCCCCCCGGCGGCACCGGCATGCCGGCGCCGCCCCGTTTCCGCCCGCCCGGGGGTACCACCCCCTGGTGAGACCGGTCGGCGCGGGCACCACCCCATGCCAGCCGGAGCCCGGCATGAGACCTATGTGCCTTGAATGAGACAGTGATGTCTCATGTGGGGTATGGTTGTCTCATGGCCGTCGATCCTGACCACGTACTGCGCAGTGCCGCCACCCTGCTGACCCGCAAATCCACCGCGACCATGGACGAGGTCGCCAGGGCCGCCGGAATCAGCCGTGCCACGTTGCACCGGCACTTCGCCGGCCGTGACGCGCTCGTGCGGGCGCTGGAGGCGCTCGGCATCGCCGAGTGCGAAGCCGCCCTGGACGCCGCCCGGCCGGACGAGGGTCCGGCCGGCGAGGCCGTGCACCGGCTCGTCGGCGCGATCGAGCCGCACGCGGGCCTGCTCGCTTTCCTGTACTCCGAGAACCAGCTGTTCGAGGGTGAGCAGCAGAACGCGGGCTGGGCCCGCATCGACGAGCGCATCGCCGATCTGTTCCGACGCGGCCAGGAGGCCGGGGAGTTCCGGATCGACCTCACCCCCGCCTGGCTGACCGAGGCGCTGTACGGCCTGCTGGCCTCCGGCGCCTGGGCGGTAGCGGAAGGGCGCGTCGCGCCCCGGGAGTTCACCTACATGATCGTGGAACTGCTGCTCGGCGGCGCGCGCCGCCCCGCGGACACCCGTTCCGCCTGACCCCCTCCGCGCCGGTACCCGACCCGCGGACACACACGAAGAGAGGAACCATGACCAGCACCCTGCAGCCGGCACCCACGGGCGAGGCGGTGAAGCGCCCGGGCCGCTGGCTCGCGCTGTCCGTCCTCGTGCTCGCCGTGCTGCTGGTGGCCGTCGACGCGACCGTCCTCGGCCTCGCGACCCCCTACATCAGTGAGGACCTCCAGCCGTCCGGCACCCAGCTGCTGTGGATCGGCGACGTCTACTCGTTCGTCATCGCCGGCCTGCTCGTCTCCATGGGCAGCCTCGGCGACCGCATCGGCCGCAAGCGGATCCTGCTCGGCGGTGCCACGGCCTTCGGCGCGATCTCCGTGCTCAACGCCTACGCGACCACGCCCGAGACGATGATCCTGGCCCGCGCGCTGCTCGGGGTCGCCGGTGCGACGCTCATGCCCGCCACCCTGGCCCTGATCCGCAACATCTTCCACGACCCGCGCGAGCGCAGCCTGGCCGTCGGCATCTGGGGCGCCACCGCATCCGCGGGCACGGCCGTCGGTCCCGTCGCGGGCGGCTTCCTGCTGGAGCACTTCTGGTGGGGCTCGGTCTTCCTCATCAACCTGCCGGTGATGGCGGTGCTGGTCCTCGTCGGCATCAGGACGCTGCCCGAATCGCGGAACCCGAATCCCGGCCCGTGGGACCTGATCAGCGTGCTGCTGTCCCTCGCCGGGATGATCGGCCTCGTGTACGCGGTCAAGGAGGCCGCCGCGCACGGCTTCGCCTGGAGCACGCTCGCCGCGGGCCTGCTCGGCGCCGCCGCCCTGTACGGCTTCGTCCGCCGCCAGCTCACGATGCCCGCGCCCCTGCTGGACATGCGCCTGTTCCGCAGTCGTGGCTTCAGTGGGGCGGTCCTCGCCGACCTGCTGACCGTCTTCGGCCTGTCGGGCCTGGTCTTCTTCCTCTCCCAGTACCTGCAACTGGTCCAGGGCAGGCGCCCGTTCGAGGCGGGCCTGGCCGAACTGCCCGCGGCGGTCGGCGCGGTGGCGGCCGGTCTGGTCGCCGGCCGTGCGGCCCGCCACCTGTCGGTGCGCACCGTCGTCTCCGGCGGCCTCGCCGCGATCGGCCTGGCGCTCGCCGTACTGACCTTGCTGGACCGGTCGACCGGATACCCGCTGCTCGGCGCCGCCCTGCTGGTCGTGGGTGTCGGTGCGGGGTTCTCCTTCACCGTGACCGCCGACGTCATCCTCTCCAGCGTTCCCCAGGAGCAGGCGGGCGCGGCCTCCGCGGTCTCGGAGACGGCCTACGAGCTCGGCGCCGCTCTCGGCATCGCCGTACTCGGCTCCATCGTGACGGGTGCCTACCGCGCCTTCCCGGTGCCCGCCGGCGCCCCTGCCGCGGCCCACGAGTCACTGGGCGGTGCGGTGGAGGCGGCACAGGGCCTGCCGGAGCGGACCGGGGAGGCACTGCTGTCCTCGGCCCGGGAGGCTTTCGTGCACGGGCTCACGCTCGCCACGGGGGTCGGCGCCGCCGTCCTGCTGGCCACTGCGGCGGCAGCGTGGTTCATGCTCCGCGGCCAGCGGCTGGACGGCCACCCCCAGGACGGCGGCCGGCAGCACGGCTGACCGCGCCGTGTCGCCCGCGCCACCGGGAGCCGCCGGTGCGCCGGGTGGGACGGTACCGGCGCCGGGTTCCGGCTCGTTGCGCGACACCCCGCACCCTCAGGTGCACCGCCCCCGGCTCCTCCCACCGGGCGCAGGCGTACCGGAGCCCGGTACGCCGAGGCCCCACGCCCGACGGCGTGGGGCCTGCCCCCCGGGCCCGGGCACCGCGGATGCGGCATGGGGCGACGGGGGCTACGAGGAGGCGACGGTGCCTACGCCGCTTCCTTGGCCTTGCTCGCGTACATGTCCACGTACTCCTGCCCCGACAGCCGCATCACCTCGGTCATCACCGAGTCCGTCACCGCCCGCAGCACATAGCGGTCCCGGTCCATCCCCTCGTACCGCGAGAACTCCATCGCCGGGCCGAAACGGACCGTCACCTTGTGCGGCCGGGGCATCCCCGACCCGCCCGGCTGGATCTTGTCGGTGCCGATCATCGCGAACGGCACCACCGGCGCGCCGGTCATCAGCGTCAGCCGTGCGATGCCCGTGCGCCCCCGGTACAGCCGCCCGTCGGGCGACCGGGTGCCCTCGGGGTAGATACCGAAGACCCTGCCCTCCTCCAGCACCCGGCGCCCGGTCATCAGGGCGGCGACGCCGCCCCGGCCGCCGTCCCGGTCGACCGGGATCATGCCGACGCCGGTGAAGAACCAGGCCATGAGCCGGCCCTTGAGCCCCTTGCCGGTGACGTACTCGTCCTTGCCGATGAAGAGGACCTGCCGGTCGCAGACGAGCGGAAGGATCATCGAGTCGATGAACGTGAGGTGATTGCCGGCCAGGATCACCGGACCGTCGCCGGGGATGTGCTCCGCGCCCTCCACCTGTGGCCGGAACATCAGGCGCATGACCGGACCGAGCACTGCCTTGATGATCGCGAAGCGGGACAACGGGCCCTCCGGTGCCAGGGGTTTGCGGTGTGAGTCTGTGTAGCTGTGAGTCTGTGCAGGTGAGGACGATACTCGCGGCCCCCCGGGTGGTGCACATCGGGTTCACGGAGGTCTTACGCACTGTTGACGCGGGTTTACCTGCGGTGCCGTGCCGTGGACGCTGTGCAACACGCCGGGCAGGTGTGACGCACATCGCGCGCGAACCGCCCTGAGATGACCCCCGAACGGCCCTGTGGAGCCGACGGGCCGTCAGGACGCGCCGCGCAGATGCCATCCGCCGTCATCCGCACGTTCGAACCGTGGCCTCCCCTTCGTCATGTCCACGCCCCTACGATCGGCGCGCCAGGACACCCAGCCAGCAGGCCGGCAGGAGGATTCCCCATGGCAACGGACGGAACGCGGGTGCCGCAGGAGCCGGAGGACCGCGCGGGCGGGACCGCGCGGCGGGCACTGCTCGGCGCGGCCGTGCTCGGCGCGGGCGGCGCCGTCCTCGGGCTACCCGGCACCGCGGGGGAGGCACAGGCCGTCGGGCACGGCGGCGGGCTCCGGAGCCTGCCCGTACCGACGATCATCGGGCACCGCGGGGCCAGCGGCTACCGGCCCGAGCACACGTTCGGCTCCTACCAGCTGGCCCTCGACCTGGGAGCCGACATCGTCGAGGCCGGCGACCTCGTACCCACCCGGGACGGCCACCTCGTGTGCCGGCACGAGCCGGAGATCGGCGGCACCACGGACGTCGCCTCCCACCCCGAGTTCGCCGACCGCAGGACGACCAAGGTCGTCGACGGGGTCGCCACCACCGGATGGTTCACCGAGGACTTCACCCTCGCGGAGCTGAAGCGGCTGCGCGCCGTAGAGCGCATCCGGGCCAACCGGCCGCACAACACCCTCTACGACGGCCGCTGGGAGATCCCCACCTTCGAAGAGGTCCTGCGGTGGCAGGACGAGCAGTGCCGTCGACGCGGCCGGCCGGTGTGGATCTACCCCGAGACCAAGCACCCCACCTACTTCCGCAAGCTCGGCCTCCCCCTGGAGGAGCGGGTCGCCAAGCTGCTGCGCAGGCACCGCAAGGACCGGCGGACCTCGCCGGTCATCGTCCAGTCCTTCGAACCGGGCAGCATCGAGCGCCTGAACAAGCTCGTCGACAACCCGCTGGTCGTGCTGCTCTCCTCGGCGCGCAGCCGCCCCTGGGACTTCGTCGAGGCGGGCGACCCGCGCACGGTCGCCGACCTCATCACCCCCCGGGGCCTGCGGGAGATCGCCGGATACGCACAGGGCATCGGTCCCACCCTGGACCTCGTCATCCCCAGGGACGCCGACGGCCGCCTGACCCGGCCCACCACGCTCGTCGCCGACGCGCACAGGGTGGGACTCGTCCTGCACCCCTGGACGATGCGCAACGAGAACCCCTTCCTCCCCGCCGACTTCCGCACGGGCACGGACGCCGACGCCTACGGCGACGCCTTCGGTGCCTTCCGGACGTACTTCGCCACCGGCATCGACGGCGTCTTCACCGACAACCCCGACACCGGCGTGCTGGCCCGCGAGGCCTTCGTCAACGGCTGACCCACCCGATGGGGTGACCGCCGGCCGCCCGGGCAACCCGCCGCCCGGGCGGCCGCGTCGTGCCGCACATGAAGCACGACCTCCTCGCCGCCCTCCGCCCCCTCCTCGCCGCAGAGGCCCGGGCGGAGGCCCACGCCCTCGGCACCGACCCCGGCGACCTGGAGCAGGAGGTCTGGCTCCGGCTGCTGGAGCGCCTCGCCGCCGGCGCCCCGCCGTCCGACCCGCACCGCTGGCTCCGCCGCGTCGTCCGCCTGGAGGCCCGGCGCACCCGGCGCACGCGCCGTCTCGAACGGCCCTACGGAACCGAGCCCGCCGACAGCGGCGACCGGGACCCCGAACGCCTCGCGCTCACCCTCGCCGCCCGCCGCGCCCTGCGCGACACCGTCCGCCGGCTGCCCGGCCGCTGTCCCGGACTGCTGGAGGCGCTCCTGTCGCCGAGGGACCTCACCTACCGGGAGATCGCGGGGGAGTTGGGTATCTCACAGGGCTCCCTTGGGCCAGAACGTTCCAGATGCCTGGAATGTCTGCGCCGGCTGCTCACTCCGGAGGTTGCGGCTCGCGAAGCGCGGGGATAGGAGTGGGGGACAACCGGCGATCAGGTGAGCGGGAGGCATGCACACATGGGCATGAGTGTGACCATCTCGGCGGCGACCGAGCAGGACGCGGAGCAGATCTTCAGGCTCCAGTACCTGTGCTTCCAGAGCGAGGCGGCGCTGTACGGCAACTACCGCATCGACCCGCTCGTCCAGACCCTCGACTCCGTCCGGGCGGAGGTCGCCGCGGACTGCGTCTTCGTGGCCCGGCTCGGCGAAGAGGTCGTCGGCTCGGTCCGTGGACGGGTGACCGAGGACGGGGCGGCCTCCATCGGCAAGCTCTGCGTCCACCCCCGCCTCCAGGGTCACGGCATCGGTGCGCGCCTGCTGCGCGCGGCCGAGTCCGCCCTGGCGGAGGAGCGCGGCGCCACGAGGTTCCGCCTCCAGGCCGGCCACCGCAGCGAGGGCGGATTGCGCCTGTACCGGCGTGTGGGCTACGAGACCGTCGGCACGGCGGAGGGCTCGGACGGCGTGCGGATGATCGTTCTGGAGAAGCCGGCGGGAGCGTACGCCGCTACGGCCTGACCGCGCGGTTCCGGCGCAGCCAGTACAGCGCCGACAGCGGCAGCAGCACGGGGATGAAGACGTAGCCCATGCCGTAGTCCGACCAGACCGTCGCGTCCGGGAACGCCGACGGCTCCACCAGGGTCCACGTGCCGACGATCAGTACGCCCGCGAGTTCGGCGGCGCAGCACACCTGCGCCGCCCGCCGGGCCGTCTCGCCGCCGCGTACCAGCGTGTACGTGATGAACCCGTAGACCAGGCCGGCGACCGCCGACAACGAGTACGCCAGCGGCGCGCGGTCGAACTCTGTGGCGATCTGGTACACCGAGCGCGACACCGCGCCGACGACCATCACGCCGTAGAACCAGACCAGCAGCATCCCGGGGCCGCTGATGAGCCGCTTCGGCCTCTCTTCCACGGTGGTCACCTCAGCCTCCCCAGATGTCGTAGAGCCGCACTTCGAGCACGGCCAGGACGATACCGCCGGCTGCCACCGTCACCGACCCCCACCGGGTGCGCTCCGCCAGCGACATGAACCCGGCCGCCGGGACGCAGGCGAACGCGCCCAGCAGATACGCCACGAAGATCGTCGTACCCTGCTCCGGCTCCCCGCCCCGTGCCAGCAGCACGATCCCCGTCACCAGCTGGAGGGTGGCCAGCAGGGTGACCACGGCCATTCCGATGAAGTGCCAGTCCTTCGTCGGCTGGTCGCGGTAGGCCGCCCAACCGCACCACGCGGCGAGCAGCAGCGCGGCGACACCGGTCACCAGCGTCAGGGCATCAAGCATGCAGTGACCCTATTACGGCCCCGGACGGCCCTCGCCGCCGCCCCGCGACCGCGGGCCCCCGGCCGGTTCGGGGCCCGGGCCGGCCGTCGCCGGGCGCGGCGCGGCGGCCTCCGGCCGCCGTGGCGTTGGCCACAACCGGGGCCGCGCACCCGCTTCCGCGACCCTGCCGCCGGCCCGGCCCGCATCGGTCCAGCGGCCTTGCCCGCACCGGCCGGCGGGCGTTCACCGGGCAGGCAGGGGGAGCCGGGGGGCTCCGTCCGGCACGGGTCCGCGTCCGTCCACGATGCGGACGGGCGCGGCCGGTCGGCACCGTCCGTCTGCTTTACTGATCGCATGACCACGACGAGCTGCCGCATCCTTGCGACCGGGGCGACCATGACGCCCGGTGCTCGCCGCATGTGTCGAATGTGCGCCTTCTAGAGGGCCCCCGCACCACCCCAGAGTCTCGCGCCCCGAAGCGAGCCACCCCGGCACGTCCGTACGGTCAGACCCGTACGTGAGTCCGCCCCCGCCCCCGGCGCCCGAACGGCGCGGGGGACAGCGCGCACCGTTCTTCCCCCGCTTCCACGCCGGCGCGAGCACCGTGCCGCGTTCCCGACCCCATGCACTCCCGCACGGGCACACCCACGCCCGCGCCCCCGACAGTGACGGAAACCCCAGTGATCACCACATCGGGCCTGACGAAGACCTACCGGGCCCCTCGATCCCACGGCCCCGAGGTCACCGCCCTGGACGGCGTCGACCTCCACGTCCGGGAGGGCGAGGTGTTCGGCGTCATCGGCCAGTCCGGCGCCGGCAAGTCCTCCCTCATCCGCTGCATCAACCTGCTGGAGCGCCCCACCGCCGGCACCGTGACGGTGGACGGCCGGGACCTCACCGCGCTGGCCGGCCGCGGCCCCCGTGCCTCCCGCGCCCTGCGCGAGGCACGCAGCCGCATCGGCATGGTCTTCCAGCACTTCAACCTGCTCGCCTCGCGGACCGTGCAGGCCAACGTCGAACTCCCCCTGGAGATCCTCGGCATGTCCCGCCGGGACCGCGCCCGCAAGGCCATGGACCTGCTCGACCTGGTCGGCCTCGCCGACAAGGCCGGCACCCACCCGGCCCAGCTCTCCGGCGGCCAGAAGCAGCGCGTGGGCATCGCCCGCGCCCTGGCCGGTGACCCCGGGGTGCTGCTGTCCGACGAGGCCACCAGCGCCCTCGACCCGGAGACCACCCGCTCGATCCTCCAGCTGCTGCGCGACCTGAACCGGCAACTCGGCCTCACCGTGCTGCTCATCACCCACGAGATGGACGTCGTGAAGTCGGTCTGCGACTCCGCCGCCCTGATGGAGAAGGGCCGCGTCGTGGAGTCCGGCACCGTCGGCGAACTCCTGGCGACGCCGGGCTCCGCGCTGGCCTCCGCCCTGTTCCCGGTGGGCGGCGAGGCCACCGGCGCCGACCGCACCGTCGTCGACGTCACCTTCCTCGGCGAGAGCGCCACCCGGCCGGTCATCTCCCGGCTGGCACGCACCTACACCATCGACATCTCCATCCTCGGCGCCGCCATCGACACCGTCGGCGGCCGCCAGATCGGCCGCATGCGCATCGAACTGCCCGGCCGCTACGAGGACAACGTCGTACCCATCGGCTTCCTGCGCGAGCAGGGCCTCCAGGTGGACGTCGTCACCGAACAGGGCCGGCAGCCCGCCCTGGTGAAGGAAGGTGCGCAGAAGTGAGCGCGACGAACTGGTCCGAGATGCAGCCGCTGCTGAGCCAGGCCTGCTGGGACACGTTCTACATGGTGGGCTGGTCCACCCTCGTCGCCGTCGCCGGCGGCCTCCCGCTCGGCATCCTCCTCGTGCTCACGGACCGGGGCGGACTCCTGCGCAACACCGCCGCCAACAAGGTCATCGGCCAGCTCGTGAACATCGCCCGCTCGATGCCGTTCATCATCCTGATGGTCGCGCTGATGGGCTTCACCCGGTGGATCACCGGTACGACCATCGGCCGCGACGCGGCCATCGTGCCGCTCGCCATCGGAGCGATCCCGTTCCTCGCACGCCTCGTCGAGACGGCCGTCCGCGAAGTGGACGGCGGACTGGTCGAAGCCGTGCAGGCGATGGGCGGCACCACCTGGACCGTGGTCCGCAAGGTCCTCGTCCCGGAGTCGCTGCCGTCCCTCGTCTCCAGCACCACCACCACGGTCGTCGCCCTCATCGGCTACTCCGCCATGGCCGGCACCGTCGGCGCCGGCGGCCTCGGCGACATCGCCATCCGCTACGGCTACCAGCGCTTCGACACCGAACTGATGTGGATCACCGTGGCGATCCTCGCCGTCGTCATCTCGCTCATCCAGTTCGCCGGCGACTGCGCGGCCCGCGCCCTGTACCGGCGCGGCGGGCCGTCCTCTCCCGCGCCCGCGCTCAGGTTCCTCAAGGCCGCCACGGCCGGCAACAGGGCGTCCTGACGCCCCCACGGACTCCCCGTCCCACCCAGGACGGGGCCGCACCACCAAGAAAAGGCACTTTTCGTGCGTAACACCGCCAAGATCACCACCGCCGTCCTCGCCGCCGGAGCCCTCACCCTCGGGCTCACCGCCTGCGGCTCGGACAAGGACTCCGGCTCCGGCGCGACCGGGCCCCTGGTCGTCGCCGCCAGTCCGGTCCCGCACGCCGAGATCCTGAACTACGTCAAGGACCACCTCGCCGAGCAGGCCGGCCTCGACCTGGAGGTCAAGGAGTTCACCGACTACGTCACGCCGAACACGGCGACGGAGGACGGCTCCGTGGACGCCAACTACTTCCAGAACCAGCCGTACCTCGACGACTTCAACAAGAAGAAGGGCACCCACATCGTGCCCGTCGTCACGGTGCACCTGGAGCCCCTCGGCCTGTACTCGCACAAGGTGAAGAAGGCCGACGAGCTGAAGAGCGGTGCGACCGTCGCCGTCCCCAACGACACCGTCAACGAGGCCCGCGCCCTGAAGCTGCTCGCCGCCGGCGGACTCATCACCCTCAGGGACGGCGTCGGCAACGACGCCACCCCCGCGGACATCACCGCCAACCCCAGGAACCTCACGTTCAAGGAGCTGGAGGCGGCACTGACCCCGCGCTCCCTGGACGACGTGGACGCGGCCGTCATCAACGGCAACTACGCCATCGAGGCCGACCTGAAGCCCGCCGACGACGCCCTCGTCCTGGAGTCGCCGAAGGACAACCCCTACGGCAACTTCCTCGCGGTGAAGAAGGGCAACGAGAACGACCCGCGGGTCAGGAAGCTCGCCGAACTCCTCACCTCCCCCGAGGTGAAGAAGTTCATCGGGGACACCTACGCCGGCTCCGTCGTCGCCTCCTTCTGACCCTCCCCCGCACCCGCCCCACCGCGCGGGGTCCCCCGGACCGCCCGGGTGGACCCCGCGATGCGGCCGAGTGCTTTCATGCTGCATGCTGGGCAGTTCAGCACGATCTGAAGTGTCCGAAGGTCTTCTGAAGTTCACGGAGCGGCGCATGACGAGCACCTTCCCCAACATCTCCATCAGCACGGAGCGGTTGGTGCTGCGCCCCCTCGACGAGGACGACGTCCCCGCCATGGCGGCGATGATGAACGACGAGCAGGTCGCGGCCTGGACCGACGTTCCGCAGCCGTTCACCGAGGACGGCGCCCGCACCTGGATCACCGGGTACGCGCCCGCCGAGCGGGAGTCCGGCCGCGGACTCGACCTCGCCGTCACCGAGTTCCTCACCCAGCGCCTGGTCGGCGTCGTGCAGCTCGGCCGGACCGACTGGCACGTGCGTTCCACCGAACTGTCGTACATCGTCGCGCCCTGGGCCCGCGGCGAGGGCTACGCCTCCGAGGCGGCCCTCGCCACCGCGCAGTGGCTCTTCCGCGACCAGGAGTTCCAGCGGATCGAGGTGCGCACCGCCGCCGACAACACCGCCTCCCAGCAGGTCGCCCAGAAGATCGGTTGCATCAGCGAGGGGGTGCTGCGCAATGCCTGCATAGCGCACGTGCGTGCCGACGACGGCACCTGGAGCGACGTCCGCACCGACTTCATCGTGTGGAGCCTGCTGCCCGAGGACCTGGAGGGCGTCGAGGCCGAACTCGCCGACACCGGTTTCACCTCCTACGGAACCTGGAACTGAACCTGCGGGTGACACCCGTGCCGCGCCACCCGGCCGCGCCGGGTAACCTCACGGGGCCCGCCCGCTGCGCGTGCCACCCCCGGCACGGCCCGCAGACCTGCGTACACCCCCTGGAGACTGACGACGATGGCCGACCGGGTCACGGTGATCGGCTGGGACGGCTCGCCGCTGACCGCGACGGCGCGTGCCGCCCTGAGCGCCGCCACGCTGGTGGCCGGCGCCCCCCACCACCTGGCGCTGCCCGAGGTGCCCGCCACCGCCGAACGCATCCGCCTGGGCAGCCTCGCCCTGGCCGCCCGCCGCATCGCCGCCCACCGCGGCACCGCAGTCGTCCTCGCCGACGGCGACCCCGGCTTCTTCGGTGTCGTACGCACCCTGCGCGCACCCGAGTTCGGGCTGGAGGTCGAGGTCGTCCCCGGAGTCTCGTCGGTCGCCGCGGCCTTTGCGCGGGCCGGAATGCCCTGGGACGACGCCCAAGTAGTCGTCGCACACCGCCGCACCCTGCGACGCGCGGTGAACGTATGTCGCGCCCACACAAAGGTCGCGGTTCTCACCGCCCCCGGCGCCGGCCCCGCCGAACTCGGCCTCCTCCTGGAGGGCGTCCACCGCACCTTCGTCATCTGCGAGGCCCTGGGCACCGAGCGCGAACAGGTCACCGTCGTCACCTCGGACAAGGCCGCCGACCACACCTGGCGTGACCCCAACGTCGTCATCGCCGTCGGCCCGGCGGGCGCCGCCGAGGGCGACGCGTGGATCGCCGGCCGGGACCCGTCCGCCGGCCCGCGCGGCTGGGCCCTGCCCGCCCAGGCCTACGACGGCCCCCTCGGCGAGGGCGAGACCCCTTCGCTGCGGGCAGCGCAGCTCGCCCGCCTCGGCCCGCGCGTCGGCGACCTGGTGTGGGACATCGGCTGCGGCTCCGGGGCCTTCGCCACCGAGGCGGCCCGTGCCGGGGCGGCCGTCCTCGCCGTCGACCGGGACCCGGAGGCCTGTGCCCGCACCGGCGCCGCCGCCCGCCGCCACGGCGTCCAGCTCCAGATCGTCCACGGCACCGCCCCGCACGTCCTGGAGAACCTGCCCGAACCGGACGTCGTACGGATCGGCGGCGGGGGAGCGACCGTGGTCTCGGCGGTCGCCGACCGGCGCCCCCAGCGCATCGTCGCGCACGCCGCCACCCGCGACGAGGCCGAGCTCGTCGGACGCGACCTGACCGAACACGGGTACGACGCCGAGTGCTCCCTTCTGCAGTCCGTGGAGCTCGACACCCGCCGATGGACGGAGAAAGAGCGGAGCGTCGCCTTCCTGCTCAGCGGGGTCCTCCCGGACCGCGCCCCGTGATCCTCTCGTCGTACTGCGCGCGGTAGGCTGGCCGATCGTCGCACCACATCCGGTCGTCCGTCACTTCGTCGGTCAATGTCCGGAAAACGCGCTTGTTTTGGGGTGGGTGTGGTACGGCAGAAGCTGAGGACGCGCAACGTGGCGCAGTCCACAGCGGGCTGTCGCGGATCATGCTGTCGCGACGGTGCAACGGCCGCGACAATGCCACTCAATGGCTTTGTCGCCTTTTCCGGGCGGGTCGTTCGTGCCGCCGGGCACGCACGCTCGTTCTTCACTGCGAGCGGTCGGCGCGCCGTTCCGCGTGAGCTGGGCGTAGAGGCACTAACCGATTGGGCGAGGGGTACGCATGACCGACACCGGCCAGGTCCCGGGCGAGGGGCTGCCGGAGAACGCAGGCACGGTGGAACAGCCGGGCGTCGCCGCGCCCGACGCGCACCCCACCCACCTCTCCGAGACCACCGCCGAGGACGAAGAGCTGCTGCTGCCGGGTTCCGGCGGAGCCTGGGGCAACGAGGTGGCGCCACCCGCGCCCGAGCCGGTCGTCGAAGCCGTGCACGAGCCCGGCCCGCACGAGCTGTCCGGCCGTGACAGCGGCTCCGTCGATCTCAGCGGTGTCCGCCTGCCGAACCCGACACCGCCGCCCACCGCCCCCACGGCGCCGATCCCGCCGATCACCCCCCGCCGGCCGCTGCACCTCGGCCCGCCCATCCCCGACGCCTCGAGCAGCCCGGTCCGCTCCCTCGCCGACCGCGGCCCCGCCGGCGTCCCCGCACGCCAGCCGGGGCAGCCCGTCGCCGGATCCGAGTACCTCGACGTTCCGCCGACGCGCCAGGCGGCTCCCCAGGGTGCCGCGCCCTGGACCCCGGCCCAGGCCCCGGTCGCCGCGGGAGAAGCCGCGGCGCAGACGGCTGGTCCACAAGCCGCCGCCCGGGCCTCGCACCCCGAGCCGTCCGGCGCGGCCCAGGCCGCGGTCGCCCGCCTCACCACGGAGGCGGCCGCGGCAGCCACCCAGACCACGGTCCCCGCGGCACCGGACCAGCCGGCACCGGCCGGTACGGAGCCGGCCGCGTACGCCGCTGCCGGGAACGGCACACCGGCGGCTCCGGCCGACGCGGCCCCGCAGCAGCAGGCGGCCGGCAACCCCGACGGCGCAGGCGCGGGAGAGCCGGGCGAGAGCGCGCCGACGGCGCACGCTGCGGCTCCCGCGCCGGTCGCCGAAGCGGCGCTTCCGGTCGACGGGGCCGTCGTTCCCGCCGCCGGGCCGGGCGAGCCGCAGCCCGCGGAGGGTGGCGCGGACGCCGTGACCCGGGAGGTGGGCCGGGACACGCCGCCGACGGACGGCGCGCTGCCGGGTACCGGGGACCCGCAGGCCCCCGGGGCGCCCGCTGCGACGTCTGCACCCGGCGCCGAGGAGACAGCCGCCGAGACGGCCGTGACGGCGGCCGACGGTGTGCCGGCGGCTCCGGAGACGCAGCCGCCGGCCGAGGCCGCCGTGCCCGTGCAGGAGGCCGTGCCCGTGCAGGAGGCCGTGCCCGTGCAGGCCGCCGTCCCCGCGCAGGGGGCCGTGCCCGGCGCCGAGACGGTGCCTGCAGCCGAGCCGGTGCCGGCGCCGGAGGGTGCCTTTGGCGCCGACGTCCCGGTCGCGCCCACGGTCGGTGAAGCGCACGCCGCCCCCGCCGCGGAGCCCGGCGTGCCCGATGGCGCCGGCGCGCCCGCGGAGGCCGAGGCCGTCGCGGGGGCCGAGCCCGTTCCCGAGGGCGCCCCCGTGCCGGATGCGGCGGCCGTTCCCGGGGCCGCCCCGGGTCCCGAGGCCGCCCCGGTCTCCGCGGCCGACCCGGCCGACGTCTCCGTGACGCCCTCCGAGGAGGCCGCGGAGCCCGGCGCGGCACCGGCAGCCGTGCCGGTCGCGCCGGAGGGGGAGTCCACCCCCGCACAGACCGCGCCGCTCCCGGCCCGGGAAGAGACGCCCGCCTCCGAGGCTCCGGCCTCCGGAGCTCCGGCGGCCGGTCCGCTCGCGCCCGAAGCACCGGCGCCCCAAGCCGGAGCGCCCGAGGTGGTCGTGCCCGAAACGCTGGCGCCCGAGGCGGTCGCGCCGGAAACAGTCGCGCCCGACGCCCCCGCACCGGTGGCCGTCGCCCCGCAGGAGTCCCCGGCCGGGGACCAGCGGCCCCGGACACCCACCACCCCCGAGGCGGCCCCCGGCACCGGCACCGCGCAGCAGTTCCCGCCGGCGCCCGTGCCCGGCCCGGAGGCCGTTGCCGGCGCGCCGTCGGCCGAGCCGGGTCAACCGGCCACCGCCCCCGTGCCCGAAGCGGCGCCGGACCAGGTGCCCGACACCGCCCCCGCCTCCGCCCCCGATGCGGCCCAGCGGGCCCCGGAGCCGGCCGCGGAGCAGGGAGCCCCGCAGGCCCCCGAGCCGATGGCCGCGCAGGCCTCCGCCGAGGTCGAGCAGCCCCTGGGTGCCCCCGCCCCCCTGCCGCAGCCCGCGGAATCCGTACAGCCCCAGGACACGCAGCCCATGCCCGACGCACCACCCGGCCTCGACCCGCAGTTCCCGCAGGGGCCCGCGGTGGCGCAGCCCGGTGCCACGGAGACATCCGGCGACGACCTGGCGGCGCGGATCGTGGAGGCCGCCCGGTCCGCGGACACCACGGCCGGGCAGCCCGCCGCGGTGGTTCCGCCCCACGGGCACCCGTTGTCGGCCCGGACCGGGCCGGAGCAGCCGATCGGCCAGTTCGTGCCGGTCGAGGGCAGCGTGCCGACCGCTCCGCACCTCGCGCCCACCCCGCCGCACCCCCTGACCCTGCCGGTGGAGCACCACCAAGCCCCCGAACCCGGCGCCGGCGCCGTCCCCGCACCCCGCGGGGCCGACGCGGCCGGGCCCGCCCCCGAGCCGGGCCCCGGAGCCGACGTCGTGCAGCAGGCCGAGGACCTGCCGACCACGGCCGCCGACCAGGAGGACCACGCCGACCAGGCAGAAGCCGGGCAGCCCGCCACTGCGGCGGACGTACCGCAATCCGCCGGTCCGGCCGCTCCCGGGTACGACGAGGCCGAGCGCGAGGCCGTCCTGAAGGTGATGCGCGAGCGCCGTGACATCCGCAACGGCTTCCGCGACGACCCGATCCCGCACGACGTGCTCCTCCGCGTCCTGGAGGCCGCGCACCACGCACCGTCGGTCGGCCACTCCCAGCCGTGGGACTTCGTCGTCATCCGGTCCGCCGAGACCCGGCGGGCCATGCACGAACTGGCGATGCGTCAGCGCGAGGCGTACGCCAAGTCGCTGCCGAAGGGCCGGGCGAAGCAGTTCAAGGAACTGAAGATCGAGGCGATCCTCGACACGCCGGTGAACATCGTCGTCACCGCCGACCCGACGCGCGGCGGTCGGCACACCCTCGGCCGCCACACGCAGCCGCAGATGGCCCCGTACTCGGCCGCCCTCGCCGTGGAGAACCTCTGGCTCGCCGCGCGGGCCGAGGGCCTGGGCGTCGGCTGGGTCAGTTTCTTCGACGAGCGCGAGATGGTCCGCGCCCTCGGCCTGCCAGAGCACCTGGAGGTCATCGCCTACCTGTGCGTCGGATACGTCGACGAGTTCCCGGACGAGCCCGAGCTGATGCAGGCGGGATGGTCCAAGCGCCGCCCGCTGTCCTGGGTCGTGCACGAGGAGACCTACGGCCGCCGCGCCCTGCCCGGAGAGGAGCCCCACGACCTGCTTGCCGAGACCGTCGCGCAGATCCGCCCGCTGGACGCCAAGGCGCTCGGCGAGGCGTGGGAGCGCCAGAAGCGCATGACCAAACCGGCCGGGGCACTCGGCATGCTGGAGATCATCTCCGCCCAGCTGTCCGGGCTGTCCCGCCAGTGCCCGCCGCCGATCCCGGAGCCCGCAGCCGTCGCGATCTTCGCGGGCGACCACGGCGTGCACGCCCAGGGCGTCACCCCCTGGCCGCAGGAGGTCACGGCCCAGATGGTGGCCAACTTCCTCGGCGGGGGAGCCGTGTGCAACGCCTTCGCCGGCCAGGTCGGCGCCGAGGTGTGCGTCGTCGACGTCGGTGTCGCCGCCGACCTCCCCGCCACCCCCGGCCTGCTGCCCCGCAAGATCCGCGGCGGCACCTCCGACATGACCACCGGCCCCGCGATGACCCGCGACGAGGCCAAGAGGGCCGTCGAGGTGGGCATCGAGACCGCCCGCGACCTGGTGGCGGCCGGGAACAAGGCGCTGCTCACCGGTGAGATGGGGATCGCGAACACCACCGCGTCCGCCGCGCTGATCTCCGTCTTCACCGGTGCCGACCCCGCCGAGGTCACCGGCCGCGGCACGGGCATCAACGACGAGACGCTGGCCCGCAAGACCGAGGTCGTGCGCCGGGCGCTCGACCTGCACAAGCCGGACCCGGCGGACCCCCTCGGGACCCTCGCGGCGCTCGGCGGCTTCGAGCACGCGGCGATGGTCGGCCTGCTGCTGGGCGGCGCGTCCCTGCGCACCCCCGTCATCCTGGACGGTGTCAGTGCCGGCGCCGCCGCCCTGGTGGCCCGGGCGATCGCCCCCGAGGTGCTGGCCGCCTGCATCGCCGGCCACCGCAGTGCCGAACCGGGCCACGTCGCGGCGCTGAACAAGCTCGGGCTGCGTCCGCTGGTCGACCTCGACCTCCGCCTCGGGGAGGGCACCGGCGCGCTGCTGGCCCTGCCGCTGGTGCAGAGCACGGCCCGGGCGATGCACGAGGTGGCGACGTTCGATTCGGCGGGCGTCACCGAGAAGTAGCGGGCGTCACCGAGGAGTAGGCGCGACAGCGGGGGTGGTCCGGTGCCCAGCAGCCGGACCACCCGTGCCGACTGCCCCGCCCACCGCTAAAATCCGCACGTCAGGGCCCGCTCCGGAGCTGCAGCGCGCCCCCACCGCACCGCTGTACGAGGAGCCGCACCTCATGGCCGAACACCCCGCGTACCCCGTAGGCCTCCGCCTCACCGGCCGCACAGTGGTCGTCCTCGGCGGCGGCCAGGTCGCCCAGCGCCGCCTTCCGGCCCTGATCGCGGCAGGCGCGGAGATCCTCCTCGTCTCCCCCGAGGCGACGCCCTCGGTGGAGGCGATGGCGGACGCCGGCGAGATCACCTGGGCGCGGCGCCCGTACGCCGAGGGCGACCTGGCCGACGCCTGGTACGCCCTGATCGCCACCAGCGACACCGAGGCGAACGTCCGCGCCTCCGCCGAGGCGGAGCGGCACCGCGTCTGGTGCGTGCGCTCCGACGACGCCGACGCCGCCACCGCCTGGACCCCGGCGACGGGGCACAGCGAGGGCGTCACCGTCGCCGTGCTGACCACGGACGTCAGGGGCCGTGACCCCCGGCACACCGCCGCCGTCCGCGACGCGGTGGTGGAGGGCCTGCGCGACGGCACTCTCGTCGCCCCGCACCACCGCACCCGGACCCCCGGCGTGGCGCTCGTGGGCGGCGGACCCGGCGACCCGGACCTGATCACCGTCCGCGGGCGCCGCCTGCTCGCCGAGGCGGACGTCGTCATCGCCGACCGCCTGGGCCCGCGCGACCTGCTCGCGGAGCTGCCCCCGCACGTCGAGGTGATCGACGCCGCGAAGATTCCCTACGGCCGCTTCATGGCCCAGGAGGCCATCAACAACGCGCTGATCGAGCATGCCAGGCAGGGCAAGTCCGTCGTCCGGCTCAAGGGCGGCGACCCCTACGTCTTCGGCCGCGGCATGGAGGAGTTGCAGGCCCTCGCGGAAGCGGGCATCCCCTGCACGGTCGTCCCCGGCATCTCCAGTTCCATCTCGGTCCCCGGTGCGGCGGGCATCCCGGTCACGCACCGCGGCGTCGCCCACGAGTTCACCGTCGTCAGCGGCCACGTCGCCCCCGGCGACGAGCGTTCCCTCGTCGACTGGCCGTCCCTGGCCAGGCTGACCGGCACGCTCGTGATCCTCATGGGCGTCGACAAGATAGGGCGGATCGCCGAGACGCTCGTCGCGCACGGCAAGTCCCCCGACACCCCCGTCGCGCTGGTCCAGGAGGGCACCACGGTCGCCCAGCGCCGGGTCGACGCCACGCTCGCCACGGTCGAGCAGGCCGTGCGCGCCGAGGACGTCAAGCCACCGGCGGTCATCGTCGTCGGCGAGGTCGTCGCCGTGGGCCCGCGGCCCGCCGCGTGACCGAAGACGGCCGGAGAGACCGTGCCGCGCCGCCGGCACCGCACCCAGACGAGGCAGTGACACCCGTGGCCGAGCCCATCACCATCGACGACCCGGACGACCCGCGCCTGCGCGACTACACCGGTCTCACCGACGTCGAGCTGCGTCGCAGGCGCGAGCCGGCCGAGGGCCTGTTCATCGCCGAGGGCGAGAAGGTCATCAGGCGGGCCAGGGACGCCGGCTACGCCATGCGCTCGATGCTGCTGTCGGCCAAGTGGATCGACACCATGCGCGACGTCATCGACGAGCTGCCGGCACCCGTGTACACGGTCGCCCCGGAACTCGCCGAGCGCGTCACCGGCTACCACGTGCATCGCGGCGCGCTCGCCTCCATGCAGCGCCGCCCGCTCCCGGCCGCCCGCGATCTGCTGGGGTCCGCCCGCCGGGTGGCGATCATGGAGTCGGTCAACGACCACACCAACATCGGCGCGATCTTCCGTTCGGCCGCGGCCCTCGGCATGGACGCCGTCCTGCTCTCCCCGGACTGCGCGGACCCGCTCTACCGCCGCAGTGTCAAGGTGTCCATGGGGGCGGTCTTCTCCGTGCCCTACGCGCGCCTCGACGTCTGGCCCGGCGGCCTGGAGCCGGTCCGCGCGGCCGGCTTCACACTGCTCGCCCTCACCCCCGACGAGCGGGCCGCGACCCTCGACGAGGTGGCCCCCCACCGCATGGACCGGGTCGCCCTGATGCTGGGCGCCGAGGGCGACGGCCTGTCCCGGCGGGCCCTGGCCGCGGCGGACGACCGGGTCCGCATCCCGATGGCCCACGGCGTCGACTCGCTCAACGTGGGCGCGGCGGCAGCGGTCGCCTTCTACGCGGTGGCGACGGGGCGCCCCACCGCCTGAGCCGGGCACCGAGCCCCAGGAGCCCCGCCGCCCGCTGTCCCCCGGGGATCTTCAGGGGGTTTCGCCGTCCGGAGCCGAGAGCGGGCCCGAAGGGCTCCGCCGTCCGGTCCGGGGGCGGCCTCAGGGGTTCCGCCCGGCTCCGGGCAGCAACCCGGGCCCGGCCTCCGGCCGACGGCCACCGTCCGCCGGGGGCGGACGGCCGGGATCGACCTGCACCCGACGTCCGGAGCCGGGGGCGACGCCGTCGCCCCCGCCGAGACCGCGCGCGGGCCCCTGACAGCCCTGCACCACGGCGATGCCGAGCGCGACCAGCAGGGTCACCACGACGAACACGAACAGGCGCTGACGCAGCAGCCGCGGGTTGGCGGGCCGCAGCCCGGTCCCCGTGCCGCGCGGTGCCGGGCGTCCGGCGCCACTGCGCGGCGCCGGACGGCTCCCCGAACGCGGGCCGCCGCGGGACGGGACGGGAGCCGACCGCGCACCCGGCCGGGACGAGGGGCCGCCGCCCCGCCTGGCACCGGACCCGCCGCGGGTGCCGCCCCCGGTGCCGCCGCGCGACGGCACACCGCCGCGGGCCGCGCCCGCCCGTGAACCGGTCGTGCCCCGGGGCGGCGGGGTTCCGGCGCCGCCCGGCTGGGTGCGGCGCTGGGTACGCTCGGGGTAACTGCCGTCGGTGAGCCGCCCGGTGGTCCGCTCCGCCTCCCCGGTCCGCGGTGTGGGCGGGCGCACGTCCGCCACTCCGTGGTGGGCCTCGCGGGTCGCGATCTCCTTCAGCCGCAACGACAGTTCGAGGGTGCTGGGCCGTTCCTCGGGGTCCTTCGCCAGGCACGTCCGGACCAGCGGTGCGAGCGCGTCCGGCACGCCGTGCAACTGCGGCTCCTCGTGCACCACGCGATACAGCATCACCTCGGAACTGCCGTGCCCGAACGGCGAGTCGGCCATGGAGGCGTACGCGAGCGTGGCACCGAGCGAGAAGACGTCCGTGGCCGGGGTGACCGCGGCTCCGCGCACCTGCTCGGGAGCGAGGAAGCCGGGGGAGCCCACCGCGGTTCCCACGTGGGTGAGTGTGGAGGCGCCGGTCGCCCAGGCGATGCCGAAGTCGATGATCCGCGGCCCCTTGGGGGACAGCAGGATGTTGGACGGCTTCAGGTCGCGGTGCACGACGCCGGCCTCGTGCACCGCGACGAGCCCCTCGGACAGGGCGGCCCCGACGGCGGCGACGTCGGCGGCCCCCAGCGGGCCCTCCGCGGCGACCTTGTCGTGCAGGGACGGACCGGGCACGTACTGCGTGGCGAACCAGGGCCGCTCCGCGTCGAGATCGGCGGCGACGAGGCGCGCCGTGCAGCCCCCGCGGATCCGCCGTGCGGCGGACACCTCCCGCGCGAACCGCGACCGGAACTCCTGGTCCTCCGCGAGATCGGGCCGGATCACCTTCAGGGCGACCCGCTGCCCCTTCTTGTCGGAGCCCAGGTAGACGACACCCATGCCGCCCGCGCCGAGCCGCCGGTGAAGCCTGAACGAGCCGACGACGCGCGGGTCCTCGCGCCTCAGGCGCATCATCGCCATGTTCATCCCCGCTGCCCGGTCCGTGTGACGTGCCACAGCTTACGAGTCCCCGGCCGCTCGCGCGCAGAGGCCGCGCCCTCTCGTCCGGATCGGTTACCGAGGCGCGGCAGGAGACTTGAAGAGGGGTCAGCAAGTCGGCGAACAGGCGGGCAGGGGCCGGCCCCGCCCCTCAACCGCCCTTCGGCATGCCGGGGTTGGACCGGCGCGGGACGACCGTGCGATGGGTGGCCGGGTGACCGGGGATGCGACGCGGACCCGGGATGCCGGGCCCGGCGGGGCGGTGCCCGGGGCGGCGCCGCGGGGGCGCCGGGCCGCCGCGCACGTGAGCGAGATCACTCGAAGCGGCCGAGCCGGTCGTGCCGCCCGGCACGCTCCCGGGACCGGACCCGGGAGGAGCGGTACGTAGGCGCCGGCGGAGGGGCGGGACCGCGCGTCCCGTCCGGGTCGACCCCGAGGCCTGGTCCCCCCGTCTCCACCCAGGGGAGTACGCCGCCGGTGGCGGCTCATCCTCCGGGAGGCCAGGCAATCGGTACGAAGGCATGACGACCGGCCCCCGCCGCGGACCTAGATTTGAGGTCGAGCAGCGGGTGGAGCACTCGTCCCCCGAGGTCCGGCACCCGCCGCTCCCGACGACAACCGGAAACGGTCAGGAGAGGGACCATGGCCCACACGGCACCGCGGAGCACGCTCCGCCGGCCGGGACGCGCGGCGTTCCGCCCCCGCCGTACGGGCCGTCGCCACCCTGTGGTGGCGACCGCGATGGTCCTGCCCCTGGCGGCCCTGCTCGTGTACGCCTTCGGCGGCTGGGAGGCAG
The DNA here is from genome assembly GCF_022414535.1 of Streptomyces sp. MUM 2J. Classification (GTDB taxonomy): domain Bacteria; phylum Actinomycetota; class Actinomycetes; order Streptomycetales; family Streptomycetaceae; genus Streptomyces. The sequence continues at coordinate 61,742 of NZ_JADWYM010000026.1, forward strand.
TGGTCACACAGGCGTCGTCCGTGGGTGTGATGCTGGGGCGCTGAGCGGCGACCCCAGGCCCGGAAGAGCGGTCCGGGCGGGGACATCCACCCATGAAACCCCGTGGGGACGGGGGTGCGGCGGACGGCAAGGATGCCGGCGCAGCTGGGGAGCTGCGCCGGCATTGCTCCGTGCCCGGCGGCTCCGTGCCACATGTCTGCGCTGTCCACAAGACCTGCGGGGCCCGCCCCACGCGGTGTCCCGACGCGCGCCCCGCACCCCGCACCCGCAACCCCGTACCCTCACCCCCAAGCCCCCGCCGCCCCGCAGAGGACCCATGCCCCCAGAGCTCCTCCCCGCCCTCGCCGCCCGGGCCAGGAGCGCGGCCCACTTTGACGGTGCGCCCTGCGTCCGGTGCCGACCGCCCGTCACCCTCGCCGACCGCCCTGACGCCGCCGTCGTCCGCCACGCCGGCGCCGTCGCCAAGGCGCACGCCCCCGGTACCGACCCCGCCGAGCTCGCCGCCCGCCTCGCCACGGCCGCGCGGCTGCCGGGCATCCTGCTGCCCCCGTGCGGCCCGGACCCCGCCGACGTCAACGGCCGCCTCGTGACCTGCTGGCCCTACGGCGCCCCCGTGGACCCCGAGGACCCGGACGCGGCCCCCTGGGAGGCCGCCGCCACCCTCCTCGCCCGACTGCACCGCACGCAGCCCCCGCCCGGCCTGCCCCCCATGCGCGGCCCGGCCAGGGCGGCACGGGCGGTCGCCCGTCTCGAAGCCGCCGCCGGCCGGGGCAGCGCGGGCCGGGTCCCGGCCCGCGCCGTCCTGCACGCCTGGTCCGTCCTTCCCGCGTGGGCCCGCGCCGAGGGACCCGCGCCCGGGCGCGCCTCCCTGTGCCACGGCGATCTCCACCTCGGCCAGTTGGTGCGCCACCCCGCCCCGGACGGCCCCTGGCTGCTGATCGACGTCGACGACCTCGGTCTCGGCGCGCCCGCCTGGGACCTGGCCCGTCCGGCGGCCTGGTTCGCCTGCGGCCTGCTGCCGCCCGACGAGTGGAACCGGTTCCTGACCGCCTACCGCGAGGCCGGCGGACCGGCGGTCCCCGCGGACGGCGATCCCTGGCCCGCCCTGGACGTTCCGGCGCGCGCCCTCACCGTGCAGGGCGCCGCCCGGGCGCTCGTCAGGGCCGCCGAGGGGCGCCGCCCGCCGGACGAGGTGGAGGAGGCCCTGGTGGACGCCTGCGCCCGCATGAGGTCGGCCCCCCTCGGCAGTTGACCCCGAACTTCCCCGACGTAGGGTGCAACCGACCGGGGCCGGACGGAGTCTGTCCCGGGGACAGCGAAGCCGGAGCGAGGAGTTGAGCCGAACCATGCAGTGTCCGAAGTGCCACGCGCCGATGCACACCTTCACCCGCAGCGGGGTGCAGATCGAGCAGTGCAGCAACTGCCGCGGGATCTTCCTGGACTACGGCGAACTGGAGGCGCTGACCCGCCTGGAGTCGCAGTACGCGCAGCCGGCCCCGCCCCCGCCCGCCGCGCCGCAGGCGTACCCGCCCGCCCCGGCCTGGGGCACGCCGCACCACGGAGGTCACCACGGTGGTCACTACGGGCACCGCCGTCACAAGGGCTTCGGCCGGATGCTGTTCTCCAGCTGACCACACACGACGGAGCCCCGGCCGTTCGAGACGGCCGGGGCTCCGGGCGGTGGACGATACTGGGATTGAACCAGTGACCTCTTCCGTGTCAGGGAAGCGCTCTCCCGCTGAGCTAATCGTCCTCACTGTGACTCCGTGGTCACAGGGCGTGCGCGATACTGGGATTGAACCAGTGACCTCTTCCGTGTCAGGGAAGCGCTCTCCCGCTGAGCTAATCGCGCGGGGGATCCGAAGATCCAGTGGACGATACTGGGATTGAACCAGTGACCTCTTCCGTGTCAGGGAAGCGCTCTCCCGCTGAGCTAATCGTCCTTGGAGGTGGAGACGGGATTTGAACCCGTGTAGACGGCTTTGCAGGCCGTTGCCTCGCCTCTCGGCCACTCCACCAGGAGTGTAGGGGATCGGGACGACCCCTACTTCCTTCGAGCGGACGACGAGGCTCGAACTCGCGACCTCAACCTTGGCAAGGTTGCGCTCTACCAACTGAGCTACGTCCGCTTGTCGTTTCGGTTCCGCTTCCGCGTCCCGGCGACGTGTTGAACTCTAGCGGATTCCTGGGCCAGCACAAAAACGCGTTTGTGCAGCGTGCTGCGGTGCGCCCCCGCAGGGACCCGCTCGGGCCCCGGGCGGGACGGCCGGGGGCCCGCCTCCGGGCCCCCGCCATAGACTCGACAGCGTGCTCGACCTGCCTCCTCTCGCCCGCTTCGGCGACCGCCTCGCCACCGGCCTCCTCGACGTCACCAGCGACCCCGCAGCCCTGGACTCCACCGGCTTCTGGGCCGTCGTCGCGGACTTCGAGGGTCGTCTGACCTGCGCCCGCTTCCGTGACGTGGGTACGGAGCCGGTGCCCGCGCCGGTGCCGGGCCGGTGGCGCGGGCCGGCCGCGGACGGGTGGACCTCCTCCCTCGACCGCGCCGCCTACACCGCGGGCGTGCGCCGCATCCGCGAGCACATCGCGGCCGGCGAGGTCTACCAGGCCAACCTCTGCCGGGTGCTGTCCGCACCCGTCGCACCCGGCGCGGACGTGGACGCCCTGACCGCGCTGCTGGCCCGGGGCAACCCGGCACCGTACGCGGGAACGATTCGGCTCCCCGGGCACGGCGTGGAGATCGCCACCGCCTCCCCCGAGCTGTTCCTCCGCCGCGACGGGCGGATCGTGGAGTCCGGACCGATCAAGGGCACCGGGCGCACGGAGGCGGACCTGCTGACCAAGGACTACGCCGAGAACGTGATGATCGTGGACCTGGTCCGCAACGACCTCTCGCGCGTGAGCGCCACCGGCAGCGTCACCGTGCCCGACCTGTGCGCCGTGGAGAAGCACCCCGGACTCGTCCACCTGGTCTCCACGGTCCGGGGCCGGCTGCGGGACGGCGCCGGCTGGCCGGAGCTGCTGGACGCCGCCTTCCCGCCCGGCTCGGTCACCGGCGCGCCCAAGTCGAGCGCCCTGCGGATCATCGATGCCCTGGAGACGGCACCACGGGGCCCGTACTGCGGCGGCGTCGGATGGGTCGACGCCGACCGGCGGACCGGCCAGCTGGCCGTCGGCATCCGCACCTTCTGGATCGACCGCGCCGCGGGGGCGCTGCGTTTCGGCACCGGGGCGGGGATCACCTGGGGCTCGGACCCCGAGGGGGAGTGGCGGGAGACCGAGCTGAAGGCCTCGCGGCTGCTCGCGGTAGCGTCGGGGGCATACCAGGCGAGTGGAGTGAGTGGAGAGGGACCGGACACGTGAAGATCTGGCTCGACGGCGGGCTGCAGGACATCGAGTCCGCCCGCGTCTCCGTCTTCGACCACGGGCTGACCGTGGGCGACGGCGTCTTCGAGACCGTGAAGGCGGTGGACGGCGCGCCGTTCGCGCTGACCCGGCATCTCGACCGGCTGACCCGCTCCGCGCGCGGCCTCGGTCTGCCCGACCCCGACCTCGACGAGGTCCGCCGCGCCTGCACCGCCGTGCTGCGCGCCAACCCCGTGCCGCTCGGCCGGCTGCGCATCACCTACACCGGCGGCCACGGCCCCCTCGGCTCCGACCGCGGCGAGCACGGGCCCACCCTCGTCGTCGCCGTCGGCGAGACGACCCGCCGCCCCGACTCCACCGCCGTGATCACGGTCCCCTGGACCCGCAACGAGCGCGGCGCGCTCACCGGCCTGAAGACGACCTCGTACGCCGAGAACGTGGTCGCCCTGGCCCGCGCCCACGAACACGGCGCCTCCGAGGCGCTCTTCGCCAACACGGTCGGACGGCTCTGCGAGGGCACCGGCTCCAACGTCTTCGTCGTCCTCGACGGCGAGATCCACACCCCTCCGCTCGCCTCCGGCTGCCTCGCGGGCATCACCCGCCGGCTGGTCGTGGAGTGGACCGGCGCCCGGGAGACCGACCTCCCGATGGACGCCCTGGGCCGCGCCGAGGAGGTCTTCCTGACCTCGACCCTGCGCGACGTGCAGGCCGTCCACAGCGTCGACGGCCGCGAACAGCCGGCCGCGCCCGGTCCGGTGACCGCCAAGGCCATGCGCATCTTCGACGAGCGCTCCGGGTCCGACCTGGACCCGTGAGTCCGGCGTGACCGGGTGACGGGGACCCGGCCGGGCGGGTAGAACACCCGTGATGACCACGACCCTGCGGCCGGCAGAGCCGCTCCAGCGCGTCGCCGACGGTACGCGTTCACGCCACTACCAGGTGTGCGTGAACAGCCGTCCCGTCGGCGCGATACACCTCGGCACCGCCCCCTCCTTCGGCGATTCCACGGCCCGCATCGTCGACCTGCGGATCGACGGGCCGGACCGCCGCCGGGGCCGGGGCACCGTCGCCGCTCTCGCCGCGGAGGAGGTGGCGCGGGGCTGGGGCTGCCGGGAGATCGAGACGAGCGTGCCCGCCGGGGCTGCCGCGGCGCTGCGGCTGTTCGAGACGCTGGGGTACGTGCCGCGCAACCGCGGGATGCGGAAGCGGCTCGCCGGCACCGCGCCCGAGCTGCCCGCCGGCAGCTGCGCGCGCCCCATGACGCCGGCCGAGTTCGAGCCCTGGCACACCCGTTCCCGAGAGGAGTACGCCCGCCTGTGGATCGAGCGCGGTGTGCCCGGGGACGCGGCGTACGCCAAGGCGCGCCGGGACCACGAGACCCTGCTGCCGCGGGGCCGGACCACCGAGGGCATGCTCTTCAGCGTCCTGGAGCACGAGGGCACCCGGGTGGGCACCCTCTGGCTGGCGCTGCGCGACGACGACGCGTACGTCTTCGACGTCGAGGCCGACGCGGCCCACCGGGGGAGGGGGCACGGCCGGGCGCTCATGCTGCTCGCGGAACGCCAGGCGATCGCCGCCGGCCGGCGCGTCCTCGGCCTCAACGTGCACGCCGGGAACACCCCGGCCGAGCGGCTCTACACGTCGCTGGGCTACGAGACGACCCGGTGGACCCTGTGCAAACCGCTGCTGTGACCGGCCGGGCGGGCGCCTGATCAGGCGGGCTGCCCGGCCAGCAGCCGGTCCGTGATCTCCGTGATCCGCTCGAGCAGGCCCTCCTGGCTCGTGCCGCCGTCGAGCCGCTGCCCGCCGATGACGTATGTCGGGGTACCGGTGACGCCGATCGCCTTGCCCTCGGCCTGGTCGGCGTCGACGATCAGGATGTGCCGGCCGTCGATCAGCGCGGTGTCGAACTCCTCGGCGTCCATGCCGAGTTCGCGGGCCACCTCCACCAGGAACGGCTCTCCCCGCCGGTCCAGTTCCTCGACCCGGCCGAGAACCGCCTCCGTGTACGCCCACCCCCGGCCCTGCTCCGCCGCCTCCTCCACGGCCTGCGCCGCGGCGAAGGAGTGCTTGTGCTTCTCCAGCGGGAAGTGCCGCAGCCGCAGCTCCATCCGGTCGCCGTAGCGGGCCCGCAGGGCGCGCAGATCGTCGAGGGCGGCACGGCAGTCCGGGCACTGCAGTTCGCACCAGACGTCGAGGACGACGGGCCCGGACGGCGCGGCGGAGGAGAGAGGGGAGGACTCGTTCATGGGCCCAGTCTTCCAGCCGTGGCGGACAGCACCCAATTCCGGCCGGGTGCGGCACCGCCCCGCGCCGGACCGCCGCACCGTGCTCCGCCGCGGGGCCCTCCCCCGGTGCCAGCTCCGGCCCGGCACCTGCGGAGGACATGACCCGGAGATGTCCCTGATGTCTGCCCGGAGGATGGCCCGGGGGGCCGGGAACGGTGCAGGATGGAAGGGGGAGACGCCCCCGCCCGACCGAGCCCCGCCTGGAGGACCGGATGATTGCCGAAACCGTCTGTTCCGCCGTGTCCGCGGCCGGCCTGGGCATCGCGGCGGTCACCGCCTACCGGAAGCGGTTCCTCGCCGCCGCCCGCATCGCCGCGTATTCCCTGATCCCGATCGGCCTGGTGATGACCGGCACCGTCGAGTGGGCCGCTGACACCGCCTTCAGCCCGACGGCCTGGGCCGGCGTCGTCGTCCTCGGTGCGGCCTGGGCCCTGTTCGCCACCACCCGCGCCGTCGAGCGCCGCCGCGGCGGCACGCGCGACGAGCGCAAGGAGGCCCGCAAGGCGCAGCGCGACGCCGTGGCCCCGGCAGCGTCCGCGCCCTCCCTCGGCCCGGGCGACCGCTCGTCCGGCCGGCCCGCGTCCGCGGGGCGCGCGGACTCCTCGGACGACTTCTCCGACATCGAGGCCATTCTCAAGAAGCACGGCATCTGAGGGGCGGCGCTCCGGACGGAGACACAGAAGGATCACTCCGTACCGAAAGCGGTCACGGTCGGTGCACGGCCTGATCGCGGTGTGATCGCGCCGTGAAGCGGACATCACGGAATCCGGCGAACTCCCGCTCTTTCCGGGCGTGTTGATCGCGCGAGGCGGTCGGATTGCGCCATCATCGCCCGCGAGATGCTGGACACGACACAGAGCGACGCCGCGCCACCTCAGGACGAGCCGCGCGGATGCCTCTTCGCCCTTTCCCAGCCACCGCTGATGATCTTTCTTGCGGTGATCGGGTGTCTGCTGCTCATGGGTGCGCTGCACGACCTGCTGCTGCTGTGAGCCGTACCCGCGGTCCCCGGCGCCACCCGCCGGGTACCGCGATCCACCAGCCGGCGGGCTTTCGTGGGGCTCTCGCGCCGCACCGCGACGCGGACACGTCAGCCCGCGGCTTCCTTGCGGCGTGCCCGGTAGGCCGCCACGTGCAGCCGGTTGCCGCAGGTGCGGCTGTCGCAGTAGCGGCGCGAGCGGTTGCGCGAGAGATCGACGAAGGCCCGCCGGCAGTCCGGGGCCTCGCAGCGGCGGAGCCGCTCCTGCTCACCGGCGACCACGAAGAACGCCAGCGCCATCCCGCCGTCGGCCGCCAGGTGGTCGGCGACCGACGCGCCCGGGGCGAAGTAGTGCACATGCCAGTCGTAACCGTCGTGGTCCGTCAGCCGGGGGGTGGTGCCCGCGGCGGCGACCAGTTCGTTGATGAGGCCGGCCGTGGTCCGTGCGTCAGGCGCCGCGAAGATGCCCGCGAACCGTCCGCGGACCCTGCGGACGGCCGACAGGTCGAACTCCGACAGCGTCCCGACGTCGCTGACCTGGTGGTTCCGCACGAAATCCGTGAGGGCCGCGATGTCCGGCAGCCCGTCCGCCGCCGTGTCGTCCTCCGGCGCGGTGTTCACCAGATCCACCACGGCTTCCAGCGCACACCGGGTGTCGTGGGTGATCAGCACGATTCGCTCCCTGGCCTGGGGGTCGGGCGGGCGCCCGCTGATGCTGGCCGATGGTAGTGGCTCGCGGCCTGGGAGCACCGGGCGAGTCCCCGCCCCGGGATGACCGTAGAACGCGGCGGACGGCGCAGACGTTCCCGTGGCGGGCCCGGGGCGTCCGGCCACCGGCCGCCCGTACGGGACGGCGCCGCCCCGCGGAGATCCCGCGGGACGGCGCCGTCGCTCACCGTATGTGGTTGTCCGGGCCCGTGCCGTCTCCCCGAGTGGACGGCGCCGGGCGGCTTGGTGGGGGTTTCGGTCCCTAGCTCTCCGCGAGGATGTGGGAGAGCTCCTGGTCGAGATCGAAATGGCGGTGCTCCGTACCGGGCGGCACCGCCGCATCGGTCCGCTTCAGGAAGGACTCCAGGGCCCGCGCCGGGGCCTCGAGCAGGGCCTCACCCTCCGGAGAGCTCAGGGCGATGCAGACGACGCCCTGGCCGTGGCTGCGCGACGGCCAGACACGGACGTCGCCCGTGCCGGTGGGACGGTGAAGCCCCTCGGCGAGGAGGTCGCGGGCGAACACCCACTCGACGGTCTCCTCGGCTCCGGTGTGGAAGGTGGCGTGCACGGCGTAGGGGTCGGCCGTGTCGTACCGCAGGCCTGCGGGGACAGGCAGGGAGGACTCGCTCGACACAACGAGGCGCAGGTGCAGCTCGCAGCTGACCGTGGTGTTCATAAGCGCCAGGGCCTTTCGCTCAGTGTGCGCTCGGGGATTCGCACGTCGGCGAAATCGACATGCCACCTACGGTGCCGTTGTAAACCCCTCTGAGTGTTTTGCCTGTCTTTACGTAACTCTTCCGGCCGAGGACCCGTTCGCCCACTACGGCCATTCCGGTGACCGGTTTCTCTCCGGTAGGGTTTCGACGTATGAATACGGGGAGTGACGAGCCGGGCGAGGCGGCCGTGGCGACAGACGGGGCGAAGGTGGGCGAGGACGAGACCGGCGGGACGGCCGGCGAGCAGGGGCTCGGTTCGCGGGCGCCGGAGTTCGTCAAGGCGCGGCGGGCGCTGCACGTCAGCTGGCAGGTCGGGGTCTTCGTCGTCGGCCTGGCGGTCGTCGTGGCCGGCGTCATCATGCTGCCGCTGCCCGGCCCCGGCTGGGTCGTGATCTTCGGCGGCATGGCGATCTGGGCGACGGAGTTCGTCTGGGCCCAGCTGGTGCTCCGCTGGACCAAGCGCAAGGTCACCGAGGCAGCCCAACGCGCCCTGGACCCAGAGGTGCGGCGCCGCAACATCATCCTCACGGCGACCGGTCTGGTGATCGTGGTCGCCATCGTCGGCGTCTACCTGTGGAAGTTCGGTCTCGTGATGCCCTGGAAGATCGAGGACCAGTGACCGGCAGGTCGGGCGACGGTACCCGGCCCGGCCGTGACCTGGGGCGAGGGCCGGTGGCAAGGGCCGCGTCCCTGCCTCCGCCGCACCCGCCGGGGGTGGTCACAGGCACCCCCTGACATGGGGTAATGTTCTTCCTGCGTCCGGGCGATTAGCTCAGTGGGAGAGCGCTTCGTTCACACCGAAGAGGTCACTGGTTCGAACCCAGTATCGCCCACCCAAAACACCGGCCCACCTGCCAGACGGCAGGTGGGCCGGTGTCGTCGTTCACGCGGAGTGGCGCCGTACCGCGGTGATCCGGCTCCCTCGCCGACCGGTCGGGATGCCACCCCTGCCGCCCCGCCCGCCCCGACCGGCTCCGTCCCCGCCCCTGCCCGGCCGTCACCCGGAGCGCGCCGACGGGCCCCCTCGGCCGATGCCGCCCCCCGGCCCGCCTACGGCGCCCTGGGGCACCCACCCGGAAGACGCCCCTCCGCGTCGTCGACGCACCTCCGCCCCACGGCTGCAGCGGCAAGCGCTGCCCGAAGCGGATGAAATGGATCAAGCAGATCAAGCAGATCAAGCAGATCAAGCAGATCGAGCGGGTCGAGCAGATCGAGCAGATCAAGTGGGTCAAGCAGGCCAGGCGGATCACGAGCGGTGGAGGTGCTGGGGGAAGCCACGGCAGCGGGGGAGGAGGAACGCAGACGCGGCCGCCGGATGCACGATCCTCCACGCGGCCGGAACCTCGACGCCACGTCGGCTCCGCCTCCGTGACGGGGTGGGGAGGCGATGCCGGATTCCCGTGCGCGGATCGGTGACGATCCGTTACTCAAAAGGGGGCCGCGGGGTGTCGGAAGAGGATCAACAGGTTCATCCGCATCGTCGAGAAGCGGCTCCAGGAGATCAGGGTGAAGTGCGACTTCCAGGACCCCTCGCATTCCGGGAGAAGTTCCGGATGCAGGCCCGGGCGGAAATTCACCGGACATATTCCGGAACACCGCCCCCTTTCTGCGGAAGTACGGCGCGCGAGTCGCCCTTCGACCCGTCAACTCCCGGACGGACACCGGGATTCCGTGCACCCGACCCCTCCACGATGCCGCCCCGTGGCCGTCCCGGGCCGACGGCACGCACCACCGCGCCCCGCCTCGACCACCCCGGCCGCGGTCGTCGACGCACGCACCGGGACCTACCCGTGCCTTCGTCGGAACGGCAGGGCCTCTTCATCGTGAGCACCCCGGGCGGGACCGGGTCGACGTCACGGAGGCGACCATCGGACTCAACCGTCGCAGGAGGGCCGGCCACCAGGGCCCCGCCACACACCCGTCCCCGACGGCGCGCTCCTGCGAGGCCGCGCTCGAGATCTCCAGCCCAACGGCCCGGTGGAGGGGGCCGGGTCACGGCTCGCGCCCACCCGTCCCGGCTTCCGGCAGGACCGCATGCCCCCTGTCGCCGCCGAGGTTCGGGCCGCGTGAACCTGACCGGGACACGGCCTGGGGCGGCGCGGGCCCCTCGACGCCCGGGACCTGCGCCGTTCGGTGGCCCGGTCGCCGGGCGACGTCGTGGCCACCGACGCCTGGACGGGCCGCGTCGCCTGCCGGAGTGCTGCCGGTGTGACAGGGGGTTGTTCACCGGCTCGGGCGCCCGGCACGGCTCCGGTCCTCCGCCACGGGTGGCGCCGCGCCCGCACCGGCGTGCGACGGCCGCGTACCGCGGTCGTCCGATGGCGCGTGCAGAGCGACCGGGGCCCGTGGGGTCAGGCCCTCGTCGCTTCCTGCTGCCGGGTCTACGTGATCAACCCCGGCAGGACCGCACGGTCGCACCACGGCGAACTCCATGCCGCCTGACGTTCAACCTGACGTTCAACGCCATGGGGTGTCCGACACCAGACGGTGGCTTCCCGGGATTCAGGGCGCGGGCCGTCCGCCGCCGGGCTGGAGTCCCGCCAGCATCTGTTCGAGCGCGGCCTGGTCCGGTCCCACCCACGGCGGGGCCCCGGCCGCCGAACCCAGTCTGTCGATCAACGTCCCCGTGATCCCGACGGCCGGCGGCAGATGTGCGGAGAGGACGAACTCCGGCTCCCTCTCCCGTATCGGCTGGAAGGTGCCGAGGAACTTCTCGGCATCCACGTTCTGCGTCCACGGGCTGTCCACCGCTGCCCACAGCAGCTGGGCGGCCCGCAGATCCTCCTCGCCGACGGTACCGACGTCATCGGCCTGTGCCAGCTCGGCGTTGAGCATCGGCCCACCGAAGCAGTCGGAGCTGAAGCAGGCCCCCGTCCGGTCGTCGAAGAAGCCGACCGTGCTCGGGCTGTCGTACAGGGGCGGCCTGAACGCCGTGAGGGTGCGGTCGCCGACGTCCATGGTCTGTCCCGGGTTGATCAGATGGAGGCGGTCGAGGGGCAGCGGCCGCTCACAGGACATCAGTCCCACGGACAGGAACGTGGTCACCACACGAGCCTCGGGCGCCGCGTCCAGCAGATCGAAGATTCCACCCGTGTGATCCCGGTCGGGGTGGGTGAGCCAGATCCATCGCACATCAGCGGGATCGAGAACGGAACCGACCACCTCCAGGAAGTTCCGGTCGGGGAGCCCGAGCCCGGTGTCGACGACAACGGGCTGGGAGGCGAACAGCACAAAGGCGTTCACCGGAAGGTGACCGATTCCCGGCACCTCAAGGCTGTCACTGAGAACGCTGATGTCCGAGCGGACCTTGTGAGTCGGCATGTCGCTTCTCCGCGCCCCCGGGGATGGTGATCGCGCCGTGCCTGCACATTCCATCGTCGCCGCTTCTCCTGGGGGCCGCATCCGCTACGGCACCGGGGCAGGCGCTGCGGAGGCAGGTGGTTCACGAGCGGACCCGAGCACGGCTTCGAACGGACCCTGAAGGACGCCTGCCCCACACGTCCGGGAGCTCCACGTGCCTGCGCCCGGTGAGCCGGGCCACCGAAGGGGAGGATCCCTAGTCCATCCTCCCCAGCACCTCCCGCACCCGCCGCACGTCCCGCAGGCGTCGTTCGTACGTCGCCCCGACCGCGAGCAGCAGCAGCCCGGCGAGGGCCGGAGGCACCCAGCGCGGGAGGGCGCCGACGACCTGCACCAGATACGGGGCGAGTTCGTGCAGTGCGTCCAGGACGAGCACGGTGCCGCCCAGGGCGAGCGGTGCCCGCAGCCGGTGGCGGGCGCCCAGCAGCGTGACCGCCAGCGCCGCCGCCCCCAGCAGCAGGGGGCGCAGCCAGTGCGGGTCCGCCCACGCGGCGGCCAGGCTCGGCAGGAACGCCACGGCGAGGCCCGGGCCGTACGCCGTCCAGGACGAGGTCCCCGGATCGCGGCGTCGGCGCAGGACCCCGACGGCGAGGGCCGGGACGGCCGCCGGCAGCGTGTACGCCTCCGGCGTCGTCACGTCCCAGGCGACCAGGCGCACCCAGGCGGCCAGGACGAACAGGGAGGCCGCGGCAGGGCCGAGCGAGCGGCGGTCGGGGCGGACCGCCGTCGCGGAGACGATCACCGCGCAGAGCGTCAGCACCAGCGACAGCGTCGACGGGTGCGGCGCCGCGAGCCCGACCGCAAGGAGCCCGGCCACGGCGCCGGTCACCTCGACCGGCACCCGGGTCCCCGCCTGTGTGGTCCGCGCCGCGAACAGCGCCGCGACGGCCGGCACCACCAGGACGAGCAGTGCGGTGGTCTGCGGTGCCCAGCCCGCCGCGGCACCCGTCGCGCACGCCAGACCGGTGCCGCCGGTGAGGGCGGCCGGCGCGGTGACGGGGGACAGAGCCGGTCTCCAGGACGCCGCCGCGAAGAACACGGTGACACAGGCCAGCACGGCCAGGGTCGCGGGCCGCGACGCCAGGGAACCGAGGACGAGGGGCACGGACGTGACCACCGCCAGCACGACGACGGCCACCGCCGTGCCGCCCGGCGCCTCCCCGGGCGACGGCCGCACCGCCGCCGCTGCCGCCAGCAGCCCCGCCGTCACCGCACCCAGCACCGCGAGGCCCGCCGTGTGGGGAACATCCAGCACCGGGGGAAGGACCAGCACCGATGCCCAGCCCAGAACCAGCGCACCGGTGACCGTCCGGGGCCGCGCCACGGTGCCGCGTCCCGCGCACAGCAGCACCGCGGCGACGGCTGCCGGCACCAGCGGAACCGTCTGCGCGTACGGAGGCCAGTCCAGACCGGCCGTCGCGGTCTCCCGCGCACCGTCCGGCGCGCCGGACCAGATCCGCGGCACCCACCCGGCCGGGCCCAGCAGGGCGACCCCCACGAGGGGCACCGCGCTCAGCACGGCGAGACCCTGCACGGCCCCCGAGGCCACGGCCGCGCCGCGTCGCAGCGGCTCCGGCACGCGGCCCGGACGCACCGCAGCCGGCAGGGCGATGCCGCAGGCGAGGTACACCGGGACCGTCCACACCCCGGGCAGCGCCGACCGTGCCGTGCCGCCGGCCGCGGCGACCGTGAGCAGCCCGGCGACGACCGCGAGTCCGACCCCGTGCTCCTCGGACACCACCCGCCGGGACGCCACGAGCGCGATCCCGGCGGCCAGGAGGAGGAGCGCCGCCGCGCGGGCGGCGGCGCCCGGACCCGGGGCCGTCCAGGACAGCCAGGCCGCCGTCAGGGCGCCCCCGGCCCCCAGGCCGCACACCCCCAGGGCGGCCGTCACGCGTACGGCGGGTACGGACGCCCGCAGCGCCGCGGCCGTGTCGGCCCCGGCCGTCACCAGCGCCGCCGCCGCGAGGCCGTACACCCCCGCGTCCGCCGCCACCGCCCACAGCAGCAGCGGCAGTTGCGCGGCACCCAACGCGGCCGGCAGCGGCAGCCGCAGCCCGCCGGCCGGCGGTAGCAGACCGTACGCCGCCCAGCCGGCCGCCAGCACGACCGCCGCGACCGCCGCATACGCGGCGCCGCCCGCCTGCGCGAAGGCGACCCGGTGCAGCGCGTACGCGTCGAGCACCGTCAGCGCCAGCCCCAGACCCGCCACCGCCTCGGCGGTCGACCCCAGCCCCCGCGACCGCAGCGGCACCGGTGCGGCCAGTACCGCGGCCGTGACCCCGCCCAGCGCGAGGGACCGCCCGACGATGCCCAGGCTGCCCCAGCCGACCACGGTGAAGGCGATCGCCGCGACCGTCAGCAGGACACCGCCCAGCAGGAGCAGCACGTTCTGCACGCGTGGCACGGCGGCCTCGGGACCCGGCGGGGCCGGCACGGGCGGGTGGCCGGGCGTCGGCGGGACCGCCCGCAGCACTCCGAGCAGCCAGGCCCGCCGTGCCAGCAACCGGGCCCGGCGGGCGTCGAGTTGCAAGAGCTCGGCGTCGATGAGCCGCAGCTCCTCGGCCGGCGGCGGAAGGTGGGTCATGCCGGGCAAGTGTGGTCCCCATCACGCCGTACGGCATGAGTGCGGATACTCAGAACGTACTCATGTCCCCGGGTCCGCGGCGGCGGGCGGAAGCGCGGGCAGACTCTCCCCATGGACTGGACCCACTACCGCTTCCGCAGCCTCTGGTCCCTTCCGGGCCCGCCCGACGTCGTCTACGCCGTCCTGGAACGGGCCGAGGACTACCCCCTCTGGTGGCGCCAGGTGCGCGAGGTGACCCCGCTCGACGACACCACCGGCGCGATCACCGTCCGCTCGCTGCTGCCCTACACCGTGACCTTCACCGCGCGGCAGGTGCGCCGCGATCCGGCGGCAGGGGTGCTGGAGGTGGCGATGTCCGGCGACCTCGACGGCTGGGCACGCTGGACGGTCGCCGCCGGCCGCGGCGGCACACTCGCCCGCTACGAGCAGGAGGTCGTCGTGCACAAGCCGCTGCTCAGACGGCTGGCGGTGCCGGGGCGGCCGTTCTTCCGCCTCAACCACCGGCTGATGATGCGCTCGGGGCGGCGTGGTCTGCTGGCCCGTCTGCGAGCGGTTTGAACGAAGGCCGCGGGGACCTGTATTGTTCAGTGCGTTCCCGGGCGATTAGCTCAGTGGGAGAGCGCTTCGTTCACACCGAAGAGGTCACTGGTTCGAACCCAGTATCGCCCACCACCGGGAGAACCGGTCCGCCGCAGCGGACCGGTTTTTTCATGCCGTTCACCCCGCCGCACCGCCTCCTCATGCCGCCGTCGGGATGTCCGGACGCAGCGGCCAGGCCGGATCCACCGACTCCTCCACGCCGCTGCGCGCGAACCACGCCTGCAACCCCCGCGCCTGCGCCGCGTGCCAGGTCGCCTGGAGGGTGTGCAGCTGGGCGGGGGAGAGGCGCTCCAGCCGGGAGGCGAAGCGGCGGCCCACGGCCCGTACGACCTCCAGCGCGGCCTGCGCGTCCGCCGCCGCGTCGTGCGCCTCGTCGAGCGTGACGCCGTAGTGCGCGCACAGGTCGGTCAGGGTGCGGCGGCCCTTGCGGTAGCGGTCCAGGTGCTTGTCCATCACCCGGGGGTCCAGCACGAGCAGCGGCACCGACTCGAACCAGCGGCCCAGCGGCGACGCGCGGTGCCGGCGCAGCTCGCGGTCGAGCAGGGTCAGGTCGAACGGCGCGTTCATCACCACCAGTGGGCGGCGCGCCATGGCCTGTTCGGCCAACTGCTCGGCTATCTCGTGCATCACCGGCGCCGGCCAGCGACCGTTGCGCTGCAGATGATCCTCCGTCAGCCCGTGCACCGCCGTCGCCGCCCCGGGCACCGGCACCCCCGGGTTCACCAGCCAGCGGCTCACCCGCGGCCGGTAGCCCGGACCGTCCTGGACGACGAGGGCGGCCGACACGATCCGGTCGGTCTCGACGTCCACGCCCGTGGTCTCCGTGTCGAACGCGGCCAGAGGCCCCTCGTAC
The DNA here is from genome assembly GCF_022414535.1 of Streptomyces sp. MUM 2J. GTDB lineage: Bacteria > Actinomycetota > Actinomycetes > Streptomycetales > Streptomycetaceae > Streptomyces. Next base: position 77,199 of record NZ_JADWYM010000026.1, read on the forward strand.
CAGCACGTCATCTTCGGACAACCCCTCGTTCACCTTCGGCAGTTGACATACCGTCCGCTGCCCCGTTCGGTGATACCCGGGCTGTTTGCGCCGTACGCCGGCAGGACACAACAGGAGTACGGGTCTTTGCAGTTCAGCGGCCCGCAGTTGGGTAAGTCCTGGCGTGGAAGGCTGTTGGACATGGCGATAGCGCAGCCCGAGCGGGGCGGGCTGCTGCCCGACCGCACGGGTCCCCACCGCGGCACACTCGCCACCACCGCCTGCATGGAGACACTGCAGGTGGGCTATCTGCACGCCGTCGCGGCGGCGGCGGGATGCTCGCTGTCGCAGCCCTTCCCCGACAACGGCATCGACTGGCACGTCAGCCACAGCGCCCCCGGCCACACCGTCGACGACGAGGTGACGGTCAAGGTGCAGCTGAAGGCCACCTACCAGGTCGCCCCCGACCCGCCGGGCCGGTTCTTCTCCTTCACCCTCGACAACGACCATCTGCGCAAGCTCGCCCGCACGCCCGTGTCCGTGCACAAGATCCTCGTGGTCATGCTGGTGCCCCGGTCCCGGGACGACTGGCTTCGCGCCAGCCACGACCGCCTCGACCTGCGGCACTGCTGCTACTGGGTCAACCTCGCCGGGCAGCCGGTCACCGGCCGGCACCGCACCACCGTGCGGATCCCGACCTCGCGGATCTTCGACGACCGCGCGCTGTGCGAGATCATGACCCGCGTCGGGACGGGAGGCAGGCCATGACCCACCATCCCCGCCACGAGCCCCCGCAGCCGGCCGGCCGGGCCGGCGGCCACTCCGCCGGCGGCGACCCGTCCGCCGGACGGCGGCCGCTCCCGGAGCCCGCCGACGTGGACCCGGCCGTCCTCGGCGCCCTGCTGCTGCGGCACGGCTGGCGGCGGCGCGGCGGCGCCCCGGGACGTTACGGCCGCTGGACCCCGCCCGGCCCCGACACCGGCACCAGTCTGCTGGTGCCCGAGAACCCCGAGAACCCCGAGAACCCCGAGAACCCCGAGAACGGGGCCTTCCCCGACAGCGAGGACCTGCTCGGCGAGGCCCTCCAGGCCCTTGCCCGCAGCACCGCGCCCGGTGCCCGCGAGGTGCTGCTCTCGCTCGCCGTGCCCAGCGACGAGGTCCGCTGGTGGCGGGACGTACCCGGCGGGCAGGCGGGCGTCACCGCGTGGACCGTCGAGGAGCAGCTGCGGACCGCCGCACGCCGGATGCTCCTCGCGGGCGCCCTCGCCACCCGCGCCCGCGCCGGCTACCACGGCGCCCGGCACCGCAGGGCCGCCGCCGCGCTGCTGGAGACCGTGCTGGTGGCCGCCGCGGACGGCGGGGCCCACCTGGCCGCCTTCCTTCCCGTCGGCACCGCCCGCCCGCTCGCCGTCCGCCTCCACCAGGCCCTGCACGCCGCCCGCGAGGCCGTGGACTACCGGCGGGCCACCGGTGGCATGGACGCCTTCGACGCCGCGGTCGAGGCCGGTGTCAGCCGTGAGCTCACCGAGGCACTGATCGCCCTGGTGCGCGGCACCGAGGGCGCCCGGGTCGGCATCGCCTGGGCGCCGGCCGCCGGTGTCCCCGATGACGGCGCGGCGAGCACCGAGCCCGTCGAGTTCTCGCCCGGCGACCTGCCCGTGCTCCGCGAGGCCGGCACCCGCTACCTGTCCGCCGAGCCGTCGGTGCCGGTGCGGATCACCGGCACCGTGGTGCGGATGCGCCGCTCCCAGCCGCGCGGCGAGGGTTCCGTGCGGCTGCACGTCATCGCCGGGGCCGACGTCCCGCACGTCCGGCTCACCCTCGGCGAGGAGGACTACCGCGTCGCCGGCCACGCCCACCTGGTCGGGCTGCCGGTGCGGGTGCACGGGCGGCTGGAGAGCCGGGGCGGCTTCCGCCGCCTCACCGCCGCCGGTGGTGTCGTCCCCGTGCAGGTCGAGGAGGCGGAGCGGGACCGGTTGTTGAAGGAGCTCCAGGAGAACCTGGACTTCTTCGAGGAGGCGTGCGGAGGAGACGGCACGGCCTGACCTCCGATACTCGTTTAGCGGAGGGCCGCCCCGGGTCGGTACGATCCGTACCCATGCGTGCGCTCCGGTATGGCGCCGCACCCCGCCTTCAGTCAGGAGAGACCGGTGTCAGACGTCCGTGTGATCATCCAACGCGATTCCGAGCGGGAAGAGCGCGTGGTGACGACGGGCACTACGGCTGCCGACGTCTTCGCCGGTGAGCGCTCGATCGTCGCCGCCCGCGTGGGCGGCGAGCTGAAGGACCTCACCCACCAGCTGTCCGACGGTGACGAGGTCGAGGGCGTCGAGATCTCCTCCGAGGACGGCCTGAACATCCTGCGGCACTCCACCGCGCACGTGCTGGCCCAGGCCGTGCAGGAGATCTTCCCCGAGGCCAGGCTGGGCATCGGCCCGCCGGTCAAGGACGGTTTCTACTACGACTTCGACGTCGAGAAGCCGTTCACGCCCGAGGACCTCAAGGCCGTCGAGAAGAAGATGCAGGAGATCCAGAAGCGCGGCCAGCGCTTCGCGCGCCGCGTCGTGACCGACGAGCAGGCGCGCGAGGAACTCGCGGACGAGCCGTACAAGCTGGAGCTGATCGGCCTCAAGGGCTCCGCGTCCTCCGACGACGGAGCGGACGTCGAGGTCGGTGCCGGCGAGCTGACGATCTACGACAACCTGGACGCCAAGACCGGCGAGCTGTGCTGGAAGGACCTCTGCCGCGGCCCGCACCTGCCCACCACCCGGCTGATCCCGGCGTTCAAGCTGATGCGCAACGCGGCCGCCTACTGGCGCGGCAGCGAGAAGAACCCGATGCTCCAGCGCATCTACGGCACCGCCTGGCCGTCCAAGGACGAGCTGAAGCAGTACCTGGACTTCCTCGCCGAGGCCGAGAAGCGCGACCACCGCAAGCTCGGCAGCGAGCTGGACCTGTTCTCCATCCCGGAGCAGATCGGCTCCGGCCTCGCCGTCTTCCACCCCAAGGGCGGCATCATCCGCCGGGTCATGGAGGACTACTCGCGGCGTCGCCACGAGGAGGAGGGCTACGAGTTCGTCTACACCCCGCACGCGACGAAGGGGAAGCTCTTCGAGACCTCGGGCCACCTGGACTGGTACGCCGACGGCATGTACCCGCCCATGCAGCTCGACGAGGGCGTGGACTACTACCTCAAGCCCATGAACTGCCCGATGCACAACCTGATCTTCGACGCGCGCGGCCGCTCCTACCGTGAACTGCCGCTGCGCCTGTTCGAGTTCGGGACCGTGTACCGGTACGAGAAGTCGGGCGTCGTGCACGGCCTGACCCGCGCCCGCGGATTCACCCAGGACGACGCGCACATCTACTGCACCCGCGAGCAGATGTCGGAGGAACTCGACAAGACGCTCACCTTCGTCCTCGGCCTGCTGCGGGACTACGGTCTGACCGACTTCTACCTGGAGCTGTCCACCAAGGACCCGGAGAAGTTCGTCGGCTCCGACGAGGCCTGGGAGGAGGCCACCGAGACCCTCCGCCAGGTCGCCGAGAAGCAGGGGCTGCCGCTGGTGCCCGACCCGGGCGGCGCCGCCTTCTACGGTCCGAAGATCTCCGTCCAGGCCAAGGACGCCATCGGCCGCACCTGGCAGATGTCGACCATCCAGCTCGACTTCAACCTGCCGGAGCGCTTCGACCTGGAGTACACCTCCGCGGACGGCTCCAAGCAGCGCCCGGTCATGATCCACCGCGCGCTCTTCGGCTCCATCGAGCGGTTCTTCGCGGTGCTCCTGGAGCACTACGCGGGCGCCTTCCCGGCCTGGCTGGCCCCCGTGCAGGCGATCGGCATCCCGATCGGCGACGCGCACGTGGAGTACCTGCAGCAGTTCGCCGCGGAGGCGAAGCGCAAGGGGCTTCGGGTGGAGGTGGACTCCTCGTCCGACCGTATGCAGAAGAAGATCAGGACCGCGCAGAAGCAGAAGGTCCCCTTCATGATCATCGTGGGTGACGACGACATGAACGCGGGCACGGTCTCGTTCCGCTACCGCGACGGCTCGCAGGAGAACGGCATCCCCCGCGCCGAGGCGCTGGCGAAGCTCCTCGACGTGGTGGAGCGCCGCGTCCAGGTCTAGGGGGTGCCGGGAAAGTCCCGCACAGCGTCCACGGCGCCCGGCACGCGCTCTCGCCGCACCGGCCGTAAGCCCGAGTACAGCCGGTGCGGGGAAGCCCCGCACCGGCTCGCCGGACCCGTCAAATCGCCGGGTCCCCGCGTGTGCCGGAAGGGCTCCCGGGGGATCCCGGGGGCCTTTCCCCTCGGCCCTCGCCGACGCCATATGCTGCACGTCATGACGAATGAGCCGGAACAGCAGTGGGGAGTGGGAACGCCCGACGCGTTCCAGCGCTTGTGGACGCCTCACCGGATGGCCTACATCCAGGGCGAGGGCAAGCCGACCGGACCGGGCGCCGACGAAGGCTGTCCCTTCTGCTCCATCCCGGCCAGGTCCGACGAGGACGGGCTGATCGTCCGGCGTGGTGAGCACGTGTACGCGGTGCTCAACCTCTACCCCTACAACGGCGGCCACCTCATGTCGGTGCCCTACCGTCACGTAGCCGACTACACCGACCTCACGGACGAGGAGACCGCCGAGCTGGCCGACATGACCAAGCAGGCCATGACCGCCCTGCGCGCGGCCTCCGGTGCCCACGGCTTCAACATCGGCATGAACCAGGGCAGCGTGGCGGGCGCCGGCATCGCGGCCCACCTGCACCAGCACGTCGTGCCCCGCTGGGGCGGGGACACCAACTTCCTGCCGGTGATCGGCCACACGAGGGTGCTGCCTCAGTTGCTGGCCGACACCCGCAAGATGCTCGCCGAGGCGTGGCCGGGGGCCTGACCCGCGGGCCGGGCCCGGCCCGCGCCGCGCCGGGGGTCGGGGGCGGGGCCGACGGGGTCCGGGGAGCGGCCCACCGGGACGGTCGCCCGGACCCGCCCCGGCGGGCCGGACGCCCGCCCCCGGCGGACCGGTCGGGAGCGGGTGCCCGCACCGCGCGGCGAAGCACGAACCCGCCCGAAGCGACCCACACGCCTTGTGCGGGAGCAGGCGGGAATCCCGAGCCTTTGGGCCCGGGAGGATGTCAGGCGTCGTACACGTCGGCCTTGCGCGGCGACGGGTCCTGCACCGCTGTGCTGAGGGCCGCCGACCGCGCCCCGAACTTCTCCGTGTCGACCCCGTTCTCCTGTAGCACCTTGATCGCCGCGGAGTGCACGACCCTCAGCACCGGCGTGGCCGCCCGCAGCGCGTCGTCGGCCATGAACCGGTGGCGCCAGGGCTGATCGGCCCAGGCGTGCCGCAGCCCGAACGGCTCCGGCAGGGCGATCGTGCCGCCCAGCCAGTTCAGCAGCGGCGGATACCAGGTCAGCGGCGCCCGGACGGCGAGCCGTACCACCTCGTCGGTGGTGACCAGCGGCAGCTTCACCGTGCGGGTCTCCCACGGCTTGAACGACTTGGTCACCTGCTTGCTGGGTGCCTCGGGCTTGCTGGTGAACAGGGAGTTCACCGGGCCCAGGGCGTGTCCGGTGACCTCGATGCGCAGCGTCTCGTGCAGAACCGTCACCGTGATCAGCATGGTGATGACCAGCTGGCCGTCCCACAGCGTCCACTGCACCCCCAGGTAGTGCCGGTCGCCCGCCCCGAACTGCTGCTTGTTGCAGATCTCCTGGACGGCGTGCGGCTTGACCTGGTAGGCCTCGACGTCCGTGCCCTCGGGCCGGGAGACCGCCCCGGCGTTCTCCCCGATGGGCGAGACGATCCAGTGCCGTATGGACGGGGTGGGGAAGCCACCGGTGTTCAGTGGCCCGCGCTCCAGCATGCGCAGCTGGTCGTGGATGGCCCGGACGACGTCCCAGCTGCGGAAGGGGTGGATCTCCCGCACGGCGTCGGCCGGCACCAGGTTCTCGGCGAGCTGCCAGACCCCCCAGCGGGTGCCCATGCCGAGGATGCCCTTCGGGCCGGCGTAGAAGACGGAGTTCGACTGCTGTTCGGCGCTGAGCCGGGCCAGGGACTGGCGCAGTTCCTCGGCCGCCGTCTCGCGTGGGCCGGTCGGCACCGCCTCGGGTATCTTCGCGCCCACGCTGCTGCCCGACAGCAGGCCGTCCCAGCGCTCCCGGAGGTCCCGGGCGGTGCGCTCGCAGATCCGCCGCGCCCAGTACCAGCCGATGACCGGCATGACCACGCACGCGCGTGCGTACCAGGCCCAGAATCCGGTGAAGGGCATCCTGACGAAGAAGACCACGGCGAGCACGGCGACGCCGACCAGCAGGGTGGTGCCGAGGGCGGAGGCCCGCCGGTCCTCCCGCTTGGCGACGCTGCTGCGGATCTGGAAGACGAGCAGCCAGACCAGCAGCCCCGGCAGGAAGAGCAGCCCGCACACCACCATGATCGTGCTGAGTCGGTTGTCACGGTCCCGCCGGATGTTGTTGGCCGCCAGGCAGTGCTCGACGACCGCCTGCGGTTCGGTGCCGAAGGACTGGACGAGCGGCTTGCGGCCACCGCCCAGCATGCGGTTCACCACCGCGTGGGAGAACGCCTCGCCCAGGTTGGGCCGGAAGACCGTGGCCCATGACCGGCCCGCTTTCACCGCCGTCTGGTGCCACTCGTTGTCGGCCTTCTTGATGTCCTCCACCGGGCTGTCCCGGTAGGCCGCCGAGGCCAGCGCGAAGGTCGCCGTCTGGCCCTCGTCGCCGGTGCGTGGCACCTGTGGTCCGAAGACGTCCGCGTAACCGCTCTCCACGGTCACATCCCACCCCCGATCGCCGCACGGTCGCTTCTGCGGCCTTCCCGACTTCCGTCCTGCGCACACCTGTTGATCAGGTCATCAGCGTATCCGCATGCGGCAGCGGACGGCCGGCGGACGGCCGAAGACGCCCGCCGACGCGGAACGAGCGCCCCGCGCACGCCGCTTGGGTGCGCCGGGCGTCGACTACGAGGCCTCGCGCGCCTGTTCGCGTACCCGCTCGGCGACCTGCACGGGCATCGGTTCGTGCCGGGCGTAGCGGCGGCTGAAGCGCGCCGTGCCGTGCGACAGCGACCGCAGATCGACCGTGTAGCGACCGATCTCGATCTCCGGCACCTCGGCGCGCACCAGGGTGCGTCCCCCGGCCGTCTGCTCGGTGCCCAGCACCCGGCCGCGCCGCCCGGACAGGTCACTCATCACGGCACCCACGTACGCGTCGCCGACGAGTACGCTCACCTCGGCGACCGGCTCCAGCAGGTGGATGCGCGCGTCGGCGGAGGCCTCCCGCAACGCGAGCGCGCCGGCGGTCTGGAAGGCGGCGTCGGAGGAGTCCACGGAGTGCGCCTTGCCGTCCAGCAGGGTGATGCGGACGTCGATGAGCGGATACCCGGCGGCGACCCCCTTGGCGGCCTGCGCCCGCACCCCCTTCTCGACCGACGGGATGAACTGCCGGGGCACCGCTCCGCCGACCACCTTGTCGACGAACTCGATGCCCGAGCCGCCGGGCAGCGGCTCCACCTCGATCTCGCAGATCGCGTACTGGCCGTGCCCGCCGGACTGCTTCACATGCCGCCCGCGGCCCGCCGACCTCGTCGCGAACGTCTCCCGGAGGGACACCCGGTGCGGGACGACGTCGACCTGGACGCCGTAGCGCGTGCGCAGCCGTTCCAGAGCGACGTCCGCGTGCGCCTCGCCCAGGCACCACAGGACCACCTGATGGGTGTCCTGGTTCTGCTCCAGTCGCATGGTCGGGTCCTCCGCGACCAGCCGGGCCAGCCCCTGGGAGAGCTTGTCCTCGTCGGGCTTGCTGTGCGCCTGGATCGCGAGCGGCAGGAGCGGGTCGGGCATCTGCCACGGCTCCACCAGCAGAGGGTCGTTCCTGGCCGACAGCGTGTCCCCGGTCTCGGCGCGGCCGAGCTTCGCCACGCACACCAGATCTCCGGCGACCGCGTGCGTCACCGGCCGCTGCTGCTTGCCGAACGGCGTGGACAGCGCGCCGACGCGCTCGTCGACGTCGTGGTCCTCGTGCCCGCGGTCCGTCATGCCGTGCCCGGAGACGTGGACGGTGTCGTCAGGGCGCAGGGTGCCGGAGAAGACACGGATCAGGGACAGCCGGCCCACGTAGGGGTCGGAGGAGGTGCGCACGACCTCCGCGACCAGCGGTCCGCCCGGGTCGCACGGCTCCAGCTCGCGCGGCTTGCCGTCGATCGTGGTCACCGCGGGGGTGGGGTGCTCGAACGGGGTCGGGAAGCCGCCGGTGACCAGTTCCAGGAGCTCCACCGTGCCCAGGCCCTGGCGGGCGCCCTCGGCCGCGGGGGCGGCGGCCAGGACGGGGAAGAAGGAGCCGCGTGCCACGGCCCGCTCCAGGTCGTCCACCAGCGTCTCGACGTCGACCTGCTCGCCGCCGAGGTAGCGGTCCATGAGGGTCTCGTCCTCGCTCTCCGCGATGATCCCCTCGATGAGCCGGTTGCGGGCCTCGTCGATGAGCGGCAACTGGTCCCCGCCCGGCTCGGACTCCTTGCGCTCCCCGGTCGAGTAGTCGAACAGCTTCTGCGACAGCAGGCCGATCAGCCCGGTCACCGGCGCGTGCCCGTCCGGGCCCTGCGGCCCGTGCAGCGGCAGGTAGAGCGGCAGCACCGCATCGGGGTCGTCGCCGCCGAAGGCCTCCGCGCAGATCCGCGTCATCTCCTCGAAGTCCGCCCGGGCGGACTCCAGGTGCGTCACGACGATCGCCCGGGGCATGCCGACGGCCGCGCACTCGTCCCAGACCATGCGGGTGGAGCCGTCCACGCCGTCGGAGGCCGAGACGACGAAAAGGGCCGCGTCCGCCGCGCGCAGACCGGCCCGCAGTTCCCCGACGAAGTCGGCGTATCCGGGGGTGTCCAACAGGTTGATCTTGATGCCGTTCCACTCGACGGGCACCAGGGACAGCTGCACGGAGCGCTGCTGCCGGTGCTCGATCTCGTCGTAGTCGGAGACGGTGCCGCCGTCCTCCACGCGGCCCGCCCGGTTCACCGCGCCCGCCGTCAGCGCGAGCGCCTCCACCAGCGTCGTCTTGCCCGATCCGGAGTGGCCGACCAGCACCACATTCCGTACGGACTGCGGATGGTCGGCCGCCGTTGCCCTGCCGGCGGCCCCGGGGTGGGTGTGTGCCTTGTCGCCCATGATCCTGCCTCCCGTGCACGGTGAGGTCACTGTGGGCGCGGACACGCGGAACCCTCCACGGGAGGGGGCAGCCCCGTCCGGGCGGCTCCGGCGACGCCCGCGTTCTTCGAGCTTTCCACTCCCGTCACGGTGCGTCCATACGACGGACGCGATCGCGCCGCCTGGAGGGCGCCCGCCTGCCATCCGCCGGATCCGGCCCCCGGGAGCGGGTGCCCGCCCCTCGTCCGGACGCGCGCGTGACTACGATGGGCCAGCCGGTGGCCAGCAGGGGCCGCTCGGCCACACCGACCCTCGGGAAGGCCATGCTGAACAAGTACGCGCGTGCATTCTTCACGCGTGTTCTCACACCGTTCGCCGCGTTTCTCATCCGGCGGGGCGTCAGCCCCGACACGGTGACGCTCATCGGCACCGCGGGCGTGGTCGCGGGCGCGCTGGTCTTCTACCCCAGGGGCGAGTTCTTCTGGGGCACGGTCGTGATCACGCTGTTCGTCTTCTCCGACCTGGTCGACGGCAACATGGCGCGCCAGCTGGGCCGGTCCAGCCGCTGGGGCGCCTTCCTGGACTCCACCCTCGACCGGGTCGCCGACAGCGCGATCTTCGGCGGCTTCGCGCTCTGGTACGCGGGCGGCGGGGACGACAACGTCCTGTGCGCGGTGTCGATCTTCTGCCTGGCCAGCGGCCAGGTGGTGTCGTACACCAAGGCCCGCGGCGAGTCGATCGGGCTGCCGGTGGCCGTCAACGGGCTCGTCGAGCGCGCCGAGCGTCTGGTGATCTCCCTGGTCGCCGCCGGGTTCGCGGGACTGCACAAGTTCGGGGTGCCGGGCATCCAGTACCTGCTGCCGGTCGCCCTGTGGATCGTCGCCGTCGGCAGCCTGGTCACGCTGATCCAGCGGGTGGTCACCGTCCGCCGGGAGTCCGCCGAGGCGGAGGCCGCCGCGGCGGCCCAGCCGGAGGACCGGGGCAGGGAGACGGCGACATGAGCGCCCGGGACCGGCTGACCGACGCGCTGTACGGACTCGGCTGGGGCACCGTCAAGAAGCTCCCCGAGCCGGCCGCCGTACGCCTCGGCCGCACCGTCGCCGACCTGGCCTGGAAGCGGCGCGGCAAGGGGGTGCTGCGGTTGGAGCGCAACTACGCGCGCGTGGTGCCCGGCGCGAGCCCCGAGCAGCTCGCGGAGCTGTCCCGCGCGGGCATGCGCTCGTACCTGCGCTACTGGATGGAATCCTTCCGACTCCCGGCCTGGAGCGCCGAGCGGGTCAGGACCGGCTTCGACCCCAAGGACGTCCACCACCTCACCGACGGGCTGGCCGCCGGAAACGGGGTCATCCTGGCCCTGCCGCACCTGGCCAACTGGGACCTCGCCGGGGCCTGGGTCACCACCGCCCTGGAGACGCCCTTCACCACCGTCGCCGAGCGCCTGAAGCCCGAGACCCTCTACGACCGCTTCGTCGCCTACCGCGAGGGCCTCGGCATGGAGGTCCTTCCGCACAGCGGCGGCACCGCCTTCGGGACGCTGGCCCGCCGCCTGCGTGACGGCGGGCTGGTCTGCCTGGTCTCCGACCGCGACCTGTCCGCCTCCGGCGTCGAGGTCGAGTTCTTCGGCGAGACCGCCCGCATGCCCGCCGGACCCGCCCTGCTCGCCCAGCAGACCGGGGCGCTGCTGCTGCCGGTCACGCTCTGGTACGACGACTCCCCGGTCCTGCAGGGCCGGGTCCACCCCCCGATCGAGGTACCCGCGTCAGGCACCCGGGCCCAGAAGACGTCTGTCATGACACAGGCGCTGGCCGACGCCTTCGCCACGGGGATCGCGGACCATCCGGAGGACTGGCACATGCTCCAGCGGCTGTGGCTGAAGGACCTCGACCCGGCGAAGGGGCCCCTCTCGTGAGGATCGGCATCGTCTGCCCCTACTCCTGGGACGTGCCGGGCGGCGTCCAGTTCCACATCCGCGACCTCGCGGAGTACTTCATCCGGCTGGGACACGAGGTGTCCGTCCTCGCCCCCGCCGACGACGACACACCCCTGCCGCCGTACGTCGTCTCGGCCGGCCGCGCGGTTCCGGTGCCGTACAACGGCTCGGTGGCCCGGCTGAACTTCGGCTTCCTCAGCGCCGCGCGGGTCCGCCGCTGGCTGCACGACGGCGCGTTCGACGTCGTCCACATCCACGAGCCGACCTCGCCGTCGCTGGGCCTGCTGACCTGCTGGGCGGCGCAGGGGCCGATGGTCGCCACCTTCCACACCTCCAACCCGCGCTCCAAGGCGATGATCGCCGCCTACGCCATCCTCCAGGCCGCCCTGGAGAAGATCAGCGCCCGGATCGCGGTGAGCGAGTACGCCCGCCGCACCCTGGTCGAGCACCTCGGCGGGGACGCCGTCGTCATCCCCAACGGCGTCGACGTCGACTTCTTCGCCAAGGCCGAGCCCCGCCCCGAGTGGCAGGGCGACACCATCGGCTTCATCGGCCGCATCGACGAGCCCCGCAAGGGCTTGCCGGTGCTCATGAGGGCCCTGCCGAAGATCCTCGCCGCCCGCCCCCGGACCCGCCTGCTGGTGGCCGGACGCGGCGACGAGAAGGAGGCCGTCGCCGGCCTGCCCGGGGAACTGCGCTCGCACGTGGAGTTCCTCGGGATGATCAGTGACGAGGACAAGGCCCGCTTCCTGCGCAGCCTGGACCTGTACGTCGCGCCCAACACCGGCGGCGAGAGCTTCGGCATCATCCTGGTCGAGGCCATGTCGGCGGGCGCCCCCGTCCTCGCCTCCGACCTCGACGCCTTCGCCCAGGTCCTGGACGGGGGCGCGGCCGGCGAGCTGTTCGCCAACGAGGACTCCGACGCCCTCGCGGAGGCGGCCGTACGCCTGCTGGACGACCCGGCGCGCCGAGCCGAACTGCGCCGGCACGGCAGCACGCACGTCCGGCGCTTCGACTGGTCCACCGTCGGCGCGGACATCCTGTCGGTCTACGAGACGGTGACGGCGGGTTCGGCGGCCGTCGCCGCGGACGACCGGGCGGAGGGCGGCGGCAGCGGGCTGCGGGCCCGGCTACGCCTGGCGCGCGACTGACGGGGCGGCTCGGGAACCGCCGGAACGGTGGGCGGCTGCCCCGGGAGCGGCAGCGCCACCGTGAGCCCGACCGCAGCGCCGTCGGGTCACCCGGTGGGGCGTAATCTTGCGGCCCGTGACCGCAACCCTGATCTGGATCCTCGTCGCCCTCGTCGCCGTCGGCCTCTACCTGAGCTGGACGGCGGGCCGCCTGGACCGGCTGCACGCCCGGATCGACGCCGCCCGCGCCGCACTCGACGCCCAGCTGCTGCGCCGCGCCTCCGTGGCCCAGGAACTGGCCACCTCCGGTGTCCTGGACCCGGCGGCCTCGATCGTGCTGTACGAGGCCGCGCACGGTGCACGGCAGGCGGAGGAGGAGCAGCGCGAGGTCGCCGAGAGCGAGCTCAGCCAGGCCCTGCGCGCGGTGTTCGCCGAACGCGAGCAGGTGGACGCGGTCCGCGGGGCGCCCGGGGGCGAGGAGGCGGCCCGCGAGCTGACCGAGGCGGTCCGCCGGGTCCCGATGGCCCGCCGCTTCCACAACGACGCGGTCGGCGCGGCCCGCCGCCTGCGCGAGCACCGCAAGGTCCGCTGGTTCCGCCTGGCCGGGCACGCGCCCTTCCCGATGGCCTTCGAGATGGACGACGAGCCTCCGGCCGCCCTGGCCGACCGCTCCGCCTGACGGTTCGCCCGCGGGAAGCGAGGAGCGGGCCAAAACGATCCACCGGCTTGCCATTGGCCCTTGCTGTGGCCTGGTCCCTTCGCGTTTCCTCGACCTGCAAACTCTCTTCCCTTCAGTGAGGTCAACCCGTGTCGATCACCGAGAACCAGGCTCCCGAGACCGGCACCGCGCGCGTGAAGCGCGGTATGGCGGAGCAGCTCAAGGGCGGCGTGATCATGGACGTCGTCACGCCGGAGCAGGCGAAGATCGCCGAGGATGCGGGCGCCGTCGCCGTCATGGCCCTGGAGCGGGTCCCTGCCGACATCCGCAAGGACGGCGGCGTGGCCCGGATGTCCGACCCGGACATGATCGAGGGCATCATCGACGCCGTGTCGATCCCGGTCATGGCCAAGTCCCGCATCGGCCACTTCGTCGAGGCCCAGGTCCTGCAGTCGCTCGGCGTCGACTACATCGACGAGTCCGAGGTCCTCACCCCGGCCGACGAGGTCAACCACTCCGACAAGTGGGCGTTCACCACCCCGTTCGTCTGCGGTGCTACCAACCTCGGTGAGGCCCTGCGCCGCATCGCCGAGGGCGCCGCGATGATCCGCTCCAAGGGCGAGGCCGGTACCGGCAACGTCGTCGAGGCCGTCCGCCACCTGCGCCAGATCAAGAACGAGATCGCCAAGCTGCGCGGCTTCGACAACCACGAGCTGTACGCCGCCGCCAAGGAGCTGCGCGCCCCGTACGAGCTGGTCAAGGAGGTCGCCGAGCTCGGCAAGCTGCCGGTCGTGCTGTTCTCCGCCGGCGGTGTGGCCACTCCGGCCGACGCGGCCCTGATGCGCCAGCTCGGTGCCGAGGGAGTCTTCGTGGGCTCCGGCATCTTCAAGTCCGGCGACCCGGCCAAGCGCGCCGCGGCCATCGTGAAGGCCACCACCTTCTACGACGACCCGAAGATCATCGCGGACGCGTCCCGCAACCTCGGCGAGGCCATGGTCGGCATCAACTGCGACACGCTCCCCGAGGCCGAGCGCTACGCCAACCGCGGCTGGTAAGCGACCCTCACACACTCATGAATACTCCGGTCATTGGCGTCCTGGCCCTCCAGGGCGACGTACGGGAGCACCTCACCGCCCTGGCCACGGCCGACGCCGTGGCCAGGGCGGTGAGGCGCCCCGAAGAGCTCGCCGAGGTCGACGGCCTCGTCCTCCCCGGCGGCGAGTCCACCACCATCTCGAAGCTGGCCGTCCTGTTCGGGCTGATGGAACCCCTCCGAGCGCGCGTACGCGGCGGCATGCCCGTCTACGGCACCTGCGCCGGCATGATCATGCTCGCCGACAAGATCCTCGACCCGCGTTCGGGCCAGGAGACCATCGGCGGCATCGACATGATCGTGCGCCGCAACGCCTTCGGACGGCAGAACGAGTCCTTCGAGGCCGCCGTCGACGTCCGGGGCGTTCCGGGCGATCCTGTGGAGGGCGTCTTCATCCGCGCGCCGTGGGTGGAGTCCGTCGGCGCCGGGGCCGAGGTGCTCGCCGAGCACGACGGCCACATCGTCGCCGTCCGTCAGGGCAACGCGCTGGCCACGTCGTTCCACCCGGAACTGACCGGCGACCACCGCGTGCACTCCCTGTTCGTCGACATGGTGCGCGCCGATCGGGCAGCCGAGTCCTTGTAGGATCTCTGGAGTTCGTTGCAGAGATGGGTTACGCGAAGGAGACAGGCAGATGTCCGGCCACTCTAAATGGGCCACGACGAAGCACAAGAAGGCCGTCATCGATGCCAAGCGCGGCAAGCTCTTCGCGAAGCTGATCAAGAACATCGAGGTCGCGGCGCGCATGGGCGGCATCGACCTCGACGGCAACCCGACGCTGTACGACGCCGTCCAGAAGGCCAAGAAGCAGTCGGTCCCGAACAAGAACATCGACTCCGCGATCAAGCGCGGCGGCGGTCTCGAGGCCGGCGGCGCCGACTACGAGACGATCATGTACGAGGGCTACGGCCCCAACGGCGTCGCGGTGCTCGTCGAGTGCCTCACCGACAACCGCAACCGTGCCGCCTCCGAGGTCCGCGTCGCCATGACCCGCAACGGCGGGTCCATGGCCGACCCGGGTTCGGTGTCGTACCTGTTCAACCGAAAGGGCGTCGTCATCGTCCCGAAGGGCGGACTGGCCGAGGACGACGTGCTCGGCGCGGTCCTGGACGCGGGTGCCGAGGAGGTCAACGACCTCGGCGAGTCCTTCGAGGTCCTCAGCGAGGCCACCGACCTGGTCGCGGTCCGCACCGCGCTCCAGGAGGCCGGCATCGACTACGACTCCGCCGAGGCCAACTTCGTCCCGACCATGCAGGTCGAGCTGGACGAGGAGGGCGCGAAGAAGATCTTCAAGCTGATCGACGCGCTCGAGGACAGCGACGACGTGCAGAACGTCTTCGCCAACTTCGACGTCAGCGACGAGATCATGGAGAAGGCCGGCGCGTAGGCCGCCGCGCGGGCCTCGCCTCCGCGGGCCGACGGGACACCTGTCGGCGCCGACTCCAACGGGCCGACGGGACATCCACCCGGCGCAGCTCCGACGGGCCGACGGGACATCCCGTCGGCCCGTCGCGTTGACTGGCGTGGGTGCGGGGCGTTGTCGGTGGCACCCGATAGCCTGCACGAACAGGCAGTCGAAGGGAGGGGCGCGGTGCGCGTACTGGGGGTGGACCCCGGGCTGACCCGGTGCGGGATCGGCGTCGTCGAGGGAACCGCGGGGCGTCCGCTCACCCTGCTCGGCGTCGGAGTCGTCCGCACCCCCGCGGACGACGACCTCGGCCACCGCCTCCTCGCCGTCGAGCAGGGCATCGAGCGGTGGCTGGACGAGCACCGGCCCGAACACATGGCGGTGGAGCGCGTCTTCAGCCAGCACAACGTCCGCACCGTGATGGGCACCGCCCAGGCCAGCGCTGTCGCCATGCTCTGTGCCGCGCGCCGCGGCATCCCCGTCGCCCTGCACACCCCCAGCGAGGTCAAGGCCGCCGTGACCGGCAGCGGACGCGCCGACAAGGCGCAGGTCGGCGCCATGGTCACACGGCTCCTCCGGCTCGACGCGCCCCCGAGGCCGGCCGATGCCGCCGACGCGCTCGCCCTCGCCATCTGCCACATCTGGCGCGCCCCCGCCCAGAACCGACTCCAGCAGGCGGTCGCCCAGCACGCCGCCCCCGCAACGAAAGGCCGGACGGCATGATCGCCTTCGTCAGCGGCACGGTCGCCGCGCTCGCCCCCGACGCCGCGGTCGTCGAGGTCGGCGGTGTCGGCATGGCAGTCCAGTGCACTCCGGACACGCTGTCCACGCTGCGGATCGGCCGGTCCGCCAAGCTGCACACCTCGCTCGTGGTCCGCGAGGACTCCCTCACGCTGTACGGCTTCGCCGACGACGACGCCCGGCAGGTCTTCGAACTGCTGCAGACCGCGAGCGGTGTCGGCCCGCGACTGGCGCAGGCCATGCTCGCCGTGCACGCGCCGGACGCGCTGCGCCGGGCCGTCGCCACCGGCGACGAGAAGGCCCTCACCGCCGTCCCCGGGATCGGCAGGAAGGGTGCCCAGAAGCTGCTGCTGGAGCTGAAGGACCGGCTCGGCGAACCCGTCGGCGGCCCCGTCGTCGGCGCACCGGTCACGCAGGGCTGGCGCGACCAGCTGCACGCCGCACTGATCGGCCTCGGCTACGCCACCCGCGAGGCCGACGAGGCGGTCGCCGCCGTGGCGCCGCAGGCCGAGGCGGCCGGAGCCGCGCCTCAGGTCGGATCGCTGCTGAAGGCCGCCCTGCAGACCCTGAACCGTGCCCGCTGACCTGCGCCACCCGCGAGGAGAACCTCAGTGAACTGGGACGACACGACCGACGCCGCCCCTTCCGCAGGGCCCGCCGGCCCCGCCGCGGAGCGGCTGGTGGACTCGGTCGCCGACCGGGAGGACCAGGCCGTCGAGGCCGCTCTGCGGCCCAAGGACCTGGGTGACTTCATCGGTCAGGAGAAGGTCCGCGAGCAGCTCGACCTCGTGCTGCGCGCCGCCCGCGCCCGCGGTGCCACCGCCGACCACGTACTGCTCTCCGGTGCCCCCGGCCTCGGCAAGACCACCCTCTCCATGATCATCGCCGCCGAGATGGGAGCCCCGATCCGCATCACCTCCGGCCCCGCCATCCAGCACGCCGGCGACCTCGCGGCGATCCTGTCCTCCCTCCAGGAGGGCGAGGTCCTCTTCCTCGACGAGATCCACCGCATGTCGCGGCCCGCCGAGGAGATGCTCTACATGGCCATGGAGGACTTCCGTGTCGACGTCATCGTCGGCAAGGGCCCGGGCGCCACCGCCATCCCGCTGGAGCTGCCCCCGTTCACACTGGTCGGCGCCACCACCCGGGCAGGCCTGCTGCCGCCCCCGCTGCGCGACCGCTTCGGCTTCACCGCGCACATGGAGTTCTACGGACCCGCCGAGCTGGAGCGTGTCGTCCACCGCTCGGCGCACCTCCTCGACGTCGGGATCGAGTCGGACGGCGCCGCCGAGATCGCCGGCCGCTCCCGCGGCACGCCCCGCATCGCCAACCGCCTGCTGCGCCGCGTGCGCGACTACGCCCAGGTCAAGGCCGACGGAGTGGTCACCCGCGAGATCGCCGCGGCGGCCCTGGCCATCTACGAGGTGGACCCCCGCGGCCTCGACCGTCTGGACCGGGCGGTGCTGGAGGCGCTGCTGAAGCTGTTCGGAGGCGGTCCCGTGGGGCTGTCCACGCTCGCGGTCGCCGTGGGGGAGGAGCGTGAGACCGTCGAGGAGGTCGCCGAACCCTTCCTCGTCCGGGAGGGCCTGCTGGCCCGCACCCCCCGCGGCCGCGTCGCCACTCCCGCGGCGTGGGCCCATCTCGGCCTCACCCCGCCCGGAACGGGAATCGGACAAGGGGACCTGTTCGGGGCGTGACGGCTTTGTGACCTGGATGTCATTGGCCGGGTCAGGAACCCAGGTGCCATGCTGAGCGTTGTTCCTTGCGCGCGGACTCGCTTAGACTCCGCCGATGCCGCCCTCGCCGGCGGTACACATACCCCCATCCACCAGGCCGCTGTTCGCCGCGGTCGTGCGAAGGAATTCCGTCCCGTGAATAACATCGGCATGCTCCTCCCGTTCATCGTGCTCATCGGGGCCATGTTCCTCATGACCCGCTCGGCCAAGCGCAAGCAGCAGCAGGCCCAGCAGATGCGCAATGAGATGCAGCCCGGCAGCGGTATCCGCACCATCGGGGGCATGTACGCGACGGTCAAGGAGGTCAACGAGGACACGGTCCTCGTCGACGCCGGCCCCGGCGTCGAGCTCCTCTTCGCCAAGAACGCGATCGGCGCCGTTCTCACCGACGACGAGTACAACCGCATCGTCCACGGCATCGAGCACGACCTGAAGTCCGACACCGACGTCGTCCCGGACGACGCCTCCTCCCTCACCGGGGCCGACGAGCCCGCCGACGCTGCCGCCGCCTCCGATGCCCCGGCCGTCGACCTCGGCAAGGAGGACGAGGCCGAGAAGCCGTCCGACGACACCGAGGCCAAGGCCACGGCGGACGCCGAGCCGAAGAAGACCGACGGCGGCTCCGAGGCGAAGTAGTCACGTGTCGCGGTACGCGGGCCGGTCCCGCGCACCGCGACACGTGCGCTTCTCGCAGGGGGTCCCCACACACGTCATGGCCGCCCGCGCCAGCGCGGCGCGAGGCGGCCCGAGAGGGAGTACGAGAAGGTGGCAGCACCCAAAAAGGGCCGGAGCGCGAGCGCCCAGAGCAAGCCCTGGCGCTCGCTGGCCCTGATCCTGATCGCCATCGCGGCGCTCACCGGAGGCATGTTCGCCTCCGGTGACACCACCCCGCGACTCGGCATCGACCTTGCCGGCGGCACGAGCATCACGCTCAAAGCGGTGAACGAGCCCGGCAAGCCGAACGCGATCAACAAGGCGAACATGAAGACCGCCGTCGGTATCATCGAGCGGCGTGTCAACGGCCTCGGCGTCTCGGAAGCGGAGGTGCAGACCCAGGGGAACGAGAACATCGTCGTCAACATCCCCCGGGGCACCAACGAGAAGCAGGCCCGTGACCAGGTCGGAACCACGGCCAAGCTCTTCTTCCGGCCCGTGATCACCGGCCAGCCGGCTCCCGCGCAGAAGTCCGCCAGCCCGTCGTCCTCCCCGTCGTCCCCGGGTGGGACCGGCTCCGGCAAGTCCACCGAGCCCAGCGCCCCGGCCACCTCGACCGCCTCGTCGCCGGCCGGCTCCACCAGCCCGAGTCCCTCGGAGACCAAGCAGGGCCGCTCCCTGTCGGGCGGTCTGCTGGCAGCGGACGACAAGGCGTCGTCCTCCCCGTCCCCCTCCACCAGCGGCTCCTCCTCGCCGAGCCCGTCCACCTCCGCCCCGGCACCGAGCACCACGGACGCCTCGGCCGGCCTGGAGGCACAACTGGCGGCCCTGGACTGCTCCACCCCCGAGGCCCGCGCCGCCGCGAGCGAGAAGGCCAGGGCGGCCAAGGAGACCGACAGCATCGTCGCCTGCGATCCCCGGGCCCAGTACAAGTACGCGCTCGGCCCGGTCGCGGTGAAGGGCGAGCGGATCAAGTCGGCCGACGCGGTCTTCGACACCCAGGCGGCCCAGGGCTGGATCGTCCAGATGGACTTCGACGGCACCGGCGCCAAGCAGTTCGCCGACGTCACCGGCGAGCTGGCCGCCAAGGCCCCGCCGCAGAACCAGTTCGCCATCGTCCTCGACGGTGAGATCGCGTCCGCCCCGTCCCTGAGCGGAGCGATCACCGGCGGCAGCGCCCAGATCACCGGAGGGTTCACCGAGCAGACCGCTCGCGACCTGGCCAACATGCTGTCGTACGGCGCGCTCCCGCTCTCCTTCCAGGAGCAGAGCGTGACCACCGTGACCGCCGCCCTCGGTGGTGAGCAGCTGCGCGCCGGCCTGATCGCCGGCGCCATCGGTCTCGCCCTGGTGATCATCTACCTGGTCACCTACTACCGGGGTCTCTCCTTCATCGCGATCTTCTCGCTGCTCGTCTCCGCGATCCTCACCTACGTGATCATGTCGCTGCTCGGCCCGGCGATCGGCTTCGCCCTGAACCTGCCGGCGGTGTGCGGTGCCATCGTCGCGATCGGTATCACAGCGGACTCGTTCATCGTCTACTTCGAACGCATCCGCGACGAGATCCGCGAGGGCCGTACGCTGCGCCCCGCCGTCGAGCGGGCGTGGCCACGGGCCAGGCGCACCATCCTGGTCTCCGACTTCGTGTCGTTCCTCGCCGCCGCGGTGCTGTTCATCGTCACCGTCGGCAAGGTCCAGGGCTTCGCGTTCACGCTGGGTCTGACCACCGTCCTCGACGTCGTGGTGGTCTTCCTCTTCACCAAGCCGCTCATGACCATCCTCGCCCGCCGGAAGTTCTTCGCGGACGGCCACAAGTGGTCCGGCCTCGACCCGAAGAGCCTGGGTGCCAAGCCGCCGCTGCGCCGCACCCGCCGTCCCGCCGGTCCCGTCGCCGGCCCTGCCGAGACGAAGGAGGCGTGAGCATGTCGAAACTCGGCAGCATCGGCGCTCGACTGCACCGCGGTGAGATCAGCTACGACTTCGTCGGCCACCGCAAGATCTGGTACGGCGTCTCCATCCTGATCACCATCACGGCCATCCTCGGCCTGGCGGTGCGCGGGCTGAACATGGGGATCGACTTCGAGGGCGGCGCCGTCTTCGTCACCCCGAAGACCAGCGTCTCCGTCGCCCAGGCGGAGGAGTACGCGCGGGACGCGGCCGGCCACGAGGTGGTCGTGCAGAAGCTCGGTACGGGCGGTCTGCGCGTCCAGATCGCGGGCATGGACACGGCCCAGTCCGACGAGGTCAAGCGTGAACTCGCCCAGGACCTCAAGCTCGACCCGGAGAAGATCAACGCCGACCTCGTCGGTCCCAGCTGGGGCGAGCAGATCGCCAACAAGGCCTGGCAGGGCCTGGCGATCTTCATGATCCTCGTGGTGATCTACCTGGCGATCGCCTTCGAGTGGCGCATGGCCGTCGCGGCACTCGTCGCCCTGATCCACGACATCACCATCACCGCCGGCATCTACGCCCTCGTCGGATTCGAGGTCACGCCCGGCACGGTGATCGGCCTGCTCACGATCCTCGGTTACTCGCTGTACGACACGGTCGTCGTCTTCGACTCCCTCAAGGAGCAGACGAAGGACATCACCAAGCAGACCAGGTCCACCTACAGCGAGATCGCCAACCGTTCGATCAACGGCACCCTGGTCCGCTCCATCAACACCACGGTCGTCGCGCTGCTGCCGGTCGCCGGTCTGCTGTTCATCGGCGGCGGCTTCCTCGGCGCCGGAACCCTCAACGACATCTCGCTCTCGCTGTTCGTCGGCCTCGCGGCCGGTGCCTACTCCTCGATCTTCATCGCCACGCCGCTCGTCGCCGACCTCAAGGAGCGCGAGCCGCAGATGAAGGCCCTCAGGAAGCGGGTCCTGGCCAAGCGCGCCCAGGCCGCCGCCGCGGAGGAGACGGCCGGGGCCCGGGCCGCGGCCGGTGGGCCCGAGGACGCCGCCCCGGCGGTCGTCGGGCCGCGCAACCAGCCCACCTCCCGCGGCCGCGGCCGGGGCCGACCCTCGGGGAAGCGCCCGTGACCGACATCGAGGAGCTGCTGCTCAGCCGCATCCGCGATGTGGCCGACTACCCGGAACCGGGGGTGATGTTCAAGGACATCACCCCGCTCCTGGCCGACCCGGCGGCGTTCACCGCGCTCACCGACGCGTTCGCGGAGATCGCCGAGCGCACCGCCGCCACCAAGATCGTCGGCCTGGAGGCGCGTGGGTTCATCCTCGGCGCTCCGGTGGCCGTCCGCGCCGGACTCGGCTTCGTCCCCGTCCGCAAGGCGGGCAAGCTTCCGGGAGCCACCCTCAGCCAGGCGTACGACCTGGAGTACGGCTCGGCGGAGATCGAGGTCCACGCCGAGGACCTGTGCTCCGGCGATCGCGTGCTCGTGGTCGACGACGTCCTGGCCACCGGCGGCACCGCGGAGGCGTCCATCCAGCTCGTCCAGCGCGCGGGCGCCGAGGTCGCCGGCGTCGCCGTGCTGATGGAGCTGGGTTTCCTCGCCGGCCGCGGCCGGCTGGAGACGGCTCTGCGCGGAGCGCCGCTGGAGTCGCTGCTCACGGTCTGAGAGGCGTGCGACGCCCCTGGGGCGGGCCCGGAGGAATCCGGCGCCCGCCCCAGGCGTTTCTCCGGTAGACGGCCCTCACATCGGCCTGAAGGCGATCCTGGAGCCCAGGATCGCTACGATGGGGACTCCGGAGCCTGACCGGGGCACCCGGATCGCGCACGAGGAGCCCTCTTGCCAGACGAGGCCCAGCACCTGACCGCCGCCAAGCCCGAGTCCGCCTCGGCAGCCGCGGCCAAGCCCGCGCCGAGCGCGCCGCACGCGAAGAACGACACCCGCGGGCCGATCGAGCATGCCCAGTCCGCGCCCGTCGAGCGGCCCGCGGAGCAGGCGCGTCCCAAGCCGGCCCCGCCCCAGAGCCCCACCCCGGCGGTCCGCCCCAACGTCGGCCAGCCGGCCCGCAGCGGCTCCTCCAACCGGGTCCGCGCCCGCCTCGCGCGGCTCGGTGTGCAGCGCGCGAACCCCTACAACCCGGTGCTCGAACCGCTGCTGCGGATAGTGCGCAGCAACGACCCCAAGATCGAGACGGCGACGCTCCGGCAGATCGAGCGCGCCTACCAGGTCGCCGAGCGCTGGCACCGCGGCCAGAAGCGCAAGAGCGGCGACCCCTACATCACCCACCCCCTCGCGGTGACGACGATCCTCGCCGAGCTGGGGATGGATCCGGCCACGCTTATGGCGGGGCTGCTGCACGACACCGTGGAGGACACCGAGTACGGCCTGGAGGACCTGCGCCGTGATTTCGGCGACGTCGTCACCCTCCTCGTCGACGGCGTCACCAAGCTGGACAAGGTCAAGTTCGGTGAGGCGGCCCAGGCCGAGACCGTGCGCAAGATGGTCGTCGCCATGGCCAAGGACCCGCGCGTCCTGGTCATCAAGCTCGCCGACCGCCTGCACAACATGCGCACCATGCGCTACCTCAAGCGCGAGAAGCAGGAGCAGAAGGCGCGCGAGACCCTGGAGATCTACGCGCCGCTCGCCCACCGCCTGGGCATGAACACCATCAAGTGGGAACTGGAGGACCTCGCCTTCGCGATCCTCTACCCCAAGATGTACGACGAGATCGTGCGGCTGGTCGCCGAGCGCGCCCCCAAGCGGGACGAGTACCTGGCCAAGGTGATCGACGAGGTCCAGTCGGACCTGCGGGGCGCCCGCATCCGGGCCACCGTCACCGGCCGCCCGAAGCACTACTACAGCGTCTACCAGAAGATGATCGTCCGCGGCCGTGACTTCGCGGAGATCTACGACCTGGTGGGCATCCGCGTCCTGGTGGACACGGTCAGGGACTGCTACGCCGCTCTCGGCACCGTGCACGCGCGATGGAACCCGGTCCCCGGCCGGTTCAAGGACTACATCGCGATGCCCAAGTTCAACATGTACCAGTCGCTGCACACGACGGTCATCGGCCCCAGCGGCAAGCCGGTCGAGCTGCAGATCCGCACCTTCGACATGCACCGCCGCGCCGAGTACGGCATCGCCGCGCACTGGAAGTACAAGCAGGACGCCGTCGCCGGAGCCTCCAAGGTGCGCACCGACGCGCCCCGCTCTTCCGGCAAGGACAAGGACGCCATCAACGACATGGCGTGGCTCCGGCAGCTCCTCGACTGGCAGAAGGAGACCGAGGACCCCGGGGAGTTCCTGGAGTCGCTGCGCTTCGACCTCTCCCGCAACGAGGTCTTCGTCTTCACCCCCAAGGGGGATGTCATAGCGCTGCCGGCGGGCGCCACCCCCGTGGACTTCGCCTACGCCGTCCACACCGAGGTCGGTCATCGCACGATAGGAGCACGGGTCAACGGCCGCCTGGTGCCGCTGGAGTCGACCCTCGACAACGGCGACCTGGTGGAGGTCTTCACCTCCAAGGCGCCCGGCGCCGGTCCGTCGCGGGACTGGCTCGGCTTCGTCAAGTCCCCGCGGGCCCGCAACAAGATCAGAGGATGGTTCTCCAAGGAGCGCCGTGACGAGGCGATCGAGCAGGGCAAGGACGCCATCGTCCGTGCCATGCGCAAGCAGAACCTGCCCATCCAGCGGATCCTGACCGGCGACTCCCTGGTCACGCTCGCGCACGAGATGCGCTACTCGGACATCTCCGCGCTGTACGCGGCGATCGGCGAGGGCCACGTCTCCGCGCAGCACATCGTGCAGAAGCTCGTCCATGCACTCGGCGGCGAGGAGGCGGCCACCGAGGAGATCGACGAGGCGGTCCCGCCGACCCGCACCCGCAGCCGCAAGCGGCGCGGCAGCCAGGACCCCGGCGTCGTCGTCAAGGGCGTCGACGACGTGTGGGTCAAGCTGGCCCGCTGCTGCACTCCGGTTCCCGGCGACCCGATCATCGGCTTCGTCACCCGGGGTAGTGGCGTATCGGTTCACCGCAGCGACTGCGTCAACGTGGAGTCACTGTCCCGGGAGCCCGAGCGCATCCTGGAGGTGGAGTGGGCGCCCACCCAGTCCTCGGTCTTCCTCGTGGCCATACAGGTCGAGGCCCTGGACCGCTCCCGGCTGCTCTCCGACGTCACCCGCGTCCTGTCCGACCAGCACGTCAACATCCTGTCCGCCGCCGTACAGACCTCCCGCGACCGGGTCGCGACCTCCCGCTTCACCTTCGAGATGGGCGATCCCAAGCACCTGGGACACGTCCTGAAGGCCGTACGCGGCGTGGAGGGCGTGTACGACGTCTACCGCGTGACGTCGGCCCGCCGGCCCTAGTTTCCGGGCTGGGGGGTGTTTCGGAGGTCCCGCGCAGCATCCACGGCGCCCGGCACGCACTCTCGCCGCACCGGCCGCAAGCCCGAGTACGTCCGGTACGAGGTCCTTCGTCCGGCACGCCGAGAGCACGCACCGGACACCGCGGGCACCGCACCGGACTCTCGAAACACCCCCTGGGCCCACATCGGGCGATCACTCGTACGAGTGAGAGCGGCGTCCGCCGCACCGGGAGGGACTCAC
Source organism: Streptomyces sp. MUM 2J (assembly GCF_022414535.1). Lineage (GTDB taxonomy): Bacteria > Actinomycetota > Actinomycetes > Streptomycetales > Streptomycetaceae > Streptomyces. The sequence continues at coordinate 102,183 of NZ_JADWYM010000026.1, forward strand.
GGGCGGAAGCACCGGACGCCGCTCGCCGTACGGGAGGTCTGCGGGTCCGCGGGCGTCCCGGCGCGGGGAGCGGCCCCGCGCGGCGAGCACGCCGAAGGCCCCCGTACAGCGCGTACGGGGACCTTCGGCGTGGACGGTCGCGGCGAGCGGCTAGGGAGCGTATTGCGTCGTGATCAATCTGCGAGATCTGCCTGCGCGGCAGGGTTTGGACCGGTAG
>NZ_JADWYM010000027.1 GCF_022414535.1 Streptomyces sp. MUM 2J
GTGCTCGTCGACGACGTGATGACGACGGGCGCCTCGCTCGCTGAGGCCGCGCGTGCCGTGCGGGCGGTGGGCGGTGGTGGACCGGGACGCCGTGAGTGCCGCTGTCCCTGGGTGCGCGAGTCGTGGACGTCAACTTCCTTCCGGAGACAGGGTGATGGCCCCGACCGGGCAGGCACGGGCGGCTTCCCGCGCCATCGCGTCACCGCGGCCGTCCTCCCGGCCCGGCAGCAGCGCGCTGTACCCGTCGTCGTCCTGGGTGAAGACGGCCGGAGCGGCCAGGGCGCACTGACCCGCCCCGATGCAGACGTCCCGGTCGATGTCGATGCGTGTGCCGGTGCGCATGTGCGGAACCTCCTACCAGGTCACGGGGAGTTCCAGCATCCCCTGGATCGTGTCGCCGGGCTTGAAGGGGATCCGGTCGGCGGGGACGGCCAGACGCAGGCCGGGCAGCCGCACGAAGAGGGTCCGCAGGGCGATCTCCAGTTCGGCACGGGCCAGGTTCTGGCCGAGGCACTGGTGGATGCCGAAGCCGAAGGCGACATGGTGGCGGGCCGGGCGGTGGAAGTCCAGGGCGTCCGGGTCGGCGTAGACGGTGTCGTCGCGATTGATGACCGAGGTCGAGAAGAGCACCCCTTCGCCTGCCCGGATCACCGTCCCGGCGACCTCGATGTCCTCGGTTGCCATCCGCGACAGGCCGTCGGCGATCGACAGCATCCGCATCAGCTCCTCCACGGCCGCCGGCACCAGCTCGGGGTCACGGCGCAGCTCGGCCAGCCGGTCGGGGTGACGCAGGAGGGTATAGGTGCCCAGGGAGATCATGTTCGCGGTGGTCTCGTGACCCGCGACGAGCAGGATGATCGCCAGGGCGACCAGCTCGTCCCGGTCGATGCGGCCCTCGCGCAGCTGCTCGTGGACGAGGTCGTCGAGGATGCCGTCGCCGCGCGGTCCCGTGCGTTTGCGGTCGATCAGTGCGCCGAGGTACTCGCCCAGCCGGTCGCGCGCCTCCAGCGAGTCGTCGACCCCGGGGCCACGCAACAGCAGCCGGGACTGCTCCTCGAAGAACGCGTGGTCGGCGTAGGACACCCCGAGCAGGGAGCAGATGACCATCGACGGTACCGGCAGCGCGAAGGCGGCGACCAGGTCGGCGGGCGGGCCCTCGGCGATCATCGCGTCGAGGCGCTCGTCGACGACGCGCTGGACGCCGGGCCTGAGGGCCGTGGCGCGCCTGAGGGTGAAGCTGGGCACGAGCATGCGTCGCTGGGTGCGGTGCTCGGGGTCGTCCACGCCCAGCAGGGCGATCCTGCGCCGCCGCGCCGCCTTGAAGCGGGCGGCGGTCGCGGGGAAGCCGGGGCGGGTGCGATCGGCCGTCAGGCGGGGGTCGGCGAGCAGCGCGCGGGCCGCGGCGTGGCCGGCGACCAGCCAGGCGGGGCGGCCGTCGAAGAGGGTGATCCGGGTCAGCGGCCGGGCGGCGCGCAGCGGTTCGTAGGCGGCGGGCGGGTGGTAGGGGCAGGTCCGGTCCTGCGGGAAGGCGACGGGGGCCGACGGTTCCGGCGCGGAGGCGGCTGAAGCGGTGGTGGAGGCGGCGGAGGCGGAAGGGGTGGACGACGCCGTCATGGCAGACCTCGCAGAGGAAGAGTGCGTTCCGTTCACTATTAGATGCCTTGGGCACCTATAAGGTGATGCGCAGTTCGGCCAGATCGGTGACGGCACCGATCTGGCCGAACCGAGCCGGTCCGGCGCCGCACCGAGGCGGAGGAGCGTGCGCCGGCGGGGGCCGGGCCTGGCGCGAAGGCACCGCCCGGGGAAGCCCGGAACCCGCCGGATACCGCCCCACACCCCGGCGCGCGTACAGCGGTGCCGGGACCGGCGCGCCGGAGGCGCCCACCGGGGCGGATGAAACGCGGCGCGGGGTGTGTTGAACCGCTCGCGAACCGAGTGATCCCTGCCGGATCCCCGCCGGGTGGCGGGGCGGCACGACGATGAGGGACGGATGCCCATGCCCTTCGACGGCGAGTACGAGCCCAGCCCGACCCCGTGGGTGCGCAAGCAGGTGGAGGTGTACGAGAGTTCCGGCGGCACCGAGGGAACCACGCTGCAGAACACCGGGATGCCGGTGGTGATCGTCACGACGCTGGGTGCCCGGAGCGGGAAGGTCCGCAAGACTCCGGTGATGCGGGTGGAGCACGAGGGTCGGTACGCCGCGGTCGCCTCGCTCGGCGGGGCGCCCCGGCACCCGGTCTGGTACCACAACCTCAAGGCGGACCCGCGTGCCGAGCTGCAGGACGGTCCGCACCGGCAGGACGTCGTCGCCCGAGAGGTGACGGGCGACGAGAAGGACGAGTGGTGGGAGCGGGCCGTGGCCGCCTTCCCGCAGTACGCCGACTACCGAACGAGGACGTCCCGGGAGATCCCCGTGTTCGTGCTGGAGCCGGGCGGCTGGCCGGACGCGGAGAACGGGGCACGGCCGGCGAACGGGCGCGGGGACGGGGACCGGAACGGCGGGACGAATGTGAAAACCGAATAGAAAAATCTGTTCCCGGCGCGCATGGACCGCCGCGTGCCGGGCACTTGACTGTCAGGCCCCGCCGCGTTCCCCCGTCGCGGCGGGGCTCTCGTACGGCTCCCTCGCCGAGCGGTCGGTGATGCCGAGGAAGGCATCCGGCGACGCGGGCACGGCGTGCGGGACGGTCCGCTCGACGCGGGCGACCACCGGCGCCGTCCATGCCGGTCTCCCTGGTGAACGGCGCCGCCGCGCCGTCGATGTCCGGCCGGCGCCGGGGCCGCCCCTCCCGGCCCACCGCCCCGCCGATCAGCAGGTCGCGGGCGTCCGGGCCGAGCCGGTGGGCGACGTCAACGAGCCGTGGCACGCTCCGTCTCCGTTCGCTCCGGTCGATTCTGCGGCAGCCACGGGACGTTGGCGAAGGGCCCACGCGCTGCGGGGGCTGTGCCCCCACCTCTTCGGAAGTCCGGATTTCGGCGGCACGGCGCCCCTCGACCGTCCAGTGAGCGGGACCGCCTCACGGCGCACCCCGGCATCGGCCCGCCGCAGAGCGTCCGGCCGGGACCGGCTCTCGCGGGACGGCGGGCCCCGCACGGCAGGGAGCGGCCGTGCGGGCGGCCGTGCGGGGATGGCACGCCACCGGGCCCGGTCTCCGCGCGTGAGGCGGTTCCGGGGCCGGGGCAGGCATGATCGGGGCAGACCGTCCGCACATCCCTCTGTACAGGAGAAGGAGTTCCAGTGGGCAAGAAGAAGACAAGGCTCCCCCTCGCCTACCAGCCCGTCGGGTTCGTGCTCGGCTGGGCCGGCGGCGTGCTGGCCGGGCTCGCCTTCCGCAAGACGTGGAAGGCGATCCGGCACGAGGACGACGCGCCCGACGCGCTCGACCCGGACCGCGGCTGGGGGGAGATCCTGCTGGCCGCCGCGCTCCAGGGCGCGATCTTCGCGGTGGTGCGCAGTGCGGTGGACCGCACCGGGGCGAAGGCCGTCGCACGTTCGACGGGTGTCTGGCCGGCCAAGGACAAGGGCGGCAAGGACTGAGCCCCGCCGCCGGGGGGCGCCGTCGCGGGTGAGGGGTCCGGGACGGGACGGCTCCCGCCCCCGGACGTCGGGGGTCACCGCGGATTCATTCAGCCACCAGCCACTTGGCGTCCCGCATCAGCTCCCGACCGCCGGGCCCGTCGGCTTCGCGCCAGGCCTGGATGCGGTGCGGGTGAACACGGAAGTACAGGAAGGGCGCGGCTTCCTCACGCGGGTCGAAGCCGGTCTTGCCCGCGAAGATCTCCGCGTCCTCCTCGGGCAGATCGGCGGGCGGTACGGCGGTGGCGGTGCCCTCCACGAGCACGACGTCGCGGGGCTCGCCGACCGCGAGCCGGACCGCCCCGGTGCCGCGAAGGTTCCGGCCGGTCGGGCTGTCGGCGGGTGTGGCCAGCAGCAGGACGGCACCGTCCCAGACGAACGGCAGCGGCATCAGATGGGGGGCGCCTCCGTGTTCGCCGGCCGTGGCGACCCAGGCGTCGACGTCGTGTTCGAGGCGGTGCAGGGTGTCGAGCCTGCGCTGTTTCCCCGTGCGGGCGGGTGGTGGCGTCATGGTCCCAGTGTGACCGCCTTCCCCGCCTGCGGCGGGTTGTGTGCAGGGCGTGCCGCGCGCCCGGTCGCACGCGCCGGCCTGTCCCCCGGTGACAAACGACACCCGGTCGACTGTCCGTTCTCGATGAGCACCCGCGAGTTACCGGCGGGTATCGTCTCAAGGTGTCGAAGAGAGCCGCACCGGTCAGCGAGGAACCAGAGGGCCCGTTCCGGGCTCTTCCGCCCGGCCTGCACGCGCAGTTGAGACCGTACTTCGCCGATGTCGCGGAGGAGGTCGTCGAGGCGATCCGCACGGAGATCCCGGAGTACGCCCGTCCGGCGGACGACACGTACATGCAGGGGGTGCACCGGGGGGTGGACCACGCGCTCCAGGGGTTCCTGGAGCGCATGGCGACGCCGGACACCGACTGGGAGCCGGTGAGGGCGACGTACGAGCGCATCGGACGCGGCGAGGCGGAGGAGGGGCGCAGCCTGGACTCCTTCCAGGCCGCGCTGCGACTGGGCGCGCGGGTGACGTGGCGCCGGGTCAACGCGCTCGTGGACGCCGGGCTACTGCCGCGTACCGTGCTCGGCGCCTTCGGTGAGGCGTTGTTCGTCCACCTGGACAGGATGGCGGCGGCGACGACCGCGGGATACACCGAGGCACGGATGCACGCCGCCGGCGAGTTGCAGCAGCGCCGCTCCCGGCTGGTCGACCTGCTCACCGCCGACCCTCCGGCCTCCGCGGAGGCCATCACCGACCTGGCGCACACGGCGGGGTGGCCGGTGCCGCGGGCGATGGCGGTGGTGGCGATCGACAGCGCGGCGCTGCCGGTGGCGCAGCCGATCGTGCCACCGGAGTTCCTCGCCCGGTTCGACATGCAGCCGGCCGTGCTGGTCGTTCCCGACCCGGAGGGTCCGGGGCGGGCCCGTGACGTGGCCGGGGTGCTGAACGGGCTGCCCGCCGCGATGGGCCCGTCGGTACCCCTGCCCGAGGGGGCGCGGTCGCTGCGATGGGCGGCTGAGGCGATGGAGTTGATGCGCAAGGGGGTCCTCTCGGGCACCGGCCTGATCCGCTGCCGGGACCACCTCTCCACGTTGCTGCTGCTGCGGGACGACACCCTGGTCGACGCGATGACGGAGCGCTGGCTGGGTCCGCTCGCGCAGGTGCGCCCACCGCAGCGGGAGCGGCTCGCGGAGACCCTGCTCGCATGGCTGGGCAGTGGCCGCAACGCCAACGAGGTTGCGGACCGGCTCGCCGTGCATCCTCAGACGGTGCGCTACCGGATGCGCCGCTTGGAGGATCTCTTCGGACGCAGACTCGCGGACCCGTCAGCCCAGTTCGAGATGCAACTGGCTCTGCGGGCGCACGAGCTGCGCCGCCGCGCCCCGGTGGATGCCACGGAGTGACGGAGCGGGACCCGCGGCCGCGCCGCCCGTGGCGGCCGAGGGCACCGGAGCCGTCGCGCGGGTCGGCCGCCTCCCCACGCGCCCGGGCCGGAGGCCGTCGGGCGCAGTCGTCGGCACGGCTCCGACGCGGCGGGCTGCCCGCCGGTCCCCGTCCCCGCCGCGGCTTCCCCGACGGCCGGACCCGGCCCGTCGGTACTCTGCGCCGTGTCACTTCGCTCACGATTCGAAAGAAGTCAGTCGCAATTCGACGACATATGTCAATCGAACATGCTCAAATACATTCGCCCGAGGGTAACTTGCAGGACGGGAAACCCAGTTGGTCTCCCCGACCCCCAGCCGCTGGAGGCGATGTCGTCGTGCAGCACGATCCCGCACCGCGCACCCCGCATCTGCGCGTCCGCCGCGCCCACGGCTACACGGTGCTGGAGTTCGCGGGCGAGATCGACATCGCGGCCGCGGCCGAGATCGCACCCCACCTGGACTGCGCGACGGCGGGCGACCGGCCGCACGTCGTGATCGACCTGACGCGGGTCGAGTTCTTCGACTGCTCGGGGCTGCGCCTGCTGTACCGGGCCCGGAGCAGGACACTGGACCGCAACGGCCGGATCCATCTGGTGTGCACGCACCAGCTGACCCTGCGGATGCTGCGCCTCACCGGACTCGCCCGCCTGTTGCCGCCGCGCCCCACGGTGGCGGCCGCGCTGGGCTGCCCGGAGGCGACTTCCGACATGGTGTGACCGGCTCATTCGGACCCCGGCACCGCCGGCCACGAAGGGATGTCCGCGAGGGGCTGCCGCCGTCCGGGGGCATCGTCGGGCGCGGGGCAGCGCCCTCTACCTCCCGGGCGACGGCGCGCCGCGCATTCCGCGAAGACGGCGTGCGGCCCGGTCGACGCGCACACACTCGTCCCGCATTCGGGCGTCCGCGGCCACGAGGCCGTCGTGGGGCGACCCGCCCGAGTGGGCCGGGGGACGATGTCCGGGGTCATCATCAGACGGGTGGGCGCCCGGCTGCCCGACGGGGTCTCCGTCATGCTGCCGACGGTGCTCCTGGGCTGGACGGCCGTGCCGCTGATGGAAACCGTCCTGAGCTACCGGGCACGCAGACTGCTCCGCGTCCACCGCGCCCTGCACGACCGGCTGTCGTTCACCCGGGTGCACTCCGCCCGCTGAGCCTCGCCGCTCGTCTCGTCGTCCGCCGGGGGCGAGACAGGTGTCCGGGGCGCCGCCGGAGTCCTGCCGGTGCGGCACCGGGGTGGGCGTTCCGGGCGTCGGCGGCGGGCGGGACGGCGCGTCACCCTAGCGCGGGACCCAGGTGAACTTGTCTCCGCCCACCCAGCGGACGACGTCCGGGTCGTCCAGGTCGTGGACCGGAATGCCGTACGCGGCAGCGACCTCCAGGACGTCGGTGATGGCCGTCGCCTGCCCGACCACCTGGCCGTCGATCTCCACGATGCGGAACGGCGGCGTACCCGGCTGGACCCCGAGCACCAGGATCCGCGGGCGGGACATGTGTGGGCTCGAAACTTCCGTCATGTCATCGAGGGTAAAGCGGAATCCGCAGAAACGGCGCCCCCGGATCATGCGTCGACGAACTCGGGAACGAGTGGTCCCGACGCCCCCCGCGCCGCCGGTGTCCGGGGGGAGCCGCGCTCGTCCAGCGGAGTGGGCGCGGGTGCGCTGGTCCGGCCGCGCGCGAGCGGCTCGGGAACGCGCGGGCCGGTACGCGGAACCCGCACCCGCGGGAGGGGACGGCGAGGCTCCGGCCCCCTCCGTGGCGGCCCGCACGGTCTGCCGGTGCCGGGCCCGCGGTAGCGGCCCGCACCGTTCCGGAATCCGTGCCGGCGCTCACGGCCACCGCACGGCGGGGGCGGCGTCGCCGAGGGCGAGGGGCGGTCATGACGATCCACCGCACCGCGCCGGTGCCCCGTCCGCCGTACGGGCGCCCCGGACACCCGCCCGGCGGACGGGGCACCGGGGCGCCACGGGGACGGGCCCTCGCCGTGCGGCGCGCCGTGCGGTGGGGAACCCTGGGAGCAGGAGGTGGCGATGGACCCCGTGGCGGCCCTGGACCGGATCGCCTTCCTGCTGGAGCGCTCCCTGGCACCGACGTACCGCGTACGCGCCTTCCGCACCGCGGCCCGCGTGGTGCGGGAGCTGCCCGGGACGGAGCTGCACGAGCGGGTGGCGGCCGGGACCCTGGAGGCGCTGCGCGGGGTGGGTCCGAAGACGGCCCAGGTGGTGCGGGAAGCCCTCGACGGGCAGGTGCCCGGCTATCTGGAGAAGCTGGAGGGCGCGGCCGGCACGGCGGCGCCGGCCGCGCAGGGCGGGGAGGGGCTGCGGGCACTGCTGCGCGGTGACTGCCACCTTCACTCGGACTGGTCCGACGGCGGCAGCCCGATCGAGGAGATGGGGCGCACCGCGGCCGCGCTCGGCCACGAGTGGGCGGTGCTCACCGACCACTCGCCGCGTTTGACCGTGGCCCGCGGCCTGTCGGCGGAGCGGCTGCGCGAGCAGTTGACGGTGGTCGCCCGGCTCAACGAGTCGTGGGCGCCGTTCCGGCTGCTGACCGGCATCGAGTGCGACATCCTCGACGACGGTTCGCTCGACCAGGATCCGCAGATCCTCGCACGCCTGGACGTCGTGGTCGTGTCCGTCCACTCCAAGCTGCGCATGGACCTCCGGTCGATGACCCGGCGCATGGTGGCAGCGGTACGCAATCCGCACGCCGACGTGCTGGGCCACTGCACCGGGCGGCTGGTCACGGGGCGGGGGCGGCCGGAGTCGCAGTTCGACGCCGGCGAGGTGTTCGCGGCGTGCGCGGAGTCGGGTACCGCGGTGGAGATCAACAGCCGTCCGGAACGGCTGGACCCGCCACGCCGGCTGCTGCGGAGGGCGGTCGGGGCCGGCGTGCTGTTCTCGGTGGACACGGACGCACACGCACCGGGCCAGCTCGACTGGCAGATCAACGGCTGCGCGCGGGCCGAGGAGTGCGGAGTGCCGCCCGAACGGGTGGTCACCACGTGGTCGGCCGATGCCCTGCTGACGTGGACCCACGAGGGACGAACCCCGGCCGACGGTACCCGGGCGGCGGCCGGAACGGGCCGGTGAGGCGGGTCAGCCACCCACAGGGGCAGGTCCGGGAACACCGGAAGGCGGTTCGCCGTTGAAAGAACTGTGGGTGCGCGCGGAACGCCGATGGGCCCCGCAGTCGCGCACAGGCGGTTGTCCGGCAGAGGCGCTGTGGAGCCCCTCGCCGGGAGGCGACCGCCAACCCGAACCCACCCTCCGGGCGAGCCCCGGCCGTGATCCCCCCGTCCGGCCGGGGCTCTCTTCTGCCCGCACGGCATCCCGCCCGAGCCGTCCTTGACTTCGAGCGCGCTCGAATACGTAGCGTGCCGGACATGAGCGACACCGCACAGCACAGGATCGGCTCGGGCTTCGGCGCCCGGAGCACCGCAGACGACGTTCTCCGGGGGATCGACCTGACGGGCAGGCTCGCGCTCGTGACCGGCGGCTACTCCGGTCTCGGGCTGGAGACCACCAGGGCACTGGTCCGGGCGGGCGCCCGCGTCGTGGTGCCCGCCCGGCGCCCGGACACCGCACGCGAGAACCTGGCCGGGCTGCCCGGCACCGAGGTGGACGAACTGGACCTCGGCGACCTGGACAGCGTCCGGGCCTTCGCCGAACGGTTCCTCGCCTCCGGCCGCAGCCTCGACATCGTCATCGGCAACGCCGGGATCATGGCCTGCCCCGAGACGCGGGTCGGGCCCGGCTGGGAGGCGCAGTTCGCCACCAACCACCTCGGCCACTTCGCCCTCGTCAACCGGCTCTGGCCGGCGATCGAGCCGGGCGGCGCCCGCGTGGTCTCCGTCTCCTCGCGCGGCCACCACCTCTCCGGCATCCGCTGGGACGACCCGCACTGGCAGCACGGATACGACAAGTGGGCGGCCTACGGCCAGGCGAAGACGGCGAACGTGCTGTTCGCCGTGCAGCTCGACCGGCTGGCCCGGGACCGCGGGGTGCGCGCCTTCGCGCTCCACCCCGGCGGCATCCTCACCCCGCTCCAGCGTCACCTGACCAGGGAGGAGATGGTCGGACTCGGCTGGATCGACGAGGACGGCAACGCGCTCGACCCGGCGGCCTTCAAGACGCCGGAGCAGGGAGCGGCCACCCAGGTCTGGGCCGCGACCTCGCCGCGGCTGGACGGCATGGGCGGCGTCTACCTGGAGGACTGCGACATCGCCGAACCGGCGCCCGCCGACGGCGCACGGTCCGGGGTCAAGGACTGGGCCACCGACCCCGAGCAGGCGGCCCGCCTGTGGACGCTGTCGGCGCGGGCCACGGGAGTCGACGCCCTCGCGACGGACAAGCCCTGACCGTCACGCCGGTCCCCGGCGCCACGGGCCGGTGAGGCGTCCCTGCCTCCGTACGGGGCGGCTCCGCGCTCTCTCGGCCCGTCCAGAACGGACCGGAGCGCGGTCCGCGCCGTCGGCGACGAGTAGGTGGGGTGTGCCTCCGTCGAGACCTCAGTGCGGGGCCCGCTCCGCCAGCGCGGTACGCCAGGCCGGTGCCGGTCCCTCGGGCTCCGGTTCCCGTCGGCGGCCGCCGCGCGCGAAGAAGTCGGCGAGCGGGAGGATCGCGGCGCCCACGGTGACCGCGTCGGGGCCGAGCCGGCCCAGCTCCACGGTGACCCGCTCGGCGGGGTGGCGCAACGCGTAGGCGGCGGCATGGCGCCGTACGGCGGGCAGGAAGCGGGCGCCGAGCTGGAGCCCCGCCCATCCGCCGATGAGGATCCGCTCGGGCCGGAAGAGATTGATCAGGTCGGAGAGTCCGGCGCCGAGGTACTCGGCGGTCTCCTCCAGGACGGCGAGGGCGACGGGGTCGGGCTCGGTGCCCTCGGCAGGGTAGGCGGCGGCGAGCATCGCCGTCAGCGCAGCTTCCTCGTCGGTGCCGGGCGGCGGGGTGCCGCCCTCCTCCTGCCAGCGGGCGAGCAGGGACTCGGCACCCGCGTAGGCCTCCAGGCAGCCGAGCGCCCCGCAGCGGCAGCGGCGCCCCCGGACCCGTACGGTCAGATGGCCCCACTCGACCGCCCGTCCGCTGTCGACGTCGGGGGTGACCAGGCAGGCGCCGACACCGGAGCCGAAGAGGACGACGGCGGCGTTGCGGGCGCCGCGCCCGCCGCCGAACCACATCTCGGCCTGGCCGAGGGTCCTGGCACCGTTGTCGATGAAGTACGGCACGGTCGGGGGCAGCGGGGAGCCGTCGCGCAGCAGGCTCTCCAGCGGCACGGCGTCCCAGCCGATGGTCTGTCCGTGCACGACGGCACCGTGCACGGGGTCACGTTCGACGATGCCGGGGACTCCTGTACCGACTCCGAGGAGCTGCTCGGGTCCGGTGCCCGCCGCGGAGAGCACCTCGGCGATGCCGTCGCGGATGTGCCCGACGATCACCTCGACGTCGTAGCGCTGGTGTTCCAGTGGGCGTTCGGCGCGGGCGAGTTCGGTGAGACCCAGGTCGAACAGCTCGATGCGGACCCGGGTCTCGCCGACGTCGACGCCGATCATGTGTCCGCTGCCGGGTGCCACCCGGAGCAGGGTGCGTGGCCGGCCGCCGTCCGAGTCGACGCTGCCGGCTTCCTCCAGCAGGCCGTCGGCGACGAGGTCGGCGACGACGTTGCTGACGGAGCCGGAGCTGAGGCCGGTGGCCGGGCCGAGCTCGAAACGGCTGAGCGGTCCGTCGAAGTAGAGCCGCTGCAGTACGGCCGTGCGGTTGGCCCGCCTGAGGTCGCGTACCGTGCGCCCGTTGCGCCCCGCCATGTGACTCCCTCCGAACCGTGCTCGACCTGCACTCTATCGCCGCGCGGTGCGGAAGGACACCTTCTCCCGGTACTTAATTCATGCAGAGAACTAAGCAGGGCGAAACCGCGGTGCCGCACTCGTCACGTGCGGCGGCGGGCCGGCAAGCGGCCACGCCCGGGCGGGAGGGGGCTGCCGGTCGCGGGCGTTTTCCGCACGGGGCACGGGACTCCGGCGCCTCGCCGGGCGCCGCGCTCCCACCCCGCTTCGGCACCGTCCCGCCGCCTCTCCCTCTCGGCCGGCCCCAGTGCACTCTCGCGGCGTGCCGTCCGGCGGCGACCGGCTCCTCCCCCGCGGCCGTCTCGTCGAGCGGTCGCCACGAGCGGTCGCCGTACAGGGTACGGAACGGCGCTCCCGGTCGGCGACACCGCCCCGCGGGCCACCGGCCCGGCGTGCGCCGGGGTCAGGAGAACGGCTCTGCCAGCTTCCTGCGGCGGTGCAGGGCGAGCTGCAGTTCGAGGAGCAGCCGGTCGGAGGGATCGCCCAGGTCCAGTCCGACGATGTCCTCGACCCTGCGGATTCGGTAACGCATCGTGTTCGGGTGCACCTGGAGCGCCGCCGCGGCCTGACGGACGTCCCCGTGCCGGGCGAGATAGGCTTCGGCGCTCTCCCACAGGCTCGACGCGTGTCTGAGGTCGTAGTCGAACAGTACGTCGAGACGTGGATCGTACAGTTCGGGTCGCCGGCCGATGAGGTCGAGGATCTCACCGAGCAGCACCGCCGTGCGGGATTCGTCCAGCGTGGTCACTCTGCCTTCCGGGAAGGTGGCGGCAGTGCCGTCGAGGACCCGGTCGACCTCGGTCCGCGCTGCGGCCACCTGTCCCAGGTCCATCACGTGGATGGCGACCGCGGCACGCAACACGACCGACCGTTTCGCCTCGACATCGTCGACGAGCTGCCGCGCCCACGCGGAGACGGTGCTCGCCGACTTGTACCCGGGCAGCAGTACGTAGGCGCGCCTGCCGATGACCGTGGCCACCGAGTCATGGCGGAACGAGCTCGCGTGCAGCCGGATCATGCTCCCCACACCGGCGAACCCGTCGGCCGGTCCCGCGTTCCCGGTGAGGGCGAAACCGACCACCGCGGCCGGTCCGGTGACCGGTAGGCTGAGGGCGCCGACCAGCGACGGGACGTCCACGCCTCCGCCACGTGCGCCGAACAGACGCTGGATCAGCAGGCCCTCCGTGGAAGGGGCGTTGTGGCTGCGCCAGATGATGCGGGCGGCGATCGCCGACGCTCCGCGCAGCACGTCCGGGGCGTCGGCGGTGAAGGGTTCGGCGCCCTGCTGCAACCAGATGGAGCCGAGCATCCTCGGCGCGGCTGAGCCTTCGTCGGACGGCTGCCGGATGCTGACCACCAGCCGTCGCTCGGTGGCGAGCTGGCTGTGCGCCGGCACGTCGATGACCTCGTCGCTCTCGCGCAGCCGGTGAAACACACCCCATTGCTCCAGCGCCCGAAGGTAGTCGCGCGGGCCCTCCCGGCCGAGGATCGACAGGGTGCGCAGTTCGTCGGCGGATTCGTTGGAGGCCGAGTAGGCCAGCACGTGCGACTGCGCGTCCTCGATCGAGACCAGGCCACCGGCGTTCTGCGCGACCATCTGGGCGAGGCCGAACAGGTCGGTGTCCATCGCGAGCAGATCCGGCTCCCCCAGGGCGGCCTGGTGCCGGCGCGAGCGGTCGAGCACACCCTTCACCAGCGGCAGCACGTGGTCCCACCGGGCCTTCGGGTGCACCTCCAAGAGGGCCACGCCGGCCTGGCGCGCCGCGGACTGCAGTACGCCCGACCCGGCGGCGTTCTTCGACATGACCGCTGCCGGCCGGTGCTCGGGGGAGCGCTGCGCGACCTCGTCGAACCAGCGCACGGCGTCGGCGTTCGTCACACCGGCGTGCAGGTAGAGGTCGGGCACCGGAGCGTGCGTTCCGGCCTCGGCCAGCAGGTCCGAACCGTCGACGAGCGCCACTGAGGAGATCATGACGTCCTCACCCGCGGGGGCGCCGACCACCCGGACGACGGCCGTGTCGAGAGCGCTCAGCATCTCACGCAGCGTGATGGCTTCCGTCGGGCCGGTGTCTGCGGCCGACGCGCGGGGACGTGCTTGACGGTCGGTGATCACGGCACGCCTCCAGGCCTGGACGCCGACTGCGTTCGGCCAACAGTACACGCCGCGTTTTGGCCAACGGGACAACATGACGGCTTCAGATTTGTTCCACCGGCTCATGGCTTGGTTTGCGTTCTCGTGTTGACTACGGGCCAGCTCCCAGCCGCGGCGACGACCTCGGCGTGAGCCGGGGCGTGCCGGGCCACGCCGCGTTCCTCCGCCCCGTCCCGCCGCGGGACCACCTGCCGGAATCGCAGACACCGCTGCACCGCAACCACCCATGCCCACAAGGCAGATCCATCACGGCGCCGACCGCGAGCCAGGAGGGGGATGTGGCGTACGCCCCCGTACGCCCCGTTCACCCGCAACGCCGGGCTGGCGGTGACCGCGCCGAGCTTCCGAGAACCGGAAGATCCGTTTTCTTGAGGATTGACGACCTGACCGGTGACGGAACCGTTTCCGTCGCGACGACCAGCAGAGACGGGTGTATGACGTGAGAACCGCGAGAGGTACGAAGACAGGCGTCGCCGCCGCGTTCGCCGCGGCAGCCCTGGTGCTGACCGGCTGCCAGGGCGCGCTCGGCAGCGGCGGCAAGGATTCCGACGGCCCGATCACGCTCGGCATGGCGATACCCATCTCGGGCAGCAGCGCCGCGGCCGGCCCCTACATGAAGAACGGTGCCCAGCTGGCGATCGACGAGATCAACGCCGACGGCGGGGTGCTCGGCCGCAAGCTGAAGCTGAACGTGCAGGACAGCGCGTGCGACCCGAAGACCGCGGTCACCGCGGCGAACAAGCTGGTCGCGGCGGGCGTCACCGTGTCGGTCGGCGGATACTGCTCGTCGGCCACGCTGCCGACCCTGTCGGTGTTCGACAAGGCTGACATCCCGATGGTGGTCCCCGCGGCGAACTCGGGCGACCTGGTCGCGCAGAAGCTGCCGAACGTGTTCCTCATCAACGGTACCGGTGCGCAGCAGGCGCAGGCCGCGGTCGAGTGGATGAGCAGGCAGAAGGCCACGCGGGTGGCACTGCTCGATGACAACACCAGCTACTCCACCGACATCACCAAGCGCACCAGGGCCGACATCGAAGAGGGCGGCTCCGGCATGAAGATGGTGCTGAAGGAGTCGGTGAACGCGGGAGAGAGCGACTACGGCTCGAACGTCGACGCCATCGTGAAGGCCAAGCCCGACTTCGTGTACTGGACCGGCTACTACCAGGAGGGCGGCCTGCTCATCCGGCAGCTGCGCCAGGCCGGCTACAAGGGCGACATCATGGTCGCCGACGGCAACGTGGACGCCAAGCTCATCAGCATCGCCGGGAAGGGCAACGCCCAGGGCGTGTACGCCACCATGACCGAGACGCCCGACACCATCGAGGGCGCGAGCAACTGGATCTCCGACTACAAGGAGAAGTTCGGCTCCGAGCCCGGCCCCTACGCGCTGCAGTCCTACGACGCGGTGCGCGTGGCCGCCAAGGCGATCGAGGACGCGGACGGCACGGACGGAAAGAAGATCATGGACGCGTTGACGCAGATCGACGGGTTCAAGCTGTTCTCCGGCCCGCTCAAGTTCACCTCGAACCACACCCTGTCGCAGGGCGGCTTCCGCATCCTGCGGGTGTCGGACACCACGTTCACGCTCGTCGACGACCTCCAGTCCTGAGCACAGCAGCGCGCGGCGGGCCCGCGGTCCGGGTCCGCCACCGCTCCTGAGGGGAATGACATGCTTCAGATCATCTGGAACGGCCTGTTCGTGGGTTCGTTCTACGCATTGGTCGCCCTCGGCTACAGCATGGTCTACGGGATCATGAAGCTGCTGAACTTCGCCCACGGCGACCTCTACATGCTGGGTGCGTTCATCGGATTCGCACTGCTCAGCTCGTTCAGCGGCTTCACGGCGTCCCTGTCGCTGGTGGCACTGCTCGTGGTACTGGTGCTGTCCATGGTCGGCACCGGCCTGGCCGGAGTGGCGATCGAACGCGTCGCCTACCGGCCGCTGCGCGGCGCGCCACGGCTGTCGCTGCTGATCACCGCGGTCGGCGCGTCGTTCGCGCTGGAGTACGGGATGCGCATCGTGGCCGGGCCCAACCCGGAGGTGTACCCGGTACGCCTGGGCAGTTCGTCCCTGCATGTGCTCGGCGTCCGGATCAGCGTCTCCCAGATCGTGCTCATCGGGATCGCGATCGCGCTCATGGTCGGGCTCAACACACTGGTGATGCGCTCGCGGCAGGGCCGGGCGATGCGGGCGATCGCGCTGGACCCGGTGGCCAGCCGGCTGATGGGTATCGACGTGAACCGGGTCGTCGCCCAGGCGTTCTTCATCGGGTCCGCGCTCGCCGGCGCCGCCGGCGTGATGGCGGGCTCCTACTACGGCAGCATCAACTTCCTGATGGGCTTCATCATCGGGCTCAAGGCGTTCACCGCGGCGGTGATCGGCGGGATCGGCAACTTCAAGGGCGCCATGCTCGGTGGCGTGGTACTCGGCCTGCTCGAATCAGTCGGGACGCACTTCCTCGGCGGGCAGTGGCGCGACGTGTTCGCGTTCGCCTTCCTCATCCTGTTCCTGACCGTGCGGCCCACCGGCCTGCTCGGCGAGCGCGTCACGGAGCGTGTGTGATGGCGGCGACAACCAGAACGGTGAAGACACCGACGCGGCCGGCCGGACGGACCAGAGACGCCGCCGGGGCGTTCCTGCGCAGCCGCTGGATCGGTCCGGTCGGACTGCTCATCGGCCTCGCCGGGCCGCTGATCATCGCCACGCCGTACGCGATGAACGTGATGACCGGCACCCTCGTCTTCGTGATGCTGGCGGTCGGGCTCAACATCGTGGTGGGGCAGTGCGGGCTGCTCGACCTGGGGTACGCCGCGTTCTTCGCGGTAGGTGCCTACACCAGCGGGGTGATCTCCACCCGGCTGCACTGGCCGCTGCTGGCCACCGTGCCGTTCGTGATCATAGTGACCGTGGTCGCCGGCATCGTCATCGGCGGACCCACTCTGCGCCTGCGCAGCGACTACCTGGCGATCGTGACGCTGGGGTTCGGCGAGATCATCCGGATCACCGCCAACAACATCAGCGTCACCGGAGGCCCGGAAGGCATCTACGGCATTCCCGGCCTGTCGGTCGCCGGAGTGGACCTGAGCGGTTCGATCACGTTCTACTACGTGGTGCTCGGCATCGTGTCCGTCGCCGTGCTCGGCGCGAACAGGCTCATCCGTTCACGGCTCGGCCGGGCGTGGCGGTTCATCCGCGAGGACGAGGACGCCGCCGAGGCCATGGGGGTGCACACCTACCGGGTGAAGCTCGCCGCCTATGTCGCCGGCGCCATCTGGGGCGGGCTGGCCGGGGTGCTGTTCGCGGCGCAGCTGTCGGCGATCTCGCCGGCGAGTTTCACCTTCCTGCAGTCCGCGCTGGTGCTGATGGCCGTGGTGCTCGGCGGCATGGGCTCCACCCCGGGCGTGGTGCTCGGCGCGGTGTTCGTCAGCGTGCTGCCCGAGGTGCTGCGCGAGTTCGCCGACTACCGGTACTTCCTGTTCGGTGTGCTGCTGATCGTGGTCATGGTGCTCCGGCCGCAGGGGGTCTGGCCGGTGCGCACCCGCGAACCGGACCGCACCGCCCGCCGATCGAAACCAGCGGCCCCCGTGGGCAACGAATCCGAGGGCGAGGTGAGCGTGCCATGACCGCACTGCTCGAAGTGGCCGACCTGCACCTGGCGTTCGGCGGGGTGAGAGCCGTCGACGGGCTGAGCTTCGAAGTGGGCGAGGCGGAGATCGTGTCGGTGATCGGCCCCAACGGCGCCGGCAAGACGTCCGCGTTCAACTGCATCACCGGCTTCTACCGTCCCACCAGCGGGCGGATCACGATCGGCGGCGCCGACGTGACCCGCATGCGCACGTCCGCGATCGCGACGCGGGGCGTATCCCGCACCTTCCAGAACGTGCGTCTCTTCGGCGACCTGCCGGTGCTCGACAACGTCCGTGCGGGCACCCATCTGTGGCTGCGCCAGCACGTGTTCGACGCGCTGCTGCACACGCCCCGCTACCGGCGGAGCGAGCAGGAGGCAACCGACGAGGCACACCGGTGGCTCGACTTCGTCGGGCTGCAAGGCGACCGAGCCGGCGCGGCACGCAACCTGCCGTACGGCGAACAGCGCCGGGTGGAGATCGCGCGCGCTCTGGCGCGCCGCCCCAGACTGCTGCTGCTCGACGAGCCCGCGGCCGGTCTCAACCACGGCGAGAAGCTCGAACTGCTCGACCTGATCCGGCGTATCCGCGCACTCGGCACCGGGATCGTGCTGATCGAGCACGACATGGGCCTGGTCATGGAGGTGTCGGAGCGGGTGGTCGTCCTCAATTTCGGCAAGGAGATCGCGGACGGCACACCCGAGCAGGTGCGGCGCGACCCCGCGGTGATCGAGGCGTACCTCGGCAGCGACGACGAAGCGACCGGGGACGAGGGAACGGCTGGGGACACAGGAGAGGAGACCGTCCGTGCCGACGCTTGAAATCGACGGGATCGAGGTTTCCTACGGTGGGGTGCGGGCTCTGCGGGGCATGTCGCTGCGGGTGGACGACGGCGAGATCGTCGCGCTGCTCGGCAACAACGGCGCGGGCAAGACCAGCACGCTGTCCGCGGTGTCCGGTCTGGTCCGCCCGTCCGGCGGCCGGATCGCCTTCGACGGTCAGGACATCACCCGCGCCGCACCGCCGGACATCGTCGGCATGGGACTGGTGCACGTACCCGAGGGCCGGCGCATCTTCTCCACCCTCAGCGTGCAGGAGAACCTGCAACTCGGCGGCTACCTGCTGCGCGACCAAGCGGAGATCAAGCGGCGCATCGGCCGCGTCTACGACCTGCTGCCCCGGCTCGCCGAGCGCCGCGACCAGCAGGGCGGCACGCTGTCCGGCGGGGAGCAGCAGATGCTCGCGGTCGGCCGCGCGATCGTCGCCGGACCACGGCTGCTGATGCTCGACGAGCCGTCGATGGGGCTTGCCCCGCTCGTGGTGGCCGCGGTGATGAAGGTGATCGCCGAGATCAACGCCTCCGGCACCTCGGTGCTGCTGGTCGAGCAGAACGCCAGGGCAGCGCTGAAGATCGCGCACCGCGGCTACGTGGTCGAGAACGGTCACTGCGTCATGCACGCCCCGGCAGCGGAACTGGCCGAGGACGATCGCGTGGTCGAGGCGTACCTCGGGGGCGCGTGAGGAGACCCGGGGCCCGTGGACGCAGGAGAACCGGGGAACCGGTGAGGCCGCCTCGGGATCGGTGTTCATCAGGGTGGAAGGAGTGGGTGTTCGCGGGGGCCGTGCCGTCGTCGTGCAAGCGGCACGGGTACCCCGTCGAGGCCGTAATTCACTCGCCCTCCCCTCGGCGTCCGCCTAGCCTGAGGCCAGAAACCTAGAGCCCCTAGGTTTTCTGTCCGTGCACGATCACGAAAGCCCTACCATGAGACCACTCACCGAGCGGGACATCCGCGGCTCCTTCGTCAACTGCTCGCAGGGCGAGGCCAAGCGCCTGACGGTCCCGCGCGATCTCAACGAGCAGCCCTGGGCCGATCTCGACTTCCTCGGGTGGCGCGATCCGGGCGCCCCCGACCGCAGTTACCTCGTCACCGAGCGGCACGACCGGCTGGTGGGGGTGACCATGCGGTTCCCGCCGGCACAGCGCGGCTTCCTCCAGCGGAGCCTGTGCTCGCTGTGCCTGACCTCGCACCCGCGGGGCGGCGTGTCGCTGATGACGGCCCGCAAGGCGGGCGCGGCCGGGCGGGAGGGGAACTCGGCGGGCCTGTACATGTGCACCGACCTCGCCTGTTCCCTCCACATCCGCGGGAAGAGGCTCCCGGACACGGCGCAGCGGTTCGAGGAGAACCTCACCCTGGAGGAGCAGATCGCCCGGATGCGGGGACACCTGTTCGCCTTCCTCGACCGGCTCGGCGCCCGGCCCTGACGTCCCCTCCGGCCCGCGGGCGGGAACCGTCCGGCGCAACGCCCGGCGTGCCTTCCGCGCGTCCGGCGGCCTCCGGCGCACCATCCGAAGGCCCCCGGTGCCCCGCCCGAAGGCCTCCGCCGCCACCGGAGGCCCACCTCCTGAGGGCGGCCGCCGACCGCCGGGAGCCGCACGGGAGTTCGACAGGGCCGCGGAAAGGGAACAGGCCAAGCGATGCAACGTGTAAGGGAGCGGGCCGGCACCGTGGGGCGGCTCGTGCGGCGGGGCCGGGAGCCCGTGGTCGTACAGGCGCTGCGGTCGGCGACCGCCGCGACGATCGCGTACGTCGTCGCCCTGCGCCTCAGTCCGGAACCGGCCCCGCTGACCGCGCCCCTGACCGCGCTCCTGGTCGTCCAGGTCACCCTGTTCGCCACGCTCACCAACGGCATCCGCCGGGTCAACGCGGTGGTGGCGGGTGTTCTGGTGGCCATCGCCTTCAGCCTGCTGGTGGGCCTGACCTGGTGGAGCCTCGCCCTGCTGATCGTGGCGTCGCTGGCGGTCGGCCATCTGGTGCGCGTCGACGAGTACGTGCCCGAGGTGGCGATCAGCGCCATGCTCGTCCTCGGCGTCACCACGGTCGGCGACACCGCCTGGGCGCGGGTGCTGGAGACGCTGATCGGCGCGGTCGTCGGGCTCGGCGTCAATGTGCTGCTGCCCCCGCCGGTGTGGGTGGGCGAGGCGGGCGAGTCGATCGAAGGCCTGGCGCGCCGGATGCGGCAGCTGATGCTCCGGGTGGGCGAGCAGGCCGCCGGCCGGACACCGTTCGAACTGGCGGCGGCCCGGCTGCACGAGGCACGCCGCCTCGACCACGCGATCGTCGAGGTGGACGCCGCGCTGCGGCAGGCCGAGGACAGCCTCCGGCTCAACCCCCGGGTACGGGAGGGACTGCTGCACCGGGTCGTCCTGCGCACCGGACTGGACACGCTGGAGATCTGCACCGTCGTGCTGCGCGTGCTCGCCCGCACCCTCACCGACCTGGCCAAGGAACGCGACCCCGAGCCGCTGTTCCCGCCCGAGACCGGCGCGGCCGTCGAACAGGTCCTGGCGGAGGTGGCCGACGCGGTGGTGAGCTTCGCGGTGCTGGTGACCACCCATGTCAGCCGCAGCGCCGAGTCGGCCGAGGAGCGCCTCGCCGCGGAGCTGCACCAGGCCACGGCCACCCGCGACAAGCTCGCCCAGCTGCTGCTGGAGGAGGTCCGGCACGACGCCCGCCAGTGGCAGCTGCACGGGGCGGTGCTGACCGAGGTGGACCGCATGCTGGACGAGCTGGACACCGAGCACCGCACGCGCCGGCTGTTCGAGGAGTTGGACCGGCACTCCCAGGAGCTGCGCGACCGGAAGCTGTCCGTGCCGTGGCTGCGCGAGCGGGTCCGCCGCCTGGAACGGCGGTGGCGGAACCGGAGGGGGACCGCCGTGCGTTCTCCGTGACAGTACGGCCGCGTCCGCGGTGGGGCATCGCGGACGCAGGGTCCACGAGACGATCGAGGGGGACGGGCGGATGACGGATGTGCGGCTCGACGGGAACACCCTGCGGCTGCCGGGCGGGGTGGCGGTCCGGTTCGTGCGCACCCTGCGGCTGCCCGAGACGGGCACGCATCCGCTGCCGCCGGGGCTCGGTGAGTTCCCCGTGCGCCGGGTCGCCGACCACCTGGACACCGTGCCCGAGGCATGGCGCTCGCGTGGCGGTGTGATGCTGCCGGTGTATCTGCGGGAGGCCATGTGGCTGAGCTTCGCCGGCACCACCGAGCCGGCCGCCCTCCAGGTCGGGGCCGGCAAGGTGTGCGCGGTATCGGGCCGGCCCTGGACCGGCCGGCTCTCCCGGCGTCCGCAGAACTACCTGGTGCTCCCCCGCCAGCCCTGGCTGGACGGCATCAACTCCGGCAAGGGCACGGTCCGCCAGTTCGTCGCGGTGCCGCTCGGGCTGGGCGCCACGGTGGAGGGCCAGGTCACCGGCGAGGAGGTGTGGGGCGGCGTCCAGTTGCAGTCCTTCCCGCTCGTCGAGCGCGCGCTGGCCCGGTGGCGCGAGGAGGAGCGCCGCCGGGCGGAGCGTCACCGGGTGCACCCGTTCGGCGGGTACGGCGGCCCGCAGTCGGCCACCGGTGCCTTCCTCGCCACCCCGGCCGCGGCCCCCGGGGCGGCCCCGGGGGCCGCGCCCCGCGCCGCCGCGGCGATGGGCCTCGGCGTCGGCGGGTCGATGCGCCAGGAGGTCTACCGCGACGACCGGCCGCTGACGGACTGGGCGGTGGAGCCCTCCGGCCGGGTCTTCGTGCACCTGGTGACGCCGCCGGAGTGGCGGCGCATCACCGGCGAGGAGCCGCCGCCCTCCCCCGTGGACCGGGCCGCCTACACCCGGGCGGGACTGCCCTGGTACGACTACTACGACGAAGGCGCCGAGGATCTCGCCCCGGCGGAGGCCCTCGGGGCCGTCCAGCCGGTCGGCGACTGGCTCGGCGACGATCACGAGCCCTGGCAGGATCCGGCTCCGCACCAGGTCAAGCCGCTGGGGGACGTGCAGGGTGAGCCGGTGTCCGACGGCGACTGGTGACGTTCCGCCGCCCGCCCCGCGCACGTGCCGGGGACCGCGAGGTTTGCGTCCGGGGGTCCACGCGGGTCAGGGTGACCGTCACAACCGGGACGGACGACCACCCGAGGTGCGCGGATAGTGGACGGTGCAGGAGCCGAGCGCGGGGGCTGGAGCAGGCGGCGCTTCGTGGGCACGCTGGGCGGAGCGGCCGCGGCCGTGAGCGGCTGCGGGGACGCTCCCGCCTCCCCGGCTCCGTCCGGTGCTGAGCCCGCGCCGGCGACACGGACCGCCGTCCCGTCCGCCGGGCCCCGCCCCGGTCCCCGCCCTCTGTGGCTGGGCACCTACACCTCGGCCGACGGCGGCGGGCGGGGCATCGGCGTCGCCGTCTACGACCCCGGGACGGGACACGTCACGGGCACCGGCGCCGTCGCGGGCGTGGCCGACCCGTCGTACCTGGCCGCGCATCCCGACGGACGGACGCTGTACGCGGTGAGCGAGCGCGAGCACGGCGCGGTGAGCGCTGTGCGGCTCGCCGACCGCAGGGTGCTGGGCAGCCGGTCCACCGGTGGGTCGGGGCCCTGCCACGTGTCGGTGCACCCGGCAGGGCGCTGGCTGCTGAGCGCGAACTACGGCTCGGGCAGCGTGGCCGTGCACCCGATCGACGCCGACGGCGCGCCGGGCGAGCGCACCGACCTGGTGGTCCTTTCCCGCCCGGACGGCCCGGACCGGCGGCAACCGCGCGCCCACCAGGTCGTCACCGCGCCCGGTGGAACGCATGTCCTCGCCGTCGACCTGGGCACCGACTCGGTGCACACCTACCGCCTCGACCCGCGTGCCGGCCGGCTGTCCGCGGTGGCGCGGGCCCGCACCGAGCCGGGTGCGGGCCCGCGCCATCTGACCTTCCATCCGGGCGGGCGGTACGCGTATCTGGCCAACGAGAGCGACGACACGATCGCGGTGTGCGCCTGGGATCCCTCCACCGGGCGGCTGACGGTCGGCGAGCCGCAGGCGACGGGCTCGGGCACGGGGACCAACTATCCGGCGCAGATCCTGGTGACGGCGGACGGCTCGTACGCGTATCTCGCCAACCGGGGCCACGACAGCATCGCCCGGTACGCCGTGGAGGCGGACGGGGCGAGGCTGAGGCTGCTGGGCACGGTGCCGGTGGCCGGCGCCTTCCCCCGGCACATCGCCTTCTCGCCGGACGGGCGGCTGCTGTTCGCCGCGAACCAGCGGTCCGGCTCGGTCAGCGTGTTCCACGTGGACGGGAACACCGGCGGTTTGCGGCTCGCCGGTGCGCCGTTCGCCTCACCCGTCGCCGTCTGTGCGGTGCCGCTGTAGCGCGCGCGGGCAGGTCGCGGCGCTCGCCCGGGCGAGCAGGACGTGCATGCGCTCGGCGAGCTGCGCGGTGTCGTCCGCGGGGGCGTGGAAGGTCAGGCGCACGTCGCCGTGGGTACGGGCGCGTTCGATGCGCAGCGTCAGTCCGTGCCGGTCCACGGCGAGAGGACGGACCCGGACGGCGCCGTGCAGACTGTCGCGGTCGACGAGACGGGTGAGCCGTTCCACGGCGTCGGGGTGGGCGCCGGCGAGATGGGTGAGCAGCCGGGCCTCGGCAGCGGCCAGTGGGTCGGGTTCGGCGGCGGCGTAGTCGGCGAGGCCGACGACGGCCATGCCGGCGGGTCGGCGCAGCGCGACGCGGGCGGGCCGGAGGAGGACGTGGCCGTCCTCGCGCGTGAGCCGGCCGGCCAGCCAGAGCCGGGCCCGGATGCGGTGGCGCACGGGCACGGGGGACACGTCGGCGAACTCCAGCACGGTGGACACCTCGCCGCGCGGTGCGCACAGGGCGGTCGCGGCCAGGGCACTGTCCTCGGGCACGTGCAGCAGGATCCGGCCGTCCTCGGCCACGACGTGCGCGCCCGCCAGTTCCTCGCGGACGCCGCCCGCGGACACCGCGCAGGACCATGCCGCGGCGAGCACCGACCGGGCCCGCTCCGCCGCGGCGGGCGCTGCCGTCCAGGTGTGCCTGTCACCCATCCCAACCTCCATTAGGTAAGCCTTGCCTAACCTATCGAAGATCGAGGGGTACGCCAAGCAGGCCCCTCCGCGCGCGGCGAGGCACTGGAGGGGACGAGATCAGGGCGCCAGGGCTCCCAGCAGCGCACGGGCGCACAGGTCGCGCACCTGCGCCCGGTCCAGCTCCGCTCCCCGCAGCCACTCCAGGCACACGGCGGTGGTGAAGGCCAGCCAGCCGCGCACGGCGAGACGGGCGTCGGGGCGGCCCGAGACGACCGGCCCGAACTCGGGGTCGGCCGCCAGCGCCGCCAGGATCTGGCGTTCCTGGGCGGCCAGGGCACGCCGGTAGACACGGCGCACGACCTGGTCCCCGGCGGCATCGGCACGATGGAAGGCGCGGTAACCGTGGGCGTGCGCCTGGACGTGCTCCAGGTAGGCGTCGAGAGCGGCGGCGAGCTGCTCGCGCACCGGCACGCCGGGCTCGGCGGCCGTCATGCGGAGCATCCGCTCGCTCTCCCGCTCGACGACGGCTGCGAAGAAGTCCCGCTTCGTCGGGAAGTAGTGGTAGAGCAGCCCGCGGGAGACACCGGCGATCTCGGCGACCTGCTCGATCCACACGTCGTCGTACGGACGCTCCGAGAACAGCCGAGCGCCCACCGACAGCAGTTGTTCCCGGCGTTCGGCGGTGCTGAGCCGGCGACGGGTGCGTCCACCCCGGTTCGCGACCATGCGCGCACTCTACTTGACGTGGATTCAACAACGGGAGCAGACTGAACGCGCTTTATTGAATCCGCGTACAACAGCTCGTCCGACCAGCTCACCTGCCGCCCGCTCGAGGGAGACCGCGTCATGGCGGAGACGACGACCGGAGACGGACTGCCGAAGGGGTTCCGCAGTGCCGAGCACGGCTGGCCCGAACTGCACCGGATCCCCCACCCGCCGTGGCGCCTGCCGCTGCTCGGCGACTCCATCGGCGCGAACCCGCGCACCCCGCTGCAGGACTCGATGCGCCACGCCCGCCAGCTGGGGCCGATCTTCCGGCGCCGGGTGTTCGGCAAGGAGTTCGTCTTCGCGTGGGGTGCGGGTCTCGTCGCGGACCTGGCCGACGAGACCCGCTTCACCAAGCACGTCGGCCTCGGCATCGCCAATCTGCGGCCCGTGGTCGGCGACGCGCTGTTCACGGCATACGGCCACGAGCCCAACTGGCAACTGGCGCACGACGTCCTGGCCCCCGGGTTCAGCCGCGAGGCGATGGCGGCCTACCACCCGATGATGCTGGAGGTGGCCGGCCGGCTCACCGGGCACTGGGACCGCGCGGCGGCCGACGGGCGGGCGGTGGACGTGCCCGGGGACATGACGAAGCTGACCCTGGAGACCATCTCCCGCACCGGGTTCGGGCACGACTTCGGCTCCTTCGAACGTGCCCGGCCGCACCCGTTCGTGACCGCGATGGTGGGCACGCTCACCCATGCGCAGCGTCTGAACGCCGTGCCCGGTCCCGCCGTACCGCTTCTGCTGCGGCGGGCGAGCCGGCGCAACGCCGCCGACATCGCCTTCCTCAACCGCACGGTCGACGAGATCGTCCGGGTACGCAGGTCCTCGGGCGGCGGGGACGGGGACCTGCTCGACCGGATGCTGGAGACGGCCCACCCCGAGACCGGGGAGCGGCTGTCGGCGCAGAACGTCCGCCGCCAGGTCATCACCTTCCTCGTCGCCGGGCACGAGACCACCTCCGGCGCCCTGTCCTTCGCGCTGCACTACCTTTCCCGGCACCCGGAGGCCGCCGCCCGCGCACGAGTCGAGGTGGACCGCGTGTGGGGTGACACGGAGAGCCCCGGGTACGAGCAGGTGGCGAGGCTGCGGTACGTACGGCGCGTGCTGGACGAGTCGCTGCGGCTGTGGCCGACGGCGCCGGCCTTCGCCCGGGAGGCACGTGCCGACACCGTGCTGGCCGGGATACATCCGATGCGGCGGGGCGCGTGGGCGCTGGTGCTGGCCGCGATGCTGCACCGGGATCCGGCGGTGTGGGGAGACAGCGCCGACCGCTTCGATCCCGACCGGTTCGAGGCGGGGGCGGTGCGGGCCCGGCCCGCGCACGTCTTCAAGCCGTTCGGCACGGGGGCGAGGGCGTGCATCGGCCGCCAGTTCGCCCTGCACGAGGCAACGCTCGTCCTCGGCCTGCTGCTGCGCCGCTACGAACTGGTGCCGGACCCCTCCTACCGGCTGGCGGTGGCCGAGCGGCTGACGCTGATGCCGGAGGGCCTCCGGTTGCACGTCCAGCGGCGCACGCCCCCGGCCGGCCGTCCCGGCCGGGACGGCGATCCGGTGCCGGAGCCCCGCTGCCCGGTCGTCTGACGCAGCGGGCTCGGGTTGCCCGGCTCCTCGGAGAGCCAAGTGACGGGAAACGCCGTCCCCTTGCTTTCCCATGCTTTGTCCACCGGCGTCGCATCCGGACGTCACGGCCCCTAACCTCACCCTGTATTCCGGGATCCACAGCACCCCGAGTGGGAGAGGAAGGGGCGCCCATGCTCACCATCACGCTTGGCCTCTACCAAACATTTCCGACGGACGAGTACGGGAGATCGGCTGCCGGGTGGCATGCCGGCATGACCGACGAGGAGATCTGGGAAGCGGGGCGCGGCCGCTGGCGGCTCGGTCCACGCGCCGACCGCGAGCGCTACGCGCTGTTCACGGCCCGGGGAACCGTCGTTCTGGCAGTGGAGATCGACAGCATCTCCGACGCCCACCCCGACGGCCGCCGCACCCTCGACGGCAGCATCCTCAAACCCGGAGATCCCGTGCACGACGCGTACGTGGGTGGCGTCTCCCCGGTGGAGAAGGGCCAGAACCCGGTCCGCTACGTCGACTCCCCGTTCGACACGGCTGTCTGAGCCCGCGAGCGCGGCGGCCGGGCCCCGACTGCGCGCTCCTCGCCGAGGCGACCAGGAACGTGCCCCGCTCGCCGTGTCGCACGGGGGGTGCTCGACGAAGTGCCTGCGGAATAGGACGTGTTCGTCGTCGAAGCGTTCAGGGCAGCGCCGGACCGCCGCGGGTCGGCCGTGCCTCAGCGGGCGAAGACCTCGAAGGTCACGGCCGGACGGCCGCCGAAGCGGTCGGCAGCGCTCTCCGTGGTCCGGGTGAGGAACGCGCGGGCGTAGGCCCGGGGGTCCTCGTGCGTCAGCGCCTCGATGTAGGTGCGGTGTTCGAGCAGGGAGGCCACGGCGCGCTCCATCCCCGCCGAGGCGTCCACGGCGTGGGTGGGCGAGGCCGACCCGGCGACGGCGACCCAGCGCACCCCGTTCCACGGCTGGAGCCCCTGCTCGACGAGCTCGGGGAAGATCCAGCGGTTGCCCGCGTCGGCGGCGGCGTCCAGCGTGGCCCGGCCGACGGCGACGTGATCGGGGGTGTTCCAGGCCACGCCGCCCCAGGTGTCACGGTGGTTGAGGGTGATCACCAGCTCGGGGCGGTGCCGGCGGATCGCGGCGGCGACGTCGCGGCGCAGGGCGATGCCGTACTCGATCACACCGTCCCGGTGGTCGAGGAACTCCACCTCCGACACGCCCACGACCGCGGCGCTCGCCCGCTGCTCGCGTTCGCGCAGCGGGGCGCACTTCCCGGGTTCCAGGGTGTCGATGCCTGCCTCGCCCCGGGTGGCCAGCACATAGGCGACCTCGCGTCCGGCGTCGGTCCAGGCGGCGACGGCCGCCGCGCAGCCGTACTCGAGGTCGTCGGGGTGCGCCACCACCGCCAGGGCACGCTGCCAGTCCTCGGGCATGGGCCGCAGCGGGGTGTTCGCCGGCTCGGTCATCGCGTCTCTCTTTCGTCGATACCCCGGCCTTCGGGCCGGGGAGGAAACGAAGCTCCTGCGGAGCCAGGCGGGGGAAGTCGGTTCGCCGCCGGGACGGACCGGCGTCCGCCCCGGCCGACGCCCGCTCCTCACAGGATCCCGGGGCGGGGCGGGTGGATCCGCGACCCGCCCCGGCCGTGTCGTCCCCCGGCCGGCGGCTGACGACTCCGCAGCCGCCGGCGGGAGGTCACACCTCGTCGCGAGCGAGCGACAGCAGGCGGTCCAGGACGCGGGGGCCGCCCGCCCGGACGCCGTCGTGCTCGAACTCGTCGGTGACCCAGGTGCGCAGGCCGCGGATCGCGCGGGCGGTGGCGAGGGAATGTGCCGTGTCGACGTACATGTCGTCGTGGTAGACGGCGGCGGCGACGGGTACCTCGTTGGACGCCAGGCGCTCCGGGTCGTACAGGGGTGTCCAGTCGGTCCGGGCCGCCAGCAGGTCGGCGGTCTCCCGCAGCGGGCGCAGGGCAGGGTCGCAGTCGAACATCCAGGGGTGGATCGTCTCGCCGGTGAACATCAGCGGCCCGTCACCCGCGAGCGTCTTGGCGGCGTCGAAACGGGGGAACTCCGCGCGCACGCGTTCGGCCGCCCAGGCGGTCGGCCGGTGGTCCTGGCCGTAGATCGCCTCGTGGACGAGGGCGTACAACGGGTGGCCTGCGTAGCTCAGCAGGCCCTGGACCTCCTCCCGGAAGGCGTCGGACAGCTCGGAGCCCTGCGGGGTGCGGACGAAGGCGTCCTCCAGCAGGTAGTGCAGGCGGTGGCTGCCCTCGCCGCCACCGAGGAGGATCCCGAGGGACTGGAAGGCCTCGGCCGTCAGCCGGTAGCCGCCCGGCAGGGTCACCTCACGGGTGAGCAGGTGGTCGGCGACGCGGCGGGCACGTTCGACGTCCTGCGGGTAGCGGGCGTAGTGCGCGGCGACCTTGCGCTCGATGCGCGGGTAGGCGGCGCGGTAGACGTCGTCGGCATGGGCCTGCAGGGAGGGCAACCCGCCGGTGATGAGGGCGGCGGACAGCCCTTCGGGGGCGGTGGAGAGATAGCTGACCGCGCAGAAACCACCGAAGCTCTGGCCGAGCACGGTCCACGGGCCGCCGCCGGTGACCGCGGGGCGGATGGCCTCGCAGTCGCGGACGACGGAGTCGGCCCGGAAGCGGGTGAGGTAGTCGGCCTGGGCGGCGGGGCCGCCGCGCAGCGGGAGGGTCTGCCGGTTGGCGGGCGTGGAGGCGCCGGTGCCGCGCTGGTCCAGCAGCAGCACCCGGTACTCCTTCAGCGCGCGGCCCAGCCAGGCCTGCCGGCCGACGAAGCGGTTGGCCCCGAACCCGGGGCCGCCCTGGAGGTAGAGCAGCCAGGGCAGGTCCTGCTGCGCCCGGCCGGCCTTGTCGCTCGCGACGACCTCGCGGGCGTAGAGCTCGATCGTCTCCCCCGCGGGATCGTCGTGGTCGAGGGGGACGGTGAAGCGCCGGTCGGTGAGGACGACGCCGGGCTGGCGGTAGCTGTGGGTCAACACGACTCCCGGTACGAACGGTGGACGGCCCGCGGTCTGCGGACCGTCACAGTTCAGCACACGCCGGACCGGCGATCAGGCAGGGGATCGTCAACCGCTACTGAACGGCGACTCAGCAGACGGGACGGCCCCACCGGCACACCACCCGCTCGGGCCGGAGCACCGGGCGACACCGCGGCCGCCCTCCCCACGCGGCCGGCCGGCGTCCCGTCCAGTGGGAGGGGAAGGCGGCGTGCGGGGCAGGCAGGGAGGGAGGGGCGCGCCGGGCAGAGAACTGAACGGGGGCGCGGGGCCGTGGGACTGCCGGCACCGGCAGGGTGTGCCCCGCCGTGGCGTTGCAGGCACCCTGAACGTGTGGCCCGCCGTCGCGCCGCGTGCTGCCGCCTCGCCGGTCCACACCGCGCATCCCACGGTGGCGTCCGTGCGCCGTCCGGGGCGGGGGTCACGTCCGCGGCGCGGCGGACCGGATCTCCCTCGCCCCGTGGGGCGGCAACTACGCTGCAACCGTCCGCTGATCGATCGCGAGGAGCCCGCGATGCGCGTCGCCCTGTTCCTGACCTGCGTCAACGACACGCTCTATCCGGACACCGGCCGCGCGGTCGTGCGGCTGCTGACCCGGCTGGGCGTCGACGTGGACTTCCCGATGGCACAGACGTGCTGCGGGCAGGCGCACTACAACACCGGCTACCGGCACCAGGCGGAGCCGCTGGCCCGGCACTTCGCGGAGGTCTTCGGCGGCTACGAGGCGATCGTGACGCCGTCCGGGTCGTGCGGGGCGATGGTACGGGAGCTGTATCCGCGCCTCGGCGAGCGGGCGCGGGCCGAGGGGCGCGGCGAGGCGCTCGCTGCCGTTCTGGCGCCGGTGGTGCCGAAGACGTACGAGCTGACGGAGTTCCTGGTGGACGTGCTGGGGGTGACGGACGTCGGCGCCTGGTACCCGCACAGGGTGACGTACCACCCCGCCTGTCACGGCCTGCGCGGCCTGGGTCTGGGCGACCGGCCCCGGCGGCTGCTGGGGGCGGTGAAGGGACTTGAGCTGGTGGAGCTGCCGGGCGCGGAGGAGTGCTGCGGATTCGGCGGGACGTTCGCGGTGAAGAACGCCGACGTGTCGGCGGCGATGGGCGCGGACAAGGTGCGCAGCGCCGCCTCGACCGGCGCGGAGGTGTTGTGCGCGGCCGACAACTCCTGTCTGATGCACATCGGCGGGATCATGGCCCGGCTGAGGGTGGGCATGCGGCCGGTGCACATCGCGCAGATCCTGGCGAACACCGAGGAGGAACCGGCCGTATGAGCGGAACGCACCTGGGGATGCCTGCCTTCCCGCAGGCCGCGCGCGAGGCGGTGGGTGACGCGACGCTGCGCGGGAACCTGCGCCGTGCCACGGGGACCATCCGTGCCAAGCGGGCCGCCGCGGTCGCGGAGGTGTCCGACTGGGCGGCGCTGCGGGAGGCCGGGAGACGGATCAAGGACCATACGCTCCGTCACCTCGACCGCTATCTGGTCGAGGTGGAGGAGGCGGTCACCGCGGCGGGCGGCACGGTGCACTGGGCGGCGGACGCCGACGAGGCCAACCGGATCGTGGTGGACCTGGTCAGGGCGACCGGCGAGGTCGAGGTCGTCAAGGTCAAGTCGATGGCGACGCAGGAGATCGGGCTCAACGAGGCCCTCCTGGCGGAGGGCATCCGGGCGTACGAGACCGACCTGGCCGAGCTGATCGTGCAGTTGGGCCGGGACCGGCCCTCGCACATCCTCGTCCCGGCCATCCACCGCAACCGGCGCGAGATCCGGGACGTCTTCCGCTCGGAGATGGGCGCGTGGGGCCGGCCCGCCCCGGAGGGCCTGAGCGACGCACCGGCGGAACTCGCGGAGGCCGCCCGGCTGCACCTGCGGGAGAAGTTCCTGCGGGCCAAGGTCGGTGTCTCCGGCGCCAACTTCATGGTGGCCGAGACCGGCACGCTGGTGGTCGTCGAGTCCGAGGGCAACGGGCGGATGTGCCTGACACTCCCCGAGACGCTGATCTCGGTGGTCGGCATCGAGAAGGTCGTGCCGACGTGGCGGGACCTGGAGGTCTTCCTGCAGACACTGCCGCGCTCGTCGACGGCCGAGCGCATGAACCCCTACACGTCCATGTGGACCGGCACCACCGACGACGACGGGCCGCGCGCCTTCCACCTGGTGCTGCTCGACAACGGCCGGACCGACACGCTGGCCGACGAGGTGGGCCGCCAGGCGCTGCGCTGCATCCGCTGCTCGGCGTGCCTGAACGTGTGCCCGGTGTACGAGCGGGCGGGCGGCCACGCCTACGGCTCGGTGTACCCGGGACCCATCGGGGCGATCCTCAGCCCCCAGCTGCGCGGAACGGGCAGCGCGATCGACTCCTCCCTGCCGTACGCCTCGTCGTTGTGCGGGGCGTGCTACGAGGTCTGCCCGGTCGCGATCGACATCCCCGAGGTGCTGGTGCATCTGCGGGAGCGGGTGGTGCAGGGCGGCCCGGTGACCCGCGCCGGCAACAAGGTGGTACTGAAACCCGCCAAGGGGCATGCCGCGGAGCGGGCGGCCATGCGGGCGGCCCGCTGGGCGTTCGGGCACCCGGGCGCGCTGCGCGGCGGCCAGCGGCTCGTCTCGCGCACCCGGCACCTGCATCCGCGGTCGCTGCCGGGGCCGGGCAGGGCGTGGAGCGGGAGCCGGGAGCTGCCGGTGCTGCCGTCCGAGCCGTTCAGGGACTGGTGGCAGCGGACCAGGGGCGCCAGCGGAAAGGGGGCCGCCCGGTGAGCGGCAGGGAACGGGTCCTGGGGCGGGTGCGGCGCGCGCTGGCCGATGTACCGCGGGACGACACGCCGTACGAGCGGGCGGTGGCGCGCGGCTATCTGCGGGTGCACGGCGAGCGGACCGCCGCGCGGGCGGTGGATCTGCTGGCGGAGAACCTGGCGGACTACCGGGCGCTCGTGCACCGGTGTGCCGCCGGGGAGACGGCCGGTGTGATCGCGCGACTGCTTGCCGCGCGGGGCTCGTCGTCGGTACTCGTGCCGCCGGGGCTGGACGGGAACTGGCTGCCGGCAGGCGGAGTGACACGGGTGGCGGACCGTGCGGAGAGCACGCCGCGGGAGCTGGACCGCGTGGACAGCGTCGTCACCGGCTGTGCCGTCGCGATCGCCGAGACCGGCACGATCGTCCTGGACGGCTCCCCCGACCAGGGCCGGCGCCGGATCACCCTGGTCCCCGACCATCACATCTGTGTCGTCCGGGTCCCGGACCAGGTCGTCTCCTCGATTCCGCAGGCACTCGAACGGCTCACTCCGGGCCGGCCGTCGACGTGGATCTCCGGTCCGTCGGCCACCAGCGACATCGAGCTGGACCGGGTGGAGGGTGTGCACGGGCCGCGCACGCTGGAGGTCGTCCTCGCCGGCTGAACGCGGGACCGCCCTCTCCCCCGTGCCGCGGTGCGTGGCGCGCGAAGGCGGTGCGCGTGTCCTCCGGTCGCCGCGGGTGCCGTGACGGCGGGTCCGGTGTGCGTCCGCGCGTCGGCGGCGTGACCGGAACGCTGCCGTGCCACCGGGGTGGGGCGGCCGGAGTCCGGGACGGCGGGAGATCCGGGAGTGCGGGACGGCGGGAGCGCCGGGAGCGAGCGGCGCCGGGGCGCGGACCCGGCCGGGGGCCACCCGGAGATGACACCCGGACACGCCGCCCGGGTCGGGCGGCGGAGCGAGCGGGGCACCCGTCCCACGCCCGTGCCCCGTGGATCGGCGGAAAACTACTGACAAGGGCGGTGAACAAGCGCTTAGATAGTGAGGCCGCACAGCGCCGGCCCCCTGATCCGCCCGCGACCGCCGGAGGCGCACTTGTTCACGTCCGTCGACGATGTCTCGGCCCGCCTCGCCGAGACCGGCTATCTGGCGTCCCCGGCCGTGGCCACGACCGTCT
Source organism: Streptomyces sp. MUM 2J (assembly GCF_022414535.1). Classification (GTDB taxonomy): domain Bacteria; phylum Actinomycetota; class Actinomycetes; order Streptomycetales; family Streptomycetaceae; genus Streptomyces. The sequence continues at coordinate 33,218 of NZ_JADWYM010000027.1, forward strand.
TCCTCGCCGCCCGGCTGGGCAAGCCACTGCTGGTGGAGGGACCGGCGGGGGTCGGCAAGACCGAGCTGGCCAAGGCCGTCGCCGAGGTCGCCGGAGCCCGGCTGGTGCGGCTCCAGTGCTACGAGGGCGTGGACGAGGCGCGGGCACTGTACGAGTGGAACCACGCCAAGCAACTGCTGCGCATCAGCGCCGGGCGCGACGAGACCTGGGACGAGACCCGCCACGACATCTTCAGCGAGGAGTTCCTGCTCCCCCGGCCCCTGCTGACGGCCATCCGCGGCGACGACCCGAAGGTGCTGCTCATCGACGAGACCGACAAGGCGGACGTCGAGGTGGAGGGCCTGCTGCTGGAGGTTCTCAGCGACTTCCAGGTGACCGTGCCGGAGCTCGGTACGGTCACGGCGACCCGGCGGCCGTTCGTCGTCCTGACCTCCAACGCGGGCCGGGAGCTGTCCGAGGCGCTGCGCCGCCGCTGCCTGTTCCTGCACATCGGCTTCCCCGACGAGGAACTGGAGCGGCGAATCGTCCGCCTGAAGGTGCCCGGCCTGGAGGAGGCACTGGCCGCGTCCGTGGTGCGCGTGGTCGGCGCGCTGCGGGCGATGGACCTGCGCAAGGCACCGTCGGTGGCCGAGACCGTCGACTGGGCCCGGACCCTGCTGGCCCTCGGCGCCGCCACGCTCGACGAGGCGGTCGTACGGGACACTCTGGGCGTGCTGCTCAAGCACCAGGACGATGTGCTGAAGGCGGCGGCCAAGCTGGACCTGGGTTCCGTATGACCGGCGAGTCGGACGTCGCGGCGCGGCTGACCGGGTTCGTCGCCGCTCTGCGCGACCACGGCGTGCGCATCGGCACCGGTGAGACGGTGGACGCGGCCCGGGCCGTGCGGGCGCTGGGGCTGGCCGACCGGGAACTGCTGCGTGAGGGACTCGCCGCCACCCTGCTGCACACCGCCGGGCAGCGGCAGGTGTTCGACGCGGTGTTCGCCCTGTACTTCCCGCAGGGCGTCGGCGCACCGGACGCGGACGGGGCCGGGCCCGAGGAGCTGCGCGAGCGACTGGCGTCGGCGCTGGCCGCGGACGACGTCGCCCTCATGGCGCGGCTGGCGATCGAGGCCGTCGACGGCCTGGGCGGATACGGGGGCGCGCCGGGAGCGGGCGGCTGGTCCTCGTACCAGACCCTGCAACGGCTCCGCCCGCAGACGCTGCTCGCGCGGGTCCGCGACGACCTGCGGGCGCGGGGCGGCGGGGACTTCGCCGATCGGCTGCTCGACGACGAGATCCGCCGGCGCATCGAGGTGTTCCGGGGGCAGGTCGCAGCGGAGGCGCGCCGTCGGGTGGCCGAGCGGCGGGGGCGCGACGAGATCGCCCGGCGTGCGGTCGCGCCGTCCGCCGACCGGGTGGACTTCCTGTACGCGGGCCGCGACCGGCTGGCGGAGCTGCGCCGGACGGTCCAACCGCTCGCCCGCACGCTGGCGACGCGACTCGCCGCACGGCGCCGCAGGGCCGCTCGCGGCACGATCGATCTGCGGCGCACGCTGCGCGGCTCGTTGTCGACGGGGGGCGTGCCGGTCCGACCGGTCCTGCGCCGGCGCCGTCCCGCGCGGCCCGAACTGGTGCTGCTGTGCGACGTGTCCGGGTCGGTCGCGGGCTTCTCGGACTTCACGATGCTGCTGGTTCAGGCCCTGCACGACCAGTTCAGCAAGGTGCGGGTGTTCGGCTTCGTCAACCGGATCGACGAGGTGACAGGGCTGCTGGTGCACGGCACGGCCGATGCCGCGGGCCTCGGCGCACGCATCCGGGCACAGGCCCGGCTCACGGGCTGGCACGACAGCAGCGACTACGGCGCGGCGCTGGGCGAGTTCACCGAGCGGTACGGCGCCGCGGTGGGGCCGCGGACCACCGTGTTCGTGCTCGGGGACGCACGGACGAACATGGCGGATCCGAACCTTCCGGCGCTGCGGTGGATCGCCGGGCAGGCCCGCCGTGTGCACTGGCTGAACCCCGAGCCCCGCTCCCAGTGGGGCACGGGCGACTCGGCCGCGCCCGAGTACGCCGAGCTGGTGGCGATGCACGAGTGCCGCACCGCCCGCCAGCTCAGCGCCCTGGTGGGCCGGTTGCTGCCGGTGTGAGGACCCGGCGGGACGGGCACGGCGGGGCCTGCGGGTCAGGCTTCGCCTGCCCTGGCGTGCCCACCCGCGCCGGGCGGACGCATGCCGTCGGGACCGCGGTCACTGCCCCGCGCCGCAGAGCCGGGCGAAGCGTTCGGCGTCGATGTTCCCGCCGGACAGGATCAGGCCGACACGGCGCGGGAGACGTCCGGCGCGGCCCGAGAGGAGGACGGCCAGCGGGGTGGCGCCGCTCGGTTCGAGGACGATCTTCAGCCGCTCGAAGGCGAACCTCATCGCGGCGCGGATCTCGTCGTCGCTCACCAGCGCGATCTCGTCGACGAGGCGCCGGTTGACGGAGAACGTCAGTTCACCGGGGATCTCCAGGGCCTGGCCGTCGGCGATGGTGCGCGGCACCGGGACCGCGACGCGCCGGCCCGCCGCCAGGGAGCGCCGGGTGTCGTCGCCCGCCTCCGGCTCCACACCGATCATGCGGATCCCGGAACGCAGTCCCTTGGCGGCCGTGGCGCTGCCCGCCATCAGACCGCCTCCCCCGACCGGCACCACCAGGGCGTCAAGCTCTCCCGCCTCTTCGAGGAGTTCGAGGGCGGCCGTGCCCTGCCCGGCCATGATGTGCGGGTGCTCGTAGGGCGGGATGAGGGTGAGGCCCCGCTCGGCGGCCAGGGCGCCGGCGATGGCGACGCGGTCGCCGCTGTAGCGGTCGTAGGTCACGACCTCGGCGCCGTAGCCCTCGGTGGCCGCCCGCTTGGCGCGTGGCGCGTCCTCGGGCATGACGATGACGGCCGTGGTGCCGAGTTCGCGGGCGACCAGCGCGACGGCCTGGGCATGGTTGCCGGAGGAGTAGGCGGCGATGCCGCGCGCGCGTTGCTCCGGGGCGAGGCGGGAGGCCGCGTGGTAGGCCCCACGGAACTTGAAGGCGCCCATGCGCTGGAAGTTCTCGCACTTGAGGAACACCTCGGCGCCCACGAGCGCGTCCAGCGTGCGGGAGCGCACGACGGGCGTGCGGTGGACGGCGCCCTTGATCCGCGCGGCGGCGTCGCGCACGTCGTCCAGGGTCAGGGGCGGTGCGGTGGTCACGGTCGGTCTCCCTCGGGAGTCGGGCGGGCGGCGGTTGCTCTGGCCTGGGAGAGGTAGCTGCAGGCGGACGCCCGGGAGATGCCGAGGCGCCCGGCGACCCGTTCGACGGCGCGGCGCACCGCGAAGACGCCGTGCTCGTCCAGGCCGCGGAAGAGCGCCAGTCGGCGCTCCCGGTCCAGCGCGGCCCAGGTGCGGTCCTGGCCGCGCAGATGGGTGTCGACGAGGGCGCCGACGACCGCGTCGACGTCGTTGCCGAACGTGGTGACGGGCTCGTCTGCCGTCGCGGCCCCGGCGAGGGCGCCGGGCATCCGTCTCTCCTCCTGGACCGGGCAGTTCCGGACCTGGCCCCAGATCTGGGTCTGGCTCTGGGTCTGGGTCTGGGTCTGGGTCTGGGTCTCCGTCTGGATCTGGACATTCAGTCCATGACCTGGACGGACCATCCAAACAGAGAGGTCCGGGGAGGGCAAGGGGTGGGCGGGAGCAGACAGGTGGCCGTGGGCCGGGGCGCCCGGCGGGCGGCGAGCCGCCGCCCGACCGGTACCCGGGTTCCGTTCCGGTACCGGGATCCGGCCCGGTGCCCGGTGCCGATCCGGTCCGGTTCCGGGCGGTCAGTCCATCAGTCCCGCCGCCACCGTCGCACCCAGCTCCCAGCAGGCCTCGGTGCCGTCCTTGCCGGGCGCGCCGGTCACGGTCACCGGATCGGCGGCGCGTCGCCAGCCGAGACCGGTGGTGATCGACTCGATGCCGCGCACGGCGCCCGTGACGTCGTTGCCGCCGTGGACGTAGAACCCGAAGGGCCGGCCCCGGGTGGAGTCCAGGCACGGGTAGTACACCTGGTCGAAGAAGTGCTTGAGCGCACCGGACATGTAGCCGAGGTTCGCCGGAGTGCCCAGCAGGTACCCGTCGGCCTCCAGCACGTCGGAGGCGGTGGCGGCGAGCGCGGCCCGCCGCACCACCCGCACCCCCTCGATCTCCGGGGCACCGGCTCCCGAGACGACGGCCTCGAACAGCGCCTGGCAGTTCGGAGACGGTGTGTGATGCACGATCAGCAAGGTGGCCACGGGCCCCCAGCCTGCCGGTGAGGGCCCGCCCGCCGCAAGCCGGGCCACCGGCGCATGTCCGCCGGGCGGCGGGGTACCCCGGGCGCATGTCCGGTATCGAACTCAGCAGCAGCGCCTTCGGCGACCACGCCACGGTTCCCCGCCGGTACGCGTTGGAGGGCGAGAACGAGTCCCCTCCGCTGACCTGGTCAGGCGTACCGGACGGCACAGCGGAGCTGGTCCTGCTGTGCGAGGACCCCGACGCTCCGTCGGGGACCTTCGTGCACTGGGTCGTCGTCGGCATCGACCCCCGCGCCGGGGGCGCACCCGCGGGCGTCGACCCGCAGGGCGGCACCGGTCTCGTCAACGGCTACGGCCGGCGCGGCTGGGGCGGGCCGCATCCGCCTCCCGGCGACGAGGCCCACCGGTACTACTTCCGTCTGTACGCCCTCGCCGAGCCGTGCGTCCTGCCCGACGCACCCGCGGCCGGACAGGTGCACGAGGCGGTCGAGAGGGGACAGCTGGCAAGCGGGACCCTGGTGGGCCTCTACCGGCGCTGACCCGGCCCCGCCGGCACCGGAACCGCCCCGCGGGGCCCGTCACCACGGGCTCACGCCCGGGCCCGGGCCGACCGGGTCACGCCTGGGCCGGTGCGACGCGCAGCACCCGCAGCACGTCGTCGTCCGACACCTGCTCGAAGTCCTCGTACCACAGGCCGACGGCCCTGAAGTCGGGTGGCAGGGACAGGCAGACGAGGTCGTCCACCTCGGGGCGCAGCAGCTCCGCCGCCTCGGGAGAGGACACCGGAACCGCCAGCACCACGCTCTCGGGGGCACTGCGGCGCACGGCGCGCAGGGCGGCACGCGCCGTCGCGCCGGTGGCGAGGCCGTCGTCGACGACGATCGCCGTACGCCCCGACAGATCCGCGGCCGGCCGACCCTCACGGTACAGCCGCTCGCGGCGGCGCAGCTCGGCACGCTCCCGCTCGACGACGGGGGCGAGATCGGCCTCGCTCAATCCCAGCAACTGGAGGTTCTGCCGGTCGTACAGCGGAGGTTCGTCGCCCGCGAGGGCACCGACGCCGAGTTCCGGCTGGAAGGGAGCACCGATCTTGCGGACGACCAGCACGTCCAGAGGGGCCCGCAGCTCACGGGCGACCTCCAGGGCGACAACGACGCCCCCGCGCGGCAGTGCGAGGACCACCGGGCGGGGCAGTGCGCCGCCGTCGTACAGGGCGCGCAGAGGCGCGGCGAGTTGCCGCCCGGCCTCCTGGCGATCCCGGAAGCGCATGACTCAGCCCTCCTTCGGCAGGGGCCCCGACGCCGTCCGGACCGTTGCCGGGCGCCCGCCGGGCGGACGCGTCACGGCCCGGCCGTGCCCCGGGGTCCGGGCCGGGCGTTCGGTCAGCCGCCGCGCGCCGCCTGCTGCGCGGCGGCCAGCCGGTCCAGGCACCAGGTGCGCGTCGTCTCGGCCACTTCCTCCAGTGTGCCCGGCTCCTCGAACAGGTGACTCGCGCCGGGGACGATCCGCAGCTCGTGAGGGGCGTGCAGCGCCCGGGCGGCGGCCTCGTTGAGCCGCAGCACCTCCGGATCGTGGCCGCCGACCAGCAGCAGCACCGGGGCGCGGACCTCCGGCAGCGCGTCGGCGGCGAGGTCGGGCCGGCCTCCGCGGGACACCACCGTGAGGACACCGTCCGGGTGCCGGGCCGCCGCCACCAGGGCCGCCGCCGCTCCGGTGCTGGCGCCGAAGAGGGCGACGGGCAGATCGCGGGTACCGGGCTCGGCCAGCAGCCAGTCGAGCGCGCCCGTCAGGCGCCGGCCGAGCAGGCCGATGTCGAAGCGGAACTCGGCGGTGACCCGGTCGCGGACTTCCTCCTCCTCGGTGAGCAGGTCGATCAGGAGGGTCCCGAGTCCGCCGCCGCGCAGCCGTTCGGCGACCATCCTGTTGCGCGGGCTGTGCCGGGAGCTGCCGCTGCCGTGTGCGAACAGCACCACGGCCCCGGCCCGCTCCGGCACCTCCAGGTCCCCGACGAGTGCCGCGTCGCCGGCGGGCACCTGGACCGTTCGGGAGATCATGGCGCTCCCCTTCCCGGGTCGGATCGCGTCCGGGCACGGCGCACGCCCGAGCGCCCTGTGCGAGCCTCCAGTACCCTCCGAGCGCAGGTAAAAACGTTTGCGCCCTTTCCGCTCCCTTAACGCCGGAACACCATGAAAAAAGGGAGCCGAAGTGCGTTATCAGCCACGCGGCTCATCCCATCCGGCGTAATCTCCGCACCGGAAAGGGCTGGTTGCACACCGAACTCCCGCCGAGCGCGAAGGGACGCGGCGGTGCCCTGCCCGATCGGCAGTTGTCCCGTTACTCTGAAATCGGCCTCTGCCGGGTGGGGACTCGGCTCCGGGGGGTGAGGCGTTGCCCGTTCAACCGTATCCTGACGCGTTTGCCGACGCGGTTGTCGGGGGTCGTCCCGGCATCGGCAACGGCACTGAGTGCGGCACCGGTCGCCGCACCGATCGTCATTCCGTACCCGCCGTCCGCCGCGGGGGGCACGTGGACACACAGGGTGACGCGCACGTTGACGCATATGTGGCGGGTGGGGCCCCCGAGTACGGCATGATGGGCGCTCCGCGCCGCCGCGGCCCCCGGCACCCGGCCGCGCGACCGAAGCCGATTCGAGGGCGAACGGAGCGTCGGTCTTGGGCCTGAACCCGCTGCGCGGCAGCACCCGGCTCGGCCTGCCGCGCGTCGTCGTCGGTGCCGGGGCCGCGGTCTGCCTCGGGCTGGTGGCCGGCGCCGTCTGGCGGCCCGACACCTTCATCGGCAATCCCGGCTACGGCTACACCGCCCTGCTGCTCCTCTCGATCGGTCTCTACGGCAGCACGCACGACATCGATCTGTCCGAGGTCAGAGGCTCCTTACGGGTCGTGGTGGTCGCCGTCACCGTCGGCGTCGTCCTCAAGGCGACGCTGATCGCCGCGGTGATGGTGCTCGCCTTCCACCGCACCGAGTACCTCGTGCTCGGCATCGCCGTGGCCCAGATCGACCCGCTGTCGGTGGCGGCCATGCAGGACAACGAGCGGGTCACACCGCGCGCCAAGGCGATCCTGTCGATCTGGGCGTCCTTCGACGACCCCATGACGGTCCTGCTCACCGTCTACTTCTCCGCCCTCGCCCTGCGCATGGGGGCAGCCGGCAACCCGTCCGGTTCGGTGGCCTCGGACACCGCGGACGTCTTCGGCAACCTGCTGCTGAACCTGCTGCTGTTCGGGGCGGTGGTCCTGCTGTGGACGCTGGTGGGGGTGCGCCGGCTGCTGAGACGGCGCCGGTCCGCCGCGGGCGACGCCGCAGCGCTCGCCTCCGTCCCCGTGAGGGCACCGGACCGGCCCCGCCACGTCGACGTGGTGGCGCTGGTGCTGGTCGTCGCGCTCGTGGCGGTCGCCGCGTCCACCACGCTGGTCCTCGCCGTGGCGCTGGCCGGACTGGTGGTCCGTCTGGGCCGCTTCGCCCCCGCCCTGGAAGGCGCGGTGACGTTCGCCTTCCTCGCCGCCTCCGCCCTCCTCGGGGCGGTGCTGTCCGGCGGCATCGACTTCTACCAGGGGCTCGTGCTCGGCGTGGCCGCCTTCGCGGCGCAGTTCCTGGCCACCCTGCTGATCGGCCGGCTGCTGGTGCGGCCCCGGCTGAGCCGGGCGGACCGCGCCCACCTGGGCCTGGGCCAGCAGAACGGCATCACCGCGATCACCCTGGCCCTGACCCTGGAGTCGACGTTCCCCGGCACCGTCGCCGCCGTCGGCCCGGCGATCGTGACGGTCAACCTCCTGCACTACGGCTTCCGGTGGGCCCGCGCCGACGCCTGGAGCTGGGCGGCGGTGCGCGCCTGGGCGCCGGCCCGGGCCCGGCGCGGAGCCATGGGCCTGTCCTGGTCGCCCCTGCCCCCGACCGCCCCCGAGGCGGTGGCGCACCGCCTCGGCGCACCCGAGGCGGAGCAGGGTGTGGATCCGGACCCGGGCGGGACGAGTACGCGGTCCCACGAACGGGGATCGCCCTGAAGAGGGAAGCCGACAGGATCGACCGGTCCTGTCGCGGACATACCGTCATGATGTGGATGCCCGTCATGGAACGTACGTGACACGGAGGTTCGCCCCAGGGGGAAGACGTGACACAGCATCGGAAAACCGCAGGCCGCAGCAGCCCGCGCCACGGGGAGGCGGACGGTCCGCGCCACCGCCCGTCACCGTTCCGGCAGCCGGTGCCGGACGCACTGCACGACCATCACCACCACCGGGCGGCCCTCGCGGACAGGCCGCCCGGAGCACCAGTACGGGGGGACACGTACCATGCCGCACACCAGTTGCAGCCTGTTCGGAACGCCTCCCGAAGACGGCGTCGCGCCCTGGCCGACGTATGTGCCGCTCGCACCGTGGTTCATCCACGGGCACGAGAAACTGTGGGTCGACATCGACTCCACCCCAGAGGCGCTGAAGACCTTCCGGAAGAGGCTGAGGCCCATGGCGCACGGGATCCGGCCGGGCAGTGAGGGACACGGGCACCTGGTCGTGGTGAGCGGGTTGTCCGGGACCGGCAAGAGCAGTCTGCTGCACCTGTGCGTGCACGAGCTCGTGCAGATGCTCGACGCCGCGGCCGACCGCGGAGCACACCAGCAGAACGACGACGGACCGGCCTCCGACCAGAGCCAGTTGTGGAGCCGCCGCGCCCCCGCACGGTCCACCTGCATCGTCGGGCTCGACGGCAGCGGCAACGACGGCCACGGCATCGGCTCGCCCCCGGGGAGGTCACCCGAGACGTCGCAGTTCGAGATGGTGGTCGAGCGCGTCATCGACGTCGTCGCGGCGGAACTGGACCAGGGCCCGGGCTTCTTCTCCGGCCATCCCGATCCGTTCCTGGCCTGGCGGGCCCTGACGGACATACTGGAGGCGCGGGACCGGCGACTCGTCGTCATCGTGCCGCACATCCAGTGGAACGACGCGGAGCTGAGCCGCATGTTCCTGCGGTTCTGCTACGACCGGTGCAGCCGGGGCGTCGTCTTCTTCGTCGAGACGACCAACACCGAAGTGGCCAAGGACCTGCTGCCCTTCACGGAGCGGGAACGCAAGAGCATCACCCACCTGCGGACCACACACCTGCAGGCCGGGGACTGGGGCAAGTACCTCGAACTCTGGATGGAGCGGGACGGCGTGCCCGCCCCGACGGTCGCCATCGACGAGGACGTCCTCGACTACCAGCCCGACGCCTGGGCCCTGGCGAGCATCTCCACCCTCCAGGACTGCCTGCGCCGGTGCGTCGAGGAGGCCTTGCAGGAGAACGTGGGCCACCTGCGCAGACAGCACGTGGCCCACTGGTTCGAAGCGCACCGGCCGAGCCCGGACGATTTCAAACGGAGAGGATCGACGCGATGAGCTCCGCACCCCTCCCCTTCTCCGAGGAGAACCCCTTCCGGGACAGCACCAGCGTCCAGTTGGAGGGGTTCGGCGACACCACGCAGATCGGCGCGGGCCCCCCGCGCCCACGGGTCGACGTGCCCGGTCAGACCAGTGCCTGGTTCATGGGACATGTGGAGCGCTACCTCCGCCACGACGGGCCGTCGCAGACACGGGGCCGGGCGCTCGCCCTGGTCGGCGAGTTCGGGCTCGGCAAGAGCCATCTCGCCGAGCGGGCCACCGCGGTCCTCAGAGCACACATGCCCGCACCGCCGGTGTGGGTGATCGCCCAGCCCTCCCTGGACATGGACGCCGTCTTCCGGTACCGGTTGATGAGCCCGCGCGACGACTACGACGCCTTCGTCGACTTCGAGCAGGCGATCACCGACTACTACGCCGACGTCGCCGCGGAGCTGCTGGAGGCCGACAGCACCGGGCGCCTCGGTCCCGCCCGGGACGAGTTCCTGCGCGGCCTGCGCGAGCGGCGGCTGGACCCGGACAAGATCGCGCGGGCCTTCGACGTCGACGAGGAACGGATCCACCGCCACCTGCGCCAGCACCTTCGGGGCGTCACCGACCACCGGGCCTTCGCCACCGCCCTCGCACTGCTCGTCAACGACCTCCACCAGAACGAGGTGATGGCCTGGCTGTCGGGCGACGAGCCGACGGCGTACCTGAGGGAACGGGGCGTCTCCGCACGGATCCAGGGCATCCAGGGAGTCTTCGACGCGCTGTCGGTGTTCAGCCTGGTGTACGGCCAGAGCGGGCGGCCCTACGCCCTGGTCCTGGACGAACTCGACAAGACCACCCAGTGGCCCGCGCTGGAACGCGCCCTGTTCAGCGACGCGTTCGAGATGCTCGTCCAGCGTTACGTCAACCAGGGCGGTCTGCTGGTGTTCTGCGTCCGCCCGGAGCTGTGGGGCACGCTGCCGCTGTCCCTGCACGAGCGGGTGCTGCCGCTGTGGCTGGACAGCTGGGCGCGCCCGGAGACGCAGAGCCTGGTCTCGCGTCACATCCACCGTGGCGCCGGGCCCCCGCTCCCCGGCGACCCGTACGCTCCGTTCACCGAGGACGCCGTGGACGAGGTCGTGCTGCAGTCCGACGGGGTGCCACGGCAGATCCTGCAGATCTGCGCCGGAGCGTGGGAACTGGCGGCGGCGGACGGGGACCGCCCGGCGGAGATCGGTGTGGAGGCCGTGCACGAGGCACTGCGCACGGCCCACCAGAAACGGCCCATGGCCGAGGTCGCGCACCGGTTGGAGAACGTGCTGGCCCGCCGGCAGTGGTGGCACCATCTGGCCCCGACGGGCCTGAAGGACCTCCCCCATCCGGCGGGTGCGGGCGAGCCGCGCTGGATCCAGGTGACGCGGAGGGCGTGGATCGCGCTGCTGCCGGTGCCGTCGGTCCTCACCCGCGCCGACGTCGCCTCCGCGGTGTCCTTCGTCTCCCGTGTGCGGGACGTCCTGGGGCCGGACGACTCCGAGGTCCTTGTGATCGTCAACGGCCACGCCTGCCGCAAACGGCGCAACGCGATCGCCGAGGCGACCGGCGTGGTGCCCCTGGTGTTCGACAACCCCCGCTTCGAGCGGATGCTGCTGGACAGCATCAAGAGCCTCATCACCCGGTTGCGGGCCAATCAGCGCAACACCGTCCTGACGGAGATGCGGGACCGGCTGGACGGGCTCGCCACCCAGCAGAACACCATGCTGGGCAGGCTGGAGTTCGTCCAGCGCGCGGTCGAGCATCCCCGGCTGTCGGCGCCGCGGCCCGCTCCGGCCGAGGCCGAGCAGCGGGTGCCGCCGCCGGTCCGCGAGCCGTTCCGGCGTGTCCAGGAAGCACTCGACCGCCTGCTGGAGGACGGCGTCGGGCAGCGTCCCCGGCTCGGTGCCGCCGCCACGGGAGAGGGGGACCGGCTGCCGCTGGCCCGCCGGTCCGTCATCGCCCGCGACGATCTGGAGCAGATGGGCGCGCTGGTGCACGCCCGGCGGCTGGTGGAGGCGTTCCGGGAGGCGATCGCGCATTGGTGGGAGGGCGGCACCGGGCGGGTCAGGCGCGGCAGCGACGAACTGTTCGCCATCTGCCGCAGCTTCGAGATCTCCGTGGAGGTCCTGCCCCGGATAGAGACGGTCGAGGGCACGCCGCCCGTCACCTTCCGTCCGGGCGGGCGCGGTGGCGGGAGCGTGGAGGCGCTGCTGGCCGACGTCGCCGACGAGGTGCTGAGGCTGCTGCGGGCGGAGGTCAGTGACGGCGCATATCGCGGATGAGGTCGCCGAGCCGCTCCTCGGCGACGTGCACCTGCCTCTGCCGCGCGGTGACACCGACGACGAAGTCGCCTGCGTCGGGATCGATCCAGTGCAGGTAGAACGCGCCCTGCTGCACGTCGAGCACGAGCCGCTCCACAGGGTCGGCGGTGACCGGCTCCAGGATCTCGGCCAGGTCGGTCAGCCATGAGCTGAGCCGGAAGACGAGGTCGCGGTACATCGCCCGGCGGTTCTGGGCGGGCACGGCGACCAGGGCCTCGCTGAGGGCGCTGTGCTCGAAGCAGTCCCCGGCGCACACCGGCGACCAGGCGCGGTAGTAGGCGGCGTAGTGCAGGTCGTACGGATTGAGGTGGCGCTGCCAGACGCCCCGCAACCGGTTCTCCTCGTCCTTGTCGCGGGTCGTGGCCTGCACGGTCAGCGGGACGTGCTCGGTGAGCATCCGTTTGACCTGGGTGTGGTCGCCGCCGGGGGACTCGTCGCCCTGGTCCCAGTGGCCGGTTCGCAGCCCCGTGGTCATCCTGTTCACGGCGGTGTCCATCTCCTCGCTCTCCACCCCCGTCACGGCTATGCCGACCACGTACTGGCCGTCGCGCAGCCGCGAGTACTGCATGCCGCCCGAGCGCGTGACGGCCAGGACCCGCATCAGCTCCCCGGTCCTCAGCTGCCGCATGGTGTCGTCCGCCTCCAGGGCCCAGCGCACGAACCGCTGCGCCGGCTGCCCCTCGACCTCGACCTCGTCGTCCCAGGGCAGCGCACCGGAAAACGGCACCGCGCTGGCCGCCCGCACCGTGAAGTCGACGGTGTTGTCGGTGAGATGGGTCAGGGACCGGATACCGGAGCAGGCCGCCGCGGTGTCCCGGCACGCTTCGATCACCTGCTCGTAGCCCCGGCCGGCATGCGGCGCGAGCAGGGTCTTCAGACCGCTCACCGCTCCGTCGGCGTCCTGATTCATCTGCTTGCACGCTCCTTTCGGCCCGCGACGGACCGGTGCGCCACGGCCCCGTTCACAGCAGTTCGAGGTCGATGTCCCTGCGGACCTGCGGAAGTTCACCGCCGGGCGGCGCCCCGCCCTCCTCCGCACGGGTCATGGCGAGGTTGTCGGCCACGACCACCCGGTCCGGGTGGCGGCCGAGGCCGGTCCGGTCGTATCCCTGCACGGTGGCCTCCTCCAGGGCCCTGGCCGCATCGAGGTCGCCGAGGGCCACCAGGGTGTTGGCCAGGCTCGACGCCGCCGCCAGCACCCACGGGTGGTGGCGGGCCAGCCGTCGTTCCAGGCCCGCCCGTGCGACCCGGCCCGCCTCGGCCGCGCCTTCCAGGCGGCCGGCACCGCGCAGGTGCACGCCGAAGCGGACCCGGCACAGATGGGTGCTGGGATGCTCGTCGCCGAGCGTGCCCCGCAGCACGCCCAGGCAGATCTCCGCCTCCCGGACGGCCCCGTCGTGGTCACCGACCAGATGGTGGTCGACGGCGAGGCTGAACCGGCAGCCCAGGGTGGTCAGGCTGCGCTCGCCCAGGACGGCCTCGGCCAGGCCCAGGGTGCGGGTGTCCCGCTCCCGGGCCCGGTCGTGGCGGCCGAGCCGCCGTTCGCTGACCGCGAGGCCGTTCTCCGCCTTCACACGCAGCGGTACGCCGGTGCTCCGCGGCTCGGGCGGGTGGCTGAGGATGCGGGAGCCCTTCAGCAGCTGGTGGGACTCGCTGTTCTGGCCCAGCAGGCGGTGCATCTGCGCCAGGTCGGGCACCATGTCCTGGACGTCTGGGTGATGGTCGCCGTGGATGGCGCGCAGGGCCTCGTACAGCTGGCGCAGGACGCGCAGCCCCTCGGTCGCGTTGCCCACCAGCGCATAGCGCTCGGCGAGGTTGCGCCGGGCCTGCACGCAGGCCCAGTGCCGCGGGCCGAGCAGCCGCATCATGCTGCGCGCGACGTGGACCGACTCGTTCAGGGCGTTGCCGAAGTGACCGGCTGCGACCAGGTTGGCGGCGTACGCGTCGGCCATGAGCTGCGAGCGCGGGTGGGTGAGGCCGAGCTGTGTCCGGTAGGACTGCAGGACGCTGCGGGCGAGCCGGGCGGAATCGCCGTACTCCTGCATCAGGCGCAGGGTCTGGGACATCATGGAGCGCACCCGCAGGCCCTCGAACGACTCGGGCTGCCAGTGCTCCTCGGCGAGCCGGGTCAGCCGCAGGGCCTCGTCCAGCGCCTGCTTCTCCTGGCTGACGATGAGGTCGGAGACATGCCCGAGCAGGGCGGACTGGACCTCGGGCCGCTCGTCCTCCCACAGGCGCAGCGACTCGATCTGACGGCCGCGGCGCAGCAGTTGCAGGGGGGTGGGTGTGGGGCGGTCGTCCCCGTCCGCCTCCAGCCGGGCGGCGGCGACGGCGGCGCGCAGTTCGTTCTCCCTCACCGCGCGCAGGCCGTCGCCCATGCCGGCGAGGACGAGGCCACGCAGGACCCGGTGCTGGCGGACGGGCTGCCGGGGCCGGGCGAAGTCGAAGTCGATCAGCCCATGGCGGTTCAGGGCCCACAGCGAGGCGTCGACCAGGGGCTGGTCGCTGGGGCGTACGGCGGTGCCGCCCGTGGCGGGACCGGGGCGGCTGCGGGCCAGGGCCAGGCCCAGGGGCCTGGAGCGCAGCAGCTGCAGGTCGGATCCGGCGGAGGTGAGCAGGGCGCAGGCCTGGAGGAGCCAGTCCAGTGCCCCGCTGCCCGCGTCCTCACGGGCCCAGGCAGCGGCGGCGGGGCTCTTGAGCAGGGAGGCGCGGGTCAGGTGGAGCAGGACCTCCACACTGGGCAGCGGCGCCGCCGCATGAGCCTGTTGCCGGTCGTCGTAGGCGCGGCTGAAGTCGTTGACGGCCAGGGACAACGCCTCCTGGCCGAACTTGTTGCGTGCCTCGGCGCGGACGGTGGCGACGCGCAGCCAGCAGGCCGCCAGCCGGACGGCCAGCGGCAGCGAGCCGACCCGTTTGGCGACGTCCTGGGCGTCCGTCGGGGTCAGGCCGCGGACCATCACGGTGAGCAGTGCCTCGCTCTCCTGGCGGGTGAACGGCGGCACTTCCACGGCGGTGGCGGTGGCGGTGGTGGTGTGACTGTCACGCACACCGAGCAGGACGTGGCAGCGCTCGGAAGGCCGGGGCAGTTGCCCGGCGACCGCCGTGGCCCGGTCGGTGTCGTCGATCTCGTCGCAGACCAGCAGCCAGCGCCGGCCCTCGGCGTCGGCCCGGGCGCGCAGTGCGCGGACGTGGGCGGCGGGGTCCTGTGTGGTGGGCTCGCCGAGGGCGTCGCCCAGCGCGCCGAGTCCGGTGAGGGCCTCGCCTGGCGTGTCGGCCTGCATCCACCAGACCAGGTCGTAGGAGCCGCCGAAGCGATGGCAGAACTCCAGCAGTGTCTCGCTCTTGCCGACCCCGGGAGCGCCGACGACCAGGCAGGGTCGTGCCTCGCCCGCCAGGTCGGTCAGGGTGGTGCGCAGGTCCCCCAGGAGCCGTTCGCGGCCGACGAAGGCGGTGTTGCGGGCGACGATGTTGGTGTGGCCGGGCAGGCAGGGGAAGCGGCGGCCGCGGGGGGCGGTGGTGCTGGGCATCTGCAGGCCGAGGCTGTGGCTCAGCCGGACCGCTGCCTGCTGTTCGGACAGCCGGCGCAGGTCGATCTGCTGGTGGTGGGCGAAGGAGCGGGGCAGGGCCTCGTCGTCGACCAGGACGATACGGATGCCGGGGTCGGACAGCCAGCGCAGGGCCTGCTCGTCCTCGGGGCCGGGCGCGGTCGGCGGGAGCAGGAGCACCACCTCCTCGTCGGCCGGGGGTTCGGGCCGCCAGTCGGCGTAGGAGCGGAGGGTGACGTCGACTCCCGCCCCCCACAGCAGGTCCCTGATCCACTCCGCCCAGACGGCGTGCCGCGGACTGTGGACGAGGACGGCGCGCGACGGCGGCACGAAGCGGGGCCGGTCCAGGGCCCGGACCAGCCGGTCCAGTGCGGGCCGCACCCGTTCGTCGAAGCCGTTGCCCGGCTCGCTCTCCGTGCCCAGGCGCGTGCTGCGCTCGGACAGGGCGTGATAGGGGATCTCCAGGTGCCGCACGGGCCGGTCGGCGCCCAGCGGGGCGAACTGCTCGTGCACCCGCTCGCGGGCCAGCCGCAGCTGGTCCTCGTGGGACGGATCGGTCTGCAGGGCGAGCGCGACGACGTCGAAGGGCCGGCCGGCCGCCCCGCGCAGTCGCTCGGCGAGCTCGACCGCGGACTCGATGAACGCCGAGGCGGCGGTGAAGCAGACGACGAGGACCGACGGCAGCCGGGCCAGGTCGGCGGCCTGCCGGCCGGTGCGGACCAGGGGTGCGTCGACGAGGACGTCGTCGTAGGGCCGGAAGGCGGGGGCGCCGGGCGCCGGGAGTCCGGCCAGCGCCTCGGGGCCCTTCAGGGTGGCGATGCCGATGGGGTGTTCCGCGTCGGCGGGCAGCCACTCCTCCACGGCGGGGCCGTCCTCGGTGTCCGGCAGCAGGGCCGGGCCGGCGACGACGGAGCGGACATAGGTGCGGGTGCGGGTGTCGGCCTGGCGCGCGTCGAGGACGAGTACCCGGCGGCCCGACCGGGCCAGCAGCACGGCGGTGTTGAGCAGGGTGGTGGTCTGGCCGATGTTCTCCGTCGTGGAACAGAACACCGTCACGCGGGGGCTTGGCATGCGGCCGTCCGACTCGGACATCTCGGCTCCGCTTCGCTTCGTCGGTGAGGCGCGGTCCCGCCCCGTGGCTGCGGGCGGCTGTGGCGCCCGCTCGGGTCACTCCCCCGCAGGCCCGGAAGGATCGATGCTGGGTTTCTGCGTGAAGTCCGTGGTGAACAGCGCATCGGGGTGCTCTGCGTCGGCCCGGACCCGGCGCAACGCGTGAACGAGCGCGGATTCCGGAAGCACGGCGATTTCCTCGAAGGGAAATTCGGACAGGTCGATCAACGGCGATTCCAGCGTGTTCCGCGCCTCGCCCTGCGCATCCATGTACCAGCCCCGTCGTCCCGAGTGAGTCGAGAATCCGCCACGGCGTGGAGGACTGCCGGACAGTTGTGGTTTGGCCGATCAACCCGGCTGCCAAACAACCGACTTGCTGCCACACTTCGAAGTCTAGCGGCAACGGCGGCACCTGGAGCGTTCGGTGACGCGGCGCGTCACCGGGGACCGGCCCGCCGGATCGCGAATACGCCACGCAGAGGAACCGACGAGAGGTTCGACGGGAGTTCCATGGGCGCTGAAACGGACGGGCTGGAAAGTCCCGCGCAATTTCCGTTCCATACCTTCGTCCTCAAGCTGCACAGTCGTTGCGATCTGGCGTGCGACCACTGCTACATGTACCGTGCCGCGGACCGCAGCTGGCGTGATCAGCCGCGCGCCATGTCCCCGGCGGTGATCGCGTGGACGGCACGGCGGATCGCCGAGCACGTGGCCACGCACGGGCTGCGGGCCGTGGCCGTCGCCCTGCACGGCGGGGAGCCGCTGCTGGCGGGTCCGGCGCTGGTGCGCCGGGCGGTGACGGAGATCACCGAGGCGGTGGGCCCCGGTGTCCGGCTGGATCTGTGCGTGCAGACCAACGGCATCCGGCTGGACGAGGCGTGGCTGGAACTGCTGGACGAGTTGGACGTGCGGATCGGGGTGAGCCTGGACGGCGACCGGGCCGCCCACGACCGGCACCGGGTGCGGCCCGGTGGACAGGGCAGCCACCGGCGGGTGGCCGAGGCGGTGCGGGGTCTGGCCGAGGGCCCGCACCGCAGGCTCTTCGCCGGCCTGCTGTGCACCGTGGACCTGCGCAACGATCCGGTGGCCACCTATGAGGAACTGTTGCGGTACCGACCGCCGATGGTCGACTTCCTGCTGCCGCTGGGCACCTGGGCGGCACCGCCGCCCGGCCGTGTGCCGGGGCGGGCGGACGCGCCGTACGGCGACTGGCTGGCGGCGGTCTTCGACCGCTGGTACGCGGCGCCGGTGCAGGAGACCGACGTCCGGGTGCTGCACAACGTGCTCTCGCTGACGCTGGGCGGGCGTCCGCGCACCGAGGGGCTGGGGCTGGAGCCGGTGCGGTACGTCGTGGTCGAGACGGACGGTTCCGTCGCGCTGGACGACACGCTGCGCGTGACGTACCACGGGGCGACCGTCACGGGCCTGCACGTGGCACGGGATCCCTTCGACCGGGCGCTGCGCCATCCGGAGGTGGCGGTGCGTCAGGCGGGGGCGGCGGCGCTGTCCGCGCCCTGCCGGGGGTGCGCGCTGATGCCGGTGTGCGGGGGCGGCCACTACGTGCACCGGTATCGCGCCGACGGCACCGGTCACCGCAACCCGAGCGTGTACTGCCCCGATCTGGCGGCGCTCATCCGGCACGTGCACGGGAGGGTGGCCGCCGACACGCGGCGACTGGGGCGGCGGGAACCGGCGCGGGAGGCGTGCCAGTGACGCTGCGCGCGTTCCGGATCGGGGCCCCGCTCCTCGACGCACTGGCCCGGGGCGGGGGCGGAGCCGGGGCGGTGCTGCTGCTCGCCGACGCCGAGTACGGCAGACGGCTGCTGCTGCTGCGTGCGGTGCTGGACCGGGCGCGGGAGCACGGTGGTGCCGTGGCGGCGGGTGCGTCCGGCCTGTTCGAGGTGCTGGCCGGGGCCCGGCGGACGGCGCCGGACGCCACGCGCCGGGTGCTGGGCCATCCGTCGGTGGGGCCGCGGCTGGTGATGTCGTGGCGGGCGCTGGCTCAGCCGGGTCCGGTGGCGTCGCTGCCGCTGTCCGACGTGGCGGCTGCCGCCGCGGTCGCCACCGGACAGCACGCCGAGGTGACGCTCACGGCGTCGGGGCCCGGGGCGGTCCTGCCCGGGGTGGGTGCGGCGGTGCTCCCCGGGGCCGCCCGCGGCTCGGCGTTGCTGCTGCGCGACGGGGTGCTGGAGACCGAGGGCGGGACACGGCTGCGGGTCGCGGGACCGGGGACCCGGTCCGAGGGCGGCACGCCGGTGCGGACACCGGGTGCGGAGGGGGCCCGGTGGTGGCCGCCGCCCCGGGTGGAGGGCACCCGGGCGGTGCTGGACGACGTGGATCCCGTGGCCGCGGCCGGTGCGCCCCGGGTCCGGCTCAACGGCGACGAGGTGCGGGCGTGGCGGTCGGGGACGACGGGCGCGCTGCGGCTGCTGCGGGCGCGGCATCCCGGGCACGCCGCCGAGGTCGTGGCGGGACTGCGGGCGCTGGTGCCGTTGCCGGCGGCCGGCGGCGACGTGCACCGCAGCGGCAGCGCGGCGGAGATGTTCGGCGGTGTGGCCCTGACCCTGCCGGCGTCGGCGGCGGCCTTGGCCGAGACGCTGGTGCACGAGGTGCAGCACAGCAAGCTGGTCGCCGTGATGCATCTGGTCGATCTGCTCGATCCGGCGCCGCACGCGCAGCGGCAGCGTCTGCTGTACGCACCGTGGCGCGACGACCCGCGCCCGCTGTCGGGGCTGCTCCACGGCACCTACGCCTTCCTGTCGGTCGCCCGGTTCTGGTTCGTGGAGGCGCAGGCCGCCCGGACCGCGCCGGAGCGGCACCGGGCGCAGGTGCGGTGCGCGCGCTGGCGGGAGGCCGCGGCGGAGGCGGCCGCAACGCTGCTGGCCCACGAGGACGGCCTGACGCACACCGGGCACCGTTTCGTCGCCGTCATGCACGCCGCCCTCGCCGAGCTGAGCGAGGTGCCGCTGCCGGCGGCGGCCGTCCGGGAGGCGCGCCGGCACGCGGAGGGCCACCGGGTGCGCTGGATGGCCCGCAACGCAGCCGACGCGGCGCCGGCCTGATCCTGGCAACACCTTTGCGAACAGGTGTTCCTGACGAGACATCAGGTACGGGTTGCGGCGGACGCCACACAGGGTAGGAGTCCCGGCACATCCGGTGGGGACCTGGGGGTGGTCGGCGTGGGACCGGTCGTACTCGTGCACGGCATCTGGAACGCGGAACCCGGACTGACGCCGGGGCAGGCGGCGCGGGAGAAGGCCGAGGACGCCGCGAAACGGCTGCGCGAGGGGCTCGCCGCGGCGCGCCTGTCGCACATCGAGGTACCGCCCCTGGTGATGGCCTACTACGCCCACCAGCTCGCCGACGACTACCGCCCCGAGCGACAGTCCGCCGGGCACGAGCGCCCGGAGGACCTGTCGGACGGCCAGCTGGCGGAAGCATGGGAGTGGCTGCGGGCAGCCGGGGTGGAGCCCGTCGAGTCGCAGGCCGCCCTGCTGGCCCCCTTGCGGTGGGGCATTTCGCGGCTCGTGGCACGGCGGGCCCGCGGCGCCGCGCCAGGTGTCCGGGAGCGGCTGGCGGAGCTGGTGGCGCGCCTGGTGGTCGCCACGCTGCAGGACACCGACGCCTACACCTCCCGGCCCGCCCGGCGCCGCGCGGTGCGGGCGACGGTCGCGGAGGCGGTCCGCAGCAGCGGTGCGCGGGTGCTGGTGGCGCACTCGCTGGGCAGCGTCGTGGCGTACGAGGCCCTGCACGCCCACCCGGACCTGGAACTGGACCTGCTGCTGACGCTGGGCTCCCCGCTGGGCCTGCCGGCGCTGATGCGCAAGCTGGAGCCGGAGCCGGTGGCCGGTCGCGGGGCCCGGCCGCGCGGGGTCCGGCACTGGGTGAACATCGCCGACGTGGGGGACCTGGTGGCCGTCCCGGCGCGGCTCGGCGACGCCTTCCCGGTCGACCTGCACGAGACCACGGACATCGGCCTGTTCGATCCGCACACGCTGGGCGGCTATCTCTCCAGCGGGCTCGCGGCCGCCGCGCTCGCCCCCTACCTGGCGGACTGAGCCGCCGCGTCCGGCGGGAGGTGAACGCGTTCGGGAGGAGGGTCCGCAGGTGACGGTGCACGCGCTCGTGGTGGGCGCCGGGGGCTTTCCGGGGCGCTCCTCGGACGAGGGGAGCCGCGCGAGGGGGGAGACCGTGCTGTCGACCCTGCCGAGCGTGCGGAACGCGGTCCTCGACGTGGCCCGGGCCGTCGACGCGCTGGGCATCCGGGTCGCGGACGTGCTGCACGACCCGACCCTGGAGCAGTGGGCCGCCGCCTGGAAGGCGGTGTGCGAGCACGCCGGCGACGATCCCCTGATCGTGCACTTCAGCGGGCACGGGCTGCTCGTCGACGAGGACCTGTACCTGGCCGTGTACGACACGGATCCGCAGTCGGGGCACGTCCACGGCTCGGCGGTCGACGTCGCGGCGCTGCTGCGGACCGTCGACCGCGGCACCGGCGGTCCGGTGCTGTTCCTGCTCGACGTGTGCGGAGCCGGCGCGGCTCTGCGCCCGCAGCTCGTCGCGCAGCTGGCCGGGGTGAAGAACCGCAGGGCCTGGGTGATCGCGGCGTGCGCGGCCGACGAGATCACCTACGGGGCGCGGTTCAGCACGGCGACGGCGACCGTGCTGGAGGAGATCGCGCGGCGCGAGCTGTTCGTGCCGACCTCGCGGCCGTACGTCCCGGTGGAGCTGCTGGCCGCGAGGATCGACGAGGTGATGGCCCGCGCGGATGCCGAACAGGGCCGGCCCAAGCAGGACGTGGTGCGCACCTCGTACAACGAGGCGGTGCTGCGGACGGCCCCCTTCCTGGCCAACCCGTGGTTCCGCGGACGCCCGTCGGATGCCTACCTCGCCCATCTCGACGAGGGTCTGCGTCACTTCGTCGGCGCCCTCGATCCGCGGTTCGACGTGGTCCACTTCGCCACCCGGGCCGCCGGCACCGCGGACGGGGAGCTGTTCCACTTCAGCGGCCGGGAGCGGCAACTGGCGCGCCTGAAGGAGTGGCTGGACGACCCGTCGGGCACGGAGGACCGGCTGCTGGTGGTCACCGGGAGCCCGGGGGCGGGCAAGTCGGCCCTGCTCGGGGCGGCCGTGTGCAGCGTGCATCCCACGCTCGTGGCACTGCGGGCCCGCCTGAACCTCCGGGCGTTCCGCCCCGAACCCGACCCCCGGCTGCTGGCCGTGCACGCCCGGAAGCTGACGGTACGCCAGGTGGTGGCCTCGCTGCATCGCCAGGCCCGCGCGGTGGGCGCTCCGCCGGGGGACGGGCCGCCGTACGAACCGGACGGTGCCGTGGGCCCGGAGGAGTTGTTCGGCGCGCTGGCGGAGGGCGGCGGGACGACCGTCGTGGTGGACGCCCTGGACGAGGCGGACGACCCCGAGGAACTGCTGCGAGAGGTGATCCTGCCGCTGGCGGGCCGCCCGGCGACGCGGACGGCGCCGGGCTGCCGGGTACTGCTGGGCACCCGGCTGTGGCCGGACGCCCTCCGCGACCTGCACGCCGTCCTCGACGGACGACCCGACCTCGAGATCGACCTGGACCGCGAGGAACCCGAGGTGCTCGCCGACGATCTCGGGCTCTACCTGGAGAAGCTGCTGGACCCGCACTACCCCGCCGCGACGGCGCAGGCGATCGCCGGCCGCCTGGCGGAATCGGCCGAGGACGGCCCCTTCCTGGCGGCCTTTCTGTACGGCACCCATCTGCGGACGCGGCACGCCGCCGGTACGCCGCCCGCCCCCGCGGAGATCGTCGCCGGCCTGCCGGCCGGTCTGCCCGGCGTGCTCGACCTGAACCTGCGGACCCTGACGGCAGAGGATCCCTGGACGGGGCCGGTGCTGGCCGCCGTCGGCCGGGCGGCCGGTGCCGGAATGCCGCTGGAGCTCGTCCACGCGGTGGCGCTGGAACTCGCCCCCGGGGCACGGGGCCGGCTGCTGCCGCCCCGGCCCGAGGACACCCGCAGGGCGCTGGAGGGCGCCCGTTTCCACCTCCGCACCACCACGGACGGCGACCGGCAGCTGTACCGCTTCTTCCACCAGGCGCTCGCCGAGCACATGGCTCCACGGGCCGATCCCACGGCGGTCCTCGACGCCCTGCTGGCCGAGGTCCCGGCCGAGGGCGGCGTCCGCGACTGGTCGGCGGCCGACCCCTACCTGCGGCGGCACGCGGTCGACCACGCGGCGGGGGCGGGCGAACGGGAACTGGACGCGCTGCTGGCGGACCCGGGCCATCTGCTGCACGCCGAGCCGGACCGCCTCGTGCCCCACCTGCACCGCGCGCGCAAGCCGCGGGCCCGCCGCAACGCCGACGTCTACCGGCAGACCACGGCCCACCATCCGCTGCGCGACAGCCCGACGGCCCGGCGGGATCTGCTGGTCCTGGACGCCGTCGTGTGGCAGGACGCGGAGCTGGCGGCGGCCGTCGCCGCCGTGACCGGGCCGCCCCCGGCGTACGTCCGGCCCCGCTGGGCACTGAGCCGTACGGCGGCGGCGGCCCGGCTGCACGTACTCGGCGCACATGCCGGGCCCCTGACCCGGGTACTGCTCGCCGGGCCGCCCGGCGCGGTCCACGGGGTCGCCGTCACGGCCGGGACGGACGGGCGGGTGTGCCTGTGGGATCCGCTGAACGGCCAGGCGCTGGGCGACCTCGGCACGGCGTCCGGGGCGGTGCGCGCGGTGGCGGCGACCCGGCGGGCGGACGGCCGGGACGTGCTGGTCCTCGCCGGCGGCAGCGGTCCCCGGGAGCAGGACTGGCTCTTCGGCAGCGGCAGCGGTCGGCTGTTCGTGCACGACCTGGGCACGGGCGCTCTTCTGGACACCCTGGAGGAGCAGGGCGTGCCCCGGCCGACCCTGCTGAGCGCGCTCACGCTGCCGGACGGCGGCGCCCGCGCCGTCTCGGCCGGCAGCGGCCGGAAGGTGCTGTTCTGGGACCTGGACGCCGGTCGCCTGCTGTTCGAGCGCGACAGCCCCCTGCCGCTCGTGCGGGCCCTCGCGACGGGCACGCGGCGCGACGGCAGGGCCGTGGCGATCGCCGCCGGGGACGAGTACGCGGCGATGGTGTGGGACCTGCGGACGGGGCGCAGGCTGCACCGGCTCGGCCCGCACGCGGACTTCGTGCGGGCCGTGGCCGTCGCTCGGCGGGCGGACGGCAGCGTGGCGGCCGTCACCGGTGGGGTGGACGGGGCGCTCCGCGTGTGGGACCTGGACGACGGCGGCCTGCTGTACGCCCTGTCCGGCCACCGGGCCTGGGTGACGACGGTGGCCGCGGGCACCGACGGCGACCGCTCGCTGGCGGTGAGCGGGGACCGGCAGGGGCGGGTGCTGGTGTGGGACCTGGACGGGGGACGCCTGCTGCACGACCTGCGGGGCCGGCACGGGGTGATCACCTGTTCGGCCGTGCTCGGGGAGACCCGTGACGGCCTGGCGGTCACCGGGTGCGCCGACGGCCGCGTGGCCGTCTGGAACCTGCGCACCGGCACCTGCACCCACTGGCTCGCCGCGCACGCAGAAGGGGTGCAGGACCTCGCCGTCCGCCGGCTCGGTGACCGGGTGCTGGTGGTCAGCGGCGGCATGGACGGGCGCGCGGTGGTGTGGGACGTGACGCCCGAGGCCGCCGACAGCGCGGTGGAGGGGCCGTCCGGCGGCCGTCCCGACGGCCTGCCCGGCGACCGTTCCACCGGCTCGGCCGGCGACCGGTCCGGCGGCCCGTCCCGCGCCCGGCGGGCCGAGGGCTCCGCCCCGGGTCCCGCCGCAGGGGCGAACGGGGCGACGGCCGAAGGAGCGCCCGGGAGGCCGGCCGGAGCAGGAGCGGACGAGGAGGCCGAGGAGGGGGCGGAAGAACGGACCGGACGTCCGGCCGGGGACGGGGCGGCGGGTGCGGAGGCGGGCCGGGAGACGGCCGCTACGGCGGGCGGCACGGGCCCCGAGGCGGGCCGGGAGGGCGAGGGCCCGGGACGTGAGGGGGCGGCCGGGACCGGTCGGGTGCCCGCGGTGCGGGGCGAGCCGGTCGACTCCGTCGCGCTCGCCGTGCCCGGTCGGGGCCCCGCCCTGCTGGTCGTCGGGGGCGGACGCACCCTGGAGGTGCGGGAGTTCGCCAACGGCCGGCACCGGCACAGGATGGCGGAGGCGGACCGGCGGCGGGTGCGGGCCGTGGCGACGGCCGAGCTTCCGGACGTGGGCCCGGTGGCCGTGACGGGGGGCCGGGACGGGCTGCTGCGGACATGGGACCTGACGACCGGGGCGCCGATCCGCTCGTACCCCGGCCCGCGCCGGATCCGCGCCCTGGGCTGCGGACGGACCGCGGACGGCCTCCCCGTGGTGGTCGCGGGCTGCGACGACGGCACGGCGGAGGTCCGGGACCTGGCGAGCGGGGCCCTGGTGAGCCGTTTCCTCGGACATTCCGGCGCCCGGATCCTCGCCCTCGCGGTGGCCGAACCGCCCGGCGCCTCCGGTGTCGTGGTCAGCGCGGACGCACACGGCGGGCTGCTGGTGTGGGAGCTGTCGTCGGGGCGCGGGACGGCCGCCCCGGCGGTCCGGGCGGCGCCGGTCCACGCGCTGGCCACCGCCGTGCTGCCCGGAGGCCGGGCCGTGGCCGTCGCGGGCGGGGAGGCCGGCGAGGTGCGCGTGTGGGACCTTCTCGCGCCGCAGGCCCCGCATCACCTGACCGGTCTGGAACGCCGGGTGACGGCGCTGTCGGCGGTGGAGCTCGCGGACGGCACCGTCGTGGCCGCCGGTGGCGGTGAGGACCGCTGGGTGGCCTTCTGGGACCTGCGGACACGCAGGGAGCTGCAGCCCGCGTATCACGTCCCCGCGGACGTGTCGGCGCTCGCGGCCTGCCCGGCGGGGCTCGCCGTCGCCCACGCCGAGGGCACGGCGGCCCTGCGCTGGGCGCCTCCGCGCACGGCGGCGGAGCACCAAGGGGGTTCGGAGCGGTCCCCGGGGTGAACGGGCGGCACGCGGGGTCCGGCGCCCCCGCCGGCTCGGCCGGGGACCCTCAGTCGTGCGGGACCAGCGCCACCGGGCACCGCACGTGGTGGACCAGGGCGTGGGCGACCGGTCCGGTGTGCGTGCCGGCGGGGCGCCTGCGCCTGCGGGTTCCGATCACCAGCAGCCCGGCGCCGCCGGCCGCCCGCACCAGCACATGAGCCGGGCGTCCCTCGGGGACGGCCTCCCGGACCACGACCGTGGGGTACTTGCGGCGCCACGGGTCGAGTCGGCCGGTCAACTCGCGCTGCGCCGCCGCTCTCATCCGGCCGCGCTGCTCGGCGTCCGGCAGCACGTGGGTGACGGGCGCGTGCCAGACGTGCAGGGCGCGCAGCGGGGCGTGGCGGAGTTCCGCGGCGCGGAAGGCGAAGTCCAGGACGTCGTCGGCGGACGGCTCTCCGATGTCCACCGCGACCGCCACGTCACGGAACGGGGTGTGCACCGACGGCCTGCCGCGGGCGTCCGGAAGGTGGTCGGCCTCGGGGGTCCGGCCGGCCCGCACGAGGACGACGGGGCGTCGGCTGCGGGCGGCGACGACCGGTGCCACCGCCCCGGACACGAATCCGCCGAGGCCGCTGCGCCCCTGGCTGCCGATGACCAGCAGGTCGGCCTCCGCCGCCTGCGCGAGCAGCACGGCGGCCGGATCCCCGGCCACCTGCTCCGCGGTGATGGTGAGCTGCGGGTGGCGCTCGTCGAGCCGGTCGAGCACGTGGTGCAGCAGCATGCGGGCGTGCCGTTCGGCGGCCGTGGGTTCGGGCGGGCCGGTCTCGGGAGTGCCCCGCGGCGGGCCGGGCTTGCGGGCGTGCACCAGCCGGAGCGGCAGTCCCCGGCGCAGCGCCTCGCGCGCGGCCCAGTCGGCTGCGTCGAAACCCTCCGCCGAGTCGTCCACACCGGCCACGACCGACCTGATCACGGCGGACACCTCCTGGAGCGTGCGCGGGGCCGGCCGGTGCGGCCGGCCCCGCCGGGTCATGCGTGGGGTACCACGGCCACCGGGCAGCCGACGTGGTGGATGGCGGCGTGGGTGACCGGACCGGTCCGCGGGCCCACGGGCCGCTCGGAGACACGGCGGCCGACGACGAGGAGGCTCGCGCCGGTCGCGGCCCGCACCAGCGCGGTGCCGGGCCTCTCCTTCACGACCGTCTCCGTGACCGGGACGTCCGGGTACTTGTCCCGCCACGGGCTCAGGACCGCGGAGAGGAACCCGAGCCACTCCTCGGCCCGGTCGGGCTCGTCCACCAGGGCGATGTCGCCCTGGCCGAGACCCAGAGGCCCGGGGGCCCGCCAGGCGTGCACGGCGCGCAGGGCCGCCCCACGCTGCCGGGCCGCCTCGAAGGCGAACTCGACGACCTCGTCGCAGGGCCGCGTGAGGTCGATGCCGAGCACGACGTCCCGGTAGCCGGTGTGCAGCGAGGGGCTGCCGTCGCCCGCCGGAAGATGCTCGTCGGCCGCCTCCTCGCCGGCGCGGACGAGGACGACGGGGCCGAGGGCCCGTGCGACGACACCGAGGGCGACCGATCCGACGAGGAACCCGGTGAAGCCGCTCAGCCCGCGTGAGCCGAGCACCAGCAGTTCGGCCTGCTCGGCCGCCTTGGCCAGGGCCTCGGTCGCGGGACCCGGCACCTGATCGTCGGAGAGCCGGACATCGGGGCAGGCCGCGCGGACCGCTTCCTCGGCCTCGCGCAGGCAGCGCCGTGCCAGGTGCCGTTGTACGGCGTCGCCGGGCTCGCCGTCCCGCTGCTCGGGGTGCCAGTTCCAGACGTGCAGCAGGTGGAGCGGCCGGTCGCGGCGTACGGCCTCGCGGGCCGCCCACTGCGCGGCGGTCAGACTTTCGGCGGATCCGTCGATTCCGGCGACAACGGGCTGCACCATGACGCACACCTCCTGAAAGCTCGGTCGGCTTCCGCTTTCCACCCTCCGGCAGCCGGACCGGGGCGAGGAGGGGCCATGGGGCCCGGCCCTCGGCCATCCGGCCCTTGATGCCGCGCCGGTCCGCCGGCGGTGGTCCCGGGGCGTCGCCGTCCACCCCGCGACCGCTTCCCCGGCTCAGGCGGCTCATCCCCGCGGTCCCCGGCGCCACCCGCGCTCATGGCTCCTGCGGGATCACCGCCACCGGTGCCTCGGCGTGGTGCAGCAGGGTGTGGGCCACCCGGCCGAGCCGGGGTCCGAGAGCGCCCGGCCGACGGTGGGCGCCGACCACGACGAGGTCGGCGGCGGCCGACCGCTGCACCAGCACCTTGCGGGCCGGCCCCTGCACGGCCGTACGGCGTACCCGTACCCCGGGGTGTTCGGCGGCCACGGGGCCGAGCAGGTCGTCCAGCCGCGCACGGGCCTCCTCCTCGTGGGGGCGGTCGGGCGCCCCGGCGGGGCGCCCGTGGTCGCCGCCGTCACGGGCCGGACGACGCCAGGCCCGGACCGCGTCGAGTTCGCACCCCCGGGCCTCGGCCTCCCGGAAGGCGAACCGCACCGCCGCACCGCCGCCGGCGGGCTCCCCGGCGCCGAGGAGGATCCGGTCGTGGCGGCCGGCCAGTCCGGCCGGGTCGCCCCGCACCACGACCACCGGGCAGCGCGCGCGGGAGGCGACCGCGAGACCGACCGAGCCGAGCAGCAGTCCGGCCGCCTCGCCGAGCCCCCGCGCGCCGGTGACGAGAGCCGAGGCGTGGTCGCCCGCGGAGAGGAGCGCGTCCACGGGGTCGGCCGGGACGACGTCGGTGGACACGTCCACCGACGGGTTGCGCCTGCGGGCGCGCTCCGCCGCGAGGGCGACGATCCGGTCGGCCCGCCCGTGCCGCGCCGGGTCCGCCGTCCGGGTGACACGCGTGTGGTGCGCGTCGTGGGTGCCGTGGACCAGGCGCAGCGGTGCGCCGTGCCGGGCGGCCTCGTCGACCGCCCAGTCGACGGCCGTCAGGCTGCCGGGCGATCCGTCGACGCCCACGACGAGGGGAAGTATCGTCGTCATCGTTCCCACCGCCTCCGGCCGGGCGGCGCCCCCGGCCGGTTCCCACCGTCGTCGGTGCGGCAGCGGACGGGAAGGGCGGTTCGGCCCCCGCCGGGGCCCAACGGCCCCTCCTCCGGCCGGTGCGTCCGGCCGAGGATGACCGGGTGGCCGCTGTGGCCGTCAGCCGGAACGAGGGAGCGGAAAGATGTCCGTGGCCTCCCGGATCGTCGTCATCGGGGTCGGCAACGAGTTCCGTCACGACGACGGCGTGGGCTGGGCCGTGATCGCGTGCCTGCGGGAGCGGGCGCGCCACAGGCCCCTGCCGCCCGGAACCGCCCTGGAGACCTGCGACGGAGACCCGGGTCGGCTGCTCGCGCTGTGGGAGAGCGCCGCCCTGGCCGTCGTCGTCGACGCCGCGCAGTCGGACCCGCCGCGTCCCGGCCGGGTCCACCGCCTGGCTCTGGACGGCACGCCGCCCGGCCCCACGGCCACCAGCTCGCACGGGCTGGGCCTGGGCGAGGCCGTCGAGCTGTCCCGGGTCCTGGGCCGGCTGCCGGGCCGGCTCGTGGTGTACGCGGTGGAGGGCGCCAGCCATGCGCTGGGCCGAGGCCTGTCGGCGCCGGTCGCGGCCTGCGTCGAGACGGTGGCCGACGCCGTCGAGGCGGACGTGGCGGGGCAGGTGACGGGGCACGCGACGGGCGGGGGGCGGCCATGAGCGAGCGTCGCACCCAGCGCATCGAGGTCTTCGGCCGGGTCCAGGGCGTGGGCTTCCGCCCCTATGTCCACCGGACGGCGACCGAGCTCGGCCTCGACGGATGGGTGTGCAACGTGGACGGCCATGTCGAGCTGACCGCGTCGGGACGTCCGGGCGACCTGCGCGAACTGGTGGCCCGGCTGCGCGGGAAGGCACCGCCGCTGGCCGCGGTGCGCCGCGTCGAGGTGCGTGACGTCCCGCGCGAGGCGGCCCCCGCGGGCGCGGGTTTCGCGGTGGTCGCGAGCCGGGAGGCCCCGGCGGCGGCGCCGCGCGAGGTCCCGCCGGACGCGGCGATCTGCGCGGCGTGCCTGCACGAGCTGTTCGACCCGGCGGACCGGCGCCACCGGTACCCGTTCATCACCTGCTCCGACTGCGGACCGAGGGCCAGCGTCATCGAGGACCTGCCCTACGACCGCGCGCGCACCACGATGCGCCGGTTCCCGCTGTGCCCCGCGTGCGCGGCCGAGTACGCCGACCCGGCGGACCGGCGCTTCCACGCGGAGCCGCTCGCCTGCCCGGCGTGCGGTCCCCGGCTGGCCTGGGAGGACAGGACCGGCGAGGCGGCGCTGCGGGCGGCGGCGCGGACGGTCGCGGGCGGCGGCGTCGTCGCTGTGAAGGGACTCGGCGGCTACCAGCTGGTGTGCGACGCCACCGACGCGGCGGCGGTGGCCGAGCTGAGACGGCGCAAACGCCGCCCCGCCAAGCCGTTCGCGGTCATGGTGGGCGACCTGGCCGCGGTGCGGCGGCTGGCGCACGCCGGCCGCACGGAGACGGTCGTCCTCGGCTCGCCGCAGCGGCCCGTCGTGCTGCTCCGCGCCCGCCGTCACGGGGAGCGCCTCGCCCCTTTGGTGCATCCCGGCACGGACCGGGTGGGGCTCTTCCTGCCGACCACCGGACTGCACCACCTGCTGCTGTCCGAACTCGCCCGGCCCCTGGTGGTGACCAGTGGCAACCTCGCCGACGAGCCCCTCGCCACCGAGGACGCCGACGCCCGCCGGTCGCTCGGGACGGTCGCGGACGGCTTCCTCACGCACGACCGGCCCGTCCACGCCCGCTACGACGACTCCGTCGTGCAGGTCGTGCAGCGGGGTGTGCACGTGCTGCGGCGGGCGCGCGGCTACGCCCCGGCGCCGCTGACGCTGCCGGTGCCCGCCCGGCAGTCCGTGGTGGGGGCCGGCGCCCAGCTCAAGCATTCCTTCGCGCTGGCGGAGCGGGGGCGGGCGCACGTCGGGGCGCACACCGGGGACCTGGCGGACGCGGCGACGCACGACGCCTTCGAGGCCGGCTACGCCGATCTGACCCGTCTGACCGGCATCGTGCCGCGCGCCGTCGCCCACGACCTGCATCCCGGGTACCTGTCGACGCAGTGGGCGCGCAGCGGGCGCTTCGCCCGTCGGATCCCCGTCCAGCACCATCACGCGCACGTGGCGGCTGTCGCCGCCGAGCACGGGCTGAGCGAGCCGTTCGTGGGGGTGGCCTACGACGGGTTGGGCCTGGGCGACGACGGCACGCTGTGGGGCGGCGAGGTGCTGGTCGCCGGACTCACCGGGTACCGCCGGGTGGGCCGCTTCGCGCGGGCACCGCTGCCCGGCGGGGAGGCCGCGGTGCGGCACCCCGCCCGCATGGCCCTCGGCTACCTGTACGGCGGGGAGCCGCTGGGCGTGCCGCGGCCCGCGCCCTGGCTGACCCGGCCGTTCACGGAGCGGCTCGACGACCCGGTGGCACGCCTGACGCGGGTCATGGTGGAGCGCGGCGTCAACAGCCCGCAGGCGTCCAGCGCGGGCCGGCTGTTCGACGCGGTGGCGAGCCTGCTCGGGCTCGGGGACACGGTGTCCTACGAGGGGCAGGCGGCCGTCGCCCTGGAAAGCGCGGCGGGCGCACTGCGGGCCGGTGCGCTGCCGTGGCGGCTGGTGCGGGTGGAGGGCCTGTGGGTGTACGACCCCGCCCCGACGCTCACCGCCCTGCTGGAGGGGCTCGCCGACGGTGTTCCCGTACCCCGGCTGGCGGCCGCCTGCCACACGACCGTCGCCGAGGTGACCGCGGCCCTGGTGGAGCGCGCGGTGGCCGCGGGTGCCCCGCGCACGGTGTGCCTGGGCGGCGGCTGCTTCCAGAACCGCCGGCTGCTGACCGAGGTCGACCGGCTGCTGCGCGGGCAGGGCCTGCGGGTCCTGACGGGCCACCGCGTCCCGGTCAACGACGGCGGTATCGGCTTCGGGCAGGCGGCGGTGGCGTCCGCGCTGCTCGCGGATGAGGAGTGAGCGCGATGTGTCTGGGCATCCCCGGCCGGATCACCGAGGTCCATGAGGAGGCGGGCGTGCGGATGGGGACGGTCGACTTCGGCGGCGTGCGCCGGGAGGTGTGCCTCGCCTACACGCCGGAGGCGGACGTGGGCGCCTACGTCGTGGTCCACGTCGGGTTCGCCATCACCCGGGTGGACGAGGCCGAGGCCGAACGCACCCTGGAGGTGCTGCGGGCCATGGCGGACGCGGTGACGGGCGAGCTGGGAGAGGCACTGCCGGACGCGGGCGGCCGCCCGCGCTGACTCCCCCCGGCCCGCCGGGACAGGGCCGGGCCGGTGTTCCCGCTCCGGCCGCCCCGCCGGGACGTGCGGGACCGCTCCGGCGGGGCGTCCGGTCACGCCTGCCGGCGCCGGGGGCCGGTCAGGGCCGAAGGGCCCTTGCCCGGGCCCGGGCGGCCTGTGGCGGCCG
Source organism: Streptomyces sp. MUM 2J (assembly GCF_022414535.1). Taxonomy (GTDB): domain Bacteria; phylum Actinomycetota; class Actinomycetes; order Streptomycetales; family Streptomycetaceae; genus Streptomyces. Next base: position 65,268 of record NZ_JADWYM010000027.1, read on the forward strand.
CGCGGTGCGCGGGACAGTCTGGACACAGCAGTCCCACCGCGCCTCGGAGGGAACGATGCCAGACCGCCGCACGACCGCCGTCCTGGACCTCAGCGGGCTCGACGCTCTGGTCGAGGTGCTGCGCGGGCAGGGACGCACGGTCGTCGGACCGACCGTGCGGGACGGGGCCGTCGTCCTGGCCGAGCTGGACTCGGCCCGCCGGCTTCCGTTCGGCTGGGGGAGCGAGGTCGAGGCCGGCCGCTACCGGCTGGTCCCCCGCACGGACGGCGCCGCCTTCGCGCACACCACGGGACCGCAGTCGTGGAAGGCGTTCCTGCACCCGGAGCGGGAGAAACTGTGGAGCGTCGACCGCGGTGCTGACGGGGAGCTGTCGGTGACCGAGGAGCGGCCCCCGCAGCCGTCGTACGCCTTCCTCGGGGTGCGGCCCTGCGACCTGCGGGCCATCGCGGTGCAGGACCGGGTGCTGGCCGGGGGACGGTATCCGGACCGCGGGTACCGGGAGCGCCGCGTGGGCGCGTTCCTGATCGCGGCCGAGTGCACCGAGCCGGGAGCCACCTGCTTCTGCGTGTCCATGGGCGGTGGTCCGGGAGCGGACGCCGGTTTCGATCTCGCGCTGACCGAGGTGATCGACGCCGACGGTCACCGTTTCCACGTCCGGACCGGCAGCGACGCCGGCGAGGAGGTCCTCGCGGCCGTCCCGCACCGCCCGGCCGACGCGGAGACCGGGACGGCCGCCCGGTCCGCGGTGGCCGCGGCACGGGAGCGGATGGGCCGGGCCATGCCGCCCGTGGACCTGCGCGCCCTGCTGGCCGGGAGCCTGGAGGCCGAGCGCTGGGACGACGTGGCCGCCCGCTGCCTGACCTGCGGGAACTGCACCATGGTGTGTCCCACCTGCTTCTGCACCACCACCGAGGAGGTCACCGACCTCACCGGCGACCACGCCGAGCGGTGGCAGCGCTGGGACTCCTGCTTCGACCTCGACTTCTCCCTCCTGCACGGCGGCCCGGTCCGGGCCTCGGGGCGCAGCCGGTACCGGCAGTGGCTCACCCACAAGCTCTCCACCTGGTACGACCAGTTCGGCACGTCGGGCTGTGTCGGCTGCGGGCGCTGCATCACCTGGTGCCCGGTCGGGATCGACATCACCGAGGAGGCCTCGGCGCTCCACGCGGAGACGTCCGCGGGCCCGCCGCACGACGACCGTGAGGAGTGACGACCATGGCCTCGACCGCCTGGGACTCGGCACTGGGGGCCGAGCACCGCGCGCGGCTGACGCGGATCGCCCGCGAGGTGTCCTTCCCCGCGGGTACCCGCCTGTTCCAGGAGGGCCGGCGCGCGGACCGGTTCTGGATCGTGCGCACCGGGACGGTCGCCCTCGACGTCCACGTCCCCGGGCGGCGGAACGCCGTGGTGGAGACGCTGGGCCGCGGCGAACTCGTCGGCTGGTCATGGTACTTCCCCCCGTACGAGTGGCACCTGGGCGCGGAGACGACGAGTTCCGTGCAGGCCTACGAGTTCGACGCGGCGACCGTGCGGCTGCTGTGCGAGGAGGACGCCGTGTTCGGCCGGGCGATCGCCCGCTGGGTGGGCGGGGTGGTCGCCGAGCGGCTGCGCGCGACCCGCATCCGGCTGCTCGACCTGTACGCCCCCTACGGCAGCGGGAAGCTGACATGACCGACGTGCCCGTGCCGTACCGGGTGGTCCGGACCAGGCCCGAGACCGCCGACACCGTCAGCATCACGCTGGCACCGGCGGGCACGGCGGCACTCGCGCCCTTCGCACCGGGCCGGTTCGCCATGGTGTACGCGTTCGGGGTCGGGGAGATCCCCGTCTCGGTGTCCCGCATCGGCGCGGGCGAGCTGGTCCACACGGTCCGCTCGGTCGGCGCGGTGTCGGCGGCGCTGTGCGCACTGCGGCCGGGCGACCGGGTCGGGCTGCGCGGCCCTTTCGGCACCGGCTGGGATCTGCCGCGGGCGGCCGGCCGGGACGTGCTCGTGGTCGCGGGCGGCATCGGCCTCGCCCCGCTGCGGCCCCTGGTGCTCGCGGCGCTCGCCGCCCCCGACGCCCACGGCCGCCCGAACCTGCTCGTCGGTGCCCGCACCCCCGGCGACCTGCTGTACACGCGGCAGCTCTCGGACTGGGCTGCGGGGGACGGCCCACTGCACTGCGCGGTCACCGTCGACCGCCCCTCCCCCGCCTGGCGCGGCCGGGTCGGTCTGGTCACCGAACTGTTCAACGAGGCGCGGTTCGACCCGGCGAACACCACGGCGTTCGTCTGCGGACCCGAGGCGATGATCCGCGCGACCGCCCGCGAACTGGTGCACCGAGGGCTGGCGCCGGACCGGGTCCGGGTGTCGCTGGAGCGGAACATGCGCTGCGGCACCGGGCACTGCGGCCACTGCCAGCTCGGTGGTGCGCTGCTGTGCCGGGACGGGCCGGTGATCGGCTGGGACCGGGCCCGGGACCTGCTGACGGTGAGGGAGTTGTGACCATGTCCGCGCCCACCCTCGCGGTGTTCAAACTGGCCTCCTGTGACGGCTGCCAGCTCACGCTCCTCGACTGCGAGGACGAACTCCTCGCGCTCGCCGGCCGGGTGCGGATCGCCCACTTCCTGGAGGCGTCGAGCGCGGTGGAGCCCGGCCCCTACGACCTCGGGCTGGTCGAGGGCTCGGTCACCACCCCGGACGACGCCCGGCGGATCCGGGAGATCCGCGCGCAGTGCCGGGTGCTGGTGACGATCGGCGCGTGCGCCACCGCCGGCGGCATCCAGGCGCTGCGCGACTTCGCCGACGTCGAGGAGTTCCGGCGCACCGTCTACGCCCGGCCCGAGTACGTCGAGACGCTGGCCACCTCCACACCCGTGTCGGCGCACGTGGACGTGGACTTCGAGCTGCGCGGCTGCCCCATCGACCGGGGTCAGCTGCTGGAGGTCGTCACGGCGTTCCTGGCCGGGCGAAGGCCGGACGTGCCGAACCACAGCGTGTGCTTCGCGTGCAAGCGCCGGGGCACGGTGTGCGTCACCGTCGCCCACGGCACTCCCTGCCTCGGGCCGGTCACGCACGCCGGCTGCGGGGCGATCTGCCCGGCGTTCGGCCGCGGCTGCTACGGCTGCTTCGGCCCCTCGGGTTCGGTGAACCTGCCCGCCCTGATCCCGCTGCTGCGCCGCGACGGGCTCGACGAGCGGGACGTGCGGCGTCTGCTGCGCACGTTCAACGCCACCGCCTTCGACCCGCCCGGCACGGGGGCGGAGCCGCCCGGCCGGGACACGGAGGCGGACACCACGGACGAGGAGGTACGGCCGTGACCCACCGCGGTTCCCGTGTCCTGCGCGTCGGCTCGCTCGCGCGGGTGGAGGGCGAGGGCGCCCTGCACCTGCGGGTCGCCGCCGGCCGCGTCGAGGAGGCCCGGCTGCGCATCTACGAGCCGCCGCGCTTCTTCGAGGCGTTCCTGCGCGGCCGGGCGCACACCGAGCCGCCCGACATCACCGCCCGGGTGTGCGGCATCTGCCCGGTGGCCTACCAGATGAGCGCCTGCCAGGCGGTCGAGGACGCCTGCGGCGTCACGGTCGACCCGGCGGTGCAGGACCTGCGCCGGCTGCTGTACTGCGGCGAGTGGATCGAGAGCCACGCCCTGCACATCCATCTCCTGCACGCGCCGGACTTCCTCGGCTGCGACGGCGCGATCGACCTGGCTCGCACCCAGCGGGCCGCCGTGGAGCGGGGACTGCGGCTGAAGCAGGCCGGCAACGCGCTGCTCGAACAGCTCGGGGGCCGCGCCGTCCACCCCGTCAACGTCCGGCTGGGCGGCTTCCACCGCGTGCCCACGCGCGACGAGTTGAGGCCGCTTCAGGAGCGGTTGCGCCGCGCCGCCGACGACGCCCGCGCAACGGTGCGCTGGGTGGCGGGCTTCGACTTCCCGGACACCGCCACCGACGCCGACTTCCTGGCGCTGGCCGCCCCGGACCGGTACGCCGTGGAGCGGGGCACCCCGACGGTGCTGCGCGCGGACGGCGTGCGGAGCAGCTTCGCGCTGCCCGGCTTCCTCGGCCACGTCTGCGAGGAGCAGGTACCGCACTCGACGGCACTGCACTCCCGGCTCGACGGGCGCCGCCATCTCACCGGCGCCCTCGCCCGGTTCGCCGTGGGCGGCGCGCTGCTGACGGCCGGGGCGCGCGAGGCAGCCCGCGAGGCGGGTCTCGGCGACCCGGCGGAAGGTGCGGTGTGCCGCAATCCCTACCGGTCGATCCTCGTGCGGGCCGTGGAGGTGGTGTACGCCGTCGACGAGGCCCTGCGGCTGATCGCCGCCTACGAGCCGCCCTCCCGCCCGTACGTGGAGGTGCCACCGGCCGCCGGTACCGGTCACGGCGCCACGGAGGCGCCACGCGGACTGCTGTACCACCGCTACCGGCTCGCGCCGGACGGCACCGTCACCGACGCCCGGATCGTGCCGCCCACCGCGCAGAACCAGGGGGCCATCGAGGACGACCTCGCGCGGACCGCGCAGGCGGCCCTCGTCGCGGGCGACCCGGGCGACGAGGAGCTGACCAGGCTGTGCGAGCGGACCATCCGCAACCACGACCCGTGCATCTCCTGCTCCACCCACTTCCTCGACCTCACCGTCGAACGCACCTGACCATCCGAGGAGAACAACCATGCACGGCAGCCCGCACATCGTGAGTGACGTCATGACACGCGAGGTCGTGGCGGTGGGCCGCGATGCCCCGTTCAAGGACATCGTCACGCTCATGGAGCAGTGGAAGGTCAGCGCGGTTCCGGTGCTGGAGGGCGAGGGCCGGGTCATCGGCGTCGTCTCCGAGGCCGACCTGCTGCCGAAGGAGGAGTTCCGGGACTCCGACCCGGACCGGTTCGTCCAGCTCAGCCGGCTCACCGACCTGGCGAAGGCGGGCGGAGTGCGGGCGGAGGAGCTGATGAGCGCGCCGGCCGTCACCGTCCACTCCGACGCCACGCTCGCCGAGGCGTCGCGCATCATGGCCCGGCGCGGGCTGAAGCGGCTGCCGGTGGTCAACGCCGAGGGGCTGCTGGAGGGGATCGTGAGCCGGGCGGACCTGCTGAAGGTCTTCCTGCGGTCCGACGAGGACATCGCCGAGGAGGTGCGCCGCGAGGTGGTGTCCTACCTGTTCCCCGTGCCGCTGGAGCCCGTGCGGGTGGCGGTGGACGACGGGGTGGTCACGCTCAGCGGCCGGATCCGGGACGCGTCCCTGGTGCCCGTGGCGACCCGGCTGATCCGCGCGATCGAGGGCGTGGTGGGTGTCGAGTGCGACCTGGTCGCCGGGTCCGCGCGGGGTGAACCGCAGTGAAGTACCTGGACGAGTACCGTGATCCGGCCCTCGCCCGGCGGCTGCTGGAGGAGCTGCGCCGCACCGCGACCGCGCCCTGGCGGATCATGGAGGTGTGCGGCGGCCAGACGCACACCCTGGTCCGGCAGGGCATCGACGAACTGCTGCCCGCCGGGATCCGCATGATCCACGGACCGGGCTGCCCGGTGTGCGTCACCCCGCTGGAGACCCTGGACCGGGCCATGGCGATCGCCGCGCGGCCCGGCGTGATCTTCACGAGCTTCGGCGACATGCTGCGGGTTCCCGGCACGGACACGGACCTGCTGTCGCTGCGCGCCCGCGGCGCGGACGTCCGGGTGGTGTACACGCCGATGGACGCCGTGCGTCTGGCCGCCTCTCGTCCGGGGCACGAGGTGGTGTTCCTGGCGGTGGGCTTCGAGACCACGGCCCCCGCGGCCGCCATGGCCGTCCTGCACGCCGACCGGCTGGGCCTGGACAACTTCTCCATGCTGGTCAGCCATGTGCTGGTGCCGCCCGCCATGACCGCGCTGCTCGACGACCCGGACTGCGAGGTGCAGGCCTTCCTCGCGGCCGGGCACGTGTGCGCGGTGATGGGCTGGCGCGAGTACGAGCCGATCGCCGCCCGCTACCGGGTGCCGGTCGTGGTGACCGGCTTCGAGCCGCTGGATCTGCTGGAGGGCATCCTGATGGCGGTGCGGCAGCTGGAGTCCGGCCGGCACGTGGTGGAGAACCAGTACGTGAGGGCCGTACGCCGCAGCGGCAACACCGAGGCGCAGGACGCCGTCCGCGAGGTGTTCGAGGTCACCGACCGGGCCTGGCGCGGCATCGGCGCGCTGCCCGGCAGCGGGCTCGAACTCGCCTCGCGGTACGCCCGTTTCGACGCCGCCCACCGGTTCTCGGTGGACGGTCTGCGCCCGGTGGAGGACACCGACTGCATCGCCGGCGCCGTGCTCACCGGTGCCCGGTTGCCCACCGACTGCGCCGCCTACGGCAGCCGCTGCACGCCCCGCCGTCCGCTGGGGGCCCCGATGGTGTCCGCGGAGGGCACCTGCGCCGCCTTCCACGCGGCGGGCCGGACGAAGGAAGGGTCCCTGTCATGAGTGCCGTATGCCCCAGCCCGCACCACGAGGACGACGTCGTCCTGCTCGGTCATGGCGCTGGCGGCCGGCTGACCGCCGAGCTGCTGGACACCCTGGTGCTGCCGGCGCTGGAGGGCCAGGGCGGGCCGCTGGAGGACGCGGCACTGCTGCCCGGCCACCCCGACCTGGTGGTGAGCACGGACAGCTTCGTCGTCAGCCCGCTGTTCTTCCCCGGCGGCGACATCGGCTCGCTGGCGGTCAACGGCACGGTCAACGACCTCGCCATGCGCGGTGCCCGGCCGGTCGCCCTGTCGGTGGCGCTGGTGGTGGAGGAGGGTCTGCCGCTCGCGGAGCTGCGTGCGGTCGTCGAGTCGATGGGCAAGGCGGCGCGCGAGGCCGGGGTCCCCGTCGTCACCGGCGACACCAAGGTGGTGGGCCGCGGCGCCGCCGACCGGGTCTTCGTCACCACGACCGGCATCGGGCAGCGCCGCCTGGGGCTGCGTCCGTCGGCCGCACTGGCGCGGCCCGGCGACGCGGTGCTGCTGTCGGGGCCGATCGGGCTGCACGGCACCACGGTGCTGTCCACGCGCGAGGGGCTCGGCTTCGAGGGCGACATCGCCTCCGACAGCCGTCCCCTGCACGAACTCGTGGCGTCGCTGGCGCCGCTCGGCGCGCAGGTGCACACCCTGCGGGACCCGACCCGCGGCGGACTGGCCGCGGCTCTCAACGAGATCGCCCGCGACTCGCGGGCCTCCGTCGAGATCGACGAGGACGCCGTGCCCGTGCCGCGGGCCGTGGCCGCCGCCTGCGATCTGCTGGGGCTCGATCCACTCGTCGTCGCCAACGAGGGCTGCCTGGTGGCGTTCGTGGCGCCCGAGGCGGCGGACGCGGCCCTGGCGGCGCTGCGCTCGCGGCCGGAGGGCAGGGACGCGGTGCGGATCGGCGAGGTGTCCGCGGACGGCCCGGCGGGCCGTGTCGTGCTGCGCACACTGGTCGGCGCCCGCCGCGTGGTGGACCTGCCGATCGGCGAGCTGCTGCCCCGCATCTGCTGAACCGGTCGGGGCCGACCGGCCCCACCGCGGGGGTCGGGCGGCATCTGCCTCCGCCCCGGCGGCGGCCCGACGCTGGAAGGGACGGAGCCAGCAGCCACGGAGCCGAGGAGCGCGGTGTCATGGTGCCTTATGTGTACGACTTCAGCGAGGGTGGCCGGGAGCTGGCCGACCTGCTCGGCGGCAAGGGCGCGAACCTCGCCGAGATGACCCGGCTGGGACTCCCGGTCCCGCCGGGTTTCATCGTCTCCACCGAGGCCTGCCGGGAGTTCCTGCGCACCGGCAACGAGCCGGAGGGCATGTTCCGGGAGATCTCGCGGCACCTGTCGGCGATCGAGGCCGGAGCCGGACGTCACCTGGGCCAGCCCGACGACCCGCTGCTGGTGTCCGTGCGGTCCGGTGCCCGTTTCTCCATGCCCGGCATGATGGAGACGGTCCTGGACATCGGCCTCAACGACGACTCCGTGACCGGCCTGGCCAAGGTCTCCGGCAGCGAGCGTTTCGCCTGGGACTCCTACCGGCGGCTGGTGCAGATGTTCGGCAGCACGGTCATGGGCGTCGACGGGGAGCTGTTCGACCGGCTGCTGACCGACCTCAAGGAGCGGCGGGGCGTCCCGGACGACGTGCATCTGGAGGCCGCCGACCTCACCGAACTCGTCGAGGCGTACAAGCGGCTCATCCACGAGCGGACCGGCGACCACTTCCCGCAGTCCCCCGCCGAGCAACTGCGCCGGGCGGTCCTCGCGGTCTTCCGTTCCTGGAACGGCGAACGCGCCCGCCTGTACCGGCGGCGCGAGCACATCCCCGACGACCTGGGCACCGCGGTGACGGTGCAGCGGATGGTCTACGGAAACCTCGGCACGGACTCCGGAAGCGGGGTCGCCTTCACCCGTGACCCGGCCACCGGCCTGCCCGGCCTGTACGGCGACTACCTGCCCAACGCGCAGGGCGAGGACGTGGTGGCCGGCATCCGCAACACCGTGCCGCTGGCCGAGCTGGAGCAGCTGGACTCCGAGTCGTACCACCGGCTGCGCGACCACATGGGCACGCTGGAGCGGCACTACCGGGACCTGTGCGACATCGAGTTCACCATCGAGCGCGGCACGCTGTGGATGCTGCAGACCCGGGTGGGCAAGCGGACCGCCGAGGCCGCGTTCGTGATCGCCGCCCAGCTGGCGGACGAGAAGCTGATCACGGAGCGGGAGGGGCTGGCGCGGGTCGGCGGCGACGGGCTCGCCCGGCTGATGTTCCCCCGCTTCGACGCCTCGGCGACCGGCGCGCCCCTCGCCCGCGGCATCGCTGCCTCGCCCGGTGCCGCGGTCGGCGCGGTGGTCTTCGACTCCACCGAGGCGGCTCGGCGGGCCGCGGCCGGGGAGAAGGTGGTCCTGGTCCGCCAGGAGACCACCCCCGACGACCTGCCCGGCATGGTCGCCGCGCAGGCGGTGCTGACCAGCCGCGGCGGCAAGACCTCCCACGCGGCCGTCGTGGCCCGCGGGATGGGCAAGGTCTGCGTGTGCGGGGCCGAGGAACTCGCCGTGGACACCGTGGCCCGGCGCTTCACCACCCGCGCGGGGACCGTGGTGGAGGAGGGCACGGTGGTCTCCGTCGACGGCTCCGCAGGGGCCGTGTACGGCGGCGCGGCACCGCTGGTGGACTCGGAGGTCATGCGGTACCTGGAGACCGGAGAGCGCTCCGCCGGTGCGGTGGACGCGGTCGCCTCGGCCCTGCGGCTCGCCGACGAGGTACGCCGGCTGGAGGTGCGCGCCAACGCCGACACCCCCGAGGACGCCGCCCGGGCCCGCCGGTTCGGCGCCCAGGGCATCGGGCTGTGCCGTACGGAACACATGTTCCTCGGCGAGCGGCGCGCGCTGGTCGAGGAGATGATCCTGGCCGCCGACGACGTCTCCCGCGACCGTGCGCTGGGGGCGCTGCTCCCCCTTCAGCGGCAGGACTTCACGGGCATCCTCGCGGCGATGGACGGGCTGCCCGTCACCATCCGGCTGCTGGACCCGCCGCTGCACGAGTTCCTGCCGGACCCCACGGAGCTGGCCGTGCGCATCGGTGCCGCCGAGGCCCGCGGCGAGCACCCGGACCCGCACGACGCCACGGTGCTGGCGGCGGTGCGGCGCATGCACGAGGAGAACCCGATGCTCGGCCTGCGGGGCGTCCGTCTCGGCCTGGTGGTGCCCGGCCTGGTCGCCATGCAGGTACGCGCGATCGCCGAGGCGGTGGTGGAGCGCAGGCGGGCCGGTGGCTCGCCCAAGGCGGAGATCATGGTGCCGCTGGTCGGCGACGTCAGGGAGCTGCGGCTGGTGCGCGAGGAAGTGGAGCGGGTTCTGGCCGCCGTCTCGGAGGAGTCCGGGATCGACGTGCACTGCCCGGTCGGCACGATGATCGAGCTGCCGCGGGCGGCGCTGACGGCGGGGCGGATCGCCGAGGTGGCCGAGTTCTTCTCGTTCGGCACGAACGATCTCACCCAGACCACCTGGGGATTCTCCCGTGACGACGTCGAGGCGGCCTTCTTCTCCGCCTACCTCGACAAGGGCGTCTTCGCCACCTCGCCGTTCGAGACGCTGGACCGCGAGGGCGTCGGCCGCCTGGTCGGCATCGCCGTCGCCGAGGGCCGGGCGGCACGCCCCGACCTGAAGATCGGTGTCTGCGGGGAGCACGGCGGCGACCCCGACTCGGTGCACTTCTTCCACGCCACCGGCCTGGACTACGTCTCCTGCTCGCCGTTCCGCGTGCCGGTCGCCCGCCTGGAGGCCGGGCGCGCCGCACTCTCCGGGGAGTCGGTGAGCGACACCAGGTGAGGCACCCTCACCCGGTTCGGCCCGGTTCAGGACGCCGGCGCCAGGGCGGCGTGCCCCGCGAGGGGCTCGCCGCTCAGGCGGCATACCGTCCACTCGCCGAGGAGTTCCGCCCCGATCGCCCTGCGGAAGCCGATCGCCGGATCGTTCCGGTCCCGCACCACCACTCGAAGCGCTCTTGACCGGTTACTCCCTCCTGAAGGCCTGAAGGAGGGAGGTTCTGGCCGTCCCGCTCGTCGCTGCGCCGCTACGCGGCACGGGTCTCGGGCGGGATTCCGTGGCCCATGGTGTCGCCGGTGGTGTCGTCCTCGGCGGCGAGCGCGTGGGCGGCGGGTGCGCGCCGAAGAGCGCGTCGTGCAGTTGCTCGCCGGTGGCGCGGGCACGGCCGGCGACCGGTTCGTACGCGGCGGGTTCACGGATCGTCGCACGGATGCCGGGGATGTCGTCGGCGGTGGCGGCCCTGGTCACGCGGCGGATCCCGGTTCACCGGGGCGGGCGGTGTGCACCGCGCCGGGTTTTGGCCCCGGCCCGGTGGTGCGCGTCGCGGGCCCCGGGCCGACGGCGCGGCGGCGCGGGCCACGGCAGGTGGTGATGCCGTTGCCCGCGTCGCGCCGTGTTCCGCCTCAGCCCGTCAGTTCGTGGCCGATCCCGGCCGCCCACGCCTTGATCTGCCCGAAATCACGGAAGTCGCCGCCCTTTCCGTTGCGCACGATCATCCGGGCGACCCAGCCCTTGGCGCCCTCCTCCAGGCAGCCGCCGAAGGTGACGTGGTCCCGGGCCTCCAGCCGGTCCATGGTCTTCTGCACGCCGGGCACCGGGGGGATGTCCCGCTCGCCGGCCGAGGCGTCGAGCGGGCCACTGCTGAAGAGCCACAGCGGGCGCCGGGACAGCGCCTCGCCGTGGCGCCGCACGAAGCGGCGGGCGTCGCGGTGCCAGCGGCTGGCGTACAGCCCGCCGCCGACCACGACGGCGTCGTAGGGTTCCACGTCGCGCACGGAACCGGCCGGGCGTGCCTCGGCCGTCAGGCCCTCCTTGCGCAGCACCTCGGCGACGGTCTCGGCGATCTCCGCCGTCGACCCGTTGGTCGATCCGTAGGCGACCAGCACGTTCGCGGTCATGGCGATCCGTCTCCTCTCACAGTTTGCGCAGCCAGTCGTCGGCCACCCCGTGCAGGGCCTGGGCCTCGGGCTGGAGCCGGCTGTCGTCCAGGTTCCAGGTGAGGTCGCCGACGACGCCGACCACGCCGTCGATCTGCCGGGTCATGGAAACGGCGATCTCCGTCTCGCTGCGGCGTTCCAGCCGGCCGGAGAGCGTGACCACGCCCTCGGTGACGGAGACGTCGACGCTGCGCGGCGCCAGCCACAGCGTGCCGACGAGGACCTCCTCGATCACCTCGTCGCGGATGTCCGCGTCCGGCCGCAGGAAGACCTGCAACAGGTCACGCCGGGTGACGATGCCGACCAGCCGCTCCTCCTCGTCGAGCACCGGAAGCCGCTCGACATGCCGCTGGGCCATGGTCCGCGCGGCCTCGACGATGGTGTCGGAGGCGTGCACGGTGACCGGGGGCTCGCTCATCAGCTGACCGGCGGTACGGGCCGCGGCCTTGGTGCTCCGGCGGCGCCCCGCGGACGTGAGAGCGGCCAGACGGTGGTGGGGTTCGGGCTGGAAGGGGTCGGGGACCGCGGCCTGGTGGATCATCAGATCGGTCTCGGAGATCACTCCGATCACCTGGTCGTCCTCGTCCACCACGGGCAGCCCACTGATCCGGTGGTCCGCCAGCAGCCGGGCGACCTCCTTGAACGGGGTTCCGTAGTCGGCGCGTACCACGTCCGTGGTCATCACGGAGCCGACCTTGTCGTGTTTCACGGTTCCTCCTGGGGGCTGCCTAGACCGGCTGGCGGAGCCGGCGCAGATAGGGGTCCTGGGCCCGGCGCGGCAGCAGCCGCAGCCTGGCGTCGAGCACGGTGACCGCGCCGGGCTTGGCGAGGACCGGGTTGAAGTCGGCCTCCGCCAGTTGCGGCAGGTCGCTCGCCATGCGCGACAGGCGCAGCAGCACCTGTTCCAGCCCGGCGAGGTCGGCGGGCCCGCTGCCGTGCGCGCCGAAGAGCAGCGGCGCGCAGCGCGGGGAGGTGATCAGGTCGTGCACGTCCTGATCGGTGAGCGGGGCGAGCCGGGCGGCATGGTCGGCGAGCACCTCGGTGGCCGTGCCGCCGAGGCCGAACAGGACGAGCGGCCCGAAGACCTCGTCCTGGACGACACCGGCGAACAGCTCGGTGCCGCGAGCGGCGAGCGGCTGGATCACCACGCCGGTCAGCAGCCCGTCGAAGCGGGTCTCGAAGTCCCGGAAGGCGGCCCGCACCTGGGCGTCGCCCTGCAGGTCGAGGTGGACGGCGTGCGCCTCGCTCTTGTGCACCAGGCCCGGCCAGTGCGCCTTCATGACCACCCGGCCGTCCGCGCCACGCAGCCGCCGGGCGGCCCGCACGGCGTCGTCCTCGGTGTCGGCGAACGCCCAGGGGATCTGCGGGATGCCGTAGGCGTCGAGGAGTTCGGCGCACGTGCCCGGGTCGAGCCAGCCGCCGTCCGGATGGGCTTCGAGGTAGGTCTCGGCGAGGGCGTGGGCGCGGGCGGTGTCGATGCCGGACACGTCCGGCACGGTGCCGGCCGGGCGGCTCAGCCAGGCCGCGCGGCGCGCCGCGTGGGCCAGGGCCCGGGCCGCCGCCTGTGGTTCGGCGTACGAGGGGACGGATCCGCCGCCCCCGGCGGGCAGCAGCGTCACCGGGACGCCCTGTTCCAGCCGTACGAGGGCGACCGGGCGGGCCCGGCGGGCCCGGGTGACCGCGCGCACCAGGTCGTCCCCCGTGGCGGCGGCGACGGCGGTGGGGACCAGGGCGACGACGACGGCGTCGACGCCGCCGTGCTCCGTCAGCCGGTCCACGCACCGCGCGAGCTGTTCCTCGGTGACCGAGGCCGTGGCGTCCACCGGGTTGCCGGCGGTGGCTGCGGTGGGCAGCACGGCGTGCAGGGCGTCCGCCGCCTCCGTGCCGAACGGGGGCAGGACGAGTCCTGCCTCGGCGCAGGCGTCGGCGGTCAGGACGCCGACGCCGCCCGCGTTCGTCACCACGGCGACGCGGGTGCCGGCGGGGAGCGGCTGGGTGTGCAGCAGGGCGGCGGTCTCCAGCAGCTCGCCGACGGAGCGGGTGGCGGTGATGCCGGCCTGGGTGAACAGCGCCTGCCGGGTCATGGTCCGGGTGGCGGCGGCCGCGGTGTGGGAGGCGGCGGCCCGGCGGCCGGCGTCGGTGCGGCCGGCGTCGACGGTCAGCACGGGCATGCGGCGCGTCACACGCCGCGCGGTGCGGGAGAAGGCGCGCGGGTTGCCGAAGGACTCCAGGTGGAGCAGCGCCAGGTCGGTGCGGCCGTCGCTCTCCCACCACTGGAGCATGTCGTTGCCGCTGACGTCGTACTTGTCGCCGAGGGAGACGAAGGAGGAGACACCGACACCGAGCCGGGACAGGCCGTCGAGCAGCGCGATGCCGACGCCACCGGACTGCACGGCGACGCCGGCGGTGCCGGGGCGCGGGTGGCCGGCGGCGAACGTGGCGTCGAGGCGCAGCTCGGGGTCGGTGTGGGCGATGCCGAGGCAGTTGGGGCCGACCAGGCGCATGCCGTGGGTGCGGCAGGCGGTCAGGAGGGCCTGCGTCTGCTCGGCGTCGAGCCCGGCGGTGACGACGAGCAGGGCCCGCACGCCCGCCGTGCCGCATTCCTCGGCGGTGGCCGGCACGGCGGCTGCGGGCACGGCGAGGACGGCCAGGTCGGGTGTCCGGGGCAGCGCGCCGACGGACGGGAAGCAGGGCACGTCGAGGATCGAGGTCGCGGCGGGGTTGACGGCGTACAGCCGCCGGGTGAAGCCGCCGGCCTTCAGGTGGTGCAGGACGGCCCGGCCCACCGACCCGGGCTTGCGCCCGGCGCCGACGACGGCCACGCCGTCCGGCCGCAGCAGGGGCCGCAGGCTGGCCACGTCGGCGGCCCGGCCCCGCGCCTCCACGGCCGACAGGTAGGTGTCGTCCTCGTCCAGCCGGATGGTGCAGTGGACCTCGGGGCCGTCGAAGTGGCGGGCGGTCCGCAGACCGAGGTCGGCGAAGAGCCGCAGGATGTCGCGGTTCTCGCTCAGGGCGTCGGCGGTGAACGCGGTGACGCCCTCGGTGCGCGCCGCGGAGACCAGGTGCTCGACGAGGAGGGTGCCGACGCCGCGGTGGTGCAGGCCGTCGGCGACCGCGACGGAGATGTCGGCCGTGTCGCCCTTGCCGCCGGTGTCGTACTCGGCGAGGCCGACCACCCGTCCCTGTGTCTCGGCGAGGAGGGCGCGGTAGCCCGGCCGGGCCGGGGCGCAGGCCCGGTCGGCGGCGCGGAGGCCGGACCGCCGGCTGATGCTGAAGAACCGCAGCCGCAGGTTGTCCGCGGACATCGCGTCGTACAGCGCCCGCAGCCGCCCGTGGTCCTCGGGCCGAACGGTCCGGATGCACACGGTGGTGCCGTCCGCGAGCAGCGCGTGGACGGGGGGCCGTTCGAGCACGTGGTGCGTCATGGTGGTCTCCTCCGGGCCTGCGGCCTGCGCGTCTCCCGACGTTCCGAGCATCCGACGGATCAGCCTCCGGTCCCATGGGCTGACCGGGGTCGGGCCGGGACCGATCGGCCCTACGGTCCGCCGGACGGGCCCGGCGCATCCTGGAGGCCGACGGCGGAGGGCGGCTGATGCACCGGGGCACGGCGGGTGGACACACGGGGCGCCGCCCCCTGCCCGGTGCCGGCCGGCTGTGGCGGCGGGCGCGCACCCGTGCCCCCGCTGCGGTGCTGCGCGCCGTCCCCGGTCTCGCCACCCTCGCCGGCTACCGCAGGCAGTGGCTGAAGGCTGATCTGCTGGCCGGTGTCACGGTGGCCGCGTACCTGGTGCCGCAGGTGATGGCGTACGCGGGTGTGGCCGGGCTTCCGCCGGTGGCGGGGCTGTGGGCGATCCTGCCCGCGCTCGGGCTGTACGCCCTGTTCGGATCCTCGCGGCTGCTGTCGGTGGGGCCGGAGTCGACGACCGCCCTGATGACGGCGACCGTGGTCGCTCCGCTCGCGGCAGGGGATCCAGGCCGCTACGCCGCGCTGGCCGCGGCCCTCGCGGGGACGGTCGGTCTGCTGTGCCTGGCGGCGCGGGCGGTGCGGCTGGGGTTCCTCGCGGATCTGCTCTCCCGCCCGGTCCTGACCGGCTATCTCGCTGGCGTGGCGCTGATCATGACGGTGGACCAGCTGCCGAACCTGACCGGAGTCGGCACCTCGGGCGACGGGTTCCTCCCCAAGCTGTGGTCCTTCGTGCGCGGCCTGTCCGGCGCCGACGCGGCGACGGTCGTGCTGTCCGCCGCCGCGCTCGCGTTCCTGTTCGCGGTGGCCCGGTATCCGCGGGCGCTGCCCGGTCCACTGCTCGCGGTGGTGCTGTGCACCGCGGCCACGGTGGTGTTCAACCTGGACGAGCGGTACGGCGTCCGGGTGATCGGCGCGGTACCGACGGGACTGCCCGGCGTCGCGGTGCCGGATCCGGGCGAGCTGCCGCGGCTGGTGCTGCCCGCGCTCGGTGTCCTGCTCGTGGCGTACACCGACTGCATCTTCACCGGGCGGGCGTTCGCCGGGCCCGCCGGTGAGGGGCCGGAGCTCGACGCCGACCAGGAGTTCACGGCCCTGGGCACGGCGAACCTCGGATCCGCGCTGCTGCACGGCTTCCCCGTCAGCAGCAGCGCCAGCCGCACCGCCCTCGCCTGCTCGACCGGGGCCCGCAGCCAGGGGTACTCTCTGGTCGCCGGCGCGGCGGTGCTCGCCGTGCTGCTCGCGCTGGGCGGGCTGCTGGCCCGCACCCCCGCCGCTGTGCTCGGCGCGATCGTGGTGTACGCGGCGGTACGCATGGTGGACTTCGCCGGGTTCCGGCGGCTGGCCGACTTCCGGCGCCGCGAACTGCTCCTCGCGCTCGGCTGCCTGGCCGGCGTGCTCGCCCTGGACGTCCTGTACGGCGTGCTGGTGGCGGTCGGCCTGTCCGTGGCCGAGCTGCTGCTGCGGGTGGCCCGCCCGCACGACGCGGTCGAGGGGCTGGTGCCGGGGGTGGCGGGCATGCACGACGTCGACGACTATCCGCAGGCCCGGACGATCCCGGGCCTGCTGGTGTACCGGTACGACTCGCCGCTGTTCTTCGCCAACGCGGAGGACTTCCGGCGGCGGGCCCTGGCGGCCGTGGCGGAGCAGACCGAACCCGTGCGCTGGTTCCTGCTGAACATGGAGGCCAACGTGGAGGTCGACATCACCGCCCTGGACGCCGTGGACGCGCTGCGCCTCGAACTCACCGGCCGCGGCATCGTGTTCGCCCTGGCCCGGGTCAAGCAGGACCTCCTCGACGACCTGGTGGCCTACGGCCTGGCGGACACGGTCGGCACGGACCTGATCTTCCCGACCCTGCCGACCGCCGTGACGGCGTACCGCCGGTGGACTCGGCCCCGGCCGGACTGAGCGGGGCGGGGACGGAGACCGTAACGCGCGGTGCGGCGTGGCGGCTTGGGCACGGCACGACGGCATGGGCGTTCCGGTCCCCTCCGGGTGCGGCGCCCGAATCGGGGTGACCATCCGGGGGGTGACCGTCCGGCGGGGAGTGCGGCGACGGCCGCGGGCACGGCGGGCGCGGGCACGGCGGGCGCGCCCCCTCGCCGGTGCGGTGGGCACGGGCCGGACGGCCCAGGGACCGGGCCCGGGCGGGCCCTGTGCAGGCGAGTGGGCGCCGACCAGGCTCATGGGCGGGAACCTTCCGTGAGTCCGCGGGCTCGTCCGGCGGCCCGTCGAGGGGATGTCATGAACGATGCGGCGGAGCAGCCGGTGCTCGACTGCGCGCACCTGGTCCGGCGGTTCGGCGATCGCACCGCCGTCGACGACGTCGGCCTGCACATCGCGCCGGGCGAGACCTACGGCCTGCTCGGGCCGAACGGCGCGGGCAAGACAACCGCCATCCGCATCGTGTGCGGGCTGCTGCGGCCCGACGCGGGCACGGTACGGGTCGCGGGTCTTCCGGTGAGCACGGCCGCCGGACCGGCGAAGCGGCTCATCGGGTTCGTGCCCCAGGAGGTCGCCCTGTACCCGGACCTGAGCGTCCGGGAGAACCTGCGCTTCTTCGGCCGGCTGTACCGGCTGCCGCGCCGCCGTCTGGAGGCCCGGGTGGCGGAGGTACTGGACCTGGTCGGCCTCACCGCCCGCGCCCGGGACCGGGTGGACTCCCTGTCCGGCGGCATGCGACGGCGCCTCAACATCGGCGCCGGGCTGGTGCACGCGCCGACCCTGCTGGTCCTGGACGAACCGACGGTCGGGGTCGATCCGCAGAGCCGGCACGCCATCCTGGAGAGCGTCACGCGCTTCGGCGAGCAGGGCATGGCCGTTCTCTACACCACGCACTACATGGAGGAGGCGGAGCGGCTGTGCGACCGGGTCGGCATCATCGACCGGGGGCGGCTGATCGCCGAGGGCAGCCCGCGTGAGCTGGTGTCGCTGGTCGCCGAGCGCGATCGGGTGCGGCTCACCGCCGTCGGCGACCTCACGGCCTTCGCGAGGGCCTGCCGCGGCTTCGCGCGCGTCGAGGGCGCGGCGCGCGGCGGGGAGCGGGGCGACGTGGTGGAGGTGGTCGTCAAGGACGCGCGCAGTCTGCTGCCGGAACTGCTCGACCTGGCGCACCGGCAAGGTGTCCACGTCAGGAGCGTCGAGATCGACGAGCCCGATCTGGAGACGGTCTTCCTGCACCTGACCGGCACCGCCCTGAGGGAGTGAGCCGCCGTGCGCGTCGTTCTGTCCATCGCGGCCAAGGACCTGCGGCAGCGTCTGCGGGACCGGTCGGCCTGGGTGATCGTGTTCGTGGCACCGGTGCTGATCGCGGGCCTGATGGCCCTGGCGTTCGGCGGCGACACGCAGTTCCGTGCCGACATCGGTGTCGTGGATCTGGACCACGGGCCGGCCGCCGCCGGACTCACCCGGGTCCTCACCGGCCCCGAACTGCGCGGCACCGTGCGCGTGCGGGAGTACGCCGACGCGGCGACCGCGCGCCGGGAGGTGGATGCCGGGCGCGCCCACGCCGCGATCGTCCTCCCGGCCGGGTTCACCCGGGCGCTGAGCGGCAATAGCCCCTCCCCCGTCGTCGTCCTGGACAGCGTCGACCACGGGCTGGAGGCGCAACTCGCGCGCGCCGTCGCCGAGTCGTACGTGGCGCAGGTCAACGCCGACCGGTTGTCGGTCGCCACGGCGGTGGCGGCGGGTGCGCCGCGGCAGGACGTCCCCCGACTCGCCGCGCGGGCGGCGCTGCTGCGCCTGCCGGAGCAGGTGGAGCCGGAGGGCATGGCCGACGACCCGCTGGAGGTCATCAGCTATTTCGGACCCAGCATGGGCATCTTCTTCGTGCTGTTCACGGTCGGTTTCGGGGCGCGCGGCTACTTCGCGGAGCAGCAGCAGGGAACCCTGGACCGGATCGCGGCGGCCCCGGTGGGCCGGGGTGCGCTGCTGCTCGGCAAGTCGCTGTCCACGTTCGGCTACAGCCTGGCCGGGCTCGCCACCGTCACGCTCGTCTCCTGGCTGGCCTTCGGGGCCAGCTGGGCGGACCCGGTGGGCGTGGCCGTCCTCGGACTGGGCATGGCGGTCACCGTGGTCTGTCTGACCGCCCTGGTGATCGCGGCCGCCCGGACCGAACGGCAGGCCGAGGGACTGGCGTCGGTCGTGGTGTTCGGACTGGTACTGGCAGGCGGCAACTTCGTCTTCGCCTCCGGCACGTCGTTCATGCACCGCCTGGCGCTGTTCACCCCCAACGGATGGGCGCTGCGCGGGTTCACCGATCTGGGTACCGGGGTGCGGGGCTGGGCGGCGTTCGGCACGCCCCTGCTCGGCATCGCCGGCTTCTGCGCGGCCGTGACCGTGGTGACGGTCCTGCTGCTCCGGCTGAGGAGGAGACCATGACCGCTCTCGCCGTGGCACGGGCCACCGTACTGCGGGCGCTGCGCGACCGGACGGCCCTGTTCTTCATGGTGCTGCTGCCGGTCGCCATCATCGTCGTCATCGGGATCACGGTGAACGGCTTCGACCGGTTCCGGGTGGGCATCGTGCCCGCGCCCCGGCAGGGCCCCGTCGCCCGCGAGCTCGTTGCGGACCTGCGGTCCGGCACCGGGCTGCGCACGAGAGTGTTCCGCAGTGCGGAGGACGCGCGGAACGCGCTGCGCCGGGCCGAGCTGGACGCCGTGGTGGTGATGCCGGCGGATCTGGACGAGGACGTGCGCTCGGGACGGTCCGTCACGGTGCCGGTGCTCGTGGAGCCGTCGGGAAACGCAGGACACTCCGCGGTGTCGACCGTGTCGGCGGTGGTCGCCGGTCACGCGGCGAAGCTCCAGGCGGCCCGCTTCGCGGCACAGGAGGCGGGCGGCACCTTCGAGACGGACCTGGACCTGGCCCGGGGCGCCGAACGGGCCTGGTCCCCCATCGCCGTGCGCACCGAGACCGTCGACGGCGTCAGCGAGTTCCTGCCTCTCGGCTACAGCTACAGCACCCCGACGATGCTGGTGCTGTTCGTCTTCGTGAACGCGCTGGCGGGCGGTGCCGCCATCGTGCAGACCCGGCGCACGGGGGTGTACACCCGGGTGCTGGCCGCTCCCGTCCCGTCCCGCGCCCTGGTGCTCGGCGAGACGGCGGCCTATCTGCTGCTGGCCCTGGTGCAGTCGGTGCTGATCGTGGGCATCGGCGCCCTCGCGTTCGGCGTGTCCTGGGGCGATCCGCTCGCCGCCGCGGCCCTGGTGGCCGTGTGGGCGCTGGTCGGAACCGGTGCCGGGGTGCTGGCGGGTGCGTTGTTCCGGACGCCGGAGCAGGTGCACGCCCTCGGCCCGGCGCTCGGCATCACCCTGGGCATGCTCGGCGGCTGCATGTGGCCGCTGGCGCTGGTCCCGGGCTGGCTGAGGACGGCGGGACATGCGGCTCCGCACGCCTGGGCCGTCGACGCGTGGACGGAGCTGCTGTCCCGGGGCGGTGGTCCGGGCGCGATCCTGACCGATCTCCTCGTCCTCCTCGGCTTCGCGGTGGCGCTCCTCACCGCCGCGTCCCTGGCGTTGCGGCACCGACTCACCACGACCGACCGGACCTGACCCACCGTCAGCACCGTTGGTCCCGGGCGACCTCGGCCGGCCGTGGGGCGGGGGGCAGGGGAAGAGCCCGTGCGGCCACCGCGTTCGGCGCCGCGCGGTCCCTGGCGGGCCGCCCTCGGCGGTGCTTCTCTGGTGATGTGGGAGGAGGTCGCCATGGGCAGTGGAACCCCGGCCCCCCGCCCGCGCGGGCGCCGCCCGTGGAGGTGCACCGCCGCACTGGTGCTGCCGCTGGCCGTCGTCGTCGCGTGCGACACCGCGGGGAGGTCTCCGGCGCCCGGTACCGGCGGCCGGCCGTCGGACTCCCCGACGGCCGGGAGGACACCGGGAGGCGCCTCGGGTACGCCCGCGACGCCCACCGGCACCGCGGGAGTGCCGGGCACACCGACCGGCCCGTCCACGGGCGGCGGGGCCCGTAGTGTCCGCACGGCGGTGTACTTCCTGCACGGAGAGTTCGTCTCGCCCGTCCCGCGTACCGTGACCGCTCCGGGCACCGCCGCCGGCGCGGTCCGCGCGCTGCTGGCCGGCCCGAACGGTGCCGAACGGGCGCACGACCGGAGCACGGCCATCCCGTCCGGGACGATCCTGAGGTCCCTGGTGATCCACGACCGGATCGCCACCGTGGACCTGTCGGGGCGGTACGACGACGGCGGCGGCAGCCTCTCCCTGCGGGAGCGTCTCGCCCAGATCGTGTTCACGGTGACCCGGTTCCCCTCCGTCGACAAGGTGCGTTTCGCCCTCGACGGCACGCCGGTGAAGGACTTCGGCGGGGTGGGCACCGTCCTCGACCGGCCGGTGGGCCGGGCGGACTTCGAGGGCGTCACCCCGGCGGTCCTGGTGGAGTCCCCCCTGCCCGGCGACACCGTCCGCTCTCCGCTGCGGGTGCGGGGCAGCGCCGACACCTTCGAGGCGGTGTTCCGGCTGAAGGTCACCGACGTCACCGGCCGCACCGCCGCCGACGTGCAGGTCCAGGCGACCTCCGGCACCGGTACCCGCGGCACCTTCGACGTGACGTTTCCCTGCAAGCCCCGGAGCAGCGGGCCGGGGCTGCTGACGGCGTACTTCGACTCCCCGGCGGACGGCCGTCCCGTGACCGTGGACACCGTCCCGCTGACCGTCCGGCGCTGACGGGACGTGCGGGCGCCGAGGGGGCCGATCGGCACCGGTGCGGTGTGCAGGGGCGGGCCCGGGAGGATCTCGCCCTGCGGCCGCGCGACGTGGCCGCCGACGCCGGCGTCACCCCGGCGGGACCGGCCCAGGCCTGACGGGCACCCTCAGGGGCCACTCGGCCCGGCGTCTGCCCCGCTCAGCCCATGGGCCCGGGGGCCGCTTCGGCGGACGCTGGAGGAAAGGCGGAGGCCGCGGCCGTGAGCGCACCGCTTGCGGCCGCGGCCGGAATCCGAAGGGACCGGTTCCATGAGCACGAACATCATGCCTCCCTCGCCGTCCGACGCGGTGCCGCCGCCCCATCCCGCGCGGCTGACCGCCGTCCTGGACGAGCCGCTGTCCCGCTGGCTGTGGCTGGTGAAGTGGCTGCTCGCCCTTCCGCACTACGTCGTCCTGTTCTTCCTGTGGGTGGCGTTCGCGGTCACGAGCGTGGTGGCGTTCTTCGCGATCCTGTTCACCGGCCGCTACCCGCGCCCGCTGTTCGACTTCAGCACCGGTGTCCTGCGCTGGACCTGGCGTGTGGCCTACTACGCGTACGGCGCCCTGGGCACCGACCGGTACCCGCCGTTCACGCTCGCCGACGTTCCCGACTACCCGGCCCGCTGGCAGCTGGAGTACCCGGAGCAGCTCTCCCGCGGCCTCGTCCTGGTGAAGTGGTGGCTGCTGGCCATCCCGCAGTACCTGGTCGTGGCGTTCCTCGCGGGCGGCGTGCGCGCGGGCTGGTACGAGGGCGGTCTCATCGGCCTGCTCACCCTCTTCGCGGGCGTCTCGCTGGCCGCGAGAAGTGTCTATCCGCGTGGGCTGTTCGACCTGGTGATCGGCCTGAACCGGTGGGTGCTGCGGGTGGCCGCCTATGCCGCGCTGCTCACCGACGTCTACCCGCCGTTCCGGCTCGACCAGGGCCCGGACGAGCCGGCCCCGGCGCCCTGAGCCCGGCACCGAGCGGCAGCAGGGAAGCGGGGTGAGGTCATGGACGTCCTGGTGGGACACGCGTCCGTACACGGCTCGACGCGTGAGATCGCCGAACGGATCGCCGAGGTGCTGGGTGGGCGGGGGTGGGCGACGGAGGCCCGGCCGATGGCCGAGGTGGAGGACGCCGACGCCTACCGGGCGTTCGTTCTCGGCAGTGCGGTGCACGAGCAGCGGTGGCTGCCCTCGGCGGCGGGCTTCGTCCGGGAGAACCTGGACGTGCTCGTACCGCGACCCGTGTGGGTGTTCAGCGTCGGGATGCCGGGTGCCCTGCGGGGCCCCTGGCGGCGCCTGGCGTACCCGGAGGCGGGGGTGATCGAGCAGGCCCTGCCCGCCGGACCGGTGTACCGGGAACATCGCCTCTTCTCCGGTGTGGTCGCGGCGGACCAGTTGCCGCGCGGCGGGCGCCTGTTCTTCCGTCTGGCGGGCGGACGGTTCGGGGACCACCGCGACTGGGCTGCCGTCGAGGCATGGGCGGACGGGATCGCCGAGGAGTTGCACGGCGGCTCCGACGGCGCACGGTCCTCGGCCGGCCGGCCCGGCGCGGGGGACGGCTCCGGCCGGTGAGCCGGGAGCCCCGGCATCCGGCTCCCGGCATCCGGCTCCTGGCATCCGCCCATCCCGGCGGCCGTACCGGCTCCGGACGCGGTCGCGGCTCCCGGCGCGGACGGGGTCCCGGGGCTCCGTCCACCGTCCGGGCTCCCGTCCCCTCCCGGCCTTCCTGGTCAAGGCTCCGGCTCACGCCCCGATTCCGACGGGGTCGCCGGCAGATGCCAGGGGTGCGGTGCGATCCCGTACACGCCCACAGGAACGTCGCGCGGGGAAAGCGGAACGCGACGGACTGCGGGCGGGCGCGGGCAAAGTGCGCGGCCGGTGGGTCCACCGGCCGCGCACCGATGCGACGCGGCTACGCCGTCCGCTCAGGCGTGCCGCACCTTGATGGTCCTGGCCTCCGTCTGCTGCTCCTCCGGGACCGGAACCGTGACCGTCAGCACGCCGTCCCTGTACTCGGCACTCGCCTCTTCGCCCTTGGCGCCGGCGGGCAGCCGCACCGAGCGGACGAAGGTGCCGTAGTGGAACTCCGTGCGGTGCTTCTCCGTGGTCTCCTCACTGCGTTCGGCACGCAGTGTCAGGATCCCCTCATCGACGGTGATGTCGACGTCCTTCTCCGGGTCGATGCCCGGGAGTTCGGCCCGTACGACGTACGCACCGTCAGCGATGTGCTCCTCGATCCGGATGCCGTGCAACCCGGGAACGTGCGTCCCCGGGAGTCCCGACTCGACCCAGCCGAACAGGTCCGGGAGTGTCGGCCAACCCGGCAGCCGCTCCAGCACGCTGGTCATCTCGGCCTCCTCTCCTCGCACTTCCATCGTCCCTCTCCGCCCCGTGCCGTGCCAGGGCCGGCCGGCCCCGTCCGGGACCGGCCGGCCCTCGTGGGCACCCGTGCGCCGCCGGTGCCGTCGCACTCCTCACGGTGCCCGGTGCGGGCCCGGCGCTCCCCGGGCGTCGCCGGGCGGCAGGAGGTCCGGTTCGAGAGCCGGACGATGGCGGGGCCCGGCGAGCGCGCAGTGCACGTCCACCACACCCTCGACCGAGCGCACCAGCCACACCGCCAGCGGCACCACGGAGGTGTCGCTGACGCGGCCGGTGAGGGTGACGACCCCCTCGTGGACGTCGACCCGGACCGCGTCGACCTGCTCGGGGAACCGCCCGACGACGACCTCGCGGCGGATCTCCTCGGCGATGTCCTCGTCGGACCGGAGGAACACCCGGAGCAGGTCGGACCGGCTGACGATGCCCTTGAGCACACCGCCGTCGTCGACCACCGGCAGCCGCTTGACCCCGCGGTGGGCCATCAGGCGCGCCGCACGGGCGAGGGTCGCGTCCGGGTGGACGGTGACGGCGGGCGAGGTCATCAGGTCCTGCGCCGTCACACCCTCCGCCTTCTCCCGGCCCAGTGGGCCGGGGGCGCCCGGCGGACCGGACGGCGCGGTGTCACGGAACTCCTCCTTGCGCAGCAGGTCCGCCTCCGAGACGACGCCGACCACCCGGCTGCGCGCGTCCAGCACGGGCAGGGCGCTGACACCCCACTCCTCGATGGTCCTGACGATCTCCTTGAACTCCGCCCCGCCGGCCAGGGCGACCACGGTGCGGGTCATGACATCGCTCACGGTGTACGGAGAACCGGGCATGACGCCCTCCCAACTGCTCGGTGTGTTCGGGACCGTCAGGCTTCGCCCACGGGGACGACCTCACGTTGCGGACCGCCCAGCACGACCTTCAGCGCTCCCGTCTCGGCGGCGCCGGCGAAGACGTCGTAGGCCTCCTGCATCCGCTCCATCGGGAAGGTGTGGGTCACCAGCTGGGCTGTGGGAAGCCGGTCCGCCGCGGCCATCCGGAGCAGGGTGGGCGTGGTGCGGGTGTCGACCAGGCCGGTGGTCAGGGTGATGTTCCTGCTCCAGAGCTCGTCCAGGCGCAGTGTCGCCGGCCTGCCGTGCACGCCGACGTTGGCCACACGCCCGCCGGGCCGCACCATGCGCATGCACATCTCGAAGGTCTCCGGCAGCCCCACGGCCTCGATGACCACGTCCGCGCCGAGCCCGTCGGTGAGGTCCGCGATCAGCTGCTCGGGGGTCTCCCGGGCGTCCGCCACGGCCTCGGCGCCGAGCTTGCGGGCTGCCTCCAGGCGGGCGGTGGCCACGTCCACGGCGACGATCCGCTCCGGCGCGAACAGCCGGGCCGTCGCGACGGCGGCCAGGCCCACGGGCCCGGCTCCGACCACGACGACGGTGTCGCCGGGGCGGACCCTGCCGTTGAGCACACCCACCTCGTAGGCGGTCGGGAAGATGTCGGCCAGCAGTACGGCGTCCTCGTCGGCGACCGCGGCGGGCAGGGGGTGCACGGAGAGGTCCGCGTGGGGCACCCGCACGTACTCGGCCTGGGTGCCGTCGACGGTGTGCCCGAGGATCCAGCCCCCACCGCCCCGGCACTGGCCGTAGACACCCTCACGGCAGTAGGAGCACCGTCCGCAGGCGCTGATGCAGGAGACCAGGACCCGGTCCCCCGGCCGCACGCTGCGCACGTCCGCGCCGATCTCGACGATCTCGCCGACCGCCTCGTGCCCCAGTACCGTCCCGGGCCGCACGTCGGGGACGTCGCCCCCCAGGATGTGCAGATCCGTGCCGCAGATCGTCACGGCGTCGACCCGTACGATCGCGTCGCCCGGCTCCATGACGTCGGGGTCGGGGACCTCCTCCCAGGCGGCTTCTCCGGGGCCGTGGAAGACGTAGCCTTTCATTCCGTTACCTCGCCCTCTTGCGCTGGGGCGGACCCCGGTCGCGGGCGTCCGCGTGCGGGCCGGATCCGGGCACCGGCAGGGCCCGCAGCTCCAGCCTGTGCGCCGGGCCCGGAATCCGCTTGGGCCGGTCGGCCCCCCGACCAGCCTGGTGGGCCCCATTGCGGTGCCGTCGACGCCTGCGGCACGCCCCGGCTGGCGTCGGGGGCCGGAGGCGGGCAGCGTGGAGGCGGGGACTGCTTCTGCCGAGTGAGGTGACCATGGAATCCACTGAGCCGGAGCGCCGGGTGGTCGTGGGTGTGGACGGATCCCCTTCGTCGTACGAGGCACTGCAGTGGGCGGCACGGTACGCCCGGGACGTCGGTGGTGTCGTGGAGGCCGTGCACGCCTGGGACACCCCGTCGGAGGCAGGCTGGGCCGGACCGGCGATCGATCCGGAACTCGACCTGGAACAGGCCCGGGAACGCTTCGCGGCGGAACTCCACGCGGTGTTCCCCTCGGGACCTCCCGCCGCCGTACGGGAGCACCTGATCGAGGGCGATCCCTCGGAGGTGCTGATCAAGGCCTCGGAGGGAGCCGAGCTGCTCGTCGTGGGCCACCGTGGACGGGGCGGCTTCGCACGGGCCATGCTCGGCTCGGTCAGCCACCGCTGCGCCCAGCACGCGCCCTGCCCGGTGGTCGTCGTGCGGCACGAGGGGCACCGCCGGCACCACGCGCACTGACCGGGAGCCGCGCCCGGGCGGCGGGCGAGGTCCGCGGCCCGGCGGGCCGCACGGCCGTCCGGCGGTTGCGCCGGCCGTGCCGCGGCCGACGTGTGGACCGTCCGGCCCTACGCCGCGGCGCCCGGTCGGCGGAGGGTGGTGGGGAGGGACGGCGACGACCACGGGAGGCTGCTGTGAACGAGCGCGAGAGCCACTCCGCCGCGTCCGAGGCACGGCACGGCGGACCGGGCAGGCGGCCACGCCCGTCCGGAGAGCCGCACGAGGATCTGCTGCTGCGCTATCTGAGCGCGATGTCGGCCCTGTCGTCGCGGCAGACGGCGGCCAGAGCCCCCGGGGGGCACGCGGCCGCCGGGCCGCCCGAGCGGGCCGCGGAACCCGCGCCGGGTGGACCGCCCCCGGCACCGGATCTGGGACCTGCGGGGGCGCCCGTGCTGGTCCGCGACGTCATGCAGGTCCCGGCACCTTCGGTCGCCTGGGACCTTGCCTTCCAGGAGGTCGCACGGGTGCTGGCGAGGGAACGGACCGGGTCCGTCGCCGTGGTCGACGAGGACGACCGCGTGCTCGGCGTGGTGTCGGAGTCCGACCTGCTCGCCAAGGCGGCCGTCGAGGCGTCGCAGGAGCGTCCCGGTGCGATGCGGCGCATCAGGGGGCACCGGATCCTGGAGAAGGCGAGCGGGGACACGGCCGAGGCGCTGATGACCAGCCCCGCGATCACCGTACTGCCCGGTGCGACCGCCGCGGAGGCGGCGTGGCTGGTGGCGTTGTCACGGCTGAAGCGCGTACCGGTCACGGACCATCAGGGGCGCCTGGTGGGAACGGTCGACCGCACCGCGCTGCTCCAGGCGCTCATCCGGGACGACTCGGGCCTTGAGAAGGAGGTCCGCCGTCTGGTGACCGTGGTCGCGGGTCCAGGCGCGGCGGACGACGTGCATGTCGCCGTCCACGCCGGCGTGGTCGATCTGCGGGGCCGGCTGCCCGGCGCCGCCGCGGAGCGGCTGCTGGCGGAGATCCGGGGTCTGGAGGACGTCGCGGAGGTGCACGCCGACCTGGGTTCGGCCTGACGGCCCCGGCGGGGCGGCCCGCAGCGGCCCGGGCTCACGAAGGTGCGGCCGGAGAACACCGCGCGGAGAACACCCCACGGGGTGGTGTTCTCCGCGCCTCCGGTCCGGGGTGTCCTGCGCACCTCCGGTCGGCTCACTCGTCCGCCGAGGTGATCCGGCGTCCCGTGATGCGCTCGGGGCGGAGCTCCACCCACAGGCCGCGCTCGCCTCCCGCCCAGGGGTCGCTGTGCGCCCGCTCCCCCAGCCGTGTCATCTTGTCCGGATCCGTGACGGCCCGGGCGGGGCCGACGACGAGCACGCTCCAGCCCTGGCCCATGGCGTCGTCGATGTGGTCGGCCTCGAAGGCGACCGTCTCGCCGACGACCGCGGCGAGGGCCGAGCCGGGCGCGGTGCGGTAGACGATGGCGCCGTCGACGACGTCGTAGTTGACCGGGAGGACGGCGGGACCGTCCGCGGTGGTCACGGCGACGCGCCCCACCCCGTGTGTGGAGAGCCGGGTCCAGCACTCCTGCGGGGGCAGATCCTCCAGGCGGGGGTGGAGCAGCGCGTGTCCCTGTCCGGGCGGCCGGTCCTGGTCGGCGCCCTGAAGCTCGATCAAGGTCGTCCCCAGGGCGTCGGCCAGCCGGACGAGGGTCGCCATGCCGGGGTCGGCGGCGTGGGTCTCCAGGTAGGCGAGGTAGTCCGGGGACATCCGCGCCCGGCGCGCGGTCTCCGCCAGGCCGAGGCCCAGCCTGCCGCGGGCCGCGGCCAGACGCCGGCCGATGTCGCCGGGCTGTGGGACGCGAGCGCCGGGGCCCGGGCGGCCCCCCGGGGCCGAGGGCGCGGCCGGCGTGGCGGTCCACTCCGCCTGCGTCCCGCCGGGGTGCTGGATGTGGGCGTCCGGTCCCGGGAACACCAGGGTGGTTTCGCCCGTGTCCGACCAGCGGACGTCGTAGGGGGGCGTGCCGTCCTCGTGGTGCAGGCCGACGATCTCGCCGTCGCGCCGCATCGTACCGGTGACGGGGCTTTCCACGATCAGTCGGTCGCCGACGTGAGCCTGCATGATCATGCCTCCCTTCGCTGGTCCCCCTCCTCTCACCATCACGCGCGGCGGAGGGCACCGAACGGGCCGAAGGTCCCGCCCGTCGGGGTCGAACGGCTCGTTGTCCTGCGCGTTGGCCCCAAGCGGATGACAGGCCTCCGCTGCCACGCTGGCAGTGCGGCATCCACGGGCGCTCTCCCACCCGGCACGTCGCTTCCGGCCGGGAGCCGGCGGACGGGGCCGGAGGGACGGAGCCGATGGGACGGGCCGAAGGGAGAAGTGTCATGCAGCACCGTACGGTCGGAGACCTGATGACCCGTGACGTGGTCCGGGTCCACCGGGACGCACCCTTCAAGACGATCATCCGGCTGATGGCCGAGAGCGAGGTGACCGCCCTGCCGGTGGTCGACGACCTGGACCATCCCGTCGGGGTGGTGTCGGAGGCCGATCTGCTGCGCACGGTGGCCGCGCACCCCGATCCGGCCGGGCTGCCGCTCTCGCCGCGTCTGCTGGAAGGTGACCAGCCCGGGGCCGAGGGTGTCACGGCCGGAGAGCTGATGAGCGCTCCGCCGGTGTGCGCGCGGCCGGGATGGACGGTCGTGGAGGCGGCGCGTCTGATGGATGCCGAACGCGTCAAGCGTCTTCCGGTGGTCGACGAGACCGACACGCTGGTGGGCATCGTGAGCCGCGCCGACCTGCTGCGCATCTTCCTGCGCCGGGACGAGGCGATGCGCGACGAGATCATCGTCGACGTCCTGACCCGGACCCTGCATCTCGCGCCGACGGACGTGGTGGTCACCGTCCAGGACGGCAGGGTGACGCTCAAGGGGAACGTGGACGCGCCCAGTCTCGTCCCGGTGATCGAGCGGCTGTGCCGCGGAGTGGACGGCGTGGTGTCCGTGTCCGCGGACCTGAGCCTGCGCGCGGAGGGCGCGCAGACCCCCGGCGGCGTCGCCTGAACCGCGCGGGCGAGCCGGCGGGAGTGCGTCGGCCGGGCGCTCCGCCTACCGAAGAGGGGCGTGCCACACCAGTCGGGTGCCCCCGCCGTGAGGAGTGTCCAGGTCCAGGTCGCCGCCGAGCTTCCGCGCCCGCACGGCCATGTTGAGCAGGCCGCTGCGGCGGCCCTCGGGCGGGATGCCCACCCCGTCGTCGACGACGGTGAGCCGCACCTCCGTGCCGTCTGTCTCCAGGACGACGTCGGCACGCCGGGCGTGGGCGTGCCGGGCGACGTTGGAGAGCGCCTCCGACAGCACCGCCACGACGTCGTCGGCGGTCTCCTCGGGCACGTCGGTGTCGAGCAGGCCCTGCATGCGGAGGCCGGGGACGAACCCGAGCGCGGGTGCGGCGTCCCCGACGGCCTTCGCCACCCGGGCCCGCAGACCGGAGGCCGAGACATCCTCGCGGGTGCGCAGGCCGAAGATGGTCGAGCGGATGATCTTGATGGTCTCGTCGAGGTCGCCGACCGCGCGCAGCACCCGCCGCGCCGCCTCCTCGTGCTCGATGAGCCGGCCGGCGCTCTGCAGGGTCATTCCGGCGGCGAACAACCGCTGGATGGCCAGGTCGTGCAGGTCGCGCGCGATGCGGTCACGGTCCTGCAGAAGGACGACCTGCTCGGCGTCCCGGCGGCGTTCGGCCAGTTCCATGGCGACGGCGGCCTGCGCGGCGAAGACCTGGAGCGGTTCCGTCTCCTCCTCGGTGAACAGGCTGTGCCCGTCCCCGCGGGCCAGCAGCACCACACCGCGCACACGGTCGCCCGACCCGATCGGGACGGCCACGGCCGGGCCGATTCCCCCCGACCGCGGCGGGCTCGCCGTGACGGGCTCGTCCACGCGGACGTCCGCGCTGCTGACCGGTACGGCCCGCACGAACGCCTCTCCCACCAGGGTTCCGTCCACGGGCAGCACCACGCCACGCAGCGACTCGGCCTCCGGGCCGAGGGCCAGCTCCACCGTCAGGGCGTCGGCGCCCTCCATCGGGATGGCCACGAGGGCGAGGACGGCCCCGGTGATCTCCCGGGCCCGCCGGGCGATCAGACCCAGCACCTCGACCTGGCCACTGCCGGACATCAGGCTGTGGGTGATCTCCGCGTTCGCCCGCAGCCACCGCTCACGCAGCCGCGACTCCT